>NZ_JAKIKW010000079.1 GCF_023283945.1 Shewanella gelidimarina | reverse complement strand
GTTAGTGACAACCGGGACGTCGTTGGTACCCGTAATGATAACGGTGACAGTTTGATCGACATAGGCGCCTTTGTCATCCATGACACGGACCACAAAGGTCAATGTCTCAGAATCGCCTTCGGCTAATGCCTGGGTGTCGGCATCGTCATTGTTTAAGGTGTAGGTCCACTTGCCGTCAGCATCGACGGCGAAGGTGCCATAAGTGGTGTCCGGCGTGCCTTGTACTGACCACGTTTGCGTTGCACCAGTATCGACATCGGACGCGCTAAGTTGGCCTGTAGCTGTCGCGGTACCAGCAAGCACGGTACCGTCATCTTCATGACCGGCTTCGGTGACGCTGCCAGAGAGTTGATCGGCTAGGTTAGTGACAACCGGGACGTCATTGGTGCCAACAATGGAGATGATCACATTGTGACTGGCTGTGCCATCAGCACTGGTGACAGTGATGGTACGGGTCAGTGTTTCGCCCGCTTTAAGTGACTGCACATCAATATGGTCGTTA
>NZ_JAKIKW010000078.1 GCF_023283945.1 Shewanella gelidimarina | reverse complement strand
ATACTCCTAGTAATAATGGCCTAACAAGACCTGTACTAGTAAGTATTTAGGATGGGAGAGCAAAGAGGCTTGTTATCTCTTCTGCCGCATAGCGGCTTCGTTCAACAAGTTGCTCAAACGGACGCAAAACAGTTGGCTGCGCTTCGTTCCTCGCACATTTTAGCCAACTATTCTGCGCCGCTTAGCAAGGCGTTGGTATGACTCCCCACGTCAAGCAGAACACCACTCTTTCGGCCTAAATATTTAAAAATACATAGACAGCCATTGTTAATGGCATAACTGATAACCTCCGACTAAGCTTTGAAAGAGCATTTAACAAGGAGGTTGTATGCCAAGACCAAGACCAAGACGAACTCTGATCAGTATCGAAGACACCCCGTATTATCACTGTTGCAGCCGCGTAGTGCGTCGTGCCTTTCTCTGTGGTGATGATAAATACACGGGTAAAAACTACGACCATCGCCGAGGTTGGGTTGAAACGCAAATATTGAAGCTTACCGAGGTG
>NZ_JAKIKW010000077.1 GCF_023283945.1 Shewanella gelidimarina | reverse complement strand
GGAGTGTGACGTCCGCCTTCTTCTTTAGACAGAACGTAGATTTCTGACTCAAAAGTTGTGTGTGGAGTAATTGAACCTGGAGCAGCAAGAACCTGACCACGTTCAACATCTTCACGCTTAGTACCACGTAGAAGAACACCACAGTTTTCGCCAGCACGACCTTCGTCAAGAAGCTTGCGGAACATTTCAACACCAGTACAAGTAGTCTTAGTAGTATCACGGATACCAATAATTTCTACTTCTTCACCGATTTTGATGATACCGCGCTCTACACGACCAGTTACAACTGTACCACGGCCTGAGATTGAGAAAACATCTTCGATTGGAAGAATGAATGCACCATCAATAGCACGCTCTGGCTCTGGAATATAAGTATCAAGTGCTTCTGCAAGCTCAAGAATTTTAGCTTCCCACTCTGGCTCGCCTTCAAGGGCTTTAAGCGCAGAACCTTGGATAACTGGTAAGTCATCACCTGGGAAGTCATATTCAGAAAGAAGTTCACGAACTTCCATTTCTACAAG
>NZ_JAKIKW010000076.1 GCF_023283945.1 Shewanella gelidimarina | reverse complement strand
CAATAATGCACTTTCGGCCATAGTCTTACGACGGTGAATGGCGCTTCGATAAACTTATCTTTAGCCTTAGTCATGTTCTTACCGAACTGCTTGTCATCACCAGACTTAACGAATTCGTTATACTCTGCGATCTGAGCTTTAAGCGCTGTAAGCGGCACTTCAAAATGCTTGGCAAGCTCTTCAACTGAATCGAACTTCCAACCCACGTTGTACTTGATTACTTTCTTAGTATTCGGATGCTTTTTAGAATCCTTGTAGCTAGTGATCAAGATTGGAGGCAGTGCGTTACCCTTTTCATCACGGCAACTTAGCTCAGCATCGGCACGCGTCTTACGGTCAGCAATTTCGTTCATGAAACGCTTACCCGTTAGGCGGTTTACAGCCATTGAATGAGGGAAATTGTAGATAGAATAGTTAGACACATAACCGAATCCGCCTTCATCAGGTGACGCCCAAGGGCCAGATTGAATGTGCGCTAAATGTACAGGAATGGCGCCTAAGCGGAACATCTCATACATACCTTCGCCCGTGGCACCAGGTGCGTTT
>NZ_JAKIKW010000075.1 GCF_023283945.1 Shewanella gelidimarina | reverse complement strand
CGCCTGCACTATATATGTAATGATTACTGCGCAGCGCTAGAAAACAGAATAGAAAACACGCTAAACGGAAGCTGGCTGAGCTATAGATCTACATATTACAGCCCTAAAAACAGAAATGAGGTGCTTAGAAATAACCAACGATCGCCATGAATGGCGGAATATATCGATATATGCGTTAGAACGAAGCAAGCTCCTAGTGCCTAGCGAGTCAAAAAAACCTCTCGTTCCGTCAGTTCATCGACTCAAAACCACAAATTTCGAACGTAAAAAAGCCCGTTGCGTTAGCAACGGGCTGTTCACTCTCTTTCGAGACCAAGATAAAAAAGAATGGCGACTGGGAATGTTCGACTCGCACCTAGGCATCATGGTCACAACACTATGATTATGCCTACTGCATTAGCCCTGTATTCTGTTGTTCCGTCAGTTCATCAACTCAAAACCACAAATCGCAGACGTAAAAAAGCCCGTTGCGTTAGCAACGGGCTGTTCACTCTCTTTCGAGAAATTAGGCGCCTGGAAATGACCTACTCTCACATGGGGAAACCC
>NZ_JAKIKW010000074.1 GCF_023283945.1 Shewanella gelidimarina | reverse complement strand
GATCAGCTTAAATCTGGCCGTGGTATCGCTGATGAAGCTTTACTTCGTCACGTGGCTTCGCATGCAGTAGAAGCACTGCAAATGACCTTAGATGCAGGCTCTGAATTCCATCCTTATCTGCAGCAATTAGGCGGTCACTCGGTAGCACGTACTTATCAAACTACCGTCAGTTGTGGTGCTGGTATTACTCAACCGCTACTTAATGAATGTCGTAAACTCGGTGTTCATACTCATAACCGCGCTAAGTTCGAAGGTTTCTTAGTCGGTGAACAAGGCGAAGTTGTTGGCGTTAAAATGCGCGAAAACTATCACTTTGAAGAAGACCAGCCAGGTAAAGTTCTTAATATCCGTGCCAAGCGTGGCGTGATTATGGCAACGGGTGGCTTTGCCCAGAACGTTGATTTACGTATGGCGCAAGATCCAACGTTAACGGCTGAAGTGGGTTGTACAAACGCACCTGGTGCCACGGGCGAAGGTATGTATGAGATGTTCCGCTTAGGCGCCATTCCTGTACATTTAGCGCACATTCAATCTGGCCCTTGGGCGTCACCTGATGAAGG
>NZ_JAKIKW010000073.1 GCF_023283945.1 Shewanella gelidimarina | reverse complement strand
TGTGGATTCTGCCACTTATCTTCTTCGCTACGCGCTGTTTGCTCTGCTAAGTCATCAACATCATGACACTGCAAACAGGCTTGATCTGATGGAAACTGTTTGATGCCATTGTCGTGGCATGTTTTACAGTCTTTACCGATCACTTCTTTATGGTGGTCTCGCACCTCTACTGCTTGTGCAGATAGAGTTAACAGGCAACCCAATGTTAGCGCTAATACCGCTTTAAATTTACTCATCACTCATTCCTTTTATTATCTGGTAAATTTAGGCTTTCATGACGCTGCGTGCAGCTGTCATACCCATCACCATGCATTCCGGAATTGAGCAACTACCTAAACGGCTCACACCATGAATACCACCACAGACTTCGCCGGCTGCATACAGACCAGAGATAGACTGACCTGTGAAGCTGTCTTTCACTTCGGCTTTAGTATTAACCTGTACACCACCTTGGCAATAATGCACTTTCGGCCATAGTCTTACGACGGTGAATGGCGCTTCGATAAACTTATCTTTAGCCTTAGTCATGTTCTTACCGAACTGCTTGTCATCACCAGACTTAACG
>NZ_JAKIKW010000072.1 GCF_023283945.1 Shewanella gelidimarina | reverse complement strand
AAAAGCGTAAGATCTTACGCTGATATTTACACTATAAAGGTATCACTCGGGCTTGTTCAACAATCGGGATAAGGACGCGGCTACGCGCGGCCTATCCTTATTCGTTATGTGTAAATTTACTCAACTCTTTGAGCTGGTGCTGTTGAATCCTGAAGTTCTGCTATTAGCACCTGTGAAATAGATTCTTGAACCTCTTCCACATTGCCACCATGTTTTTCCACATGCGCTACTGCAATGTTTTTTACTATATCAGCGAGTGCTATTCCCCATACCGCTGGCTCTTCCCATTTAGGATCAATAATAAATTCACTAGAATAATTATGATCAGACCAAACACGAAGAATTTCAAAAGAATCTTTAACTTCTTTTGCCATCGGCGGAGGTGTTAATTCATTTTTATTTTTTCCAAACACACTCGTACTCCCTAAAGCTAAGAAAACAGTAAATAATGAAACTATAAGATTAATTTTCACAAAACTTTCCTTTACACATAACGCCTTACTAAGCGGCGCAAAATTGTTGGCTAAAATTGCGAGGAACGAAGCTAGCCAACAGTTTAGCGCCCGTTTGAGTAACTTGTTGAACGAAGCCGCTATGCGGCAGAAGAGATAACAAGCCTCTTTGCTCTCCCATCCTAAATACTTACTAGTACAGGTCTTGTTAGGCCATTATTACTAGGAGTAT
>NZ_JAKIKW010000071.1 GCF_023283945.1 Shewanella gelidimarina | reverse complement strand
GGCGACACATGAAAGATGGTGTCACGCTCTTTAACAATATGACAAGCAAATCTGTGTGGGCACTCACAGGTGTTGAGTTATTCGAAATTGCCTCTTAGGAGGCAATCAAAAATATTAACTCAATGAACCACTGAGTGACCATAGCAATATGTAAACTTCGAATATCTTCGGGTATTTGAAAAACAGTATAATTCATTGAGCCGCTTTGCTCTTAACGGAGTAAAGCAAAAAACTTTAATTGAAGAGTTTGATCATGGCTCAGATTGAACGCTGGCGGCAGGCCTAACACATGCAAGTCGAGCGGTAACACAAGGGAGCTTGCTCCTGAGGTGACGAGCGGCGGACGGGTGAGTAATACCTAGGTATCTGCCCAATCGAGGGGGATAACAGTTGGAAACGACTGCTAATACCGCATACGCCCTACGGGGGAAAGGAGGGGACCTTCGGGCCTTCCGCGATTGGATGAACCTAGGCGGGATTAGCTAGTTGGTGAGGTAATGGCTCACCAAGGCGACGATCCCTAGCTGGTCTGAGAGGATGATCAGCCACACTGGAACTGAGACACGGTCCAGACTCCTACGGGAGGCAGCAGTGGGGAATATTGCACAATGGGCGAAAGCCTGATGCAGCCATGCCGCGTGTATGAAGAAGGCCTTCGGGTTGTAAAGTACTTTCAGCGAGGAGGAAAG
>NZ_JAKIKW010000070.1 GCF_023283945.1 Shewanella gelidimarina | reverse complement strand
ATTGTTTAAATTCATTAGGCCACCATAACTCGCTCTTAGCTTCCGGCACTATTATGCGTATTAATGACTGCGTAGCGCTAGAAAACAAAATGAAAACACTCTAAAGGAAAGTGGGCTGATGTGGCTTTTATCTAAATCAGGCCAATTCAAGATAAGAAGGCACATTAAGTCAGTTTGGGCTGACTCGATGTTGTTTAAGCAGGCCGCAGAGCTATCTGCTAGTGGTGTAAAACTACAACTCCAAATCGCTCCTATTGAGAGCGGCACCCAGCCGCCTGCACTATATATGTAATGATTACTGCGCAGCGCTAGAAAACAGAATAGAAAACATGCTAAACGGAAGCTGGCTGAGCTATAGTTACAGCCCTAAAAACAGAAATGAAGTGCTTAGAAATAACCAACGATCACCATGAATGGCGGAATATATCAATATAAGCGTTAGAACGAAGCAAGCTCCTAGTGCCTAGCGAGTCAAAATAACCCTCTCGCATCATGGCATCATGGCATCATGGGCACACTATGATTATGCCTGCTGCATTAGCCCTGCATTCTATCGCTCCGTCAGTTCATCAACTCAAAAACAAAAATCGCAGACGTAAAAAAGCCCGTTGCGTTAGCAACGGGCTGTTCACTCTCTTTCGAGAAATTAGGCGCCTGGAAATGACCTACTCTCACATGGGGAAACCCCACACTAC
>NZ_JAKIKW010000069.1 GCF_023283945.1 Shewanella gelidimarina | reverse complement strand
GGAGATCCCGACTGAGCGCAAGCGCTTTTCTCCCTTAAAGCAGCCTTTTTTAACCGATCCGGGATAGCCACACCCTACACACCACTTACCCACAAGGTTATCCACAATTTATCCCTCAATTGATGAACCAATCTCGGTATGGGAACCTTATTCTAGTACAGTATTGGAAACTTGCAGGCCAGAATAATGATGATTTTGAACTTTATACCTCAGCTTTACCTCGCGGTATGACCCCAAATCGGCGGCTCGCTCTTCGACGTCCTGCTCAGCAATCAAATGATGCCAATCATTATTCATTTTCGTCCAGCACCAAAACTGTAGATATGACCTTTTAGCTGCCGCTTATTATCAATAAAGTAAGCAATGAATAAGAAGAGTCGCTAGCCAAGAATCACGACTTGATGTGGCTTTCATCTAAAACTGGCTAATTCAAAACGGGGAAAGAGCAACATTGAGTTCAGCTTATCCGAGATCGATATTGTTTAAATTCATTAGGCCACCATAACTCGCTCTTAGCTTCCGGCACTATTATGCGTATTAATGACTGCGTAGCGCTAGAAAACAAAATGAAAACACTCTAAAGGAAAGCGGGCTGATGTGGCTTTTATCTAAATCAAGCCAATTCAAAACGGGGGAATAGTGATATGGAGTTCAGTTCATCCGGGATCGATATTGTTTAAATTCATTAAGCCACCATAACTCGCTCTTAGCTTCCGGCACTATTATGCGTATTAGTGACTGCGTAGCGCTAGCAAACAAAATGAAAACACTCTAAATGAAAGCGGGCTGATGTGGCTTTTATCTAAATCAGGCCAATTCAAGATAAGTGAAGGCACATTAAGTCAGTTTGGGCTGACTCGATGTTGTTTAAGCAGGCCGCAGGGCTATCTGGTAGTGGTGTAAAACTACAACTGCAAGTCGCTTCTATTGAGATCGGCACCCAGCCGCCTGCACTATATATGTAATGATTACTGCGCAGCGCTAGAAAACAGAATAGAAAACACGCTAAACGGAAGCTGGCTGAGCTATAGATCTACATATTACAGC
>NZ_JAKIKW010000067.1 GCF_023283945.1 Shewanella gelidimarina | reverse complement strand
TTTACCACGGTGTGGTTCATGACTGGGGTGAAGTCGTAACAAGGTAGCCCTAGGGGAACCTGGGGCTGGATCACCTCCTTACCTATACGACTAACTCACATCTGAAGTATGAAAATACGTTTGAGTGTCCACACAGATATGCTTGTTATAAAGAAAGAGCAAAATAATCGAAAGGTTGTTTTTGAGGATTTTGATTCTTAATCAAGGCACTTGAAGAATTTCGTAGGGAGTGTGCTTTAGCACATGACTGAGAAACGATGAAAGTAACGCAGAGTAAGGATTAAAAAACCAAAAAGAATGGGTCTGTAGCTCAGCTGGTTAGAGCGCACCCCTGATAAGGGTGAGGTCGGTGGTTCAAGTCCACTCTGACCCACCAAATCTTCGCTTATTCATCGTTAGATTAATACTCGTTTAGAAAAACACTAAACGTCACATTAATCTGCCTTGATTAAACTCGATTTGGTGTTACCAATTGATTGATTTTGTTTGACTGCATGTAAATGGGGCTATAGCTCAGCTGGGAGAGCGCCTGCCTTGCACGCAGGAGGTCTGCGGTTCGATCCCGCATAGCTCCACCATTTACTTGATTGTTTAGAACTTAGGTTCGATAACGTTCATGTAAATACACCATTTACTTTGCTAGTCGGTTAGAAAATAATTCTAATTGACTGAGTAAACTTACTTTACCAGTAGAAAGTAAGGCATGCATTGGATAGAGATGCCAAAGATAAACGAAAATTTATCTTTGGCTTTTTTAAGCCCGTTCTTTAAAAATTTGGAAAGCTGATAGTGTTAACCTGAAAAGGGACAGCGACTTACTTGTAGGTTGTTGTTTATAGGGTTAGCGCGAAATTAAAAAATTGAGTTCTAAACACTTAAACATTAAGTGTCTTGGCTTATTGCGTCGCAGCAATAAGTGAAAAATTCTAATTTTGGCGAAAGTAGAAACCATTAGTTATGATACGGCTGTTTTAAGCTTACCCGCTTGAGACAACGAGTATTTCTCATAGAGACTTATTTGGGTTGTATGGTTAAGTGACTAAGCGTATATGGTGGATGCCTTGGCAGTCAGAGGCGATGAAGGACGTAGTAACTTGCGAT
>NZ_JAKIKW010000066.1 GCF_023283945.1 Shewanella gelidimarina | reverse complement strand
GAATTCATCTGCCTTGAAGCAAATCCACCTCAGAAGTGGTGGGCCGTGAAGGATTCGAACCTTCGACCAATGTGGTAGTTAAGAGTAAAGCCAACTGTGCTCTTATTCAAAACATCAACTGAGCTAACCTATCTTTACCGTCTCCATTTTACCACCTGGAGAAGTGGTGGGCTGTGAAGGATTCGAACCTTCGACCAATTGGTTAAAAGCCAACTGCTCTACCAACTGAGCTAACAGCCCTTTCTGGTATTGCTGGTATTGCTGGTATTACGTTTCTGAATTCATCTGCCTTGAAGCAAATCCACCTCAGAAGTGGTGGGCCGTGAAGGATTCGAACCTTCGACCAATGTGGTAGTTAAGAGTAAAGCCAACTGTGCTCTTATTCAAAGCATCAACTGAGCTAACCTATCTTTACCGTCTCCATTTTACCACCTGGAGAAGTGGTGGGCTGTGAAGGATTCGAACCTTCGACCAATTGGTTAAAAGCCAACTGCTCTACCAACTGAGCTAACAGCCCTTTCTGGTATTGCTGATATATCCAAGTAAATAACTAACTATCATTAGTTAAAGCCAACAGTCTGTTTCTACAAGAAACTGAGCTAACGGCCCTTTCTGGTATTGCTGATATTACGTTTCTGAACTCATCTGCCTTGAAGCAAATCCACTTCAGAAGTGGTGGGCTGTGAAGGATTCGAACCTTCGACCAATTGGTTAAAAGCCAACTGCTCTACCAACTGAGCTAACAGCCCTTTCTGGTATTGCTGATATATCCAAGTAAATAACTAACTATCATTAGTTAAAGCCAACAGTCTGTTTCTACAAGAAACTGAGCTAACGGCCCTTTCTGGTATTGCTGATATTACATTTTCTGAATTCATCTGCTTTGAAGCAAATCCACCTCAGAAGTGGTGGGCTGTGAAGGATTCGAACCTTCGACCAATTGGTTAAAAGCCAACTGCTCTACCAACTGAGCTAACAGCCCTTTCTGGTATTGCTGGTATTGCTGGTATTGCGTTTCTGAATCATCTGCCTTGAAGCAAATCCACCTCAGAAGTGGTGGGCCGTGAAGGATTCGAACCTTCGACCAATTGGTTAAAAGCCAACTGCTCTACCAACTGAGCTAACGGCCCTTTCTGGT
>NZ_JAKIKW010000065.1 GCF_023283945.1 Shewanella gelidimarina | reverse complement strand
TATTCCCTTTTAAGCTAATGCAAAGCAGAAGTGGAAAGTCTGAGTCCCTCACGTAGTGCGGCCGACGTTTAAATCAAATGGCAAAGCCCTTTAAGCTTCGTTGTGGGCTTTTGATATAGAATAACTATTAGCTTCAATCCCCCATCTTGCCTACAGGGCTTTGAATTCCCGCTGAATGGTCAAACTTTTAATGCAATTGGTATAAATCTAGCTGGCGCAGTGTCTATCCCAGCTTTTATGTAGAGAGCGGGGTTATTGACTGTCTAGCAAGACTATACCATCAGGAATCAGTTCGCATCGTGGCGGAGGAAAAATCGGGGATGGATAAATGGGGTTACCGGCATTAACTGGAGGGCAATGACAAAGTCTCGTCTAAAGCTTGAGAGTTAGCACGTATGGGAACTTCCCATAGAAAGAGATATCCTAGAAAACGATCGCTCTATTGTTACAAGTCGTTCTCAATAACCTGTAATCGTAAACAAATTTAAGGCGGGAGACACGGTTTCTGAAGTTTGTGGTGTGTTTGGGTCTAATCAAAGTAACCATCAATATAGATCGTTAAAGCCCACAAAAATAAACTTGATGTTCAAATCGAAATTGATCATTAAAGTGACGTGAAAATAGCGCGTTAGGTGAGTGGATGCTCGGCAGGCGTGAAGTCTACCCCAAGGCTAGTGTGACTTAATTTGGGGATAGCTAGAGCCACTATTGGGACTATTAACTAGGCTGAGACATATCAAAATACCCAATTTCTACATTAATGGGCAAATAACCCCCGGAGGTATTTTATTGTGCGACACAACAGTAAAGTGATGTCCCACTCTAGCTAAAGGTATCACTGATGCTGCAAGCCGTTTTAGGCGGGTATTGTGGCTATAGAAGATAGAGTACTGCATGGGTCGCCACGGTGATTGAGCAAATATGGTCGGGTGCATCGGTGGAAAGGTAGTTTCACACTTATAACGCTACATTGGATATCCCAGATAACTCCAAGTTTGTGGCCAAAATTAGTTGAGATGAGTTTATAGGTATAAATATACGTAAGGCAATAAGGAATGGCGAATCGAGGATGGTTGAAGTGGTCAACTAATTTTGGCCAAGGACTTAGAGTCATTCTGAAATAATCGTTCAGACTCTGCAGGCGTCAAACCACCGTTGTACTGATGTGGCCTGACTTGGTT
>NZ_JAKIKW010000064.1 GCF_023283945.1 Shewanella gelidimarina | reverse complement strand
ACAACGAGTATTTCTCATAGAGACTTATTTGGGTTGTATGGTTAAGTGACTAAGCGTATATGGTGGATGCCTTGGCAGTCAGAGGCGATGAAGGACGTAGTAACTTGCGATAAGCGTTGGCGAGCTAGTAACAAGCATTTGAGCTAACGATTTCCGAATGGGGAAACCCACATGCATAAGCATGTATCATTAACTGAATTCATAGGTTAATGAGGCAAACCCGGGGAACTGAAACATCTAAGTACCCGGAGGAAAAGAAATCAACCGAGATTCCCCTAGTAGCGGCGAGCGAACGGGGATTAGCCCTTAAGCGTAGAGGGTGTTAGTGGAATGTGTTGGAAAGCACAGCGGCACAGGGTGATAGCCCCGTACATGAAAACTAACTTTACGTGAAAACGAGTAGGACGGGACACGTGACATCTTGTCTGAACATGGGGGGACCATCCTCCAAGGCTAAATACTCCTGACTGACCGATAGTGAACCAGTACCGTGAGGGAAAGGCGAAAAGAACCCCTGTGAGGGGAGTGAAATAGAACCTGAAACCGTATACGTACAAGCAGTGGGAGCGGTTCTTGAGACCGTGACTGCGTACCTTTTGTATAATGGGTCAGCGACTTACATTTTGTAGCGAGGTTAAGCGAATAGCGGAGCCGTAGGGAAACCGAGTGTTAACTGCGCGTTTAGTTGCAAGGTGTAGACCCGAAACCCGGTGATCTAGCCATGGGCAGGTTGAAGGTTGAGTAACATCAACTGGAGGACCGAACCGACTTATGTTGAAAAATGAGCGGATGACTTGTGGCTGGGGGTGAAAGGCCAATCAAACCGGGAGATATCTGGTTCTCCTCGAAAGCTATTTAGGTAGCGCCTCGAGCGAATACCATTGGGGGTAGAGCACTGTTAAGGCTAGGGGGTCATCCCGACTTACCAACCCTTTGCAAACTCCGAATACCAATGAGTACTACTCGGGAGACACACGGCGGGTGCTAACGTCCGTCGTGAAAAGGGAAACAACCCAGACCATCAGCTAAGGTCCCAAAGTTATTGCTAAGTGGGAAACGATGTGGGAAGGCTTAGACAGCTAGGATGTTGGCTTAGAAGCAGCCATCATTTAAAGAAAGCGTAATAGCTCACTAGTCGAGTCGGCCTGCGCGGAAGATTTAACGGGGCTAAGCAATACACCGAAGCTATGGGTACTAGTG
>NZ_JAKIKW010000063.1 GCF_023283945.1 Shewanella gelidimarina | reverse complement strand
TGAAGTGGTCAACTAATTTTGGCCAAGGACTTAGAGTCATTCTGAAATAATCGTTCAGACTCTGCAGGCGTCAAACCACCGTTGTACTGATGTGGCCTGACTTGGTTGTAATATCTTATGATGTAATGCCCGATGGCCTTATTAGCCTCATCAAATGAGGTAAAACCCGCTCTTGGCATCCACTCTGTCTTAAAACTTCTAAAAAATCGTTCCATGGGGGCATTATCCCAACAATTTCCACGTCGACTCATGCTTTGTTCTATTTGGCAGCGCCACAATAACTGCCTAAATTGTTTACTGGTATAATGACAACCTTGGTCTGAATGAAACATCACATCTTTAGGTTGTTTCCTGACTGTAAAGGCCATAGAAAGCGCATTACTCGTTAGCGTTGAATCAGGCGATTTTGAGACGGCCCAGCCAATCACTTTCCGTGCAAATAAATCAATCACAACAGCAAGGTAAAGCCAGCGATTTCCGGCCCAAACGTATGTAACATCACCGCACCAAACTTGATTAGGCTCTGTTACCGCAAATTGTCTCTCTAACGTATTGGGTATGCCTAAGTGTTCATTCGTTGCTTTTTTATAGCGATGAGCCTTTACCTGGCAGCTCACTAAGTTAAGTTTTTTCATTAGCTTAGCTGCTCTATAACGACTCAGATTAATACCACGTTGGCTGACTATGTTCGAAATAGTTCTTGCACCAGCCGAACCGCCACTTTCCTTGTATGCTATTTTAACTTCGCTTTGAATGTTGATGTCACTCAAGCTCACCGCTCTAGAGGTTGAACGCCAATGGCGGTAGCTGCTTCGATGAATACCAAGCACATAACAAACTTCAGAAACTGGATAGCTCTGCTTGATCTCATCAACAATTACAAATTTTTGAGTGAGTCTGATCCCAAGAGAGCGGTGGCTTTTTTTAGGATGTCATTCTCTCTTTCCAGCCTATTTAATTTTCGTTCTAACTCTCTAATTTTTAGCAACTCTGGCGTTATTGGTGTTGCTTTAGATTTGACCCCATTACGTTCATCTCTAAGCTGCCGAACCCACTTGTCCATTGTCGATTTGCCGACTTCCATGGCGTTAGCAGCTTCAGTAACGGAATAGTTTTGCTCAACAACAAGTAATGCGGCTTCTAATCTAAATTCGGGGGTAAAATTACGTTTTATACGTTTAGTCATACGATCACCTAAATAATAACGAGGCCATAATATCAACCTCTAACTAGATGGCCAAATTAACTATGCCACTTCA
>NZ_JAKIKW010000062.1 GCF_023283945.1 Shewanella gelidimarina | reverse complement strand
TAATGCCGTTCACTTAAGGTGAGCGGCATTTTTGTTTCTAGCATATCGTTGAGGCCGTGGCTTTACTGTTCTGGGGAATGTTCTTTCCCGCCGGGGTTCAAGTACCAAGCTTTTAGCCATTGAGTGAAACCCCTTTAGTTGCCTTGGTATTGCCCCCGGTGAGGAGTAAGGAAGACCCGTTAATAAACTCACTATGTGTGATAATGTTCCGTTAAAACTCAATTGATACGGTAAGTAATTACCTTTCAATGAAAAACTAAGTTCAACCATCTGATAGCGAACAAGATTATAGCTTAACAATACACCCCAAAGTTCTTGTTTCACCAATTCAGGAAGGCGGCTTCTCAGCGTTAGTCGGTTACCCAGCATGAATTGTTTTTGCTCTCGGTAGCCCACTTCGATTTCCCATCGATGACCATATAAACTGGCTATATCGGCCGCAGGAAATCGTAAAGGGTCAACCATTGATGTAAGCACTTGATAGTCCTTACCATTGATTTTACGAGTAATTAAGCGAATATTTAGCTCTTCTGGTAAATCAGACCACAGTTTGCGCGCCCTAGGGTTGCTTACCAGCCTGACCAGTTTGTCATTACGTCCTAATGTTCTAATAACCTCGTATTGAACATTTTTCTTTAGCGGAATAAGCCAGTGGCGTTCGGTCCCTGTCTGCTCCCATTTATGAAGTAAACCTAAAGAGTAAAACCCTTTGTCAAACATAGTGACACTATGGTCTGGGGTGGTATCTATAAGCTTTTCTGCTAACACCATTTCATTGACTTTATAATCGTCAAAAGCACTGCCAGTAATAAGATGGCTACTCAGCTCCATCTGACAAACCATACGGACTTGGGGGTATTGAGTATTTTTGGGTTTAGTAAAGACGGCATTATTTTCTGGCGTATCGGGGGTTCGCCAAACAACACCATCTACACTTAATAGTGTTAATCCGTTCCAATGCGGCAGGTTCGCATCTTTAACCCAAGCATTAGACATTCGCTTAAAGACTTCTTTAATCGCTGGCTCACCTAATGTTTTACGCCGCTGTGTAAGAGCGCTTGGTGCGACGAAAGCTTTGCCTTCACGATCAACGATGTCTAGCTGGTTAACTAAATCTTTGATGGATTTGTTGTTATAAAGCGCCATACCTACCAGCAACCAAACCATTGATTCTAATGTGAGTTTACGTTTTCTCATGGTAACGGTATTAGTGAGCTTGTAAGCTTCATCAATAATGTTTAAGGGAAGTAAATCTGAAAGGGTTTCAATCTGAGTTGGCTTCCAGTGATTGATGATATTGAGTGCTTGAGATACGTCCATAAAAAATCCGAATGTAAGGAATACATTCGGATTTTCGCATGCTGAGAAGATCGGTCAACCGATCAAATATTGACTAACTGATCGGCATTA
>NZ_JAKIKW010000061.1 GCF_023283945.1 Shewanella gelidimarina | reverse complement strand
TGTTTCGCCCGCTTTAAGTGACTGCACATCAATATGGTCGTTATTGAGTTCGTAAGACCAGTTGCCGTCAGCATCAATAGTGAAGCTACCGTAGTTGCCATCAGCAACATCAGTTTGGACTTGGAAGACGGCTTCGCCACCATCCACATCGGTGACGGTCAAGCTGCCAGAGACTGCTTCAATGGTATCGACATCGCTATCTGTTAAACCATCTTCAGTGACGGTGCCCGCATCGCTATCGCCTTGACCGACAGTGATGTCCGCAGGGTCATTGGCGCCGACAATGGAGATGATCACATTGTGACTGGCTGTGCCATCAGCACTGGTGACAGTGATGGTACGGGTCAGTGTTTCGCCCGCTTTAAGTGACTGCACATCAATATGGTCGTTATTGAGTTCGTAAGACCAGTTGCCGTCAGCATCAATAGTGAAGCTACCGTAGTTGCCATCAGCAACATCGGTTTGGACTTGGAAGACGGCTTCGCCACCATCCACATCGGTGACGGTCAAGCTGCCAGAGACTGCTTCAACGGTATCGACATCGCTATCTGTTAAACCATCTTCAGTGACGGTGCCCGCATCGCTGTCGCCAACAGTGATATCAGCGTCATCTCCAACTGGTGTGACTTCAATCGTTAACGTGGCAGTCGAGCCAGTATTGGTGGTGTAAGTAATAACAGGAACGCTGCCATTCCAGTTTTCATTTGGGGTAAAGGTGTAAGAGCCATCTTCATTGATAACCAGAGAGCCACCATCGAGTTCTACCGTGCCGCCTGCAGTAACACTTTGGCCATCGACTTCAAAGCTAACCACGGTTAAATCGCTGTCTACATCACCATCGTTATCTAATACGTTGCCAGTGGCAACGCCATCTTCGTCGATAGTTTGGCTGTCGTTTGCTAATACACTGGCGTCATCTACTGGCGTGACTTCAATAGTGAGTGTTGCAGTTGAACCTGTATTGGTAGTGTATCTAATGACAGGAACGCTGCCATTCCAGTTTTCATTTGGGGTGAAGGTGTAAGAGCCATCTTCATTGATAACGAGAGAGCCACCTTCAAGTTCTACCGTGCTACCTGCAGTAACCGTTTGGCCATCGACTTCAAAACTTACAACGGTTAAATCGTTGTCTACATCACCATCGTTATTTAACACATTACCAGTGGCAACACTCTCTTCGTCGATAGTTTGGCTGTCGTTTGCTAATACACTGGCGTCATCTACTGGCGTGACTTCAATCGTGAGTGTTGCTGTTGAGCCAGTATTGGTGGTGTAAGTAATGACAGGAACGCTGCCATTCCAGTTATCATTTGGAGTGAAGGTGTAAGAGCCATCTTCATTGATAACAAGAGAGCCACCTTCAAGTTCTACCGTGCTGCCTGCAGTAACCGTTTGGCCATCGACTTCAAAACTTACAACGGTTAAATCGTTGTCTACATCACCATCGTTATCTAACACATTGCCAGTGGCAACACTCTCTTCGTCGATAGTTTGGCTGTCGTTTGCTAATACACTGGC
>NZ_JAKIKW010000060.1 GCF_023283945.1 Shewanella gelidimarina | reverse complement strand
GTCATATTGTTAAAGAGCGTGACACCATCTTTCATGTGTCGCCGAAGACGCTAGGTCGTTGGCTTGAGGAGGCGTATTCTACACTCTCCAGTGTCGGCGTCAAGGGCTTATTTTAAGAAGTTTTTCGAGTGCTGATTTCTTAATCACTAATGTGAAAAACTATCAAACCCGAAGCCCTTAAAGCGCTTGTCACCTGAATTAAATCTCCGAAGAGTTTTAACTCTCTAACACCGCTGCAAGTCCCGTGCTACCTAGCGTTTGCTAAGAGCGATTGGCCTGCAGTGCCGTGTCAGTGGATGCGTATTATAGGGAGATCCCGACTGAGCGCAAGCGCTTTTCTCCTTTAAAACAGCCTTTTTTAACCGATCCAGGATAGCCACACCCTACACACCACTTACCCACAAGGTTATCCACAATTTACCCCGCAATTAATGAACCAATCTCGGTATGGGAACCTTATTCTAGTACAGTATTGGAAACTTGCAGGCCAGGATAATGATGATGTTGAGCTTTATGCTTAAGCTTTACCTCGCGGTATGACCCCAAAACAGCGGCTCGGTCTTCGACGTCCTGCTCAGTAATCAAATGATGCCAATCATTATTCATTTTCGTCCAGCACCAAAACTGATGATATGACCTTTTAGCTGCCGCTTATTATCAATAAAGTAAGCAATGAATAAGAGGAGTCGCTAGCCAAGGATCACGACTTGATGTGGCTTTCATCTAAAACTGGCTAATTCAAAACGGGGAAAGAGCAACATTGAGTTCAGCTTGCTGTTCAAGTTCATAGACCACCACAAACAGTTTAATAGTGACTGCAGTAGTAAAGGAGAACTGTCCTGTAGTGATGGCGATGAAACCACAACGGCAAATGGGTTCTTATTAAGAGTCACTCCAAGCCACCGGTACTATTATGCGTAATGGTGACTGCGTAGCGCTAGAAAACAGAATAGAAAACACGCTAAACGGAAGCTGGCTGAGCTATAGTTACAGCCCTAAAAATAGAAATGAGCAGCCTAGGCATAACCGTCAGTCGCCATGAATGGCCGAATATATCGATATAGGCGCTAGAACGAAGCTAGATCCTAGTGCCGAGCGAGTCAAAATAACCCTCTCGCATTTCGGCATAATGGCCATATCACTATCACGCCTGATATTTTCGCACTAAATTCTGTCGTCCCATAAATGAGTTAACTCTAAACCATAAATTGCAGACGTAAAAAAGCCCGCTATATAATAGCGGGCTTTCTACTCTCTATACGAGAAGTAATAGGCGCCTGGAAATGACCTACTCTCACATGGGGAAACCCCACACTACCATCGGCGATACTGTGTTTCACTTCTGAGTTCGGAATGGGATCAGGTGGTGCCACAGCTCTATGGTTTCCAGACAAATTCTTTCAAAAAATGGTGCTGATACCCAGAATCGAACTGGGGACCTCATCCTTACCAAGGATGCGCTCTACCGACTGAGCCATATCAGCAAAATCGTGCGAAGATCTATTTGTCTTATGTGAATTTTCACTGCATTTAGATAAACGACTTAAATTAGGCGCCTGGAAATGACCTACTCTCACATGGGGAAACCCCACACTACCATCGGCGATACTGTGTTTCACTTCTGAGTTCGGAATGGGATCAGGTGGGGCCACAGCT
>NZ_JAKIKW010000059.1 GCF_023283945.1 Shewanella gelidimarina | reverse complement strand
TGTCGGATAGGCGGCACTTGTCACCAAGTACCGCCCTCCTAAGAACCGGACGTGCAACTTTCACTGCATACGGCTCAAGCCTCCACTAAGGCGTATTCTGTTACCCAGCACCTTACATAGCAGCCAAAACAGGATCGAACCAAGAGTTTCTGCCTTCCTTTGCCCGTTTCCGCTTACTTAAGTAAGCTTCGTATTCGGGGTCGTAAGGTATAGCTGCGCTCCTGATTTTCACATGTCTTTTTATCGGCGTTTGAGCTATCTGAACCAGATTAAAATGGCAGTCCATGTTGGCAATCTTCTGCCAGCCGTGGAATTGCCACCCACCTATGCGATTCATGTAATATTTACGCCTCACCCAGTCCTTACTTTTCGTTGGATGACGCCTTACCGCCCATCGCCATAACAGCCAGAAAAGTTGATGCCCTACATAACCGAAAACTTGCTTTGCAACACTGTGGCGATAATAGTTCGCCCATCCTCTCAGTTTCGGATTCAATATTTTGATTAAATCGTTAACGGGGATTGTTGGATGTTTTCTGATGAATTCACGTAGATTACTCAAAAATGATAGAACGTTGCTCTTGCTCGGTTTAATGAGCAGTTTGCCTTTGTACTTTCTAAGATTGAATCCCAGAAAGTCAAAACCATCATCGATATGAGTTATGTGCGTTTTCTCATCAGAGAGTGTTAAGCCTCTTTCCTGTAGAAAACCAATTAGCTGCGGCTTGATTTCATTAACGAGCACTTCCTTCGAAGAACCTGTGATAACAAAATCGTCTGCGTACCCGATAAAGTTGACTCTATTACCTGTTTTACAGGCAATAGACTTAACCAACTGCTCTAATCCAGCCAGCGTGAGCAACATCAGCGTTGGCGAGATTATCCCGCCTTGCGGTGTTCCTTCAGCTGTTTTGTAGAACAATCCTTTATCAACATAACCACATCCAAGCCATTGTTTCAGCATTCGTTTATCTAATTGAATGTTGTCGATGAGCCATTGATGACCTATCTTATCGAAACAAGCTTTGATATCACCCTCAAGAACCCATTGGCTAGAGCGCTTCATACATAAACATTTGAAGCACTGTGCAATGGCATCTGCTGCGCTTCGGTTAGGTCGAAAGCCATAGCTATTGAGGTCGACTACCGTTTCCGAAATAGGCTCCAAGGCGAGAAGATGAAGCGCTTGCTGCGCTCTGTCTATCATGCAGGGAATGCCTAAAGGTCTGAGCTTGCCGTTTTTCTTGGGGATGTAGATACGCCTGAGAGGTTTGGCATGATAGCCTTTTCGACTCAGTTGATTGACCGCACCTATACAACGAGCATCGCTGTTCCAAATGATGCCGTCGATTCCTGGTGTTTTGCTGCCTTTATTTTGAGAAACTCGTTTAACAGCAAGCAATTTTGCTGATTTCGAGTGGGTTAATATCCACTGCAATGCTTTCGCCTTGCCGTGTTTACCTTCTCGGGTTGCTTTTGCAATGCGCATTTGAAGCTTTAATACATGTCGCTTAACCGCTTTCCAGTTAATGGATTGCCATTGAGCATTGTCAGGAGATGCACTAACTTCGTTTGAAGCCATCATTTGCGTTTCTCCTTGAATAAAGTTCTTCAAATCATCTTGCAACGGGAGACCAGCTAGAAGTCAGCTCGCTTTCGCG
>NZ_JAKIKW010000057.1 GCF_023283945.1 Shewanella gelidimarina | reverse complement strand
GATCCCATTCCGAACTCAGAAGTGAAACACAGTATCGCCGATGGTAGTGTGGGGTTTCCCCATGTGAGAGTAGGTCATTTCCAGGCGCCTAATTTCTCGAAAGAGAGTGAAGAGCCCGTTGCTAACGCAACGGGCTTTTTTACGTCTGTAATTTGAGTGTTTTTACGTTGTTGAATTGACGGAACAACAGAATATAAAGGACAACACAACAGAGATGGTAGTGCAGTGGCCATGATGCCGAGGTGCGAGTCGGACATTTCCAGTCGCCACTCTTTTTTATCTTGGTCTGATAAGAGAGTGAACAGCCCGTTGCTAACGCAACGGGCTTTTTTACGTCTGTGATTTGTGTTTTTTAAGTTGATGAACTGACGGAACGACGGAATACAGGGCAATAGCATAGGCATAATCGTGTTGTGGCCGATATTAGCCTGGTGCGAATCGAACATTTTCAGGCGCCACTCTTTCTAAGTTTGGTCTCGAAAGAGAGTGAACAGCCCGTTGCTAACGCAACGGGCTTTTTTACGTCTGCGATTTGGGCGTTTTTGAGTTGATGAACTGACGGAACGATAGAATGCAGCAGGCATAATCATAGTGTTGTGACCATGATGCCGAGAGGGTTATTTTGACTCGCTCGGCACTAGGATCTAGCTTCGTTCTAGCGCCTATATTCATATATTCTGCCATTCATGGCGACTAACGGTTATATCTAGGCAGCTCATTTCTATTTTTAGGGCTGTAATATGTAGATCTATAGCTCAGCCAGTTTCCGTTTAGCGTGTTTTCTATTCTGTTTTTTAGCGCTGCGCAGTAATCATTACATATAATAGTGCAGGCGGCTGGGTGCCGATCTCAATAGAAGCGACTTGCAGTTGTAGTTTTACACCACTACCAGATAGCCCTGCGTCCTGCTTAAACAATATCGAGTCAGCTCAAACTGACTTAATGTGCCTTCACTTATCTTGAATTGGCCTGATTTAGATAAAAGCCACATCAGCCCGCTTTCCTTTAGAGTGTTTTCATTTTGTTTTCTAGCGCTACGCAGTCATTAATACGCATAAATAGTGCCGGAAGCTAAGAGCGAGTTATGGTGGCCTAATGAATTTAAACAATATCGATCCCGGATGAACTCAACTCCATATCACTATTCCCCCGTGTTGGAATTAGCCTGGTTTCGATAAAAGCCACATCCAGTTATGATATTTGGCTAGCGACTCCCTTTATTCATCGCTTACTTTATTGATAATAAGCGGCTGCCAAAGGATAAAATCGTCGATCGAAGTACCGGACGAAAGCGAATAATGATTGGTGTCAGTTGATTGCTGAGCAGGACGTTAAGGCCGATCGGCTGATTTGTGGTCATACCGCGAGGTAAAGCTGAGGTATAAAGTTCAAAATCATCATTATTCTGGCCTGCAAGTTTCCAATACTGTACTAAAATAAGGTTCCCATACCGAGATTGGTTCATCAATTGAGGGGTAAATTGTGGATAACCTTGTGGGTAAGTGGTGTGTAGGGTGTGGCTATCCCGGATCGGTTAAAAAAGGCTGCTTTAAGGGAGAAAAGCGCTTGCGCTCAGTCGGGATCTCCCTATAATACGCATCCACTGACACGGCACAGCAGGCCAACTACTTAGGTAGCACGGGACTTGCAGCAGTGTTAGAGAGTTAAAACTCTTCGGAGATTTGATTCAGGTGACAAGCGCTTTAAGAGCTTCGGGTTTGATAGTTTTTCACATTAGTGATTAAGAAATCATCACTCGAATAACTTCTTAATATAAGCACTTGACGCTGACGCTGGAGAGTGTAGAATACGCCTCCTCAAGCCAACGACCTAGCGTCTTTGGCGACACATGAAAGATGGTGTCACGCTCTTTAACAATATGACAAGCAAATCTGTGTGGGCACTCACAGGTGTTGAGTTATTCGAAATTGCCTCTTAGGAGGCAATCAAAA
>NZ_JAKIKW010000056.1 GCF_023283945.1 Shewanella gelidimarina | reverse complement strand
CACTGGCACTGGCACTGGCACTGGCACTGGCACTGGCACTGGCACTGGCACTGGCACTGGCACTGGCACTGGCACTGGCACTGGCACTGGCACTGGCACTGGCACTGGCACTGGCACGCATGAAAAGCCATTGGCTATTAATAGTCAACAACAAATTCAGCAAGTTAAAGAAGATTCTAGCACTGATGTGGTATCAGGATCGTTACATGCTCAAGGCCACAACGCAGCTCAAATAGAATGGAGTATCGCCAACTCACAGGGGCAATTTGGATTAATTAACATCGACCCCGCCACAGGCCAGTGGCACTACCAACTCAATAATGCTTCTGCTGCCACAAATGCTTTAGCTGAAAACGAACATCACACTGAGCAATTTATCATTACCGCCACCGATGCCGAAGGAAATCACGTTGAAACGATTATTACAGTGGAGGTTGAAGGCAGCAATGATCTACCGACTATTTCAGGTACTCATCATGCGGCGTTGAATGAGCACGGAGCAATCGATACTGCGTCAGGTAGCCTGATCGCAACAGACTCGGATCATGGCGATAGTGTTAGCTGGGCAGTAACCAATGGCCAAGGTCAAATGGGATCACTAACTATTGACCCCGGCACGGGTGGTTGGCAGTACCATTTAAGCAATCAAAGCCCTAATACTCTTGCGCTTAATCAAGGCCAAAGCGCCACAGAAACCTTTACCGTGACGGCGACCGATAGTTCGGGTCTGCCCGTATCACAACAAATTACAGTGCAAGTTAACGGCAGCAATGAATCAGCTCAAATTGCTGGCACTACGACGGGTTCTATTACAGAAGATAAAGACGTATTTATTGATCAAAATGGCGAGCAATTAAAAACGACAGGCCAATTGACGATTACCGACCTCGACTCTGGCCAAAGCCAGTTCACAGCCAGCCATTATCAAAGCAGCTATGGACAATTCTTGATAGATGAACGAGGTCATTGGAGCTATAGCACTGACAATAACTCCTCCATAATTCAGGGTTTAAAAAGCGGCGAGCAGCTCACCGATACACTCATTATTCATAGCATCGACGGCACTGAACAGACAATTAACATCACTATTAATGGTACTGATGACAAAGCTCTAATTACAAATGTATTTGGTTTTTCACCTCAAACAGCTTATATGCCCAGCCCTGATATAGAAGGGGCAACCCAGGTATCTTTAAGAGAAGATTTTAACCTTAAGGGAGGCCTCTTATTTGTCGACGGTGCTCTAGCAATATCGGACTTAGACGCGGGACAAAATCAGTTCAACGCCGATCACCTGCAAGGCCAATATGGCGAGTTGAGTATCAACAGTAATGGCCATTGGACTTACACTGCCAATAACAGCAGCCCACAGATCCAAGGACTGAAGACCGGTGAAGTCATTACTGATACTTTGTTGGTGCATTCGGTAGATGGCACTGAGCAGAAGATCACAATCACCATCAATGGCAACGATGACAAAGCCGTGATTGCAGGTGTATCAACAGCAAGCCTGACTGAAGATAAAGACCTTGCCAGTGGCGGTACTTTACGCGCCGATGGTCAGTTAACGGTTACTGACCCCGACTCTGGTCAAGATCAATTCACAGCAGATCACCAGCAAGGCCAATATGGCGAGCTGAGTATCAACAGTAATGGCCATTGGACCTACACAGGTTATAACAGCAGCGCCCAGATCCAAGGCCTGAAGACCGGTGAAGTCATTACTGATACTTTGCTGGTTCACAGCATCGATGGCACTGAGCAGAAGATCACTGTCAGCATTAACGGTACTGATGACAAAGCTGTAATCGCTGGTGTATCAACTGCTAGTCTGACGGAAGATAAAGATCTCGCTAGCGGCGGCACTTTGCGCGCCGATGGTCAGTTAACGGTTACTGACCCCGACTCTGGCCAAGCTCTATTCACAGCAGATCACCTGCAAGGCCAATATGGCGAGTTGAGTATCAATAATAACGGCCATTGGACTTACACCGCCAACAACGGCAATCCACAGATCCAAGGGCTTAAAACGGGTGAAACCGTTACTGATACTTTGTTAGTGCATTCAGTAGATGGTACCGAGCAGAAAATTACTGTCACCATTAACGGCACTGATGATAAAGCCGTCATTGGCGGAACTTCAACTGCAAGCCTGACTGAAGATAAAGACCTCGCCAGTGGCGGCACTTTGCGCGCCGATGGTCAGTTAACGGTTACTGACCC
>NZ_JAKIKW010000055.1 GCF_023283945.1 Shewanella gelidimarina | reverse complement strand
TAACGAATAAGGATAGGCCGCGCGTAGCCGCGTCCTTATCCCGATTGTTGAACAAGCCCGAGTGATACCTTTATAGTGTAAATATCAGCGTAAGATCTTACGCTTTTTTGGTGTGTGGTGAGCAATAGAGTTTTCGTTAGCCATAGCGATCCCTTAGCATCGCCAGCTAATTTATTTACGTCAAAATATCAATTTCTTAATACCTCCTTATTCTTATTTTCCTCTGTATGTTAAATCTAGATTTTGTAGTCCTTCCGCTTAAACAGTGGCGTTAGGTTCCCTTGTTTTCTGCATGATAAAACTTGTCAGTCGTGCATGCTTTTTCCCATGTACCCCCATAAATTTCATCGGCTGCTGGCAGCAGGGGCAAGACCGTATCGCAACCACTTTTTTCACCTCAGCGATTATTGGAAACACCGCCCCAGCAACCGCTAGCATGAGCTGTATTTGCAGTCTTAGTTTTCGGCAACTTCCTTGCAGTAATCCATAGTCTCGTACTCGCCGTAATCCTTTTGGTAATACGTGTTGCAAGATCTGATAGAGAAATTTAACCGTGGGTAAGGTGCGTATTTCAGTGGTGCCAGTTTGGCTATTTTGATACTCAAAGCTGACGTGACCATCGATGTTGCTGATAATATTTCTGTCAGGTAAAACACCACGATAAAGATAGCGCGACAGGTATTTAAGCGCTGGAAGCCCTTTGCCAACGTGCTGGCAGTCAACAACCCACTTCTTGGGGATGGCTTCAGGAAGCTTGCAATTGAGCTCATCGGTTAGCTTTTCCAGCAAGCGTGCTCGCCATACTTTGGCGAGGTTAAAACTGTTAAACAGATATTTACCTTTGCTCTTGTGCCACTGCCTTTTGTCTTTGTTGAAACTGCCAGCGGGGATAATGAAATGGATGTGCGGATGGTAGTCGCGCCGTCTGTTATGGGTATGCAGTACGCCCGTAAAACCAATCTCTCCACCGAGTTGCTTTGAGTTTTTGGCGAAGTCCTTTAGCACGCTGGCAGCCACTGTAAACATCGCTTGATATATTGTCTCAGGTTGATGCTTTGCAATAACTCGAAGCTCAAAAGGCAATGTAAAAGTCACCATGTAATACTCCACGGGCAACAGTTTAGCCTGCTGTTTAGCAAGCCAATCTTCCGTGGTGTTGTGCTGACATTGCGGGCAACTGCGATGACCACAAGACAACGGAAAGTCAGCATGATGAGGGCAACTCTGACACGCCCACTGACTCGTTCTCTCAGTATTGGTGCGACAACTGAGCATGGCGAAAATAGCTTGTTGCATCGATGAGGTGATTTGCTGCTCATAGTGCGCGTTAAACTCATCAAGGTGGTCACGTAAAATGTCGATGAACGTCATACATTACACTCCCACTTCAGGGCTAAATCATCAGTCAGCTGATTAATCGCCTCAACCGTATTTTTACGAGTAATTTGAGTAAGACGTGTATATCTGGCGGTAGTATTAAGGCTGTTGTGGCCAAGTAAACTCTGAACGGAGCGTAAATCCAGCCCTTGTTCCAGCAGGTGCGTGGCATAGCTGTGGCGTAAGTTGTGTGGGCTGATAGATTTATGAATGTTGCACTCAGCAATGACTCGCTTTAAGGCTTTCTGAATGCCGCCTTTATCTATCATCGAATCCGGTTTACCGTCTTTACCAGGAAACATCAGGCGTGGATGGCGATGAGTTTGCCAGTAGTATCGCAGCGCTAATAAGGTGCGTTGAGGTAGAGGGATTAGCCTATCCTTACCGCCTTTAGCATCACGGATATGCACCTGCATCATCTGTGAATCCACATCACCTACTTGCAAAGAGATCCCTTCGCCGAGCCTAAGCCCCATGCTGTAGAGCACTAGAAAGAACACTTGATAACGCAGTTGTCGAGTGAGGCTAATCACGATGGCAACTTCAGTTGGGGTTAGGATATCGGGCAGTCGGTTGACCTGTGGAGGCTTAACAATGCTGAGCCACTCCCAGTGTTGGTTAAGCACATATCGATAGAAAAACTGCAAACCGTTACGGTCGAGCTTAACGGTGCTCCATGAGTGCGATGCTATCAGCTGAGCGAAGTAGCGCTTCAAATCCTCGGTAGTGAGGTTATCAGGGCAGCGGTCAAAGAAGGCGGCAATACGCCGTACTGCACGGCTATATGCATCGATGGTGGCAGGTCGCTTGCCTTGTAGTGTTAAGTTGGTAAGATGTTGTTCATAAAGAGAATCAAAGCGTTGCTGTTCAAATATGTTCATGACAATACTCCTAGTAATAATGGCCTAACAAGACCTGTACTAGTAAGTATTTAGGATGGGAGAGCAAAGAGGCTTGTTATCTCTTCTGCCGCATAGCGGCTTCGTTCAACAA
>NZ_JAKIKW010000054.1 GCF_023283945.1 Shewanella gelidimarina | reverse complement strand
TTGGTACTTGAACCCCGGCGGGAAAGAACATTCCCCAGAACAGTAAAGCCACGGCCTCAACGATATGCTAGAAACAAAAATGCCGCTCACCTTAAGTGAACGGCATTAGAGGCTATTGCCTCCTTTTTTGTGTGTAACACAATTTACTTAACTATTTATCTCATCAACTACAGCACATATTTCATTGAGAAAATCACTCGATTTAACTCGCCATCAAGGC
Organism: Shewanella gelidimarina; assembly: GCF_023283945.1. Classification (GTDB taxonomy): domain Bacteria; phylum Pseudomonadota; class Gammaproteobacteria; order Enterobacterales; family Shewanellaceae; genus Shewanella; species Shewanella gelidimarina. The sequence continues at coordinate 2,660 of NZ_JAKIKW010000054.1, read as the reverse complement.
CATTTTCTTTGGTGTTTTTAGCATACATATACTCAACACCCACCGTTAATGGCTTCACAGGTGAGTACAATAGGTTGAGGTAACCTGAGTAAGAATCTTTATTGACCGACCCGCCAGTTAAACTCGCATTATTATCCGCTTTAAAACCTGACCCCGTGATACTCGTACGCCATTTATCATTCCACCAGTGACGGTAAGAGATATAGCCACCGTATGAGCTGATAACCTCGATATCACCATTAGCATCTAATACACCCGCATTAGCATAGTTAAGTGCCATATAACGCCCTAGACCATCACCGTAGGTTGCTGACATCTTAATGTCATCCTGCCCAACAGGGATCACCCCGGTGAAGCTCACACCATAACCAAATTCGGAAGTATCTAGACCATCTTGTTCAATATTAAGCTCACGCGCTAACCCCGCAAAGGTGAACGCCATGCCGCCTTCTGTTTTCATATTATAGCGTGCGACGAAATCAGGCACCATGCCGCTGCCACTGGTGATTCGACTGCTACCACCTGTATCACTTCGATAACTATTCACCGTCGTTTCAGGATTCTCTGCGGAGAATTGAAAACCACCATTGGTGTAGCGAACCATGGTTTGACGCACGAACGGCGTACCTTCAGCAGCACCAACAAAGTCTAAGTTCTCAGGTAGCGCACCTGGGTTTTGGAAGGTAGTCCACATTTGGCCCGCTGCCCAATTGTCAAAACTGACAAAAGCTTGGCGAATACGAGGAGAGTAACTATTTGAAACTCGTTCGTTGCCATCGGTATGAGTCATAAAATCAAGTTCAATAAACCCAACTAGCTTATGTCCATCAATATCAGTAGAAGATTTAAAGTTAAAGCGCGATTCTCTTGCTTGAAAATCGACGACTTGCTTTCCGTTACTCGGATCGCCATAAATTGTTCCTGGTACATAAAACTGACGAGATAAGCTTCCAGAATCAGGTGCGCCATTGCTGTAGTCACTGAACATAACATCAGCTTTTACATAACCACCGAATTTAAAATCTGTCTCTGCATATGCACTGACGCTCATTGTCGCAATAGCTGCTGCGCAAAGAACGCTTAGTTTTTCTTGTTTCATTCCCTTTCTCCCATATTTTTTATTATCCTTACGAAATATGACCGACTTAACATCAAGGCAACATTGGCAATAGGTCTATCAGACAAAGGTAGAATACATACAACCAATTAGTCACATCCGCATCTAACGCCACCAATATTAGTAAAGAATTATGCAAAGTGTTAATAAGTGCGGAGATTTTTAGAAAAGAAGTATGTGAAAATGTCGAATTGTTTCATTCGAATAAATATAAGAGTCAAGATAAGGGTCTTAGAACACAAAAGAATTAAACGACTAATAATCAGTGGCTTAAATGGATACGCTTTAAATTTAAATACCCTGATAAATAAGTGCAATACTACTGTCATGAAATATGTAAATTTTTATGCAAACTCATTGTCTATCTCACCCATTATTGGATGTTAAATCACATAAAAACTCTGTCATAAAATGCTAACAGCTAAAATACCTATTTTGGCATTACTCATTTCCAACGTAAATCGGTCCAAAATAGAAACAATCGATACTATCAGCAAAGAAAAAACTGAGCCTGAACTATTTTTGATCATTTGCAGACATAACAATCATAACCAACAGCTCAATTACTTTTTATTCCCCCCTTTAAATGGAGTATTTTCAATTACTGATTCTCTTTGGAGTCATACTGGCAAAATGGGCTTTTATCATTGATGAGTAAATAAGCTAGACACGAAGACATAGAATGAGTAGTGAAAGATTCGTACCTTTGACTAATAGAAAAGATCAATTCACTTCTATAAGCGACAAACAGCCACCTTAACGGCAGTGACAAATAATATGATGAGTCGCAAAAAGTTGTTAGTGCGCTCAGACTAGAAAGTATAACTTGCAGTAGCGCATTTGATCAGAAATGCTTAACTAGATGATTGAAGCAAAGAAGTGCTAAGTGTGGCTAGAGTATGCAGCTAAAATTCGGGTTTGAAATGAATAACTGAAATAGGTGTTGAGATAAAGAGTTGAAAATTTATTTATATGATTTGAACAAATAAGTGATTAGTTGTGGAGGGATTGGGCAACAGGGTAGTTAAGAGTAAAGGTAACAGCGTACTTTATTAACATACACTAACTTAATATTGCTACCGTCTCTAATATTTATTCGCCAAGAGAGTGGTGGGCCATGAAGGATTCGAACCTTCGACCAATTGAATAAAAAAGAGCAAGCCAACAGCCTATTCATTGATACCAGCAGCGACAGAGCTAACAGCTAAGTTTAGATAGCACAAAATTCGTATCAATCAGAAATAAAAGAGAATAGGTAAAACGAAATAAATCTACAAAGTCGTTAGTGAACGAAGCAAGATGTGCAGTTTACGATTAAAACAGAGGTGAGACAGAAAGTGGTGGGCTGTGAAGGATTCGAACCTTCGACCAATTGGTTAAAAGCCAACTGCTCTACCAACTGAGCTAACAGCCCTTTCTGGTAATGCTGGTGTTACGTTTCTGAATTCATCTGCCTTGAAGCAAATCCACCTCAGAAGTGGTGGGCCGTGAAGGATTCGAACCTTCGACCAATGTGGTAGTTAAGAGTAAAGCCAACTGTGCT
>NZ_JAKIKW010000053.1 GCF_023283945.1 Shewanella gelidimarina | reverse complement strand
ATGATTTTTCTTCTTTATAAAAAAGAAGGTGGTATCCCCTAGGGGATTCGAACCCCTGTTACCGCCGTGAAAGGGCGGTGTCCTAGGCCTCTAGACGAAGGGGACCCGGACTGCATTAGACTCTGCAAAGAGTGAATACTCATCAAATCTTGTAGGCTAAGATTTAACGCTTGTTTTCCAATCACTCGAAATTCATCAAGTCATCGTAAAAGTGTGGTATCCCCTAGGGGATTCGAACCCCTGTTACCGCCGTGAAAGGGCGGTGTCCTAGGCCTCTAGACGAAGGGGACCCGGACATATTGTTTTACTTCTAATATAACGAAGACCTACCAGTAACACTTTAGAAGGCATTTAAAGTGATACCAACCGCCCTGCTCTTAATAAAAATAGCGCGGTGTCCTAGGCGCTCTCTTCTTTAAACTCGAAGGGGACCCGGACTGCATTAGACTCTGCAAAGAGTGAATACTCGTCAAATCTTGTAGGCTAAGATTTAACGCTTAAGATTAGTTAGATGGTGGAGCCTAGCGGGATCGAACCGCTGACCTCAACACTGCCAGTGTTGCGCTCTCCCAGCTGAGCTAAGGCCCCTCACTAACTAAATCACCTTTGAGTGCACTATAAGCATTTGCTACCAGTGTCTCAACTGCGTGGCGCATTCTATGCAGCACACCCAAAAGTGTCAACTCGTTTTTTAGGTATTTATTCTATTTGCTACAAATTCAATCGCTTTGGAGATTCTTTGTTCACAGCGAGCCTTTCCAACCAAGAATAAGGTTAGATCAACAGCCGGTGACATACCAGCGCCTGTAACCGCTACGCGTAAAGGCATTCCCACTTTGCCCATTCCTACTTCCAATTCGCTCGCTGTATCTTCAATTGCTTGATGAATAGCCTCTACACTCCACTCTTCCAGTTGTAATAATTTTGACTGAATAAGTTTAAGAGGCTCCATTGCAACGCCTCGAAGATGCTTCTTAGCTGCGTTTTCGTCAAAGTCGCTAAAGTCTTCAAAGAAGTAACGACTAGACGCCGCAAGTTCTTTTAATGTTTTTGCACGTTCAGATAGTGCTGTTACAACTTCAGCTAATTTAGGGCCATTACTGGTATCTATATTTTGATCAGCCATGTGCCACTCAAGATGAGAAGCTACATATTCTGGATCCATCTCTTTAATATAATGCTGATTCAACCAATTCAACTTTTCAGTGTTAAAGGCTGAAGCCGCTTTATTGATATCATCGAGCTTAAAGAGCTGCTTCATTTCATCAATAGAGAAAACTTCTTGATCACCATGAGACCAACCTAAACGAACAAGGTAATTAAGCAGTGCTTCAGGCAGATAGCCATCGTCACGATATTGCATAACGCCAACTGCACCATGACGCTTTGACAACTTAGCACCATCATCACCTAAAATCATCGCCACATGAGCATATTCAGGGATCGGGGCACCAAGCGCTTTCAAAATATTGATTTGACGCGGTGTGTTATTGATATGGTCTTCACCACGAACAACACACGTAATACCCATATCCCAGTCATCAACGACAACACAGAAGTTATAAGTAGGTGTACCTTCGGTACGAGCGATGATCAAATCGTCTAACATGCTATTTGATATTTCAATGCGGCCACGTACGTGGTCATTGAAAACAACGCTGCCTTCTGTCGGATTTTTAAAACGAATCACAAATGGTTCATCAGTATCACGAGGCGCTTTATAACGGCAACAACCATCATACTTCTGCTGTTCACCTTTAGCGGCCTGTTCTTCACGCATCAGTTCAATACGTTCGCGGCTGCAATAACACTTATATGCACTGCCCTGCTCTAACATTTGAGCTATGATTTCGTTATAACGGTCAAAACGTTTAGTTTGATAGTAAGGACCTTCATCCCACGTTAAACCTAACCACTCCATCCCTTCTAGAATCGCAGCGCATGCTTCTGGTGTAGAACGTTCAATATCTGTATCTTCTACTCGTAATACAAATTCGCCTTGGTTTGCACGTGCATATAACCATGAATAAAGTGCTGTTCGAGCACCACCAACGTGTAGGAAACCAGTAGGGCTTGGTGCAAAACGCGTCTTAATTGTCATAATGGGACACTGACCTAATATAGAAAGTCTAAATAATAGACTGTACCAATGAATGTGGCGCACATTCTAACAGCCAAAGCGGTCTGGGAAAATAGTTCTGCTACTATATGGCAATTTTTGTGGCCGAAATGACACTTTTAAACACTAGACTGACTTTTATCCGTCTCTAACCCTCCTTCAATAAACAATGATTAACTTTATCCTGCACCATTAATCGTTAATGTCTGTAAGTTATACCAATTCCATTAAAAAGTTGACCATTCAGCGGGAATTTAAATCACTTTAGACAAGCACGTGGGTTGTCGCTAATAGTTATTCTATATCGAAAGCCACATGCGCCGTATTAAGGGATTTAAAACCCGCACGCAGTGAGCTTTTCAGAACATTCACTGCTGCGTTGCATTGTCTTAAAAGGGAATAACCATTTCTTCCACAATGCGCCTTGAATTGAAAGTCCTGAAAAAGCTCTGAATTGATCACATCCTTAATGGAATTGGTATTAGATCCGTTTCACTCTAAAAATATACTATTTTCATTCGAACACGCTAATATGATTAAGCCTAAATTTGATCACTTACCCTAACGCTACGTGACGGAAATGATTAACTATGCTTCAATACGTGCAAAATTGAACCGCGCACCACCTTTTATCTAAAAAAGCGTTGACAGTAGATCGTTCCCCCCTATAATACGGCCCCACGCAGCGAGGTCGATTAGCTCAGCTGGGAGAGCACCTCCCTTACAAGGAGGGGGTCACTGGTTCGAGCCCAGTATCGACCACCATATTTTATTTTGAATAGAATATAGTTGTTAAAATTAGATAAGTCCCAGGTCGATTAGCTCAGCTGGGAGAGCACCTCCCTTACAAGGAGGGGGTCACTGGTTCGAGCCCAGTATCGACCACCATCTTTTGATGATGTGAATATTTTATAGTAACAATACCCAGGTCGATTAGCTCAGCTGGGAGAGCACCTCCCTTACAAGGAGGGGGTCACTGGTTCGAGCCCAGTATCGACCACCATTCTCTGCTAAAGAGAATAACAGTTAGTACA
>NZ_JAKIKW010000052.1 GCF_023283945.1 Shewanella gelidimarina | reverse complement strand
ATTACGATAAGCCCTAGCAGCAATGCTAGGGCTTTTTCGTGTCTGTTTTTTATGCCATGAAAGAGACAATACACGGGCCCGTTGGCTCGCTTTGGTTTATTATTGAGCTGATATGGGTCAGTGCATTATTATAGTTCGCCACTTTTATATTCCTATCGCGATTTTTCAATCTATTTCTGACTGAGTAAAAGCAACTAAGACTGGGTTTCTACCGAAAAAGCGGACGATAACTGAACAAGAAAAGCTGTGGTTTAGTGAGCGAATACCGATATCTCACCTGTATTTAAAAGTGGTAACTGCAAAAATTCTAATCGAACAGACAGTACTATTTGCTGAGAAAGTTACGTTAGTAGATAAAGTAGATAAAGTAGATAAAATAGATATAAAGCCAATCTCCCAAAGCTGCAGAATGTGAAATGCCTCTCGTTGGCTCTGCTGACCTGTTGAGTCGGTGGTGTGCCTTCATTGCATTATGCTTTGACTAAACGACTGCGAAATTTCGTCAAAAAACCTACTGAAACCTATCACATACAGCATCCTTACTAAGGCTCAAATGAAAACAGCTGAAGATAAGTAGTTTATTGATTAAGTTGGACAGGTAGAAGCAAAACTATAGATCTTGTTGGCCGGGAATGCTGACAGCACACTTGATCCATGACGAGACACTTACGCCTGGCCCTATGAAATGTGGCAGCTAAATACCGTGCGCCAGTCGACTCCGTCTTTGGTTAAATCCAAGTTAGGTGATAGGGGCTTCTGAGAGTAATCGGTTTACGATACAATGCGACTTTCCTTTGATGAATAAGACTGCCTCAGTGACCCATTCCGTTTCTCTAAAATCACATAATACCTTTGGGCTTGAGCACTCCTGTCGAGAGCTTATTACCGCTAAAACTACAGAGCAGCTGATCTCTTGCTGCTTAGCGCTTTATCAAGCTAAAGAGCCCATGCTGGTGCTTGGTGGCGGTAGTAACGTCATTTTCTGTGACGATTTTAAGGGCACTGTGGTACTTGTTGAAACGAGAGGGATTGAAATTGCTGAGACTGAAGATTTTCACCTTCTTTCGGTTGCAGCGGGAGAGAATTGGCATGAACTCATTTGCTTCTGTTTAGCACAAGATATTGCTGGATTAGAAAACCTTGCGCTTATTCCCGGCAAGGTGGGTGCTGCGCCGATTCAAAATATTGGTGCTTACGGTGTTGAGTTAACGGATATATGTGACTGGGTTGAATACGTGGAACTTGCCACTGGCAAGCATATTCGACTGAATGCAAAAGACTGTCAGTTTGCTTATAGAGATTCAATTTTTAAGCAGCAATTATTAGGTAAAGCACTAATTACTCGAGTGGGCTTTAAAGTCGCTAAAGTATGGACACCTAAATTGGATTATGGACCACTTAAGGCACTAAAAAATACCAATGTAACGCCTAGAGAAGTGTTTGACTGTATCTGCCAAACTCGAATGACTAAGCTACCTGATCCCAATAAGGTCGGTAATGCCGGTAGTTTCTTTAAAAACCCGGTGATTGCTAACCATCAATTTAATGCCCTAGTGCATCAATTCCCGAGCATCGTCGGATATCCCCTAGGGATGGCTAATACAAAAGTTGCCGCAGGTTGGCTCATTGAGAATGCTGGATTAAAAGGTTATCAAGTTGGCGGCGCTGCAGTACATCAAGATCAAGCGTTGGTATTAATAAACCGAGACAATGCCACCAGTAATGATATTTTAACGCTGGCACAGCATGTGGTCGATTGTATTGAAGACAAGTTTGGTATCAAATTAGAGCCAGAACCTAGAATGATCGCGGCGACTGGAGAAAGGAGTTTATAACATGGCAGAGCAATGGAGTCGTAAGCGCAGCATCTTAGCTGAGCTTGCTAATGGGCATTTTGTTTCAGGCGAAGCATTAGCGGCAAAGCTTGGGGTATCGAGAACGGCAGTCGCTAACCATATTAGCGGGCTGGAAGGTTATGGCGTTGATATTTATTGCGTCAAAGGTAAAGGTTACAAATTAAGTAACCCGCTATCTTTAGTGGATGAAAGCTCGTTAAAAAGTGGAATCAAGCAGCGATGTTTCTATTTTGATGAGATCCCCAGTACCAATGGTTTTATCCTAAAGCATGCCGATGAACTCGATTCTGGTGATATTTGTGTCGCTGAATATCAGTCCGCTGGGCGGGGCCGAAGAGGGCGTGTTTGGGTATCGCCTTATGGATGTCATCTTTATTTCTCTATGTATTGGCAGTTTCCGCAGGGAATGGCTCAGGCGATGGGGTTAAGTTTAGTGGTTGCGTGTTCCATTGTGTCAGTGCTTGAGCAACTAGACGTGCCCAATGTGGGAGTTAAATGGCCTAATGATATCTACTTGGCGGGCAAGAAATTAGCGGGTGTATTGATCGAGATGAGCGGCCACACCGACAGCGAATGCAATCTTGTGATCGGCATTGGGTTGAATATGGCGATGAGCGAGCAGCAAGGAAAATCGATTGACCAGCCTTGGAGTGATTTAACCTCTCTGGAAAATATGCCTAATAAGACAGCATTGCTGACGTTGTTGCAGAAACAGTTACAGCAAGATCTGTGCAAGTTTCAAGATGAAGGTTTAGCGCCTTTTCAAGCTCGATGGGGAGAGGCAGATCTCTTTAACGGCCAAGAGATCAAGCTCATTATAGGTACTGAGGAAGTTCATGGCATTTGCAGAGGCATTGATCAGCAGGGAGCCGTAATGCTCGAGACTACTAACGGCCTAAAGAGCTTTATTGGTGGTGAAATAAGCCTACGATCTTTAACTTAACGAGTACTATTTTCTTAAGAGGACTTGATCCATTCGATGGTCCTGTCCTTTTTGCAAAATAAGATGAGCTCGTTCACGAGTTGGGTGGATATTTAAGGTTAAGTTTGGCCCATTGATGCTGTCCCAAATTTTTGATGCTATCGCTGTTGCTTCAGCATCGCTTAATTGAGAGTAATGGTGAAAATAAGAGCTATCTTCACTAAATGCTCCGGTTCTAAATTGTAGAAAACGTTCTATATACCATTTCTTTAATAATTCTTCTTCTGCATCAACATAGATACTAAAGTCGACAAAATCAGATACAAATGGACGTCGAGTGTCTACCGCTGAGTCTTGCCCAGTCTGCAATACATTTAAACCTTCAATGATAAGAATGTCGGGTTGACGGACCCACTGTAACTGATTAGGTATTCTGTCGTAGGTGATATGAGAGTAGATGGGGGCACTGACGGCCGACTCCCCCGCTTTTACTGCTGAAATAAACTCGACTAACCCCTTCATATCGTAACTTTCTGGAAATCCTTTACGTTGCATTAAACCACGGCGCTTAAGCTCTGCCAGCGGATGCAGGAAACCATCTGTAGTCATTAAATCGACTTTAGGATGTTCGGGCCAATGACTGAGTAGTGCCTGCAAAATACGTGCTGTAGTGCTTTTCCCTACAGCGACACTGCCGGCAATGCTAATAATGTAGGGTCTTTTCGGCGGAACTCGGCCGAGAAATTCATTAAGTGCTAAGCCGCGTTGCTGTTTAGCACCTACATTAAGATTGAGTAGTCGACTTAAAGGAAGATAAATATCAGTGACTTCTGAAAGTGATATTTTTTCGTTGATACCGCGCAGATCAGCTAGATCATTTTCACTGAGTGTTAAAGGCACCGATTCTCTCAATTCAGCCCATTGCTGACGCTCGAAAGGTAGGTAAAGTGCTTTATGAATTTGATTGTTTTGCGTCATTGCGAAGTTCTCCGTTAAGGAGGGCAGATTACACTATGAATTTATTATCGACAACTGCTACGGGATAGTCGTTTAGCCAATGTTGAGTAAATCAATTTAATTGGCTTAAAAGTAAACATTAAGGCGTAAATGCGCGTAAAAAACCCTCTGTTGGTGTTTTTTTTAGAAAAAAAACGATTTTGCTATTGCACTTATGCTCACACTTCCATAATATCCGCTACCGAAATGACACGCCGGCATAGCTCAGTTGGTAGAGCAACTGACTTGTAATCAGTAGGTCCCGAGTTCGACTCTTGGTGCCGGCACCATTTCCCTGGAGGGGTTCCCGAGTGGCCAAAGGGATCAGACTGTAAATCTGACGGCTCAGCCTTCGAAGGTTCGAATCCTTCTCCCTCCACCACTTTCTAGTTAGTTAGGTAACCTGAAGTAGGTTACGCGGATGTCGTATAATGGTATTACTCCAGCCTTCCAAGCTGATAACGCGGGTTCGATTCCCGCCATCCGCTCCAAATTCTTGCTGATAATACTTAATCAGTAGAAAGCACTCGATTACGAGTGCTTTTTCCCGTTTAAGACCTTCTGTCAGCACGCCTCCTGCTTCTTATATATCTTAATTATCTTACTCACTGATTCGGTAGCATTTATGCATCGGATTTTTTGCTACATGCAGTTTCATCACCAGTATTTTGGATTGGGGCAATACCATGGCTAAAGAAAAATTTGAACGTATTAAACCGCACGTTAACGTTGGTACTATTGGTCACGTCGACCATGGTAAAACAACGCTAACAGCTGCTATCTCGTCTGTCTTAACTAAGACTTACGGTGGTGAAGTTAAGAATTTCGCACAAATCGATAATGCTCCTGAAGAGCGTGAGCGCGGTATTACAATTAATACTTCTCACATCGAATATGACACACCTGCACGTCACTACGCACACGTAGATTGTCCTGGTCACGCCGATTATGTT
>NZ_JAKIKW010000051.1 GCF_023283945.1 Shewanella gelidimarina | reverse complement strand
GTGCTGGGTAACAGAATACGCCTTAGTGGAGGCTTGAGCCGTATGCAGTGAAAGTTGCACGTCCGGTTCTTAGGAGGGCGGTACTTGGTGACAAGTGCCGCCTATCCGACAAAGGTGTGACAGTTGAATACAGTAGCAACCTCTTAATCAACATAATCTTGTGCTTTTATGGCTATGTATTCTTACGAAACAAAGAATTAGAAGCTAATACTGAATTTATGCTGAGCATAAAGAGATCTATTTTTCAGCTGTTACAATTCTTTGTTCACGATTTAGGGTACTGAACGAGAATTCGATACACGAAAACGCTATTTCAAGTGCTAAGCGAGGATTCAACACACGAAAACGCTATTTCATGTGCTGAGCGAGGATTCAACACACGAAAACGCTATTTCATGTGCTAAGCGAGGATTCAACACACGCAAACGCTATTTCATGTGCTGAGCGAGGATTCAGCACAGCAAAACGCGATTTTATGTACACTCGTCGTGACACACAAAATTTGGCCATTTGATTAGAGGTGGATCATTCAGTTCCCGATCATATCTGTTCTTATCGTAATCTGAACTGTTAATTTCGAGTTTAAGCTCCGGTTTATTTCTGTTCAGAGGTTCTACTGACTAGTTTACTAACATATTCAAATTGTATGAGCTTACCTTGCTAGCACTTGCCAGCGGTGTCCTTTCAACAGCGTGTTATATCTTTGATTTAATTCTTTCCCACGCTTCTTCCAATGCACAATCCGACTGAGAATATGGGGAGCCAAAGTTTTCAATTTCAATCCAACTCTCGAGCTGCTCAGGATGAACATAGCCAACAAAATCGTCTAAAAGTAGGGTTGAGCAAACAGTGGCACGAGGTATTAAAGATAAATCCTTATAAGTGCCTGACCAATTTATGTATTCGATCTCAGAAAACCATTTTGGAGCTGTACCTTCTTTTACTAGTAGGTCAGCAATAGAACGAAATTTACTTTCATTAATGGTTGTGAACATGACAACACGTGGAAAAGTATCCTTAGCTGAGCACAAAAAGTCGAATAATCCAGGCCTAGGGAGCTGGCTCATTGCGTTAGAAATGAGTGTTCCTTCAAGATCTAGAGCGAGTACGTGATACATTTAATTCTCCAATAATCTGCTAAACACCATTCAATTTCTTCATCCACCGTCTTGCATATCGAAAGTAAGTGCTTAATTATCGGTGTATTTATTAGAAGAAAAATTCAAAATCATTCAATATCTTTGTTAAAAACTCAATATCCTCGGGAGATTTTCTATAAACATATCTTACTATATTTATGTGGCCAAAATTAGTTGACCACTTCAATTACGCCATTCAGGTCTAAACACCAGCTCAGCTAAGCAATAGAAATAATTAGCGTCGATGGGCTACTAACCGCTTTGGGCTGTATTTTATGCTTTAATACTCCGCACTAAGTAATCATAAATTCCTAACGTATGATGGACTTTTTAGAACATTAAATAAAAAGTGATAAAAAAGGAGAAATCTTTCTTTCCTTTGGTGTTAACGGAGCATTTAATGCGACATACTCCCATTCTATTCTTAGAGTTTTTAATTTTCTTTGGAATTCAGCACTGTTTATCTCCACTGGACAAGTCGATTGAAGATACTCCAGCTGCCTACGCAACTTTCCATAGCGGCCAGCTGTTATTCTATGCTCATTAGCTCTTTCTCCAAATCGACCAAATGTCACAACTCCTGAAAGTGCGGCAGCAAAAGCACTAGCGACCCCAATACTAAACCTAACTTGCTCTGTATTATTGGCTGATTCGTAAAAAATGAATGCTGTAACGCCTGTAGTCAAAAGAATAAGTACGGCCCCCAGAAGCTGATGAACCCGTCCAAGATATTCAGCTTCTTTGTAATGACCTATTTGTGCGTCTCCTAGCTTTTTTAGCCAACTGTCCACAAGAGCCGAGGCTTTCTCAGGATCCATCGGTAACTTTGGATTTGTAATAATATTATTGTCCAGCTTCTCTTGAGTATCATCCCGGTTTAATACAGCTCTAATAACGTTACTTAACATACTTGGTGCGATTCCTAATTTCATAGTAACAATACGATTTTTCAAACTATCTCTGTTGCCATTCACGAACAACTTGTTCCCAATCAACATTTCGTTCAACTACATTCTCATCTGCATCCTTTCTTGTCCAAACATCCCAGAAATCTGGATCATCTGAGTGTGGTTGCTGCTCTTTCGTTAAATTTTTCATTTTTACGAGAACAGGAAGCTCGGATGCCCAACCCATTAATATGGCATGTTGAGACGGCAATGAAGGCAACTCACGAAGTAACCCTCGTAAATTATCTGGTACCATTTTATGTACCTGTTCTTGATCTCTATCGTTACTAATTCTATGCAGGAGGAATGTATTACATTGAGATAAAACCGTGGGCGATAACTCTGAAGGTCGTTGCGAAGAAATCACCATACCAAGACCAAATTTTCTACCTTCACGTGCGATTTTCTCAAATACTTGGCAACAAACAGCTGCAACGTCCTGATTTTCAGAGTCATCACGATAACGTTTAATAAATGTATGGGCTTCTTCAGCTACAAGTACTGTTGGTAGGGATTTATTATTTAGTCGTCTATAACGTTGCAATGACTCAAAGATAATCCTAGAAATCACAGCCGTCACAAGGTGGGTAATTTCATTTGGTACTAAGGAAAGGTCAATAATTGAAACACAGCTGTTCTCATCGCCAGTACCATCATTACCAACATAACTTTCTAACCACTCAGATAAATCAACTCGCTGTTCTGTATCATTAGTAATAGACTTCATTCTTGTGTCTGAGAGCATGGTACGTATGCGTGCTACCAAGTATTCAACATATTGCTCACTGCCATTTTCTTTAGCTAAAGCTTCCAAGTAAGAGACTAAATTATCCCCCTCGAAAGGTACTGGTATATCCTCACTTTTAGGAAGAAGCTCATCCTCATTACCACCAAAGCTATGAAATGATCTTAGTATTCCATTAATAAGGATATTAATTTCGGCAACTGTTGCATTGAAATTTGGATACTGTCCGCTTCTCTGATTACAATAATTTTGAATATCAACAATTAACTGGTCTAAATCTGGATATGGATCAGTCAAATTTGCCTGGTACTCTTCAAGGCTTTTACGCCAAGCATCAATTTTAGATAAAAGATTTTTTGCACCGGGAAAACCATTAAGTGCAGCAGCACCTTTTGACTTCTCTGCTCGCAAGGAAACAAGGACTGTACCGAGATACTTTTTAATCTCTAAATCTAAATTGACATTAAGTTCAAACTCTTCATTTCTCATAGCTCTCAGGGAACGCTTCAACAACGGTAATTGAGCTTTAGGACTTGCTTGCGTGAAAGATGCCCATTCTGCACTGTTCCAAAACCACGACGGTACTTGTAATTGGCTTTCATCATCACCGGCTTCAACCTTGAAAACTCGACCTTTAAATTTCGTAGATGGCCCCAAAGCTCTGGAATACTCACCATTTGGGTCTAACACAATAAATCTGGCATTTGGCTTATTATCTGATTCCATTGCTGCTTCTAATGACCATTGAATCAGGCCTGCAACTGAACAAGACTTACCACTGCCCGTATTTCCAAGCACTGCGATATGACGACCAAACAAGCGATCAGGATCTACAGCAACGTTTGCATTATTCGCAAGAGGGCTTTGTCCGATAATAACTCTTCGATTGTTACCAGACTCAACAATTGATTTAAGTTGAAAATCTGTCGGCAGCAAAATAGCTGAGCCAATAGTAGGAAATGATTCCGATCCTCTTTGGAATTTATATGAATCAATACCCTTCTTTGAGACTCGCTTAAGAGTTCCAACCGGATTTAAACTGATTTTCTTCTGTGGGAAAGGTAAATTCACTAATCCAAAATCTTGAATGTCTCTTTGCTTTGGGTATGGTGAACGCTCAACAGCAAGCCACTCAATTTGACCAACCAAATAACCATTGTCACAAGATACTAATACATAACTATTTACTCTTGGGAAGTTTCTTGGTGTTCCAGCATTTAAGGCTACAGAATCTGGCGAATCGATATCAAGAACGGCTCTGATTTCATTTGGTGAAACAAAATCTACCGTACCTACCCTTAACTGTTCTCCCTGCTCAATAGGTAACGAACTCATTCTTCACCGCCCATTCTGTTTTGAATTGCTACTGGATATAAACCTCTTGATTTCAAAAGTTCAGCCATACGAATAGAGGTACGATCTATTGCTGCCTTTGGAAGGTAGTAATCAACTAATTTTTTGAGATCACCAAAATGGTCACCAAGCAATAAAGATATCTGAGCCTGTCGGCCACTTTCCTTTATAAAACTCATGATTCTTCCAAGTGGGTCACCATATGCAATGATCACGATATGTGTTGAGGGTATTGTTAGCATATCAATGAGAACCCGATTTATATGCTCGTCACCAAAACTATACCCATAGGTTACGAGGGTACTATTTGGCCGGCATGTCGCTGCCGCTAAATCCCTAAATAACTCAACATATGGATATTCCGACGTTTCACGATCTTTGACTGAATTTGGGTAAATCATCAACTGTTGATAGTTAGGTGTGCCAGCACCTTCAACTTGTAAAAATGGCTCAACAGAAGCTGCACCAAAAGGAAGCCCAAAACGTCTAATTGTCCCCTCATTTTCATACCAGTCTAACGAACCATGTAACTTTGTGAAACGTGCTACGCCTTCTAAATATCTAGGCTCCCCACGAATCCCTGGAGGATTGTAATGATAATCAACTTCCAAACGAGATGAACGGAAGACTGGAGCGATACTTCCGACAAAACGATCTACTAGCCTAAGCCCTGCAAGTTCAGCTCCGGTTTCAATTATTCGATCATAATTTGTCGTGAATATATGTAACCGATCTCGCGTTGCTGTCCGACTTGAAAAGCTCATCAAAAAATTAACTAAATAATTAAATGTTTCAGTTTTTAAACCAGATTCTGCATCACGGATTGATTTCTCTCCTCCGCTCACTGAATCTGAAAATGATTTCAAACACCTTGATAATTCTTTTTTTAATTCAATTAATTGATCTATAAAATGTAGAGGTACTGGAGGTACTGGAGGTACTGGAGGTACTGGAGGTACTGGAGGTACTGGAGGTACTGGAGGTACTGGAGGTACTGGAGGTACTGGAGGTACTGGAGGTACTGGAG
>NZ_JAKIKW010000050.1 GCF_023283945.1 Shewanella gelidimarina | reverse complement strand
AACCATTGAAGATGCGACTGGGGAAGTACTCGAAGCCGGCGTCATGGATGGCGGTAATGATCCAGAGCCAGGCAGTCTCACCACGGGCGGCACCTTAACCGCCAGTGATGTGGATAACGGGGCCAGTTGGAGCTGGAGTTTTGTCCCTCAGGTCAATGACTATGGTACCTTCGGCATTAATACCACCACTGGCGTCTGGAGTTACACTCTAGCGAACAACGCCTTGGTTGATGCCCTCGCCTCCGGTGAAACCCACGACGAGACCTTCTTGGTCACCGTCACCGATGAGTTTGGCGCATTCAGCACTCAAATTGTCACCGTCACAGTTACGGGTACCAACGATATTCCCGTGCTGACCATCAATGACACTGTCGGCGCCGTAACTGAGGATGACGATAACCCCACTCTTTCTGACAGTGGTATTTTAAGCTTCACTGATGTTGATAATGGCGATACTCATACCATCTCCTTCAACCACGTCGGCAGCGTGGTGTGGTCGGGAGGGACATTAACTCAAGTGCAAATTGATGCCTTTGTCGATGGTTTTAGTGCCGATACTGACAGCTGGGATTACTCTGTGCTTAACTCCTTAGTGCAGTTTCTTGGCGAAGGCGAGACCATCACCCTCAGCTTTGACGTCACCGTCACTGACTTCAATGGCGCTACCGATACTGAGACCGTTAATATCACTATTAATGGCGACAATGATGCACCAATTATCGTTGGGACTACACCGGTCACGGTTTCAGAGGAAGGACTCGATAATGGTATTATTGATAATGTAGGAGATCCATCAGACACAACAAATTTAGCTGCTAACAGTGGATTAATCACTTTCACCGATACCGATGCACCAGATAGTAGTGTCTTTACAGTATCGCTCCAAGGTCCTGCTACTGAGATGTATTCTGATAATCAATTGATTACATGGAGCTGGGATGGTACAACAAAAACACTCACCGGTTCAGTCGGTGGAACTGCGGTAATGTCGATTGTTTTAGGTTCTGTGAGTGCTGGTGTATCAGGCTTTGAAGTCAGCTACACAATTACTCTATTAGACTCAATAGATCATCCCCTTAACGATGTCGAAGACATACTCACTTTTGCCTTTGGGGTCACTATTAATGACGGTGTTCAAGACGTTAATACCAGTATTAATATCACTATTGAAGATGATGCTCCGATTGATGAAGTTGATGAAGGTTTACTTCATAATATTCCGCACTTAATCGGTGAAAGCGTAACTGCGGATCTGTTTGATCCAGGGGCTGATGGTTTTGGTAGCATTAACTTTGAAGTCCTGACCGACGGGCTCCAATATAACGGTCAAGATCTCATCTACACTATGAACGGTAATACTTTAACTGCGAGTGCTAATGGGACAGATGTCTTTACCGTGACAGCTGTGCTAGACGGAAATGGTCATTACGATTATCAATTTACACTACTGCAAGAAGTCGATCTTGAGACCGTAATTAATTACGATATAGGCTCAGCACCAGCGGGGAATAACACAACATACTTTGTCGACTCCGATGGCGCTATTTATGCCCAGAATGGTCAAGCTAACAGTGTAATTTCAACCATTACAGGCTATACCAACGGAATATCTTCTCAAATTAACTCTAATAGTCATGGGATCGGTGTCGGTCCTCAAACGTCAATTGACGACAACGAGTCCATAAAAATTGAGTACGGTGTAAATGGGACTTCTCTACTCGCTATTAACTTAGGAACAAACAATAACGGTAATAACACAGGCTCAACCGAAATACAGTACATTATCACTTATTCAGATAACAGCACCAAAGTTGTAAATACCACCATTAATGGCACCTTACTCATAGAGGAATTGGAATTTAATGGCCTTGCAATTATGTCTATCGACATTATTCACCTTAGCGGTGAGGACTTCCAGATCACAGGCTTAGCTTCAAGCGGACTAATTTTCAATACCCCAATTGATATTGAGTTCGGCTATTCTGCTACAGATGGTGACGGTGATGCTGTTGTCTTCATAGGAGATAATACAGGGCAGTTCAATATCACTTTAACACCTGACAATTATATTCCTAACGCCTTAGATAACTCATATCAAGTTGATTTTGAGAGTGCTATTTCTGGTAATGTGATAACCGATGACACAGGTTCAGGAGTCGATAGTGATTCCAATGCTCATCCTTTAAAAGTCGTTCAAATAGACGGTAACGATTTAACCTTCATCAACGGCACTGCCGAAATCACTCTGCAAGGTGGTATTTTAACCATTCAAGAAGATGGCTCTTATACTTTCCAGCACAATGGCAACAGCTCTGCTCCGATCAATTTCAGCTATACAATAAGTGATGGAAATGGAGGTGAAGACACTGCCACTGCTAATATTACGGTTTATGATAATGAGACGCTTAATCCTGGTGATGATAATTACACTGGTACCGACGGCAATGACACCATCATTAGTGACACTCCAGGAATACTAGAAGGTAGCAGTTATAACTTAGCGTTTCTTATCGACTCCTCTGGCAGTATGGGAAGTAGCGCTGTTGCAACAGCAAAAGCTCAGATCGTCGCTGTATTAACTACTCTGATTGCCAATGCTAACCAACCAGGTGCTGGAATAGTCAATGTGCTACTTGTCGATTTTGACCAAACTGCAAGAACGTTAATTTCGATAGACTTAAGTACTGACGATCCCCTATCTAGCATTAACGCTGCGTTTACCGCAATGACAAGCGGTGGAACAACTAATTACTCTGCCGCATTCACAACGGCTTATAACTGGTTCAATGACAATTTCCCTCAAGGTAATAATCGTACTTTTTTCATCACTGATGGTGAACCAAATACCGATAATGGCCAGTCTGGAGGCTATTTGACTAACGCAATAAATGCATTCGCATTACTAAATGCACTCTCTTACGTAGAAGCTATCGGTCTTGGAGGAAATGTTAACAGCAGCACCCTTCAGCAGTTTGATACTGAGTCCCCTATTATCAATAATGTCGACGTTGACGACCTTGCCGACGCCATTTTAGGCTCCAATGCATTCCCTGGAAATGACACAATTAATGCTGGTGATGGTGATGATATTATTTTTGGTGACTTAACTGATTTCTTTGGTAACAATCTTCAAGGTATGGATGCTATAAGACAATATGTTGCTGATGAATTAGTCGTCAACGTAGGGACGGTTACGGATGCTCAAGTGCATAATTTCATTAGCCAGAACATTCACGATTTCGACCAGTCCCAAATAGATGATGGCGATGATCAACTAAATGGTGGTAACGGTAACGATATCTTATTTGGCCAAGGAGGAATCGATACATTAAATGGTCAAGCCGGCAATGACATCCTTATCGGAGGTGATGGTAACGATATTATCAGCGGCGGTGTTGGTCGAGATCTATTATCAGGAGGTAGAGGTGATGATGCATTATATGGTGGTACACAAGCCAATGCAGATGATAGTGAAAGAGACTTCTTCGTATGGTCACTGGAGTCTGCTGATAATAGCACTGACACTGTCTATGGGTTTAATCATCAAATCGATATTCTAGATCTCTCTGATATACTCGTTAACGAGGAAAACGGAAACTTAGAAAATTTCTTTTCCTTTGATTTTACCGGTGGCAATACCACCATCATTATTGATGCAGATGGAATAGCAGGTGGAGACGGAGTGACTATCATCTTAGATGGTATCAATCTATCGAGTATTTATGGCAGTTCCGACGAATCTGTAATTATTGCAGGGCTTATTGCAGATGAGGCTCTTATTGTCGATCCGAACGATACTTTCATCCCTCCATATGAGCAAATCGACCAAGGAAATATCATTCCTTAATATCAGTCTAAAGTTCTAATTCGTCAATTCGCTTCGTCCGTTATCTAACAAGGCCACTATATCTAGTGGCCTTTTTCTGATCTTGCACTACCAAGCCTTTGGAATAATAATCAATCATAAATAATTTACACAACATAAAGCGTCAAAAAATTGACCAGCATCAATTGCTTCTATAACATTCGTTAATCAGGGGTAATTTTTTTGAAACATTTAAGCTGTAAAAAAGTGTAGTTAATACCGTTTACAGTTGGGAGCAAGACAATGAAGTCGATTATTACAACACAGGCTGGTCATATTCAAAACCTCACAGGTACTGTCACTGCCACCGTAAATGGTGCAGAAAAACAAGTGGCGGTAGGTGAATTGATCCCAGAAGGTACGCTCTTATCTGTGCCTGAAGATAGCTTTGTTGAAATTCAATTTGACGATGGTAGCCTTACATCATCAAACACTGAATCGACTAATTCCCTTTCAGCTAGCCCTGCTGAAGAAAATGTTTCAAGTGATGCTGCTTTAGATGAAATTGCAGAAATCCAAGCCCTTATCGCATCTGGCGAAGACCCAACTGAGGGGCCAGATACAGCAGCAGGTAATAGCAATGGCGGTAATGAAGGAAGTTCAGGTTTCCTCTCTGTCTCAAGAAGTGCAACTGAGACCATTGCAGCATCAGGCTTTACCACTGCAGGCACCGACCAGACTGAGTTTACAGAAACAAGAGATATCGATCTTAGTGTTGATAACATCCCCTCTATATTAGCCAATGATAGTAATTCCATTGCTGAAGATGGCATTGCTAGCGGAAACGTCCTCGATAATGATTCAGATGGTGATGACGCTCTTACCGTCGTGAGTTTTACAGTCGATGGCCAAACGGTTACCCCAGGCAGCACCGTAGAGCTCGATGGTGGCTCTCTCGTTATCAATGAAGATGGCTCTTACACCTTCACCCCAAATGAGAATTGGAATGGCAGCGTTCCTGTCATTACATACACCACTAATACGGGCTCAACTGCGACACTCACTATTGAAGTCACGCCAGTTGATGACGCCAGTGTATTAGCAAACGACAGCCAAACTATCGATGAAGACAGCGTTGCCACTGGCAATGTGTTAGATAACGATGGTGATGTAGACAGCGATCTAACCGTGGTGAGCTTTGAAGTCGATGGCCAAAGTGTGACTGCAGGCAGCACGGTAGAACTTGAAGGTGGCTCTTTAGTTATCAATGCAGATGGCTCTTACACCTTCACTCCAAATGATAACTGGAATGGCAGTGTCCCTGTCATTACATACACAACGAATACGGGCTCAACAGCAACACTCACGATTGAAGTCACGCCAGTAGATGACGCCAGTGTATTAGCAAACGACAGCCAAACTATCGACGAAGAGAGTGTTGCCACTGGCAATGTGTTA
>NZ_JAKIKW010000049.1 GCF_023283945.1 Shewanella gelidimarina | reverse complement strand
TAAAACAACTAATGCGTTTAACACGGACGCGGGATGGAGCAGTATGGTAGCTCGTCGGGCTCATAACCCGAAGGTCGTTGGTTCAAATCCAGCTCCCGCAACCAATTCTTTGATAGTAGAATTAAAATAATTATTAGCGTAGATATAACACGGACGCGAGATGGAGCAGTATAAAAGCTACTCGGACTTAACTCTTTATTAAAAGACTGGCGAAGGTTGTTGCCCTGCTCTTTTATGAAAAGTATTCCAGCTCCCGCAACCAATTTTATATCGACTAGTAGGCCAGCGGAAGCTGGTTTTTTTGTGTCTAAATTTTGGCTCCACAAACCCTTATTTGATAGCAGTATTAACACGGTTCTAAATATTGATATGGTATTCGCCTAAAATAGCTTTTTAAATGAAACTCAGGCTCAACGATTCGGAACTATTTACAATACTACTCACTGATCTACTCACAGCGATTCATAAAAATAGAAGAAGGCCATAGAAGCTCGGTGTTTTACAAGATAGCACTCTGCTCTAAATAGATTCATCCCGCTCTCAAAACCAAAACATACCAAAACATACCAATAGATTGACCCGCGACCACGGTTTTAATATCGAAAACACAGTAACAGCTCACCTACTCTGCTTGATGTATATACCAATTGCATTAAAAGTTTGACCATTAAGCGGGAATTCAAAGCCCTGTAGGCAAGATGGGGGATTGAAGCTATATCAAAGCCCACAATGAAGCTTAAAGGGCTTTGCCATTTGCTTTAAACGTCGGCCGCACTGCGTGAGCGCCTCATTTTTTGATTCAAGTAGGCTTCATCAAAATCCAGATCCATTATTCAGTCAATGCAATGAATGCACAGATAAAAATACCTTAGAACCTCACGCCGGTGGCTGATATCAAATAGAGGGTTTGGCCCTGCAGCTGTGTTTGATCTTTTTGATATGCAACCACATGACCTATGGTGTTACATACAAGATAGGACTATGTATCTCTATCGAGAGAGGCACGATAATAATGATTAGTTTAGACATATACGGTCACATGAAATGGTGAATGTCTGTATCGCATGAGTTAATGGGTTCAGTAAGTACCTGCCATATATCAGTAACAGTTTAATATTACAGATAACAATACAGTCATAGCCTATATAACTTTGAATTTTGAAGCCCCGAAAAAGTACCGATACTGACTTAAAAAGGTATAAAGCAGCGCAATATATTCAATCCATGAATGACACAAGTAGCGAACTTGCTCAGGTTGGATAATGGAGGAGTCACTAAAGTTGATGCTGGGGATATTACATTAGGGAGATACTGCGATTAAACCGGGGGGATGAAAAAGCCAACACCTAGCTTACCATTAAGACGATAAACTAGATGTTGTTCAGTTCAAGCACTTGTTCTGTACGAACCCGTCCTGAAACAGGCCTAAAAGATTACTTACCCCAAGGGTTAGTAGGATCTTGTGACGGTGCAGGTCTATTACTGTCTTTACGGGTGTTCTGCGCGTAAGAATCTTGCGCTTTAGGTTTATCTTTACCGTAACTTGGGCGACTGCCTTTATTCTGTTTCATCGCTTCGTAATCAGCCGTAGCTTTAACGCGCATCTCTTCAATCAACTCAATGGTTAACTCTTGTGGCTTACGTGGCACAATACCATCTGCAAACCCACGCTCACGCGGCTTAAGATCAAATTGCGATTCGCTGCCTTTAGGCATACGTTTGAAGCGATAAAGATAAAAGGCCTCAACGCGCTCCCTCGCCCATTCAGTTTTCTTAAGGAACTTATTACAAGCTGGCATACTAGGATTAGAGTTAAAACACTCTAAGCGAATAGCCGCATAGAGGATTTTCCAATCGTAAAATTCGACAAGCTCTGTCACCATAGTTTCAAGTTTTAGGCCGTGCAATGGGTTGTTCTGTTGATGTTCAATCATGGGGTGTCCAAAAAATCGCTGATAATGTACAAAATCGTTAGATAACTAACGAGGCCATTTTTGTAATGGCCAAAATATTCCGTTAATAATAACAAGAAAATACCGATATCACCCGTTCAAATCCGCTATGCCATCCTTTTTTTGATAAAAGCACGCAAAACTGGACAAATAAACCGTTTTAATTAATTGCTTGCTCGACATATGAGCACCTATTTCTGTATAATCCGCGCCTGATTTACCTATGCAAACGCTCGCCTTATTTTAGGGTGGCGGTTATCTGCTTAGCTTTGAATACTTAACCTTTCAGGATATTCCATTGATCTCTACCGCAAACATCACCATGCAGTTCGGCCCAGAGCCATTGTTTGAAAACATTTCCGCAAAATTTGGCAACGGCAACCGTTACGGTTTAATCGGTGCAAACGGCTGTGGTAAGTCAACCTTTATGAAGATCCTCAGTGGGGAACTTGCACCGACGTCTGGCAACGTGTCAATCACACCTGGTCAAAAAGTCGGTACCCTAAGCCAAGATCAGTTCGCTTTTGAGCAATACAGCGTTATTGATGCTGTAATTCAAGGCGATCCAAAACTGTGGGAAGTAAAGCAAGAGCGTGAACGCATCTACTCTTTGCCTGACATGACCGAAGCTGATGGCATGAAAGTTGGCGAGCTTGAAAGCGAGTTTGCTGAAATGGACGGTTACAGTGCAGAAAGTCGCGCTGGTGAAATCTTACTTGAAGCTGGTATTGAAGAAGAGTTTCACTTTGGCCTAATGAGCCAAGTTGCACCAGGTAAAAAACTACGTGTGTTACTTGCACAAGCATTGTTTTCAAATCCTGATATTTTGTTACTCGATGAGCCTACCAACAACTTGGATATTCATACCATTAGTTGGTTAGCCGATGAGCTCAACAAACGTAAGTGCACCATGATCATCATCTCGCATGATAGACATTTCTTAAACACTGTCTGTACTCACATGGCTGATATCGATTACGGTGAACTTCGCGTCTACCCAGGTAACTATGAGTACTTCCTCGACGCTGCTGGCCTTATCCAAGAGCAACTGCTCGCGGGTAACGCGAAGAAGAGTGCCGAAATGGCAGAGCTGCAAGATTTCGTTAACCGCTTTGGTGCTAACGCATCTAAAGCAAAGCAAGCCAGCTCTCGCGCTAAGAAATTAGATAAGATTTCTCTTGATGACGTTAAATCATCGAGCCGTATGACGCCGTCATTACGCTTCGAAGAAAGTAAAAAAATGCATCGCCAAGCGCTAGTGATTGAAGAGCTAAGCCACGGTTTTGATGGCAACACACTATTCCAAGGCGGCGAGCTGATTCTTGAAGCTGGCGCTAAGTTAGCGGTTATTGGCGAGAACGGTGTAGGTAAAACAACCCTACTTCGTTGTTTAGTTAATCAACTAACACACAATTCCGGTGTCATTAAGTGGTCTGAAAATGCTGCTATCGGTTACTGCCCACAAGACAGCAGTGCTGATTTTGATAACGACTTCACTCTATTTGATTGGATGTCGCAGTGGCGTACACCAAAGCATAACGACCTTTCGGTTCGTGGCATGTTAGGTCGTCTACTCTTTACTGAAGACGATGCCAACAAAAAAGCCCGTAACTGCTCAGGTGGTGAGAAGAACCGTCTTTTGTTTGGTAAGTTAATGATGATGGATGTCAATGTGCTCGTCATGGACGAACCGACTAACCACATGGATATGGAAGCCATTGAAGCGCTAAACAACGCGCTTAAAGATTTCGAAGGCACCTTGATTTTCGTCAGCCACGATAGAGAGTTTGTGTCATCACTTGCAACTCGTATCATCGATGTGAAAGACAAACACTTGGTCAACTTCCACGGTACTTTCGACGAATACATGTCGAGCCAAGCCGAAGCATTAGTAAATAAATAGCCTAAACATCAGCACTCATCAGTGTTGATAAAAGCGTAAAGAAAGGCCATTTGAGTAATCAAATGGCCTTTTTGTATAACTGACCCGCCTTCTTAATGTTTATCGAGCATCACTTATACTCAGCACTACAACTAGCAGTAGTACCGGACTGTTAACCTGCTCACCAAAAATATTGATCCCCACTTTAAACTCATCTGTAACGCCATAGCGACCATCGTTAGATAACCACCATAACGGCCTCACATAAAAACAAGTTTATCCGTATCCACCCAATCTGAGTCTGTAGGGACTTTTGTTGTACACCACACCTTGCTGTTAGTCCTCACCATGACGGTTATCATCTAAATGGAAAAACGACTTACCGTCACTGGGGATCTGTTCGTTAAGGCAACAACATTAGGCTTTATCAATTTAGGAGTGTAATGCTTAACTAAATAGAAGACTTGCTCAACGGCCAAGGATCAGAATCGTTTGAAAGTATGAAAGAAATAACCAGGTAAGGAATAATCAAACGCGCCTGATGTAAGGCGCGTGAAGTAAGGCAGGATAGTTTTGAATCACTTAAGTATATGGTTTAACCGATGGCGCAGACGCAATCATCAACAGCCATCGACTTTTTTTAACCCACCTCAACCAGCTCAGCACTTGGGTCAGCTATACCGCTAGTTTGGTTTTTTTGGATATGGGTCATCAAGTATTGGGCATCTTTCCATACGCCACCCAATGTTGCAGAACCTCGGGTATACAGCCAAGGAAGCCCAATAAAATATAATCCTTCAACATCATTGCTCACTCCTCGATAATTACTCGGGTAGTTCGTCTCATCAAAAGTGATATCTTCAATCCAAAAAAAGTTAGGTTTAAATCCTGTCGCCCAGACAATATTTTTAATACTACTGATGCTGCCTTTTTGAAACTTAATACTGTTTTTGTCTGCTGACAATGTTCTGCCCATATGGATAACATTATCTTTTGCCAGCAGTGACTTCACGTCAGTACCAATCACTGGCTGCACACCTTTACTCAGCCATTTACCCATCTTGCTAAAGCGCGTCACCGATAAAAAGCCGATTTTAGTGAACCACCACCATAAGGTTTTACCTAAAAATGATTGTGGGATCGCAGTGATTTTATCCGTTCCGGAGAAATGCACTGTGCGTCCCGTCTCGGCAATTTCTGATAAAATTTGCACCCCAGAGTCACCAGCACCCACCACTAAACAATCACCATCTTGTAGCTGTTCAGGACTTTTATAGTGTTCACTGTGTAATTGAACCACATTCTCAGCGATATCAGCATGGCAAGGGGGCGTAAAAGGCGTATGGAAGGGACCAGTGGCTATAACAACCTGTTTAGCCTTGTAGCTACCCGTGGCACTGGTTATTTCAAAAATACCATTCACTTTTTTTACTGAAGTAATTCTTTGATTAAATTCAATCGGGATCGAGAATTTTTCAACATAACTTTTTAGATAATCTGCTACTTCATATTTATTGGGGTAGTAGCCTTTAGGAAATGGAAATAACATGCCCGGGAGATGGTTATATTCGGTAGGAGTGAACAGTTTTAACGAATCCCAGCGCTTTAACCAAGGC
This sequence comes from Shewanella gelidimarina, assembly GCF_023283945.1. Taxonomy (GTDB): domain Bacteria; phylum Pseudomonadota; class Gammaproteobacteria; order Enterobacterales; family Shewanellaceae; genus Shewanella; species Shewanella gelidimarina. Next base: position 1,847 of record NZ_JAKIKW010000049.1, on the reverse strand, counting down.
GCACCTATGTGCTCATTGGCGTCTAAAATCAGGTAATCTTTATTCGTTTGGGATAAGTTATAAGCCATAGCCAACCCAGACTGACCAGCGCCAATGATGATAAATTCTTTCATAGATCCCATAAATTCTTATTATTATGCGCGGTATTCTAACAGATCGTAGCAACCGAATCTGACTATTCGTTAATCAATAGCCAATCAACCGTTACTGTAAGCAGCCAGCCAATGCTGTTTTTGTGCATACGGGGCCTCATCAGCGATGTGTCTGTCCCAGAGCCGAAAAGCCTGATATACGCGGCTTTCAATGACTTAGCAAAAAAGATACAGCCATACTCTGGCAAAATAGGAATGGCCTCAAGTAGACGGAAATTCTGAAGTCTACTTTTATGACGAGAATAGCACCGATCTCTACGAACTCGCGTCATGGACCATGAGTGTAAAATGCACTACATTTAACAACCACTCATGCTTCAAACTGCCAAGGAATTGCTCTTCAACAGCATAATCTAAACAGGTCCAACACTACTCATTGAAGATATAAATCCAACATCTTTCTTATGACTTTTCAATGGGATCGCGTTCTGTTAATCCCTAAGATGTTAATTATCGGAATTAACAGAACGGTATTTTATGGGTTGCTATTAATCTTCCATCCAATCCATATTCGGTAGTGCATCCAAATGCTGTCCATAACGTATTTCGTTAAAAGAGGCATCATTTTTCATCACATCGGATACTTCAATAGCCAGCGCGCACGCCATCCATTGAATCGCTTCTTCACGCGGTGTACCTGTCATGACTAAACGCATCAAGGTTTCTTTTACCTTTTTGGGTTCACCGTCGACGATTTGGTTTTCAACGGTTTCAATTAGTGTTTCTTCAGTAATGTAACTGTCTTGCTGCTTGTCCATTATAACTACTCTATTAAGTACTTAACGCCATTATGCCGCAAGCATAGTGCAAGCAATAGATTAAACTCCGAATTATTCGAGCCTTGCAGTCAATAACGAAAATTTAGAGCAGAGTCAGACTTAACTGCGTTAGAAATGATTGAATTTTGTACGCCTCAATGCAATGTCTTAGCTGACAATATCATCGGCTAATACATAAAGATCAAAATCGCTAGCCACCGATGCAGAAAAATAATAGCCAGCCACTAATAATCAATAACATAACTAGCTTTCAACCCAATATCAACGATTGACGTCTATCAAAGATAGTACTTGAACCATTTTCAACAGAGTGACGCGAATAAATGCCGGGAAAGAAGTGAATTAGCAGAGATTAGTGAATTTTAAGGCGTGGATTGTTTACTCTGTGTATTAACAGAGGAAAGTGCTATTGAAGTTACCATCTTGAGGTTAGTTTACTTACATATACTGACAACTATTTGAAAAGTGCCGTCGTCGCTTATCTAAGTGATCACAGTAGGTGCTTAGCTCTTGTAATGTCCCCACTGGGCCGTGAAACAGTTTCCCAAACTCGGTGGTAATTTTTAGCCAATTAGCGGCTGGGATATTTAATCGACTCAAAATCCTTTCAGCACTCGAAGATATAACCCCCCGTTTATCGTTACGGATAATCCTGCCTGTTTCGTCAACCAATACAAGATAGTCTTGCAGCGAGAAAGCAATACCTTTGGGTTGGTGCTCTCGCTCGTTGCCAATAAAGGCTAATAGCTTGCTCGGTTGTTGACCTTTAAGCGCTGCGGTGACTCTGAGTTTTAAACTGGTGAAGTCTGATTGCTCTGGCGTTTGCGCCATCTTCGCACGGATTGGCCTATCTATTAGCAAAAAGTGTTCGACATAGGTCATACAAGCCAGCACAGCGGCCTCATCCAAAAGGGCT
>NZ_JAKIKW010000048.1 GCF_023283945.1 Shewanella gelidimarina | reverse complement strand
ACAACCAAGTCAGGCCACATCAGTACAACGGTGGTTTGACGCCTGCAGAGTCTGAACGATTATTTCAGAATGACTCTAAGTCCTTGGCCAAAATTAGTTGACCACTTCAGTTGTTCACCACGATAAGAGTGAACCATCTGTATCACCAGATGACCCTAAGACTCTGAATAAAGTAGCGAGTCTGACAATGTAACGAAGTCCATTGGACGGGAACAGAATCGTGAGAGGACGTTCTTCCTGATAACCACAATCGGGTGAGTGCTAGGGAGTCAGTATGATGAACATATGTGAATCCACGTAAGGTGCGTTATATGAGAAGCAGCGGAAGTGGTTTATACGCTGTGACCAAAAAGGCAACGAGAGCTGGAAAGAGATTGGGCATTTTTCTTTCGTGATCAACATTACTCTCCGTACTAGAGTGGGCATCTAAACTGACATTACGCTTCATACGGAACACGGTAAGCCTGAATCGCTCCCTTTGGGAAAGTTATCTGTGAAGATAGCCGATAGTGGTGCAGGTAAAGGAGACTGGAGAAAGCTAAAGCTGCATTGTAATAATGCAGATACGGACTTGTGTCTGGCACGAAAGTGAGCCCACTTCCAGCTGGTCTCCCATTGCAAGAACATTAGAAGAACTTTGTTAATGGAGAAACGCAAATGATGACTTCAAATGAGGTTAGTGCCTCTCCTTGCTTTGCTCAATGACAATCCATCGATTGGAAAGTAATAGAGCAGAAGTATCAAAGCTTCAAGTTAGTATTGCAAAGGTAACCCTTGTGGTTACCGGGTAACATAGTACGCCTTAGTGGAGGCTTGAGCCGTATGCAGTGAAAGTTGCACGTACGGTTCTTAGGAGAGCGGCACTTGGTAACAGGTGCCGCTTATCCGATCTTTCCTCGTTAGTGCAATTGCTCTCATTGTTCTTAATCAGCGATGTTTGACCAAATTTTCCTAATAATTAAATATGTGTTGGATTGATTATTTTTTTGGCTTGTATCTACTGATTCGATGACTATTCAGAACTATTAAAAACCTTTAGTATGAGCATCTTACTTTTAAATAAAGGAATGATTTGATGAGTAAAGAATGGATAGATGAACTTAAAAAGCTGTTTTTCTCCCCAAACCTTTACGATGTAGATGTTCCGAGTGCTGTAGACTTGAAACTAAAGCATATACCCCAAAGGTTGTTTAAGTATCGTACTTTTGGGAAATACTCGCTAGATAACCTTAAAAACAACACTCTATGGTGCTGTAAAGCTAGTCAGTTCAATGATCCGTATGATAGCTCGCTTTTCTTCCAATACCATCCTGATACATTAGCAAATAATCACTTGATGTATGCTCAAGGCCTTTACACAAATGATGAGATAGCAATAATAAAAGGTTCTTCAGAGCCATTAATAACTATCGCAGAAATAATTTCGGCTAAATCTCATAACCACCCAGCCCCAGAGAAAGTACATGACTTCCTTCTAGAAAAAATGTTTAACATCGAACAAGTTAAGCAGATAAATCAGTATATAAAAAATGGTCCTAACATTTGCTCGTTGAGTGAACGAGTTGATTCAACCTTGATGTGGTCACACTATACAAATGAGCACAAGGGGTTTGTGATGGAATATGACTTTTCGGAGTTAGATCAAGAATCAGGTTTGGGTAGGTTAGTCTGGCCTGTTATTTATGAAGATCGCTTATTTGACGCATCAAACTATTTTGAAGAGCGTTTAAATGGAGGGACGGAAAGTAATATGATGGGTATTATATCCTCAATGCATAAAGCAAAAGATTGGGAATACGAACAAGAATGGCGCTTGATTTTGATAAATGGGTTCTCTGAACCAGCAGCTAATCAACCATCACCATCTGTCAAAGCAATTTATTTGGGCGCAAAGATGCTACCCAGAAACAAAACGAGACTAATCAATATCGCTATAATGAAAAAGATTCCAGTCTATGGGATGGAGCTTTCAGTCAACGAGTTCAAAATGGAGCCAAAACCAGTATTTGAACCTTGAGCATATCTATGTGTCAGCTCAGGAACACTGAATATTACTTATGCTCTCGCGCCCATTTGTCCAGGTACGTGTCAGTAAAGTGCAGCAGATACGTTTATGCCCCAAAATGTGTTTCGACGGCTACTCGACACATAATATGGTTTGAAATTTGACCTACTTTTTCCATGCCAGCAAAATGTTACCAGAATCTAGGCGGTCCAGTTTTAACTAAAATGAGTCTATCAAGTCGGTTTAGAGCATTCGCCCACAGCACGACCCGGTGAATCAATACAAAAATTCACTTAGTAGGTAGAATCAGGCTTATTGTCGCGTCTCTGAATTGCCCGTTATGCATTAGAGCGGATATGCACCATTTCTATACACAATCATTTGACTGAATTTATCTAATACATTTACTATGAGACCATATTATTATCAATTCAGTAGCGATTTTAAATGGCCTCTATACCTTTAAACGAAATTTACCAACAAAAACTAAATTTTCTTATTGGTGCTGGGGCCTCTAGTGGTTTATTTCCTACCTTATGGCTACCCATCAAAGACTCTGGTGATGAAACAAATAACGAAACAATTGAAACAATCGCCACTAAGCTAGATCAGCTTGGAGAACCGTATAAGAATCATCACGCTTTGCTGTTTATGTACTACTACGAAAACATTATCGAGCCAGTGTGTAAGTTTCAGCTTAGTGACGTCCATATTCCTCATGATGAAGAATGTACAAACGACGATCAGTGTAAGGTCTGTAAAAAAATAAAACTAAGAAAAGAGACTATCGAAAATTATGAAGTCTTCATCGACTCTATTGTAAGGCTGTTACAGCAGAAGAATGACTTTCAAAGACGTTGTAACCTTTTTACTACTAACTACGATGGGTGTGTACCATTAGTAGCAGACAAGCTGATTAAGAAAGGGAATCTTGAATTCTGCATCAATGACGGTTCAAGTGGCTTCCTCGAAAGAACTCTATCAGCACGCAACTTCAATAATTACGTGTGTCAATCTGGCGTATTCGGACGAAACTCATCTGATATTCCACAAATAAACTTTATCAATCTGCATGGCTCTGCTTATTGGCATAAATTAAAAGACACTATTAAGGTAGATTATAATTTCCTTGATACTGCGGTGGTAATTCCAGAAGAAGCTCGCGATAGCCTTAAACAGCTAAGTGATATTCTCAACGATAAAACCAAAACAACGCAAGATCTACTTGCTCTCAATTTAGAGCTTAATAAGGACATTCGAACAGAATTTTGGGAATCCTATGACAAACTCCCCATTGTCAATCCTACCAAATGGAAGTTTCATGAAACTGTCTTTGAGGAGCATTATTACCAAATGCTTCGTTTACTAAGCTATCGATTGGAAGAGCAAAATTCGATTCTAATTAGTTTCGCTTTTTCGTTTGCTGACGAGCACATCCGCAACTTGATTAAACGTTCACTGTCCAACTCCAAGCTACAAGTATTCATTTGCTGCTTTAACGACAAAGAGCATGACACAATGTGTGGACACTTTGGTGGTTACAAAAACGTCACATTAATCAAATTCGACGGTAAAAATTTAGACTTCACGAAGTTCAACAAAGAAGTATTCAATGCTGATTTACTTAGGGATGACGACTAAATGAGTATTAACGTCGGTGAAGTCGTTGCGGTTCGAGGTACTCAAGTCACTCTACGCATCTATGATGAATCAAGCTTAGAAACTATGTATCACGATGGAAAGAAGTACAGGGGTGTTTCTATACGTGAATATATTGGAGTTAAGCGTGGTTTTTGCATCATTGTTTGCATCATTGAAGGTGAATATCTGGATGAGAAGCGATTTGAACTAGAAGACAACAAAATTCAATATATCCGCAAGGTAGAAGCCAAACCCATCGGTTTTTTTGAACAGAGTAAGTTCAAAGACGGTATTAAACTAATGCCGATGATCAAAGATAAAGCTTACCTGCTCAACGAGAATCAAGTAATTAGCGTTTTCAGTCAGGGTATAGATAGAACATTTAACATCGGAAAAATGTTGAAAGAGGATCTACCTGTATCGCTTCCATGGAACAAGGTTTTTAACAGCCACATTGGTATTTTTGGCAATACTGGTAGTGGTAAGTCCAATACCCTGACCAGGCTTTATACCGAGTTATTTTCAAACTTTGAGGAAAAGTTGAAAGGTAAAAGTCAGTTTCTGTTAATTGATTTTAACGGTGAATACACTGGTAACCAACTTATCAAGAGTCCTGACAATAAGAGGACCTTCAACCTAAGTACTGGTAACAAGGTAGGTGAAAGGTTGCCGTTGGCAAGTGTTCAGCTTTGGAATACTGAAATCTTAGCTTTGTTATTTCAGGCAACTTCGAACACACAGACACCGTTTATCAACCGTGTTATTGAACGAAGGAAAAAAGACAAAAATAAAGGTGAAAGCTTAAAAGACTACATCATAGGAACGTTTTACTTATGCCTTGTCAATCCTGCACAAAGTAGAGATTCATTGGTTCATCTTAAAGTAATAGCAGAGCACCTTTCAGATGCCCCGCTTAGCCAAAAGCTAAATAGCTTATTTTGGTATGATAATAATTCAAAGTTCGCGTGTAAAATTGCAGGTAGACAAAACTGGGAATTTTTTGACACCAAAGAGGGTTTTGATAACAACATAAGACCAATATTAAACCGTTTAGATATAACGCAAATTGACGCATTAGATGAATTGGTAGTACGGATTAACGTTCAACTACTGAGAGATTTATCATACGGACATATCCAATTTGACCACATACAGCCTCTATTGAAGAGAGTTGAAAGTGCTGTGAATGACCTACGGAAAATCTTTAGCGTCAAAGAAAATGTAAATGAGGAGTTCAAGCTACTGAATGTTGTCTCATTGAGAGGATGCAATCAAGCAACCAAGAAAATTGTGCCTTTGCTGTTGGCAAAGATGTTTTATCAAGAGCACAGAGATAATGTCGATACGCCTCCTCAAAATACGTTGCACTTCATTATTGATGAAGCACATAACATTTTGTCGCAGCAGTCAAATCGTGAGCACGAGATCTGGAAAGATTACAGACTAGAAATGTTTGAAGAGATCATCAAAGAGGGGCGTAAGTTTGGGATGTTCCTTACACTATCAAGCCAGAGACCAGCAGATATTTCACCAACGATAATGTCTCAGCTTCACAACTTCTTTATCCATAGGCTTGTAAATGACAAGGATTTATTCTTAATCGACAACACAATTAGTACGTTAGATCGAATGTCAAAAAGCTTGATACCGAATTTATCGAAGGGCGCATGTGTTGTAACTGGCACTGCTTTCGATTTGCCAATTGTGATGCAAGTCGATTACATCGAGAGCAAAGAAAGTCGTCCTGATAGTGATGACGTGGATCTTGCGGAACTCTGGGGGCTTGTTGATAAAAAAGAGGAATGATGCAGTTTAGTTATAGAATTGCCGATCTATTGTCATTTTCTTCTATTTAACTTATTGAATATAAATTGAAGTGATATGAGTAAGAAGTTCGGGGCAGAGACGCATAGGAAGTGTTATTTTTTGGAGGTTAAATGGCAATTTTGAAGTACATATTCTCAACCAAGAAGTCAGGGCTTACCAAACTTACTGAGGAAGAATACAAAAAGGATCTGATTGATATCAGTCCTGAGAAAGCTGAAAGAGCATTTGAAAGAGCATGGGCTACTAGAAACTTTGAGATCGAAATGTATTGGAAACGAGCGACGTATTTTTGGGCGTTTATTGCTAGTACATTTGTTGGTTACTTCGCGTTGGTGTCATCGGACAATTACGATAGCCCAGATGTTTTCAATCATGTTGAAGTGTATTTTCTTATTTGTATTGGCTTTGTCTTATCATTGGCTTGGCACTTTACAAACATAGGTAGTAAATCATGGCAACGGCACTGGGAAGTGCATGTCGACCTTCTAGAGGACGCATTTACTGGTCCGTTATATAAAATAGTTCACCCACCGCAAACGTATTCAGTATCAAAAATTAATGAAATCGTTAGCTTAGTCTTTGTGTTTATCTGGCTGCTACTTGGTACCAAGTACTTACTTGTTCAAGATTTGATACGGTCTTTTGGTGAAAACTATACTGTTAATTGGTTTGTTTTGGTTAGTACTGTAATGTCTTTTATGGTTGTTATTTCGATGATTTTTGGACATGGTAGGGGTCGTTTTGGATCAAGGCCAATTGTTATGTACAAGCGTAATGTTAGCTATTCAAAAGAAAACGGTCTGTAAATAGCGGCGTTATGTTTTCCTCTTACCAAGGAGTATTAGCAATATGGAAATATTTTTAAAAATACTAGCTGGCGTTGCTATAGCGGGATTAAGCTCGTTGTTTACGGTGTACTTATCCTTGGCAAAGTTTCGTACTGAAAAATGGTGGGAAAAGAAAGCTGATGCTTACTCTAATTTGGTGGGAGTGATTCATGATGCAAAAGCTTTTGCAGAAGAAAACTTAGAAGCAGAGCATAAACAGCTGGAATTAACTCCTGAAGAGGATAAAGTTCTTAGAGAATACTCTAAGAAAACGGAGTTGAAAATATATAGAGCAATGGATGCTGGCTCATTTTATCTGTCAGATGAAGCCATTGCTTGTCTAAAATTGTACAAGAAAGAGTGTTCTGAAGCAGGCAGAGACAATAATTGGCTTGGCTACTTGGCTGAAGATTTGAAAGCAACGGATAAGTGCCTTAAGTCCATGATTAGAATAGCTAAAAATGATTTGCAAATATAAAGCATAACAAAGCAAAAAACAGCTTGTTACGTTTCTTTTTATTGGCATCAACTTAGGAGTCACCTTTGGGGTTTTCAGATTGCATAGCAATTGGAGCCTCATTAGTAGCTTTGCTATCTGCTGTATATGCGAGGTGGACTTGGTCAGAGGCTAAAAAAGCAAATGACATTTCTCGGATTAACTCACTTTTAACTTTAAAGCAGCATTACTCAGAGCTTCTACAAAAAGAGCACGACAAATCGAGAGCTTGGCTAAATGGAAAAGAAAACAAGATCAGTGATAGCTACACTGAAGCATGTTCAGTTGCTGCTGCGGATTACCAACAAAAATACAGACAAGTGAGTGAGCAGCTTGAGAAGCTAAAGCCAGAGCTGTTAAATAGCATAACTAATAAGAATAGGCCGCGCAGCCGAGACCTATCCCAAGTATTGAACAAGCCAAGACTAGTGAGAAGTTGTGCCCTCTGATTTAATTATCAGGTAAAGGGCGCAGAGCGATTCACTACCGTTGGAGAAACTAAGATACTTTTTCTAATCAATGTCAGGTTAATTAGAACCAATGCTCTAACCCACTTTTGTCCGTGCGACCTGAGGTCGTATGAAGCGCTGTTCACCCCGATAAGAGTGAACCATCTGTATCACCAGATGACCCTAAGACTCTGAATAAAGCAGCGAGTCTGACAATGT
>NZ_JAKIKW010000047.1 GCF_023283945.1 Shewanella gelidimarina | reverse complement strand
TTGGTACTTGAACCCCGGCGGGAAAGAACATTCCCCAGAACAGTAAAGCCACGGCCTCAACGATATGCTAGAAACAAAAATGCCGCTCACCTTAAGTGAACGGCATTAGGCTTTAAGCCTGCTTTTTTTGTATCTGTAATTAACCAAAAGCGTCAGATAATGAGTAGAGCGATAAGATAAGACGTTTGTGGCGATAATCTAATGTTTAGCTTAGGTACACAGATCAGTTCGCCTTTTTCTACAGGGCTAACCCAACCACTGTTAACTCCAGAGTGTGCTCACCTTGTGTACGCTTTTGCTGATGGAACTGGAAGATTTCATCAACAAGCCTCTAAAGTGTCAACTTATCCCAGGACAGGACAAATTTCAGATACAAAAAAGGGAGCCCTAAGGCTCCCTTTTTACAAGAATCACAGCTAATTACTTAGCTAAAGCTTCTTTTGCTTTTTCTACTAAAGTTGTAAATACAACTTTATCAAAAACAGCTATGTCAGCCAAGATCTTACGATCGATTTCAATAGAGGCTTTTTTCAAACCATTAATGAAACGGCTGTAAGACAGACCATTTTGACGAGAAGCCGCATTGATACGTGCAATCCAAAGTTGACGGAATTGACGTTTCTTCTGACGACGGTCACGGTAAGCATATTGACCAGCTTTAGTTACGGCTTGCTTTGCAACACGGTAAGTACGTGAGCGAGCTCCGTAATAACCTTTGGCTAGTTTGAGTACTTTTTTGTGACGAGCACGAGCGGTTACACCACGCTTAACTCTAGGCATTGTTCTTTGCTCCTTTAATTAAGCGTAAGGTAGTTGACGTGCAATCGCAGGCATGTCAGCTTTAGATACTAAACATTTAGCACGTAAGTGACGTTTACGCTTAGTGCTCTTCTTGGTCAAAATGTGACGCAAATGGGCTTGCTTACGTTTAAAACCATTGGCGGTTTTCTTAAAACGCTTCGCTACACCCTTGTCTGTTTTCATTTTAGGCATTGCTAAAACTCCGCATTGGGACAATTAATAAAACGCAAGGCGAACAGGTATCTTAATAAAAAGACCCTGCTACTTTCAATTGCCTTACTATTTCTTTTTCGGTGCGAGAACCATGACAGCTTGGCGACCTTCCATTTTTGGAAAGGACTCCACGACTGCAATTGCTTCCAAATCAGCTTTGATACGGTTCAAAAGATCCATACCTAGGCTTTGGTGAGCCATCTCACGACCACGGAAACGAAGCGTTACTTTCGCTTTGTCGCCGTCTTCTAGAAAACGAGTCAGGTTGCGTAGTTTTACCTGATAATCGTTCGAATCTGTACCGGGACGGAATTTAATTTCCTTCACCTGTACAATTTTTTGCTTCTTTTTCTGTTCTTTTTGAGCTTTCGCTTTATCAAAAAGGAACTTACCGTAGTCCATTACACGGCAAACCGGCGGCTCAGCATTAGGACTGATTTCTACTAAATCAACACCTGCTTCGTCAGCAACTTCCTGTGCTTCACTAATAGTCAAGATACCTAATTGCTCACCGTCAAGACCGTTAAGACGGACTTCTGAAACACCAGTGATGAGCTCGTTTATTCTATTCGGGGCCGCCTGGCGCCCTGCAGTTTTTTTGATCTTTATGACCTAGTCCTCCAACAAATTGAGACTACGGAGCGAAATTTGGTTCTTGAGCTTAGTCGCAAATTCTTCGATTTGCATCTTACCTAAGTCAACTCCCTCTCGGGTACGCACCGCGACTTCCTTATTTTCTATTTCTTGATCACCAACGACCAATAAATAAGGGACACGCCTTAACGTGTGCTCACGTATTTTAAAGCCTATCTTCTCATTCCTCAAGTCTTTAGTTGCACGAATTCCATATTCTTTTAATGAATTGACAACTTTTTCAGCATAATCCGACTGTTTGTCAGTAATATTCATCACGACAACTTGTTGAGGTGCTAACCAAGCTGGGAATTTTCCGGCGTACTCTTCAATAAGAATACCCAAGAAGCGCTCTAATGAACCAAGAATGGCTCGGTGGATCATTACGGGCGTTTGACGACTATTGTCTTCCGCTACGTAAGTTGCACCTAATCGACCAGGTAATGCGTAATCTAATTGTACAGTACCGCACTGCCATGCTCTATCTAAACAATCGTGTAATGTGAATTCGATCTTAGGTCCGTAAAAAGCACCTTCACCGGGTAGGATGTCAAATTCAATATCATTAGCTGTAAGCGCTTGCTTTAAGGCTTCTTCAGCTCGGTCCCACATATCGTCATCACCAATACGTTTTTCAGGACGAGTAGAAAGCTTAACGGCGATGTTTTTAAAGCCAAATGTTTCGTATGTGTCATACACCATTTGAATACATGCGCTAACTTCCTGCTGAACTTGATCTTCAGTACAGAAAACATGTGCATCATCTTGCGTAAAGCCACGAACACGCATCAAGCCATGCAGTGAACCTGATGGCTCATTACGATGACAACAACCAAACTCAGCCATACGTAATGGCAAATCGCGATAAGACTTAAGGCCTTGATTAAATATTTGAACGTGTCCAGGACAGTTCATCGGCTTAATGGCGTATTCACGATTCTCAGAGCTAGTGGTGAACATTGCCTCGGAATATTTATCCCAGTGGCCTGAACGTTCCCACAACACTCGATCCATCATTAATGGACCTTTAACTTCTTGATAAGTGTATTGACCCAGCTTTTGACGAATGAACTTTTCAAGTTCCAGGTAAAGACTCCAGCCATCATTGTGCCAAAACACCATACCAGGTGCTTCTTCTTGCATATGGTAAAGATCTAGCTGCTTACCAATTTTACGATGGTCACGCTTAGCCGCTTCTTCTAAACGGTTAAGGTGCACTTTAAGTGCTTTCTTATCTGCCCATGCTGTACCGTAGATACGTTGCAGCATTTTGTTGTCTGAGTTACCGCGCCAATAGGCACCAGCCACACTCATCAACTTAAAGTTCTGACAGAATCTCATGTTCGGTACATGCGGACCACGACACATATCAACATATTCTTCATGATGATAAAGCGCTGGAGTTGCATCTTTGCTGATGTTCTCATCAAGGATTGCAATTTTATAGCTTTCACCGCGAGCTTCAAAGGTATCACGCGCTTCTTGCCAGCTAACAACACGCTTATCAACAGCGTAGTTAGTTTTTGCAAGTTGGGTCATACGCTTTTCTAGCGCATCAATATCTTCCTGGGTCAATTTATGATCTAAGTCGATATCATAATAGAAACCATTGTCGATAACAGGACCGATCGCCATTTTAGCGTCAGGCCAAAGCTGCTTAAATGCATGGCCGAGCAAATGTGCACAAGAGTGGCGAAGGATCTTTACACCCTCTTCATCTTTAGCTGTGATAATCGAAAGCTCTGAATCGGTATCAATGATATCGCAAGCGTCTTTCAGCTCACCATTAATACGTCCGGCAATACAAGCTTTCGCCAGACCAGGACCAATATCGGCAGCAACATCTAAAGTAGAAACGGGTTGAGCAAACTCGCGTTTGCTTCCATCAGGAAGTGTAATTACAGGCATGAATTTTCCTTTTCCAGTGGTGACCCCCACGTAGGGCCACTTGGGTTTAATAATTAAGAGTTAAAACGCAGCCGGGACAAGACCGTACAGGAGTCTATGTTTTCCGACGCGTAAGAGCGTGATTCTAAGTGATTGCCATGGGTGGATGCAAGTTTTACCTTGAGATTAGTTTTTCTTATTCAAATCATTAAAAACATCAGGGGAATATCATCAGAGATAAAGGCTAACTGTAACTTCAGCTTCATTTTTAGTCGTTAATCTAGCCGCGTCTTAAACAAGGAGCACGTTATGATTAAGCTAATGTTATTAACCACAGCGCTAATGCAAGCTGGATATACTGAAAGCCCACAAGTACAACCACAAGCCATCAACAAAGCACAACTAATCGTCGAGATAGAAACAGAGTTAACTAACACGATGGCGAACATGACAAAGGCATTAACCAATAATATCATGGCAACAGAGCAAGGGATCAGTCTTCAATTAGCCAATAAGACATCTTTAAGCAGCATGGCGGTCACGACGTATAATGTCGCGGAGTAGCACAATAGATATCAATACTAAACCCAGTATTAGATTGTGTGAAGTCTTATGATAAGGCCATAATGCCTTATATATAGCAAACAACTTTATGGAAAAGCGTTATGAATAAATGGGCACTCATCACCGGCGCAGCAAAACGTATTGGACATTGTATTGCTAAGCAGCTTCACCACGATGGGTTCAACATATTAATTCATTACAGCCAATCTCATAACGACGCGCTATCACTGTGTTCTGAACTCAACGCGACAAGGCCTAACTCTGCACAAATTATGCAGGCCGAACTTAACAACCAGATTGAACTGCAACAGTTTATTGTCAACGTAAAGTCATTGGCGTTACCCTTAGCAGTATTAGTTAATAATGCTTCTGAGTTTTACCCTACTCCCCTAGGTGAAACGGATTACTTAGCAGCACAACAACTACTTGCCACAAACCTGTTAGCACCCTACTTTTTAGCCGAGCAATTTGCGCCGACACTCAAAGAGCAAAGAGGCTGCATAATCAACTTAATTGATATCCATGCTAAGCGCCCGCTGAAAGATCATGGACTATACTCTATATCAAAGGCAGCACTTGAGATGGCAACGCTTTCGCTGGCACAAGAACTCGCACCTGATATCCGCGTAAATGGAGTGGCACCAGGCGCAATCCTTTGGCCAGAACAATCTAATGATGACTCTCAGAACCATGCCTTAAAAGAAATTCCCTTAGCTAAGCTTGGCCAGCCGGACGACATTGCTAAGTTGATATCTCATTTAGTCAGCGCTCCTTATATCTCAGGGCAGATTATTGCAGTAGATGGAGGACGAAGCGCAGTCGGATTTACGGGAGCTTAATATGCGATTTATCAATAAAACCATTTCATGCCCACATTGCGGACATCATCAGCATCTCAATATTGATGCGACTGGCGGTGATCAGGATTACTACGAAGATTGCAGAGTATGTTGCAACCCGATTCATATGCGGATGCATCTGGATGAATCGCGAATGACAATCGAACTCTATATCGATTCAGATGACGAACAAATTTATTAGTTCAATGCGCTGTTTGTGAGTCAAACAGCGCGTTATATGTCATATTAGTTAGCAAAACGCTTGGCTAATACTCGCTCAACGGTATCAACAATCGCTTGCGTCTGGCTATCAATCTCAATATTGATTTTGTCACCAGCTGTATATGACTCCAAGTTGGTCAATTTTAATGTTTCAGGGATCAAATGCAGCATAAAGCTAGACTCAGTAACCGCCCCTACCGTTAGGCTACAGCCGTTTACACCAACAAAACCCTTATAAAGAATATAATTCATCCATTTCGGTTCTACAGACAAACAAATATCATAGTGAGATTCTGTTTTGCTTACCGATTTAACCTCTGCTTTGGTGTGCACATGACCTGATAAAATGTGTCCGCCAATCTCACTGCCGAAGGTTAACGACCGCTCGATGTTAACTTGTGATCCAGGTCTCAGACTAGATAGGTTAGTTAGCTTTAGCGTCTCTTCCATTACATCGAAAAACACCCTATCATCTTCCATTCTTGTGACTGTTAAACAAACACCGTTATTTGCGACACTTGCCCCTAGTGAAAGTCCCTCGCGCAAATCCGGTCCAATTTCGACTTGTAGCGTATTTAAACCCGTTTTTTTATCTATCGCCAACACTTCGCATGTTGCTTGAACTATACCTGTAAACATTTTATCTCTCGTATGTATTAAGGGCTGTATTCATGAACCACTCAGGCTTTCAGGCCAAACGTTTAATTCAATTAGCACTGCCTGTACTAATTGCTCAAGTTACCCAAACCATGATGGGCTTCATCGACACTGTAATGGCTGGCCGAGTTAGCGCCGTTGATATGGCTGCCGTTGCTATCGGCTCCAGTTTATGGCTCCCAGCATTGTTATTCGTGCAAGGACTATTAATGGCATTTACCCCGGTATTTGCTCATCATCATGGTGCTAATGATCAAAAAGCAATACAACCGCTGGCTTTCCAAGCTGGATATATTGCCATAATAGGCAGCGTAGGTGTGATGTTCTTCCTCTCACTTGCCGATAATATATTGACTCTGATGGATTTGGAACCGCAACTGGCTCAGCTCAGTGTGGGTTATCTCAATGGCTTTATGTGGGGCGTACCCGCCTTTGTCTTATATCAAGTACTTCGCGGTTGCAGTGAAGGTATTTCTTATACTCTGCCGACGATGGTCATTGGCTTTGTCGGCTTAGCGGTCAACATCCCTGCAAACTATATCTTTATTTATGGCCATTTCGGTATGCCTGCGATGGGCGGCGCCGGTTGTGGCATAGCAACTGCCTTAGTATTTTGGGCAATGCTTATCGCTATGATCATTTATATGCAATTTCATAAGAAATTTAAAGAACTTGCTCCCTTCAAATCTTTTCATCGTCCCAATGTAAAAGTAATGGTCGATATGACAAAACATGGCTTCCCAATCGCTATGGCGCTGTTTTTTGAAGTCAGTTTATTTGCAATCATTGCGCTATTACTGGCGCCCCTCGGTGCAACGATTGTCGCTGGTCACCAAATCGCACTCAACTTCTCATCCATTGTCTTTATGCTGCCACTCTCTATAGGTATTGCCGTATCGATACGTGTTGGCTACTACCTTGGACAAGATAAACCAGAAATTGCAGCGATGATCACCCGACTTGGGTTAATTATCTCTTTCTCACTTGCACTCTTTACTGCCATTATTACGGTGACGTTTAGAAATGAAATTGCACTACTCTATAATGATAACCCTGACGTCATCACATTAGCAGGTAGCCTAATGTTCTTTGCCGCTATCTATCAATTGTCTGATGCCGTACAAGTCGTCACTTCTGGCGCCTTACGCGGTTATAAAGACACGCGTAGTGCTTTTTACATTACGTTAGTCTCTTATTGGGCTGTCGGGATGACGTTAGGCTACACATTAGCTCGAACAGACTTCATTGTTCCGGCAATGGGCGCGCAAGGTTTTTGGACTGGGCTCATCGCAGGACTCACTACTGCTGCAATATTATTCGCTATGCGCTTGAGGTATATCCAAAAAAGAGGTGTAACACTTTCGGCAATGTAATATTTTTACTCATAAAACGTTCGAAACGCCTAATGAGCATACAAGTTGGCGAGCAAACCAGCATTTAGCACAAAAGAATGTTTTTTTACTTGCGCCAATCCAGCATCGACCGTACTATAGCGCTCGTTCCAAGGCATCAGCCAACAGGACATGCAGTATACACAGTCGCGGGATGGAGCAGTATGGTAGCTCGTCGGGCTCATAACCCGAAGGTCGTTGGTTCAAATCCAGCTCCCGCAACCAATACAACCGTAGCTCAGTTGGTTAGAGCACTACCTTGACATGGTAGGGGTCGGTGGTTCGAATCCACTCGGTTGTACCAATTCTGTTTATAGTGTGACGCTTCACAATACAACCGTAGCTCAGTTGGTTAGAGCACTACCTTGACATGGTAGGGGTCGGTGGTTCGAATCCACTCGGTTGTACCAATTCTTTTTAGTTGAATTCAAATACTAGTTTTTACACATGATACATCCGGACGCGGGATGGAGCAGTATGGTAGCTCGTCGGGCTCATAACCCGAAGGTCGTTGGTTCAAATCCAGCTCCCGCAACCAATTCTTTATTAGTAGAATTAAAACAACTAA
>NZ_JAKIKW010000046.1 GCF_023283945.1 Shewanella gelidimarina | reverse complement strand
TACAACCAAGTCAGGCCACATCAGTACAACGGTGGTTTGACGCCTGCAGAGTCTGAACGATTATTTCAGAATGACTCTAAGTCCTTGGCCAAAATTAGTTGACCACTTCAAACCAAGCCCTAATACGTTTACCCGCCCGCTCTCCATATTGAGATTCTATTGTTTGGGTAATATGTGCAGAGTCTAGTTGTGGTACTGGATTCGCGTCTAGATAAAGAGAAGACACAGACAAAGCCAATACCGCCAATTTGAATTGACAGACTTTTTTTAATTTTTTTAATTTATAAAGCCTGTCATTCATACTGCGCTAGCTCGTCTCCTAATTAACAACTTCGTCTACGGTATATATATGCCATTTCATATCGGCAGTGGTGTCATCACCAGTGAGCTCCGCTATGACTCGACGATTCACTTTATGCGCCGCAGCGGTATGAGTAGGATCGATTGGGCGATCAAAACTATATCCTACAGCACTTAAACGAGATGATTCAATATCAAAACGCTCGCTTAGCAGTGCACTTACGGCATTCGCTCTGTTTTGCGATAGCTCTTGGTTATGTTCATGAGATCCCGTTTTACTACAATGCCCCTCAATAGCAGCTTGTGTATTGGGGAACTTTTGCATAAAACTGGCAATAATTTCTACTTGGGCATAGTAAACCGGATCGATGTAGTAAGAGTCATTGGCAAATAAAATCTTTAACTCTTGACGCTCATTGATGGGCTTTACTTTACCACAACCATAGTTATCGATAGTTGCCCCTAGCTCTGTTTCTGTGCAAAGTTCTCTTGCAACAATGACACCGTCATGATCGATATCATTTAAATCGTAAACCTGCTTAGTCGGCGTGTCCATTGATACAGTATCACGCATTGAACAGCCGCCTAATATGGCTAAACTCAATATTATAATTAAGGTTTTCATTGCGGTACTCCTCCTTCGTAATCTCGTTCACCTTGCCATACATCAGGGCGAGTCACTCTTAATGAGTCAAGTAGTTGCCCGGTCGCATTCAGAATGCGGTATTGCGACACTATTTGGTCATATTCAGAGACTAAATAATCTTTTCTTGCTTCAAATAATTCATTTTCGGTATCGAGCAAATCCAGTAATGTACGTTGACCTAAATTGAACTGTTGGCTATAGGCTACTTGCGTATCTTTAGCTGCAATAACGTGGTCACGAATATACATTTTTTGCGGTGTTAATAGCTCATATGCATTCCAAGCTAAGTTAACCCCTTCAACGACTTGTCTATGTGCACGTTGACGGATCTCTTTTGCTTCACCTATTTTATAGGCTGCTTCTTTTTCTCGGGCCAAATCACGGCCACCAGAAAATAGGTTGTATTTAACTCTGATCATGGCAACGAGATCGTTACTATGGCCACCAACATTATTACTTGATAACAATGAGTAACCGTCTTCACCGTCAAGATCGTTATTCCAGTTACCATCAAGCTCTAAGGTAAACTTAGGATAATAATTTGATTGAGCCGAATCTTTTTCATTCTCAGCGGCGTGAATGTCACTTGAGGCTGATTTAAGGATCGGATGATTATCTTGCGCCATCATCACACTGGTGCTGAGGTCGATTGGTAACATATCGGCATCAGGCACTGGAATGATCATATCTTCAGGCTCTTGCTCTACGATGCGAACGAATTGCGATCTGGCATCATAGAAATTATTGCGAGCAGAAATCACATTGGCATTAGCACGTGCTAAACGGCCGGTGATTTGAGATAGATCTGCCGTTGAGCTTAACCCTGAATCGGTTCTTTGTTTAATCTGATCATATATATCTTTATGGCTTTCGAGGTTTTTCTCAGCCAAGGTGAGCACTTGTTCACTGCGGATGTAGTTGGTGTATACCTTAACCACATCAAGCGCCATATCTTCGGCTGCCGCAAATAATGCCCATTGCTCTGCACTTGCTTCAAAGCTATATCTATCAACTTCGCTACTGGTATAAAAACCGTCAAATAGCATTTGTTTAATACTAAAGCCGGCTTCACCTCGTTCTAGCTCAATAACGCCGTCATCATCGACGTCACCTTGGCCTGCACGGCGACGAGTCGATGGGCTGTTAGTTTGCTCCCATCCGTAACCACCAGAAATATCGACGGTAGGCATGTAACCTGCAACTGCTTGGTTAACTTGCTCTTCTCGTGCTTTAAAGCGATTAAATGCGATCCGTATTTCAGGATTTGTATCTAATGTGTGCGCTACTGCTTGCTCTAACGTTTGGCTATAAGCCGACGCGGGCAATATTAGTGCGCCAACGGCGAGTGCAATGGCACTACGTCTTACCTGCCGTATTGTGCTGCTGTCCATGTTAACCCCTCCAGGTCGTTTTTTATAAGGCTTCAACGCTCTCTAAGCGCTGTATCTTTAGCCCGTAATATTGGATTAAGTATGTACTCTAAAACAGATCTTTGCCCAGTAATCACATCAACCGAGGTTAACATCCCTGGTATGATAGGCATTTCCGTGCCATCGTCCTTTGTTAAGCTAGAAAACTCCGTTCTAACTTTTACAATATAGAAACTATTCCCCTCTTCATCTTGAGTTGTATCGGCACTGATATGCTCAACGACTCCATTCAAGCCGCCATATCGAGTGAAGTCATAAGCAGTAACTTTGACTACTGCTGGGAGGCCTGGATGTAAGAAGGCAATGTCTTTGGGAATAATTTTAGTTTCAATAAGAAGCTTATCTTCTGAAGGAACAATTTCAATAATATCAACGCCAGGCTGTACAACACCACCGAGCGTATTAATGTGGATCGTTTTAATAGTGCCGTTCACAGGGGAGGTGATTTCAGCTTTACTGACTTTGTCTTGTGCGCCAACTTGTGCTTCATTCATACGCGACAGTTTTGTTTGCATCTCATTTAACTGAGCTCGAGTATCCGCCGCAAAAATAAGTACTGTTTCTCTGCGCTTCAAAATGGCTTCATCCATGGTTGACTTCACTTTTGGGCGCAATAACCGTAATGAAGACAGCTCGCCTTGAATATCGTTTACGACTCGCTGCAGCTTGAGCAATTCAACTTCTGGCACAATCCCTTTATCAGCTAAGGGTCTGGTCAGCTCTAGTTCTCTAGAGATTAATTGGAAGCTCGTTGTGAGGGTTCTGATTTTAGAGGCTAACTCTTGGATCTCTTGATTTCGTTGTTGGATCTGTCTTGCCTGGATCTCAAGCTGGTTACTCAGGTTGTCGATGCGACCTTGGTACTCTTCTCGTTGTCTCTTAGTGAGCTCTGGCTCATTATTTTCTAATAACTCTGGAAAAATTAGCACATGAGGTTGTATTTTTACTTGCTCGCGCCAGTCGGTGCCGATATTAGAAATAGTGATACTGTTCAACTCAGTTTTTAAGCGGATGACATTGGACAGTAAACTATTAACCTCTTGCTCTTGCTGGGCAAAATCAGATTTAAAGCGTGTTGCATCAATGCGTGCAAGTGCTTGTCCCTTGGTCACCATTAAGCCTTCTTGCACGTACATATCTTGCAATATGCCACCATCTAAACTCTGTATTATCTGGATTTGAGAAGAGGGGATCACTTTTCCCATTCCTGTCGTGACTTGATCTAACTCTGCAAAGTAGGCCCAAATCAAAAATGTGACGGCGAGCGATGCAAGCGCCCATATGGTTAATCGATGGCTGGTGGGTGCATCGGCCATCATGGCGCCATAGACATCGTCAACCATGTCTAAGTCTTGTGAGGTTAAATGCTTACTCATTTCTTTACCACTCCTGCAAGCAGTCCTTCATTTAGCTTTTTAAGCACATCAGCTTTAGCACCATCGGCAACAATGTGGCCGCGGTCTAATACGATAATGCGGTCAACCAAATTTAATAAATGCATTTTGTGGGTAATAAGCAATAACGTTCGGTCTTTACTGACATTGTGCATAGCTTGGATAAACTGTTTTTCAGCTCTAGCGTCTAAACTGGCCGTCGGTTCATCCATTAATAATACCGGGGGATCGTTCAGCGTTGCGCGTGCTAATGCAATGGTCTGTCGTTGACCACGAGAGAGCTCTCTGCCTCCTTCACCCACTTGTTGATCGAGCCCTTCAGATTCTAGATTGGTAAATAAGTTAACCCCTGATAACTGTACGGCCCTAATGAGCTGATGTTCGGTCACCTGCCGTGTACCAAAGAGGATATTGTCGCGAATGGTGCCATGAAACAAAGTAATATCTTGCGGTAAATAACCAAAATTACGTCGTAAATCACTTGGGTGTATTTGAGCTGAATCTAGGCCGTCGTATGTAAGGCTGCCCTTGCTAGGCTGAAAAAGTCCAACCAGCACTTTAGCGAGAGTACTTTTTCCTGAGCCATTACGACCTATTATTGCAATCCGTTCGCCAGGTTCAATTTTTATTGATAATGGATGAAGTATTGGCCGTTCTGAATTTGGATAGCTAAACGCTAAGTGATCCGCACTAATTTGGCCTTGTAATCGCTGTCTGCTAACGAGATGACCTTTGTTTTCAAACTCACTCTCTTGAGCCATGATTTCATTAAGTTGACGCAGTGCACTGGCAGTTTGGTTGCCTCTTGTCATTAATCCTGCTAATTGCGCCATAGGGGATATTGCGCGACTGGATAAGATCACGGCTGCAATGATGCCACCCATAGAGATTAGATTGTCTGCTACACGATAGACACCTAATATTACGACGAAAATAACAGAAGTCTGCACCACGAATGTCGCGACATTCGTGACTGAAGTTGAAATCTTTTTGGATTTTAACTGCCAGCTAGCAGTGTGCCCAATCATCTGTTGCCAACTTTTTTGGACTAAGCCTTCGGCGCCACTTGATTTGATAGACTCTAGTGATGAAAGTGACTCGATAAGGTGACCATGTTTTAAGCCAGAGAATTTATTACTTTCTTCGATTGCCACTTTTAGTTTTGGCTGCATAATCAAGGTGTAAGCAATAATAATAAAACTGCCGACCAATGGAATAAGCGCAAGATCGCCAGCGACTAGATAGATAATGGTCAAAAAGAATAGCGCAAAGGGCAAATCGACTAATGTGGTAATGGTGGCAGAGGTGAGAATATCTCGAATACTGTCAAATTCTCCAAGCTGCTTGGCCATGCCACCAACACTTGGTGAGCGTTTTTCTAACGGGATGCCGACGGCTTTTGCGAACAATTGTGAAGATACAATAATATCGACTTTCTTACCCGCAACATCGATTAAGTAACTGCGTAACTGACGCATTACCAAGTCAAAAATATAAGCTATGCCCGCACCTATCGCTAATACCCATAAAGAATTAAATGCTAAGTTAGGCACGACTTTGTCGTATACATTCATAATGAATAGTGGCGACACCAGTGCAAATAAATTGACTAATACTGATGCGATTAAGGCGTCACGATAAATTGGAGCAGAATCTTTAAGTGTCTGTAGTAGCCAGTGAGATTTGTTCTCGTGAAGGTGGACATCAAAGCCCATATCACCACGATACTCCTGCTTAACAAGAAACAAGTAACCCACATAAAGTGCTTCGAGCTCTTCAATTGACAGTGTTTCTTCACCACCGGTTTCAGGTAACTGGATAATGGCTTTATCGTGCTCTACATCTAGTTCTCGAAGTACGCAGGCTTTTTTATCTTTCAGCAGTAAAATGCACGGCAGTAAAATTGGCGTTATTTCATTTAATCCCTTACGCGATAGCTTAGCTGCTAAACCTGCTCTCGATGCCGCTTGAGGCAGTAGCTCTGGTGTTAGCACATGACCTTGCATAGGCAGGCCCGCCGCCAGAGAGTCGCTGGAGCAGGGGCTACCGAAGTATTCAGTAAGTAAAACTAAACTGTCTAGCAATGGATCAACAATAACGCGCTGAGATGCTGAAATGGTCCATTGCTCAGTTTTCTTAGAAGCTGAAACTGTCACCTTGGGGACTTATCCTTAAGATTTTATTATGTATTGTTTGTTAGTATCGGTCATGATGGCCTATTTATCCACAGGCCATCATCCCACTAAGTGCTTAAGGTATGATCGTGAAACCTTGTGCCCAGAGTTCTTCATTTAGCGAGTCAGGCATATTAACAGCTGCTGGGGCTGCAGAGTCACCAGTAGAGGTACCTACAATTAATGGGCCCTCACCATTGCTGCCTAACAGCCCTGTAATTATTTGGGCCTCACTCGAGCCGAACTCGGTAAATAGGTCAACACCGTCGAGCACGATATGTTGATCGAAAACTCCATCGTTGTTGGTATCGATATTGATTGAGGTACTCCCGTTTTCATCAGTAAAGCTGATGTACTGCGAAAGTTCATTGACCGTATCTCCTTGAAGAATATCACTTAGGTCAAGCTTATCTTCCAACAGGCTAAAGTCGGTAATGTGGTCGGTAGTCTCTGTACCGTCGACGGAGTTAGCACTCCAAACAAAGGTATCTTCTCCATCGCCGCCGGTCATGGTGTCATTGCCCAAGCCACCAATCATACTATCGTCTCCGAGGCCACCAATTAAGGTGTCGTTACCTAGACCACCAATTAAAGTGTCATTACCGCCCTGGCCGAAGAGAATGTCGTTACCTTCATTACCATTGAGAGTATCAATGCCGTCATGGGTTTGAGACACATCAAACATGGCTGTATTAACAGAAATAAAGGCATGAATATCCTGTACTGAGACTTCGTTAGCTTCGACGTTAGTTTCTTGAGCAACCAGTTTTTGCAGAGCTGTAAAGCCTTGACCATCAATGCCAGTAAATTGGGTTAAATCACCAAAAATAATGTCATTACCTAAGCCTCCGGTTGTTTGGTCATCTCCTTGTAATAGGTTAGTTTCAGACCCAAGTATAACGCTAGCTAAATTATCGACACTAATTTTAGCCCTAACTTGTCCATCACTGTCGTATTGAATTAAATCAGCTGCATTTAAGTCATTTTTAATACCAACAGCCTCGACGATAGATAGCCCATTTAATAAGTTAAATGCAGCTTGAGGATTACCGCCTGCGTTATGTTTGCCGTCAGTAATGAAGTAAGTAATATTGTTTCCAGCATTACTTGTCACATCGTTGCTGCTAAACCAATCTCTTGCAGCATTAAATGCATCAACATAGTCTGTATTGCCACCATTGGTAATCGCGTTCCAAGCTGCATCGGTGCCAGATTCTAGTGCGCTGATATCTAGATCTTTAATATCTACAGAAAGACTTAATACAGCAGACCCTGAAAAATCAACTACAGCGACGTTAACTACCCCAGAATTTAGCCCTGATGCAGATGCAAGAAGTGTTTTAAATACTTCAATCAATTGCTCTTTGGCTGCATTTACAGCTGTTGTTCCCATGCTACCAGAGGAATCAAGAATAAAGGCGATGTTGTAGTTTTCACCTGGAACAATTTGTAAGCCCGTTGTATCACTGACGATGATGTCGTGGTCGTTACCGCCTTGGATGTCATTGTTACCGTCAGTCCCAGATACAAAGCCATAATCTCTAATCACAGTCAGAGGTTTCACAGCGAAATGACCCTCGACATTATCACCGTCCCCATCAGTAGCAACAACATTGAAGTCTATCTGACCATCAGATGGATCTTGAATACCTTGGTATTGATAGAATTCCCATTGACCAGTACTCGGGGTGAACTCTACTTTAAAGATCAGTTCACCAGAGGCTGTTTGTCCCAATAAGGTATTTTCTGATTGAGTGATCAAAATTGCCTCACCACTTGTGGTGAATAAAGCATTTTCATCAGTACCCGTAAAGGCTAATGAGCCCATTCCGTCGGCACCCCAATCAGTGTCAATTTCCCCTGATGCATAGCTGACGGCTTGTGCATCGGTTCCAAGAAACTCAATAGACTTTACTGTAATGTCACTGTTATCAGCGTGCGCTGCATTAAAGCCATTATCGGTGGCTTTGATAACTATTTGATCAAACCCACCCTGTAAAACTTCGAATACATTAGCATAATTGCCATCTGCCGCATCAGAGCTAAATGCTTGTGTCGCAATGAGCTGACCATCTCTATAAAACTCAACAACGCCCACTTCAAGCTCACCACCAAACATGTTGGCAAACTCAATTTTAACACCATAAGCAACAGTGCCAGGGTCTAGAGTGATGACAATTTCTTCTGATGCTTCAGTACCATCTGCGAATTTACGAAAATCCACTTCGTTGCTTATATTGTGGTAAGGAGCAGCAACACTACTAACACCAATGCCGCTATTGCTTCCATTAATATTTGCATCAATCAGTGTGGAGTCCGTTGAGGAAGTGAAGCCTCTGGCGGTTATAGTGAACCCATCAAAATCCAAAGAATTAGAATTGCCGTTTTGATTTGTTAGAGAGAAATCACCAATGAGGCTATCTGGTATATCTATCTCAGTAACAACTTCAGTTACTGAATCGGTAATTTCTGGTGCATCATCTTCAACAGTGACATTGAAGCTTCCATTTGCGATAGAACCATTGCCATCATCAACAACAATGCCAAAGTCGAGTGAAAGATTATCTTCACTCGTTGTATCAGTGTGATCTACTGGAGCGAGCAAAGTGACATTATAACTCCAATCACCTGGAGTATTGCCTGTAGGGCCTGTAAGCACGACAGACATTACTGCTTGGTATGACGAAGTACCTGCAATGCCGATAAAGCCAGTTAATGTATCTGTACCATCCCATGACCATTGAACCGTTTCGCCACCAGAAGTGATACCTGCGGGACCGCTCAGAGCAACCGTTAATGCATCACTATCAGCATCTTCAATGCTGATAGTACCGCTAGCTGTAATAGCATCGGTAGTATCTGTATTACCAGTATCATCGACAAGACCATCGGTGAGGCCCTCTTCTGAGACTCGGATATTGGTGGTTGTGGTGATCGTTGATGCGTCGTTGGTACCCGTAATGATAACGGTGACAGTTTGATCGACATAGGCGCCTTTGTCATCCATGACACGGACCACAAAGGTTAATGTCTCAGATTCGCCTTCGGCTAATGCCTGGGTGTCGGCATCGTCATTGTTTAAGGTGTAGGTCCACTTGCCGTCAGCATCGACGGCGAAGGTGCCATAAGTGGTGTCCGGCGTGCCTTGT
>NZ_JAKIKW010000045.1 GCF_023283945.1 Shewanella gelidimarina | reverse complement strand
CATGTGTCGCCGAAGACGCTAGGTCGTTGGCTTGAGGAGGCGTATTCTACACTCTCCAGTGTCAGCGTCAAGTGCTTATTTTAAGAAGTTTTTCGAGTGATGATTTCTTAAGCAGAAGTCAAACCCGAAGCTCTTAAAGCGCTTGCCACCTGAATCAAATCTCCGAAGAGTTTTAACTCTCTAACACTGCTGCAAGTCCCGTGCTACCTAGCGTTTGCTAAGAGCGATTGCCCTGCTGTGCCGTGTCAGTGGATGCGCATTATAGGGGAATACTGATGGAGCACAAGAGGCTTTCTGCATAAAAATGGAATAATCACGCCAACCGCATAGTTACCAAACGATACGTACAAAAAAGGGGCTAAAAGCCCCTTTTGTCGCCAATCTGAACTTACTCAGTAACTATTACTGTGCTTGTTCCAAAAAGCCTTTTATTAACGTAACCGCTTTGTCATCGTCCCAATCTACAAAGGTACGGACAAAGGCGATCAACTCACCATCTCTATTAAGGATAAAAGTCGCAGGAATCGTATCTAAAGGAAACACGTTACCTAAACTCTGCTCTTTATCGTAAAAGGTAGTGAACTCTTCCATCCCTAATGACTTCAAAAAAGGCTCAACCTGCTTGTTACCATCAAGATCGATAGAAACAGGTAGCACTTCAAATTCGTCAGATCCGATCTTGGCAGAGAAGCGGCTAATCGCCGGAAGCTCTCTTACACATGGAGGACACCAAGTCGCCCACATGTTAACCATGACAACCTTTCCTTTATATTGACTGAAATCTACCGCGTTACCTTGGCTGTCTTTAAAAGGAACGGCTTCAATAGGGAATGGCTTAGGCAATACACTGATTTGATCAACACTTGATTGGATCTTCACTTCGCCTTTTTTTTGCATTCCAGGATAAGCTTGCGCTTGCCCTGTAAACATTAAGGCAATTGCAAATAATCCAGATACTAGGTTTTTCATTTAGTATCTCGCTTCAAAAGACGATCTAGCTCTTTCTGGTCTTCCGAAGTCAGTTCTTCAGTATTACTTTCAGCAATACGTTGTTTACGAATAAACAGAAAACCAATCATACCGCCGAATAATAACAAACCTATAGGGCCTAACCACAGAACATAGGTTTTAGCTTCCATTCTTGGCTTGTATAGTACGAACTCGCCGTAACGACTTGTCATAAACTCAATGATTTCATCGTCATTTTTACCTTCGTCGACCATTTCGTACACTTCTAAACGAAGATCTTGAGCAACCGGTGAATTCGAATCGACCAGATTCTGATTCTGACACTGTGGACAGCGTAGTGAATGCGCTAAAGAAAGCGCACGCTTCTGCTTTTCAGGAGACTTAAATTGATAAGTATCAACTGGCGTGGCATTAGCCACTGATGCCATGCTCAGCAATAGAATAAAAGCTGATAGACCCTTAATTAATGTCTTTATCATGATGCGCCATCCTTTGCAGCTTCAGCTTGTAACTCTTGAACCATAGGATATAACGTTTCTTTCCAAATACGTGCGTCAATAGGACCGGCGTATCTATAACGAATAATCCCTTTATGGTCGACAAGGAAACTCTCTGGAGCACCATAGACACCTAGGTCTAACCCAAGACGGCCTTTATGATCATATATATTGATCGTGTATGGATTACCTTCACGGCTTAACTCGCGAATAGCTAATGCTCGCTCATCACGATAGTTAATACCATAAATGGGTAAAATATCTTTACGCGCTAATGTCATTAAAAAAGGATGTTCATACTTACATGAAGGACACCAAGTCGCCCACACATTGAGTATTGAAACTTTTCCTTTCAGAGTCTCATTAGTCAGAGTTTCCCCTGTCTTTTCCAAAATCTCTAATTGGAAAGCCGGTATCGGCTTTCCTTCTAGAGCAGAATCGAGGTTTTGAGGATTAAGGAAGAGTCCCTTATAAAGAAACACTCCCAAACCTAAAAACACAACTAGTGGAATAAATAAAACTAGCTTTTTCATACTTACCCTATTCCTATTACGCCGTTGCTAACTTATCATTTTTTTCTACGGTACTCTTATCTGTGCTGCTTGCTTTAACTCTGTAACGCTTGTCAGATGCAGCAAAGAAACCACCGATCATCATGAAGATAGCTCCGAACCATAACCAGCGAACAAACGGCTTATAGTTCAGACGAACCGCAAACTCTGTACGGCTAATAGGGTCGCCCATTGTGACGTAGAGATCACGGAATAAGCCCCAATCGATACCCGCTTCGGTCATGTCCATTGTACGAACATTGTATTGACGACGGTCTGGCTTTAGTAATGTAACGTAATCATCACCTTGATAAACCTCGATCTGACCTTGCTGCGCAGTATAGTTAGGACCAACTACATTTTTAGTCTCTAGATACTTGAAGGTGTATCCAGCAAGCTCTTGAGAAACACCAGGTCCCATACGTACACTCTTCTCTATAGAGTAGTTTGAGACCATCGTCGCCCCAAGTACAGACACTGCTATACCTAGATGCGCAAAAATCATACCTAGCTGACTGCGAGCTAAACGTGTCATATCGACAGGACCTTCTTTGGTCTTAACGATATTATAGGCTGCTCGGAATGTCATTAACGTCACCCAAGTTGCGGCTCCAGTACCCAAGACAACCCAGATATTGAACTGACCATCTGCGATGAATGGTGCAGCTAAACCTACAACGGCGGCGATCATGGCTGGAATCATAAGTTGGCGTTTTAACTCACCATCTTTTGATTTCTTCCAGCGAATTATTGGACCAATACCCATGAAACCAAATAGTACGAGGACAATTGGAACAAATACTGCGTTGAAGTATGGAGGCCCTACAGAGATCTTACCCATACCTAAAGCATCAATAAGGAGTGGATAGAGCGTACCAAGTAAAACAGTACCACACGCTACAGTGAGCAATAAGTTGCACACCAACAGCATGGTCTCTTTAGACTTAAGCTGGAAACGTGCGGGGCTTTTCATCTCGCTTGCTCGGAAGGCAAACAACGTGAGCGAGCCACCGACAGCCAAACCAAGTAGTAATAGAATGAACATTCCACGACTTGGGTCTGCTGCAAATGAGTGCACCGATGTGAGCACGCCGGAACGTACAATAAAGGTACCCAATAAACTCAGTGAAAATGCAAAAATGGATAATAGAACAGTCCAGTTACGGAACGCGCCACGCTTCTCAGTCACAATAAGTGAATGAACAAGTGCTGTACCAATCAACCAAGGCATAAATGATGCGTTCTCAACTGGATCCCAGAACCACCAACCACCCCAACCAAGCTCATAGTAAGCCCACCAAGAACCGAGTGCGATACCACCAGTAAGGAATACCCAAGCCGCTAATGTCCAAGGACGGCTCCAACGAGCCCAAGCAGAATCCAAACGCCCACTCATCAGTGCTGCAATAGCAAATGCAAAGCTAACAGAGAAGCCTACATAGCCTAAATACAGCATTGGTGGATGGAAAATCAAGCCAACATCTTGCAACATTGGGTTAAGATCTCGACCTTCCATTGGAATCGGAAACAACCGCTCAAACGGACTAGATGTCAGCAACATGAATAGCGTGAAGCCAATCAGTATCATGGCTAAAATGGCTAGCACTCGTGCAGTAAAGACTTCTTCTAAGCCTTTACTAAACAATGCGACTGCTGCAGCCCAAGCTGATAATGAGAAAACCCAAAATAGCAATGAACCTTCGTGGCCACCCCAGACTGCGGCAATCTTAAAGAATATTGGCAATTCGGAGTTTGAATGATGCGCTACATAAGCGACAGAAAAATCGTCGACGGCAAAACTATAACCGAGCGCGATAACGGAGGTGAGAATAAAGAAGAACATTCCGTATGTTAATGGCCAAGCATAGCGCACCAAATATTGGTCTTTGCGAGCTACACCTACTAAAGGGACGATGGCTAGAAGCATGGCAAATGCCAGGCCTATAATCAGCGAAAAGTGTCCTAATTCTGGGATCATGGGTTTTCCTCAGTCCTAAATCATGTATTGATAAGCATACGCTAATATCATTACATACGTGTCCGTAGTTAACACTACTAAAAAGGGTACAAATTTAGCTCAGTTTAGTGTTTGCTGTTGTTCCTGTCTGCCTATTTCGTACAAATATGGGTGACTTGTCGCATTCTTCCCTTATTATTAGTACGAGCAACACATTAACAGTGATCAAAAAATACCACCATAAACTGAGCAGATTTGGTGGCATTTTTAAGTCAGACTCAAGAAGTTCCCGTAAGTTTCCAGTTCTTTTGCAAATAAAATCAATCTGTGAACAAGTGCGCAACTATGACCATTTCAGGTTATATTACTGTTCAATGAATAATCTTTACGTATAATCTGACCCCTCGTTCAGCGGTAAATCCGCTTTTTCGCAAACTAAAGTGAAATAGACATAATGACCACATTCTGGATTTTGATAGCCTTATTTGTGTTGGTTAGCCTAGCGCTGATTTGGTTCCCACATTTTCGTCAGCAAAAAATGCTGCAGACGGAAGAAGCCGGTGTTCGTAGAAGCACCAACTTAGAATTATTTACTGAACGTCTTTCTGTATTAGAGAAAGAACTCAGTGAAGAGTTACTTGAACAAGCTGAATTTGATGCACTTAAAAAAGAGCTTGAAATGGGCCTACTTCAAGATATGAAGCAGGGTGATGATGAATCTCTTGTCAACAAACTGAAGCCTAAAAGCATCGTATGGCCTACTGTGATGTCAGCAGTAATCCTTGGTATCTGTGGCTATATGTATTCAACACTGGGTGCATATCAAAACTTAGACAAACCAGTAGCGTCCAATGGACCACATGCAGGCATGGATACAGCTCAAATCATGTCGCAACGAGTCCAAGAAATGGAAGCGCAGGCTCAAGCTCAACCCGATAACAGTCAGTTATGGTTTAGCCTTGGACACACATACATCTCTGCTAATCGTTATGATGATGCCATTAAAGCCTTCGATAAAACGATGGAACTGGTTGGCGTACATGCTGAGCTGCTCGGCCCTAAAGCAACCGCTTTGTATTACCGTTCAAACCAACAGATGACACCCGCAGTTCAAGCCTTGATTGACCAGTCGCTTGCGCTTGATGATTCAGACCCTTCAACATTATTACTTGTCGGCATGGATTCTTTCTTCTCTGCGGAATATCAAACTGCTATAGATGCATGGCAATTGATTTTGGATAGCGAAAGTAAGGATGTTGACCGCAGTGCCATCATCAATGCTATCGACAGCGCAAAAATGAGAATGGAAGCTGAAGGCGAAATGCCAAGTGATGACGCTCATAAGAATGTGAAACCTAAAGCGACCGCTAAGACGGTAACGATAGAGGTCTCTATTTCTCCAGAACTTCAAGCTCAAGTTGCTAGCACCGATATGTTATTCATCTTTGCTCGCTCAACAGAAGGGCCAAAAGTCCCTTTAGCGGCAACGAAAGTATCTGCAGAATCATTGCCAGTAACAATTACGCTTGATGACAGTACTAATATGGGCGGTAACGTTAAGTTAAGCGATGCTAAAGCAGTTGAAGTCATCGCAGTGTTATCTAAACATGGCAGTGTTAAGCCACAAGCTGGTGACATTCAAGGGAAGCTTTCAATGCTGAAGCTTGGTGATACAGGGCAACTTATTCTTGATACCCAAGTTCAATAATCTTCATTTACAGACATAAAAAAACCGGCATAAGCCGGTTTTTTTATATCTACAAAAAGCTTACTTTGACATAAACTCAATTGCTTTTTTGTAGTCTTCATCTGAACAATCAGTACACATTCCACCTGGTGGCATTGCGTTTAGACCTGATTTAACGCTTGATACTAGTGCGTCAGTGCCCTTAGCCAAACGAGGCTCCCATGCAGCAACATCATGTGCTTTTGGAGCACCAGCAACACCCATGCTGTGACAAACTTGACATGCTTTGTCGTAGATAGCTTTACCGTCTTGGGCAAATGCACTTGTAGACAAAGTCAACGCAGCAACTGCAGTCAGTGCTAATAATTTTTTCATTTTATAGGTTCCTAATGCAAATTCTCACAAAGCTCATGCTGCCCTTATCGAATGCGGCAGACTGATTATAGCTGGGCTAGGTTACTACAAACTTCGCTAAATGGCATCTATTTGTGATTTAAATCGCATTTAGGGCTGCTGCACAAGACATCACTCTCAGAAATGTCAATATATTAGTATTAACAAATGTATAAAAAGTTCCTAAAAACTTTCTAATATTGGAACTACATCAAATTGCTGACACTTAACGTCACGCTGCACTAAACGCTTGAAAGTCTATGTGTTAGGATTACTTGTGTTTTTATACAGCATGATATAGAGGGCTCAGTGGTAGAACAATTAAAAGCAACAACACTGGTATCAGCTAGTAACTTAACCTGCATTAGAGAAGAGCGCATTCTTTTTGAGGAACTGTCCTTCGAGATAACTGAAGGTGAGATTGTTCAAATTGAGGGACCTAATGGGGCTGGTAAAACAAGCCTTTTGCGGATCATCGCAGGTTTATCTCGCCCATATGCGGGCAATATCAATTTTAAAGGTGAAGACATCATTCGATGTCGAGATGAGTACAATGATGAATTATTGTATCTTGGCCACCTAGCAGGCGTTAAAAGTGAACTAACCGCAGAAGAGAATCTTAATTTTAATTTAAGACTCTGTGGGTATGATGGCTTCGACACTCGCGAAATCCTTTCAAAAGTAAACTTATCCGGTTTTGAAGAAGCCCTAGCTGGCCACCTTTCGGCAGGTCAACATCGACGAACTGCATTAGCGAGACTTTGGCATACGAACTGTAAAATCTGGCTTCTTGATGAACCCTTTACTGCAATCGATAAAAAAGGCGTAGAAGAACTGGAACATTTGTTTCTTGCTCATGCTAAACGCGGCGGCTGTGTCATCCTAACCACTCACCAAGATATGGGTGTAATTAGCGATGATGTCTTACGTAAAATCCGTCTCGATTATCGCTTTGTTTAGGGGTTAACTATGAAAAAAGGTATCAGCTATACACAGGCTTTCGGCACGGTATTGAAGCGTGATTTACAGATTGCGATCCGTCATCGCGGTGATATATTCAATCCACTCCTGTTTTTTGTTCTTGTGGTCACCCTGTTCCCACTGGCAATCGGACCAGAACCACAAGTATTAACCCGAGTCGCACCAGGTATTATTTGGGTTGCCGCACTTCTAGCATCAATGCTGTCTTTAGAACGTTTATTTAAAGCAGATTATGTTGACGGAAGTCTCGAGCAGATGCTGTTAAGCCCGCAACCATTACCATTAATGGTTTTAGCTAAAGTGCTGGCACATTGGATATTAACAGGTGTGCCTTTAATTTTAGTGGCCCCATTATTAGCAGTGCTATTGCATCTTGATAGCAATAGCTATGGCGCTCTAATCGCAACTTTAGCACTCGGAACACCGGTATTGAGTCTATTAGGTGCCATTGGTGTGGCATTAACGGTTGGATTGCATAAGGGTGGCGTGCTGTTAAGTTTGCTAATTTTACCTTTATATATTCCCGTGCTAATTTTTGCGACCAGCGCGATAGATGCTGCAGGTCTGAATTTACCTTATGATGGTCAACTCGCTATAATCGGCGCTATGTTGATCGGTTCTTTAACGTTAGCACCATTTGCTATTGGTGCTTCCTTACGAGTGAGTACTAACTAAAATGTGGAAATGGTTACATTCCTACGCGGATCCTGAACGCGCTTACAAGCTTTCAAGCAACCTATTACCTTGGTTTGCAACACTAGCAATCGCTTTTATCGGTATAGGTACTATCTGGGGCTTAGGTTTTGCCCCTACTGACTACCAGCAAGGTGATAGTTACCGAATTATCTTTATCCATGTACCAGCAGCGTCGATGTCAATGGCCGCTTATATGGCCATGGCGACATGTTCGTTCATTGGCCTTGTTTGGCAGATTAAATCTGCTGACTGGGCTGCGGCCTCTATTGCCCCTATTGGTGCGGTAATCACCTTTATCGCGTTAATTACAGGTTCAACCTGGGGTAAACCGATGTGGGGCGCTTGGTGGGTATGGGATGCCCGCCTAACATCGGAGCTAGTACTACTCTTCCTTTATTTGGGTATAATATCTCTTTATGCCTCATTTGAAGATAAAGTACTTGCCGCTAGAGCATCTGGTATTTTGGCGCTTGTTGGTGTCATCAACATCCCGATTATCAAGTACTCTGTAGACTGGTGGAGCTCATTGCATCAACCATCTACAATCCGTATTACGGAGAAATCAACCATGTCTACCGATATGCTGTACCCACTGCTTATCAACATCGTTGGTTTCGGACTTATGATCGCAGCGATTACTATCGTGAGATTTAGATCAGAAATTTTAGCACGAAATGGCATGCGTCCATGGGTGCGTGAACTTGCTAAAGCAGAAGGGGTCAAATAATGCAATTCGACTCAATTAGTGAATTTTTAAACATGGGCGGCTATGCTTTTTATGTATGGCTAGCTTACGGAGTCACTTTCTTCTCTCTTGGAACGCTAGTCGTTTCAAGTGTTAGACAGAAACGTAAAGTGTTAGTTGATATCGCAAAGAAGATTCAACGAGAAGAACGCCTTAAAGAAACTCGGAGTACTAAATAGTGAACCCAAGACGAAAGAAACGCTTAACCCTTGCAGTTGCCTTAATCGGTGGTGTTGCAGCAATTGCATCGTTACTTCTGTATGCATTGAACTCGAATTTAAACTTGTTCTTTACCCCAACTGAGATTGTTCAGGGTAAAAAAGATACCGGTGTAATGCCAGAGATTGGTCAACGCATTCGTATTGGCGGCATGGTAACAATAGGCTCTATGGTACGCGATCCCGACAGCCTTCATGTTCAATTTGCAGTGCATGATTCTTTAGGTGGTGAAGTCATTGTAACTTATGATGACCTATTGCCTGACTTATTCCGCGAAGGTCAAGGTATCGTCGCTCAAGGAGTTCTATCTGCACCAGGTACTCTTCAAGCAACTGAAGTTCTTGCTAAGCATGACGAGAACTATATGCCTCCAGAAGTGGCAGAAGCAATGGGACAGACCCATGAAAAGCTTGATTATGACGAAAACCAGGCTAAAGCCGCTGGTTATTAATAACGAAAGCTGCTGTTAACTTATAAAGCCTTCATTAATTGAAGGCTTTTTTATATCGACAATACCTAAAATACTCTCATAAATGTAGGCTACCTTCGCTGTGACTCCCAATAGGATGGAGATGGCCTCACCCATAAGCACTAGAAAGAAACTATCACTTACTGCTCTTGACCTTCTTAATTACAACCACCTGAAGTGGCATAGTTAATTTGGCCATCTAGTTAGAGGTTGATATTATGGCCTCGTTATTATTTAGGTGATCGTATGACTAAACGTATAAAACGTAATTTTACCCCCGA
>NZ_JAKIKW010000044.1 GCF_023283945.1 Shewanella gelidimarina | reverse complement strand
ATGGAATTCAGAGCCTGCATCTAAGGTCATTTGCAGTGCTTCTACTGCATGCGAAGCCACGTGACGAAGTAAAGCTTCATCAGCGATACCACGGCCAGATTTAAGCTGATCTGCGACCATGCGGTCAACTGAATCTTGAACGCCTTCAGTCTTTTGCATTGGCGTACCAGGCGCAGCGAACAAGCCACCATTGATGGCTGAGTTACCGCCAAAGTACGACATTTTTTCAAAAATATGTACGTCTTTTGCGCCTTTGCGTGTGGCTTCAATTGCCGCCGCTAACCCCGAAAAACCGGAACCAATAATAAGGACTTCAACTTCTTTGTCCCATTTAACGCCATCCGCTTTCTCAGAAATGGCCATTGCTGGTGCAGCCATTGCGACACCTGCTGCAGCTCCCATTCCCTTAATGAAATTGCGGCGTCCTAGCAGATCTTTATTGCTCATCTGTCATCACCCTATAGTTTTATTAGACGCAATAATGATATGACTGGAACCAGTTCCAAAACGAGAGTTAAGCAGAGCTTTATTTAAAACATTATGACAACATTTAGAAACTCAAGCTTAGATCTAATGTTTAAGATTTTTACTACTTTTGAGGTATTTTGGAATTGATTCCAAACAATGCACCAGCACTAATTATCAATCAATAAATCCAATGTAGCTCTGACTTTCCGAGCTTTTATTTGCTTTATGCCATTAGGCAAAAATCAACCAGAATAACAATATCACCACGACAATGATAATAAGCTCCCCGAGGTTGATTTATTGTAAATAGTATCCATTTTGGTCCCTAACACTCAAAAAGTTTTTCTATCTGGAATAGAAAAATGTTGAGCGGCAGGCTTCTATGTCATCATGAGTCCATACTATTAAACCAACCGCTTGCTTCAGGGATGTTATGGAATTAGAAGATATCTACCGCCAAGACCTAAGCTTATTAATCGCTCTGCAAATTTTGGTTGAAGAGCGCAGCGTGACTCAGGCTGCTAAGCGATTACACTTAAGTCAATCAGCGACAAGCCGCATTCTTGCTCGTCTACGAGAGATGCTCGACGATCCACTATTTTCCCGTGTTGGCCAACATCTTGTACCAACCCAGTTTGCACTCGATTGCTACCAGCAGTTACAACAACCGACTGGGCAACTCATTAGCTTATTAACCCCAAAAGCATTTGTTCCGTTTGATTGTGAACAACAGTTTTCTATTGCTGCAACAGATTATGCCATGCAAGCTTTAGTGCCTTTTATTCTGCCGAACATTTATCAACAGGCACCAAAAATTAGACTTGAGATACTACCGGTTCAGCATAACGAGTTGCAGGCGCAACTCAGCGTGAAAGGCGCCGATATGGCAATCTGCCGTGCTATAGGTCAAACCGGACAGTTACAGTACGCTTTTCTAGGTAAAGTCGGCGTTAGCTGTTTACTATCACCCCATCATCCATTGGCAAATACCGAGATCACCCTAGATGACTATCTGCATTACCCTCATGCAACCATTGCTATTAGTGATGGAGTAAAAGCGTTGCTCGATGATGAAATCAGCCAATATCCCGCGCGCACCGAGCTACTGAGGACACCGCATCTTGATACCGCCTTAGCCTTGCAATCAATCAACCCATTAATTATTACGTTACCTGAGGGCATGGCTGAAATAGCAGCCCTGCGGCATGGGCTAAAAGTTAAGCCTCTGCCTTTTAAGTTACCCAGTTTAGATTACAACTTGTTCTGGCACTCTCGAAGCGAACAAGATAAAGCGCAGCAATGGTTACGTAAAGAGGTTATTACTATCACTCAAAATTTGTTAAGTCAGTCTCCGCAGAACTGTGATACCGATTCTATTAAATAGTGGTTCATTCCGCGGGCATTAACTGTATTAGTGCCGAAAAATGGACACAAAAAAGCCCAGTAATTTACCGGGCTTTTTTATATCACTGAAAGTGATTAAAGCTTAACAAGGACTCGACCTGTGACTTGGCCTTTAATGATCCGTTGTGCAAAGTCAGGTACCTGTTCAAGTGCAATCGTCTCGCAGGCATCTTGGTAGTAACTTGCGGGAAGCAACTTAAGTACATCTTCCCAAGCTGCTTGGCGTTTTTCAAATGGACATGAAACTGAATCAACCCCTAACAAGTTTACCCCACGTAAAATGAATGGCATCACTGTTGTTGGTAGAGCAAAACCACCTGCAAGACCACAAATTGCTGCTGCACCACCATATTTCATCTGTGCTAATGCTGTCGCTAAGATTTTGTTACCGACAGTATCAACAACACCTGCCCAACGCTGCTTCTCTAGAGGTCTTGAGTCGACTTCAAGCTCGCTACGCTCTATTACTTCGCTAGCACCTAACTTAGTCAATAGAGGACCATTCTGCTCAACACGCCCAGAGCTTGCCACTACGCGATAACCTAATTGCGCTAGCAAGGTCACTGCAACACTACCTACACCACCACTAGCACCAGTGACGAGTACATCACCATCGCTTGGCTTAATTCCAGCTTGCTGCAATGCTTGCACGCATAACATAGCCGTTAAACCAGCTGTGCCTATTTGCATCGCTTTTGCGGCATCGCAATCTTGTGGCATCGGGACTAACCAATCCGCTTTCACCCGGGCTTTCTCTGCTAAGCCGCCCCAGTGATTTTCACCTACGCCCCAGCCAGTTAAAATAACTTTGTCACCCGTTTTATAACGCTCGTCACTTGATTCAAGTACCGTACCCGCAAAGTCGATACCAGGCACCATAGGGAAATTACGGATAATTCTACCGACACCAGTAACCGCTAAGCCATCTTTGTAGTTCAGTGATGAACATGCAACAGCGACTAATACCTCACCTTCAGGCAGATCTGTCTCTGAGATTTGACGAACATTAGCTTGGGTAAGCTTTTCTTCTTGGGTCAAAACAAGCGCGTTAAACATGACAAGTTCCTATTTAAACTGATGAGAGAAGCATAGGCCATAAACCTCTATGACTGAAGTGCATATTTTGCATATAAATAATGCACTGAACGCATAGAGGTATAACAACCTCATATTGATTAGTATATAGAGCAATAATATAGCTAAATTGTCCTACAAAAAACCACTCGACTTTATTCCTATATCCTCGTTTTTACTTTGCTACTACACTGAGTTATCGCATAAAAAACGTACGAGGGATATAAGTATGATATATAGCAAACCAGGAACACCTGACGCCATCATTAATTTCAAATCACAGTATCAAAATTTTATTGGTGGTGAATGGGTTAAACCCGTCAATGGTCTCTATTTTGATAACCCTTCACCCGTCGACGGAAAAGTGTTCTCTCAGATCCCTCGCTCAGATGCTAACGATATCGAGCTAGCACTGGATGCCGCCCATAATGCCAAAGAGAGTTGGGGAAAAACATCGGTCACCGAACGTTCTAATATCCTATTGCGTGTTGCCGATCGTATTGAGCAGAATATAGAACTCCTTGCTATAGCCGAGACTTGGGATAATGGTAAAGCAGTGCGTGAAACGTTAGCGGCCGATCTCCCTTTAGTTGTCGACCATTTCCGCTATTTTGCGGGGTGTATTCGTGCCCAAGAGGGCAGTGCTGCCGATATTGATGCCAATACGGTGAGTTATCATTTTCCTGAACCATTAGGCGTTGTCGGCCAAATTATTCCTTGGAACTTTCCAATTTTGATGGCCGCGTGGAAAGTTGCCCCCGCATTAGCCGCAGGTAACTGCGTGGTATTAAAACCTGCCGAGCAAACCCCAGCCTCTATTTTAGTGATGCTTGAGTTAATTGAAGACTTAATCCCTAAAGGTGTGCTCAATGTGGTAAATGGCTTTGGCAAGGAAGCGGGTCAGGCACTAGCTACCAGTAGTCGAATCGCTAAACTGGCCTTCACTGGCTCGACTGAAGTGGGTCATCATATTTTGAAATGTGCGGCTGAGTCGTTGATCCCATCAACGGTTGAGCTGGGTGGTAAGTCTCCGAATGTCTATTTTGCTGATGTAATGGATCATGAGGATGCGTATCTCGATAAAGCCGTAGAAGGCATGTTACTGGCCTTCTTTAACCAAGGTGAAGTATGCACTTGTCCGTCACGAGCACTGATCCACGAGTCGATTTATGACAAGTTTATTGCCAAAGTCATTGAGCGCTGCAAAACCATTAAACAAAGCAACCCACTCGATACTGACACACAAGTGGGCGCTCAAGCATCACAAGAGCAATTTGATAAAATTCTCAGCTATCTGCAAATAGGTAAAGATGAAGGTGCTGAGGTATTGGTTGGTGGCGATCTCTGTAAACTTGAAGGTGAACATAGCCAAGGTTTTTACATTAGTCCGACGATCTTAAAGGGCACTAATGATATGCGGATCTTCCAAGAAGAGATTTTTGGCCCCGTCATTTCAGTCACCACCTTTAAGGATGAAGCTGAAGCATTGGCCATCGCCAATGATACTCCATATGGCCTTGGTGCAGGTGTATGGACACGGGACATGAATACCGCTCAACGAATGGGGCGCGGTATTCAAGCGGGTCGAGTATGGATAAACTGTTATCACGCTTATCCTGCTCACGCCGCATTTGGGGGCTATAAGAGGTCAGGTATTGGTCGTGAGACGCATAAAATGATGCTAGATCATTACCAAAATACCAAGAATCTGCTCATTAGCTACGATGTTAATCCACTAGGGTTCTTTTAAATAACATCAGTATCTTAGCAACACCTAAAGCCAAATGTAGCTCGCTATTTCACCGCCGCTATATTTGGCTTTCTATTTACCTCTCTATTTCTCTGTAAAATCGAGATCTACCCCGCTGAATTTCCATAATGGAAATACCCCCTTGCCTGCTTTTCACTATAAGAATCTAGCTAATAGGCCTTAATATATTACCCATACAATATTAATGGATATTACGCCATGGCGATTCAAGAGCGACTTTCCCAGATCACCCGCGACCTAAATCTTTCTCCAAAGCAAAAATCTAACTTTTTAGCGCTAGAAGCAGATTCTAGTTTGCCATATGTAGCGGTGTCGGAAGACGTAACACAAGCCATGGATTCGGGTATTATCTGCGACATGTTTGAAGGCCATGCGCCGTTTAAGCCACGATATGTTTTGCCCGATTATGCCAAATACTTAAAGCAAGGCTCAGAATACTTAGAGTTAAGCCCAGCACAAGACTTAGATGAAGCACTTAATGCACTCACCATCCTTTACCACCATGTGCCCTCGGTGACTAATATTCCGGTGTATCTCGGTCAACTGGATGAGGTGTTGCTGCCATTCTGCCAAGGGATTGATACTGAGAGCCTATACCGCAAACTGAAGTTATTTTGGATCATGCTAGATCGCACCCTTCCTGACGCCTTTATGCACGTCAACATAGGTCCAACGGATAACATTGTCTGCCGCACAATCTTAAGAATAGACGCCGAGCTTAAACAGATTGCACCCAATCTTACGTTTATGTACGACCCACAAGTGACTCCCGATGAACTACTACAAGTTGCCGCGAGCAATATTTGTGAGTGCAGTAAACCACATATAGCCAACTATCCAATGCATGCCAATAGCTATGATGAAAAAGGCTTTGGCATTGTTAGCTGTTATAACTCACTGCCACTGGCTGGCGGTGCTAACACCTTGGTTAGGCTTAATCTAAAAGAGATTGCCCTAAGAGCCAATGACATCAGTGATTTCTTTGACAATACGTTGCCGCAATACTGCCAGCTAACCTATGAGCTAATTAATGCCCGTTGTCAGTACCTGCATCAAGAATCTAATTTTTTCAGCAGCTTCTTAGTCAAAGAGGGCCTAATTGAAGAGTCACGCTTTGCACCTATGTTCGGCATTTACGGCATGGCGGAAGCCGTAAATATTCTGCAAGGTAATCCAGAGCTAACTGAATCTCATACAGAGAAACCAAGCCCTCACTACGGTCACCATCAAGCGGCGAATGAGCTTGGACATAAAATATCTAAAGCACTGGATACCATCGTCAAATCAACTCCAGTTGACTATGGCTATAACGGCCGTGCGTTACTGCACTCTCAAGGCGGTATTAGTCTAGATAAAGATGTCACTCCCGGTGTGCGTATTCCCTATGGTACCGAGCCAAACCCGATAGCTCACATCAAAGCACTGGCAGAACATCATCAATATTATACTTCTGGGATCAGCGATATTCTCACTATTGACGAAACGGTTAAATCGAATCCACAAGCCATGTTCCAACTCTGTAAAGGCGCATTAAACTTAGGTTTTCGCGAGTTTACCGCTAACGTCGCCTCAAACGATCTAGTGCGTGTAACAGGCTACATGATTAAACTATCTGACATTGCTCGTTTTAAAGAGGCGGGTTCACGCACTAATACCACAGGTTTAGGTGCAGAAGCGGCAATAAATACTAAGATCCTTGAACGTCAGCCACGTGTTGTTGCTCATGAAAATGCACCAAGCTACGCGAAGTCGAATTAACTTGGATAGAGTCGCAACAGTTAATCAAATCATTCCTTTCTCTTGTGTAGATGGGCCTGGTAGCAGGCTTGTTATCTTTCTACAGGGATGTAATTTTAACTGTAAAAATTGCCACAATCCTCACACCATAGACTGGTGTGATAGTTGTGGCGATTGCGTACCGACCTGCCCAGAAAAAGCCCTGACACTGATTACAGATGATAATAAAAGTCAGGTGATCTGGGATCAACAATTATGCACCCAATGCGACATCTGTCTATCCGTTTGCCCCAAGCAATCAACGCCAAAAACACTGCGTTATAGTGTCGAAGAACTGCTCACTCTTATCCGCGCTCAAATGCACTTTATTAATGGCATCACCATCAGTGGGGGGGAAGCCAGTTTGCAGCTGCCCTTTATTATTGCGTTATTTCGCGAGATGCAGTCGAGCAAGGATTTAGCACACCTAAGCTGCATGATAGACAGTAACGGCAGTCTAAGCCTAAATGGTTGGCAACAAGTATTACCCTTTATACAAGGTGCCATGATTGATCTTAAGTCTTGGCAACAAGACACCCACCGCTATATTACCGGCCGAGATAACCATCGTGTTTTTAGCGCATTGAAGCTGCTTGCCGAACAGGGGAAATTGTATGAGGTCCGTTTACTGCACATTCCAGAGATCAG
Source organism: Shewanella gelidimarina (assembly GCF_023283945.1). Lineage (GTDB taxonomy): Bacteria > Pseudomonadota > Gammaproteobacteria > Enterobacterales > Shewanellaceae > Shewanella > Shewanella gelidimarina. The sequence continues at coordinate 2,824 of NZ_JAKIKW010000044.1, read as the reverse complement.
TGATTTTGATAGCGAAATCGATGCCGTGGCGAGCTATCTAGCCCAACTGCCGGCAGCTGTAAGAATCAAGCTAAATGCATTTCAGCATCATGGGGTTACAGGCGATGCATTAATGTGGCCAAGTTGCACTGAGGCGCAAATTCACCAACTCGCTAATGCACTTACTCAACGCGGCGTGAATAATCTCATTTTACCCAATCTATACCTATAGAAATGCTATTCAATCAGGTTACTTAAACTGTTGCCGAGTAAAGTCGACCAGTTGCTCATAGAACCAACGATGCGCAGGATCCTTCATACTCTGCTTGTGCCACACTAAGCTGTACGCAACCTCTCCGTAATCAAGCGGTAGGGATTTAGTCACCAAGCCTCTAGCCTGAATGGCATTTTCAGCCCAGCGGCGTGAACAGGTAAATAACAGCTCACTGTGATGACACATTAAGGCCGCACTACCAAAGTCAGCCACCGACAAAGGCACCGCTCGATTTCGAGCTTGCTGGGCCAACTTCATCTCGAAAAAAGGCCTATTCAGATCCGTATCACTAATACCTATATGACTATATCCAAGATAGTCATCAATAGAGATATGATCTTGATTGGCTAAGGGGTGGTTATGATTCATTAAACACACCATCTCGTCATTTATTAATGTCTCCCACACCAATTCATGCTGTGCAATGGGCGGCTGACTTCGGTCATGGGGCAATACGATAAAATCTAAACTGCCTTTAACTAACCCCTCAAAACCGACACTGTCTTTAGCAAAGATATCGAGTCGAATATTTGGGGCTAACAACAGTACATGTGCCGCTAGTTTAGCAGCGAGTAACTCAAAGGTACTTTCTCGCATAGCCAAGGAAAACCGACCTCTATAAGCCGCAGGGCTGAAAGCCTCTTGAGTTACTAGTAGGTTCATGTCACTGATAATTTGGTGGACATTTGGACCTAAACGACGTGCCAAAGGGGTTGCTACAAGTTTGTTTCCATGCCGATAAAACAGATCATCATCAAGGCTTTGCCGTAGTTGGCTTAGCGTTTTACTCACTGACGAGGGGCTTAAGCATAATCGTTCTGCACTCGCAGTTACGCTTAGCGTATCTAGCATGACATGCAAGGTGATCAGATGCTTCATACTGATCCGTGAAAGTTTAGCGAGATCCATTACAATGCTCATAGGTAACCAGTGTATCTATCTACTCGAATATAGAGATAAATGGCTTAAGAGGATATCTGCATTTCTCATATTCACGGGCCACTTCACGCTACACTACTATTTTCCGCTACCCACTTTTTCCCGTATAATGAATTATTCATTAAGTAATGATCAAATAAGAGCTTTCGGGCTCTCCATTACAGATTAAAATAATCTCAGCTCATACATTTTAGGCAGGCCAGCATGTTTCATATAGCGCTTTACGAACCCGAAATAGCCCCTAACACCGGCAATATAATCAGATTAATCGCTAATAATGGCTGCAAACTGCACTTAATTGAACCTCTTGGCTTTGATTTAGAAGATAAAAAATTACGCCGTGCTGGGCTAGATTATGCAGATTTGGCTAATGTGATCCATCATAAAAACTTTGAGTCTTTTCTCGAAGCAATGCAAGGCAAGCGAATTATGGCTTGTACGACCAAAGGCAGCCGCCCACATTCAGAAATCAGCTTTAAACAAGATGACGTGTTGTTATTTGGCCCAGAAACCAGAGGCTTACCTGCTGATATAATAGACTCAATTCCAACTGAACAACGTTTGCGTATACCGATGATGTCGACGAGTCGCAGCCTTAATCTTTCAAATGCGGTTGCTATCATCAGCTATGAAGCTTGGCGACAACTCGATTACCAAGGCTCTTAACAGCTTAAAGCACTTCAAATCAGCCAATGTCATATTTTCAAAAACAACCACTAGACTGAACAATGGTTGCTACTTAATATGAACCGATAATATGATAGAGCCTCTGTTTTTAGGCTTTATCGTATCTAAGTCAACATAAAATAAACCTCGCATCGTAATCGCAATTATCGCCATGTAAGAATACGGTTGGAATATAAATACATAGCGCCCCCAAAAGTCATTGATTAACTTGACCTAAATAAATACTTAGCCAATCTATAAAACCACTCTAAAATAAGCTCAAAACTTATCGCTGTTTCCTTCCTAATTTACATCCAAACAATCACTTTAAGCACAAATAGGTTTTAAACAATTCAACATTACAGCAATCAAAAGTTTCATTGGTCAACTCCCGTCTGAACGTATCAATATGAACTAATCTCAAGGTTTATGAGGCATCGTTGTTGAAACTTTAGGATGAAGCAACGTCTAGACACCAGAAAGCTCCGGGCTCCGACGGGAATACCCTACAGATACGCCAGTAGCTTTAAAGAGATCATCAATGAGCGTTGTCCAACTTAGGTTAGCAATTTATAATATGTAAAAAACTTTGTTCGATAGATTGGAGCAAAGTGGGAAATTAATGCCATTGGTATCAATTCAGTCGTTTCATCAGTTCATCAACTCAAAACCACAAATTGCGGACGTAAAAAAGCCCGTTGCGTTAGCAACGGGCTATTCACTCTCTTTCGAGACCAAGATAAAAAGAGTGGCGACTGGAAATGTTCGACTTGCACCTCGGCATCATGGCCACTGCACTACCATCTCTGTTGTGTTGTCCTTTATATTCTGTTGTTCCGTCAGTTCATCAACTCAAAAACCACAAATTACAGACGTAAAAAAGCCCGTTGCGTTAGCAACGGGCTGTTCACTCTCTTTCGAGAAATTAGGCGCCTGGAAATGACCTACTCTCACATGGGGAAACCC
>NZ_JAKIKW010000043.1 GCF_023283945.1 Shewanella gelidimarina | reverse complement strand
TGTGGCTGTGGCTGTGGCTGTGGCTGTGGCTGTGGCTGTGGCTGTGGCTGTGGCTGTGGCTGTGGCTGTGGCTGTGGCTGTGGCTGTGGCTGTGGCTGTGGCTGTGGCTGTTCAGATAAAAATAAACAGCTAAACCAGTCAAGTCATTAATGCATCGGACATAAAAAAGGCCGAACATATTGTTCGGCCTTTTATAACTAAGACTTATTTACTCTGCAGTGTCTTCAACAGCTTCAGCTGCTTCAGGACGACCTACTAGTTCAATATACGCCATAGGCGCTTTATCACCAGTACGTAGACCGCACTTAAGAATACGAGTGTAACCACCAGGACGTTCCTGGAAGCGTGGACCCAATTCTGTAAATAATTTACCAACGACTTCAGCGTCGCGAGTACGTGCAAATGCCAAACGGCGGTTTGCAACACTATCACTCTTAGCAAGTGTTATCAGAGGTTCAACTACGCGACGCAGTTCTTTCGCTTTAGCTACAGTAGTTCGGATCACTTCGTGACGAACTATTGAGCATGCCATGTTGCGAAACATAGCTTTACGATGACTGCTGTTACGATTTAGTTGACGACCACTCTTACGATGGCGCATGACCTAATCCTTATTACCTATATCTGTACTAATCTGGACTTAAAGGTCGTCTACTAAACTAGCTGGAGGCCAGTTTTCGAGACGCATACCTAACGACAGTCCGCGAGATGCAAGAACATCCTTAATTTCGGTAAGAGATTTCTTACCCAAGTTAGGTGTTTTCAACAGCTCAACTTCAGTGCGTTGTACCAGATCGCCGATGTAATGAATCGCTTCAGCCTTCAAACAGTTGGCTGAACGTACAGTTAGCTCTAAATCGTCGACAGGACGCAACAATATCGGATCGAACTCCGGCTTCTCTTCGACTGGTGCAGCCTCAGTCACATCACGTAATTCAACAAACGCATCTAGCTGTTCAGCCAAAATTGTTGCAGAACGACGTATTGCTTCCTCGGGATCGATAGTACCGTTTGTGGTCATATCAATAACGAGTTTATCTAAGTCTGTACGCTGTTCAACACGTGCGGCTTCAACATTATAAGCAATGCGAGCTACAGGTGAGAACGAAGAATCAACCAACAAACGGCCGATAGGGCGATCATCGTCTTCAGTTTGTGCACGGGCAGAAGCCGGTACATAACCACGACCACGCTCTACGCGGATACGCATGCTGACGTCATTATTACCTGTCAAATGACAGATAACATGGTCAGGATTCATGATAGTAACATCACCATCATGCGTGATATCTGCTGCAGTAACAGGGCCTGCGCCTGACTTACTAAGCGTAAGCATAGCTTCGTCTTTCCCTTCGATAACAACTGCTAAACCTTTAAGGTTAAGCAATATCTCGAGGATATCTTCTTGCACGCCTTCCTTGCTACTGTATTCATGCAGTACACCATCGATCTCTACTTCGGTTACCGCGCAGCCTGGCATAGACGACAATAGGATACGACGCAACGCGTTACCTAAAGTGTGACCAAAACCACGCTCTAGCGGCTCCAGTGTAACTCTGGCACGTGTTGGATTAACCTGCTCGATATCAACGAGACGCGGTTTAAGAAATTCTGTAACAGAACCCTGCATTGTGTCCTCTCTTTTGTTTTAACTTTACTTAGAGTAAAGTTCGACGATCAGCTGTTCGTTAATTTCCGCAGACAAATCACTACGTTCAGGTAGACGCTTAAAAGCACCTTCCATCTTAGTGCTGTCAACTTCAACCCATGTTGGCTTTTCGCGTTGAGCCGACACTTCTAAAGCCGCTTTAATACGAGCTTGAGTACGTGACTTCTCGCGAACGCTCACTACATCATTCGCAGACACTTTGAATGATGGAATGTTAACGACGCTACCATTAACCATAATTGACTTATGGCTAATTAGCTGACGTGATTCAGCGCGTGTTGCACCAAAGCCCATACGATAAACTACGTTATCAAGACGGGTTTCTAAAAGAGTAAGTAGGTTTTCACCAGTGTTACCTTTAGTACGTGCAGCATCTTTGTAGTAGTTACGGAATTGCTTTTCTAGCACACCATAAATACGACGAACTTTTTGTTTCTCGCGTAGCTGTACGCCATACTCAGACAGACGGGTCTTACGAGCGCCGTGTTGTCCAGGTGCAGTTTCAAGCTTACACTTCGAATCAATTGCTCTCACACCGCTTTTTAGGAAAAGGTCAGTACCTTCTCTGCGGCTGAGCTTGAGCTTTGGACCCAAGTATCTTGCCATGTTCTTTCTCCAACGATCCTATTAAAAACGACGAATTAAACGCGACGTTTCTTAGGAGGACGACAACCATTATGAGGGATAGGCGTCACATCGGTAATGTTAGTAATTTTATAACCAACCGAATTTAGTGCACGAATCGCTGATTCGCGCCCTGGACCTGGACCCTTCACAAAAACTTCAAGGTTCTTAACACCGTAATCCTGAGCAGCAGTACCTGCACGCTCAGCAGCAACCTGTGCAGCAAATGGGGTAGATTTACGTGAACCACGGAAACCTGAACCACCAGAAGTTGCCCAAGATAGTGCGTTACCTTGACGATCTGTAATGGTAATAATAGTGTTGTTGAAAGACGCATGTATATGCGCCATACCATCAGCAACCTGTTTACGTACACGCTTACGCGGAGAACGTGACGGAACTTTAGCCATTGTGGATTACCCCGTTACTTTCTAATTGGTTTACGTGGACCTTTACGCGTACGCGCATTGGTCTTAGTACGTTGCCCACGAAGGGGAAGGCTACGACGATGGCGAAGGCCACGGTAACAACCAAGGTCCATAAGACGCTTGATGTTCATGGAAACTTCGCGACGTAAATCACCTTCTACAATGTAGTTGGCAACTTCTTCGCGTAGAGTATCTATTTGAGCTTCGCTCAATTCCTTGATCTTAGCATCTTCAGCAATTGAAGTAGCCGCGCAAATTGCTTGTGCGCGAGTACGGCCAATGCCGAAAATAGCAGTCAATGCAATGACTGCATGCTTTTGATCAGGAATGTTAATGCCAGCGATACGGGCCACTATGCACTCCTCAAGTTAAAGGTCATCTGTGAAAAGCCCGGTAGGATACTCGACAGACGACAATTTAGCAAATAATATTTTGACCAGCCCCGACTGGGCTGGTCAAATCTTTCTTTTAGCCTTGACGTTGTTTGTGTTTAGGTTCAACACAAATCACACGAACAACACCACTACGCTTTACGATCTTGCAGTTACGGCAGATCTTCTTCACGGAAGCTCGAACTTTCATTTCATCACTCCGAGATTGCTAGGTTAGCGACCAAAACGATCTAAATTCGCTTTGTTTACCAAATTAGCTTTCTTCATTACAGACTCATACTGATGAGACATCATATGGGTCTGAACTTGAGCCATGAAGTCCATGATTACGACTACCATAATAAGTAGCGAAGTACCGCCAAAATAGAACTGTACTTTCCACGCAATTAACATGAACTCCGGAATTAAGCAGATAAACGTAATGTACAACGCACCGGCTAATGTCAGGCGGGTCATTACTTTATCAATGTAACGCGAAGTCTGTTCTCCAGGACGAATCCCGGGAATAAACGCACCACTCTTCTTCAAGTTATCTGCTGTTTCGCGAGGGTTAAACACCAACGCAGTATAGAAGAAACAGAAAAAGATAATCGCTGTTGCATATAACAATGAGTACAACGGTTGTCCCGGTGACACAGCAAGTGAAAAATCACTTAACCATGACAAGGACTCATTTTGTCCAAACCACTGAGCCAGTGTGCCTGGAAACAAAATTATGCTGGACGCAAAAATAGGTGGTATAACACCAGCCATATTTATCTTCAGCGGTAAATGAGTGCTTTGCGCTGCAAAAACCTTTCGGCCTTGTTGACGCTTAGCATAGTTAACAACAATACGTCGTTGTCCACGCTCTACAAATACCACAAAATATGTGACAGCAAAAACAATTACTGCCAGCAACAACAATACTAGTACACTTATGTCGCCTTGACGCGCCTGCTCAGCCGTTTGACCGATAGCAGATGGTAGACCTGCAACAATACCTGCGAAAATTAATATCGAGATACCATTACCAATGCCTCTTTCGGTAATTTGCTCACCTAACCACATAAGGAACATTGTTCCAGTGACTAAACTCACAACCGCTACAAAGTAAAATCCGAATCCTAGGTTTACTACTAAACCTGGAACTAAGTTCGGAAGACCTGTTGCGATACCGATTGCCTGGAACGTACCCAGGACCAATGTGCCGTATCTAGTGTATTGACTAATCTTCTTTCGCCCTGACTCGCCTTCCTTTTTCAATTCAGCGAGAGCAGGATGAACGACTGTCAATAACTGCATAATGATCGATGCCGAAATATACGGCATGATACCTAATGCAAAAATAGAGGCACGTTCAAGGGCGCCACCAGAGAACATGTTAAACATGCCTAAGATGGTACCCTTTTGCTGATTAAACAGCTCTGCTAGTACAGCAGCGTCAATACCAGGAATTGGTACAAACGAACCGGCTCTAAAGACGATAATTGCACCAATCACGAACAGCAGGCGGGTTTTCAATTCAGATAAACCGCCCTTCGCGCTTTTTAAATCAAGTCCTGGTTTTGCCATCGACGTATTATTCCTCGATCTTGCCACCGGCAGCTTCAATAGCTGCACGTGCACCTTTGGTTGCCTTTAGACCTTTAACGGTCACAGGGCGCTCAATGGTACCTGAAAGAACGATTTTAGCAAACTGTATGTTGCGAGTAACTAGATTCGCATCTTTCAGCGCATTTAGGTCGATAACATCACCGTTAACTTTAGCTAGTTCGCTAATGCGAACTTCTGCTGATACCAACGCACGACGCGAGGTAAAACCAAACTTAGGTAGACGAATCTTAAGTGGCATTTGACCACCCTCGAAACCGACGCGAACGCCGCCGCCTGAACGAGACTTCTGTCCCTTGTGACCGCGGCCACAAGTTTTACCAGTCCCAGAACCGATACCGCGACCTACACGCTTAGCTGCTGATTTAGCACCTGCAGCAGGTGATAGAGTATTTAGACGCATCTTATACTTCCTCCACCGAAACCATGTAGTAAACCTTGTTAATCATACCGCGAACTGAAGGAGTATCTTCAACTTCGACTGTATGATTAATGCGGCGTAAACCTAGACCAGTCAAAGTTGCACGATGCTTAGGCAAACGTCCAATTGAACTTTTAGTCTGAGTTACTTTAAGTGTTTTAGTAGCCATGGTGCTTAACCTCGAATTTCTTTAACATTCAGGCCACGCTTAGCTGCAATTTGTGATGGTGACTTCATGTGCACCAACGCATCTACAGTTGCGCGAACGATGTTAATCGGGTTAGTAGAACCGTATGCTTTTGACAGAACGTTATGAACGCCTGCTACTTCCAATACGGCACGCATTGCGCCACCGGCAATAATACCGGTACCGTCAGAGGCTGGCTGCATGTAAACACGCGATCCAGTATGACGACCCTTTACAGGGTGGTGTAAAGTACCGTTGTTCAATTCAACGTTCACAATGTTACGGCGAGCCTTTTCCATTGCTTTCTGAATTGCTGCTGGTACTTCACGCGCTTTACCATAGCCAAAACCGACTTTACCGTTACCATCACCGACTACAGTTAGTGCAGTGAAGCTAAAGATACGTCCGCCTTTAACTACTTTAGAAACACGATTAACTGCAACTAACTTCTCTTGCAGATCGTCTTTTTGTTGAGCTTCAAATTTAGCCATTTTTCATCATTCCTTAGAACTTGAGGCCAGCTTCACGAGCGGCGTCTGCTAATGCAGCAACGCGTCCGTGATACTTGAAGCCGGAACGATCGAATGCAACTACAGCTACGCCTTTTTCGATAGCGCGCTCAGCAACGGTTTTACCCACTACTTTAGCTGCATCAACGTTACCAGTGTACTTTAGCTGCTCTGATACTGCTTTCTCAGCAGTAGAAGCTGCCGCCAACACTACGTTTTCAGGACTAATGACCTGAGCGTAAGTATGACGTGGTGTACGATGTACAACCAGACGATTAACGCCCAGCTCTTGGATCTTCTTACGGGCGCGTAGTGCGCGGCGTAAGCGAGATGTTTTCTTATCCATATCGCGTTACCTACTTCTTCTTAGCCTCTTTACGGCGTACTTGTTCATCAGCGTAGCGAACACCTTTACCTTTATAAGGCTCTGGTGGACGATGGCTGCGAATCTCAGCAGCTACCTGACCAATTAACTGCTTATCAGTACCTTTCAGTACGATTTCAGTTTGGCTAGGACACTCTGCTGTTACGCCGTCAGGAAGTTCGTGGACCAGTGGGTGAGAAAAACCTAAAGTTAAATCAATACCTTTACCAGCGATTTTCGCACGGTAACCGACACCAATTAACTGTAGTTTCTTTTCAAAGCCTACTGTTACACCAACAACCATATTGTTGATTAAAGCTCGAGCTGTACCCGCTTGAGCGGCAGTTTTCACGCCTTCAATTGGGCTACACTTAATTTCATTGTCTTCAATAACAATAGAAACGTCAGTGTTTATAACTCGAGTCAAACTACCTTTAGTACCTTTTACGGTGATAGTTTGTTCGTTTAAAGTCACTTCTACGCCGGCAGGAATAGCGACTGGTGCTTTTGCGACACGAGACATTGCTAGCTCCTTATGCTACGTAGCAGATAACTTCCCCGCCCATGCCATTTTGGCGGGCAGTACGATCAGTCATCAAACCTTTAGAAGTGGACACGATAGCGACACCCAGTCCGCCCATAACCTTTGGAAGTTCGTTTTTACTTTTGTAAATACGAAGTCCCGGACGGCTAACGCGCTGGATAGTCTCTACGACTGGCTGACCTTGAAAGTACTTTAAAGTAATTTCCAATTCAGGCTTGGCTTCATCTGCTACGGCGTAGTCAGTGATATAACCTTCTTCTTTAAGCATTTTCGCAATAGCGATTTTTAGCTTAGCAGAAGGCATCTTCACAGATACGTGTTTAGCAGCTTGGCCGTTACGAATACGTGTTAACATATCCGCAATAGGATCTTGCATGCTCATATTAGCTTACTCCGTGACAAGTGCTTACCAGCTGGCTTTACGTAGGCCAGGAACTTCACCGCGCATAGTTGCTTCACGTAATTTAATACGGCTAAGGCCGAATTTACGTAGGAAACCATGTGGGCGACCAGTTTGACTACAGCGATTGCGCTGACGCGCTGCGCTAGAGTCACGTGGAAGAGCTTGTAACTTAAGTACGGCATCCCAACGTTCTTCATCAGAAGTAGTTGAGCTGCTAATGATAGCTTTAAGAGCTAGACGCTTTTCAGCGAACTTAGCTACGAGCTTGGCACGTTTTGCTTCACGTGCTTTCATTGAACTTTTTGCCATTACGCTACCCTTATTTCTTGAATGGGAAGTTAAAGCCTTCGAGCAAAGCTCGGCCTTCTTCATCATTCTTCGCAGAAGTAGTGATTACAATATCCATACCGCGGATCTTATCGATTTTATCGTATTCGATCTCTGGAAAGATTATTTGCTCACGCACGCCCATCGCATAGTTTCCACGACCGTCGAATGATTTAACACTCATACCACGGAAATCACGGATACGCGGGATTGCGATATCTACTAAACGCTCTAAGAATTCCCACATACGCTCACCGCGTAGTGTAACCTTACAGCCTATTGGGTAGCCTTCACGGATTTTAAAACCAGCAACTGACTTACGAGCTACAGTCACTACTGGCTTCTGACCAGCGATAGCAGTCATGTCACGGAGCGCATGCTCCATAACTTTCTTATCTGCTACTGCTTCGCCAACACCCATATTAAGGGTGATCTTTTCAATCCGAGGGACTTGCATGACACTGCTAAAACCAAACTTTGTTACAAGTTCAGGACTAACAGTCTCTTTATATTTATCATGCAGTTTCGCCATCGTTTACTCCAATTACTTTACGAGTTCACTGTTCGACTTAAAGAAACGGACTTTTTTGCCGTCTTCAAATCGGAAACCAACGCGATCAGCTTTGCCAGTGGCAGAGTTGAAAATCGCTACGTTTGATGCTTGTATCGGTGCTTCTTGCTCAACAATACCGCCAGCTACGCCCAATTGTGGGTTTGGCTTTTGGTGTTTCTTGACAAGGTTAAGACCTTCTACAATTAATTTACCAGTAGTAAGAACTTGAGAAACATTACCGCGTTTCCCCTGGTCTTTACCAGCTAGTACAATTACTTCGTCTTGACGACGTATTTTTGCTGCCATTTTGAAGCTCCTTACAGTACTTCTGGTGCCAGCGAGACAATTTTCATAAATTGCTCTGTACGCAATTCACGTGTCACTGGTCCAAAGATACGAGTACCAATCGGTGCAAGGTTTGCGTTAAGCAAAACCGCTGCGTTCCGATCGAAGCGAATGACAGAACCGTCTGGACGACGTACGCCTTTCTTAGTACGGACTACCACCGCGTTATATACATCACCTTTCTTCGCTTTACCGCGAGGAATAGCTTCCTTTACAGAAACCTTGATGACGTCGCCGATTCCGGCATAACGACGATGAGAGCCACCCAAGACCTTAATACACTGAACTCTACGAGCGCCACTGTTACAGGCGACTTCTAGAGTCGATTGCATTTGGATCATTTTAAGTGCTCCGCTATCGTTACTTCACATTCCCACAAAGGGGGTACATTTTCTGTCCAAATTTAGACTTTAATTTAGTCAAATTTGGCGCGCAAGTGTAACACCCAAAAATAGGAATAGATAGTACTAAAAATACAAACGGCTCCAAGCAATGGAGCCGTTTACCTAAACGCCTAATAATATTAGGCTTTTGTTACTACTTCAACCAGAGTCCAAGACTTAGTCTTAGACAGCGGGCGACATTCGCGAATAGTCACGACATCACCAGCATTACACTGATTCTGCTCATCATGAGCATGGATCTTAGTAGTACGCTTAAGGAACTTACCGTATAACGGATGTTTAACCTTACGCTCAATAGCAACAGTGATAGACTTGTCCATCTTGTTGCTAAGTACTCGACCCTGTAAAGTACGGATATTATCAGTCATTACACACCCGCCTTAGAAGTAATAATGGTCTTAACGCGCGCAATGTTACGACGCACGATTTTAAGCTGTTGAGTTTGAGTCAACTGACCAGTGGCGTGTTGCATACGCAGATTAAACTGCTCACGCAGCAGACCAAGCAGTTCAGCGTTCAATTCTTCAACGCTCTTTTCTGTTAGTTCGCTCGCTTTCATTACATCACCGTCTTAGTTACGAAGGTAGTCTTAAGAGGCAACTTGGAAGCAGCAAGAGCGAAAGCTTCACGAGCCAACTCTTCTGGTACACCATTCATCTCATAAAGAACCTTACCTGGTTGAATTTGGGCTACCCAATATTCAACGTTACCCTTACCTTTACCCATACGCACTTCAAGAGGCTTAGAGGTAATTGGCTTATCAGGGAAAACGCGGATCCAGATTTGACCTTGACGTTTAATATGACGTGTCATAGCACGACGCGCAGCTTCAATTTGACGAGCAGTTAGACGACCACGTCCAACAGCTTTCAAACCGAATTCACCGAAGCTTACTTCAGTGCCGTTCGCAAGACCGCGGTTACGGCCTTTGAACATTTTGCGGAACTTTGTTCTTTTTGGTTGCAGCATTGCCAGCTCTCCTATTTACCGCGAGGCTTGCGCTTCGGCTGCTGTTTCGGCTCTTCATGCTGAGGAACGATACCGTCTAGAACTTCACCTTTGAAGACCCAAACTTTAACGCCAATCACACCGTATTGAGTGTGACTCTCAGAAGTAGAATAGTCGATATCAGCACGAAGAGTATGCAAAGGTACACGACCTTCACGATACCATTCCGAGCGCGCAATTTCAGCGCCGCCTAGACGGCCGCTAACTTGTACCTTGATACCTTTCGCGCCAAGACGCATTGCGTTTTGAACTGCGCGCTTCATAGCACGACGGAACATAACACGACGCTCTAACTGCGAAGCGATGCCATCGGCAACAAGCTTAGCATCTAGCTCAGGCTTACGGATCTCAGCGATGTTAATTTGAGCTGGAATACCAGTCAATTTAGCAACTGCATTGCGTAGCTTTTCTACGTCTTCGCCTTTCTTACCAATCACAACACCTGGACGGGCTGTGTGGATAGTAACACGAACACTTTTAGCTGGACGCTCGATAACAATTTTAGAAACTGATGCTTGCTTAAGCTTCTTTTCAAGAAACTTACGCACTTCCCAGTCACTATTCAAGTTATTGGCATAGTCTGACTTGTCAGCGTACCATGTCGAGATCCAAGGCTTAGTGATACCCAGACGGATACCATTAGGATGTACTTTCTGTCCCATTGCTAACTCCTAGCGATCTGATACAACCACAGTAATGTGGCTGGTACGCTTGATTATGCGATCAGCACGGCCTTTGGCACGTGGCATGATACGCTTCATAGTTGGACCTTCATCGATCATAATCTTTCCAACTCTTAATTCGTCAATGTCAGCACCTTCATTGTGCTCAGCATTGGCGATAGCAGAGTCCAGTACTTTTTTAACAAGTACGGCAGCTTTCTTAGGGCTGAAAGTTAGAATTTCGAGAGCCTTAGCAACAGGCAGTCCACGGATTTGATCTGCAACCAAACGACACTTTTGAGGCGACGTACGGGCAAAACGATGTATAGCTAAAACTTCCATCTTATTCCTCCCGTATTAACGCTTCTTCGCTTTCTTATCTGCAGCATGGCCGCGATAAGTGCGTGTTGGTGAAAACTCACCAAGCTTGTGGCCGATCATTTCGTCAGTTACGAACACAGGTACGTGCTGACGACCATTATGGACAGCGATGGTCAACCCAATCATATTAGGGATGATCATAGAGCGGCGAGACCAAGTCTTAATAGGCTTCTTGTCTCCAGCTTCCATCGCTTTCTCTACCTTCTTCAGCAAGTGTAGGTCAATGAATGGACCTTTCTTGAGAGAACGTGGCATGGCGAATCCTCTTACTTTTTATTGCGACGACGTACAATGTACTTGTCGGTGCGTTTGTTACTACGAGTCTTATAACCCTTAGTAGGCATACCCCAAGGTGAAACAGGGTGACGGCCACCAGATGTACGGCCTTCACCACCACCATGTGGGTGATCAACTGGGTTCATTGCAACACCACGAACTGTCGGGCGTACGCCTCTCCAGCGTTTAGCACCTGCTTTACCTAACTGGCGTAGCATATGCTCGGCGTTACCAACTTCACCCAATGTCGCGCGGCAATCAACCGGCACTTTACGCATTTCGCCAGAGCGAAGACGTAGAGTGGCGTATGCGCCATCACGAGCAATAACTTGTACATAAGCACCAGCAGAACGAGCGATTTGAGCACCTTTACCAGGCTTCATTTCGACTGCGTGCACTACGCTACCCACAGGGATATTACGTAGAGGCAATGCGTTACCGCTCTTGATCTCTGCATCGATACCAGACTGGATTGCATCTCCAGCTTTCATGCCTTTAGCGGCAATGATGTAACGACGCTCACCGTCAGCGTAAAGTACCAAAGCGATGTTAGCTGTACGGTTTGGATCATATTCCAAACGTTCAACCTTCGCAGGGATACTGTCTTTATTACGCTTAAAGTCGATTAGACGATAATGTTGCTTATGACCACCACCAATGTGGCGGACAGTGATACGACCAGTATTGTTACGGCCACCACTTTTTGATTTCTTAGCCAACAGGCCTGCAAAAGGTTTACCTTTATGCAGATCGTTGTTCACCACTTTAACTAGGTGGCGACGACCTGGAGAGGTTGGCTTACACTTAATAACTGCCACGATAATTCTCCTTTGCTTATTCAGCGCCGCCGACGAAATCGATGTCAGCACCTTCAGCTAGAGTAACATAGGCTTTTTTCCAATCGCTACGACGGCCTGTACGGGCACCGTGACGCTTAGTTTTACCTTTGTTAACTAAAGTGCGAACTGAATCGACTTCAACTTCGAATAGCTGTGCTACTGCAGCTTTAACTTCAGCTTTAGTTGCATCGATAGCTACACGGAAAACAACTGTATTGGTTTTCTCAGCGTTCACAGTGCTCTTTTCAGAAACATGTGGAGCAAGAATAACTTTTAACAAACGTTCTTCGCTTATCATCCCAGCATCTCCTCGATTTGCTTAATAGCTTCAGCAGTTACGAGTACTTTGTTGAATGCGATAAGGCTAACTGGATCAATACCAGCAACATCACGAACATCAACTTTGTACAAGTTACGAGCAGCTAAGAACAAGTTCTCGTCAACTTCTGGAGTAACAATCAACACGTCTTCAAGTTGCATTTCAGCAAGTTTAGCTTTCAGCTCTTTAGTTTTAGGAGCATCAACACTAAACGACTCAACAACGATAAGACGGTCTTGACGTACCAATTCAGAGAATATGCTTTTCAGCGCTCCGCGGTACATCTTCTTGTTAACTTTTTGGCTGTGATCTTGTGCTTTAGCAGCGAATGTTACGCCACCGCCACGCCAGATTGGGCCTTTAACAGTACCGGCACGTGCGCGGCCAGTACCTTTTTGGCGCCATGGCTTTTTGCCAGAGCCAACTACTTCTGCACGAGTCTTTTGAGCACGAGTGCCCTGACGTGCGTTTGCAGCGTAAGCTACAACTACCTGATGAACCAGTGCTTCATTAAAGTCACGGCCGAAGGTAGTTTCGGAAACTTCAAGAGCACTCTGTGCGTCTTTCAATACCAATTCCATTACTATCTCCTCAGACCTTAAGCTTTAACAGCTGGTTTGATGATCAGGTCGCCATTAGTAGCGCCTGGAACTGCACCCTTAACCAGTAGCAAGTTACGTTCAGCATCTACACGTATAACGTCTAGATTCTGCGTAGTAACACGCTCTGCACCCATGTGGCCTGACATTTTCTTACCTTTGAAAACGCGACCAGGTGTCTGGTTTTGACCAATAGAACCGTTAGATCTATGAGCCAAAGAGTTACCATGAGTCATATCTTGGGCATGGAAGTTCCAACGCTTAATACCGCCTTGGAAGCCTTTACCTTTTGATTGACCAGTTACATCTACTTTCGCAATTTCAGCGAAAATATCTACATTAAGCTCAGCACCAACTTCGATACCTTCACCTTCACCATCTGCCAAACGCATTTCCCATAAACCACGACCGGCTTCAACGCCTGCCTTAGCAAAGTGACCTGCTTCTGGTTTAGTGATGCGATTAGCTTTTTTAGTACCAGTAGTTACTTGAAGTGCGCGGTAACCGTCTGTATCCAAAGTTCTCACTTGGGTTACACGGTTAGCAGCAATTTCAATTACTGTTACAGGTACCGACGCGCCATCTTCATTGAAGATACGTGTCATACCTACTTTACGACCGATAAGACCGATAGCCATCTCTCAAACCTCTTCTAAGCTCAATTAACCCAAGCTAATTTGAACGTCAACACCCGCTGCAAGATCTAAACGCATAAGTGCGTCTACAGTCTTTTCAGTCGGCTCGACGATATCAACAAGACGCTTGTGAGTACGAAGTTCGTACTGATCACGCGCATCTTTATTAACGTGTGGAGAAGTCAAAATGGTATAACGTTCTTTACGCGTAGGAAGTGGAATTGGACCACGAACCTGTGCGCCTGTACGCTTAGCAGTTTCAACGATTTCCGCAGTAGACTGATCAATCAAACGATGATCAAATCCTTTTAAGCGGATACGGATTCTTTGGTTCTGCATTGACCAGAGCTCCTAAAATGTACACATAAAAAATCACCCTCTAGCTTCTTCCTTTTGGAAAAGCAGAGCGAGATGATTTAACCGTTCGACTCACAATTGGAGTCGCTGTTTTTTTACGTCAACCTCAAGGGTAGACCAATTTAAATCGCCTAATGGTTAAGGCGAGGGGGTATTATACTGACTTTAGCGCTCAGATCAACCCCACTGTTTGAAATACCGTCAAATAGACAGAATTCAATAAAGTGGCGGTCATTATACCGAGCCAGATCAAGATTACTAGCCCCAATAACTTTCTTTCGGAAATAAAAAAGGCAGCCTAAGCTGCCTTTTTTGATATTGAGTTAAGACTCGTTGCTATTAAGCAACAATCTTAGCTACAACACCAGCACCAACAGTACGGCCACCTTCACGGATAG
>NZ_JAKIKW010000042.1 GCF_023283945.1 Shewanella gelidimarina | reverse complement strand
CCACTCTGGCTCGCCTTCAAGGGCTTTAAGCGCAGAACCTTGGATAACTGGTAAGTCATCACCTGGGAAGTCATATTCAGAAAGAAGTTCACGAACTTCCATTTCTACAAGCTCAAGAAGCTCTTCGTCATCTACCATGTCACATTTGTTCATGAATACGATGATGAATGGTACGCCAACCTGACGTGAAAGCAGGATGTGCTCACGTGTTTGTGGCATTGGACCATCTGTAGAAGCAACTACTAGAATCGCGCCGTCCATTTGAGCAGCACCAGTGATCATGTTTTTAACATAATCGGCGTGACCAGGACAATCTACGTGTGCGTAGTGACGTGCAGGTGTGTCATATTCGATGTGAGAAGTATTAATTGTAATACCGCGCTCACGCTCTTCAGGAGCGTTATCGATTTGTGCGAAGTTTTTAACTTCACCACCGTAAGTCTTAGTTAATACAGACGAGATAGCAGCTGTTAGTGTTGTTTTACCATGATCGACGTGACCAATAGTACCAACGTTAACGTGCGGTTTTACGCGTTCAAATTTTTCTTTAGCCACGATATATTCCTTTCTTTTCAGAAAAGCTCGGTTTATTGAACCGAGCAATAGCAATTAATTATATCAACAATAGAGCCAGACTATTTAGCCTCGAGCTTCCATTATTGCTTTAGTAACATTTTGCGGTGCATCGGAGTACTTCAAAAACTCCATTGAGTATGAAGCACGACCCTGAGTCGCAGAGCGCAAAGCGGTTGCATAACCGAACATTTCAGACAAAGGTACTGTTGCATGCACAAGCTTAACACCTGCGATACCATCGTCCATACCTTCAATGAGGCCACGACGACGGTTTAAGTCTCCCACAACATCACCCATATGATTTTCAGGTGTTGTCACTTCAACTTTCATACAAGGTTCAAGCAAGGCAGGGTCTGCTTCAAGAGCACCCTTTTTAAAGCCCATTGAACCGGCGACTTTAAAGGCCATTTCGTTCGAATCCACATCATGATATGAACCGTCAAACAAAGTAACCTTTACGTCTAGAATAGGGAAGCCAGCTAATACGCCGCTCTTCATCTGTTCTTGAATACCTTTGTCTACTGCTGGGATATATTCCTTTGGAACAGAACCACCAACAATTTCGTTGACAAATTCGTAGCCAAAACCTTCTTCTTGAGGTTCTAGCTTTAACCAAACATGACCGAATTGACCTCGACCACCAGATTGGCGAATGAACTTGCCTTCAACTTCCACGCTAGCGCGAATAGTCTCACGATATGCAACTTGAGGTTTACCTACATTACAGCTAACACCAAACTCGCGACGCATACGGTCAACGATGATGTCTAAGTGTAGCTCACCCATACCAGAGATCAGTGTTTGACCTGATTCTTCATCAGTTTCTACACGGAACGACGGATCTTCCGCTGCAAGTTTTTGCAACGCCATCCCCATCTTATCTTGGTCTGCCTTGGTTCTTGGTTCAACGGCAATAGTAATTACAGGCTCAGGAAAATCCATTCGCTCCAGAACTACTTTATGGTCAATATCGCACAATGTATCGCCAGTCGTCACGTCTTTAAGACCAATAGCAGCAGCGATGTCGCCAGCGCGTACTTCTTTAATCTCTTGACGGTCATTAGCGTGCATCTGCACCATACGACCAATACGTTCACGTTTTTGCTTAACAGAGTTATAAACGCCAGCACCGGTTTCCAATACACCTGAATAAACACGTATAAAGGTTAAGGTACCCACAAATGGGTCTGTTGCAATCTTAAAGGCTAACGCAGCAAAAGGCGCATTATCATCCGCAGGACGATATGTTTCTTTCTCATTGTCATCCATTCCCGTAATTGCAGGAACTTCGACAGGTGACGGTAGATAATCTACCACTGCATCGAGCACCGCTTGCACACCTTTGTTCTTAAAAGCAGAACCACAGGTGACCAAAACGATTTCATTATTTAAGGTACGCTTACGTAATGCCTCTTTGATCTCAACTTCTGAAAGTACACTTCCTTCGAGGTATTTTTCCATCAGTTCGTCTGAAGCTTCCGCTGCACTCTCAACCAAGTACTCACGCATTTCTGCTGCTTTATCGGCTAAGTCTGCTGGTATTTCTTCATAACTGAAAGTCATTCCCAGGTCTTCTTCAGACCAGTTAATGGCTTTCATCTTGATCAAATCAACAACACCTTTGAACTCTTCTTCTGCACCGATATTCAGCTGAATAGGGACACAGTTTGCTCCAAGACGGTTACGGATCTGTTCGACTACGCTATCAAAGTCAGCCCCTGCACGGTCCATCTTATTGATGAAAACCATACGAGGTACATGATACTTATCAGCTTGACGCCAAACAGTCTCAGATTGAGGTTCAACCCCAGATGAACCACAGAATACAACCACAGCACCATCTAAGACTCGTAGTGAACGTTCTACTTCAATAGTGAAGTCAACGTGACCAGGAGTATCAATGATGTTGATACGGTGTTCAGTAAACTGCGCATCCATTCCGCGCCAGAAAGTAGTCGTTGCGGCTGATGTGATGGTAATCCCACGTTCCTGCTCTTGTTCCATCCAATCCATAGTGGCTGCGCCATCATGAACTTCACCGATCTTATGAGACATACCGGTGTAGAATAGAACACGTTCAGTTGTAGTGGTTTTACCAGCGTCAACATGAGCGACAATACCGATATTACGATAACGCTCAATTGGAGTTGTACGAGCCACGATTTATACCCTCTTAGCTAAAACCTGAGTGTTAGCAATGCAAGTAAGGCGTGGGACTTAGCCCACGCCAAGATATTACCAGCGGTAATGAGCAAACGCTTTGTTTGCTTCTGCCATACGATGCACGTCTTCGCGCTTCTTAACAGCAGTACCTTTGTTGTCTGATGCGTCTAGCATTTCACCGGCTAGACGTAACGCCATAGATTTTTCACCACGCTTACGTGCAGCTTCAACCAACCAGCGCATCGCCAGTGCGTTACGACGCACTGGACGAACTTCACATGGTACCTGGTATGTAGAACCACCAACACGACGAGATTTAACTTCGACGGTTGGACGCACATTGTCCAGGGCTGCTTCAAGGATAACTAGATGATCTTCGCCTTTCTTTTCGAAAGCGGTATCTAGTGCCTTGTAAATAATTTTTTCTGCAGTCGACTTTTTGCCGTCCTGCATAATGACGTTGATGAACTTAGCCAGCAACTCACTGTTGAACTTTGGATCTGGTAGGATTTTACGTTGTCCTACAACGCGACGTCTTGGCATAACAATTTCTCCGTATGCTTCAGGGACCCCAAAACTGGAATCTCAATAAAAACTAGCTTGGCCTTACTTAACGGAAAACGTTAAGACTTAGGACGCTTAGCACCGTACTTTGAACGACCTTGACGACGTTCACTTACACCAGCACAATCTAAAGCGCCACGTACAGTGTGGTAACGTACACCCGGTAGATCTTTTACACGACCACCGCGGATTAGAATTACACTGTGTTCCTGCAGGTTGTGGCCTTCACCGCCGATGTACGAAGTAACTTCGAAACCGTTAGTTAGACGCACACGAGCTACTTTACGTAGTGCAGAGTTAGGTTTTTTTGGTGTGGTTGTGTATACGCGAGTACAAACACCACGTTTTTGTGGACACGCTTCCAACGCAGGCACATTAGTCTTATCGACTTTAGGTGCGCGTGGCTTACGTACCAACTGGTTTACAGTTGCCATGTATAGCTCCGAATCAGTTGACCGAATCAACAGTAAGGTGTGAAAAATCTATATCCCACAGGTGTGGGACGCGAAATTTTAGAAGTGTATGGCGTTAGTGTCAAGAAATAGACAACTTTTAACCGATTTAAAGTAAAAAAAAGGCGCAAAAGGCGCCTTTTTTACAATCTGTTTACTTTTCAGACTGAATTAATCAGAACTTCCAGCTAGATTTAGCAAATCTGCAAGGTTCTGCTCAGCTTCGCTTGCGCTAATTGTTGGTGCTTCAGTAGACGTTGGTTTCGCCGCCGCTGCTGCACGCTTCTGATGGTATGCGTAACCCGTACCAGCAGGGATCAAACGACCCACAATTACGTTCTCTTTAAGACCGCGTAGTTTGTCTTTCTTACCGCCAACGGCTGCTTCAGTAAGAACACGAGTGGTCTCCTGGAACGATGCTGCTGAGATAAATGACTCTGTCGCTAGAGACGCCTTGGTAATACCAAGAAGATCACGAGTAAAGGTGACTAACTGCTTGCCTTGCGCTTCAAGTTCGCGGTTAGCGATCTTAACGCGTGAAACTTCAGCTTGCTCGCCTGCTAGGAAATTACTGTCACCAGCATTAGTGATCTCACACTTACGCAGCATCTGGCGAATAATCACCTCAATGTGCTTATCGTTGATCTTAACACCCTGTAGACGGTAAACATCCTGCACTTCATTCACGATGTAGTTAGCCACATTGTGGATACCACGTAGACGTAGAATATCGTGCGCAGCTTCTGCACCATCAGCAATAACTTCACCACGTTCGACTTTTTCGCCTTCGAACACGTTTAGGTTACGCCACTTAGGAATCATCTCTTCGTAGTGCTCGCCACCTTCAGCAGGAGTAATCACTAGACGACGCTTACCTTTGGTTTCCTTACCGAACGAGATAGTACCCGATACTTCAGCAAGAATAGCAGGCTCTTTCGGCTTACGCGCTTCGAACAAGTCGGCTACGCGTGGCAGACCACCGGTAATATCACGAGTCTTAGACGATTCTTGAGGAATACGTGCTAATGCATCACCAACGTTAATTGATGCGTTATCGTCAAGGTTAACAATCGCGTTGCCAGGCAAGAAGTATTGTGCTGGAACTTCAGTACCAGGAATCTTCAAGTCACCGCCATCAGCTGCAACGAGACGAATCATAGGACGCATCTCTTTACCGGCTGTTGGACGTTGTGCAACATCTAATATCACAATAGATGATAGACCCGTTAGATCGTCTGTTTGACGTGTCATAGTGACATTGTCAATCATATCGACGAACTTAGTACTACCCGCAACTTCAGTGATAATTGGGTGAGTATGTGGATCCCAGTTAGCGATAATATCGCCAGCTGCAACAGCTGCATCTTCTAGTTTTTCTAGAATTGTACCGTATGGAACCTTATAACGCTCTTTCTCACGACCTAGCTCATCGATAATGGCTAGCTCTGAAGAACGAGATACAATGACCAATTTGCCATTGATGTTTGTTACATGCTTAGCATTGTGCAGCTTTAGAGTACCCGCGTTCTTAACTTGAACGTTGTTCTCTGCTGACGCACGAGATGCTGCACCACCAATGTGGAAGGTACGCATCGTAAGCTGTGTTCCTGGCTCACCAATTGACTGAGCCGCAACAACACCGATTGCTTCACCTTGGTTGATGATATGGCCACGAGCCAAATCACGACCATAACAAGCAGCACACACACCGAAGTCTGTATCACAGCTAATTACTGAGCGAACAATCATTTCATCGATTGAATTATCTTCGATGATGTCACACCAAGCTTCGTCAAGCAGTGTATTACGTGGCACAAGTACTTCTTCAGTACCTGGCTTAAATACATCTTGAGCAACAACACGACCTAGAACACGTTCACGCAACGGCTCAACAACATCACCACCTTCAATAAGGGGTTTCATTGTTAGACCTTCAAACGTGCCACAGTCTTCTTCAATCACAACTAAATCTTGTGCAACGTCTACTAGACGACGAGTCAGGTAACCAGAGTTAGCTGTCTTCAATGCCGTATCCGCAAGACCTTTACGCGCACCGTGAGTCGAAATAAAGTACTGAGATACGTTTAGACCTTCACGGAAGTTTGCGGTAATCGGTGTTTCGATGATTGAGCCATCTGGCTTAGCCATCAAAC
Source organism: Shewanella gelidimarina (assembly GCF_023283945.1). Classification (GTDB taxonomy): domain Bacteria; phylum Pseudomonadota; class Gammaproteobacteria; order Enterobacterales; family Shewanellaceae; genus Shewanella; species Shewanella gelidimarina. The sequence goes on along the minus strand of NZ_JAKIKW010000042.1, from coordinate 10,586 downwards.
CACGCATACCGGCAAGCTGACGAATCTGTGCAGCACTACCACGAGCACCAGAATCGGCCATCATGTAGATACTGTTGAAAGATTCTTGCTCTTCTTCTACGCCATCACGGTTAATCACTGTCTCAGTTGACAGGTTTTGCATCATCGCTTTAGAAACTTTTTCGTTCGCGCTTGCCCAGATATCGATGACCTTGTTGTAACGCTCACCGGCTGTTACTAGACCTGACTGGAACTGCTCTTGAATCTCAAGAACTTCCGCTTCAGCGTCCGCAACTAGCGTGTACTTTTCATCTGGAATAACCATGTCGTTGATACCCACAGAGGCACCAGACACAGTTGCATAATGAAAACCGGTATACATCAATTGGTCAGCAAAGATAACGGTATCTTTAAGACCTAGTTGACGGTAACAAGTGTTCAATAGCTTAGAGATCTGCTTCTTACCCATGTTCTGGTTAACCAGATCATAAGATAAGCCTTTTGGCAGGATCGTTGAAAGCAATGCACGACCCACTGTTGTATCTACGATACGACGAGTCTTAACTTTTTCGCCTGCTTCGTTAATCTTGGTTTCGGTAATACGAACCTTAACGCGAGCATGCAATTCTGCAAAGCCGGTGCGGTAAGCTTTTTCAGCTTCTGCAACATCAGCAAATGCCATGCCTTCACCCTTGCCGTTAACGCGCTCACGACTCGTGTAGTAAAGACCCAATACAACATCCTGAGATGGTGTAATCACCGGCTCACCGTTTGCAGGTGATAGGATGTTGTTGGTAGACATCATTAGTGAACGTGCTTCTAGCTGAGCTTCCAGCGTTAGCGGCACGTGAACAGCCATTTGGTCACCATCGAAATCGGCGTTGTATGCCGCACAAACCAATGGGTGAAGCTGAATCGCTTTACCTTCGATTAGTACTGGCTCAAATGCCTGGATACCTAGTCTGTGCAATGTTGGTGCACGGTTAAGCATCACTGGGTGTTCACGAATAACATCGTCTAGAACATCCCAAACTTCTGGTACTTCACGTTCAACCATCTTCTTAGCAGCTTTAATGGTAGTAGCTAAGCCACGACCTTCTAACTTGCCATAGATGAACGGCTTAAATAGCTCAAGTGCCATCTTCTTAGGAAGACCACACTGATGTAAGCGAAGCGTTGGACCAACGGTAATAACCGAACGACCAGAGTAATCAACACGCTTACCTAGCAAGTTCTGACGGAAACGACCTTGCTTACCTTTGATCATATCGGCCAAAGATTTAAGCGGACGCTTGTTAGAACCCGTAATAGCACGACCACGACGACCGTTATCTAATAGCGCATCGACAGATTCTTGCAACATACGCTTTTCGTTACGTACGATGATATCTGGAGCAGCTAGATCTAACAGACGCTTTAGACGGTTGTTACGGTTGATTACACGACGATAAAGGTCGTTCAAATCAGACGTAGCAAAACGTCCGCCATCTAGTGGTACTAGAGGACGTAGATCAGGTGGCAGAACCGGCAGCACTTTAAGGATCATCCACTCAGGCTTGTTACCTGATTGGAAGAATGCCTCAACAAGCTTAAGACGCTTAGTGATCTTCTTACGACGAGTCTCAGAGTTGATTGATGGCAATTCTTCGCGCATCATTTCAATTTCTTTCTCAAGCTCGATAGCACGTAGCAATTCTAGAACTGCTTCAGCACCCATCTTAGCTTCGAATTCATCACCGTACTCTTCCAATGCATCCAGATAAGTTTCTTCTGTTAGCATTTGGCCGCGTTCAAGACTGGTCATGCCAGGCTCGATGACGACGAAAGATTCGAAGTAAAGTACACGTTCGATATCACGAAGAGTCATATCTAGCATCAAACCGATACGAGACGGCAGTGATTTCAAGAACCAAATATGTGCTACTGGGCTTGCAAGATCGATGTGACCCATACGTTCACGACGTACTTTAGTCTGTGTAACTTCAACGCCACACTTTTCACAGATCACACCACGGTGCTTAAGACGCTTATACTTACCGCATAAACATTCGTAATCTTTTACTGGACCAAAAATACGCGCACAGAATAAACCTTCACGTTCAGGCTTGAATGTACGGTAGTTAATGGTTTCTGGCTTCTTAACTTCACCAAATGACCAAGAACGGATCAAATCAGGTGACGCTAGGCCAATCTTGATTCCATCAAATTCTTCAGTCTTACTTTGCTGTTTCAGAAACTTTAATAAGTCTTTCACGTTTCTCTCCTGAAGGAGTTAAATCGGGTGCTCTGCTAATGCAGAGCACCGATTTTGCCAAATAGAGGCGGGAACCAGTTTTACTTGGTATCCAACTCAATGTTGATACCGAGTGAACGGATCTCTTTCAACAATACGTTGAAAGATTCAGGCATACCTGGTTGCATCTGATAGTTACCGTCGACGATGCTCTTATACATCTGAGTACGACCGTTCACATCATCCGACTTAACAGTTAGCATTTCCTGAAGAGTATATGCTGCACCGTAAGCTTCAAGTGCCCATACTTCCATCTCACCGAAACGCTGACCACCGAACTGCGCTTTACCACCCAATGGCTGCTGAGTAACAAGACTGTACGAACCGGTAGAACGGGCGTGCATCTTATCGTCAACCAAGTGGTTAAGCTTGAGCATGTACATGTAACCAACGGTTACTTGACGCTCAAATTCGTTACCAGTACGACCATCACACAGCGTTAGCTGACCTGATGTCGGTAGACCTGCAAGAGCAAGCATCTGCTTGATCTCTTTCTCTTTGGCACCATCAAACGCAGGTGTAGCTGTTGGTACACCACCTTTAAGGTTTTTAGCAAGACGCAAGATTTCATCATCAGTAAATGAATCGATGTCGACTTTTTGAATTACTTCGTCGCCCAATTCATAAACTTCTTTGATGTATCCGCGAAGTTCTGCCAATTCGCGCTGCTCTTCAAGCATTTCAGCAATACGATTACCGATACCCTTAGCTGCAGCACCCATATGAACTTCAAGTACTTGACCGATGTTCATACGTGACGGTACACCTAGTGGGTTCAATACGATATCCACTGGGTTACCTTTGTCATCGTAAGGCATGTCTTCAACAGGACAAATCTTAGAGATTACACCCTTGTTACCGTGACGACCCGCCATCTTATCACCAGGCTGGATAGTACGTTTGACAGCAAGGTAAACCTTAACAATCTTCAGTACGCCAGGTGCTAAATCATCACCTTGAGTGATCTTACGACGCTTAACTTCAAATTTCTTATCGAAATCAGCTTTCAGCTCTTCCGCTTGCTCAGCTAGTTGTTCTAGCTCAGTTTGCTTACCTTCATCATCGATGGTTTGAACCAACAATTGTGAACGTGAAATCGCGTTAAGTTGTTCTTCAGTGTAGCCTTCACCCAATAATAGGTTGCGAGCACGACCAAGAACACCCTCTTCAAGAATTTGGAACTCTTCAGTCAAATCCTTCTTCGCTTCAGCGATATGCAACTCTTCGATTTCAACAGCACGCTTATCTTTATCAACGCCGTCACGAGTAAATACTTGAACGTCGATGATAGTACCTTTAACAGAGTTAGGTACACGTAGTGAACTGTCTTTAACGTCAGAAGCTTTTTCGCCAAAGATTGCTCGGAGGAGCTTCTCTTCTGGAGTCAGCTGTGTTTCACCCTTAGGTGTAACTTTACCAACTAGGATGTCGCCACCCTTAACTTCAGCACCGATATAAACGATACCTGATTCATCTAGCTTAGAAAGCGCAGACTCACCAACGTTTGGAATATCAGCAGTGATCTCTTCGCTACCCAACTTAGTATCACGAGCAATACATGAAAGCTCTTGAATATGGATAGTGGTGAAACGATCTTCCATCGCAACACGCTCAGAGATAAGGATTGAATCCTCAAAGTTGTAACCGTTCCAAGGCATGAACGCGATACGCATGTTCTGACCAAGAGCCAAATCACCTAAATCGGTAGATGGACCATCAGCTAGTACGTCACCACGAACAACTGGATCGTTCATGCTACAACAAGGACGTTGGTTAATACACGTGTTCTGGTTAGAACGAGTGTATTTAGTCAAGTTGTAGATATCGATACCAGCTTCGCCAGGCGTTAGCTCAGCTTCGTCAACTTTTACCACGATGCGGCTAGCGTCAACGTAGTCAACATAACCACCACGTTTAGCAACAACAACAACGCCTGAGTCAACAGCAAGAGTACGCTCAATACCAGTACCAACTAGAGGCTTATCAGCCCTAAGTGTAGGTACGGCCTGACGTTGCATGTTTGCACCCATCAATGCACGGTTCGCATCATCGTGTTCTAGGAACGGAATTAGCGATGCCGCAACAGAAATAATCTGTTGTGGTGAAACATCCATATATTGGATATCACCAGCACCCATAAAGGTAGAATCACCTTTATGACGACAAGCAATAAGCTCATCCATCATGCGACCAGTTTCGTCGAGTTGAACGATAGCCTGTGCAATAACATAGCGACCTTCTTCGATAGCTGACAAGTAATCTACTTCGTCAGTTACCACACCATCAACTACCTTGCGGTAAGGTGTTTCAAGGAAACCATAGTTGTTTGTACGAGCAAAGGTTGCCAACGAGTTGATCAAACCAATGTTTGGACCTTCAGGAGTTTCGATTGGACATAGACGACCATAGTGCGTCGGGTGTACATCTCGAACCTCAAAACCAGCACGTTCACGAGTCAAACCACCTGGGCCAAGCGCAGAAATACGACGCTTATGCGTCACTTCTGAAAGCGGGTTGTTTTGATCCATGAATTGTGAAAGCTGTGAAGAGCCAAAGAATTCTTTAACAGCTGCAGAGATTGGCTTGGCATTAATCAGATCTTGAGGCATAAGCTCATTTAGATCGCCAAGGCTCAAACGCTCACGTACGGCACGTTCTACACGAACGAGACCAACACGGAACTGGTTTTCAGCCATTTCACCAACACTACGGATACGACGGTTACCAAGGTGATCGATATCATCAACTTCGTCAAATCCATTACGGATGGCGATGATGTTCTTCATCACGGCAACGATATCTTCTTTAGAAAGGATACCCGTACCTTCGTCGTCATCAATACTTAGACGACGATTGAACTTCATACGACCGACTTTAGACAGGTCATAGCGTTCTTCGCTGAAGAAAAGGTTATTAAATAACGCTTCTGCAGCATCTTTAGTTGGTGGCTCACCTGGGCGCATCATACGATAGATTTCAACAAGCGCTTCTAAGCGGTTAGTTGTTGAGTCTATACGTAGAGTGTCAGACATATAAGCACCGTTATCAAGCTCGTTGATAAACAGTGTGCTTACTTCTTTAATGCCAGCAAGTGAAAGCTTTGCAAGATCTTCTAAGCCAATTTCTGCGTTTGCAGAAACTAAAACTTCACCGGTATCTGGATCGATATAATCTTTACCAGAAATTTTGCCAACGATGTACTCAACAGGTACTTCTAGCTCGGTAGTCTTAGTCTTTTCTAGTTGACGAATATGACGCGCAGTAATACGGCGGCCTTTCTCAACAAGAACAGTGCCATCAGCTTCTTTTATATCATAGCTTGCAGTTTCGCCACGTAGACGATCAGCAACAAGATCCATTACTAATGAATCTTTCTTGATTTTAAAGTTTACGCGATCGAAGAACAGGTCGAGAATGTCTTGAGTCGAATAATCTAATGCGCGAAGAATGATCGTTGCGGCCAATTTACGACGGCGGTCAATACGAACAAACAATGCATCTTTAGGATCGAATTCAAAGTCTAACCAAGAACCACGGTAAGGAATAATACGTGCATTATAAAGCACCTTACCTGAAGAGTGGGTTTTACCACGGTCATGATCGAAGAATACGCCCGGGCTACGGTGTAGCTGAGATACGATAACACGCTCAGTACCATTAATTACAAAAGTACCGTTGTCAGTCATAAGAGGGATATCCCCCATATAAACTTCTTGTTCTTTAATATCTTTTACAGTGCCAGGTGCCGCTTCACGGTCATAAAGAACCATACGCAATTTAACGCGTAATGGAGCTGCATATGTGATACCACGAATTTGACACTCTTTCACATCAAAAACAGGTTCGCCTAGCTTATAGCTAACGTACTGTAATTCTGAGTTACCAGAAAAACTTTTGATGGGAAAAACGCTACGGAAAGCGGCTTCAAAACCACGCTCGCCAGTAGGATCTTGATCGGTGAACTTCTTAAATGAGTCCAACTGTATAGACAAAAGATAAGGAATATCCAAAACTTGTGGACGTTTACCAAAGTCTTTGCGAATACGCTTCTTTTCAGAATAGGAGTAAACCATGGGTTTCCTCTGATTACGAGATGTGACCAAGACTGACCAATCATTTGATTGAGACAGCACGTTTGCCCATCACCGTTGATGGCAAGAACCTAACCAGTAATCTCTGTTAGGGACTGCAAAATCTGGCGACAAACGGTGAATAAAAAATCGCCTGCGCATACAGCGCAAAAAAGGCCGACGGTTAAAAAACCGCCAGCCCTAACCTAATTTCTTAGGTTGAGTAAGTTAAGTTATAACTTACTTGATCTCTACAGAAGCACCAGCTTCTTCTAGATCAGTCTTAAGCGTGTCAGCTTCTTCTTTAGAAATAGCTTCTTTAACAGCTATTGGAGAAGATTCTGCCATAGCTTTAGCTTCTTTAAGGCCTAGACCTGTAGCGCCACGAAGAGCTTTAATTACTTTAACTTTGTTCTCACCGAAAGAAGTAAGAATAACGTCAAACTCTGTTTGCTCTTCAGCAGCAGCAGCTTCGCCACCACCAGAAACAACAGCAGCAGCAGCAGATACGCCGAATTTCTCTTCCATTGCTTCGATTAGTTCAACAACATCCATTACAGACATTTCTGCAAGAGCTTCTAAGATTTGGTCTTTAGTGATAGACATAACAAAAAATTCCTAATTGTACTGAATTCAATTTAATTAAGCGGCTAATAAAATTATTAAGCTGCTTCTTTCTGATCGCGTAGAGCGGCCAATGTACGAACGAACTTGCCTGCAGATGCTTCTTTTAGAGTCATCATGAACTGAGCTAGTGCTTCGTCGTATGTTGGTAGTTTCGCTAAACGATCAATATTATCTGCAGGGATTAATTCCCCTTCAAAGGCTGCTGCTTTGATTTCAAACTTCTCTTGTGACTTCGCGAAATCTTTAAGAAGACGCGCTGCTGCACCTGGGTGCTCAGTAGAGAATGCAATCAAAGTAGGACCAGTGAACGTATCGCTTAGGCACTCAAAATCAGTACCAGCGACAGCGCGTTTTACTAGTGTATTACGTACAACTTTAATGTATACACCAGCTTCACGAGCTGCTTTACGAAGACCGGTCATATCACCTACAGTTACGCCACGTGAATCGGCTACAACTGCAGATAAAGCACCTTTGGCAGCTTCGGCGACTTCAGCAACAATCGCTTTTTTGTCTTCGAGTCCTAATGCCATTGGCTTTACTCCTGGATTCTATCTAGGGAAAATCCCTAGCAATTACCATGCTAAACATCTAAATGATATCTAGCGACTTACGGCGCGAAAAGATCCAGCAGAATAAAATCTATCTGGGGTCCGACACCGTCTACGTAGGAGATTAAGTTAGTTATTCAACTAACACCTACGGTCTTGGACGGAGGCTAATTTTTAACCTAAAAGATTTAATCTTAGCCTCAACCCTACAAAGTGCGCGCATTATAGACTAATACGCGAGCATTGTAAATTTACTTACCATCATCCAGAGTGCTCTGGTCAATAGTAACACCTGCACCCATAGTGGTAGAGATGCTTACTTTCTTAAGGAAAACACCTTTAGCAGCTGCTGGCTTGGCTTTTTTAAGAGCAACAAGAAGAGCTTCTAAGTTTTCTTTAAGTTGAGCTGTTTCAAAATCCACTTTACCAATAGTAGTGTGGATGATGCCGTTCTTATCGTTACGATAGCGAACTTGACCAGCTTTAGCATTCTTAACTGCTTCTGCAACGTTTGGCGTTACAGTACCAGTTTTAGGGTTAGGCATAAGACCACGTGGGCCTAAGATTTGACCTAACTGACCAACAACGCGCATTGCATCTGGAGATGCGATTACAACGTCAAAGTTCATTTCACCCGCTTTAACTTGGGCAGCAAGCTCGTCCATACCGACTAGCTCAGCACCGGCTGCAATAGCAGCTTCAGCGTTAGCGCCTTGAGTAAATACAGCTACACGTACGTCACGACCAGTACCGTGTGGTAGCACAGTAGCGCCACGAACGTTTTGGTCAGATTTACGTGGATCAACACCAAGGTTTACAGCTACGTCAACACTTTCAAGGAACTTAGCAGTTGCTAGTTCTTTTAGTAGTGCAACAGCTTCATTGATGTCGTAGTTCTTAGTTACTTCAACTTTTTCGCGGATCAAACGAGCGCGTTTAGTTAGCTTTGCCATTATATTAGTCCTCTACTACCAAACCCATTGAACGCGCAGTACCTTCAATTGAACGAGTCATCGCTTCAATATCAGCACCAGTCATATCAGCGGCTTTAGTCTCAGCAATTTCCTGGACAACGCTACGCTTGATAGTTCCCACTTTTTCAGTGTTAGGACGGCCAGAACCAGACTTCAAACCAGCTGCTTTAAGCAGTAGGAAAGATGCAGGTGGCGTCTTAGTTTCGAAAGTGAAAGAGCGATCAGTGTATACAGTGATAACAACAGGAATTGGCATACCTTTGTCGAAATTTGCAGTACGAGCATTGAATGCTTTACAAAATTCCATGATGTTAACGCCTTTCTGACCCAATGCTGGGCCAACTGGTGGCGACGGGTTTGCAGCACCGGCTGCTACTTGTAGTTTGATGTAACCATCAACTTTCTTTGCCATGAGACATTTTCCTCAAGTTTGGGTCCAAACGCCATCAACAAAATGTTGAAAAGCTCCCCGAAAAATATGGGTGCGAATTATATACAAATTCGCACCCATTTCCAATTAGTATTTGTGTTTTATTTAATCAGCTCTTTTCAATCTGACTAAAATCAAGTTCTACTGGCGTTGAGCGACCGAAGATCATGACAGAAACCTTAACGCGGTTCTTCTCATAATCCACTTCTTCAACAGTACCGTTAAAGTCAGCAAAAGGTCCGTCAGTAACGCGAACAACTTCGCCTGGCTCAAACATAACGCGATGCGTTGGAGACTCAGTAGTATCCTGAAGACGCTGAAGGATTGCATCAGCTTCTTTATCAGAAATTGGTGCTGGACGATCTGATGTACCACCAATGAAGCCCATCACACGAGGGATACTCTTCACTAAGTGCCAGCTCTCGTCATTCATTTCCATCTGTACTAATACATAGCCAGGGAAGAATTTACGCTCACTCTTACGACGTTGGCCTGCACGCATTTCAACGACTTCTTCAGTGGGTACTAAAACTTCACCAAAGTAAGCTTCCATCTCGTGCATTCTGATATGTTCATGCAACGATTTACAAACGCGGCCTTCATAGCCAGAAAACGCTTGTACTACATACCATCTTTTTTTAGCTTCAGTTGCTTCAGTCATTCGAGATGCCTATACGCCAGTAATAAAATTAACAATTCTAAGCAATACTGCGTCCATGCCCCAAAGGATTAATCCTAAAATGGCGGTTGCAGCTAATACAATAAAAGTTGTATTCAGTGCTTCTTGACGCGTAGGCCAAACCACTTTACGAACTTCAATCTGTGATTCACGAGCAAACGTTAACGCTTGCTTGCCTTTCTCTGTTTGCGACGCAATAAGACCAGCAACGGCAAAGGCAATTACAACGCCTATCGCGCGTACTAAAACACTTGCTTCAGCGAAATAATGGTTGCCAATAATAGCAGCAGCCAACAAAATTATGACTAGGCCCCACTTTATAATATCCAGAGAATTACCCTGGCTTTCAGTATTTGTTGTCATCGGTTAATTCCGTTACTCACTACGTTCTGAGACAAGTAATACTATAAATATAGCATTTTGCTCAGTGAAAAAATCAGTCAGGCTTCAATCCGAACTGACGACGGCTCAATACACTCACTAAAAGCATATCCAGCGAGTCAAAAATCGGTCATAGATTGTATTCTTATTCCACGTATTTGGCAAGAATACAAAGCCCGGCTTAGCTAACAAAATTAGTACAGGCTTATAATGGAAATTAAAAAGGCAGCCTAAGCTGCCTTTTTTGATATTGAGTTAAGACTCGTTGCTATTAAGCAACAATCTTAGCTACAACACCAGCACCAACAGTACGGCCACCTTCACGGATAGCGAAGCGTAAACCTTCATCCATCGCGATTGGGCAGATTAGGGTAACTGTCATCTGTACGTTATCACCAGGCATTACCATCTCAACGCCTTCAGGCAATTCGATAGTACCAGTTACATCCGTTGTACGGAAATAGAACTGTGGACGGTAACCTTTGAAGAAAGGAGTGTGACGTCCGCCTTCTTCTTTAGACAGAACGTAGATTTCTGACTCAAAAGTTGTGTGTGGAGTAATTGAACCTGGAGCAGCAAGAACCTGACCACGTTCAACATCT
>NZ_JAKIKW010000041.1 GCF_023283945.1 Shewanella gelidimarina | reverse complement strand
TGCTGGGTAACAGAATACGCCTTAGTGGAGGCTTGAGCCGTATGCAGTGAAAGTTGCACGTCCGGTTCTTAGGAGGGCGGTACTTGGTGACAAGTGCCGCCTATCCGACATCAAGTATTTTAGCGAGCAGCTAATGAATACTTGATGGACTACATCCCTAATTCTGCAGAATACTTATCACGATAACTTTTACATTGGTTACTTTTACTTCTATGTTAACAATGTAATGACGGCAATTATTGGATAAGGATATATCATGCTGGAGCACATCACCGCTATGCTCGCGCTCTTAGGCGTTTTGTCGCTATTTTGTCAATGGTTGGGCTGGCGGCTCAGATTACCTGCTATTTTACCTCTGTTGCTGTGTGGTCTACTGCTAGGGCCAATGTTGGGTTTTTTAAAGCCAGATGCCATTTTTGGTGACCTCCTGTTTCCGATTATCTCCTTAGGTGTTGCCATTATTCTTTTTGAGGGTGCTTTGACGCTTAATTTTAAAGAGATTAAAGAGCACGGCGGTATGGTGACTCGTCTTGTAACCTTAGGTACCGCCATTACGTGGGTTTGTATCAGTGTTGCAACGCATTACTTAATTGGTTTTGATTGGCCAATGGCGACGTTATTTGGCGCATTAGTGGTGGTTACTGGTCCGACTGTGATTGTGCCATTGCTGCGCAGTGTGAGGCCTAAAACAGAGTTATCGAGTATCTTACGCTGGGAAGGCATAGTGATTGATCCTATCGGGGCGATATTAGCGGTATTGGTATTTGAATACATTGCTGTGGCAGCGGACCCCACAACCCATGTGTTGCATGCTTTAACTTCGATGCTGTTAGTCGGCTTCGGTTTAGGGACTCTTTGCGGCTATTTAGTTGGCTTGATCTTACGCAATAACTTACTGCCACATTATTTGCGTAATACCGCCGTATTAACCTTAATGTTAGCGGTATTTGTCGCCTCTAATTTACTGCAAGAAGAAGCTGGCTTACTGTCTGTAACCGTTATGGGAATATGGCTTGCAAACATGAAGGGTGTCGAGATTGACGATATTCTTGAATTTAAAGAAACGCTGACGGTACTGCTCATTTCTGCACTGTTTATTTTATTAGCCGCGAGATTAAATGCTGATGCTTTGATCAGTTTAGGTTGGCAAGGATTGGTGCTGTTAGCGGTGGTGATGTTGATTGCTCGGCCACTTAGCATTTGGTGCTGTGGTGTTGGGACATCGTTATCTGGTGCTGATAAGTGGTTTTTAAGCTGGGTTGCGCCGCGCGGTATTGTTGCGGCAGCAATTTCCTCACTGTTTGCCATCAAACTCGAGAAGGCTGGCGTGGCCGGTGCGGAATTGATTGTCCCCTTGGTCTTTTTAATCATTATCGGCACAGTGGTGATCCAAAGTCTGACAGCGGGGCGCTGGGCAAAAATATTAGGGGTGACCGCTGGATCGTCGCAAGGATTGCTTATTTTTGGCGCGTCTCAATTTTCACGTGCTTTAGCCAAAACATTAAAGGCTAACGGCGTTACCGTGTTGTTAGCCGACAATAACTGGGACAATATTCGATTAGCTCGGATGGAAAATCTTGCAGTCTATTTTGGTAATCCGGCGTCTGAGCACGCTGAAAACCATATGAACATGAGCGGAATAGGGCGTGTACTGGTATTGTCACCTTACAGGCAGCTTAACCCTTTGGTCAGTTTCTATTTCCAAGATGTGTTTGGCAGGGAGAAGGTGTATGGACTTAATAATAATGACACTACTAACAGCAGTAATAGCGCAAGGCATCAGTTATCCGAGTCTTATTTAAAGCGGTTGTGTTTATTTGGTGATGCTGTGTCTTATTCTAAATTAGCCAGTTTGATGGCTAAAGGCGCTAGTATAAAAAGTACCAGCTTGACGGCAAACTTTGATTACTCGATGTTTATGGCGCAGTACGGTCAAAGTGCGATTCCTTTGGTGTATTTGCAAGGGGGCAAGGTCAAAGTGATAAGTGCGGCTGACACGGTAGCGTTAACCTCGGGTGTAGAGTTGATTAGTTTAATTCCCAGAGATGCTAAACCTGTTGCAATAGCCAATATTACGCAGCCTTAAGCAAACCTCCCCCAATAAAAAAGCCAGTCGCGGGGAGCGACTGGCTTTTAGAGTATCAACTTACGTTGTTAATCTGGCATTGATTAGGCTGCTTGTACCTGTTTGGCGAACTCAAGTACACGTGCTTTAAGCTCTTCAGGATCAAAGTCATCAACATTGATAGACTTCATGCGGCCAATTTCAGCACGTTCTAGCAGTGCAATTTCATCTTCGCTAAGCACGCCAAGCGCTTTGCCTTCCGCAGCAATTTTATCTAACCACATAAACGGTATGCGCTTGCCAGCTGCTTTACAGACCTTGTCGTAGATAGGCTCTGACGCCAAGATGTCTTTAAAGGTTTGCTCTTGAATACCAACGGCATTGTGCTCGCTAGGTGTCCAAAATTGTCCTTTACCCATACGCTCACGGCTAGCACAAGGTGTTTGCATTATCTGAGCAACCTTATGGTCAAGCACATCAGTTGGGCGTTTTAATGGACGACCAAATGGGAAAATAACAGCACGTAACGGCAAACCAAGACCCATTGGGAAGTTATCAAGTAGATCATCTAGAGAAGTTTGTAGCTTATGAAGTGAATCTTCAACTGCCCACTGCACTAATGGTAGATCCTCTAATTGGCGTCCTTCATCTTCATAACGCTTAAGCGTTGCCGAAGTAAGGTATAGCTGGCTGAGCAAGTCTCCTAAACGGGCTGAAATACGTTCTTTACGTTTAAGGTTGCCACCTAATGTCGCCATCGCTAAGTCAGAAAGTAACGCCAAGTTTGCACTGAAGCGGTTCATCTGCTGATAGTAGCGCTTAGTTTTATCTGAGTAAGGTGCGTTAGAGAAGCGGCTAGAGGTAAGACCTAACCAGAAGCTACGAACCAAGTTACTGGTGGTAAAACCAATATGACCAAAGATAGCCGCATCAAAATCACGGAGACCTTTGTTAACATCCGTATCAAATGCTGATTCCATCTCCGCTAACACATAGGGATGACAGCGGATCGCACCTTGACCATAAATAATCATCGAGCGAGTCAGAATGTTTGCACCTTCAACGGTAATCGCAATCGGAGCGGCTTGATAGCCACGGCCGAGGTAGTTATTTGGGCCTAAGCAAACCCCTTTACCACCATGGATATCCATAGCATCGATAACGCATCGTTGCATTCTGTCGGTGAGGTGAAACTTCACGATGGCAGAAACGACTGATGGCTTCTCGCCTAAATCGATAGCGGTTGTCGTTAACGTAGTCACTGCATCCATTAGGTAAGCATTACCACCGATGCGCGCCATTGGTTCTTCAATACCTTCAAGCTTACCAATCGGTAGCTTAAATTGACGACGAATTCGAGCGTAAGCCCCTGTCGCTAATGCGGCGGTTTTAATACCCCCTGCTGAGTTAGACGGTAGCGTAATACCACGGCCAACAGATAAACATTCAACCAGCATTTTCCAGCCTTGGCCTGCCATTTCAGGACCACCAATGATAAAGCTCAATGGGACAAACACATCGTTGCCGCGTGTTGGACCATTTTGGAACATACAGTTAAGTGGGAAATGACGACGACCGGTTTCTACACCTTCAATGTCGGTAGGAATAAGTGCACAAGTAATACCGAGCTCTTCTTTTTTACCTAAGAGTTGGTCAGGGTCGCGCAGTTTAAAGGCAAGCCCTAACACAGTCGCAACTGGCGCGAGAGTAATGTAGCGCTTGTTCCATGTCAGATTCATGCCGAGGACTTCTTCGCCTTCCCATTCACCTTTACAAACAATGCCGTAATCAGGAATAGCACCTGCATCACTACCCGCTTCAGGGCTTGTTAATGCAAAGCAAGGGACTTCAAGTCCTTTTGCAAGACGTGGAAGGTAATGGTCTTGTTGAGCTGTGGTACCGTAATGCTGCAGTAACTCACCAGGACCGAGTGAGTTTGGTACGCCAACAGTAGAGGCTAACTCACTGCTTAAACCCGCCAGCTTTTGCAGTACGCGTGACTGTGCATATGCAGAATATTCTAAACCGCCATATTTCTTCTTAATGATCATGGCAAAGAAGCCATTATCTTTTAAATATTGCCATATCTCTTCGGGGAGGTCTGCTAACTCATGCGACACTTGATGCTGGTTGAGCATCTTGCACACCTCTTCAACTGGACCGTCTAAGAATGCTTGTTCCTCTGCACTCAGAGCGGCCTTTGGGTAGTTATGTAGCTTGCTCCAATCAGGCTTCCCTGCAAATAAGTCAGCTTCCCACCATGTGGTTCCGGCTTCAATCGCTTCTTTCTCTGTTGTTGACATCTCTGGCATGATCCCGCGATATATTTTGAGTAACGGGCGAGAGATGACATTTTGTCTGAAAGAACTGAGATTAAGCGGTAAGGCGATAACCAGAAAAACAACCCATAATAGCGGGCTAATTACTGCTGTACCTGTGCCGATAGCCATAACAATGGCGGCACCCAAGGTGGCAGTGAGTAGGGAGACTCTTAGATAGGCAAAAGCACCTATGGTAAAAATCATCGCCAGGATCCAAAGTAGGGTAGTCACTGTTATTCTCCTTTTAGTTGTGACTTATCACGTTTAGCGAGTCACTTATTTGCTGTCTAGGTCACAATTATAGTCTGTGGTCAGACCTGTGTCTCATAAAATTTAAACGCTAGTCAGTTTTAATACAAGTCTTTTCAAACAAATGTTTAAATTTTTTGTGTCAGGGGAGGATTCCACTATGGCTAGCAACTGGTTAGAATGGACAAATAAAGTTGTAGCTTATTGAACGGGGTTAAGATTAATGTGCGAGTTGCTGGCCATGAGTGCCAATGTGCCGACCGATATTGTATTTAGTTTCACTGGCCTTGCTGAACGTGGCGGTGTGACAGGCCCACATATTGATGGTTGGGGGATCACTTTTTACGAAGGTAAAGGAAGTCGAACATTTAAAGATGCGCGCCCTAGCAGTGAATCTCATATTGCAAAATTAATTAAATCATACCCAATTAAAAGTGAAGTGGTGGTGAGCCATATAAGGCAGGCTAACCGCGGTTGTGTCTCACTAGAGAATACTCACCCTTTTACGCGTGAGCTTTGGGGGCAATATTGGACTTATGCACATAATGGTCAGTTAAGCGGTTATGAAGCTAAGTTTGTGCCGACACGGTTCAATGCGGTGGGAGATACCGATAGCGAAATGGCATTTTGTTGGATTATGGACAAAGTGGTAGCGCAGTTTGGTGATAAAGCCCCTGACGACATGCTCGCAGTTTATCGTTTTATTGCCACTTTGGCTGATGAAATCAGAGCCCTAGGGGTGTTTAATATGATTTTGAGTGACGGTGAGCACCTAATGAGTTATTGCAGTAATAACTTGTGCTACATCACTCGATGCGCGCCGTTTGGCAAAGCCAAGCTAATCGACACTGATGTGGTGATTGATTTTGATACTGAAACTACGCCGAATGATGTTGTAACCGTCATTGCGACTCGACCACTGACAAAGAATGAGCAGTGGAATGTATTAGCACCTGGTGAGTGGAAGCTGTTTAAGAAAGGTGAGTTACTAATAGGGTAGAATTACCCTGAACTGATAATAAAAAGCGCGGGTAGCCAATGGCTATCCGCGCTTTTTTAATATTGGGTGTTGGTTATTGCTCGATGGTGTTGTTTGAGTCAATGTTCTCAGGTTTAACGGTATCAGCTAAAGCGGGCTCTATTAACGGCGTAACAAGGGTTGCCTCTTGCTCAAACTTATAACTGAGCAGTTTGATATCGAGTTGTTTACTGCCTTTTTCAAAATGCGTTAGCCGGATGGGGAGATAGCTTAACTCTGGTGACATCCAGAAAAATGTTTGTCGTTTAGTACTGTCACGCACCACTTCAAACTTTAGGGTTTGATAACTGCCGCTGTCAATGTTAACGCGCTCTTTGCCGACAATCCTAAAGGCATAGTCATCAATTTCTCCCTCTTTCACCATGGTGTAATGCAGCTCTTCTTTATTGGCGGCCATATCTAGCCTAAATTGTAACTGAACCATCAGAGGGTCAAACAGTTCGATGTCGTAAGGGAACTTTGCTCGTTCACCTTTATAACGGCTATGGACAACATTTTGCCCTTTGGCAAAAGCGGCTTGTTCTCTAAAGTCAGGCCCGGTTCCGGTTCTCTGGGAAGAGTAGCGCATTGGCACTAACTGGTTATCTTTAAGTGTGAATTCACTGCGAATATGGCGTTGATCGGAGAGCATTAGCAGACTGACATCACTGTCGAAACGGTATTCGAATACTCCGCCGTCAGGGGCTGGCAAAATATAACGGGCACGACCAAGTTCGATACTGCCATAGTTGACTTGATATTCAGCTGTGTGGGGAGTCAAAGGCGTAGTGTCAGCGATGAGGGGATAGCTTGTTAATAGCAAGCTAGCAGCAAATAAAATACGTGACTTTTTAGACAAAATCTCTCCTTAAAACAGTGTTTAATGTGCTTTAAAAGGGTATTGAAAGCACTAATGTTGCCATATCAGGTCGCCATTCATGATCAGACAGCTTAACTCGACCGCGATTGACGGTAACGCCTTCGCTGCGTAGCAGCTCCATTTGATCCCGATAAGGTTGAGTATATTCGGCAAACGAAATCTTGCCTTGGCTGTTAATCACTCTATGCCAAGGTAGGGCTAGCATTTCAGGTGCAGCTTTAAGTGCCTTTGACACATAACGCGCTCTGCCTGGTAACCCCGCTAAATCTGCAATTTTGCCATAAGAACTGACTTTCCCTGCAGGGATCATAGACACAATATGCCATATTTGCGTCATAGGTGAAGCTTTGTTGTCGCTTTCCATGAATCACTATCCCTTTATTGTCTCTTAAACTCTATCGTGTATCGGTACCTATCACAAGATTGACAGCCGATAATTAATGCACCTGACAATGCCGAGGTCGGGTTACGCCTGTTAAGCTTTTGCTGGTATGCTGCTGCTTTATTAATGCGTTGTAATATAAGGTAAAAGTTCTTGCTGAGACTTAGCGCTAAAGTAATAATAGCGCTTTTCTACGGTATATATCATGTCTGCGCAGGTCATCAACCCTCTCTTTAGTTCATTGCTGTTGCTAACAACTGTTTCTCTACCTGCTGTGGCTGAACAGTATCGTCATATTGCCGATCCGCTCAACCTAAGTGATTCGCTTTATGTTGGCTTTACTGACAATGTACTCAACATTGGCGGTACCCTGGCGACGGACCATCAAAAATTTTCGGGCCACACTAATACTGGAGGTGATAAATGGCATTTGGGTTATTTATATTCATCATCTAACCAGTGGCACCTTAGAGCATCGATTGATCATGGAAAAACCGGCACCCCCCAAGGAAAAGCCAGTCACTATCAGTATCAACTGGGTTTGATGTATGAGCATAAAGGCTGGTTAGACACTCAAGTGTTTACTGAGGTCGCCGTTAACCATTTAGCCGTTAAGTCTTATACCGATAGTACAGCGGCTAATGCCAGCATTACAGTGCTCAAACCCATTACCGAACATTGGTACAGTGAACTGTATGCCAGAGGCAATGCGGGGATTGATGGTGTTGAGCGTTTTGATGCGCGGAGTTGGATCTCAATGGGCTACCAAGTGGATCCACAGTGGTCATGGGCGGTTCGTTATCAGTATGATTGGGAAAAACTTGAGAATGTCGAAACTGATGATACTCAATGGGTTTTTGCCGTTCGCTCCCAGTTCTAATTTTACCGCTTGAATAAAAAAGCCCACGCCAATTAGATTCGCGTGGGCTTTAAATATGTTGATGAGGTTAATTTGCTTGAGCAAGCTCGGCGTCAACGGGATCGAGTGCTTGTGGTGTTACGCCAAATTTATGGAAAATAATTAAACCCAACGCCGTCAATAGGCCGAGTCCGCCAATAATAAACCACATCATATCAGGGCGCTCAGCCCCTTTAGCAACTTCACTATAAAGGTAGCCTGATAAAGGACCTGCAAGTAAAAAGCCAATAGCCGATGAGACAAAGTAGTAGCCCATAAACATGGCTTTTTTATCATGAGGCGCGAAACTAGCAACGTATTCTTGGCTCTTGGGTGAGGCAACCATTTCCCCAATAGAGAATACTAATATCGAGGTGAGTACCATTGCACCGCCCATGATTGCGCCATGCGCTAAGCCACCAATGGCTGTGCCTAATGCTAGGATAATAGTGCCGCCAACCAGAACAGGAAGGGCTTGGAAGCGTTCAACAAAACGGCTAACAAGCAGTTGCATCACGACAATCGATAAAAAGTTAAGCCCGATAAGGTATTCAGGATTCACTTGGCGATGTTCACTGGCCCAGTCTTGGGCGTATTGCGCAGCCAAGGCTGGAGTTTGTTGAATGGCGCTAAATGCATGGCTTATTTCGGTTGTGGGTACCATCACTTTGACATGAACCAGTTCAAAATAGGCTTGCTTAGCATTAAAGGTGCCTGCATTGAACTCTTGCGCTAAACGGCTTAATTCTGATTGCAGTAAGCCGATATCGACCGGCGCAAAGAACTGCTGTAAGTCTGGGTAGTTAGCTAGCATTAAGACTAAATCAGTGGTGTCGACAAAGTCACGGATATAGATTGGTAGCGTAATAAATATTTGCTGATATACCATCCACATGCCCGATAAAATAAGCAGGTAGATAACAAATGGTTTGTTACCTAGGCTAATTTTTTGTCCATACCATGGTACGCCTTTTTGAGATGAGGCCAGCTTGTCCCAAATAAGATGGGCGCTGAACCAACAGGCATAGATAATAAGCGTCGTTTCACCGGTGATCCATTTAGCGCCAAAAGACATTAATATCATCAGCGTACCGAAAAACAGAATCGCGAAACGGGCATTACCGAGTACTTCTTGAATATCGTTAAAAACAGCTTTAAGTGGTTTTCCTTTTTGGCGATGTTGATCCGTCGGCTCTTTGTAGAATAACAGCGCCGGGATAAAGTTAAGTGCGATCCAGAATGCAGACATAATAAATACCCAGTCCCAGCTAATCGCTCGAACGTAACCGGCAACGAATGGCCCTAAAAACCCCCCAATATTGACCATCATATAGAATATGCCAAACCCTAAGCCACGGTTAGTGTCATCGGTGGTGCGGGCGACAGTCCCGGTGACGACAGGTTTAAAGCAGGCCGCGCCAACGGCCACACCCATAAAGGCGATAAAGAAGCCACTAAAGCTATCGACCTGACCCAATAAATAGTAACTGGGACACATGATGGCATAGGAGATTAGAAACATTTTTCGATAACCATAACGGTCGGCGAGTGCGCCTGTCAGTACTGGCAGAAGGTATAAGAAGAAGGGGATCATACCTTGTAGCAGGCCACGTTCTTGATCTGAAAACCCTAATCCACCTTGATTTTGTGGTGAGGTCATATAGAGCGATGACAGAGCAAAGAAGCCATACCAGGCGAGTCGTTCAAAGATCTCCATGGTGTTAGCGACATAGAATGTGGCGGGCAAGGGGGTGCGCACAGTTGGTGACATATTATTATCCGTATATTTTATACATTATCACGAATGCTATCACAAATGTTAATAAAGTGTATCGTGTTGTGTGTTTTTTGAGTGGCTTTTTTACGCTAGGGCGACGTGCCTAATTTAAGCTAATTGACCGCAATGACATTATCGACTCTATCACCTGTATGAGTGCCGTTGTCATCCCGTTCAGTCCCTTTTTAAGGGAAACTGGCGATGAATGTAATACGTTAAAGGTGATGGGAGTTGCCTTTGTGGCTGATTCGGTCATAATAGCGCGAAATTTTTTAGTTAATACTAGTGTGATAATGATATGGCAGTGTTAGACATTTTAACGATCCCTGATGAGCGGCTTAAACGAAAAGCTGAGCCGGTTAAGGATATTGATGCGGTGCAGGGTTTTATTGATGATTTGATTGAAACCATGTACGACACCGAGGATGGTATCGGGCTTGCAGCAACTCAAGTCGGTAGCTTACATGCTATTTTAGTTATCGATTTGTCTGAAGAACGCGATCAGCCGATGGTATTGATTAATCCTGAAATGGTAGAAACCCGTGGCGATTTTCAAGGGGAAGAGGGCTGTTTGTCCATTCCTGGTTATCGTGCGAAAGTGAATCGTCATGAAGGCGTAAAAGTCACTGCATTAGATCGCACCGGTCAAGCATTCGAAATCGATACCGATGAGTTTCTTGCCGTTGTACTGCAACATGAGATGGATCATCTCAAGGGTGTGGTGTTCACCGACCACCTGTCGATGTTAAAGCAGCAAATAGCGCTCAAGAAAGTGAAAAAGTATAAATAATAAGTCCTTGCTTTAGAATTTATTCCGATACGGAAAAGTATTATTAACGCCCCTCAATAGAGGGGCGTTTTTTTTTGGCTTACGGATCGTAATCGAGTGCTTGCGATCTCAATAAAGATAATTATACTGTACGTATATACAGTATTTGAGTTTAAGGATCACAACGCCTGTTATCAAAGGGTAGGTCCTCAAATGATGAGTACGCTTTTATCACAACAAAAAGGTGGAAACATGGGGCACTCAAGCGCAAAGGCACATTCGGTATTACAAGATAAAGAAGCGTCAGAGCAGATTGATAACGCCAGTTTCCGAAAGCCAGTGATTACCACACCTCAGCGAGTCAACGATACAGCAGCCAGCGCGAGCGCTATCAATCAATTGTTAGCGCGGCAAGACATTTGGCGTGGACAGCAGTGGCAACAGCAACATGTGGCCTATCCAACCGGTTTTTCGTTGTTAGATGACAACCTTGCTGATAATGGCTGGCCGCAAATCGGGGTGTGTGAGATTTTATGCGATGGTGTGGGTCAAGGTGAACTCAGTATCGTGTTGCCTTTATTGAAACAACTGATAAGCCATGGTGTGTCATCGACACACGCTAATGATGCAATGGTAATGCTGGTGGCACCGCCTCACATACCTTCGCCTCAAGCACTATTACAACAAGGGTTGAATACAGACCGCTTGATTTGGATCGATACAGAACAGCGAAAAGAGCGGTTATGGGCTATTGAACAAGCGTTAGCAAGTGGCAGCGTTCCCTTGGTCTTAGCGTGGCTAGAGAACTTGTCGACCACGGAGGCGAGACGGCTACAGTTAGCAGCAGAGAAAGGCCAGGCCTTGTGTATGCTCTATTTACCAACACGTAATGCACAGCAGTCACACCCAGTGAATTTACGCTTAGTGCTACAAAGACAGTGCTTTTCAGCGTTAAAATCCAATGGCAGTCACAATCGTTATCAGGGCGATAACAAACAAGCCACTGTCATAGAAGCATCAATGTTGGGCGTGGTGCCAAAGTTTGTTGAGCAACAACAACCAGACTTAACCCGGTTTTCAAACAGTCATTTAGGAATGACTGAAGTTAATATTATTAAACGCCGCGGTGGCTGGCCTAGCCCGGTATTTAGTTTACCCTTGCTAGTGCCTCATTTAAAAGAAAGTCTATTGGGTGTCAGTGCTTGCGTAATGGATAACACAGTGCTTAATGACAACTTATTCGACAGCGCCTCACGTCATCTCGATGTATTTGCCCAACAGCGGGGCAACGTGCAGGTGACCACGGTTAAAGGGCTGGCGAATTATAGCGCGATAATCAACAGTCCTATATTACCGCTTAAAGCCGCTCATCGAGTTTTACCTAATGCGAATGATGCCGTGATGACCGTCGCTAGCCATCATCTCAGTATTACTGGCGGTACTATATTGGCTGTAAACACTGTGATAACGGAGGACAAAATCAATTCAGCTTCCGTTATCAATTATGCTGTTGAGCCTGAGCAAGAAGCGCATTTCTCGTTACAGTTTGAACCAACGCGTAGCTTAAGCCTGCAATCGACGCGTAGCCTATGCCTGCAATCGAAAAGTTCTCTGAAAACCGCTTTTAGTGAGTGGGTGTCGTATTCAATCGCACAAACTGCGTCAGTAACAGATACATTGCATTCAGAGGCTTTGCATACAGGGCAGTGTCGCAGTGATAAATCGCTTACCACACCTTATGTCGACTCTGCTCAAGAGGCATGGACTGAGTCCTATAAAACTTTGGGGCAAGGTGCGCCCACAACTCCTGATAAAATGCATTAAGCGTCGCCGGTCGTTAATTGATATGTTATGGCTAGCAGCTCATTACCCACAGTGGGCACTACAATACTTCTGTTACCGCAATGAGCTAAATCAAAGCGCTGAAGTACTATTGTATGACCCTAAGTCTTTACACGTTCTGGCACTTGACGCGGTGAGTCAACAAGCTGGGGTGACGGTTGGGATGAGTCTTTCTACCGCGCAAAGCCTAATGCCGTCGGTGATGTTAGCGGAGTTCGACAGCTCCATTAGTCAGCAGGCTTCAGACTGGTTGTGCCAATGGAGTTATGAATTTAGTGCGCGCGTGGTTCCCTTGCGATGCGCATTAGTGCATGACGCACTCAAAGCTGGCCGCTCAAGTACCAAGTTAGATGTGGATGAGTTTGTATGTAACACTTTGCTGCTTGAAGTCAGTTCAATGGCGCTGATTTTCAATGGTATTGATAAGCTTATTGAGCAATATGATCAACGAGCCAAAAGCCATGGTTTAGAGGTGTCACTTGCGATAGGTAAAACGCCTTTAGCGGCGCAGTTGTTGGCGCAGCAATCTTCAATCACGACGGTAGCCGTCACAAATAGTGACCTGCATCACATAGATACTGGGAGTCGCAGTACTTTTCATCAGCCCCCGCCGACAGTTAACAAGCACCATAATGCTAACATAAAAGCCAATATCCCCCGTGAGCAAAACGATTACCTTAATCCTGATAAGAGTCATGGGTTACTCAATCAGTTACCCGTTGCTTTACTCCCAATTTCGCCTTTTTTAAAGCAAAGCTTTCTTGATATCGGCATCAGCTCTTTTGCCTCATTGTGCGCTTTACCCGATAAGGAACTGGGACGACGGTTTGGGCCAAAGCTGCTGCAACTGCTGGCAAGAGTATCGGGGGCTTTACCACACCCGTTGACTTATTTTGAACCTGAGGAAACATATCTGCAAAAACTGGCCTTGTTGTATGAGGTTGAATTAATGCAAGGAATTGTTTTTCCGTTAGGCAGAATGCTGAAAGAGATGGGGAGTTACTTACAGCAACGGCAACTCGCAATTCAACAACTTAAATTGACCCTTTACTACCGTGATAGTGACCGCAGTTCGCTAGATATTATTATTG
This sequence comes from Shewanella gelidimarina, assembly GCF_023283945.1. Taxonomy (GTDB): domain Bacteria; phylum Pseudomonadota; class Gammaproteobacteria; order Enterobacterales; family Shewanellaceae; genus Shewanella; species Shewanella gelidimarina. The sequence goes on along the minus strand of NZ_JAKIKW010000041.1, from coordinate 6,023 downwards.
AGTACCCCTTTGCCGAGCACCGCAGTGATCACTTATTAAGTTTATGCCGCATGCAACTAGAGCGCATCACCTTATATCAGCCTGTGGTGGAAATGGCGATTTCTGTCGACAAGTTTGTGCCTATGGTTATTGCTAACGATAACTGGTTTGGACAACAGGCAGCTCAAGGGCAACGTTCAGAGAAGGCGAAGCGCCTGATGGCGCTACTGCAAGCAAGACTAGGGGGAGATAAAGTGAAAGGACTACAGGTTACCTCAGCTCATTTACCCGAAGAGGCTTGGCAAGCAACTGATCTTTCCACCACGGGTCATGAACATCGTCCCGTGCTCAAGTCATTGCAACAACTCTCAGGTATTGGCCATTCAAGTAGCGGGCTAAATGTAGGAGCGTGCCGTCCAAGCTGGTTATTGGTGACACCAGAGATGATCTCGATTGAGACGATTGAGCTGTTAAAAGGGCCTGAACGGTTGCAAACACTATGGTGGCAAGAGCCTGAAGTATGCCGTGACTACTATATAGCGAGTCATCAGCAAGGCGGATTATGTTGGGTTTTTAAAGACGGTAACGGCTATTTCTTACATGGGTGGTTTGGCTAATGTACGCGGAGCTACATGCCATCTCTAATTACACTTTTCTTCGAGGAGCTTCTCACCCGCACGAGTTGGTCGAACAAGCTGCGTTACTGGGGTATCAAGCGATTGCGATTACAGATGAGTGTTCATTTGCGGGCATAGTCAAAGCACATGAGGCTGCCAAAAAGCATAAGCTCAAATTGCTGGTGGGCGCTGAATTTCAACTCGCAGAAGGTAAATTTGTGCTGCTTGCCATGGACCGTCGAGGTTATGGACAGATCAGTCAATTGATCACAAACAGCCGTCGCCGGGCAGCGAAAGGCGAATATCAATTGCAATTTAGTGAGCTTAAGCAGGGCTTAGAGCAGACCATTTTATTATGGCAACCAACCTCACCCAACCCCATCCGCAGTGAACTAGGCGATTTATCACCGCAACTTGAGACTTATCAAACCCAGGTGCTTGCGATTGGTCAGTCTATTCGCCATTTTTTTGCTCAGCGCTGTTATCTACTGATGGAGCGTAGTTTAGTGGCGGGAGAGGCCTTAAAAATCCAATTGTGGACCCAAATAGCCTGTCAGTTAAAGATGGAATGTGTTGCGGCAGGTAATGTGCGTATGCATTGCGAGCAACGGCAAAAATTACAGGACATACTGACCTGTATCCGTTATAGCACTGAACTTTCACAAGCGGGTGACCGCTTACTCGCCAATGCCGAAACGGCACTTAAACCTATGAGTGCAATCTATAAACGCTACCCAAAGACGTGGATTGATAACAGCTTAAACATCGCTGCGCAGTGTGAGTTTAGCCTTGATGAACTTAAATGTGAGTACCCAAGTGAGGTGGTACCAAGTGGATTGTCAGCGGATCAATATTTAGCGCAAGAGGTCTATAAGGGGGCGATGCGCCGCTTTAATAACCATGTTCCAACGAGTGTGACATTGCAGTATGAAAAAGAGCTCATTTTGATTAAAGCGATGCAATACGAGTATTTCTTCTTAACCATTTACGACATCGTGCAATACGCTAAATCGCAGCAAATTTTGCATCAAGGCCGAGGCTCTGCGGCTAATTCGGTGGTGTGTTACTGCTTAGGGATCACCGAAGTCGATCCCACCAAGGTGAACATGCTTTTTGAGCGTTTTGTCTCAAAAGAGCGTAACGAACCTCCTGATATAGACGTTGATTTTGAACATGAACGCCGTGAGGAGATCATTCAATATATCTATCGCAAGTATGGTCGAGAGCGGGCAGCGCTGACAGCAACAGTAATAAGTTACCGTTTTAAAAGTGCGCTGGCAGATGTTGGCAAAGCACTCGGCATCGATAAACAACACTTGGACCACATGCTACACAGTATTGATAGGCGTGATACCGAGGTTGACTGGTTAACTCAGTTACAACACAAATCCTTGATACCTCGCGAAGGTATGGGCAAATATTTGTTGCCATTAGTGCAGAGTATCTTAGGCTTCCCGAGACATTTATCGCAGCATGTGGGTGGCTTTATTATCTCTTCAGGCCCATTAAGTGAACTGGTGCCCGTTGAAAATGCAGCGATGGCCGATAGAACCGTTATTCAGTGGGATAAAGACGACTTAGAGAGCTTAGGGCTACTCAAAGTGGATGTACTGGCGCTGGGGATGTTGACCGCTATCAGAAAATGTTTTGATCTGCTCAGCACACCCAAGCATCGTTTTACCATGGATCACGTGGAGTGGGAGCAAGCAGCTGTTTATAACATGCTACAGCGTGGTGACAGTATAGGTGTGTTTCAAGTCGAATCGAGAGCGCAAACGTCAATGCTGCCACGGCTCAAGCCAAGTTGTTATTACGACTTAGTGGTGCAAATTGCTATTGTCCGCCCTGGGCCTATTCAAGGCGATATGGTGCACCCCTATTTAAAGCGTCGAGATGGTTTAGAGAAGGTCACTTACCCCAGTAAAGAGGTAGAATCTGTACTGTCTCGAACAATGGGCGTACCTATTTTTCAGGAGCAAGTGATTCAGCTCGCCATGGTTGCAGCAGGCTTTTCCGGTGGCGAAGCAGATCAACTGCGACGAGCGATGACCAGCTGGAAAAGATCCGGTGAGTTACTGCAGTTTGAAGATAAGCTACTCAACGGCATGCAAAGGCGAGGCTATTCAGCCCAGTTTTCACAACAGATCTATAAGCAAATAAAGGGCTTTGGAGAATACGGTTTTCCAGAATCTCATTCAGCAAGCTTTGCATTATTGGCGTATGTGTCTGCTTACCTTAAGTATCATTATCCCGCGGCATTTTGCTGCTCATTATTAAACAGTCAACCAATGGGGTTTTATAGTCCCTCTCAATTGATCCAAGATGCACAGCGCCACGGGGTTATAGTGTTACCTGTATGCATCAATCACAGCCAGTGGCAACATACATTAGTGGCTACAGATCATGATGCTAAGGCGATACGGTTAGGTTTTCGGTTGGTCAAAGGGCTAAATAAAAAAGAGCTAGATAAATTGATAGAGCAGCGACCAAAGCAAGGTTTCTCTCATATCGATCAGATTTATCAATTAGGCATTGCTCGCCATGAACTGGAAACGCTCGCCAGTGCAGATGCGTTTGTCACTATCGCTGGGCATCGACATCAAGTGCGTTGGCAACTGTCTGCTTGCCAGCCGAGTTTGCCATTATTTGATACCGCCGAAATGACAGATAACGCCCATTCTAAGCCGAGTGCAAACCCTAGTGATAACCGCAAGTCGAGTACTTATAGCGATGAAACCGTGCAACTGCCTAGTCCAAGTTTGGCGGAGTCGATGCAAGCTGATTATGCCTATACGGGACTTACTCTGGGTCAGCACCCAATGCATTTATTACGAGATAAACCTTGTCTACAGCATTGTTTAACGGCAGCACAGCTGGATGATTGTCGAAGCGGACAAGTGGTTATTGTGGCTGGGTTGGTCGTTGGCAGGCAAAGACCTGGCACGGCGTCAGGGGTGACGTTTATTACCCTAGAAGATGAGACCGGTAATGTGAATTTGGTGGTTTGGAGCGCAACAGCAAGATCGCAACGACAGGCATATTTGGTATCTAAAATCATGAAGGTCAGCGGCATATTAGAGAGGAAATCAGGCGTGACTCATGTGGTGGCGGGCAAATTACATGATATGTCGGATGAATTAAATGAGCTTGCTATACGTTCAAGAGACTTTCATTAATGACGATTATTCATTTGATAATAGGGTCAATTAAATACGCGTTTTATTCATGTTCTGTGTATTGGCGAGCAAAGCATTCGTGACTTAAGTATTCGTGACTTGAATATTAGCAAAGGGCGTTCAGAATCCGTAATGCAGTAGCCGTGACCGAGGATACTAGAGCTTAGAATAACGCGTGCTGTGATTTCATAAGAGCACCACTGACGGTGGAAATGTTATTAATAAAGCTGCAATTAACGATCTTAATTCTGCTACTTCTCCACATCCTGAATCCTGTTTTTCGAGGTCATTTGGGATATAATCTGGCTGGATATTTTTTTGAGTACAGACATTGCAAATCATTCTACTAACTCATGAGCGAGAAGTGACACGTCCAAGTAACACAGGGCAATTAGCACTTGAATGCTTCCCTGACATTTGCACACGGATCATATGGGCAAGAACCTCGCCCGATGCCGCACTGGTTAAACAATTACAAACAGCTGATTGTGCGCTGTTATTTCCAGAAGAGGTTGAAAGTCCTTCAGAGTTAGCCGCCTTAGTTAGCTCTTCAGAAAAACGCCGCCAACCCGCAAGTGTCGAGCATGATGAACAGAAAAGTGAACCGGCAATGCCATCAACCTTAGTCATTCTTGATGCGACATGGCAAGAAGCACGAAAGATGCTGCGCCGAAGTGATTATTTGAAAAATGCGCAGAAATATTCGATATCTTCAAAGCATGACTCGCAGTTTACCCTCAGGCGCAACCAAGTGGATGGCGGATTATGTACCGCAGAGTGCATTATCGAGTTATTTAAGGAAGCTAATATGCCTACGCAGGCAGCCCAATTAGCTGAAAAGTTTGCTCTTATGCAGAAGTGATGTTTATAGGTATTGTTTACAGTTATCGTTTATAGGGATGGCTAGCGTGACAAGCCACACCGTGCTCCAAAATGGCTTAACTGCCGAGGTTAATCGTTGCGCTTCTTCTATTTTTTGTAACTAGCCTAGCCCAATGGCTTTATGGTAACACTCTATTTTTGTGGTATTTTCTTCATTTGATTTAAATATTGTGCTTTAAACCCAGTGTTATTCCGGTCGTTACCGTCCAAGTTTTGTTGAAAGATAGCACTATACAGTGATAGACCGAACTGTCTTTAAAATAGGATGTTGTTCGCCATCGCCGAGCCAGCTTTTATTTATTGCGAATTCAGTTGCAGACAGCATTTTGCAATCCTCTGATATTGAGATTAGTCCGAGCTGGACATGTTACATATGTATCGGTATGTGCAGTTGTGTATTACATGTAACCCGTACTTTGGACATGCTTAACATCACTTACAGCAGGCTCTTTTGATCTCTTTCGGCTTAAAATTCCGCATGACTTACTCGTCATTAAAGCTGAAGCTTTATCTCTTAGCTGTTTATTTGGCGAATCAAAGTATGTGATCAATCGCGTTACCAATAACTTATCGCAAGTTATTTTTAGGTGTTACTTATCAACAGCTTAATTGCTTTGGGTTAGTGGTGAGTAGAATGCGTAAACAGGCATGCTTTCTTTGACCGTTAGGAGGTGGAGGCGAGGGTGATTACCTATGATTCAATGTACAGCTATCATTTCTACTTGCTTGCTTTGTCGCCATATCACAATTTGGAACCAAATCCAAAACTCAGTTAATATCCCTAAAAACAAAAATATGGAACCTTCCTTTAACTTCTTGATTACAAATGCGTTGTATTTTGTAAACCATATTGCAACTCTCATTTTGGAATCGATTCCAGCATTATGATCTCGTTGTCGATTATAACTATGGATGATTACAGATGAGCAATAAAGATCTGCTAGGACGCCGCAATTTCATTAAGGGAATGGGAGCTGCAGCAGGTGTCGCAATGGCTGCACCTGCAATGGCCATTTCTGAGAAAGCGGATGGTGTTAAATGGGACAAAGAAGTTGAAGTCCTTATTATTGGTTCCGGTTTTTCGGGGTTAGCGGCGGCGATTGAAGCCACACGCAAAGGCGCAAAAGACGTACATATTTTTGAAAAAATGTCGTACTTTGGCGGTAACTCAGCCATTAATGGTGGTTTGTTTGCTGCGCCTGGTACGCCAATGCAAAAGACTGAAGGCGTTCAAGATTCAGTTGACCGCATGGTCGCGGATCAGCTTAAATCTGGCCGTGGTATCGCTGATGAAGCTTTACTTCGTCACGTGGCTTCGCATGCAGTAGAAGCACTGCAAATGACCTTAGATGCAGGCTCTGAATTCCAT
>NZ_JAKIKW010000040.1 GCF_023283945.1 Shewanella gelidimarina | reverse complement strand
GAAGCAAATCCACCTCAGAAGTGGTGGGCCGTGAAGGATTCGAACCTTCGACCAATTGGTTAAAAGCCAACTGCTCTACCAACTGAGCTAACGGCCCTTTCTGGTATTGCTTTTCTGAATTCATTTGCCTTGAAGCAAATCCACCTCAGAAGTGGTGGGCCGTGAAGGATTCGAACCTTCGACCAATTGGTTAAAAGCCAACTGCTCTACCAACTGAGCTAACGGCCCTTTCTGGTATTGCTAGTATCTTTAACGCTTAATTTAGATTAACCAAATAATTCGTTTAGATACCCCCGAAAGACGGTGTCTCTCTGAGGGCGCCTATAATACCTTTTTCATTTGCTCATGCAAGCGCAAATCAATCATTTTTTATCGTTTGCATGAAAAACAGCCTAAGAGATTGTTTTTTGAATAAATCGTCATCAAAGTGCTGAAAGTTGCTGCTGTGCAATACGCGCCGCTGCACTGTTGGCATATTCCTTAACAACTTTTTGATAATAGGCTTTCGCTTTTGCTTTATCGCCAGTCTTCTCTGAAATCATTCCCAGCTTGACTAAACTCTCGCCGCGCTTACCGGAATCTTTGAATTTATCAACGACGGTTGTAAACGCTTTAGCCGCGCTAACAAACTCACTCTTATTATAGAGTAGCTGACCTAACCAGTAATTAGCATTAGGAGCATAGCTAGAATTTGGATATTTTTCTATAAACTGGGCAAATGCTGGAATAGCAGCTTCGTACTTTTTCTCTTTCAGCACTAAATTTACAGCTTGCTCATAACTGGCAGTCTCGCCCAAGCTTGAACTTGCAGTCGGAGAACTATTACTGCTTGCTACCATAGGTACCGCAGGCTTACTTGAGATATTAGCAATATCTTCATAAAGCTGACGTTGCCTTTGCAGCATCTGCTCAATTTGATAAGACTGTTGCTCACTTAATCCACGCAAGTCGAGGACTTCTTGTTGCAAAGTTTCTAAACGTTGCTGCATAGCAAATTCAGTTTGCTGTTTAGCTTTTACAATTCGCTCTAGACGAGCCACTCTGTCGTCTGAAGAGCCACCAGCAACATCCTCAACTGGTGCAGGTGCAGCATGAGCTGCACTCGCAAGGATGATTGCCGCTGATATCACGGCGTATTTCATAGGGTAAACCTTTTACCTAAAATTAATATACAAGCACTGCACGACGGTTTGTAGCAAAACCATCATCTGTACGAGTAAGATCCATTGGCTTTTCTTCGCCATAGCTAACAATACTCATCTGGCTAGGCTGAACACCCATGCCTTGCAGGTACTTTGCAACGGCTTTAGCACGACGTTCGCCTAGTGCAATATTATACTCAGGCGTGCCGCGCTCATCTGCATGGCCTTCAATCATCACTCGAACATTTGGATGTTCAACAAGATAATCACCATGGGCTTCTAACACTTCAGCAAATTGCTGAGAAACTGAACTGCGATCAAAATCAAAATAGATGATGTGTTCTTTTCTTAGTTCTTGAAACTTTAGTTGCTGCTGTTCTTGTGGTGTTAATACTGGCGCTACACCGCCTGTTTCTACACCATTGTTAGCAGATTCACTTGTTGATGTTCCAGTAGAACTAGTTGCATCTGTTTCAGACTCAGAAGTCGAGCTACAGGCACTGATAGCCATAATAGGAAGTACGACTAACATGGCTTTAAATAGCTTATTCAGATCCATTTTAAAATCCTTAATCTTTATAGTTAGAGAAATGGTGACCAAGAAGGTGATTTAACTTCACCTTGACCGGCTGGTAGTCTGGCTTTAAATCGTCCATCCATAGAAACCGCCGCCAAGACTTGTTTACCTTGGTATGTTGTTCCGTAAATAACCATAGTACCGTTGGGTGCTAGGCTTGGGGATTCGTCGAGTCGTGTACTCGTCAAAACTTGCATAAATCGTGTTTCAAGATCCATTCTTGCAATATTGTATTTACCGTTGGTACGATTCACAAAAATAATACTGCGTCCATCGGGTGCAATTGAACCACCTAGGTTCCACTCACCTTCAAACGTTAATCGAGAAATCTTACCTGAATCCAAAAAGACTCTGTATAGCTGAGGGCGTCCGCCACGCTCTGAAGTGAGTAGCAATGACTTACCGTCTGGAAACCAAGAAGGCTCGGTATCAATGGCGTAATGATTGGTGACTCGCTTTAGTGCACTCGTTGCAATATCAACCACATAAATATCAGGCTGACCATCTTTTGAAAGCGTTACGGCCAGCTTTTTCCCATCAGGCGAGAACACTGGTGCACCATTAATACCGTTAAAACTGGTGACTTTTTTACGCGCCTGAGTATAAATATTTTGCACGAACACTTCAGCTTTACGGTTCTCAAAGCTTACATAGGCTAGTTCCTGCCCATCAGGGGACCATGAAGGTGACATCAATGGCTCTGGTGAACGTAACAACATCTGCTCGTTATAGCCATCATAATCGGAGATCATCAACTGATAAGGAGATTTTTCGCCATGTTTGACAACGACATAAGCAATACGTGTTAAGAATGCGCCGCGAATACCCGTCAACTTCTCGTAAACAACATCACTAATACGATGCCCATACTGTCTAAACTGTTCCGCGCTGATCACGGTTTCGCGACTATCAATCACTAACTCTTTTGCAGATTGTGGGCCCATATCGGATTGTAATTGCGCTTTTACCAAGTCGATTAGCTCAAAACTCACCAGGTATTTATCAGCGCCATAAGGCTTGACGGATCCCATGACGACCGCTTCAGCAGGTTGTGCCATCCAAGCTTTAGCATCAAATTGCGCCAACGTACTGATATTTCGCTGTGGCAAGCTCAATTCATCTGATGGGCTGAATGTGCCACTACGTGCTAAATCTGACATAACAATATCAGAGATCTGTGACGGCATCGGGCCAGTACCTTGCCAAACAAAAGGAATAACGGCTATAGGTCTTGCAGCATCAACCCCTTCGGTAATAACGATATCTAATGCCGCTTTAGCAGGCATGCAACAAATTAGCAGGCTTACCAGTAACCATTTCCCAAAAATCTTCATGTGACTCCTTTAATCAAACTCGGGTTGAACTGTTAAATTAATTTCTTTTAGCTTGTTATATACATCAGGCTCATTCGACACCGGCAAACGGCCAGCTTTGTTGATTGCCGCCTTAGTGGCTCGGCATACAACGCTATCTCCGTCCAAAATCCTACTTGCAGTAACAAAACCATCATTGGCTAAACGAATAAAGACTTTGCAGCTTTTCCCTCGCATAGATTCATCAACCACTAAATTGCGCTGAATCGTCGCTCTAATCATTGAGGTATAACGCTGAACTTCACTCGTGACCTGTTTATTACGCGTTTGCGACAGCGCCACCTGCTCTGCAGCCAATGCATCTTGCATCATCTGTTCTTGTTCTCGTCGCGCTTGCTCTTCTGCTTTACGTTTACGCTCTGCTTCCGCTTTACGCTTACGTTCATCTTCTGCTTTTTTAGCCTTGGCTTCTTCCGCTTTACGCTTATCAGCCGCTTTTCTTGCGGCATCTTCAGAGGCTTTACGTTCCTTATCTTTTTGCTTACGATCAGCTTCAGCCTTTACCGCTTTCTCGTTTTCTTGTTTCTGCTTTAACTTGGCGGCTTTGGCGGCGTCATTAGCATTTTTTGTTTCAATCTCTTTTTGCTTACGTTGCTTCTCTAATTTTTTAATTTGTGCTTGTTCGCGCTCGCGCTCTTTTCTGGCATCACGTACGCGCTTATCCGCATTATCTTGACGCGCTTTCTCTTTACGTTCAGCTTCACGCTTCTGGGCTTTTAACTTTTCAACATGCTCGGCCACTTTTCGCTGATCAATCACCACTGCCTGCACTGCCGGGGCACTGGCTTGAGGCTGGGGTTTAGGTTTTTCGGAAAAATCTATCCCTAAGGCTAGAACAACTATCACGCCAATATGAATCCCAGCTGAAATTGATACTGGAAGGGTTAAATCAGATTTAGTCGCCACTACTTATCCTCCGGCGAATCGGTCATCAAACCAACAGACGGTACGCCAGCCCCTTGCAGTGTCACCATCAATTGGATCACTTTTTCATAAGCAATGCTGCGGTCAGCTTTAACAACAACGGGACGTTCGGGCTCTAATTGAATAATCGCGCCAATTCGAGTAGCAACCTCTTCAAGTTCAAGTACCTCTTTGGTGCTCGAGCTGCCTATATCCAAGTAGTACTCGCCCATAGCGTCGATTGACGCAACGATTGGCGGCTTACTGTCTGCGGGTAAAGACTCAGCAGCACCTTGGGGCAGATCAACCTTAACTCCTTGAGTTACAATCGGGGCTGTCACCATAAAAATAATCAATAGTACCAACATCACATCGATATAGGGCACCACGTTAATTTCAGCGACTGGACGACGGCGCTTCCTTTGGTAGCCTTGTTGCATTATGCCTGTTCCTTCTCACTGTATGCTTGGCGATGCAAAATGCTGGAGAACTCTTCCATAAAGTTGGCGTAAGACATTTCAATCTTATCCACTTGAGTTGAGAAGCGGTTATACGCAATAACAGCAGGAATAGCGGCAAACAGACCCATTGCGGTGGCAATCAACGCTTCTGCAATACCTGGCGCAACCATGGCAAGCGTGGCATTTTCAACCGCACCAAGGGCGATAAAGGAGTTCATGATCCCCCAAACCGTACCAAACAGTCCAATATAAGGGCTAGTTGAGCCTATGGTTGCTAGTAGAGGTAAATGAGTTTCGAGTTTTTCCATTTCACGAGAAAGAGATACTCGCATAGCACGGTAGCTGCCATCCATAATCGCTTCAGGTACTCGTCCGTTTAATTTGCTCAAACGGGAGTACTCTTTAAAGCCAGTAACAAACAATGCTTCAAGACCTACATTCCGGTCCTGCCGAGCTGAAAGCTCTTGATAGAGTTTATTAAGATCAACACCTGACCAAAATTTATCTTCAAATTTTAGCGCTTCGCTTTTTGTGGCCGTCAATAATTTTCGGCGTTGAATAATCACTGCCCATGAGGCAATAGACAGACTAAGCAAGGTCAACATAACAAATTTAACTAAAAGACTTGCTTGTAAAAATAATCCAATAAAAGAAATATCAGCTTCCACCGTTAAACTCCTGGGCAATATTTTGGGGAATGGCTCGGGGTCTCATACGCGATAATGCGACACAGGCAACTAAGATTTCAGCCGCGCAATACGTAACGCCCTGTTCATCAATTAAACGCTGTTTAAACACCAACGACGCTTTCTTAAGTTGTATGACCTCGGTTTCGACCATAAGGTTCTGTTCAAAGCGCGCAGCTTTACAAAAATCCAGTGCGGCACGCTTTACAACAAAGGCTATATCGTCGGCAAGTAGTGCAGTTTGACTCACACCCATCGCCCTTAACCATTCAGTTCGTGCACGCTCAAAAAAATTTAAATAATTTGCGTGATAAACCACGCCACCAGCATCAGTATCTTCGTAATAAACGGAAATAGGCCAACGAAACATATAATGATATCGCCATTTAATGAGATAAAATAAGAGGACTACTATACCTAGCCAATATGCAATTGTGAATGGCGATATGTGATAACCCAACCGCTTCTTCATAAAATTTTGTTAATAATCTTAACGAATTATTACATCCATACCCAAACGACTTAAAAAGGCGCGTTGCAGAGATGTTGCGCCAGTTCAATTCACGGCGCATTGGCCGTAGGCAAGGTGATTCCTTATTAAGCGAATGCTACAACGAGGTGGCCTTGGCTATCGTTTTCAGGCAAAAGAAAGGGAAGCCTGAGCTTCCCTTTTTAATCAACTTAAATTAACACTTACTGCGCTATTTTTGCAGGCACATTTAACCCAAAGTTATGCCATAAAAAACTGTAGATATCAGCAAACTCGTCAATTTTCATTGCGGTAGGCTTACCTGCGCCGTGGCCCGCTTTAGACTCTATTCGCATGATCACTGGCGCATCGCCTTGTTGTTTCTCTTGCAGCATGGCACCAAACTTAAAGCTATGCAGTGGTACAACTCGATCATCATGATCTGCAGTCATCACCATAGTGGCTGGATAAGACTGTGCTGTTACATTGTGATATGGCGAATAAGCATAAAGTGCAGGGAATTGTTCAGCGTTATCGGCACTGCCATATTCACTGGTCCAAGCCCAGCCAATAGTGAACTTTTGGAAACGTAACATATCCAGCACACCTACCGCTGGCAGCACTGCAGCAAAAAGCTCTGGACGCTGAGTTAATGCCGCGCCCATCAACAAACCACCATTGCTACGACCGTAAGCACCAAGCTTAGTACTATTGGTATACTTCTCACTGATCAAGTATTCGGCCGCGGCGTAATAATCGTCAAATACATTCTGCTTTTTGTCGAACATGCCTGCTTGGTGCCAGCTTTCACCGTATTCAGCGCCACCACGAAGGTTAGGCACCGCATAAACACCGCCCATATCCATCCAAGCTATATTGGCAGGACTAAAGCGCGGGGTGAGTGAAATAGCAAACCCACCATAGGCATAAAGCAAGGTTGGATTGTTGCCGTCTTTCTTAATCCCTTTCTTGTATGAGATCATCATTGGTACTTTTGTACCGTCTTTACTGGTATAAAAAACTTGCTCTGATGTGTAATCTTCAGGGTCAAATGAGACAGTAGGCTTTGAATAAAGTATCGACTTACCCGTTTTAAAATCAAACTTATAGGTGGTTTGCGGTTGAGTGTAACTATTAAAGACATAGTAGAAATAATCTTTACTACGTTTACCATAAGGCCCCGCTATCTTGCCTTTCCCCGGTAAAGCGACATCTTGGCGCTTGTCGCCATTCATGCTGTAAATCGTTAATTTACCCAGAACGTCATGCAGGTAGCTCACAACAATGTGATCATTAACGATTGCAATATTACTTATTGGATCTTTAAGCTCAGGAATAATCGTTTTCCAATTATCCTTGCTGCTTTTATTCACATCAATGGCAATCACTTTGCCGTTTGGCGCGTGATAATCGGTCTTAAAGTAGAACGTCGATTTATCATTACCAATAAAGCTGTATTCCGCCTCCAAGTCTGGAATAAGTTCAACCACCTCGGCTTGCGGCTCTTTTAATGACTTATAAAAAAATCGATTACGACTGTCTGTCCCCTGAGAGATATAAAGCAGCAGGTAATCACCTTTATCTGTCACTTCAATCCCAAAACCCCAATCTTTATTTTGTGGTCTTTCATATACCAAGGTGTCTTCTGCCTGACTGCTGCCTATTTTATGAAAATACACTTTCTGATTAAAGTTAACATCGGCGAGCGCATTCCCCCCTTTGGGAGCATCATAGCGGGCATAATAGACACCACTGTTATCGCTATTCCACACGGCACTTGAGAACTTAATCCAATCTAACTGATCCGTTAACTTGGCTCCTGTAGCAATATCCACAAAGTGCCATGCTTGCCAATCAGAGCCTGACTTAGAAACACCGTACGCTAGCGTTTTACCATCATCACTTACCGATGTCCCCGACAGCGCAATTGTGCCATCAGATGAAAAAGTATTTGGGTCTAACAAAACCTTCTCGTTACCCGTTACATCTTTCACAAATAAAACCGACTGCGCTTGCAGGCCATTATTACGATAGTAAAAGGTATTGCTACCCTTTTCGTTTGGCGCAGAGATCTTCTCAAAATTCCACAGTTCAGTAATACGATCAACAATAGCTTGTTTGTTCTCAATCGCGCCTAAGTAAGCTTTACCGTCTTGTTGCTGTTGTTTCACCCATTGATGGGTTTTATCTGACTCGACTTCTAAATAGCGGTAAGGATCGGCAACCTGAACACCATGAATGGTTTCAATGACACTGTCTTGCCCCCCAATAACCGTTTTTGCTTGTGACTCTTCAACAGATTGAGATTGGCAGCCGACGATGGCTATCCCTAACCCTATAGCCAATAACTGTCTTTTGGCCAATATAAAATTAATTCGCATTATTTGTATCCCTGATTCACTGATCCGTAGTTTCACACAACTAAAATAGGCCAGCTTTTTTATTAGGTTGGCATAAATAGCCATTTTCAAGATGCACTATACAAACTAAAAAAAATCAGCGCAAAAGTTTGTTAACGCCTTAGCTGACCTTATGCCACTCTTTATTCATTAGCAATCTTGCAACATAGATTAATTACATATTATGTTAAGTTATGCACTAAACGTGATTAAGCACTCAAAAACAGCACTTAAGCCACTAGAATTACCATTTCAACATTTCTCAACCATTAGCAAAACTAATGATTAGGTTTAATTATTCTAGTTTGTCAGTTTACTTATCTCGCTCTATAATTTACCTCGTTTTCAGGAAGTGTCTGCCTAGCAGATTTGAAAACAAAGAACTCTAAACTTTGGTGGTTATCCACGGAAGTTACATCCCTGGTTCTTAGCTTGACTTCCTTCCTTCAATTTGTTGATTGCAAATCAAATATTTTTGCAGCCCGTTTGCTAATGCAAGCGGGCTTTTTTTTATCTTATTTTTACCAAAGCCTAAATCACAAAAAAGCCCTGCAATACATACAGGGCCTATCATTGTAGCTTGGATCAGCGAAGCGCTTAGAGCGGCTTACTTATTCTAATCACTACTCTGCGGTTTCTTGCGCGCTCATTAATAGTCAGGTTTGATGCCACATGTCTGCGCTCACCATGACCCACTGTGTGAATACGACTTTGTGGTATACCACTAGCAACAAACAAATCTTTAACGGAGTCAGCACGCTGCACCGATACCTTTTCATTTGCACTGCGTCCACCATAGCTATCGGTGTAAGCATCGATTAAGACTAGATCAACATTTTGATCATAAGCTAAATACTCTTGTACCTTTCTAATTTGTGATTTAGCGTAACGCGTTAACTCAGTGCCGCCAGACTCGTAAGTTAGCACCGTAAAAGCAATATCTTCAAAAGAGTATGGTAGTAATGTCGATAAGCACGATTTAAATTGCGCGTATTGCCGTCTAAAGTTTACCGCAGACAAACCCACTGCAATTTTATTGGTCTCGTTATACCAATCAGCATAATAAAACGTGGGTTGCATACCGCTCTCAAGTTCGGCCAACATTGACCATGCAGCATTGCGTGGTACTTCCCCACTAAAGTACTTTTGATAGGTCAGCTCAGTGATCTCTTTTGATACCACTCCAGGTCGCCATGCCGGCGCCATACTCATTAATGTTGCCTGGGTAACTTGATCAGGTTTAACCCACATATCCAGCGTAAAGTTCAGATTATGATTTTTACCAGCAATGCTAGTAAATACTGCTTTACCATAGGCAGGAATATCGTGCTCAAGACGGCACATTACCGGATTATTGCCGCTCACACGCCACTGTGACTCTTCTAATGAAGCGACATATTGCTTTAAATCAGCACTGGCAAAAAATGGTAAGCATATTAATGTTGCAAAAAGAACGCTAAGCCGCATAAAACTACCCTCTATAATTGAGTCACTACAGTCTATCGGCACAAAATTATCTTTCTTTAGCGTATAAAATGACCAAACGCACATGACAGTCATTATCAGTTGCCCCATAATAGGCACCTGCTAACTTTTTGGAAAATTTAATGACTGACACTTTCGACCCCAACAAATTGAAAAACCGCTTTAGAGGATATTTTCCAGTGGTTATCGATGTTGAAACAGCCGGGTTCAATTCAAAGACCGACGCGCTATTAGAAATTGCAGTCACTATGTTAAAGATGGATGACGACGGCGTAATAGGATTAGATAAGACGCTGCATTATCACATTGAGCCGTTTGAAGGATCTAACCTAGAACCCGAAGCGTTGGCATTCAACGGTATTGACCCCACTAACCCGCTTCGCGGCGCCGTAAGTGAAAAAGAAGCCTTTTTAGAGATTTTTAAAGAAGTCAAAAAGGCTCAAAAAGCATCAGGATGTCATCGCAGTATTATTGTTGCCCATAATGCCGCATTCGATCATGGTTTTGTTAGCCAAGCCATCGAGCGTAATGGTCTAAAACGTACGCCTTTCCATCCTTTTGCCACATTTGACACCGCCGCACTCGCAGGCCTTGCCATCGGCCAAACGGTACTGGCAAAAGCCTGCGCCATGGCGGGTATTCCGTTTGATAATAAAGAAGCGCACTCAGCGTTATATGACACCGAACGCACAGCAGAACTGTTCTGTTTAATCGTCAACCGTTGGAAGTCTCTAGGCGGCTGGCCATATATTGCCGATGAAACAGCATCAGATTCGGAAGTTGAAGTTGAATCAGAAGCTGAGTCTAAGCCTGAGTCATAGAGTCAGCTTTCACCGCTAAATTAAAAAGCCGCAAATAATGCGGTTTTTTTATGGCTTGGATTTGAGTTTGGACTAAAAACATAGAATTGCTATCACCGAGGGCTTTCAGAAAACTGTCCCATATTGTGTTCTTGGCAATAGCTCCAACTCACTCTTAGAAAGAAGTAAGCTAACAACAGAACAAAGTTTACTCTGATCCTGAGGGAGCCCCACGAATTTAGTAGGATGTTTGTGGTCTTATGGCTTAATGAATCTGTACACCGATATGAGGGGAAACTAATCAGGCTCTTATGCCACATATTAAATTCCCAAGCTATTAGTACTGTTAAAGGTGAATTTTCCGGTCTTAAAACGGGTATCTCAGTTTGATAAAAAATGAACAGGATAAATTGAAGAGTCTAGTAAGTTTATCGCTAGTATCAAAAGCAACTTATGACCCGTACAGCTCACTTCACTTCTTGCAGGTAATTCTGAATTAATGGGAAGCAAAACTCTCTAAACCACCTATGCTCAGGGTCATTTTGGTATTTCGCATGCCATAGCAGATAGTAATCATGGGTATCGAGAGAAAAAGGCAAAGGTTGCTCTGCTAATTCAAAGAAGTGACCGTATTCGTTAAGAATATGCCTAGGTAAAGTCATCACCGCCTCGGTTGAAACAATAACCTTCATCGCTGAGAAAAATGACGCTTCTTGAGTTAATATTTTTCTCTCTATTCCACTCTCAAACAGCACTTCATCAACTTGTAGCTTTATATCAGTGATGCTGTTGACCAATACATGTTTGGCGTTACCATAACGCTTAAGAGTCAGCTTGCCATCAGCTAATGGATTACCTCTTGCCATAACAACGACGTACGAATCATTAAATAGCTTTTTACCGTAAATACTTTCCGGTATTTGGTCTGCAAGAGTGGCGACTAAATCCACCTTTTGCATATCATCACCGGCCAAACTCCCCGTTTGCCATAAGCAACTATCAACGCTGACATTAGGCGATACTTCACTTAATCTACCGCAAACCATCGCGCTAATAGATGAGGACAGGAATGAGGTATAAGCAACTTTAAACTGTCGACTGGATTCAGAGGGGTTGAATTGTTTCTTAATGTAAAACGAATCGAGGGATTCAAGCGTATTAGGCAAGGCTAGTAATAACTCTTCTCCTCGTTGACTCAAGATGAAGTGCTTGCCATCTCGGATCAAAATGGGATCATCAAATGCCTCCCTTATTTTGGTCAAGGTTCTACTCATGGCTGACTGAGTCACATTAAGCTCATGCGCTGACTCAGTCAAATTACGAGTCTGTAGCAGTGAAAGTAATGGCCGTAATAGTTTATAGTTATTCATCGATTCATCCCTGAATATGCTAGCGGGTGATGGCAGCTATAATGCTTTTTTCATCCACACATCACAACCGTTATGTACGCTCTGAGCTAATGGCTGCGAAAGATGCTCAAAGCCTAGTTTCTCATAGAGGCGAACAGCCGATGTCATATTAGATAACGTATCTAAATAGCACGCTTTAAAGCCCTTCGTCTTGGCATATTGAAGACACTGCTCTGTTAGTTGTTTACCTAAACCTAGGCCCCGGCTCTCTTCCAGTAGGAATAGCTTCTTAAGCTCGCAAGTCGTCAAGCTTCCGTTAAGCGGCGCAACACCGCAACCGCCAACCACTTTTCCATTTAATTTCGCCACTAAATAGAGACTATTATTATCATCCCCATAGTGTTGGCTCATTGCCAAGACTTCTGGATCTGATGGCCCATAACCTTCTCCGACAGCGCCAAACTCTTCACCGACTTGCTTTATGACCTGACAAAGTAATTCATCATCTACTGGTGTTGCTGCGACTAATTTAACTGACATTACATTCCCCTCTGACTGATCTATTACCATGATAATATTTGATATTTATTCATTTCATTCACCTTTAGGCCATGTTTATGCCTCTCTAACTTCAATATAAAGCAAATATGATAAGAATATAAAATCATATTAGGTCATACCATGCATGACTTTTAGTGATAGCAGGAGGAACGAGAACCTATGAGCATGACTAAAAGTCATAATATGAATGATATATATCAATTTATCATCACATTTAAAGCCGAGTAAAGTGATCGTAACCCAATCATAAACAACAAGGCACCCATCATGAAAATGATAAATATACTGCTCAGTATGGCTTTGCTTTTAACCTGTACAACTGTTTTTATCGCAATGGTTAATAGTCATCATGCACTGACAGAAGTCTCGCCAGAACTGATACTAAGCCCACAAGAAGCAATAAGAGCTGATAGCAATTACCCGAACGAGCTAGAGAGCAGAATAGAAAGGCTACTGGTTTCTAAAACCATGATAGAGGCCTGGAAACGTGGCAGGACAACTAAGCACTAAACACTTTTGGCTTCCGGAAAAATGCCCAGAGATAATCCTAATTAAATATGTATTCAATTCAAAGTCTCTTAGAGCTTTCAATCGGCCAAACAGTAATGGCAAAAACCTTTTCCATGGCAGGTATTTAGTTTGACAATAGAGCAGCACATTCGGCGTTATATGACACAGAGCCCACCGCAGAGCTGTTCTGTTTAATCGTCAACCTTTCGAAGTCTCTAGGCGACTGGCCAAATATTGCTGATGAAACAGCTTCAGATTCGGAAGTTGAAGTTGAAGTTGAAGTTGAAGTTGAAGCACAGCCTAAATAATACTTTTGCTTGTCATCACTAATTTAGAAATCCACTAATTAGTCGGCTTTTTACGACTTAGCTTTGGATGTGTCGAGTTATGCTTTTCACTCATAGCTGCCGATAACTTAGCCTGTACTAACAATATAGTTAGCCCATAATAATAGGCCTACGCTAACTGATTGTAGATCCTCTGTGCAATCGAGGAGTACGGGTAATAATGTCACTGTGGGTTTGAAACCTAAACACGTTTATGGACATAGATGCGTTAAAGCGAATGCTTAATAAGCAGCGACTGAACAGCTTTTAAACACTTACACAATTGGCGTGTGAAATTCCAGCAGGAACACTTGGTAGGCTATGTTTTATAAGGGCATAACCGTTTTTATGATATATCCTTACGCACCATTTTTGCCTGACGATCCCGTTGACAGGTTTTGAGTTCACCGCTCACCGATAAAGAAGTCCGTTATGTTTTACACCGAAAACCCAGCCGTTCGATACCCGAAAGGGAATTTTGCCATGTGGAGCGTTTATAGCTTTACAGGGGCATCCATCATCGCCTCAATCGTGTTCTCTATGTTGTTATTTTTATCCATCGATGATGATCCATTTATGCAAGTTATGTTTGGCTCACTTGCAGTGATTTTTGAGTTGGGTAAATTCTTTGCTTGGTATGAAGTGGGCGAACGTCAAGCTCGACGAAACTATAGTGGGATGATATTGGCCTTGGTCTTCTATGCTGTACTGGCCGTCATCTCGATCGGTGGTTCAGTGGGAGGAATAAACAGTGCCACTAACAAGGCTCAGGAGCATGCTAATGTTCATCAAAGCAAAGTAAACGCTTACAACATGCAGATTGACTCGATAGATAAGCAGATCGAGCTTAATAACGTCGCGGCTGAGAAATACATTCAGATGGAACTTATTGCAACCGGGGTTATGCGTATTCAAAAAGAGAACGATAAACTTCGGAGCGAACAGCTGCAATTAGCGATGGAGCGAGACAGCTTGCCGCTGATAAGCCAAGGCTCGGTCATTGGCTTGATCGATAGCCTGGCCAACGCCTTGAATGTATCGACTCAGACAGCTCAATTAAGCTTAGTGATTTTTCTCTCTGTCCTCCTCGATTTCTTTGCTGCATTCTTCGTCGGATTAATAGGGGAAGAAAATCGATTCAAATACCAGTTCCGCCACACCAAGCCTATCACCATCGATGCATTCTCTATTCAGGAGCTGAAGGATCCGGACCTTCTCAGTAATTTCGAACCACATCAAGCCAGTTCGATACACTATTCTAGTGAAGTTGAAGACGTTAGCGCTGCGCCTAATATGTCAAAAAGCGCTTATGAAATGGCTCTTGATGCTTTAACTGCAAATCAGGTCAATTGCAGTAAGCGCGCGGTCAGTAAATACCTCAATATCTCTACAGATGAAGTGGATCAGATATTTAGCCGATTGTTTAATGAGGGTATTGTGAGTAAAAAACCCAATAATCACTTTCAATGGCATGGTGTGTAGCAGCTCGGTATATAGTTCCTGATGGCTATCAGCATTTCATCAGATGTCGTGAGGGACTATGACCTCTGGGGAATCCTATCTTATCTAATTGTTATTACTTGCATCACATATGTTCATCCAAGGGCAATAGATGTCCCTGATATAGCCTATTAGTGTTCGAATATCGTTAAGCATTTTTTGCCTCTGGACATGTCTAGCTGATAATCGATGAAGTTAAGCGGGGACAAATACTCTCAGGTCTTAAATCACAGTAAGTAAGGCAAGGCTGCCAAGAGATTAGAGATAGGAATGACACTTGTAGTGATTTTACGGGAGAGGCTTATATTCTCGAGGTGAGGATAGTAGCGGGTTAGCTCATAGAAAAAGGGGTTAAATAGGCGTAGTATTTCATTCCTGTTTTTTTATGGTGTATCTCTTATGGAACTCTTTTTTGCCTCCGATCTTCATGGCTGCTTCGATAGCACTCAGAAAATGATCGCCGCATTTGAACAAAGCGACGCCAAACACCTGATATTATTAGGGGATATATTGAACCCCGGCCCTAGAAATACTGTGCCTGCAGGCTATGCGCCGATCAAGGTGGCAGATTTACTGAATGGTTACGGTGATAGAATCATCGCCGTAAGAGGAAACTGCGACAGTGAAGTCGATCAGGTTCTGCTCGATTTCCCCATCATGTCTGACTATAACCTTGTGCTGCTTCCTAATGGTCGGCGTCTTTTTTTGACTCATGGTCATCTCTATAACATTGCTCACCATCCACGATTGTGTCGTGGCGATATCATCGTTTCTGGTCATACTCATGTTCCCGTTGCTGCACAACATGATGACCTTATCGAGTTTAACCCAGGTTCTGTCACCATGCCTCGTGGCGGTCACGCTGCCAGTTATGGCGTACTCCACAACAACACCTTATCAGTGAAGAGCTTTGACGGTTCGCTGCTTTGCTCGTTAACTTATGATGAATAACGTCTTAAATAGATTGGGAACTGACTGTTAGCCAGCTTATCGGTTGGGGCATTCGAATTGATTAATTTTATACCCATTCTACTTGAAGATGCAGGGTTCAGTGGGAGTTTAATGGGCTTTAATCAAGGCATTGATTGCCACTAATGGTCGTTCCCTTGGTAAAATTAATAACACAGAGTAAAGCCCATTAAAACCCATCGCAGAAGGCGTTGTGCAAGCTCACTTCGTTGTTGCACCAACTTAAAAGGGAATAACCATTTCTTCGTTAACGCGCCTAGAATTGAACTAGCACAACGACTCTGAAACGAGCATCTTCAAGTAAGATGGGTATATACGATGAGTAAGTGTATTCATAAAGAATGATTGTCCAACATTAGCGGCCAGTTTTTAACTGGCCCTTTGGCCATACTTTTTCACGCTATTCCCTCATTAAAGAATCATCCCGCCGATGACAAACCCCAATCCTACAGAGGTCGATATGGTGACTAATCCAGGGATAAGAAATGGATGGTTAAAGACCATATTTCCGATACGCGTCGAACCGGTATCATCCATCTGCACCGCGGCTAACAATGTCGGATAAGTGGGTAATACAAACAAGGCACTCACGGCAGCAAATGAGGCGATAGCGGTTATGGGAGCCACGCCAATGGCTAAGGCAGCTGGCATCAGTGCAGTTGTCGTCGCCCCTTGTGAATAGAGCAGCATCGAGGCAAAAAACAGGGTAACGGCAAGCATCCACGGATACTGATTAAGCACATCAGCTGAGAGTGCTTTAATGTCGTCAATATGGCTAGACACGAAGGTGTCTCCCAGCCAAGCAACACCTAACACACAGATACAGGCGCTCATTCCCGATTTAAAGGTCGCAGCATTAGCAATCTCAGAGGCGTCTATTTTGGTGAATGTCACAATCGCGGTTGCCGCCGTAAGCATAAACACCATGATCGCTTCATTGCGGCCCAGAGATGGGTTTGGAATAAGATTGACCGTGTCAGAGATCAAAGTGGCATAAACAATGACACCGACAATGGCAGTGATAAAAATATAGGTGGCAAGTTTGGCCGTCGGGAGAATATCTCTTTGAGTTTGACCCTTTAGTTTAACTAACCCTTTTTGAAGACGTTCCTGATAAACCGGATCATCTTTCAACTCACACCCTAAAAAATTTGAGACAAAAGCCCCGGCCATACAGGCGATGAAAGTGGTGGGAATACAGATTGCCAGCAGAGTCAGATACCCCACACCAAGAGGCTCTAAAATCCCGGAAAAAAATACCACTGCAGCCGATATCGGCGAAGCTGTAATGGCGATCTGTGAAGCGACAACCGAGATCCCAAGGGGTCTCGATGGTCTTATACCTTGCTCTTTAGCCACCTCTGCGATAACTGGCAGTGTTGAAAATGCCGTATGCCCGGTGCCTGCCAGCAGGGTCATAAAATAGGTCACGATAGGCGCGTAGAAAGTGATACGTTTAGGGTTCTTGCGCAGGAAGGTCTCTGATAGATCAACTAGCCACTCTAGACCGCCGGCGACTTGCATCGCGGCAATGGCCGCGATTACCGACATAATGATGAGAATCACATCTACCGGAATGTGTCCCGTGTCGACGCCCAGAAATAACGAGAGCACCAAAACGCCGGCTCCGCCTGCCAAACCAATACCGATGCCACCGATCCGAGCACCAAGATAGATAAACGCGAGGACTACGAACAATTCAACAAAAACCATAAATAACCTTAATATGAAGCGATGGAACAAACCATCCCTAGCTGGATAAGGATGCTTTGAAAACGTTCAGGTGAAGCTTATTAGGAGTTTTGGTACTGCTTTTCCCTGGGAAGAAGATTTTACTATCGTTATTGCTTATGTAGTGATGTTTAATTCACTAATTGTTAAAGCTGTGAGTCTGCTCACGTGAGCGCTGTCTACGGTCGGGGGGAACGCACACTTATCCACTACCCATGGCACTCATGCCGATAGCTATTAGGAAAAATGATTGCGCATCAGAGTCGAGGAAGCAGTAATGCCGAGACGGATAATGAACTATAAACACACCACCATCCGCAGTGCATGCTATTCCCGCAATCGGTATTATTGATGTCGGGAACATCATTGACCATGCCATCGCGGCATTCGCGAATCCATTCATATCAGAAGAGTAGTCTTTTTCTCGACTCTTTACTAAAGAATGGGCAAAGCGCCACGACCTTTCTTTTGATCAAAGTAAAAGCGCTGCTTGCGAGCCTAATGCACGAATGTATTAGCAACAAACCGCAGACACAAAAAAGCCGCGAAAAACGCGGCTTTCAATCAACAACAGTAAAGCAGAAGCTTATAGCTTGTCTGCATTATCGCTTAGGTAAGAAGCAACACCTTCTGTCGTTGCGTCCATGCCCTTGTCGCCTTTTTCCCAACCAGCTGGACAAACATCACCATGCTCTTCGTGGAATTGAAGTGCATCGACCATACGCAGCATTTCATCAACGTTACGACCTAATGGAAGATCGTTAACCACTTGGTGACGAACTTGACCTTCTTTGTCAATTAGGAAAGAACCACGGAATGCAACACCGGCTTCTGGATGCTCAACATCGTATGCTTTACAGATCTCGTGCTTAACGTCTGCAACCAAAGTGTACTGAACTTGGCCAATACCGCCTTTGTCGATCGGAGTGTTGCGCCATGCGTTATGAGTAAACTGAGAATCGATAGAAACACCGATAACTTCAACGCCACGTTTTTTGAACTCGTCCATACGGTGATCGAAAGCGATCAACTCTGAAGGACATACAAATGTAAAGTCTAGTGGGTAGAAGAATAAGACGGTTGGCTTACCCTTGATTGCTTCAGACAAGTTAAAGGTATCTACAATTTCACCATTACCAAGTACCGCAGCTGCAGTAAAATCAGGAGCCGGACGGCCTACTAATACACTCATTTTATTTCTCCATCTATGGATTGCTAAAAACGCGGGTTCGTTTTAAATCTAAAGGCATTATAGGCAGTGTTTTACGACACACAAGCTATTTGAGATCAATATCACCTTTTTAAATCATTATCGTGTTAACTGCGCAATATGCCGTCAGCATACCCTTATTCGCGGTGATGATATTTACACTTTGTGCGCAATTATAGCTACAGTGATCTAACAACTCACATTGAAATCAATATATAGCACGCTGGTACTGGACATCAACGCTGTTAACAGGCAAAAATAGCCACAACTTTAAATATAAGAAAAAGATTAACCATATTATGAACGCTGTCGTCATTGCCGTTTGCTTAATGCTGGGCTTAAGCCTTGCACGAGTAAATGTAGTTATCGCTCTTACCATTAGCGCACTCGTTGCAGGCTTAGTGGGCGGGATGGGGTTACAACAAACCGTTGATGCCTTTAATACCGGTCTAGGCGGAGGCGCTCAAATTGCTCTGAGCTATGCACTGCTTGGCGCTTTCGCAGTAGCCTTATCTCATTCTGGGCTAACCACACTTATCTCTCGTAAGATGATTGGTGCTTTAGGTAAGGAACAGTCTAGCCAGAACATCAAAAAAGTCCGTTGGGCGCTGCTATTCGCCATTTTGACGATGGCAATATCATCACAGAATATTTTGCCTATTCATATCGCCTTCATTCCTATTTTGATCCCGCCTTTATTACACTTGATGTCCAAGCTGTCGCTCGATAGACGTTTAGTTGCTTGTGTATTAACCTTTGGCTTAGTAACCACCTATATGATATTACCTGTGGGTTTTGGCGGTATTTTCCTCAACGATATATTGCTAGCAAACCTTAATAATAATGGCTTAGACGCCGTTCGCTCTCAGATCCCACAGGCAATGTTACTCCCCGCTTTAGGCATGATTACTGGTCTATTGATTGCCGTTTTTATCACTTACAGAAAACCAAGAGAATATAAAGAGGAGTTAATCCTCATTGCAGAGCCAGAGGAAGGGGTCAATAAGCGTAATATCGCCATCGCGATGATTGCGATTATCGCCACACTTGTCACTCAGCTCTATACCGGTTCAATGATTTTTGGTGCACTCATCGGCTTTATCATTTTTAGCTTCTCAGGTGCACTTAAACATGTTGCCGACCAAGATGTATTTAACCAAGGCGTGCGCATGATGGCCAATATCGGCTTTATCATGATCTCTGCCGCAGGTTTTGCTGCAGTGGTTAAAGAAACGGGCGATGTCAGTACTTTAGTGACCTCTCTTAGCGATATTATCGGTGATAACAAAGCACTGGCTGCCTTCTTAATGTTACTGGTGGGACTGTTTATTACCATGGGGATCGGCTCTTCTTTCTCAACAATTCCGATTATTGCCACAATATACGTGCCGTTAGCACTTACTTTTGGTTTCTCTGTTGCCGCAACGATTGCCCTCGTAGGCACTGCAGCGGCGCTTGGTGATGCTGGTTCACCCGCGTCTGATTCAACCTTAGGCCCGACGGCAGGTCTGAATGCCGATGGACAGCACGACCATATTAGAGACAGTGTTATTCCTACATTTATTCATTACAACATTCCGTTGTTAGTGTTTGGTTGGATTGCAGCGATGGTGCTCTAGTCAAAAAAACGCCTAACAAAAAGGGAGCCAATGGCTTAATGCCGATCAGTTAGTCAATATTTGATCGGTTGACCGATCTTCTCAGCATGCGAAAATCCGAATGTATTCCTTACATTCGGATTTTTTATGGACGTATCTCAAGCAC
>NZ_JAKIKW010000039.1 GCF_023283945.1 Shewanella gelidimarina | reverse complement strand
AGTGCTTGAGATACGTCCATAAAAAATCCGAATGTAAGGAATACATTCGGATTTTCGCATGCTGAGAAGATCGGTCAACCGATCAAATATTGACTAACTGATCGGCATTACTGCATTAGAGCAGGCCTTTTAGCGTTAGCTTACTTTGGGGCTAAGTCCACTTCAAAAAACTTAGTAAATCCAAAGACGACATTAGCTAAAATTGGTTCATGGTGTTGTCTTTACCCGATGCTTTAAGGGCTTGGTCACCTGAGAAGTATTCTTTATGAGCATCACCCATATCAGAACCTGCCATGTTTTGATGTTTAACACATGCAATACCTTGGCGGATCTCTTTACGCTGTACGTTGGCGACATAACCAAGCATACCTTGGTCGCCAAAGTACTCTTTGGCAAGGTTATCAGTCGATAGCGCAGCAGTATGATACGTTGGTAACGTAATAAGATGATGGAAAATACCGGCTTCACGAGCAGAATCTGATTGGAAGGTACGGATTTTTTCATCTGCTTGAATGGCGAGTTCAGTCGTATCGTAATCGACACTCATCAGCTGCTCACGGTTATAAGCTGTTACATCTTGACCAGCCTCTTTCATCGCGTCAAACACTTGCTGACGGAAGTTGAGAGTCCAGTTGAACGATGGTGAGTTGTTATATACCAGTTTGGCATTTGGAACGGTTTTACGGATCTCGTTAACCATGGCACCAATCTGAGATACGTGTGGCTTCTCGGTTTCGATCCAAAGTAAATCGGCACCATTTTGTAATGAAGTAATGCAATCCAATACACAACGTTCTTCACCGGTACCGGCACGGAACTTAAACAGTCCGTTTGGTAAACGAGAAGGTTTAACGAGTTGTCCGCCTTGCTGAAAGACAACATCACCGTTTGCAAGTTCGGCTGCATCGATAGCTTCAACTTCAAGGAATGAGTTGTATTGGTCGCCCAAATCACCCGCTTCGCTAGTCACGGCAATCTTTTGAGTCAAACCAGCACCCAGAGAATCGGTACGCGCTACAATGACTCCGTCATCAATTCCGAGTTCTAAAAATGCATAACGCACAGCGTTTATTTTGGCTAAAAACTCAACATGTGGGACGGTGACTTTTCCGTCTTGGTGGCCACATTGCTTAACATCAGACACTTGGTTTTCTAACTGAATACAACAAGCGCCGGCTTCAATCATCTGCTTAGCCATCAGATACGTGGCTTCTTCATTACCAAAACCAGCGTCAATATCGGCGATAATAGGCACTACATGAGTTTCAAAGTTATTAATTTTATCTTGAATCGCGCTCTTTTCACTTGCACTAGCAGCGTCTAGCTGACGGAATAAGCCGCCTAATTCGCGCGCATCGGCTTGGCGAAGGAAGGTGTACAATTCTTTAATGAGGGCCGCTACAGACGTCTTCTCATGCATTGATTGGTCAGGAAGGGGACCAAACTCACTACGCAGCGCTGCAACCATCCAACCAGAAAGGTATAAGTAACGACGCTTAGTGGTTAGCAGATGCTTTTTAATCGAAATCATTTTTTGCTGGGCAATAAAACCATGCCAACAACCGAGAGACTGGGTGTACTGCGAAGTGTCCTTATCGTAGTTGTCCATATCTTCACGCATAATTTTGGCAGTATACTTAGCGATGTCTAACCCAGTTTGAAAACGATTCTGTAACCGCATACGCGCTACTGATTCTGGGTTGATTGCATTCCATGCACTACCTTCTGCATTAATCAAGGTAGCGGCTTCATCGATGTTAGTTCTGTAGTTTGTCATGCGTATATTCCTTTAACAATATGATTGGCGGCAATTGATTACGTTGAAAATATTAGTTAGATTTGGTTAAATAAGTCTAATTTATAGTTTCTATTCTCGGTATTTATCTTATGAATATATCTCGTATCGACCTGAATTTGTTGGTTTATTTAGATGTTTTACTGCGTGAACGAAATGTTACAAAAGCAGCCGATAAGCTAGGAATTAGCCAACCGGCGATGAGTAATGGTCTAAAAAGATTGCGGACATTGTTTGATGATCCCTTGCTAATTAGGACTAGCCAAGGGATGACGCCCACTGAAAGAGCGCAAGAGTTGCAGCCAACAATAAGCGAGTTAATGATTGGTTTAGAAAAAGCCGTACAGCCACGTGCCGATTTTA
This sequence comes from Shewanella gelidimarina, assembly GCF_023283945.1. Lineage (GTDB taxonomy): Bacteria > Pseudomonadota > Gammaproteobacteria > Enterobacterales > Shewanellaceae > Shewanella > Shewanella gelidimarina. Next base: position 19,655 of record NZ_JAKIKW010000039.1, on the reverse strand, counting down.
ATGCTGCAGAAAGTGAAAGAGTCTTCCGTGTAATGGCAAGTGATTATGCTGAAGCGACATTGATCCCACCGCTTATTGCAAAGCTTCGTACTGAAGCGCCTAATATTATTCTTGATATCATGACCCCAAGCGACGTCAATTTCCCTGATGTAGAACAAGGAAGAGTCGATATGGTGATCAATCGATTTGACAGTATTCCACAATCTTTTCATCAAAAAGTACTCTGGAGTGATGACTTTAGTTGTCTGATAAGTAAGGCGAATCCTGTGTTGGAGAAGTTTTCACTTGAAAGCTATCTGGAAGCCAAACATGTATGGGTTAGCAAGACGGGAATGGGCGTTGGTGTTGGTATGGACCCAGATGATGTACAGCGGTTAGGATGGGTCGATGAAGCGTTAACGCGGATAGGCGTTAAGCGACGTATTACGGTATTTACTCGGCATTACCAAGCTGCCTGTTTGTTGGCGGAGCAACAAGATTTGATCGCAACCATACCAAGTAAGATGGCTAGGCAGTATGAACATAACGACCGTGTTAGCATTGTCGCACCGCCGTTTATCATACAACCCATCGCACTTACTATGGCTTGGAGCCCTTTGCTACAGCATAATCCAGCGCATAAATGGATGAGGCAACTGATCACTAAAACCGCCGATAGTTTTAGTCGTGGTAATGGCTAATCAGTTGTATTTAGTCAAAAGTGACGTTAAATTACACCAAAAGACTATTTTACATAAGTTTGGTGAATAGTGGGAATAACAGCTATAAACTGGATAAATGTGTATTGCTTGATATAGGGTAAAGAAAATTACCCTGTATAGGTGTAATCAATAGATGGATGATAAGTGCTCGAGCAACTTAAGAGCGGTGCAAAGGATGAACAGGGGCAAAACATGACAACATATATTCAAATCGGTGGTCTACAAGTCGCCACCGAGTTAGCTAACCTCGTCGAAAACGAAATGTGTCCTGGTACTGGAATGAATGCAAAGTCGGTTTGGGCTAAATTCGAAGAGATAGTTACTGAGTTTTCCCCAATCAATCGTCAGCTGTTAGAGAAACGAGAGCAATTGCAACATCAGCTGGATGAATGGCATGTCGGCAATAAAGGCAATGATTTTGACTCGGACGCCTATAAAGCATTTCTTTATGATATTGGTTACTTAGTAGCAGAAGGTGAACCTTTTTCGATTAGTACTGAAAATGTTGACACCGAAATTACTCAGCAAGCAGGACCGCAACTGGTCGTTCCCGTTAAGAATGCACGTTTCGCGCTAAATGCTGCAAACGCGCGTTGGGGAAGCTTATATGACGCATTATACGGTACCGATGCGATATCAGAGCAAGATGGCGCAGAGCTAAGCAAAAGTTACAATCCTGTGCGCGGAGCCAAGGTGATAGCCTTCGCGAAACAGCATCTTGATACCGCGGCTCCATTGTCTAACGCCAGTCATGCAGAGGTGACGGAATACGTTATTGACGCTGGTGAGTTAAAGGCAACGCTTAACAATGGCAATGTGACAGGACTGGCACAAGCAGAGCGATTTGTTGGCTATCAAGGTTCTAAGCTGAGCCCTAGTGCTATTTTACTGAAAAATAACGGTCTACATATAGAGATCCAGATTGATGCTACCAGTGTCATAGGTAAAAGCGATCTGGCTGGCGTGAGTGATTTGTTAGTAGAAGCTGCAGTCACAACCATTATGGATTGCGAAGACTCAGTGGCCGCTGTTGACGCTGAAGACAAGGTTGAGATCTATCGTAATTGGCTAGGGTTGATGCAAGGTAACTTGTCGACTTCAGTATCCAAAAATGGCAAAGAGATTATCCGCCAGCTTAATGAAGACCGTATATACCTCAATCCTAAAGGTCAAAAATTGGTCCTTGCGGGTCGAAGCTTACTCTTTGTGCGTAACGTTGGGCATCTCATGACCATCAATGCCGTGTTAGACAAACAGGGTAGAGAGGTTCCTGAAGGGATCTTAGACGGTATGCTGACTGTACTTGCTGCGATGCACGATCTCAAAGGCAACAATAACAATCGTAGTAACAGCCGCAAGGGTTCAGTCAATATCGTTAAGCCCAAGATGCATGGTCCAGAAGAGGTGAAGTTTACCTGCGATCTGTTTACTAAAATTGAAGACGCATTAAAGCTTGCCCGTAATACCATCAAAGTGGGCATTATGGATGAAGAGCGTCGTACTACCGTTAACCTTAAAGAGTGTATACGGGTGGCATCAGAGCGTGTGGTGTTTATCAATACTGGCTTTTTAGATCGCACTGGGGATGAGATCCATACGTCAATGCAAGCAGGGCCATTTGTGGCAAAATCGCTGATGAAACAACAGAAATGGATTGCAGCCTATGAAGATTGGAATGTTGATATCGGCTTAGAGTGTGGTTTGCAGGGCCGTTCACAAATAGGTAAGGGCATGTGGCCGATGCCTGACGAAATGGCAGCCATGTTAGAGCAAAAGATAGGGCATCCTAAAGCGGGCGCGAATACAGCTTGGGTTCCTTCACCCAATGGCGCTGTTTTACATTCTACCCATTACCATCAAGTCAATGTTACCTATGTGCAGAACCAACTGAAGCTAAGAACCCGTGCAAAGCTGGACGATCTGCTCACCATCCCTTTAATGCTCGAACCTGATACGTTGTCAGCGGAGCTTAAAACCTTTGAATTAGAAAATAATGCTCAAGGTATATTAGGTTATGTGGTGCGTTGGATTGATCAAGGGGTGGGTTGCTCCAAAGTGCCAGATATCAATAACGTTGGTTTAATGGAAGACAGAGCAACATTAAGGATCTCTTCACAGCACTTGGCCAATTGGTTAGCACACGGAATATGCACTGAAGATGAAGTGATGGCTGCACTTAAAAAGATGGCGGCGGTGGTTGATAGCCAGAATAAAGCGGATAAACTCTATACCAATATGGCACCTGATTTTGATGGTATTGCGTTTAAAGCGGCTTGTGATCTCGTGTTTAAAGGGCAAGAGCAACCATCCGGCTATACAGAACCTCTTTTACATGCTTATCGAATACAAGCTAAAGCGATAACAACAGCTAAAGTCGGCTAAGGCTCATTATCCCAAATGCAGTTACATAAAGTCATGCTTTATATAATGAGATGATTTTGTGTAACTGAACTTTTTCTTACAATGGTCAAACTTTTAATGCAACTAGTATTAGATGTGACTCTTTATTAAGTGAATAACAGAATGAGAAAATACTTTGTTTGAAGTGATATTTACCGAGCGATTTTTCGTTAGTAAGCATATTCCCTTAATGTCATGGTTAAACGTTTAAGCACTTTAATGTCAGTACTCTAAGTCAATTCTTTTTCGATCGTTTAGTATGCTAATAAAGCTCATTGGTTGCTGGTAATATATCTTGTAACGTAAACTTCAGGCTTCTAGGCTCGGTAAGTTCCAGATGCTAATGTTTCACTTGTTCTTTTGATTCTCACTTTCGCAAGTTTTAACACCAACAATATGATTATTATGTCGATTTATGATATCGCTCTAAGTTAAGCTACCTGCCTAGAATGTAAAGTAAAAGGGTTAATCAGGTGAACGCTAAAGCGACGATAGTCATCATTGAAGACGAGTCAACCATTGCAGAGAACCTTATTCATGTATTAGAAAAGGATGGCTTTAAAGTGTGCTGGTTTCCAACCGGTGAACAAGGCTTGGCATTTTTGACTGAAAATATTGTTGATCTGTTGGTGCTTGATGTTGGTTTGCCCGACGTGAATGGTTTTGAACTGTGTAAAACCATTCGAGATTTTTCTGATTTACCGATTATCTTTTTAACCGCCAGAAACGATGAGATTGATAGGGTTGTAGGTTTAGAAATTGGCGCTGATGACTACGTCACCAAACCTTTTAGCCCTAGAGAGATGCTGGCTCGAATTAAATTACGTATTAAGCGAGCGATAAAGCACAGCACTGTCGTGGAAAACAAACAAGCGATTGAATACCCCCTAAATGGTGGTTTGCAGCCTCTAAATTTTGATTATAGTGTTGATGGTCAGATGCTTGGTTTAACCGCGGTAGAGTTTAAAATTCTAAACAAGTTAATTAATGACAGTGCCAATATACTTAGTCGAGAGCAGTTACTTGTCGCTGCCGATCTCGCCCCCTCTGCGGCCTATGAGCGAAACATCGATTCTCATATTAAGGCTATCCGCTGTAAACTAAAGCCGTTTGAATTGTCTGAATTTGTTAAGACTAAACGTGGTTTTGGTTATTTTTACAGTGAGAAGCTTGTGTAATGACCCACTGGCCAAAGATCCCGTTAGGGTTAAGATTATTTTCGCTGTACTTCATTCTTGTTGGCGTCACGGCTTATATAGTCGGTACAACCGTCATTCAAGAGCTTAAGCCTACCGTCCGTCAAACGTCCGAAGAAATCCTTATCGACATGGCTAATTTGTTAGCTGTTCTCGCTGAGGAAGAAGTGGCGAATGATCTTATTTCAGAAAGCCGCTTCTCTAAGTTACTGGCTGCCTATGGACAGCGCGAACTAGAGTCCCGTACGTGGGAACTAGGTAAAAAAGCACTTAACCATCGCATTTATATTACCGATAAAAATGGCATTGTGATTGCTGATTCTTGGCAACAAGATGTGGGTGAAGATTATTCTCAGTGGAACGATGTGTATTTAACCTTGCGGGGAGAATATGGCGCGCGCAGTACAACAGAGAACCCCAATGATCCTTCATCGACGGTGATGCATGTTGCTGCACCAATCTATCATGACAATACCATTATTGGCAGCGTCACGGTTGCCAAAGCTAACCGCTCTGTACAGCCTTATATCGACCTTTCTAAGCGAAACATTCTGTATTGGATGGTATTGATGAGTGGCTTGGTATTAGTTGCCGGGGGTATTTTTTCATGGCGTATCCATTCAGCTTTGCACAAACTGGAAGAATACGCTGATAAAATGGGTCGCGGCGAAAAAGTGATTAAACCCACATTCCGCGTATTCTATGAATATGGCAATTTGAGCGATGCCTTAGAGAAAATGCGAGAGAAAATTGATGGTAAAAAATATATAGAGCAGTATGTGGAAACGCTCACTCATGAGTTAAAGAGCCCGCTGTCTGCAATAAAAGGGGCTAGCGAAATTCTACAAACGCCGCTATCTACAGATAAAATCACACGTTTTTCAGCTAACATCGAGCGTGAAAGCGATCGTATGCAATCCTTAATTGATAAATTATTGGAGCTTGCTCGGTTAGAAAAGCGGCCACAGCTTGATGCATTAGCGCAAATTAATCTACATGACATCATAAACAAGATTAACTTGGCCTCTGAGGTACGGTTAATTGCTAAGTCGGTCACATGTCAGTTTGAAAATTATGCATTACAAGATAAAGGCAACTATTACCATGTATTGGGGGACGAGTTTTTATTTAAACAAGCGCTTTTTAACTTGATGGATAATGCGATTGATTTTGTTAACCCGAATGGCACGATTAAATGGTCACTGACGTGTGACAGCAATCGGGTTTTGCTTACCATTGACAATACTGGCCCGCAGATCCCCGAATACGCTATGGAGCGGATTATTGAACGTTTTTACTCCTTACCAAGAGCAAATGGCATTAAAAGCACTGGCTTAGGGCTCAATTTTGTTGAACAAGTGGTTAAGCTGCATCATGGTTTACTCAAGATTGAAAATGTTCCTGAAGGCGTTAAAGTCACTATCATTTTACCTCGGCACACAAACTCCATCTAATCTCCACATTCACTCCATTAAATCTCCAATTGTTGCTTATAGAATTAAACCATCAACTATTGGAGAATGACGTGTGAAAAATATACTTAATAATCAGATCGTGACTAAATTAGGATTTATCCTTTTACTTTTTGTATTACTGCAGATCCCCGTATCGATGGTCAGTAATTTAATCTCTGAGCGTTCTCTGCGTTTACAAGAGGTGCGGGAAGAGATCGCGCGCAGTAGTAATGGCGCACAACGGATTATTGGACCGTTTATTAGCGTTAATTATACTGAAATGGTAAATCATGAAGGTAAGTTCTATCCCACTGAATATCGGAAGTATATTTTACCTGAGTCATTTAAAATGAGTGCTGATTTAGAAAGCTATGCCAAGTATCGGGGGATCTACCAAGCACGATTATACAAAGCAGATAGCCATCTAAGGGGGTCCTTTGATCTAAACCCCTTAAAAGAGTTAGATCAGCATCAGATAAAATCGGTATCAATGGTTGTAGGTGTCCGTGATAGCAGGGGACTGATAAAACTCAATAAGATGACGTTAGGCGGCAAAAGCATTGAGGTGAAGCCGGGGACGGGGCTTAATCAGTTTGCTCAAGGGTTTCATATCAATCTTGATATAAATAAGCTAACAGTTTCGACCCCAATGGCCTATGACTTAAACTTTTTGCTACAAGGCATGGAGTCAATTCAGGTTACGCCAATCGGTAAAGTATCCAGCATTGAAATGACTTCTAAGTGGCCTCATCCGAGTTTTATTGGTGACTTTTTACCGATTTCGTCTGAGATCTCTGCTAAAGGCTTCAACGCGCAATGGCAAAGCAACAATTTTTCCTCAAATATTAGTCAATTATTTGAACGTTGTATGGCCGATTCAGCGGCATGTGCTGAGCTGGAACGTCGTCAAATGGGAGTCGATTTAATTGAGCCTGTTGATCATTATCTTAAATCCCATAGAGCGGTGAATTATTCGTTGTTGATTATTACGCTTGTATTTGCAAGTTTCTTTTTATTGGAACTGTTTCAAGCTCGTTTAATGCATCCTGTCCAGTATGGGTTTGTTGGTCTAGCATTGGCGCTATTTTATCTATTACTTATCTCTTTAAGTGAGCATATTGGCTTTAATTGGGCTTATGCTTTATCAGCTATAGCCTCTACGGTATTACTGAGCGGCTATGTCGCTGGCATGTTGCATAATGGCAAGCATGGCAAGTTATTTGGTGTCTGTTTAATCGCTCTTTATGGTTTATTGTTTGGCCTGCTTCAAGCTGAAAGTTATGCTTTGTTAATGGGAAGCTTACTTTGCTTCGCCATTTTAAGCTTGTTGATGTTACTCACAAGAAATGTTGATTGGTATGAACGAAGCGGTAGCGCTTTACCAGAAGAAAAAAAGTATGAAACTAAAATGAGTGAAACCAAGGCGAATGAAACAGAGGTTGTTGATGACCACTCACAAGGGAATGACTGATAAGGCGAGCAATAAAGGGAAGATTGATAGAGGACATAAAGCTGACTTGCCTTATTTGCATTTCTCCTTGGGTCGTGCACTTACTAGCTTGGTATTATTGCTGGTGCTAATCTTTATTGCTCTTTTTGTTCGCGATGTGTTTATTCGGCCAATTTTAGGTGATGCACTGGTTGTTGTGTGGTTATATTATTTTCTATCGAGTTTTATTAATCTAACTTCTAGATCGCTGGCAGCAGCCACCGTACTCATCGCCTTTTGTGTTGAGTTTGCCCAATATTTAAATATATCTGAACAGCTGGGGATCAAATCAGGCACAGTGTTAAGTATCATTTTAGGAGAGACATTTGATGCGGGAGATTTAGTTGCTTATTTAGCCGGAGGCGCAGTGTGTATTATTGCTGAACACATACGTGTAAGGTTAAAAGAGCCTGTAGATTGAATGTATGAGAATGTTTAAGCGGTGAGAGCAGCCGCTAATTATAAATTCTTAGAAGTAAAAAAGACTAGCCAAGTTGGCTAGTCTTTTTTCGTTATGGTGACTAGAATTGCGAATCTAGAAGCAGATTACTCATCGGTATAATCATTACCGTAATAGCTAGCTAAAAGAACTTGCTTTAGCTCTGCAATAAGCGGGAAGCGTGGGTTTGCACCTGTGCATTGATCGTCAAATGCATCTTCGGCAAGCTCATCTAATTTTGCGATGAAATCGGCTTCGTTGACGCCGGCAGCTTGGATTGAGCTTGGAATGCCAATCTTCTCCTTGAGAGCATCAATTTCTTTAAGTAGAGCCTCGACTTTTTCTTCATCTGTAATGCCTTCACCTTGGGTGCCATTAAGTTTTAAGTGTTCTGCTATTTTGGCGTAGCGACACAGTGCCTTCGGTCTATCATATTGGCTAAACGCAGCCTGTTTAGTTGGCATATCCGTCGCATTAAAACGAATGACATTGCTAATCAGTAAAGCATTAGCCAGTCCATGTGCTAAATGAAACTCAGCGCCGAGCTTATGGGCCATTGAGTGACAGACCCCTAGAAATGCATTGGCGAATGCGATCCCGGCTATTGTAGCCCCATTATGGACTTTTTCTCGGGCGATAGGCGCGTTGGCACCGTGTTCATATGCAGCAGGTAAATGAGTAAACAGCAAGTCGAGCGCCTGCAGTGCTTGACCATCACTGAATTCATTTGACATCACGCTGACATAAGCTTCAAGTGCATGGGTGATGGCATCGATTCCCCCAAAGGCCGTCAGTGATTTCGGCATATTCATGACCAGATTGGGATCTACAATTGCCATGTTTGGCGTTAGCTCGTAGTCCGCAATCGGATATTTCATCCCAGTCTTTTCATCTGTAACCACCGCAAATGGGGTAACTTCAGAGCCTGTACCCGAGGTTGTGGGTATGGCCACCATCATGGCTTTTTTACCTAGCTTTGGAAATTTGTAGATACGTTTACGGATATCCATAAAACGCAGTGCTAAATCGGCAAAATCGACATCAGGGTGTTCGTACATGACCCATATAATTTTAGCCGCATCCATCGGAGAGCCACCACCGAGTGCAATAATAACGTCAGGTTGAAAGCTTTGAGCGACTTTTGCACCTTGATTCACGATGAGCATTGTAGGATCAGCCTCAACGTCGTAAAACACTTCGGTTTCGAGACCTTGGCTCTTCAATATCTTAATTGTTTCATCACAGTAGCCATTATTAAACAGATATTTATCTGTCACGATAAGCGCTCGTTTCTTATCTGATAACTCTTCTAATGCGATTGGCAGGCTACCTCGGCGGAAATAGATAGAGGATGGAAGTTTGTGCCACAACATGTTCTCAGCCCTCTTAGCGACCATTTTTTTATTGATAAGATGGCTTGGGCCAACATTTTCAGATATAGAGTTACCGCCCCATGAACCGCAACCTAAGGTTAATGATGGTGCAAGTTTAAAGTTATAAAGATCACCAATTCCGCCTTGTGATGCCGGAGTATTGATTAGGATACGCGCTGTTTTCATTCTAAAGCCAAATGCTTCAACGCGATCGGTTTGCGTATCTTGATTGGTATATAGCCCGGATGTATGACCAATGCCGCCTAGCGTGACGAGCGCTTCAGCTTTATTCATTGCATCTTCGAAATCATTAGCGCGATACATAGCCAGCAGCGGAGACAGTTTTTCATGGGCGAAGGCTTCGGCTTCATCTATATCGGTCACTTCACCAATAAGCACTTTGGTATTCTTGTGTACATCAATACCCGCCATTTTAGCAATGGTAGCGGCACTTTGACCCACGATATCAGCATTCAATCCACCATTATTAAGAATGACGTTTTGCATCAAAGCCGTTTCTTCAGTGCTTAACATGTAACCACCGTGGCTGATAAAACGCTCTTTAACTAGATCATAGATTTCATCGACAACCACCACGGCTTGTTCAGAGGCACATACCACCCCGTTATCAAATGTTTTTGACATTAAGATAGAGCTAACCGCTCGTTTAATATCAGCGGTTTCATCAATGACGATAGGCGTATTACCCGCTCCCACACCAATGGCAGGTTTCCCTGATGAATAGGCGGCTTTAACCATTCCAGGACCACCCGTGGCCAAAATGAGATTAATATTTGGGTGTGTCATCAGTTGATTTGATAATGCCACTGATGGCTCATCAATCCAGCCGATAATATCATTAGGTGCACCAGCAGCAACTGCAGCTTCTAGCACTATTCGTGCAGCTGTGGTAGTCGATTGTTTAGCTCTAGGATGAGGCGAGAAGATAATCCCATTACGGGTTTTAAGGCTTATGAGTGCTTTGAATATCGCGGTTGAAGTCGGGTTTGTGGTGGGCACAATACCACAGATAATACCGACAGGCTCCGCGATAGTAATTGTCCCGAAAGTTGGGTCTTCAGATATGATCCCACAGGTCTTTTCATCTTTATATTTGTTGTAGATATACTCAGAGGCAAAGTGGTTTTTAATCACTTTATCTTCAAGTACACCCATTCTCGTTTCGGTTGCCGCCATTTTAGCTAATGGTATTCGTGCATCTGCAGCAGCAAGCGCGGCTGCCCTGAATATAATATCGACCTGCTCTTGTGAGAATTCGGCAAATTGTCGCTGCGCTTCAGCGACTTTACTTACCAGATTATTGAGGTCTTGCTCATTAGTGACTGTCATAGTGTGTATCCTAAAAAAATTTAGCAAAATTTGGGTTTGCTAACCTTTCTCTGACTATCTTTAGACCCTATGAAGAAAAATTACACTCAAATGACCAGTTTGACCGTGATCAATGCCTCAAAAATGTTGCTATCTGTAATAAAATAACTATGTTAGCAACAGAGTGTTACGTTTTTGCAGCAACGCGCCGTGTAAATGCTTTAATAAAATTTATTCAAAATTGTGATTTTGGTTAGATAAACTCATTTTTCCTTTTTAAGGAGTTGCGTTAGAGTAGCGCAACTTTTTTTATATCATCAATAACGCGCTTGACCGCAGAGGATAAGACGTTGGATTTAACTATTTATTTTAAGTTTTTTCTAGGGTTAGTAGCCATCATCAATCCGGTTGGATTGTTACCTGTATTTGTGAGTTTAACCAGCCACCAAACGATAGCTGAACGCAATCAAACCGGCAAAGTCGCTAACCTTGCCGTGGTGATCATACTGTTAGTCACCATTTTTGCTGGGCAACATATTTTGAATATGTTCAGCATTTCTCTCTCAGCGTTTAGGATCGCCGGTGGTACTCTTATTTGCATCATCGCGATGTCGATGCTGCAAGGTAAGCTAGGTGAAGTTAAACGCAACAAAGAGGAAGATCGAGAGGCTTCCGGCATGGAATCCGTTGCGGTTGTGCCGCTTGCCCTTCCGTTAATGGCGGGGCCGGGTGCCATTAGTTCGGTTATCGTTTCTGCAGCTGAATATAATACTTTTGAAAATCTCATTGGTATGTCTATTACGATTATTTTGTTTGGTCTATTGAGTTTTAGCCTGTTTCGTATGGCGCCCGTTATATTTAAGGTGCTGGGAAACACTGGCATTAACGTTATTACCCGTTTGATGGGCTTGTTGATGCTTTCCATTGGCATTGAAGTTATTGCTGCCGGCGTTAAAGGCTTGTTTCCCGGGATGATGTATTAACGATTACCTACAGTAATGCAAAGGCACCTATTAAGGTGCCTTTTTTGTGCCGATAGCAGATGACAGAGTCTAGTTATTAAATACAGGTACTTATTAACATTATACTAAAGACACTCGCTATACTTTCAAGAACGAATACATGAGTACGGACAAATCACAATGCTAATTACAAGCACCCAGCGTCCTTTATATGTAAAGCAACTGTTTGATAGGGATAGCTGCACGTACACCTACCTGCTGGGAGATCCAAAAACCCATGAAGGGGCGATTATTGATGCGGTTAAAGAACATCTGCAACGAGACCTGCAATATATTGAAGAGCTTGGTATCGAGCTTCTCTATATCTTTGAAACGCATATTCATGCCGACCATATCACTTCGGCTGGTTTAATCCGACAAAAAACCGGTGCGCAGATTGTTTACAGTCAGGCGGCAGCCGTCAAGTCAATTGATATAGGCCTGAAAGAGGGTGATGAACTTCCTATAGGGGGGCATCACATCAGGGCAATAAATACACCGGGCCATACCCATGGCTGTATGAGTTTTTATGTGGATGGTATGGTTTTTACCGGTGACTGCTTATTAATCCGGGGCTGTGGCCGTACAGACTTTCAAGAGGGGAACTCAGGGGATTTGTACAATAGTATCACCGAAAAACTGTTTAGTTTGGCAGATGAAACGGTCATTTATCCAGGGCATGATTATAATGGTAAAACCAGCTCAACGATTGCTGAAGAGAAACAATGGAATCCCCGGGTGGGTCAAAAAAAATCATTCGATGATTTTTTGCAGATCATGAGTAATCTGAACTTAGACATACCTAAAAAAATCAATGAAGCAGTACCCGCCAATACTAACTGCGGTATTAACTTTAATCCGGATGCTTATATTCATAACGACTTTTCGATGAATGCGCTTTATAGCGTTTGGCTAAAAGAAAACAGCAACACATTAATCATCGATAATCGCACAAAAGAAGAATATTCAGAAGGGCATATCCCTCGTAGTCACAACATACCCTTTGGGACTGAGTCACAACACCTAGAAGAATTGAAAGGCTTTAACCATATCTACATCTACTGCCATTCAGGGCGTAGAGCCCAAACCGCATTAACCAATCTGTCTATTATGGGGCTGGATAATATTACCTGCGTTAGCCATTCAGGTTTACCTGAATGGATTGCAATGAAATACCCAATAGAGCGCTAAGTTTATACATACTTTATTAGCCGTACTCTGAATACGGCTCACTTAACGGTATAGCGCTTAGCTTCGGCTGATGCTTGTAGCGGGTAATAAAGGTAAGGGCCTTAATGGGATTTTCGTAACAAGTAAATGCCTAATTAAAGTATTGAAATTCATCGTTATAAAACAAGATCATTGTCTAGCTTATTGCTTAACTCACTGTCGATAGCTAAAAAGTGATAGACAGTATTGTAAATGAGTCGATTTCATTGCCAATCAATATCTATCACCGCAGTGCAAGTTAGGTATTAAAGCTCGCGGTTTAATTCAATCATCGAGCCTGACTTCGGGCTAAACAGATGTTGATGCAGTCTTGCTGCAAATTCGTCCGTCATTCCAGAAATGTAATCTGCGATAACACGGTGGCAATTGAGTCCTTGATCTTTTGCTTCAATCCAACGCGCTTGGGTGTTTGTGGGCAGCAGTCGTTCAGGATCTGAAATGAACGCCTCAAATAACTCCATCACAATTTGTTGGCCTTTATACTCGAGCATCTGAATCTCAGGTTTTCGAATCACGTATTGATATACAAATAGCTTTAGTGTGTTAAGCGCGGCGTCAAAAGGGCCTTCAAGCGCGGCGTTAAACTTAAGTAGAGGCTCACTAAATCCGTCTACCTCTGTAATCGATATCGCGGTGACAAAACCATTGACTAAAGTACCAATCGCATCTTTTCTAAGATGGTGTTTACTCGAAAAAAGTCGCTCTCCAATGGTGGAAAACTCATTTCTAATCCAATCGTCTTGGCTTTCTTTAAGTTGAGTTTCAACATCATTAGTCCATTGCTCGCGGCTGACAATGCCCATCACAATTGCATCTTCTAAATCGTGCACAGCGTAGGCGATATCATCGGCAAGCTCCATGATAGAGCAATCAAATGACTTGTATTGGGTTCTTCGGTGTTTTGACTCATCAACTAATTGATGAGAAAGAAACCGGCCTTTATCGGCTTCTGACAATGGGTCTAGCACCCAGTTTAGTACCTCTAAGTCATCATCAAATAGCCCTTTGACCGGTGGCCACTCAGAGGGTTTTAACTGACGAAAGCGGCTAACCTCACTAAAAGGCAATTCACGGTGGAGGAGGCTATAGGGGGCAGGGTACTTGAGTATGCCTAATAACGTGCGTCGACATAGGTTCATGCCATAATATTCGGTATAGGGTTCTAGGCGACTTAATATCCTAAAGGTTTGGCCATTTCCTTCAAAACCGCCGTGTTTGCGCATCATATAGTTAAGTGCAACTTCACCGCCATGACCAAACGGTGGGTGACCTATATCGTGGGCAAGACATATCGACTCTATCAGGCTCATCGAATCGAGTAGCTGATCATGCTCTGGGTGTTTCTGTTTAAGTTGAGCACGTATACCTGTGCCTATTTGGCCTACTTCTAGCGAATGGGTCAACCGAGTACGATAAAAATCATTCATGCCAATGCCTAAGACCTGAGTCTTAGCTTGTAGTCGCCTGAAGGCGGCCGAATGCAGAATACGGGCACGGTCGCGTTGGTACGGGCTGCGATGATCGTTACGTCTTTGCTTGTCTTCAGCTAAACGTCTGTGGTGCCAGGGTGTTTGATCCATGCTGGTTCCTTATTCATGACTTAAAGCAGTTTATTAATATCATCGAGATCAAGCGTAAAACTTGGAATAAAGCATTCTATAAAGTAGTTTACTGCCGGGTTAGGGTTATCTTTTAAACTTTGCTCTAAGCGCTTTTGTGCCGTATTGAACTCAGTGTTACCGGCACGGCGCTCTTCTAAACATTTTAAATAAGCGCACAAGGTATCGGCAGCTTTAACCAATGCTTTGTATTCAGGGTCAGCATGTTCACTTGTTAACAATGCACAATAGTCTTCTTTGAACTCTTCAGGCACCATTTCGAGTAACCGATGTTCAGCAATAGCTTCAATTTTCTTATACTCGGCCTCAATCTCTTTATTGAAATACTTAACCGGAGTCGGGAGATCGCCGGTGAGGATTTCACTGGCATCATGGAAAATGGCGATGGTTGCGGCTTGGTTAGGGTCATAGTTGCCATCAAATTTTTTATTGCTAATCAAGGCAAGAGAGTGTGCAACCATAGCGACCTGTAGAGAGTGTTCTTGTACATTCTCAGTTCTAACGTTATACATTAGTGGCCAGCGTTGAATTAATTTCATTCGAGCAAGGTGGGCAAAAAGGTGACTCATAGTATTCCTTAATCTATGGCGGACTCACTGAGGTTATCATAGTCTTAAGACCATTAAACGACCCTTAAGTCGTTTAATGGACGAGAAAGAAACACCAATATCGGTTTATATATACCCATTCTACTTGAAGATGCAGGATTCAGTGGGGGTTTAATGGGCTTTAATCAAGGCATAGATTGCCACTAATGGTCGTTCCCTTGGTAAAATTAATAACACAGAGTAAAGCCCATTAAAACTCATCGCAGAAGGCGTTGTGCAAGCTCACTTCGTTGTTGCATCAACTTAGAAGGGAATAACCATTTCTTCGTTAACGCGCCTAGAATTGAACTAGCACAACGACTCTGAAACGAGCATCTTCAAGTAAGATGGGTATATGCTCAAAGCATACGGCCAAAGCTTTATTCTACAGCGTGAACCTCATACTTTAGCTAAAGTTCTTAACCCGATGTGCCGCTCAGATCCTACTTTCTAACTCCTTCATTTGCGCTTGTTAGCACAGCCTCATCTCGGCAGTGTTGCCTTTGATTATCTGAGTTACGGCTATTTATAAGCTTATAAATACGACGATATCTTATATATTGCTACCCCCCTCCTTTTATCAAGAATGCTAGTGCCTTTTTAAATAGTGTTAATTCGATGCCATAACTGTGTTGCATTAGATATAAGTGCATGTAATAAATCTATATAATTGGAGTTAGTTGCAATTGCTACATTAACTACATTTAGATGGTTAGGTGTACTAACTCTCTTAAGAAAACACCGAGTGGTATAGGTTATATTTATGAATGAAGATCAAGACTCACCGAGTCAAATCTATCAAAAAATTCAGTCGATTATTAATGAACTGATCCAAAAGCTAAGCCAAGACACTAGCGATCTTAGTACCAAAGAGACGACAGAACTTAGTCGAGATATACTCGCCAAGCTGCATGTTGAAATTAGCCAACAACTCATAAATTTAGAAAAAAATGCAGAGTGGGATACTTTTACCATTGCCCTGTATGGTGAAACCAACGCGGGTAAATCCACGATAATTGAAACCTTGCGCATTATATTAGCTGAGGAGTTAAAAAATAAACAACAAGCCGAGTTTAAACAGTGGCAGTTAGAGTCTGGAATTTCTATCGCGCTGATAGAGCAGACTCGGCAAGGTATTCTTGATAATGAAGCAATGCTTAAAAAGTGCCACCTCGACTGGAAGGTAAGCCAGCAAGGACTGCAACAGACGGTTGTTGGCTGTGAAATTGATAAGCTCAGTACTAAGGAAAAGCTAGAAAGTGCACAAGCAACGGCGACATTACTACAGCGATTTATTTGGCTCTTTAAAAAAATGCCACAGCTGTCAGCTTATCAAGCAGCATCTAAAAATCTTGAACAAGGCACGCTAGCATTTACTGAACAAACGGTAAAATACCAACAAAAGTGTCAGGATATTAGTGCCAATGTTGAAGGGTTACAGAGTAGACATCAGCAGATTGAAGCGCAGGTGAATCAAGCCCAAAGCTTGGCTGATGGTTTTATCATTGGTAATGGTCGTTCAGATTTTACGTTAGATACCCAGAGTTATACGTTTGAGCATGATGGATGCAAGTTCAACATACTCGATGTGCCGGGTATTGAAGGTAAAGAGGACAAAGTAAGTGATGCCATATGGAAAGCGGTTCATAAAGCTCATGCCGTTTTTTATATTACCAGTAAAGCGGCTGCGCCGCAGAAAGGGGATGCATCTAACCCGGGGACATTGCAAAAGATTAAGCAGCACTTGGGTGCTCAATCTGAAGTGTGGTCAATCTTTAACAAACGCATTCAAAACCCCATTCAGTTAGAGAAAGCCACTTTAGTCTCTGAAGGGGAATTAGAAAGCTTGGCGGTGTTGGATAAAGTCATGGTAGAGCATCTTGGTGACAGTTATCAAAAAAGCTTAGCCCTCAGTGCATATCCAGCATTCTTAGCTTCTGCGACGTGTCTGTTACCGGGTTCACGTGACCAAGGCATGCAAAGCAAGTTTCTAAACAAATTTGATGCTGCGGATCTATTAGCTAAGTCCAACATAAATGCTGTTGTGGGTATGTTCGATCGAAGCATGGTCAATGACTTTAAAGCCAAAATTATTAGATCAAATAAGCACAAGGCGAAACAGATCGTTAGTTCTGCTTTGGAGGATGTAACAGGCTTACTAAGTCAAAAGTTTACGCCCCTTTTAAATACATTGACCTCAGAGCTTGAAGAGACAGATACAGAGCTTAATACTTTGGTAGCAACCCTCAAATCTAGGTTGAGCAATCGGGCGAGAGAAGTTGTTCGTCATTTTGAATCTTCAGTACGTTCATCTACTTATGACTGTATCGATGACAATATTAGTAATGATGATTTTAAGGACAGCTTAGAGAGCAATATTGAAAAATATCAAAAGCGTCTCATAGAATCAATGCCAGATATTATGAATAAAGAGATGGACGCATTTGAAACAAACCTTAAAGATATTGTTGAACGCTTTCAAACCCAAAGCAGTGAGTTGTTAGGTTTATACAACAATATTGAATCTGTAGACACGAGTTTAGAGGTCGATATTGATCATGGTATTAATGTGTGGGGCGTCGTTGGTGCCGTTGGTGGCGGTATCGCTTTGTTCTGGACGCCTGTTGGCTGGGCAATAATTGCGGTTTCTGCAGCGACCTTGGTTTTTCAATTGTATAAAGCGGTTCGCTCCTTTTTTAGTAGTAACTATAAACAATCTCAGCAGAGAAAGTCGACGGACGAGAATATCTTAACAGTATCGAAGAGCATTAACGAAAAATTAGATAATACGTTAGCGAATGTCATGCAAGAGGTCGAAGCGAACGTCGATATCATTAAACGAGCAATGACGACATCGGTTGAGCATATAGAAGTTGTAACCCAAAAATTAAAATTAGCGAAAAGTGAATTAAAAACGCTTTGCAAGCAGTTGGAGTCTTAACAATGATTGAAACTATAAATGAATTTGAGTCAAGCAAGCAACAGGCTCGTACTTTACTTGAAAAATTAGTCACGTTCTTACAATTGGGTGAAGACGCTGGGGCTGACATTGATGCAAACCTTACCGCTAAACTTGAGCATGCTTTAAGCACTGTTGACCAAGGTAAGCTAAAGATAGCTTTAGTTGGCGGTTTTTCTGAGGGTAAGACGTCAATTGCTGCGGCTTGGATGGAAAAGTTAGACAGCGAAAGTATGAATATTAGCCATCAAGAGTCATCTGATGCGGTCAAGGTTTATGATTTAGATGATAATTGTGAGCTTATAGATACACCCGGCTTGTTCGGTTTTAAAGAAAAGCTAAACGCAGATTCATCACAAATCGAAATGTATAAAGACATCACAAAGAAGTACGTCAGTGAGGCGCATCTTGTGCTTTATGTGATGAACTCGACTAATCCTATTAAGGCGAGCCATCACGATGATCTTAACTGGTTGTTTCGTGATTTAAAGCTTCTTTCTAGGACGGTGTTTGTTTTAAGCCGTTTCGATGAAGTCGCTGACGTTGAGAGTGAGTGGGATTACAAGACTAATCTAGAGATAAAGCAGCAAAACGTCATTGAAAGGTTAAATGACGCAATTACGTTAACTGAAGAGGAACAGATTACTGTTGTGGCAGTGGCTGCTAACCCATTTGATATGGGAACGGAATACTGGCTAGAAAATGTTGAAAAGTTTAAGGCATTGTCACATATCGAAAAACTTCAGCAAGCAACGGTAGAGAAGGTGCGTGAAAATGGCGGCCAAATGTCAGTCGCACTAGAGGCTAAAAATAGTATTATCCGTGATGTACTCGGTCGTCAGTTGCCGAAGGCGGTAGAAAACGATGAAAAAATTGGTGAAGAGCTAACTCGTCTAAACACCATGAATATACGCCTTGAGAAACAGATTAATTTGGCGAACACTCGAATTATTGAAGTTCAAATTGGCTTACGTAACTTTGTGATCAACTACTTTGGAGATTTGATTATTCAGGTTAAAGGGACGGATCTGAATACATTTAACGATTTCTTCGAGAGAGAAGTTGGCAATGAGGGGGTGATGTTAAATACCCGAGTTCAAAACGAAATCGAAAGTCAAATCAATGCTTTATCTGGCGAATTAACTCAGCTTCAAAATAACTTTCAAAATGAAGTTAAGCACTACAACGACACTGTGATGCTGATGGGTAAGCAAGGCGTTAATTACCTTGTGAAAGGGAGTTTCATTAATAATCAGAGTATCCTAGCAGCCCGTGATGGATTGAGCGCAGCAGGGAAAATGGTGGGTGTTGATCTTGCCGGTATGTTGAAATTTAAACCTTGGGGCGCCGTTAACTTAGCCAAGGGCATTAATGGTGCGTTAGCTTTTGTTGGGGTGGCGCTTGAAGCCTGGAACTCATGGAATGAACATAAGCGTCAGCAGGCGTTTGAAGTTGCGATTACTGAAATGGTAGATAACTTTGAAGGTCAGCGTAAAGAGCTATTAGCACTCGTAAACAGTGGCAGCTTTATTGCCAATTTCTTTCCTAGTCAAATCTTGCTAATAAGTTCGATGGATGATTTGTGTCAATGCATTTCACAACAAACCGCGAAAAGGGCCAAATTCAAACAATGGCGTGAACAGGGAGAGATTATTGAAGCTGAATTTTCAGATGTTTAAACGTTCAGAACGTTAATGTTCTTTGTCAGTATTGAGAAGACGAGTTAATGCCTAGGTTTGCTTATCATCACTGTGCTCCGCGTTTCTAATGTCGGATAGGCGGCACTTGTCACCAAGTACCGCCCTCCTAAGAACCGGACGTGCAACTTTCACTGCATACGGCTCAAGCCTCCACTAAGGCGTATTCTGTTACCCAGCA
>NZ_JAKIKW010000038.1 GCF_023283945.1 Shewanella gelidimarina | reverse complement strand
CTTGGTACTTGAACCCCGGCGGGAAAGAACATTCCCCAGAACAGTAAAGCCACGGCCTCAACGATATGCTAGAAACAAAAATGCCGCTCACCTTAAGTGAACGGCATTAAAGCACTTGCTTGGTTTTTTTTTGACTATTATCTGCATAGTTCCATATACATAGCGATTGTTCATAAAATTTTCATTTTATCAAACTGGCAAAGGTCATATTCCTCTGCTTGAATTAAAGGCCCTAGGGAAATTGAGGGTCGTCAAATGGTGTGTTTTAAGTATGATCTCAACCAAGAAAACATTGAACTACAAGCCAGTAACTGGTGCGGTTTAGAACAAGCATATGTGAATGGAAAACGCGTATCGAGAAAACTAAACTTTGGCCATCAGAGCGAGCATAATGTGATGCTTAAAGATGGTAAACCTGCGAGGCTACATCTCTGTCTCGACCCAATGACTGAGCAGCTTATCTGTCGTATTTATAAACAGAACAACCTAGTAGCAAGCCTAAAGCAGGGCAAAAAAGAGTTGTATCGAAGCCGCTTAATGATCCAACAAGGCATCCTTGCCGTTGGCTTACTCGCAGTATTAGTGCTTACAATGAGTTAAATATTTATCTCAACATAATTGAATATCGTTCGATGTGACGCAAACTAACTGACTTGCTTGATAATTACCGCTTCCTGCTGTCACGGTTGTAATCGATAACTTTTGACTATCCGTGCCATTCTCAATCAGTACCGCCTTAACGATTGTTCCGTCGCGAACAAAATTAACCGCAGCAATAAAGTCACCCACATACAGATCTCTATACAATTTAACACTGATACTGCCAATAGAACGAGGTTCTAGGCGCCCTTCTTCAACCACCAAAGTAGAACCATTAGCCAGAGTAATCGATTGGATAAACCCTTCAGCAGGGTAAGTTTGTTCGACCGTCTCTAGCGTCGGTTGCTTCTTTTTTGATTTATTGATATTGACCGAGCAAGCCGTTAAGCCAGCAATAACGGCAATTATTAGCAGCATTCGATACATAAAAACTCCATTTTAAACGTGTACCCTTTAGAAAGTATGATGGTTATTAATCATTGATTGTCGCATCTGGATATCAACAATATTTAGCCGTAACATTAATCGGTAAAACGATTGATTTTATTGATCAGAGCTAGAAATGTAGTACGTTCATCAAGGCTTAGGTTATCAAGAAAGGTTTCATTCACTCGCTCAGCTTCACGAATAAGATCTTGCTCTAAAGCTTTACCGTTATTAGTCAAATAGATATTGAAGGCGCGACGATTGTCGACATCTTGCTGACGGGTGATTAACTGCTGTAGCTGCAACTGATCGAGTAATCTGGTCATGGTGTAATTAGCCACATCACAACGTTTGGAAAGCTCAGTTTGTGTCACGCCCTCTTCCTGCCAAAGTGAAAACAACACTGGCCAGAGTTTTATGTCCAGATCATAGCGTTTAAGCTTTTGATCTAATGCATTTTGTAGGTCTACATTTAAATGAGAGACCAAGTAACCTAAGCTTTCAAATCGATTCAATCAGCACCTCCACTGCTATATAGCGCTTCATTCAATCTTATCACTTACGCTAAAAGAAACTAGTCTTCGGGTTAGCTAATTATCAAAATTCAATCAAACAGCTTATAAATCATCAGCTTGAAATAGCACATTTGGCTTAAGGGGCTGTCAGGCTATAAACTCATTAATAAAACGATAAAAACAGGCTCGATTAAGTCGTGCAATAACTCCCCTTTCTACCCTTGTTGTTATTTTATCGTCACTCACAATAAACCCTTCAAACGTTGAAATGTGGTGACGAGTATTGATACTCGATACCAGCTCATATCCACCCTTGCCATCAGCATCATAATCAACAATGATTAATGCTTGGTTGACGACCTCGACTTTTAGCTTTTCCACTGGCGTGATGAGAAAGTACTCATCATCAATTCTATTTAAGATACTGGCAAAAAGCTTACTAAACTTAAGCGGTAGCAGCCCTCCCTGATAGAACCAGTCGCCGTTATCAGTGATCTCGAAAATCGCTGTATCAGCGCACAAAGGGACGCTTGGTGTTAAAGATGCCATCGCATCAGTCACGTTTGATTCCTTTGATGTCATAGTCACCTCCGCTCCTGTTCACTTTATTCAGTCTACTCTATACCCAAGCCACTTGGGTATAGAGATACCAATCGTCTAATATAAAAAAACTAGCCATTGGCTAGTTTTTTCAGGATGAGTACCGTTACAGTAACGTTAGCAATGCTTCTATCGGATGCTTTGGTTTATAACCGCTAAAACGTTTCACCTGACTTCGACAAGAGTAACCTGAAACCAACACTTGAGACTGCGGCAGCTTCGATAACGTTTGCTCCCAAGACATACCGTACAACGCTTTAGAGCGCTCAAAATTTTCAGCTTCATGGCCATATGTTCCTGCCATACCACAGCACCCTAAATTCACCGTATTAAGCTTGGCACCAAAATGCTCGAAAATCCCTTTCCACTCATTTGCGGTATTGGGCTTGGTGGTTGATTCTGTGCAGTGACTAAACCAAGTAAACTCAGGTTTACTGCGCTCTGAACCGTCACTGGCAGGCTCACTTTCCTTCTGCTTAGGTTCAGCTTTGAGGACATCCAATAACCATTCATTTGCAAGTTGGACATGGAAATCCCCTCTGGCGCCACCAAGTACTTCTGCATATTCGTCTCGATAACAAAGTACTAACGCAGGATCAATACCCACCATCGGCATATGAAGCTGAGCCACCTCATTTAAGAAATCAGCAGTCGACTTAGCCGTCCGAGCAAACTTATCTAAGAAGCCCTTAATATGAATAGGCTTACCATTAGGTTTAAACGGCAGTAATACGGGTTTAAGGCCCAATTTTTCAATAAGCTGGATGAAATGCAGCACCGTTCCCGCTTCATAAAAACTATTAAAAGGGTCTTGTACTACTAATACGTATTCACTGCGCTGCGAGACTGGAATTTGTTGCAGAGCAGCTAAATCATAGCCCCTGCTAGCGTGTCCTTCTAAACGTTGCTTTAACGTTGGAACTGATAAGGCTGGCGCATCAACATAACCGAGAGACTTCTTTATTACCCATTTACTTAAGCTATTTTGCGATACCGCATTCACCAGTCTTGGCGCGTTAGCCATTAACGGCAGCGAGTCTTCAATGCCTGCGACTAAGTAATCTTTTGCGGGACGCAGATAACGCTTGTAGTAAATATCAAAAAACTGCGCTCTAAATTTGGGTACATCCACTTTAACGGGGCACTGACTTGAGCAAGCTTTACACGCCAAACAGCCTTTAAGAGACTCCATCACTTCATGTGAATAGTCATACTCTTTATCACTTTTTAACGAATTCTGCGCTCGTTGCAGCCAACCTAACGGCTTAGAACGAGTAAGCTCATTGACATCTATGCCTTCAGCTTCAAGCAGTCGCAGCCATTCACGCATGAGTCCTGCACGGCCTTTAGGTGACTGAACTCGGTCACCTGTGACTTTGAACGATGGACACATTGGCGAATAGGCGCTGTAGTTAAAGCACAAGCCATTACCATTGCAGTTCATCACATCAGGAAACGCGTTTCGGGTTTGGATCGGAATTTGTCTATCAAAGCTGCCGCGCTTAACGCTATCGACATTGTAAATCATCGGCCCACTGTTTTTCGGTGCAACTAGCTTACCTGGATTGAGCTTATTTTGGGGATCAAACAGACCTTTAACCTCTTCGAGCAAGCCATATAAATGCTCACCAAAAACAGCAGGTCCGTATTCACCGCGAACACCTTTACCATGCTCTCCCCACATCAAACCGCCATATTTCAGCGTTAGAGAGGCCACTTGGTCAGAGATTGTTCTTAGCAGCTTTTCATCTTCTACATCGCACATATCGAGTGCAGGGCGCACATGTAACACGCCAGCATCTACATGACCAAACATGCCGTACTGCAATTGATGGCTATCGAGCAAAGCTCTAAATTCAACAATAAAATCAGCAAGCTTTTCTGGTGGTACAGCAGTGTCTTCTGCAAATGCGAGCGGCTTGCGAGTGCCCTTGGCCGCGCCCAATAAACCGACCGCTTTCTTACGCATCGCATAAATAGTATCAATACTGCTTCTATCGGAGGTGACTTGATAACCCAACAATCCAGCTTCGCTATTGGCTATTTGCGCGGTTAACATGGCTTCAAGTTTAGCCAGTCTTGCTTCAACATCAGCTTGTTCACCAGCGAACTCAACCATGTTTAGGCCGTCGATTTCTTTACCTGGAACGTCGGTAATTAAGGAAGACACCGAATGCCAAATAATGTCCTGTTTGGCCAGATTAAGCACTTTTGAATCGACCGTTTCAACCACGGTGGCATTGGTTTTGACTAAATCAGGCGCATGACGCAACGCAGATACAAATGAATCATACTTGATGTTAACCATCATTCGGCATGTTGGTAGCGGGGTAATATTCAACTTGGCTTCGGTGATCACTGCCAATGTGCCTTCTGAACCGGTCAAAATACGTGACAGATCGAAGTTCTCTAAAGTGTCATCCCAAACATTTTTAAGGTCATAACCCGTCAAAAAACGGTTTAACTTAGGAAAACGTTGCTCAATCTGTTCTCGATTACCTTTGCACATTTGTGCAATCGTGGTAATTAGCTGCTGCCCTAATACGTTATCGGTTATCGATGTAACATCGTTTAATTGGCTCTCGCTGACCGGCTGAGTCTGAAGCTCGCTACCATCAAATAAAATGCTCGTTAGCCCGAGTACGTGATCTGAGGTTTTACCATAAACGAGTGAACCGGCGCCCGAGGCGTCGGTATTTATCATTCCGCCTAATGTCGCGCGATTGGACGTCGATAAGTCTGGGCTAAAAAAGAAGCCATGGGGGCGTAATGCATCATTGAGCGCATCTTTAACCACACCCGCCTGCACTTTTACCCAGCCTTCAGCCGCATTAACCTCTAGCACGTGGTTCATATAGCGTGACATATCAACAATAATGCCATGGGTTAATGACTGACCATTGGTGCCGGTGCCACCGCCTCTAGCGCTAAAGACAACCTTGGAGAATTCATCTTGATAAGCAAGCTGCAGTGCTATCTGGACGTCCTCAGCCGTTTTAGGATAAATCACCGCTTGAGGCAAAAATTGATATACCGAATTATCGGTCGCTTGGGCTAGACGCGCACTATAACGAGTATCGATATCACCAGAAAATGTTCCCTCTTCTAGTCTCGTTAAAAAAGAAAGGTATATTGGTTCAAGCGTTTGTTGATGAGATAATTTCGGTAACATAGCAGCTTCTGTTAATTATTATTCTTAGGTTTATCTCAGCATTATATACCCAAGCTACTTGAAAATGCAGGCTTCAGTGGGAATTTATACGCTTTAGGCAATTTCAGTAATATGCTCCCGCATCACTGACATTGCCCTCCTTGGAGATTGCATTGATTTGGAGATGGAGATCCCTTGGCTGCATCAACATTGCAGTATAAAGTGCATTCTAGATGGTAATAATCCCCATAGAATAAGGCTTTAATATGTTATCGGCAGAAGTGTGGGTCTGAGGCGAGAGCTAGATGCAGTAGCCTTTCGTTCTTTTTGACAGAGAGTACTGGAAGGAAGCCCTACCTAATACGACTAGAATGGAACCGGTATAATACCTCTTAAACGAGCATGTCCAAGTTGTTCGGGTATTAAAAAAGCCGCTAAATAGCGGCTTTTTTATTTATTAACGAAATGTTAAATCATACAGATTTAACACCGCATTTTAGCGTTTAAGCTTCGTTATGTGCTTTGGCTAAATATAACCAAGTATCGATAACGGTATCAGGGTTTAGCGATACAGTATCGATGCCTTGTTCAACTAACCAAGCCGCAAAATCATTGTGGTCTGAAGGACCTTGACCACAAATACCCACGTAAGCACCTTTTGCTTTAGCCGCTTTAATGGCCATTGCAAGTAGTACTTTTACTGCCTCATTACGCTCATCAAATAGATGGCTAATAATGCCAGAGTCACGGTCAAGACCCAGCGTTAACTGAGTTAAGTCGTTTGAACCAATTGAGAAGCCATCGAAATGCTCAAGGAACTGATCAGCAAGCAGCGCGTTTGATGGAAGCTCACACATCATAATAACGCGAAGGCCATCTTTACCACGTACAAGACCTTCCTCTTTAAGCAGCTCAATGACTTGCGCAGCTTCGCTCACAGTACGAACGAATGGGATCATGATCTCTACGTTCTTAAGACCCATGTCATTACGTACTCGCTTAATCGCTTCACACTCAAGTGCGAAACAGTCACGGAACGATTCTGAGATATAACGGCTTGCACCACGGAAGCCCAACATTGGGTTCTCTTCCTCTGGCTCATAACGGTCACCACCAACAAGGTTTGCGTATTCGTTTGACTTAAAGTCAGACATACGAACAATCACTTTCTTTGGATGGAACGCAGAAGCGATAGTCGCAATACCTTCAACCAAGCGAGCAACATAGTACTCAACTGGAGATTCATAACCCGCGATCATCTCGTGGATCTCTTCTTGAAGCTCAGCCGTTTGCTGGTTGAACTCAAGCAGTGCTTTAGGGTGAATACCAATCATACGGTTAATGATGAACTCAAGACGCGCTAGACCAACACCTTCATTAGGCAGGCGAGCAAAATCAAATGCTCTGTCTGGGTTACCCACGTTCATCATTACTTTCATTGGCAGATCAGGCATAGAATCAACACGTGATGAAATCACTTCGAAATCTTGCAGACCGTTATAGATAAAACCAGTATCACCTTCAGCACAAGAGACAGTCACTTCTTGACCGTTCTTAATACGTTCAGTGACATCGCCACAACCAACAACCGCTGGGACACCGAGTTCACGTGCGATAATCGCAGCGTGACATGTACGGCCACCACGGTTTGTCACAA
The DNA here is from genome assembly GCF_023283945.1 of Shewanella gelidimarina. Classification (GTDB taxonomy): domain Bacteria; phylum Pseudomonadota; class Gammaproteobacteria; order Enterobacterales; family Shewanellaceae; genus Shewanella; species Shewanella gelidimarina. The sequence continues at coordinate 15,698 of NZ_JAKIKW010000038.1, read as the reverse complement.
TAGCGCTTGCACGCTTCATGATAGGTTCCCAATCAGGATCTGTCATGTCAGTAACAAGTACATCACCCGGTTGGATTTGGTCCATGTCTTCAATTGACTTAAGGACTTTAGCAACGCCTTTACCAATTTTGTGACCGATTGAACGGCCTTCACAAACGACATCACCTTTAGTTTTAAGATGGTAGCGCTCAATAAGCTGCACATCTTCACGAGAACGAACAGTTTCAGGGCGAGCTTGAACAATATACAACTTACCGTCGTTACCGTCTTTTGCCCACTCGATGTCCATTGGACGACCGTAGTGCTTCTCGATTGTCATTGCTTGCTTGGCAAGCTCTTGTACTTCTGCGTCATTAATTGAAAATTCACGACGCTTGTCAGCAGCGATATCTTCAATCTTAACTTGCTTACCGTGAGATTCATCGTCTGAATACACCATCTGGATAAGCTTGCTACCGATATTACGGCGAACAACGGCTTTATGACCAGCAACCAAAGATGGCTTGTGCACATAAAACTCATCTGGGTTAACAGCACCCTGAACAACCATTTCACCTAGACCGAATGAAGAAGTAATAAATACCACGTCATTGTTGCCAGACTCAGTGTCCATAGTGAACATTACACCAGAAGCAGCAGTGTCAGAGCGCACCATACGTTGTACACCAGCTGAAAGCGCTACGCCTTTATGGTCGTAACCTTGGTGAACTCGGTAAGAAATTGCGCGGTCGTTAAATAGCGAAGCAAATACGTGTTTAGTCGCAACTAAAACAGCTTCGTAACCTTTAACGTTAAGAAATGTTTCTTGTTGTCCTGCAAAAGATGCATCCGGCATATCTTCTGCAGTAGCTGAAGAGCGAACCGCAAAAGATGCGTCGCTGGTTTCAGCGGCAAGCTTGTCGTAAGACTCACGAACTGCTTGCTCAAATGCTGGGTGAAATGGTGTATCGATAACCCACTGTCTGATCTGTGCACCGGCTGTAGCGAGTGCGTTAACATCATCTACATCTAGAACGTCTAGAATTTCGTATATCTTCTGGTTAAGTCCGCTTTGTTCAAGGAATTCATTGAACGCGAAAGACGTTGTAGCAAATCCACCAGGCACCTGAACACCTGCATTTGAAAGATTGCTAATCATCTCACCAAGAGAAGCGTTCTTTCCGCCTACCTTGTTGACGTCACCCATGCCTAATTCTTGATACCAGAGTACGTATTGCTGCACAGTTCTATCTCCGCAAGTATATTTCAGTTTGGCTCTTCACACGAGAGCAGCGGCATTTTACACTCCACGGCAACAAGCGTAAATGTATAATTTTATTTGTAATTTTATTACTACAAGAGGCCAAAATGTTACGTAAAGTATTTTATATCTCAGATGGGACGGCGATCACAGCAGAAGTGTTTGGCCATGCAGTTTTATCACAGTTTCCCCTTGAATTTGACGCACTTACGATTCCGTTCGTTGAAACAGAAAAAAAAGCTGAGTCTGTTAAGGCACAAATTAATGATTGTTTTATTACAACAGGTGAACGGCCTCTGGTTTTCCATTCCATCGTAAAAGCTGAGATTAGAAACATCATCTATAGCAGTGAAGGTTTGGATTATGACTTTTTGAACACCTTTGTTGCGCCATTAGAGAAACAATTAGGCATGCCTGCAACGCCAGCTTTACACCGTACACATGGTAAAACCAATGACAGTTATGAAGCACGAATAGAAGCTATTAACTACGCAATGGAGAACGATGACGGCCAAACCATGAAACATATGGACAAGGCGGACCTCATTTTACTCGGAGTATCTCGCTGCGGTAAAACCCCTTCAAGCCTGTATCTATCAATGCAGTTTGGTATAAAGGCAGCGAACTATCCTTTTACTGAAGATGACATGGATAATTTAAAGCTCCCTGATGCGCTAAAGCGCAACAAAGATAAGTTATTCGGCCTAACAATTGATCCTGTGCGTTTACATGAGATCCGTCAAAGCCGCATGTCGAACAGTCGTTACTCGTCATTACGCCAATGTAGAATGGAAGTGAAAGAGGTCGAAATGATGTACAAAAGAGAGCGCATCCCTTTTGTAAACACCACCAATCATTCCGTTGAAGAGATTGCTACCAAAATCCTCGAAGCCACCAGTTTAGAGCGCCACATGTTTTAAACTCCCAAAGCAAATTAAGGGCTTTTTAGAACAAAAGCCTTACTACCCAAGCCACATGAGAATGCCCTCTGATTTATGCATTTCCAAGCGGCTTGGGTATAACTTAAATCAAATAGTTTCAAATAAGAGGCAAATTAGCGCTAAATTTCCCATATTTGCCACTGTGCATAGCGCTACTATTCGTTATAATCCGAAGTAATCAGGCAAAAAGCCCATACAAACGCTCGGTATTGTGAATGACCATTAAAACAGACGAACTACGCACCTCCCTATTATGTAAGGTAATTTCACCTGCACAACTCGCTTCTGAATACCCTTTAACGCAAGACGCAGCAGACTATCTAGTCGAGCAGCGCCGCGAAGTTGAAGCTATTATCAATGGCGAAGATCAACGACTGCTTGTCATTATCGGCCCTTGTTCGATACATGATACTGAAGCTGCACTCGAGTACGCTCAGCGTTTAGCCAAATTGCACCAGCAATATAAAGATGATCTGTGCATTCTAATGCGCGTCTACTTTGAAAAGCCTCGTACTACGGTTGGTTGGAAAGGCCTTATTTCAGATCCAGATCTAGACGGTAGCTTTAGCCCTAATAAAGGCCTTCGTAAAGCACGCCACCTTTTACAGCAGATCTCTGAACTTAAGCTACCTATCGCAACCGAGTTTCTTGATATGGTCAATGGTCAGTACATTGCCGACCTGATTACTTGGGGTGCTATTGGTGCGCGTACCACTGAAAGTCAGATTCACCGCGAAATGGCCTCTGCACTTTCTTGCCCTGTTGGTTTCAAAAATGGTACCGATGGCAATATAGATATCGCAGTCGATGCAGTCCGAGCAGCGCAAGCACCGCATATCTTTTATTCACCTGATAAAGACGGTGCAATGGCCGTTTACCGCACGCACGGTAATCCATTTGGTCACATCATTCTACGCGGTGGTAAACAACCTAACTACCATGCAGCTGATATCGAAAAAGTGGCAACACAACTTAATAGCGTGGGTGTAACTCAACGTATCGTTGTTGATTTTAGCCACGGTAACAGCCAAAAGAAGCATAAACAGCAATTTGATGTTGCCGAATCTATTATGCAGCAGATGAGCGAAGGCTCTACTGCGATAGCTGGTATTATGGCTGAAAGCTTTATTGAAGAAGGTAATCAAAAGGTTGTTGCAGGCGAATCACTTATCTATGGTAAAAGTATTACCGATGCTTGTATTCACTGGGAAGACTCTGAAGTATTGCTACGCGATTTAGCCAAAGCATCTCGTGCAAGAATCGACTTATTGAAAAAGTAACCTTATTCTAAAGCTATACACTAGCAAGATTTAACCGCTTAAAAACGTAGTCAGCTATAGATAGTGACTGCGTTTTTTTATCCCCTCCTCTCTCCTCGTTATTTAACTATCGAAATACTATTCAGCAAAAAACCAACATAATGCTTAAACCAAGTTTTTTCTTAACCAACAACGACTATGTCCGGGAAGATAATCTTCAAGCTCACCAAAAACGCGATAGCCTTGCTGTTTATATAAATCAACAGCTTGATAGCTAAAACTGGTTAAATGTGAGTTTTTACAACCATTAATACGAGCTTCCGCTTCAATTTCATCTAATAAACGAATACCGTACCCTTGACCACGCAGTTCCGCCGATACCCATAGCGAATCAATCCATAGCCAGCCAAAATTGTCATAATTCCCTTGGACACCGCCAAGCAATAAACCCTCACTGTCATGCAGCAAAAAAGCCAGTTCATATCGTCCAGTCGCAGGGACTTTAGTTTGGCTAAAACCTTCAATGCCATCCCAAATCGTACTTTGCTCCTGCTGTGATAGCTTATCTTTACGTTTTATCTGATGCATTGACGTTTTTCCTTTTACCCTATCTAGCCATACAAATAGTTGGAATACTGATCTCTTGTATAGATCCCATATCGATGAAAGTGTATCAAGGTATTGAAAATAAATGCGATTGTAAAGCGAGTAAATCTCACATAAACAGTACGCGATGACATGCAGTCATCGATATTACTCAAATGGACTTTAATCCATTTCAACATCGCTATAAATTATCTTTTTTGGATGCCAACAAACGACTATAATCGCGCCCCTATGAATGCATAACCTTAAGTTGCCGTATGCCCTTAACTCAAATACCGACTCAATTTAGTGACGCTATGTCACTTAGAATTGAGCAATCTGAAGCTCGCGTGATCAAAGCGGTCTTTCCATCAATAACTAACCACCACAATACCCTTTTTGGTGGTGAAGCATTATCTTGGATGGATGAGACGGCTTTTATTGCAGCCACTCGTTTTTGCCGTAAAACGCTAGTCACCGTGAGCTCAGATAAAATCGATTTCAATAAATCGATCCCTGCTGGCTCCTTAGCAGAAATTATTGCCCGAGTGGTTCACGTGGGTAACACCTCAATCAAAGTTGAAGTGAACATCTTCGTTGAAGACATGTATCGAGATCATCGTGAGCATGCAATACGCGGTGTATTTACCTTTGTCGCGGTTGATGATGACAGAAAACCCACCAAAGTTTGGACCCAGAAGTAACCCAATTAGATTGAGGGTTATGAGCATGATCCTCATTGTTTTACTTCACGTTTAAACATATCTATTAAACGCTAGCCTAGTCTTTAGACCAAAGTCTAACTCGATATAAAATTTCACTAAATTATAACCTTTCCTAATAAATCCATAGAACCCCTTGTCATTTATCTGTTACATTGAAGAACCTTCACGCGCAACGAAAATAACCCTATAAAGCCATGAAGCCTGAAAACTTAAATATAATTATTGCTGACGACCACCCTTTGTTTAGAAATGCATTGAGACAAGCTTTGTCATCTGCATTTATAAACACCCAATGGTTTGAAGCTGATAGCGCTGATGCGCTACAAAAGCTATTAGACAATAAAGACATTGAATATGATGTTGTATTGCTCGATCTGCAGATGCCCGGCTCTCACGGTTATTCAACGCTGATCCACCTTAGAACTCACTATCAAGAACTCCCGGTGGTTGTTATCTCCGCTCATGAAGATAATACGACGATTAGCCGCGCCATTCATTATGGTAGTTCAGGGTTTATCCCTAAATCGTCATCAATGGAGACCCTTGCAACAGCACTCGAAGCGGTTCTATTCGGGGATGTTTGGTTGCCTGAGGGGGTTGAGCTAAAAGAGGTCAGTGACGATGGCACCGATCAAGTCGCCAGTAAGCTATCCGATCTGACGCCACAGCAGTATAAAGTACTGCAGATGTTTGCCGAAGGTTTGCTTAATAAGCAGATAGCCTATGACTTAGGTGTATCAGAAGCCACGATTAAAGCACACGCTACAGCAATATTTAGAAAGCTTGGCGTTCGAAATAGAACTCAAGCGGTTATCGCATTACAGCAGCTAGAGATGGAAAAAGTCGACCTTTAACCAGGTAAACGTTATCAATAAAAAACCGCAATAAAATGCGGTTTTTTTATGGCTGATATCCTATCTAAAGTTCTCCATCACTTTGTAATACATCATTCCTAATGCGAGCGCCTGATTTCCAACCCATTCATTGACTGGGATCCGCAAGTGCGACATTTCAGCAAACAAACTAAATTCTTGTAGCTCTCCAACAACAGCATTGGCCATTATTTCACCCATGATATGGGACGTTGCAACCCCATGCCCAGAGTAACCTTGGCAATAAAAAACATTGGCCGATGCTTTGCCCAGTTGTGGAATACGGTTTAACACTATGCCAGCCATCCCCGTCCACTGGTATTCTATTTCAACCCCTTTTAACTGAGGAAATGTTCGCTCAATCGCCGGTCTAAGTGCCTTAGCCACATCTTTTGAATCTCGGCCTGAGTAATTGGTTCCACCTCCAAACATCAAGCGGTTATCAGCCGTTAAACGATAATAATCCAATACGAAGCGAGTATCGTAAACCGCGACATCTTTGGGAATAAGGTTTTGAGCCTGCTCAGGCGTTAATTGTGCAGTAGCGCAATTGCCAAGCGATGCAGGGAACAGCATTCCTCGTAGCTTTTTACGCGCTAATTTATGGTAAGCATTCCCCGCGAGCACCACGCTATTAGCAGTAATCTTGCCTTTTGCGGTTGTGACAGTAGCAAGTACACCGTCTTCAATATTCAATACAGCTGATCCTTCAAAGATCAGCGCTCCCATACTTTCAGCGGCTCTCGCTTCACCAATGCAGAGGTTGACTGAATGAAGGTGCATATTGCGCTTGTTGAGTAGACCCGCATGATACAAAGGCGTATTAATGTAATCGGGCAACTGCTCTTTTGATAATAGGGCTAGCTCACTTTCCATACCACGGCGGCAGCCTTCATCGAAGGTTTGCTTCAGCTCGCCAATATGACTGGCTTTATAAGCGGTGTGTAAATGGCCAAATTTAAGATCACATTCAATGGCATATTTTTTGACTCGGGCTTTAATAATCTCATGTCCACGCCAACGCATATTCCACACAAAATCTTCAGCTTCAGCACCCACTTTGTTCTTTAATTGCTTAGTCATCGCGGCATCGCCAGAAAGACTCCCGGTGACCTGCCCGCCATTACGACCTGTCGCCCCCCAACCTATCTTATTAGCTTCAACAATTGCGACTTTATAGCCCTTTTCACACAGTTCTACCGCCGTCGCGACACCGGTAAAACCGCCACCAACAATCACAACATCAACGCGAATATCGCCCTCTAATTGAGGATAATCAGTCTCATCTGTAATGGTAGCGTTATAGTATGAGTTGCAGCGCGGTTCTGGCATGACAATTTCCTTTTGAGTAATAGATTACTTCTTGTTTTATATTTTTTACATTGTGTTCAGTATATCCATCTGTATCGTTTGGTCAAGCAGTCTTAAAACCAATACTCGCCTCGATGAAATAAGTTAATCCGTTTATACCTCTCTTCAGACTGAGGGCTGTTTAACCTATTCGAAACCATAACTTGTCGAGTGATATTTCAACGACTATCTTCAATAGTAAGCGTTTAATACCCTAATCATTAAATGGTGATGAATTCAAAGTGCTGGGCTTTCATCCCAAGGCGCGTCGATGGCAAACGGTATAGCTTAAAAATGATACAAATACATTGTCGATAGGGATTCAGGGATTACTCTCTGCAGGTTCGGCAGATTAAGTAACGATTCAAAAGAAGGACTGTGATATGAAAAAACTCGGTTTAGCTATTGTGATCTTCGCCCTCAGTGCCTGTGCGTCATCGCCTGCCACGTGGAAAGGCATGTCTGAGCGAGACATTGCAGCATGGAAAGATATTGGTTTTAACGCTGAACAAGCTCAAGCATGGAAAGGCGGTGGATTTAGCCCAGAGCAATCTGAAAGTTGGTCAAAACAAGGATTTAACCTAACTAATGCCAGTAACTGGAAGAACCAATCTTTTGATGCTAAAGAAGCCAACAGTTGGAAAACAGGCGGATTCGATGTCGAAAGTGCAGTAGATTCTCGTGATAAAGGCTTAACGCCAGTAAAAGTTGAGTAACAAGTCATTGATAGAAAATGGCACGCTTAATCAGTGTGCCATTTTATCAATACTACCCTTTTCTTATCAAGCTTGAAATCAAGGCTCTTAGCGCAGCAGGTTTGACCATTTTAGCCATGTAGTGATAACCACGAGCATGTACATCATCAATCAAATCTTTACGTGTATTGGCGGTAATCAAAATGCCTGGTAAATGCTCGCCATAAAGACTACGAACACCATCCATTGCATCGACACCATTTTGATTGTTATCCAAGTGATAATCGGCAAGAACGATATCAGGCGCGACCCCTTTAAGGCCTAATTTAATTCTAGCATCAGCAAAATCACTGGCGCAAATCACTTCACATTGCCAACGCGTCAATAAACTCTCAAGCCCGGCTAAGATAGCCTCTTCATTATCAATGCATAATACTTTGATGCCCGCTAATGGTTGCAATAAAGACGGTATTTTCTTGGCTATTGGCGCCGTCACTTTTTCGCCCAGTGGCACTCTGATAGAAAATACAGAGCCTTGGCCCAATATTGAAGTCACACTAATTTCATGCTCTAAAACACGGCTTATTCTATCGGCAATCGCTAAACCTAACCCCAAACCATTGACGCTTTTACTTTCTGGGTTATCGAGTCGTTTAAACTCTTTAAAAATCTCCTGAGTTTCACTCTCATCTATACCGCAGCCGGTATCCAAGACTTGGATCTCAAGTTCAGTCTCGCGGTAACGGCAACCCAATAGCACACGATTACCTTTGGCGTAGCGATAAGCATTGGTGAGGAAATTTTGCAATACCCGTCTGAGCAAACTCGGGTCAGAATTGATCGTTGCAGAACAAGGTATTGAGCTAAATTTAATCATGCAGTCTTTTGCCATCGCCTGGAACTCAACGGTTAAACCATCAAGCAAGTCCGCAATAGCAAAATCCCGACGATTAACATCTACCATGCCTGAATCCAATTTAGAGATATCAAGCAAGTCGGTAAGCAACTCCCCTGCAATTTTAAGTGAACTATTGACGTGACTTAAGGTTGTCTTTGCCTCTAAGTCCAAATTTGGATACTGAGAGAGTGAAGCGGTAAAAAGTCGTGCCGCATTTAGGGGCTGCATCAAGTCATGTCCTACCGCTGCTAAAAACTGACTCTTAGAGGCATTTGCCATCTCCTCTTGCGCTTTTGACTCCAGCAGTTTGCTGTTGAGCATCGATAACTCGTAAGTACGCTCTTGTACTCTCGCTTCGAGTGTCTCGTTCGACTCTTGTAATGCCTTGGCCTGCAAACGGTATTGGGTAATGTCGGTAAACGTCATGACAAAACCGCCACCAGGCATGGGATTCCCTTGAATCTTGATGACCTTACCATCTTTACGTTGGCGCTCAGACACATGCTGAGTACCATCTCGCATGTGCTGCACCCGCTTCTCTACTTGGTCCTCAATGTCACCAATACCACAGTAGCCACGCTTAGCATTAAAACGGACAACCTCTTTAATGGGCATGCCTGCCTGCAAAAAGTTATCTGGATAATCATAAAGTTCAGCGTATTTAAAATTCCAGGCCACTAGATTCAGATCTTTATCCACCACACTCATACCTTCGTATGCATGCTCGATTGCGCCGCGCAGCATATCTTGGCTCAAAATGATTTTTGAAGATGCCTCATCAACAAGGCTAAACACTTCATCTAAGGCAAGATCTCGACCTTGTAATACTGAATCCATAACCAATGAAGCACTTGAAGCACCTAGCACTCCCGCGAGCATATGTTCAGTGTGTTCAATCAATTCAGGCGGGGCGATTTTATGCCAACTGTCGCTCTTTACCGCATCTTCTGAAAAACCAGAAAAGCTCTCATACGCACGGGTTGGGCTAACAAAGCGACTCGCGAGAATAAGTAGGTCTTGCTGAGAAAGCGCCGCACTCTTGCGGTTAGTCGCCTTCTTTAACCGCCCAGGAGTGACAAAGGCACTGGCTTGCATACGCTCAGCAACACCGGCACGAAACCAAACAGAGCCAAGCACATAACAAGCACAGTTAGCGAGCAAAGCGATGAGAATATCGCGAACATTGGGTTTAATCGAATCGAGCAAGGCAAAGTCCGTTGTGACGAGCCCAGGGGAATCAGCAGCACCTTGCAGCAAGATATAGCACCAACACCCAAATCCGACAGCAAGGCCTAAAAACACCCCACTTCGATTACCATGCTTCCAATACATACCGCCGATTAACGCGGGAGCTAATTGCGCGAAAGCGCCAAAAGACAACATGCCTAAAGAGGATAGCGAGTCATTATCCATAAACGAAAGATAACTAAAATAACCCAAGCCTAAAATAAGTATGATGGCAAGGCGACGTACATTAAGCAGCAGTTGCGAAAACTGGCTAAAGTTTCTCGCTTTTATCTGCCCTGTACGCAGCATTAATGGCACCAACCACTCATTACTCACCATGACGCTAATCGTCACGACCGCCACTATCACCATTCCGGTGGCTGCGGACAACGTCCCTAACAACGCTACAACAGCAAGCCACGGCTTATCGAGCGCCAGTGGTAAATTAATCACATAAGTGTCAGCAGCAACGGCGTCACCTAATAATAGCTTTCCAGCTAACGCTAATGGCGCGACAAACAGGCCAAACAACAGCAGATAAAGCGGGAACATCCACCGCGCTTTAACCATCGTTTGTTCATCATTACACTCGACCATCATCACATGGAACTGTCTTGGCATGCATAAAAAAGCCGCCATACCCACTAATAACTCGGGCATTAATGATTCAATACGTAAATTAGGTTTGTTGATCAAGCCCTGCGCACTCGCTTGTTGCCAGATATCGCCGAAACCGTCAAACACACTAAAACTGATGACCGCGCCAATCAATAAGAAAGCACCTAACTTGACCAATGACTCAAAGGCAATCGCCAGTATCATTCCAGGGTTATGTTCGGTTGCATCGAGCTTACGTGTCCCAAATAAAATGGCGAAAACAGCTAATAGCCCAGTAATGACCAGCGACACTGTAGAGCCATCAAACAAGGACCCTTCTGGTTGAAAAAGATTCAAGCTAAAGACCATTGCCTTAAGTTGCAGCGCAATATACGGCATGATGCCAAACAAGGCGATTAAGGTCACGATGGCCGCAAGCAGCTGAGATTTACCATATCTTGCGGCAATAAAGTCGGCCACAGAGGTAATATTCTGCGCTTTAGACACAATAACCATTTTTCTCAGCAGACCAAAACCGACAGTAAAAATGAGAATTGGGCCGATAAAAATAGGCAGAAAAGACCATAGGTCATCGGCTGACTGCCCGACCGTGCCTAAAAAGCTCCAAGAAGAGCAATACACAGCAAGGCTTAAACCATAGATCCAGGCTTGAATACGCTTAGTGATGCGACTGAACCATCGCTCTGCTCCCCATGCGATGAGGAACAATAGACAGACATAAACAATGGCGATGGTGCCAACAAGAACAGTCAAATTCATAGGATTCTCTTTTTTTCCCTATTTTGCGGTAAAAAACGAATGAAATCTAGCCATAAATAATTTACAACCGTTTAAAAAATAAGGATATTTTTTTACTAGACCAAGGTCTAATAGAGATATAGCCCTTACACAATTCATACTCAACTCACGCATTATTAGATAAGGGAAGCCCAATGAGCATGCCGTCTCTCTACAAAGTTCCAAGTGAAATCGCTAAAAACGCACTTGTAAATGACGAACAATATAAAAAAATGTACCAAGAGTCGATTGTAAATCCTGAAGGTTTCTGGAGAGAACATGGCAACCGTATCGATTGGATTAAGCCTTTCACTAAGGTAAAGAAGACTTCGTTCGATGACCATAACTTATCCATAAAATGGTTCTATGATGGCACATTAAACGCATCAGCTAACTGCCTAGACAGACATTTAGACACCAACGCCGACAAGGTCGCCATTATTTGGGAAGGCGATGATGCTAAAGATCAACGCACTATCACTTATGGTCAATTACATGCCGACGTATGTAAATTTGCCAATGCCCTTCGCAGTCAAGGGGTTCGACGCGGCGATATCGTGACCATTTATATGCCGATGGTGCCGGAAGCAGTCGTAGCCATGCTCGCATGTGCCCGTATTGGTGCCGTTCACTCTGTTGTATTTGGTGGTTTCTCACCAGACTCCATCGCATCTCGCGTGATTGATGGAAAATCAAAAGTCATCATTACCGCCGACGAAGGTTTACGTGCTGGCCGCATTATCCCCCTTAAAGCCAATGTCGATGAGGCTCTTGCTCATCCTGATGTCGATTGCGTTGAAAAAGTCATTGTAATGAAGCGCACAGGCGGCGACATCAATTGGGTTGAAGGTCGTGATATTTGGTGGGAATCTTTGCTAGAAACCGCATCAGAGCATTGTGTTCCAGAAGAGATGGGCGCTGAAGACCCACTCTTTTTACTTTACACATCTGGCTCAACCGGTAATCCAAAAGGTGTGTTACATACCACCGGTGGTTACATGGTTTACGCCGCGATGACTCATGAGTATGTATTCGATTACAAAGACGGAGAAGTGTATTGGTGTACCGCAGATGTAGGTTGGATCACTGGTCACTCTTACATGGTTTATGGCCCGTTAGCCAATGGTGCAACCGTATTAATCCACGAAGGTGTACCCAATTATCCGACCCCTGCTCGACTAGGCGAAATAGTTGACAGACATAAGGTCAATATCCTTTATACCGCACCGACGCTTATTCGCGCCCTAATGGCCGAAGGCAAAGAACAGTTTGATAACTTTGATGGCAGTTCACTGCGCATTATGGGCTCGGTGGGCGAACCGATTAATCCAGAAGCATGGCGCTGGTACAACGACGTCATTGGTCATGAAAAGTGCCCTATTGTTGACACCTGGTGGCAAACTGAAACTGGCGGCATTTTGATCAGCCCGTTACCAGGAGCTACAGATACTAAACCTGGCTCTGCTACGCGTCCGTTCTTTGGCGTCCAGCCTGCACTTGTTGACAACATGGGCAATATCGTTGAAGGCGCAAATGAAGGTAATCTGGTTATTCTAGATTCATGGCCTGGACAAATGCGCACCGTATTTGGCGATCATGAACGCTTTGTACTGACTTACTTTAAAACGTTTAGAGGCATGTACTTTACGGGTGACGGTGCTAAACGTGATGAAGATGGTTATTACTGGATCACCGGCCGTGTTGATGACGTTATCAATGTATCAGGTCATCGACTCGGTACTGCTGAAGTTGAAAGTGCCCTTGTTGCCCATAAGGATGTCGCTGAGGCCGCTGTTGTGGGTTATCCTCACGATATCAAAGGTCAAGGTATCTATGCATATGTCACGCTCACTCGCGGCACTGTAGAAACCGAAGAGCTGCGTCAGGAACTTCGCCAATGGGTTAGAAAAGAGATTGGTGCGTTAGCAACACCAGATTTAATTCAATGGGCCGGTGGATTACCTAAGACACGTTCAGGCAAGATCATGCGTCGATTCCTGCGTAAGATTGCCGCAAATGAAGTGACCAACTTAGGCGACTCTTCAACACTTGCCGATCCAGCAGTGATTGAAACTCTAATTGAGTCTCGACTCAACCGTAGTGAGTAATCATTAAGCAGTCACTCTCCACTTGACCTTCCCTAGCCCCTCTTAAGAGGGGTTTTTTTTATGCCTAAAAGATAGAAGCCAATATTTTCCTTATCGTCGCCCCTTATTTGTGTGATGATTTCGTTATCTGCTCCCCCAATGGCATGCCAAACGGAAACTCACTCGTGCAACTTAGAGATTATCAGCAACAATCGGTTGATGCTGCCATCGCCCACTTTAAATCAAGCCCCGACTCTGCCGTGCTTGTCTTGCCTACTGGCGCAGGCAAAAGCATTGTTATCGCGGAGTTAGCCAGAATTGCTAAAGGGCGTGTATTGGTATTAACGCACGTTAAAGAGCTTGTAGCGCAAAATGCCGAAAAAGTCGGCTTACTCACCGATAAAGCTTCAATATATTCAGCGGGGTTAAATCAAAAGTCGACAGCAGGCAAGACCGTCGTTGCTAGCATTCAATCCGCAGTTAAGCGCCCCGCGCAATTTGACGAACCTTACAGTCTCGTCATCATCGATGAATGCCATCGTGTTAGCCCTGATAAAGACAGTCAGTATCAACAGCTATTAAGCCATTTAAAGTCGAAGAATCAGCGTTTAAGGCTGTTAGGATTAACCGCTACGCCTTATCGCTTAGATTTAGGATGGATCTACCGCCAGCACTATCATGGCAAAATAGGTAATACCGAAAAACCTGTATTTGAAAAATGCATTTTTGAACTGCCAATGCGTCCATTAATTAAACAAGGTTTCCTAAGTCAGCCAAAAATGTTTGATGGCTTAAGCGCCCAATATGACTTTAGTGAGCTTACCGCTACGCCAACCGGTGAATACAATGGATCTGAGGTCAATTCGATACTCAACCATTGTGGCCGAGCGACTACGGCAATTGTTAAGCAGCTCATTGAGCTGGCTAAACATCGCCAAGGCGTGATTATCTTTGCCGCAACGGTCAAACACGCTGAAGAGATCATGGCTAAGCTGGCAGACTGTAAACCTGCATTGATTACCGCCAAAACCTCGAGTGAAGATAGAGACGCTCTCATTCACGCGTTTAAAGCCAAAGAGATAAAGTTCCTTGTCAACGTTGCCGTTCTGACGACGGGCTTCGACGCTCCCCATGTTGATCTTATTGCGATAATGCGCCCCACTGCCTCTGTCAGTCTTTTCCAACAAATGGTTGGCCGTGGCTTAAGGATCGACAAAGACAAAACTGAATGCCTGATTATTGATTACGCTGCAAACGGCTATGACTTTTTCTATCCTGAAGTTGGCCAACCTAAACCCAACAGTAAGTGCAAGCCTGTGCAAGTGCATTGCCCTGTGTGTGATTTTGCCAATATCTTTTGGGGCTTGACCGATGAAGACGGCGATATCATTGAGCATTTTGGCAGACGTTGCCAAGCTTTGATTGAAACACCGGAGGGTAAACAACAGTGCGATTTTAGGTTTCGTTCCAAGTCCTGCCCCAATTGCGGCGAAGAGAACGACATTGCCGCCAAGGTATGTGGTCATTGCCAAGCCGTATTAGTTGATCCCGATAAAAGACTCAAAGAGGTGTTACAACAGAAGCATCATCACTTATTCAAGTGCCAAACAATGTTGCTTGAGCCTGAAAAGGATCGTTTAGTAGTGCGTTATATCGACATCGAAGGCAATGATTTCTGTCGTTACTTTAAGATGCAAACACCCGCCCAAATAAGGGCCGTATTTGCACTGTTTATTTTTCCACATAGCAAAACACCGGGAATGAAGCATAAAAAATATAGCTCAGCTCAAGAGTTAGCCGCTGACGCGCTTTGCTTTAGAAAACCGGATTTATTGTTGCTTAAAAAAGGGAAAAAAGGCTGGGATTTACTGGAGTCTATCTTTGATTACCAAGGCCGTTATCAAACACAACCCTCAGATAATGAATAATACGATTAACTCGACTATAAATATCGATTAGAACTAATCTCTCGCCTATGTTATAAAGTGCTCAAGCTATTTTAGAGGAACTATTATGTTTGTTGTGATTTTCGGTCGTCCAGGTTGTCCTTATTGTGTTCGTGCAGTACAAGTTGCTGAGCAACTTACTGAAAAGCGTGATGATTTCAAGTTTAAATATGTTGATATTCACGCAGAAGGGATCAGCAAAGCCGATCTTGAAAAAACAGTCGGTAAGCCAGTTGAAACCGTTCCACAGATCTTTGTCGATAAAGACCATGTTGGCGGATGTACTGAGTTTGAACAATACGTCAGAGCAAACGAGCTAATGCCTGCGGCATAAGTTAAACGCTTAAAATAAAAAAGGAGGCTATTGCCTAATGCCGATCAGTTAGTCAATATTTGATCGGTTGACCGATCTTCTCAGCATGCGAAAATCCGAATGTATTCCTTACATTCGGATTTTTTATGGACGTATCTCAAGCAC
>NZ_JAKIKW010000037.1 GCF_023283945.1 Shewanella gelidimarina | reverse complement strand
GTGCTGGGTAACAGAATACGCCTTAGTGGAGGCTTGAGCCGTATGCAGTGAAAGTTGCACGTCCGGTTCTTAGGAGGGCGGTACTTGGTGACAAGTGCCGCCTATCCGACATAAACGTGCTGAAAGTGAGCAGGCTATAGGGTCACGGGCTCAATTTCTTTAAGGCGCCAGTCTTTGTCGCATCGATCAAAACTTAAGATGAGTTCAGTTCCTTTATCTGAAAACGTATAGATAAATGATCAAACTTTATTGAGTGCCGACAACGGACTCGCAGCATGGATGTTTCGCTTAAGCGTTCATAGATGAGTTAACATTTTTTGGTGGAATATTGAATAGCACGAGCTGTTGGTAAATGTAAAGGGGAGCATAGAGTGGAGGGATTGACTGAAAGGAAAAAGCCCACTCCGAGGAGTGGGCTTTTAAGCTGGCTTTAACTTTTGCAGGGAAAAAGCGAACACTTTAATTATATCGTAACTGTAGCAATTTGTATCATTAAAATCGATCGAAAACCACTTGAAATCGCCTATCTATAGGCTTTTTTACTGATTTTGAGATATTTGTATATCTGGAAATCTTCTCAAAGCACATCTCATAAAGAACTCGGCGTTAAGTTAAGTAGATTTTTTACTCAAGCTTTATAATCTGCTTTAAATTAAGCAGTAGATTGAAACGGCAATGAAAGATAACAAGCTCTGCCAAGGGAGTGTTGACAAGCTTGC
The DNA here is from genome assembly GCF_023283945.1 of Shewanella gelidimarina. Lineage (GTDB taxonomy): Bacteria > Pseudomonadota > Gammaproteobacteria > Enterobacterales > Shewanellaceae > Shewanella > Shewanella gelidimarina. Next base: position 22,738 of record NZ_JAKIKW010000037.1, on the reverse strand, counting down.
TACCGCTTCACCTTTTACTTAACCAATACTCAGTTCAAGCCTAACGCTATAAAGCGTTAGTAAAGATCTGACAGATCTCTTCATGGGTTGCTTGTTTAGGGTTGGTGAATCCACAGGCATCTTTCAATGCATTGTCTGCTAGCGTTGGAATATCTTCAGCTTTTACACCAAGCTTTGTTAGGTTTTCTGGGATTTTGACAGCAACAGATAGCGCTTTAATTGCTTCTAATGCAGCTGCAGCTCCCTCTTCATCGCTCATTGCAATGACATCGACACCCATCGCTTTAGCAACGTCTTTTAAGCGTTCAGGTACCACTTGTGCGTTGTAGGCTTGTACATGCGGTAATAACAATGCGTTACATACGCCGTGTGGCAGGTCATAGAATCCGCCTAACTGGTGCGCCATTGCATGCACATAACCTAAACTCGCGTTGTTAAATGCCATGCCTGCTAAGAACTGTGCATAAGCCATTTGCTCACGTGCTTGAATGCTTTGACCATTTTCAACCGCTTCGACAAGGTTACCTTGGATAAGCTCAATGGCTTTAATCGCACAGGCATCCGTGATTGGGTTTGCAGCAATTGAAACATAAGCTTCGATTGCGTGAGTGAGTGCATCCATACCTGTTGCAGCTGTTAAGCCAGCAGGTTTGAGCAGCATCAATTCAGGATCATTAACGGATAAAAGTGGCGTTGTATTTTTGTCGACGATGGCCATTTTAATGTGGCGACTTTCATCAGTGATGATACAAAAACGCGTCATTTCACTTGCAGTGCCAGCTGTAGTGTTAATCGCGACAAGTGGTAGTTGTGGCTTAGTAGACACATCCAGACCTTCATAGTCTTTAATGCTGCCACCGTTAGTTGCCACTAATGCGATGCCTTTAGCGCAATCATGAGGAGAACCACCACCCAGAGAGATGACAAAGTCACAATCATTTGCTTTGAGCAGCTCAAGGCCAGCTTCAACGTTACCAATAGTCGGGTTTGGTTGTACACCATCGAATACTACCGCTGCAATACCATTGCTTGCGAGCTTATCCGTGACTTGAGCAACCAGTCCGATATTAACTAAAGGCTTGTCTGTCACAATTAGAGCATTCTTAAAGCCAAGATCTTTGATATCTGCAATAGCTTCGGTAACCGCGTCTTTGCCTAAGATATTGACAGATGGGATAAAAAATTTAGCAGCCATAAAATTCACCTATACGCTTAATGTTAAAAGTTGTTATATCTTCTGGTAATTAAAGTACCAATACTGATGCGATAAAGGTGTGATCTGGCTCTTAATTAGCCCTTAAACTAGTGGAAATGACTCCAAAATTCGATCTAGGTAGCTAATTCTGTAATTTTATGACGTTGACAGCTGCTAATTTCATCATTAAACCCCCTTTATGTGGCCCAAGTGCTCTTTATTGAAGCACTGTTGCGTTTTTTTTGTGCAAAAAGCCAATCACCCTAAGTCTAATTATCATTTTATAACTGAGGAGGCAACGAGCTCTTGCTGGTTTAAGTTATTGATTTTCATTAGCAGAGAATTGTCACCTCATTGAAATAAAACTGTCTTTAAGCTGTTACTTGTTGTTGGCATGGTTACTGCTCCATCTAGAGAGTGGGTCACTAAATTCAAGGAAGACAAGTATGGGGCTAGAGAAGTTACTGTATTTGCAAGGTGTCGGTGCCGAGTTTGTCAGTTGTAGTGGCGAGAATATCTATACTCCAGAACAAGATCGCATCGGGATTTTACGCTGCATGTTGGATGCTGGTATTACTGACAACCAACAACGCCTTAGCGATGATATGGTTGCGAGCAAAACCTTCGAGCTCGATGCACTGCCATGGACCCAACCATTGCCGAGTTTTCAGCACTGCAGTATCAATGCGCCTTTGCTCAGCCTTTATTTGCCCGAAAATACTAATGACTTGCTGAATATTCATCTACAACTTGAAAGCGGTGATGCTTATCAATTCTCTCTTTATGCCGCTAAGCTGCACTGTCACATTGGCGGTTTGGTCAATGTAGTGGGTAATTATCAAATGGGTGCAGTGGGATACCTGCATTACCAATTGTCGATGACTCAAGCGCTGTTGCTGTCTGCTCTTGTGCGCACTGAGCCAATGTCCGGCGCTGAACTTCCTTATATTGGACTCGGTTATCATCGAGTAAGTATTGAGTTGGAAAACTCCACCATTAAAGGCGAGGCCGTTTCTGGTACTTGGTTAGTTGCGCCCGCAACGACCTATCAAGGCAGTCCTAGTCGCACAACGTTAAACGATAGATTGTGGGGCCTTAGCATTCAGTTGTTTAGCCTACGCAGTGATACCCAGTGGGGTATTGGTGATTTTGCTGATCTGTTATCTCTCATTGCCGTCGTCGCCAAAGAGGGCGCGAGTTTCATCCTACTTAACCCTTTGCATGCGCTTGATATTGCAAGCCCGCAAACTTGTAGTCCCTACAGTCCATCTGATCGACGCCGGTTAAACCCGCTCTACATTAATATTGAGATGGTGCCTGAATTTGAGTTGTTATTGCGACAAAAGGCTAAAGGGACAATTGACTCGGGTGATGTTGAATTTGAATCCGAGTTATTGGCAACTAAGGCGCTGGTTAACGCGACAGATTGGCTCGATTATCGTTTGGTCAGTAGCCACAAATACCGTATTTTTACTCAGTTATATCAGTTGTTTGTATCAGGTCATGTTGAGCCTATGAGTGCGCGGGCACGACGCTTTAACGCTTTTATCGCCGAAAAAGGCGAGGCGTTAATGCAGTTCTGTGATCAGCAGGTGGCTGACACACAAAGTTTAAGCGAGTTTGAAGGCCTAGATAACCGCTTTTTTGCCTATCTACAGTTTGTTGCTGAGCAGCAATTATCCCAATGCCAAGGACACGCTAAACAGCTTGGAATGTCGATTGGCTTAGTACGCGATCTCGCTGTTGGCGCCGCGGCAAACAGTGTTGAAGTCCAAGCGGGTAATAATCCCTTTTGCCAACAAGCCAGTATCGGCGCGCCGCCAGATCCATTTGCACCCCAAGGTCAAAACTGGGGGCTGACTCCGCTCGATCCTATTGCCCTTAAACACAGTGGCTATCAACATTTTATCTATCTGCTGCGCGCCAATATGCAGTCTTGTGGTGCGCTGCGGATCGATCATGTGATGTCGCTGTTGCGCCTATGGTGGTGGCCCGCATCTGCGGCACAGGGTAATGGCGCCTACGTTTATTATCCACTGGATGCGTTACTGGCCATTTTGTGCATTGAAAGTCAGCGAGCACGCTGCCGCGTCATTGGTGAAGATTTAGGGCTTATTCCGCCTGAGATAGTCAGCAAACTCTTTGATGCGGGTGTGCTGTCAAATGATCTGTTCTATTTCAGTAAGCAAGATGATGCTTTTACCTTGCCCGAAAACTATAAACCGCAAAGCTTGATGATGCTGGCTAATCACGATGTGCCGCCGTTATTGGCTTGGTGGCAAGCCGATGATCTTCATCTTAGACACAAGATTGGCCTTATCGACACTAACACTGATAAAGACAGTCATCTTCAACATGCGCTGTCACATCGTCAGAATGAAAAGCAGCAATTACTCACGCTGCTGTGTAATGCAGGCGCATTGAGCCATAGCGATATCAACACCACCGACTATTCAACATTATTGCCGGCTTGGATCTCCGTTTGCGCTGCGGGTACTGCCGCATTGTTTAGTGTGCAGTTGAGCGATCTAGTGCAAGACAATCAACCGGTAAATATCCCTGGTACTTGGCTTGAATACCCCAATTGGCAGCGACGTATGCCAGTTACGCTTGAAGTCTTAGCCGCTGCGACGAGTGTTAAGGCGCTGTTTAAACACCTTAGGCTGGCGCGAGCATCCGCGAGTGTAACCGATGCTCAAACTCCACCTTGCCCGACAACATTGTCACCACAATCTAATGGATTAAACCGCTATGACTAACAACGCTCCCGAATTTCAACATGGTTCCGCTGTCGCCTTGCTAAACGGTGAGTTTGTCGATGTGTTTTCGCTATTAGGGATGCATGCAAGTGACAACAGTAAATCACTTACGGTGCGTTGTTTTTTACGTGGCGCGGTGAGTGTTGAGGTGATTTGCATTAAAACGTCTCGCAAAGTGGCCAGTTTAACTAAAGAGAATGATGAAGGCCTGTTTAGCGGCAAAATGGGCCGCAGAGTTAAGCCATTTCTCTACAAATTGCGAGTTCAATATCCTTTATCTGAGGTCGATATTATCGACCCTTATCAATTTGACAGTTTACTCGCTGCTGATGACCTCTATCTTTTTGGCGCAGGAGCTCAGCAACAAGCTTATCGATTTATAGGGGCTAATTGGCGTGAATGCCAAGGCGTTGCTGGTGTGCTGTTTTGTGTTTGGGCACCTAACGCTAAACGGGTTTCTTTAATCGGTGATTTCAACCATTGGGACGGCGCTGTTAATGTGATGCGTCAGCATCTTGCTAACGGTGTTTGGGAGATTTTTGTGCCCAATGTGGCGGCTGGTGCTTACTACAAATTTGAGATCATCGATGCCAATGGCGCTTGCATCGAAAGAGCCGACCCATATGCCAAAGCGATGCAACCCGCCCCGGGTAATGCCTCGGTGGTGAGCAGTGCAAAGGCTCATGTTTGGCAAGATGAACAATGGCTTGCTGAGCGTAGCCAAAAGGTGTGGCATCAAGCGCCCATGTCCATCTATGAAGTGCACTTAGCCTCTTGGCGCAGGCAAGGTGATGATGGTGCTAAGTATCTTGATTATGCAGCACTAACGCTGCAGCTGCTCCCCTACCTACTTGAGATGGGCTTTACGCATCTGCAGTTAATGCCAATCAGCGAGTATCCGTTCGACGGTTCTTGGGGCTATCAGCCCGTGGGGCTATATGCGCCGACTTACCGTTTCGGGGATATGAATGGTTTAAAAGGCTTTATTGATGCTTGTCATCAAGCGGATATTGCGGTGCTACTTGACTGGGTACCCGCACACTTTCCAAAAGATCCCCATGGATTATGCCAGTTTGATGGTACGAGTTTGTATGAACATGATGACCCGCGCCAAGGTGAGCATCCTGATTGGGATACATTGATCTACAACTATGAACGCGGTGAGGTACAAAGTTATCTGCTGAGTAACGCTTGCTACTGGCTGGAAGAGTTTCACTTTGATGGGCTAAGGCTCGATGCCGTGTCTTCAATGCTGTATTTAGATTACAGCCGAGAAGCGGGGCAGTGGTTACCCAATGCTAATGGCGGACGAGAAAATCTAGCCGCGATTAGCTTTCTACAAAATTTGAATCAACGCATTTATAGCTGTTTCCCGGGGGTTTGCATGATTGCCGAGGAGTCGACAGCTTGGCCTGGGGTAAGCCATATTATCGACCAGCCGTTAGCGGAGTCGATAGATAGCAACACCCAACATAATTTGGGCTTTGGCTTTAAGTGGAATATGGGCTGGATGAATGACAGCCTGGGGTATTTAAAACGCGACCCTATCCATCGACAGCACCACCATCATGAGTTTAGCTTTAGCCTCGTCTACCAATATACCGAGCAGTTTATCCTAGCGTTAAGCCATGATGAAGTCGTCCATGGTAAAGGCTCATTACTGCATAAAATACCGGGAGACGATTGGCAGAAATTTGCCACGTTAAGGGCTTATTACGGTTTTATGTGGGGTCACCCGGGCAAGAAATTATTGTTTATGGGCGATGAGTTTGCTCAGCGAGATGAGTGGAACCACGATGTAAGTTTAGATTGGCATTTACTGCAGTACGCGCCTCATTCGGGGATGCAATCTTGGGTTAAAGATTTAAATCAGCTCTACAAAGCATCCTCTGCCCTGTGGTTAAAAGATTGCGACCCCAGCGGTTTTAGCTGGTTAGATTGTGACAATGCTGAGTCGAGTATTTTCAGCTTTATCCGCTATGGGGCTGATAACACTGATCAAAGTGAGGCTGGCAATAAACACCCGCTGGTGTTTATCGTTAATATGACGCCAGAGGTGCATTACGGTTTTAGAATTGGGCTTGCTGACAATAGCGATGTTGTTGAAAAGCTTAACAGTGATAGCGCATTTTATGGCGGCAGTGACGTTGGCAATCAAGGTGTTATTAGCGCAGAAGCTAGCCCTTACCAGGGGATGCCTTATAGCGCGTTGGTGACGGTTCCGCCGCTATCGTGCTTAGTTATAGGTCAGGCGTAAGTGATGCAAACCACAGTAGGGCGACCTTATCCACTCGGTGCCACGGTAGATGAGCATGGCGTTAACTTTGCCCTGTTCTCGGCCCACGCCACCGCGGTAACCCTGTGTGTGTTTGATAGCGCAGGCGAGAATGAACTCGCACGTTATCCGTTGACGCAAAAAAGCCAGCAAGTGTGGCACCTGCATATTGAATGTTCGGACAAGGCGTTGGTTTATGGTTATCGAGTCGATGGCCCTTATGAACCTCATTCTGGTCACCGTTTTAATGCCAATAAACTACTGCTCGACCCATACGCCAAACAGTGGCTGGGTCAATTTATTGAACATCAAAGCCACTATGGCTATTGTGCTGATCATGCTCTAGAAGATCTCTCTTTTGACGAGTGTGATAACGCAGCATATATGCCTAAATGCAAAGTGCTTGATACCTCCTTACTATCCGTAATTTCCCCTTTACGTGCGTCAGCAACGCCTATTACGAATGATCTCACCGGTCACATTATTTACGAGTTACATGTTAAAGGCTTTACCCAGCTTTGCAGCGAGATAGATGAATCACTTCGAGGCACATACCTGGGGCTGGCGGAGCCTAGTGTGCTGCGTTACTTAACGGAATTAGGGGTTACCTGTGTTGAGCTATTGCCGGTACACAGTTTTATCAGTGAAGCATTTCTACAAGATAAACAACTGACTAACTATTGGGGCTATAACAGCTTAAGTTTTTTTGTGCCTCAGCATCAATATCAAAGTGACTCTCTCACTGCCCCAACACCTATTGAACAGTTCAGAAACATGGTGAGTGCACTGCATGGCGCTGGTATCGAAGTGATTTTAGATGTGGTTTATAACCACACCGCCGAGGGTAACCGTCTTGGACCTACCTTGTGTTTTAAAGGTATCGATAATCTGAGTTATTACGGGCTGCTCCCGAGTGATAAACGGTTTTATATCAACGATACCGGCTGTGGTAATACGCTCAACATTAGTCACCCCAAAGTCTTGCAGTTGGTCATGGACTCGCTGCGTTACTGGGTCGAGATTATGGGGGTTGATGGTTTTAGGTTTGATTTAGCCAGTTGCCTAGGTCGAGAAAGCCATGGTTTTGATAAAGGCGCCGGATTTTTCGATGCGATAGCGCAAGATCCTCTGCTTAATAAAGTCAAACTGATCGCCGAGCCTTGGGACATCGGGCCCGGAGGCTACCAGTTAGGGGGGTATCCGCAGGGCTGGAGTGAATGGAACGATCGTTATCGCGATACGGTGCGGCGTTTTTGGCGTGGTGACTTTGGCATGCTACCTGAATTGGCTCGCAGGCTACATGGTTCGAGCGACTTGTTTGAACATGCGGATAGAAAGGCAAGTTCGAGTATCAACTTTATCACCAGTCATGACGGTTTTAGTCTGCACGATCTGGTCAGTTATTGCCAAAGGCATAATGATCCTAATGGCGAACAAAGCCGCGATGGGCACCAAGAAAATCATAGCCATAATTATGGTGAAGAGGGAGAAAGTAACAGCGCTGATGTGAATGCTCAGCGCCAGCGTCAGGTGAGAAACATGCTCACCACATTAATCTTGTCCCAGGGCGTACCCATGCTGCTCGCGGGAGATGAAATAGGCCACAGTTTAAACGGCAACAACAATGCTTATTGCCAAGATAACGCGACCAATTGGCGTGACTGGTCAAATACTGCCGAGCAGCGCAGTTTACTGCATTTTGTAAAACGTCTAATTGGGATTAGAAAGCGTTTCTGCGGTTTATACCCTCAGCATTTTATTCACCAAAACGTATCGACAAACGGCGGTGGGCTAGGTTGGTTCTGTCGACAAGGCGAACCTATGAATAAGCTGCAGTGGGGCGATGCTCACACGCGCAGCTTGAGCTTGGTACTTTGTGGTGAAGTTACCGCTGAACATTCAACAGCGCCAGAGCAGCAGGCGTTACTGTTAATGCTTAATGCCGATGATCAAAGCTTGCTATTTAATGCCCCGAGTATTGAAGGTTACGGCGAGTGGCACTGCTTATTGCAGACGCAAACCAATGACGACATAACGTCGAGTACCGTCGCCATTGAGGGGATGGCTCCCTTTGTGCCACAGGCCTTTTCTCAGCCAGAGCTGGGCTTAACCAACACTGAATCAAAAATAGACACTTCATCTCCACCTTTCACTCAGAGCTATCAGCTCAAAGAGCGAAGTGTGATGTTGTTTTATGCCCAACTTAAAGGAGCAACCGCATGACTGCACCTGTAAAGACGACCACCACCAAAGCCAAGCCGGTGAAGGCCACTTTGGTGAATGATAAGCCGACTGAAAATAGCCCATGTGAGCCTTGCGATGCATTTCATCTGGTGATGGCGCGGCATATTAATAATGGTTTAACGCGTGACGAGTATGAAAAACAGGACCTGTTTCAAGCGCTGGCGACCACGGTAAAAGAGCAGATGTTAGGCCCTTGGCGACAAACCCGCATTGATGATGTTGCGCAACAGCGGAAGCAGGTGGCCTATCTGTCACTGGAGTTTTTGATGGGGCGTGCGCTGGGCAATGCGTTGCTTAATCTCGATATTGAGCAAACCAGCCGTGATGCATTAAAGGATTATGCGGTAACGCTTGAAGAGGTAGAGCAACAAGAGCATGACGCTGGGCTGGGCAATGGTGGCTTAGGGCGCTTAGCGGCCTGCTTTTTAGATAGCTGCGCCAGTATGAACTTGGCGGTGACAGGCTATGGCATTCGTTATGAATATGGCATGTTTGCCCAAAAGCTGGTGGAAGGTTTTCAAGTAGAGCGTCCGGATCGCTGGCTTAGAGAGGGGAATCCTTGGGAAGTCAGAGCCGCACAATATAATGTTAAAGTGCCTTTTTTTGGCCGAACCAGCAGTTATATCGACCCCAATGGACGCTGTAATGTCACTTGGGTTGATAGGCAAGATGTGCTTGCAGTGGCTTTCGATATGCCAGTACCGGGTTATCAGAATGGTCGTATTAATACCTTAAGATTGTGGAAAGCGGAAGCAACCGATGATTTCGATCTCACCGAGTTTAATCAGGGGGATTACAGTGAAGCCGTGGCACGGAAAAACATGGCTGAGCAGATCACCATGGTGCTCTATCCAAATGATGCCAGTGAAAATGGCAAGGAGTTAAGGCTACGCCAGCAATACTTCCTGTCGTCTGCTAGCTTACAAGACATTCTTAACACTTGGGTCAGTCTGCATGGCAATGACTTTAGTGATTTTGCCACGTTCAATGTGATGCAACTGAATGATACGCACCCCGCTATTGCGATACCTGAGTTGATGCGTTTACTGGTTGATGAGTACTTCCTTGAATGGGATGACGCATGGCAGGTTACAACGCAAACCATGGCCTATACCAACCATACATTGTTACCTGAGGCGCTGGAGCGCTGGCCGGTAAAAATGATGCAGCATATGTTACCGCGGATCATGGAGATCATTTTTGAGATAAACGCGCGTTACTTAGAGATAGTTGCTCATCAGTGGCCTGGCGAACCGGTAAAACTGGCTGATATGTCAATTATTGAAGAGGGCGATGAGCCGCATGTACGCATGGCGTATTTAGCCATTGTGGCCAGCTTCTCTATTAACGGTGTTGCGGGTTTACATACTCAGCTGCTGACCTCAGGTTTGTTCAGTAATTTTTATCAGCTTTGGCCAGAAAAGTTCAACAATCGAACCAACGGTGTAACACCAAGGCGCTGGCTTGCACAGTGTAATCCTAAGTTAAGTGCATTGCTCTGTAAGCGCTTAGGGGATGAATGGGTGACTGATTTAAGTCACCTAAATGCGCTTAACGCCTTTACCGATGATGTGGATTTTATTAAAGAGTGGGCGGCTGTTAAGCAAGCCAACAAGGCGGTGTTGCAACAGTTGATCCGCACCGAGTGCAATGTTGAATTTGATCCTGAGATGATGTTCGACGTGCAGGTTAAGCGTATTCATGAATATAAACGCCAACTGCTTAATATCTTGCACGTTATCCATCTCTATCAACAGATTAGGTTGGGTAACACTGACAACTTAGTGCCCCGTTGTGTGCTGATTGGTGGCAAAGCCGCGCCAGGTTATGCCATGGCTAAACTGCTGATTAAACTGGCCAATAACGTTGCGCATATGGTTAATTCTGATGCGGTTGTTAGCCCCTATCTGCGATTTGCCTTTCTGCCGAATTATAACGTCAGCGCAATGGAAAAAATTTGTCCGGCAACGGATCTGTCTGAACAGATCTCAACCGCGGGCAAGGAAGCTTCAGGCACTGGCAATATGAAATTTATGATGAACGGTGCGTTGACCATAGGCACCTTAGATGGCGCCAACGTAGAGATGCTGGAGGAGGTGGGCCATGAAAACTTTTTCCTGTTTGGGCTTGATGCCAGTGAAGTCACGCAATTGCGACAGGACGAACAATATCAACCACAGTCGTTTATTAATGCTTCAAGCTCCTTATCAGGGGTAATGGAATTATTAGAAAGTGGTCACTTTAATCTGCAAGAACCCGACATTTTTGACTCGATTATCAATAGCATTAAAAACCCTGATGATCCCTGGATGACCGCGGCTGATTTTGAATCTTACCGCCTAGCGCAAGTCGAGGCGGCTAATAGCTACAAAGATCAAGTGAGTTGGACGCAAATGAGTATTAGAAATACTGCGGCTAGCGGTCGCTTCTCAAGTGATATGACTATCGCCGGATACCGTGATGAAATTTGGAGAGCGTAATGAGCATTCTGTTAATAAAGCCTATCAATAACGTACGTTCAAGGAGTGAACCAGTATGAGCAATGACCCACGCTACATTAGTAATTTAACGCGCGATACCTATGCCATTATTCTTGCGGGTGGCAGGGGCTCTAGGCTACACGAACTCACCGAATGGCGTGCTAAGCCGTCACTGTATTTTGGGGGTAAGTTTAGGATCATCGATTTTCCATTATCGAACTGCGTTAACTCTGGGATCCGCCGTATTGGGGTGGTGACGCAATATAAGTCACACTCGCTGATTCGCCATGTGATGCGGGGCTGGGGCCATTTTAAGAAAGAGCTGGGCGAATCGGTTGAGATTTTACCGGCTTCACAGCGCCATTCTGAAAACTGGTATCAAGGCACAGCGGATGCTGTGTTTCAAAACATTGATATTATTCGTCACGAAATGCCGAAATACGTGATGATTTTGTCGGGCGACCATGTTTACCGCATGGACTACGCGGGGCTTTTAGCCACACATGCTGAGTCGGGGGCGGATATGACCGTCTCTTGCCTAGAAGTGCCCACGCCTGAAGCGGCTGGTGCATTCGGCGTTGTTGAGGTTGATGAGTCTGGACGGATCTTAGGATTTGAAGAAAAACCTGAATTGCCAAAACACCTACCTGAAGACCCTGAAAAGTGTTTAGCGTCCATGGGCAACTATGTATTTAACACCGAATTTTTATTCGAGCAGCTTAAGCGTGATGCGCAAAACGAGCACTCTGAGCGCGACTTTGGTAAAGATATTATTCCGTCGATTATTGAAGATCACCAGGTCTTTGCCCATCGATTTAGAAGCGCATTTCCAAATGAAGAGGCTTATTGGCGCGATGTCGGTACGCTTGACTCATTTTGGCAGTCCAATATGGAGCTGTTGTCGCCCACGCCAGCGTTAAACTTATACGATGCTAAATGGCCTATTTGGACCTATCAAGAGCAGCTGCCCCCGGCAAAATTTGTCTTTGATGACGACGACCGACGTGGCATGGCACTCGACTCGATTATTTCGGGGGGCTGCATTATCTCTGGCGCAACGGTGCGCCGCAGCGTGCTGTTTAATGAAGTGAGGGTTTGCTCATACTCATTGGTTGAAGACTCTGTGATCCTGCCTGACGTGGTGGTGCTTCGAAACTGTAAGATTAAAAATGCCATTATCGATCGCGGCTGCATCATTCCAGAGGGCAGTGTGATTGGCTATAACCTTGACCATGATCGTGCCAAAGGTTTTAGAGTCTCCGAGAAAGGTGTGGTGCTGGTCACGCGAGACATGTTGGGTCTGCCAGTGGGGTACGAGTAAACCATGGCAAATGAACAACCAGCAGTGAATGTTGCAAGCCATATTGGCAAAAAAACTCATCAAACAAATGATAAAACTGAGTATAAGAACATGGCCAGAATATTGATGTTAGCGGCTGAAAATGGTGCTGTCGAAGGCGGTAAAGTGGGCGGCATGGCGGACGTTATCAGGGATCTGCCACTCGCGTTAGCAAAGCTCAACGTTGCCGTCGATGTGGCGATGCCCAGTTATGGTTTTTTGGACCGTGCAGCTAATGCGCAGTGGCTTGCAGACATCAATGTTAACTTTACTGGACGAGAAGAGCAGGTTGTTGTCTATAAAGCGGCTCATCCGAGTCTGGATAATCGCTATTTCTATCTGTTCTCACATCCATTGTTTAACACAAATGGCGAGATCTATTCCCAAGGCGATGCAGCGCGTCCTTTTGCAGATGATGCGACTAAGTTTGCCCTGTTTAGTTTATCTGTCGCCAAGGCATTGAGTGATGATTTGTTAGCCATTGCCGCGGATAAGCCAAGTAAGGTGATATCGCCAGTGCCCGATGTGATTCATCTACATGACTGGCACTGTGGTATTTTTGCCCTGTTGCGGGCATTTGATCGCGATTTACACTCACTGCAGGCGTTACCTTGTGTATTTAGTGTTCACAATTTGGCAATGCAAGGTATTAGGCCGCTACGCAATGATAGTTCTTCACTGACGGCTTGGTTGCCGACGTTAACGGATAAGCTGAGCGAGCAGCAATTTTCAGCTATTACTGACCCAAGGTATCCCAATTGTGTTAGCCCGCTGCGAGCCGCGATTGTCTTGAGCGATAAGGTGCATTTGGTATCACCCAGTTATGCCGCAGAGGTATTACTGCCTTCAGCACATAGCCGAGGTTTTTTTGGGGGTGAAGGGCTGGAAGCTGACTTGCAAGTAAAGCTTGAGCAGCAAAGTCTTATTGGTATTTTGAATGGTTGCATGTACCCCGACCAACCATTGAGTCAAACGGCAGACGTGGAGGGCGAACTGTCAGCTCCGCGGCTATTAACCCTTAACGATTGGCAAGCATTGTTAGCGACAGCAGAGTCAGCCTTACTGCGTTGGCAAATGGGTAAAGAGCATGTCAGTAGTCAGGATTTTGTGGCGCAGTCTCGCCTGAATCAATGGCAAAAGAGCGCGAGTAAACAGGTGAATAATGGCGTTACTAGCGGTGTAGCTCGACAATCGGTATCGCCGCAAGATTCAGCATTAACCAGTGAGACTGATTTTTTAATGACGTCAGTAGGTCGACTCACCGATCAAAAAGTGATGATTTTACGTTATCGTTTTACCGATGAAGTGGCTGAGATCTTTTGGCGTGGCAAAACAGTATTACAAGTTTTACTTGAGCGTATGGCCTTGCTAAAACCTAGCGGTAAGTTTGTGTTGCTGGGTTGTGGTGACCTTAACATTGCACGTGAATTTAGCAATATGGCTGCTCGTTATGCTAATTTTATTTTTCTTGACGGCTATGATGAAGAGTTGTCGAAGACGCTATATCAATATGGTTCCCTGTTTCTGATGCCAAGTTCCTTTGAGCCTTGCGGCATTAGTCAAATGCTAGCAATGCGAGAAGGGCAGCTTTGTTTGGTCAATAACGTGGGTGGACTTAAAGATACAGTGCATCATTTAGAAACGGGATTTGTATTTGAAGGAGATAATGTGTTTGAACAAGGCGCTGCGCTAATCTCTACCTTTGAAGGTGCTATGGCGCTATATCAGAGTGATAAATGGCATTCAATGGAACGACTCGCTAAGCAGCAACGTTTTGACTGGCAAAGCCAAGCGGTTAAATATGTAGAGCAGCTTTATTGCGTTTAAGCTGGGGTTTATATTTAAAGCCTTTAATGAAACCGTTAAAGGCTTTTTATAAACCGACTACATTCTGTTATGAAGGAGCGAATAAGAGCACCGCTGCGATTGGACTGCGAATCCGCTACAGGTTTTTATTAACTCAATGGCGTCGAGTATTTGATGCCATTTACAGATAAGAACTGAGACAAGAGCTACAAATTAGAACGGTAAATTAGAGCAACAAGCTAGCATCAATTTCGTGGTATTGACCTGTGGAGTCGATCAAGGATTTTGCCGTTAAACCTGGAACGCCATACACTTGGGTTTCAACGCCATACTTTTGGTAGATTTTTAGCATCAACAGATCGAAGTCGCCATCACCTGACAGTAGAATTACACAATCAACATCACTTGCGGCTTCCATAATGTCGATAGTGATCCCCACATCCCAGTCCCCCTTAGCCGAACCGTCACTGCGTTGTATAAAAGGCTTGAGCTTGACCTCAAAACCTATGTGTTTCAGCGCATCTTGGAATTTTAACTGACCGTCATCGCCACGATGAATGGCGTAAGCTGTAGCATTGGTTATCTCGCCTTCATAGCCAAGGTGTTGCCAAAGTTTACGGTAATTAAATTGACGACCGTAGGCTTGTCGGCAGGTGTAGTAGATATTTTGTACATCAACAAACAAAGCAATTTTTTTCACAGGATGACCATTTTTAGAAAGTAGCGCTCAAGACAATACATTAGGCAGGTAAAGGAGTGAAGCGTCGCGAGAGATTAAAAGCAGATAGTTAATGCTAGAGACTGCTGAGCATAAGCAAAGGTTATTCCCATCGCACCCAATATAGAATCATTCGGTGGCAGTATAAAGTGCAGTAGGTAAGCGGCGATTAGACCCAAATGTCGATATTGACGTATCTATGACTGCTATTTTTGCGTCTACGCTCATAGGCTTCGACTTGAGGATTGTCAGTGGCTTGCTCTTTGGGGGCTGCGCGTCGGTCAGCAAAATACTGACCATTAATATTAATGGTTTCAATCACTCTAGGGGATATTTTAGGCTTAATCATAAGCTTAACCGTCTTATCTGAGGTTAAAGACCACTTACTTTCAACCAATTGAAGATACTCTTAATTGTAGTAGGGTTTTACAAAACTGTGTATTTAGAGAGGCTAAATTGTCCAAAATTAGGTTTAGGTTTAGGTTTAGGTTTAGGTTTGGTTTATGAGTAGGTTAATTTGTTCTATGAAGCCAAGGAATTTATTACAGCGTCTTTTAACATTAATCCATTTGTCCTAGCTTGAGATAGGAGATTTTGCACAAGGTGACTGACACAAAAAAGGGCTTACGCGAGTAAGCCCTAAATTTAGATAACCACTAACACTACAACTGCTTTAGCTCCTGCTCTGCTATGGCTTTATCGAGCTGAGCCTCTACATACCCTGGTGACTTAGTCGCCCCTGAGATCAATCGATACATGGCGGGGATCACCAGTAGCGTGACTAATGTGGCGAATGCCATGCCGAAGAACACGACTGTACCGACGGCAATACGACTTTCTGAGCCTGCACCCGTTGACATAATCAAGGGTATTGCACCAATCAGTGTGGTAAAAGCGGTCATTAGAATCGGGCGCAAACGTCTTGCCGATGCGTCAATAATGGCTTGTTCTATCTCCAAGCCTTTATCTCTAAGCTGGTTGGCAAATTCAACAATCAAAATGCCGTTTTTGGTCACCATACCGATAAGCATGATCATGCCAATTTGGCTATAAATGTTCAGCCCTTGACCGGTTAAATATAACCCTAAGAAACCACCGAATATGCCCATAGGCACGGTGAACATCACCACTAACGGGTTGATAAAGCTTTCGAATTGCGCAGCCAGCACTAAATAGGCGACGAGTAGCGCTAAACCAAACACGATAAATATGCTGCTCTGGTTCTCTTTGAAGTCTTTTGACTCACCGGTATAAGCCACTGAAATATCGCTTGGCAGCATCTCAATTGCTTTTTGATCTAAAAAGTCTAACGCTTCACCTAAGGTGTAACCTTCGCCTAAGTTGGCTTTAAGGGTTATCGACTTCTGTTTATTGTTGTGGCTTAGCTTTTGCGCTGAAGCGACCTCTTCAATATGGGTGATAGTGTCTAACGTAATTAGCTCCCCTTTAGCTGAACGCATATAGATCTGGCTGAGATCGGCAACGCTGTTAAAGCTATTTTCATCACCACGAAGATATACGTCATACTCTTCACCACGCTCGACAAAGGTGGTTTCACTGCGGCCACCTAACATGATCTCTAGGGTTTCAGACACTTCTGCCACGCTAACGCCCAGTTCAGCTGCGCGTTCACGATCAACCGTGACCACCAGTTCTGGTGTGGTCTCTTTATAGTCAATTTCAGGGCTTTCTAGGATTGGACTGTACAGAGCTTCCTCTTCCAGCGCGGTCGCCCATTTAAATAACTCTTGGTAATCAGAGCCCCCTAAAACGAATTGTACTGGTTCGCTCGAACCGCCCCTAAAGCCAGGCAACATTGGGCGCACCATTACATCGGGGATCCCTTTTAAGGCTTTGGCAATGACGCCTAGCGCTTGTTGGGCATTGATGTCACGCTCGTTCCAATCTTCTAGCTGAATAATCACAAAACCAGTTTGATCGCCAGCACGACCACCAAAAGCGGGGGCTTGAATACTAAAGGACTTGACCACACCTTGGCCTAATAGCGGCATGAGTTTCTTTTCGGCTATCTCCATATTGGCCGCCATACGGTTGTAACTGGTCCCTTCTGCACCCTTGATAAAGGCGAATATCACCCCTCTATCTTCCTGTGGGGAAAGCTGAGCGGGCACTTGATTCATCAAAAACCAACTGCCTAAAATACAAGCGATAATCACCAGTGGTGCCGCTAATCTTAATGACACCGCTTTGCTAACCATGCGTCGGTAGAACAGTTCTAGACGCGCGAACATGGACTCTATCCAAAGATTGAAACGATTCGGCTTAACATTTGCTTTTAGCAGTTTGCTGGCCAGTACCGGCGTTAAGGTTAATGCGACAATCGAGGAAAAAATAACTGACACTGCCAACATCACCGAAAATTCAGTAAATAGCAGGCCAACCATGCCTTCCATAAATGAAATGGGCAGGAACACCATCACCAGAACAGCGGTGGTGGCGACAACGGCAAAACCAACCTCACGCGTACCTTTGTAAGCCGCAAGGAGAGGGGGTTCCCCTTTTTCAATATGGTGGAAGATATTTTCAACCACCACAATGGCGTCATCGACCACTAAGCCAATGGATAAAATTAGCGCCATTAAGGTCAATAGGTTAATCGAAAAACCCAGAGTATTAGCGGCGATAAAGGCTGAGATCAAAGACACTGGCACGGTAACGGCAGGAATAAGCGTGGCGCGTGCTTGGCCGATAAAAATGTACAGCACCAATATCACCAGTAAAGCCGTTACCGCTAAGGTATTAAACACTTCATCAATAGAGCGGTCGATAAACACGGTGGAGTCATAGTCGACGATTAACGTTGTCCCTTCTGGAAGAAACTGCTGAATGCGGTCAACTTCTTTATGCACATCTTGAGCAACCTCAAGTGGGTTGGCATCGGATTGCGGCACCACACCTAAACTGATATTGACGACACCATCACTTTTAAACGTCGAATTTTCGTTCTCTGCACCAATAAAAACATTGGCCACATCTTTTAAATAGACCGGCGTGCCGTCGCTTGATCTGCGCAGTACTAGGTAGTCAAAATCTTCAGGTTTTTGATATAGCCTTGCCGTTCTTACGGCCATCACAGTGGTGTCATTTCTGACTTCACCGCCAGGGGTTTCTACGTTCTCTTGATTGAGAACCTTAATAATGTCGCTGGCAGTCACTTGCCTGCCCGCCATGAGTTCTGGCTGAAGTTGAACGTACATGACTTTATATAAGCCGCCAGAGATGTCGACGCTACTCACGCCGCTGATGAGGCTGAATCTGTCTTCAAGTACGCGCTGGGCGTAGTCGGTAAGTTGAGTTCTATCCATTATTGAGGAACTCAAGTTAACGTATACCGAGGGCTCACCGGTGCCGTTATCTTTTGAAACGATAGGATCTTTTGCTTCATCTGGCAGCCGGCGTTGAGCGCGGGCGACAGCATCACGTACATCGCTGACCCCTTCCGTTAGGTTCCATCCTAAAAAGAAGGTCACCGTTATCCGACTCATGCCGTTACGGGTCACGGACTCAATTTGGTCTACGCCGCTAATACCGGTAAGTTCATCTTCTAATGCGGTGGTTATTTGACTCTCCATAATGGTCGCCGAGGCGCCGTCATAGGTGGTCATCACTGTGACGACTGGACTTTCAACGTCAGGCATTTCACGCACTGAGAGCTTACTAAACGAGACTGCGCCAAATACACACAGCAGTAAGCTTAAAACAATTGCCACCACGGGACGTTTGACGGATACATCTGATAACCACATTTAAATGCTACCTCGTGCTTGTTCTGTATGCTGTTCAGCTTCTTTGGCAATCACTGAGGGGGTTAAATCTTCGACACGTAAACCATCGCGCATATTGACCAGCCCTTGTACGACGACCTTATCGCCAATGGCTAAGCCATTAGTGATCAATACTTCATTGTCGATGCGGGCGCCCAAGGTCACTTTAGTGCGCTTAGCGATATTGTCTTCTCCAATGACATAAACAAATCGATTGGTACCGGAATACTCTAATGCTTGCACGGGAATAACCGGCTCAGAGACTGTCGGAAAAACCAAGGTGGCAGACATCATCATGCCAGGCTTTAGATGATGATTAGGATTGGTGAACTGGACCCTAACGCGCAAATTTAAGGTGTCTTGGTTGACGCGGGAATCGATTGCAATGACTTCACCGCTAAAGTGGGTATCTGGCCAAGCACGGCTAGTGGCTACCACGGTCATTCCGGGACTGAGTAAGGCGAGGTAATGCTCAGGGACTTGCAGATCTAAGCGCATACTCGACAGGTCGTCGAGGGTGATGAGCTCGGTTCCGGCCGTCACCATCTTTCCTTGGCTAAAGTCGATTAAACCTGCAGTTCCCGAGAAGGGGGCTATTAAATAATGGTAATCCAAGTCGGCTTGGGCTGCTGCGAGTCTGGCTGTTGCCATATCAACATTGGCTTTTTGTGCATCAATCTCAGTCTGGGTAATGGCATTGCGGCTAATCAGTTTTGAAAACTCTTTGAGTTTGCGCTTTTCATCCGCGAGGTATGAAGCGGTTTCTGCAAGTGCTGCTTGCGCTTTTGCATCATCAAGTTGAATGAGTAGTTGGCCTTCGCTTATCTCTTGGTCTGAACTGATATTAATCGCACGTATTTTTCCCGCGATTTGTGGTGCTATAAACACTGACTGTTCAGCATCAAGTTTACCAACGAGCGATAGCGATTGTGCTAAATCATGTTGCTCAACAGTCCCGGTGATCACGGGGACAGTACGAACTGCTCGCTCTTTTGAAACCGGTTTTTTAGCCTCAGATAAACGGCTATACGTCAGCGTACCGGCCAGTATCAGCAAGAGAGGAATGAGAAAATATGAGGTTTTCATGAGTGATTACTTAAGGCTGCCGAAGTTGGGTGTATTTTAAGAAAAAAACAGCCTCAGTAGGGTAAAGCAATGTAAAGTAGAGAAAATTAGCGTTTAGTTATTTACAGTCTCGGTACAAAAAGCCTGCTGAATTAACGTATAGGTCACATTTATTGAGCTTGCGTATCATTTGTCGCGCTGTAAGTTAGTTTTATTGAGTAATGAAGCGCAGATAAGCGCACTGACTGACAGAGTGTGTTAAATGAATAGTGGTTAGAGAACCAATCCAAATGAATTAGGTGGCTGTCACTTATTGACTGCCACCATTCTGCTTTGCTTACTATCTAGCTTAGGGACTTTTTATTGATTAAGGCTATTTGCCTGCAGTGTTTCACGTGTTCCGTCATATAACCCGCGTATAAGCCGGTTATTTTCCAGTAATAGCAGTTCACCTGATTTACCGACTTTTATGCTGCTATCGACGGCAATGACTTTGTTGTGGAACAGACCTAAGACCCGTTCTTGGGAGGTGTGTCCGACCACGATATGATTAACGTTAAAGTGTTGCAAAATGGTATCCAGTTCAGCTTCGGTAAATGTTTCTGAAAAGTAGCCTCGATACCAAGTTGGTCCGTTTCCAAAAAAAAGGAAATTGAGTAAGTCATCCGCCTTTAGTGATTTTTTCGAAGCATCCACATTAGCTCGATACAGTGCATTCGCTTTGTCTAAGGTTAGCTCTCGACTGATCCATTCGCTGCTGATCCCACCATGCATATACAGCACATCGTTGATCTTGATAATGGTGTTCTTACTTCTTAACCACTGACCTATTTCAGTATCTGCGCCGTAGAGCTTGTTATAGGGGCGGTTAATGAGGGTTGTGGCTATATCATAACGCTGGTGTACATAGCGTAAGTCACCGCCGAGTACCATCTGTTCATGATTGCCCATTAATAGATGTACCATGCCGCCAGCGTCTCGTGCTTGTTGGTCGAGCTGATACATAAACCACAGCACTTCATTGACTTGATGGCCGCGGTCAAAAATATCTCCCGTCATCACCATATGCCCCTCGCCGAAGGCCCAATTTCCATCACTATCAATAATCTTTTGCTTTTTAAGCAGAGTCAGCAGAACGTCATACTGGCCGTGTACATCACTTAACGCGACCACCTTTTTAATACCTACGTAAGTGTCAGGCATGAGCTGCTTAATCTCGCTTGAGAGCTTAGTCTCGGGTAAATCTCCACAATGCTCGGGTCGATTTACTTGCAGCTTTTCTATCGAGGTCGTTTTGAGTTTGTTGTCACAGATCCAGTAAGCCGTGCTTTGACCAGATATCGGTGTTATCACGTAAGGGCCATCAAACTCAGTTGCAGTATTGGCAAGTGCAAGTGGGCTCAGCAGCGTTAGACCCAGTACTGCAAGGCAATAAATTTTATTCATTTTCTACTTCTTATTCTTTTTGAACAAATGACTACCAACCGATGAGGTATCGGCTGCGTTTACTTAATAATTTTTTGATCAACACGGCGATCATATACGAAATGGCGACCACAATAAGCGTGACAATTAACGTGGTGAAGATGTTGCCTTTACCTGCTAGGCCGAACAAGTCTGGGCTATCGTAGATCATCCACCAAGGCGTAGTGAGCCACGGGTGGATAAAGTAAATGGCAAAACTCACCTCCGCTAACTTTTGCAGTGGCGCGATTGAGATATGTTCAAACTTGTTCAAAATGGCCAAGATCACTAATGTCAGTAGCAGTTTTTGCGGTAGCATTAGATCGGGCACGGTCATTTCAAATGGGGATTTATTAAGCACGCCAGCACCAAAAAATTGCGCTTGAACCAATGCCAATGCAATTGCTGAAATAAACATAGGGATCCAGTACTTATCAATAAACGGGAACAGCTTATCGCGATGTGCTGATCCCCACACCCCCAGTAAATACACCGGGAGAAAGTAAACTAAGGATTGAATAGCATTAAGGTTGGAAATTGGCCGATGCACCATGACGGCAATAGCAAGCAGCGCAACAGCCCAATACATGACGTGTTGTTTTTTAATTAAGTACATTACCCACGGTGACAGGGCAAAAAGCATCATACCCATTGGAATATACCAATAGGCAGTTAATGTACGCCCGGTGATGACATACCAGCTTGCAGCCTCTGCAGGCGCAGTGATATCGGCATAAAGTACATGTAATGCAGGCTCGGTTCCAACGGTGAGATGCCAGACAATCCAAGGTAGCGACAGCAGTAAATAGGGCAGAAAAACAAACTTAGTTTTGCTCTTCATGTATTTTTTATAATCCCAGCGGTTATAAAACACATGGTGAAACAGAAAGCCTGAAATAAACACAAAAAAGACCGTGCCATTCATCATTAAATTAAACCAAGCTTTGTCGGCAAAAGTTTCAATTTCCCATCCGGCAGGACGGTAGCAGTGCGCCATAACAATAAAGATGATGGCGATACCACGAAAATGATTAATACTGTTTAAAAATTTTTTAGGTTTTATATCTTTAGCTGCACTAGCGGTTTGAGAGGGCGGCGTATTGTCTTGTGGCTGAGTAATTTTTTCATCCATGGTATTTACACTTATTGTTATTCCACTGATTTATAAACTAGCATCTCATAATTTGAGCTTATTTTGTTGTGAAATTGAAAATAAGCTGTGATGAGTTATTTTTGGTCTTATTCAGCCGACTGAAACTATGAGAGCGTCAAAGAGAAATCATTTGGTAGTAATCCCCAGACACGTGATTTTAAATTATCTACAGGATCAATCATTGGGAAATATTAACAATGGGGAAAGTGAACTAAGGTGGTGTGGATTGAGTATGTCGCTGAAATTGCTTTAGCTTTACAAATCGATGCAGACATAAATTGATGTGTGGCAGAACTGTTTCGGTAAGGTCTAGATTATTGAAATAAAAACAGAGGCCTAAGCCCCTAATGCCGATCAGTTAGTCAATATTTGATCGGTTGACCGATCTTCTCAGCATGCGAAAATCCGAATGTATTCCTTACATTCGGATTTTTTATGGACGTATCTCAAGCACT
>NZ_JAKIKW010000036.1 GCF_023283945.1 Shewanella gelidimarina | reverse complement strand
CGTTACATTGTCAGACTCGCTGCTTTATTCAGAGTCTTAGGGTCATCTGGTGATACAGATGGTTCACTCTTATCGGGGTGAACAGCGCTTCATACGACCTCAGGTCGCACGAACATTAATGTGTTAGATTATTTGCCCTAACGCGGGGGGCTCAGATGAGAAAAAGTATATTAGTTTATTCAAGAAACCCAATCTGCTCCGGACTATGTATTCTTTCCTGTTAAATCATACTTTGGCCCATTATTCCTGAAAACTACAGATATATCCTCTTATATTATGATGACATATCTGCAGTTCCCCACGTAAACTATTGAGATTAAATAATTTCATTCAAGTAAAGTTTAGTGACTGGTACACTATGGAATCAGTATCCTTTGTCCTAAATTAGAGAATAAAGCTAATGCAATTTGTCACAAATGGTCCTGACATTCCTGAAGTATTACTACAGTCACATGAAGAAGGCCGTGTCGTATTTTTCTGCGGAGCAGGTATATCATACCCAGCAGGTCTCCCTGGTTTCAAAGGCCTTGTTGATTCCATTTATCAAGATCTTGGTACTTCTCGATATCCAATTGAAGAAAAGGCTTATACAGATGAGAAGTATGATGCCACATTGGATCTCCTAGAAAGAAGATTGCCTGGCCAACGTGCAGAAATGAGGAGTGCCCTTGCAAGATCCTTGTCTCCAAAATTACGCAAAAAGGGAGCTACCGATTCACACTCCTCTTTGTTGCAGCTGGCTACAACCAGAGATAATGATTTACGATTGGTAACTACTAACTTTGATGGTATTTTTGAACATGTAATCAAAAAAAATAAACTACAAATTACTTCCTACTCTGCACCGATGCTCCCAATCCCTAAAAATAGTCGATGGAATGGACTAGTATACCTTCATGGGTTATTACCAAAGAAACCTGATGAAAATGCTCTTCAACGATTAGTTCTTACAAGCGGAGATTTTGGACTCGCGTATCTGGTCGAACGGTGGGCAGCTCGATTCGTCAGTGAGCTTTTCCGCAATTATGTAGTTTGTTTTGTTGGTTACAGTGTCAATGATCCTGTTCTACGCTACATGATGGATGCTATCGCTGCTGACCGGATGCTTGGAGAGACAGTACCACAAGCATATGCATTTGGAGGGTATGATGTAGGGGAAGAGTTAGAGGTTGCAAAGGTTTGGGAAGCCAAAGGTGTAACTCCTATTCTTTACCAGACCCCAACCAAATATGACCACTCACCTCTTCATCGAACTCTTAAAAAATGGGCTGAAACATATAGTGATGGAACATTAGGAAAAGAGCGCATTGTTATAAATCACGCCTTAACACGACCATCTGACAGCACTAAACAAGATGATTTTGTTGGGCGAATGCTTTGGGCTTTATGTGATCCATCTGGTGGGCCTGCAAAATGTTTTGCTGAGTTCAATCCAGCCCCTTCTATCGAGTGGTTAAAAGCATTATCGGACGATCGCTATTCTCATAACGATTTAGCCTTATTTGGTGTTCTACCACATAATATACAGAACAAAGAACTCAAATTTAATATCCTTTCTCGGCCTCCTCATTATTTAAATTCACCGAGAATGGAGCTAATTTATGGAAGTAGTGCTGAGTGCTTGTGGGATAAGGTTATGCAGCAACTTGCTAGATGGTTAGTACGTCATTTAAATAACCCTAAACTGATTTTATGGTTGTCGCAAAGAGGGAGTCAGTTACACCCACATTTTATTTGGCAGATTGAGAGGACACTCGACAATATCGAGAAACTTGAGAACCAAGGAAATGAAGCAGCTCTTAATGATATTAGAGCAAACGCATCCCAAGCAATCCCAACAAAAAAGATGAGATCCCTTTGGCATTTATTCATCGCAGGGCTAATTCGTCCGTCTGCCAGAGGTTCTGATATTTACCGTTGGGGGGAGAACTTACAAAATACAGGACTTAATATACCACTTCGTTTAGAACTCCGTAACATCCTATCGCCGAAGATTGTACTAAAAGAACCATTTTACTGGGGAAGTGATAATACAACTCTTGAACAGGTGATCGATCATGAACTAGTCTTATCAGTCAATCATTTCAGAAATTCATACTCTTTCAATAATGATGCTTGGAATAATGCACTCCCCCAACTCATTAATGAGTTTCAACAACTATTAATTGATGGTCTAGATATCCAGATATATTTAGGTAGTAGAGACCGTTCTGAGATGTTTTTACCATCAATATCACCTCACCGACAAAACAGTAAATATTATGATTGGGTAGCCTTGATTGAGCTTACAAGGGATGCTTGGCTTGCTGTGAGAGAAAAAGAGCCACTTAGAGCTAACAATATTGCCAAACAATGGTTCAGTTTGAACTACCTAACATTTAAGCGTTTAGCATTATTTGCCGCTTCTCAGGAGAATTGCATACCGCCGACAATCTGGGTACGTTGGCTTCTTAAAAATAATGCCGAATGTTTATGGTCGAGCACGACTCGTCGAGAAGTCATGCGTTTATTTACTTTGCAGGGAAAAAGCCTTTCATTAAAACAACTGAGTAGGATTGAAAAATTAATTTTAGATGGTCCGCCTAGAAGTATGTTTAATGACGATTTAGAGCATGAAAAATGGCTTTCATTGAAAGATGGCATGATTTGGATTCGACTTGCAAAACTCCGTATAAATGGAATGTCATTAGGAAAAAAAGCTGAAAGGGTATTTACACAAATTTCATCGCAACAACCACATTTATCGATTTCAAAAAATGAACGTGAGGAGTTTTTAAGTTGGCACAGTAGCTCTAGTGATCCTGACTTTGAAGAAATAGATCTTGGTTTTGAAGTGGCCCCTCGAAAAAGAAAAGAGTTGCATAATTGGATAATCATTCCAAGACAATCTCAAGAAATACATAATAGTAATTGGCATGATGTATGTGCTAACCGTTTTTATCATTGCGCATTCGCCTTATTCGATCTTAGTGAAGAAGGTACTTGGCCAACAGAATATTGGAAAGGCGCTTTGCAAGCTTGGTCCTCTGATGTCCTTGTGCAGCGTTCTTTCCCGTTTGTATCTGTTTTACTACAAAAAATGCCAAGTTTAATACTTAAAGGAATTATACCTTCTCTTTCACGTTGGTTAGAAATCGCATCGAAATCTGCTAATGCTGACGACGAAAAAACATACAGCTTATGTCATAAAGCATTTCCCATGCTTAAAAGTCTATATCATGAGTATGAAGACACTGAACATCCTTTTGAGAGTGCTATAAATCATCCAACTGGACAAATAACTCAATCCATTTTGAACTTATGGTTTAAGCAGAGTCCGAATGATGAAGACAAATTGCCACAGGATATCAAACTGCTATTAACAGATTTGTGTAGGCCGGAAACAAAGTCATTTCGTCACGGTAGAGTTATATTAGCAACAAGGTTAATAGCACTGTATCGTGTTGACAGAGTATGGACTGAAATGAATATTTTACCGTTATTAAGTTGGAAAAAAGATCTAGATGAAGCGAAAGCTATTTGGTCTGGATTCTTGTGGGCGCCGAGATTACACCAGTCATTGTTTGTCGCATTCAAACCTTCATTTTTAGACACTGTCTACCATTATGACGAACTAGGCGAGTGTCAAAGGCAATACTCTTCCATTTTAACTTTTGCAGCACTAGATCGCATTGATGGTTATTCTACTGAAGATTTTAGGAAGGCCATAGAAGCTCTACCGCAAGCAGGCTTGGATAAGGTGGCGCAGATATTACTACAGACTCAGAAGGGAGCAGACCATAATGCAGAAGAATATTGGAAGGGTCGTATACTTCCATTTTGGAAAGATTATTGGCCGAAGACTAGAACAAAATTATCAATTCAAATTTCTTCTAGTTTGACCGAATTGAGCATTGCTGCCAAAGGTGAATTTCCTCATGCACTCAATGTATTTGCTGATTGGCTCGTCCCAACTCAGGATTACTATATGATTAATATATTGAATGACTCAGGCTTGATTGAACGTTTCCCTATGGATTCGTTAAATTTGCTATATTTAATCGTTGATCTGACTAAGTTACCTCCCCGATCACTCAAAGAATCCTTGGACTCTATAAAGAGGGCTGACTCAACATTAGGAGAGAAAACAGAATACAAAAAATTATCAGAATTTTTCCGGTTAAATTCAGCCTAAGTTAACCCCCAAGATGCTGATATTGCCAGTCATCGAGCTTGTATGGTTATTACTGGCACAAACCTGCTAGCGACATTCGTCGTTGGAATGATAATACCAAGCGACTTTGTCGTACAATGCTTAGTAAAAAAGAGCCAGTACAACTAATTCTGACTCGGGATTGGAGATAAAGTTACTTTGATAAGTGACCTTTTATTCATTAGAGGATTTACTAGGCTTTAACCCTGGTGTATTTCCTGGAGTTTTTTTATTGTCACGTCGACGCTGATCAGGCTTTCCTGTCGATTTAGCAATTGGTTTTGGACCTGGCTTCAAACTCATAACTATACCCTTGTATTAATCGAGGTTATTCCTCATTCATGATCTGTGGGCTGCATTTATGACTTTCAAGGTGTGAGTAAAAAACAAACAAAAATAATCTAAACCTCATTCGCTTTAACAGATTTCGGGGCAAAGGTTAGCCAGGAATAAACCTGCTGACTTATCGCTGATTAAATAGCCCTAAGTTCTAGGGCCATTCAGTATTAGCAATCTGTACTTTCTGAAAGCAAGAGAGCATCTTCTAATTCAACACCAAGATACCTTATCGTATTGTCTACCTTTGTATGCCCTAGCAAAAGTTGCACAGCTCGAATATTCTTTGTTTTTGCATAGACAAGAGTCGCTTTGGTTCGCCTCATAGAGTGGGTTCCATACAGGCTTGGATCTAGTCCCAGATTAGAAGTTTATCAAGCCATCCATCATAAAAAGGGATTATTTCACAACATGCCTATTATGACGCTATAAAAGTTAAATCAGCAGCAAGTGTCTGTTTATTCATAACATAAAGTATCAATACGTTGATGTTTATGCAACTAGGACAAGTGGACACCCATAAGATTTTGACACTTTAATTCAATCGGCACTTATTGCTGATATCTAGCACTCCATGCTAGAAGCTATGCTTAAACCGAACAACAATACGTAACGATAATTACGTGTTATTTATTGCTTTTATCAATAGATTTCTTATGCCAAATTGTGATGGCTAAATATGACTGATTAATTGTACTAAACCATTTGTGGTCGGATAAGCGGCACTTGTTACCAAGTGCCGCTCTCCTAAGAACCCAGCGTGTAACTTTCACTGCACTGGGCTCAAGCCTCCACTAAGGCGTACTATGTTACCCGGTAACCACAGGGGTTACCTTTGCAATACTTACTTGAAGCTTTGATACTTTCTGCTCTATGACTTTCCAATAAATGGATTATCGTGGAGCAAAGCAAGGAGAGGCACTAACTTCAATCGAAGTCATCATTTGCGTTTCTCCATTAACAAAGTTCTTCTAATGTTCTTGCAACGGGAGACCAGCTGGAAGTGGGCTCACTTTCGTGCCAGACACAAGGTCTGTATCTGCATCATTACAATGCAGCATTAGCTTTCTCCAGCCTCCTTTACCAGCACCACTATCGGCTATCTTCACAGATAACTTTCCCAATGGGAGTGGTACAGGCTTACCGTGTTCCGTATGTCGCGCAATGTCAGGTTAGATGCCCACTCTAGTGCGGAGAGCTTTACAAGCACGAAAGAGCATTGCCCAATCTCTTTCCTACTCTCGTTGCCATTTTGGCCACAGCGTATAAACCACTTCCGCTGCTTCTCATATAACGCACCTTACATGGATTCACTTACGTTCATCATACTGACTCCCTAGCACTCACCCGATTTGTGGTTATCAGGAGGAACGTCCTCTCACGATTCTGTTCCCGTCCAATGGACTTCGTTACATTGTCTGGCTCGCTACTTTATTCAGAGCCATAGGGTCATCTGGTGATACAGATGGTTCACTCAACGCGGTGAACAGCGCTTCATACGACTTCACGTCGCACGGGCAAAAAAGAGTTACGAAACTCAGCCCATTACAGCTAAATTGAAGAGGCGGATGAGCAGGTGTAGATGCAGCTGTGGCCGTTGACAGCAAGGATGCTGTCGTCGAGCTTACATGGACGTACTTGCAGCGTGTCACAGAAGTATCTGCATATGCGCAGGCTGCAAGCGATGGATAACAATGTAATCAGTCTTCATTCGAAGGCTAGCTGACTTTACTTCCCAAACCATCCGAAACGAATCCCCAAACCAAGCGACGCGCTACAGAATTCTTAGGATGAGAAACAGTCTCATTTGCCAAACCATGTGAAATATTTTGCCAAATCTCGCGACGCGCTACTGCTCATACAATAAAAGTGGCTAATACCTTGGTCTAACTTAGTGCTCGATAAATAAGCTTGGGTTACGTGCACGTAAACTTGTATCTTGTTGTAATGTTTATGTTATCTATCATTATCATTTGTGGTTTCCGTTAGCGTTAGACTAAGGTCGCGATTGTTGTTCGCGGCATGCTTGCTAGATTAAACCCTGACTTAATATAAAAATCAGCACAAGGGAGTCGCTATGAGTTTTGAAAGCAACGAGAAGGCAGAAGGTTATTGGCGTGAAAATTTACGCCTAGTACTCGGATTGTTAGCCATATGGGCAACAGTATCATTCGGGTGCGGTATTTTATTAGTAGATGTACTCAATGAAATCCATTTCATGGGGTTCAAGTTGGGATTCTGGTTTGCACAACAGGGTGCTATGTATGTGTTTGTTGCGCTTATTTTTGTCTATGTCGCGAAGGCGAATGCGTTAGACAAAAAATATGATGTGCATGAAGACTAATTACAAAGAACTTATTTAAAGGAGCTATGAAATGGATGTACAAACACTCACTTATTTGATTGTAGGGGTAACATTTGCCCTCTATATCGGTATTGCTATCTGGGCCCGAGCCGGTACAACAAAAGAATTCTATGTGGCGGGTGGCGGTGTTCACCCTGTTATGAACGGTATGGCTACCGCAGCAGACTGGATGTCGGCTGCATCATTTATCTCGCTTGCGGGTATTGTGTCATTTACGGGCTATGACGGTTCAGTTTATTTAATGGGTTGGACGGGTGGCTATGTTCTGCTAGCGCTTTGCATGGCACCCTACTTACGTAAGTTTGGTAAGTTCACCGTGCCTGACTTTATTGGCGACCGTTATTACTCACAAGCTGCACGTACCGTGGCGGTGGTGTGTGCCATCTTCATTTGTTTCACCTATATCGCCGGTCAAATGCGTGGTGTAGGCGTTGTATTTTCAAGATTCTTAGAGGTTGAGGTTGAAACCGGTGTTTATATCGGTATGGCGGTGGTCTTCTTCTACGCTGTGTTAGGCGGTATGAAAGGCATTACCTACACTCAAGTTGCACAGTATTGCGTACTTATTTTTGCTTTCATGGTGCCCGCTATTTTCATCTCGGTGATGATGACTGGCCACATTTTCCCTCAAATCGGTTTTGGTGCTGAGTTAATCGATGCTGCGGGCAATGGCACTGGGGTTTATCTTCTTGATAAGCTGGATGGGTTATCTGCTGAACTCGGATTTTCGCAATACACTGAAGGTTCAAAGAGCATGATAGATGTGTTCTTTATTACGGGTGCTTTGATGTTCGGTACTGCGGGTCTTCCTCATGTAATCGTACGTTTCTTTACGGTCCCTAGAGTAAAAGATGCACGTGTATCAGCGGGTTGGGCATTAGTCTTTATCGCTATTATGTACACCACTATTCCAGCATTAGCCGCGTTCTCTCGTGTCAACATGATTGAAACCATTAATGGCCCTGAGTCTACTGGAGTTGCCTATGAAACGGCACCCGAGTGGATTAAGAACTGGGAAAAGACTGGACTGATTACGTGGGATGATAAGAACGAAGACGGCAAGATTTACTATGCCAAAGGTGCAGAAAATGAGATGAAGATTGACCGCGATATCATGGTTCTAGCGACCCCTGAAATTGCTAATCTTCCTGCTTGGGTTATCGCGCTGGTTGCTGCGGGTGGTTTGGCTGCTGCATTATCGACATCAGCGGGTCTGCTACTGGTGATCTCGACTTCGGTATCGCATGACTTGCTGAAGAAAAACTTAATGCCTGATATCTCAGATAAGAAGGAGCTGTTGTACGCCCGAATTGCAGCTGCATTGGGTATTGTGATGGCAGGTTACTTCGGTATTAATCCACCTGGTTTTGTCGCGGCGGTTGTTGCGATAGCATTTGGTCTGGCTGCGTCGTCTTTGTTCCCTGCCATTATCATGGGGATCTTCTCTAAGACAGTTAACAAGGAAGGCGCAATTTCAGGCATGGTAACGGGTCTACTGTTTACTGCGGCTTATATTGTTTACTTCAAGTTTGTTAATCCAAGTGCAAACACCAGTGATAATTGGTTCCTTGGGATATCGCCAGAAGGTATTGGTATGCTGGGTATGATGATTAACTTTGCCGTCGCCTTTGGTGTCACTAAAGTCACGGCAACCATACCGCAAGATGTTGTGGACATGGTTGAGTCTATTCGTTTCCCTAAAGGTTCAGGTGAAGCACAAGATCACTAGTTCCTATTGGTAAGCTAAATAAGAAGAGCGCATTAAGCGCTCTTTTTTTATGTCTATAATACCAATTGTATTAAGTATTTGACCAATTCAGAGCGCCTCAGACTTTTCAATTCAAGGCGCATTGGTGAAGAAATGGCTATTCCCTTTTAAGCGAATGCAAAGCAGAAGTGGAAAGTCTGAGTCGCTCACCTAGTGCGGCCGACGTTTAAAGCAAATGGCAAAGCCCTTTAAGCTTCCCGCTGAATGGTCAAACTTTTAATGCAATTGGTATAAATGGCCTTTGGTCGAATAGTCCTAGCATTGGAGTAAACGCTATAGTGGTCATTGAATATAGAGGATGTGAGCTAGGGAGTGGTTAAATGGATGCAAGCGAATTACAACCCATCATGCAGTTTTTACAACAAAGCGTACCCTTTGAGTCGCTTGATGAAGCTACGTTGGCGAGTTGCTGCCGCTCCTTAACGGTCGGCTACTATAGTAAAGCTGCAAATTTTGTTCCTTTAGACCCGTCACACCCGCAACTTTATATTGTTAGAAGTGGTGCGTTCGAAGTCAGAGATATTAATGGTGAACTATTAGATAGGCTCGGCGAGGGCGATTATTTTGGCTTTCCGTCTTTATTATCTGGAGAGCTGGCGAGTAATCGGGTCGCTATTTTAGAAGATGGCCTGGTCTACCATTTACCACCTGATATATTCAATCTACTGCGCACTAAAAGCCGCGAGTTCGATCGATTCTTTAATAAGGCGTTTGCAAAGCGTTTAAGGCATCAAGGACGATTTAAAGCAAAAGAGCTGACAACCACGAGCCGTATTACCACCTTAATGTCTAATTCTCCGCTTATGATCGACATGAAAGCCTCCGTTGCTGATGCAGCTAGGTGTATGCGAAAGTCGCGCGTCTCTTCCGTACTGGTTATTGATAATAATAAGCTCGTCGGTATTTTAACCGATAGAGATTTACGTAACCGTGTTTTGGCCGAAAATTTTGATGGTAGCCTTCCTGTACATCAGGCAATGACAACCACACCAATCTCAATTGAATCAAACTCTCTGGTATTTGAAGCGATGCTGTTGATGAGTGAGCATAATATTCATCATCTGCCCGTGGTCGACAATGGTAAGGCAAAAGGGGTGATTACCAGTACTGATATTTTACGCGGCCAGAGTTCACAGCCTTTATTGTTGATTGGCGAAATTGAGCGGCAAAAAGATCTTGCTAGTTTGATTCAAGTCAGCAAACAGATCCCTCTTTTACTGCAGAACCTGATCAGTGCCGATGCAAGAGCAGAGGAGATAGGGCGAGTGTTAACGTCGGTCACTGATGCATTAACAAGGCGTCTCATTGTATTGAATCAGCAACTGTTAGGTGAGGCGCCAATGGCATTTTGTTGGTTAGCGTTTGGCTCTCAGGGTAGGCAAGATCAAGCGGCATGTTCAGATCAAGATAATGGTTTACTACTCGCCCATGAACCGGATGCAGCAGCACAAGGTTATTTTGAAGCGTTATCGAAGGCGGTTTGTGCTGGGCTTGATGAGTGTGGTTATATTTATTGCCCTGGTGACATTATGGCGCAAAACCCTAAATGGAGA
Source organism: Shewanella gelidimarina (assembly GCF_023283945.1). Classification (GTDB taxonomy): domain Bacteria; phylum Pseudomonadota; class Gammaproteobacteria; order Enterobacterales; family Shewanellaceae; genus Shewanella; species Shewanella gelidimarina. Next base: position 15,977 of record NZ_JAKIKW010000036.1, on the reverse strand, counting down.
ATGTCACTTAATGGTTGGCGAGCTGTGTTTGATAAGTGGGTTAATACGCCGGATCCTAAAGCGCTAATGCACTGCAGTATATTTTTCGATATGCGCTCTGTTTTTGGACCTCAATCTCTGTTTGATGGATTACAAGATGAGGTGCTTAAAAATACCCAAGGTAACGATATTTTCCTCGCGGGTCTGACCGGTAACTCTTTAACGAGTACACCGCCCCTCGGCTTTTTCAGAAAGTTTGTGTTGGAGCGTGATGGAACTGAGGTCAAAGGGATTGATCTAAAACACAAAGGTAATGCGTTGATTAATGATATTGCACGGGTTTATGCATTGTCTGCTGGCATTAAAGAGGTTAACACCGCTAAACGAATTAGAGCGCTAATGGATCAAAATATCATTAACCGCAACGATGCACTAAATTTGGCTGATGCCCATGAGTTTATCGCTCATATGCGGCTATCTAATCAAGGTTACCAGTATACTCATGCAAAACCGGTGACCAACTATTTAATGCCTAAAGACGTGTCTTCTTTAGTACGGCATCAATTAAGAGATGCCTTTAAAGTGGTACACGATGGACAAGTAGGACTTAAGTTGAAAATGATGCGGAGTTACTAATTCTTTTGAAAAGCCTTTATCTAAAGAGCAAGTTGCGCTGGCGTATCTTCAAAGCGGTTAATAAGACCATTGAAGCCTATTATCGTGCCATATTGGGTAATGTATCAAAGCCCTTGTCACAAATTCCGCTGATGGCTTTCGATTTAGAAATGACGGGTCTGGATCCCCAATGTGACCAAATTTTAAGTATTGGCTTGGTGCCCATTTACAATGGGATGTTGCAGCTTGAAAAAGCACAACACAAATTGGTGAGTATTGAAGGTAGCGTTGGGGATAGCGCGATAATACACGGCATTGTCGACAGGCAGTTAGCAACAGCGACATCAGCTAAAGAGGCAATGGTCTGGTTTTTAGATCAAACTCGAGGCCATGTGCTAGTTGCTCATCATGCGCCTCTAGATCTGTGTTTTCTTAAAACAGAAGTTCATCGTAGTCTAGGTGAAAGAATGTCTTTTATTGCAATAGATACCATGTCTCTAGAGCGAAGTCGCTTATTACGGCAACATGATGTCATTAAAGAAGGCTCTTTAAGGCTAGATGCATGTCGGCGCCGCTATGGTCTGCCAATATATGCTGCGCATAATGCGACGGTTGATGCACTGGCTTGTGGTGAACTGCTCTTGGCTCAAATGGCGGGGATTGCAGGCCAAGATGAGTTGAGTTTGTTTGATCTTATTCGCTAAATAAGCCGTCCATAAATACTTACTGCTTTGCAGCATCAATAATGTGCCCCCATCTTATCAGTGCACTCTTGATATCTTCTTGTTGATAAGGTTTATTGATTATTTCATCCATTCCACAGCGGTAACATTGCTCAGTTTCCACCGAGGTTGTACTAGCCGTTAAGGCAATGATGGGTTTGGTATAACCTTTGTCACGCAGTAAAGTTGTTGCTTCAAATCCATCCACGACTGGCATTCTGCAATCCATAAAGATAACATCAACGCTATTGTTCGCGAGGAAATCTATCGCCTCTTGACCATTATTAGCAATGGCGGGCGTTATTTTAAATTTAGCTAAAATCATTTCAATCAGCATTTGGTTAACTTTACTATCCTCCACCACCAATACGTCCAGAGTCTCGATAGGGTACTGAGCTTGAGGTTGTTGGATATTTAATACGCTTGTTTTAGCGATATCTAGCGGTAAGGAAACATCGAAACAACTACCTTCACCTAGGGTCGATGTTAATCTGATGTCTCCTTTCATTTCATCAACTAACTGTTTGCAGATTGCCAGGCCTAACCCAGTGCCTTCATAGGCTCGATTACTCGAGTTATTCACTTGGGTGAAAGGGTCAAAAAGTGTCGGTATTTTGTCTTCTGGGATCCCGCAGCCGCTATCTTGGACCGTAAAACACAGTGCTTGCTCGGCCCAATAGATATCGACTCTTATCTCACCTTCTCTGGTGAACTTTATCGAGTTACCAATAAGATTGACTAAGATTTGTTTAATACGATCTGGGTCACCAATTAATGTCTGTGGAATTGATTGTTGATAATGGTAGTTAAATAACAGCCCAAACTCATCGGTGCGCTGTTTGAAAATATCGAATATCATTTTACATAATTTCTCAGGAGAAAATTTAATCTTCACAATCTGCAGCATCCCAGCGCTCATTTTGCTGAGATCAAGCAAGTCGTTAATAATTACCCGCAATAGCTCACCTGACTGATGCATGGTATTGAGTAGTTGCTGCTGATAGCTCGATAACGATGTATCAAGCATCAGATCAGCGGAGCCTAATAGACCATTAAGTGGGGTTCTTAATTCGTGATTAATCATCGCGACAAAATCACGAGTAGACTGCTCTGAAGACTCTGCGCGCAACTTCTCTTTGATGGTGTTTTCTAATAACTCTTGTCGTCGTTGTGCTGCGCTGATCATGTCACAGAATAGCAGAAGCTGTTTCTCAACGGTATTTTGCCATGAGGTTGGGGATTCAATAACGAGTGTGAGACTGCCTAAGATAGAGGTTTCAGTTTTGATGATAAGCTTAATCTGCTGATGATCATCAGACCAACATAAGGGTTGGTTTGCGGTTGAAATAGGTTGGATCAGGGCTTTGTTACCAGCTAAAAAAGTATCAAAAACATTTTCTTTTATCGGTGATTTGAAGCGGATACGACTGGCTTTAATATTTTCAATGCCAATCAGGTCATCAAGTAAGCGCTGTAATAATATATTGGAGATAGGCTTTTGCAGAAGCAGTTGATTGTAATCGAGTAAAATTGATTCTAAATGGCTTTTAAAATGCAATAGAGCCATACCTTGTTTAGACTGCTCTTTTATATGAATGAGTGAGTCTTCGACAAGTTGTTTTGCACTATATAGTTCTCTACTTTTTTCTTCCAGCAGGACTTCAGCTGCCTTTTTTGCTGCTTTTTCTCGGATTATTTTTCGATTAAGCAATTCAATTCTATTGGTTAATGCTTGGATCTCATCGTTGAGCATAGATTGCGCATCGCCTCACAGTTTAAACATAAGTGATGGTAAATCGGACTTCTGAGCGATCTGCTGTCATTGGCTCCATTGTAATTTCAATGTTTTCACCAAAATGCTCAGCACAGCCTCGAATGAGTCCTAGACAGACATGCGACATACAGCGTGCGGACACATAATCCATGACTAATTGACTTTCAGTCGCTGAAATAAAGTTGAAAGTCGGTGGGTTGGCATTTTCATAAAGTTTTTTGACTTCTATATGAATATATTCCTCCACGCTTTTGATAAAGCTAAAAGTAGAGTCTGACTTGCCTTCGAGCCCAGGCATACTGTTAAACAAGGTGATAAAGACGGATTTACCGTAAACCTCTTGTAGGTCTTCAATAGATATCCCTGTCAGTTTACTTAAACTTACGATCAGTTTGATGAGATCATGGTGGTCATACGTGCCCACACTGGTATAAACACCGTCATTTTGGTTTTCATCGAGGATCTGTTGACAGATCTCTAATCCGAACGTGTCTTCGACTAATTCTAAGAACTCAGCAAAAATGATTCCCTTCATACGTCACTCCTTAATACACTACTTATTATAAAGTAGTGTATTAGTTGATTTTATTCAATGCATACTGAGGCTCTTATGCAGATAAAATGTACGTCAATTGTGCTTGTAAGCCATCGTTCGCTTGTCATTACCATTGTCATATTGACGTTTAAATTCTAGGCATGAATATGACTACTATAATTTACAGGTAGTTTTGCTTACATTTTTAGGCTTCTTCAATTGAACACAGTTCTATAACTTACTTGATATTAAGTGTCATTAGAGCGATAGGGATTTTTATGCCATTACCGTTGGTTTGGTTAGGAGCTGCAGCAATTGGTGCTGCCTTGATTGCTGATGAACGTAAAAATCAAAAAGACATCGCGACGAAGCGATTACACGGTAAGGCAGTGTCTGATCATACAAGGGGGGCAAATGCCGAGCTTGGCCCTAGTTTATGGCACACTGGCGATAAGAAAGTTCTACTTGAGCCGGGTTCGATTATTTGCTGTTTTGTTTTTGGCGTGATTGAACACACGGGAATTTGGCTCGGGGACGATACCTTAGTTGAGTTACATGGAAGTGGATTAGTACGCGCCGTTTCAACTAAGCGTTTTTTGGTCGGCAGAAGTGGCAGTCGGATTTTTCAAGCGTGTAATCATCTTCACCAACCTTTAGTCGGTGCTCAGGTTTTAGCCCAGGCGCAACAGGCAATATTTACCTATAGAAAATATGATCTGTTAGACAATAACTGTCATCGATTTGTGTGGCATTGTTTAAGTGGCGAAGAGAAGGCGTTATCGAGTTTTAGTAAACTCAATAATGAAATTGGAATGTACTTTGAAGAGGCTGTCTATTGGGATGAAGCTATCATTTGATACAAAAACACCGACGGTTTAGGTCGGTGTTTTTAAACAAACCGTGCTTCAGGCTAGGCTATTTACAGAAATGCTTTACCGCTTTGCTCACCAGTTCAATACCTGTTTTATCACAAGGTGGCAGCTCTGCATCACTAATATTAATTGGAGTCACTCTGTCACCCCATTTAATTAAGGCTGCGGCCGAGGTTAATCCTGCACCAAATGCACAAGATAAAATGGTTTGATTTGGTAGGATTTTACCTTGCTCTAGCGCATCACAAATCGCGATAGGGATAGTCGCAGCTGAGGTATTACCATAATTGGCAATATTCACAATGGCTTTTTCTTTTGGAATTTTCATGCGGCTAATCAGAGTATCGATAATACGCTCGTTAGCTTGATGAGGGATCACCCAATCGATATCTTCCTTATCGATGCCACATTTCTCTATCACTTTAGTACTTAACTTACCCATGCCTGCAATGGCACGTTTAAAGATCTCTTGACCGTTAAATTCGATATAAAAATCGAGTGAAGCTGCGTCAAATCGATCCATTGCAGTACCAAAACCGGCTTTAAGAATGTCTCTGCCAGCAGGGTCATTATTCAGCTCATAGCCTAAGACACCAATCGCTTCATCTGTTGCTTCTAATACAACTGCGCCGGCACCATCACCAAATAAAACGGCGGTGTCACGTCGTGACCAATCTAAAAAGAACGACAGTCGTTCTGCACCAATGACGAGCACCTTTTTGCATTGGCCGCTCTTTATTTGTGAACTTGCTAGGCCAACTCCATAAAGGAAACCACTGCATGCAGCATTGATATCAAACGCTGCGCAAGTTGCACCCACATTTGCTTGAACCGTTGAAGCGATATTTGGGATCAGTGTGTCAGGTGTTGCGGTTGCTAGAATGATCATATCGAGATCACTGCCTTCAATACCGGCAGCAGCAAGTGCTCTTTGAGCGGCAACAGAGGCAAGCTCAGAAGTATTTACATGACTAATATGACGCTGGCTAATACCTGTGCGAGATTTAATCCATTCATCAGAGGTTTCGATAAATGTTGAAAGGTCATGATTTGTTAGGGTAGCGGGCGGAACACACTTTCCCCAACCTGTAATAGTGGCGTACTGCATTAGGTTATCTCTCAAAAATAAAAAAGCAGAACCTGCGCTCTGCCTTGTCAATCAGTATAAGTAAAGCTTAACAAGTCTTTTAACGCTCAACAGTGAGCTAGCCCTCTTGTTGAGCAACTAAAACTCTAATAGCTGCCGCAGCATGAAGGATGTGGCTGCGTAACAGTGCAACAGCGTTATCAACGTCACCCTTCCTACAATAGTCTAGCAATTCTCTATGATCTTGCTGTGCTTTAGGAATACCACTCGCTAAAAATAGTTGTAAGCGGACATACCGATCACAGTTGGTATTAAGCCCATTGACGACTTCAATGGTATGAGGTTTGTCTGCAGCGCGATATAAACAAGTATGGAATTGAGAATTTAATCCACTCCAGCGTTCTATTTGGTCTTTATCTTGAAATGCCACATCAAGCGAGTCCAAAATACCTTCAGCTTCCGTTAGGTCATCTTCAGTCATATTGGGGATTGCTTTAGCCAATAGATCTGTTTCGATTAACGCTCTTAAGTCAAATAGTTCAGTGACTTGAACTGCAGATAGAATAGTCGCTGTAGCGCCTTTATGTGCTTCAAACTTAACTAACCCTTCAGCTTCTAATTGCAGCAATGCCTCTCGTACTGGGATCCTGCTCACATTCATTTCATCGGCTAAGGCACTTTGGCGTAATGGCATACCCGCAGCGATTTCTCCAGAGAGAATTTTTTCCCTTAATACTTCGACGACAACTTGAGTACGTGTTTTATGAACGATAGGAGTTTTTCTGCTCATATAGCCTGTTTTTATGTTAATTATTCAAGATGATTTTCTTAGGTTAACGCTTAAATAAGTAGAATGAAAGGGAAACAACTTGTTTCCCTGTACATATTTTGAAATGTTTAGAAAGTGGTAATGTTGGCTTGCTCTTCTCTTAGCTTCTGTGGCAAGAGCGCTATTGGCATGTTTTGTATACACAAAGGTCGTTCAAATCGAGACATTGCTTGTGTACCAACAGAGGTTGTACGGCTATCAGTACTTGCTGGATAGGGGCCGCCATGATTCATTGAATGACAGACTTCAACACCCGTCGGCATTTGGTTGAATATCAAACGGCCGACGTTATACGAGACCGATTCTATTAATTGACCTTGCTCAGCTAACTCATTTTCTAGCCCATGAATTGAGGCGGTTAATTGGCCTTCCATCTGCTCGGCTATTAACTCCATTTGTGCTTGGTTTTCACAGACAACAATGACAGCGAACGGTCCAAACACCTCTTGTTGAAGCGCCTTTGAAGCTAAGTAATCTTCAGCGGTGACTTTAACCGCGGCTGGACGTGTAAAGTGGCTTGCTGGTGAGGACTTACCCTGTGATATTAGCTGTACACGCTTATTCTTAAGCAGTGCTTCGACTTGTAATTGATAGGTCGCGGCAATGCCTGCGGTTAACATGCTAGCGGCAGACTCCAGTGAGATTTTCTCTGCGACTGTCGCGAGATAGCGATTGAGTGCTTCCCCCTGTATTGCCACCACTACGCCTGGACTGGTACAGAACTGACCATGCCCCATCAACATCGATTGAACTTGTGTCGTCGCTAGGCTTTCTGCTTGTTGTGTTAGTAACTCACCGAGTAAAAACTGTGGGTTAATTGAGCCGAGTTCACCATAAAATGGAATCGGTTCTGCTCTTGCTGCGCAAAGGTCCGCTAAAATCCGGCCCACTTTAAGTGAGCCGGTAAAGCCGACGGCTTTTATCGCACTATGGGTAACTAACAACGTCGATGATTCTGGCTCTGTTGATTGTATAAGGTTAAATACACCTGCAGGCATTTGACAGCGTTCGGTGGCTCGTGCGATTGCTTGGCTAACGAGTTCGCTGGTTGCAGCGTGAGCAGGGTGTCCTTTTACGACGACGCTACAGCCAGCAGCAAGTGCAGCAGCGGTATCACCACCGGCAGTTGAAAAGGCTAACGGGAAGTTTGATGCACCGAAAACCGCAACAGGACCAATAGGTAAAGTGCCTAGTCTGGTGTCGGGTTTTGGCAGAGGTTGTCTGTCTGGGTTAGCAAGATCAATCAGTACATTGTTAATCGGTGTTCTTAATGTACTGGCAAACAACTTGAGTTGTCCGCAAGTTCTGCCGGTTTCACCTTGTAGGCGGGCCATGGGTAAGCCAGTTTCTATATGAGCAGTTTGCGTTATCGCGGCAATATCAGATTGGATCTCTTCAGCAATCGCGTCTAAAAAGTCAGCTCTATTTTCGTTAGTGGTGCGCCTATATAAAGTGAAAGCTTGTTTTGCGGCGTTAACAGCAGCGTCGACATTTTTTGATGTCGCGTTAGCGAATTGCCACTCAGTGGTTTCATTGATTACAGGGTTCATGCTGCTAAATTGCAATGCTTCGTCAGTCCATGCACCATTGATTAGGTGTTGACCACTAATTACTACCTTTACTAAATCCGTCATATTTGCTCCTGAGCTTACATGCTAATTAATTTTATTGTTGATCACACGACCTGAAAACCGAATGCGTACGGATCACTATCGTCGATAGTGATGGTATTGTTGCCCGTCATTCTGGCCCAGCCTTTAATGCTTGGCATAATGCCTCGGTAATCTCCTACTTGTGCTGCAGATTCTATTCGTCCAACAAATTGACTACCGATAATGCTCTCGTGGGTATACTCATCACCCACGTGTAGTTGCCCTTTAGCATAGAGCTGTGCAAGTCTCGCACTGGTACCGGTACCACAGGGTGAACGGTCAATGGCTTTATCACCATAAAAGACTGCGTTTGCACCATCAGAACCAGAAGAGATCGTATCGCCAGTCCAAAGCACATGTGTTACGCCATTTACGGTTGGGTCATGGGGGTGAATACAGGTTAATTGTTCATCAGCAACGGCCCTAACGATGGGACTCCAGCGCAGAATGTCTGCTGCGCTCCAGTGACGTAATCCTGGGAAATTTTCTTGGGGATCAACAATAACGTAGTAGTTACCGCCATACGACACATCAACCTTTAATGGACCTAGGCCTGGAATGTCTAAAACTTGGTCTTGATGTGCAAGGTAGGCTGGAACGTTGTATATCTTTACCCAATCGACTTTTTCGTCCGTTTTTTGATAATCAATTTTTATTTGGCCTGCGGGGACATCTATGATGAGTTTTCCGGGGTTTTTCGCCGTTAATAATCCAGATTCAATGGCTGACGTAATCGTGCCAATGGTGCCATGTCCACACATGGGCAAGCAGCCACTGGTTTCAATAAACAATATAGACGCATCAGCATCATCAGAGCATGGCGGGTAGAGAAAGGCACCTGACATCATGTCGTGGCCTCGGGGCTCAAACATAAGTCCTTTACGGATCCAATCGTACTCGCGAAGAAAATGCTGTCTTTTCTCGCTCATGTTATTACCAATAAGATGAGGGTGACCACTGGTCACCAGTCTCACTGGATTGCCACAAGTGTGTGCATCAATGCAAAAAAAAGTGCCTTTCAGCATGTATATAGCTCCATTATTATTGTTAGTGTGCTGAGCCGTGGTACAGAGACCCAGCGCTTGGAGTTATGACTTTGGTTTAGTCTATGTTGTACTTGTTTAGATCAATGCGAGTTTCAAGTGCTTGTGCAATAACCTGCTCAACGTAAGCGCGCTCTTCACCTATTAATGGTAGGCGTGGCATACGCACATTTTCACTACCGCGGCCTAAGATTTGCTCTGCAAACTTAATGCACTGAACCAGTGTTGGAATGGTATCAAGTCTTAGTAACGGCATGAACCAACGGTAGATCTCACGCGCTTCTTCAATACGTCCAGTTCGTGCAAGCTTATAAAGTGCGACTGATTCACGTGGAAATACGTTTGTTAGACCTGAAATCCAACCCGTTGCGCCAAGAAGTAGGCTTTCTAGCGCGATATCATCAACACCGCATAGAATACTGAAACGCTCACCAAAACGGCTTTGCAATTCAGTTAAACGACGGGTGTCAGTGGTCGACTCTTTGATTGCAACAATGTTGTCTTCTTCTGCAAGAATGGCGGTCATCTCAAGATTAATGTCTATGCCATAACTAACAGGGTTGTTGTAGATCATGATGGGTAAATTTGTTGAACGTGCAACGGTTTGGTAATGAGCAACAACTTCGCGGTCTGTACCACGGTAAACCATTGCAGGGAGTAACATTAGACCATCGACGCCAAGTTTCTCTACATCTTGAGCATAAAGAGATGCTTGCTCTGCGGTGTTCTCAGTACATCCTGATAATACTAAAATACGCCCTTTAACGGTTTCTACAGTATGTTTGATGAACTCACGTTTTTCTTCTGGGCTTAGAGATGCATTCTCTCCGATGGTTCCTAAAGCAATAATCCCGTCAATTCCATCTCTAATAAGATCTTCGAGCATACGAGCATTTGACTCATAATTGATCGAACCATCTTCATTAAATTGAGTCGAGATAGCGGGGAAAACACCTTGCCAATTTACATTCATATTAAGCCTCTATTACTGCATTTTTACATTTGAAATTATGGTTCGTTATGGGATATTGTATACGTGAATAGACAAAATAATAGACCCTACAACGCGATTAGGAGTAACTAAACTACACTCGCATTGTTGTATACAATATGCAAAACTGTCAAGAGAAAACATCAGAATGAAAAAATTTGATATCAGTCCAGAGCTGGCAAGCACTTATACAGAATTCAAAACGATAGATGCACATACAGAGGGAGAACCTCTTCGCATTATTATCTCTGGATACCCAGAAATAAAAGGTGAAACTATTTTAGATAAGCGCAAATATGTTACCCAAAACTGGGACGTTTACCGAAAACTGCTCATGCATGAGCCTCGTGGGCATGCTGATATGTACGGCGCACTCATTACCGAACCGGTGACACCGAATGCTGATTTTGGGGTGTTGTTTTTACACAATGAGGGCTACAGCTCAATGTGCGGTCATGGCATTCTTGCGTTAGTAAAGGTGATGTGCACCACTGGGGCGATTGAGCTAAATGATGCAGAGACAGTGATAAAGATTGATGCGCCAGCGGGGTTAATTACTGCCAAGGCCTATCGAGATGGACAAGGTAAAATTCACGCGAGCTTTAAAAATGTCGACTCATGGGCTGAGTCGTTGGATTGTACTGTAAACATCGAAGGTTTTGGTGAAGTGCGCTATGACATAGGTTTTGGCGGCGCATATTACGCCTATGTCGATGCTGATGCCTACGGCATCAGTTGTAGCAAAGACAATGTTGCGCAGTTAATCGATATGGGGCGCCGCATAAAGCTTGCGATAATGGCATGCCATTATCTGGTGCATCCTGTTGAGGATGATCTAGGTTTTTTATATGGCATCATTTTCACATCAAAGCAGGTGACTCATCAAGAGGCACATTCTCGTCATGTGTGTATTTTTGCGGACGGGGAAGTGGACCGTTCGCCAACAGGGACGGGGGTAGCAGGGCGCATTGCGCTACTGCACGCAAAAGGCGAAATTGAGCTAAAATGTCCATTAATGATCGAAAGCATAGTTGATGGCAGAATGATTGTCAGCGCGACGGCTACATCGACATTTTATGACAAAAAAACGGTGATCCCTGAAGTGTCTGGTCGCTCTTATATTACCGGAAAACATCAGTTTTTTGTCGATCCTGATGACGTATTCCAAGAAGGCTTTATGTTGCGTTAATGAATGTATTGATAGTTGTATTCGTCGTCGCGTTAAGCGTTGCAGTGAGAATGGAGTAGAGAACAGTAAATGAATAACCACAATCAGAATCATCCGGGTACACTCACCATTGTTGGGGCTGGCATTGTAGGCTTAGCCGCAGCTATAGAACTGCAGCGTGTAGGCTTTAATGTTACGATCATTGACAAAGAAGGCGTGGGCGAAGGAGCCTCTAAAGGCAATGCTGGCCACTTTGCTGCTGAACAGGTATTGCCTTTAGCTGATCCAGCCATGCTAGCAAAATTGCCTGGCATGTTAATCGATCCATTAGGTCCATTTCGCATTCAACCAAAGTACTTTTTTAAAGCTTTACCTTGGTTTATGCGTTTTTTACACAACATGTTGCCGTCGCGAAGAGCTAGAAATGGCCGAGCGATTCAGGCACTTAATCAAGATGCGATAGCGGCAATGAAATCGCTCACCGCATTTTGTGGTTGTGAAGAATTACTGACCTTAAACGGTAGCTTATTGGTGTTTGAAGATACCCCCATCAGCGATGTGCAAAAAGAATTTAGAGTACATTCTGAAGCTGGCATACATGTGAAGTTACTTAACGGCGATGAGGTAAGGGTACTGGAACCCTCATTAAGCAATACCATCACCCATGGTCTGTATTTTACTCACGTAGGGCACACAGCAGATCCCTACCGTTTATGCCAAGCGTTGGCGGCTAAGTTTACAGAATTAGGCGGTAAGTTGGTCACTGAAGAGTTAGTTCATATCAACACTGCGAACACTAATTCGAGCATAACACTGGATATGAGTTCTGGCCGCAGCGAACAAACTGATAGATTGGTTATTGCCGCTGGCGCATGGTCAAAACCCTTTGCCAAGCAGTTAGGTTATTCGGTTCCGCTGGAAACTGAGCGGGGTTATCATTTAATGATGCCCCAACAAAGCAGCCTTTCTCGGCCTGTGACTTCCTATAATCGCAAATTCATTATCACGCCAATGATCGGAGGGACGCGACTCGCGGGTACTGTCGAGTTCGGTGGTTTGAAAGCGCCACTCGTGAATGCGCGCGCTGATTGCCTGTTCCCTCATGGTAAGGCGTTATTACCTGAGCTATTTGCGGATGCAGTCGTCACTGATGGCGAGCGTTGGATGGGCTTTAGGCCTTCGATGCCAGATAGTCTGCCTGTATTGGGCCGCAGCCAAAAACAAGCTAATGTGTTTTTCTCATTCGGTCATCAGCACCTTGGCTTAACGTGGTCGGCAATTAGCGCAAAGCTCCTCGCGCAAGAAGTATTAGGCGAGCAAGCTGATATCGATCTTAATCCTTATCGTATCGATCGATTTAGTTAGTCGTGAATGTTGATTTAGGGTTAAAGGTATCGATCTTCTAAGGTAGATAAATTGATAGTTTGGTCATTTTGTAAGTAGGTAGTTAGGTCGATAGATTATAAAAAGGAGCGAATAGTCGCTCCTTTTTTGATTTAGTTCACAGCAATGAAGTGCCGCTGGTTCCTTTGCTTATTCCCCGGCCTTTGTTTATCAACATCGTTTCAGTTAATGCACCAAACAAAACGCCGACGGTATAACATATCAAGTCACTCGTTTTAAATCCAAATCCAAGCACTAATGCAGCTAACTTGTAGCTTCTAATCTCGTCAATCCAAGCGGCATGATATAACTGAGAAAACTCTATTGAGAACGAAAATGCTAAAGCACATATTACAACTAACATAATGTTAGCGTTGGGTATGATTATCCCCATTAGCCAGAAAACCATTAGTCCCCACAGTGCATCACCTGCGTATAAAGAGACAAAATCGGGTAACGGTATGAATACAGACCTAGAGAATAACCCAGCAACGATAGTGACAGCTGCCAGACAACAATAAAGTGGTACGTTACGTTTGATACGTTAATTCCTATTTCAACGGGCTAGCAATGGCTTGCGTCATGGCAGACAAACCGATGACGCTCAGTTGATAAAATATAAGCCAGAATACCTTATTATTTACACATAATGCGCTCAATATCGTCAATCGTTCTTGGTACCTTAGCGGATAAGTTTTCAGAGCCGTTGTCTGTCACCAAAATATCGTCCTCGATACGGATCCCCATGCCGCGATAGCCTTCGGGTACATCGAGTGCATCTTCGGGAATGTATATACCGGGCTCTATGGTGAATACCATGCCTGCTTCTAGCGTGCGCCAATTGCCTTTATCATCGTGATAAGGGCCTACATCGTGTACATCCATGCCCAGCCAGTGACCGGTTTTATGTACCGTGAAGCGTTTATAGCTTTCAGTTGTCATAATGTCTTCAATCGAGCCTGATAATAATCCAAGTTCTTTAAGGCCCTTTGCCATCACTTGCATGCAAGTATCATAAAGGCTAATCCATATCGCGCCCGGCTGTACTATCGCTATGGCTTGATCCAGTGCATTTAACACCAATTGATAAATGGCTTTCTGCTCAGGGGTAAACTTGCCATTGACCGGATAGCTACGGGTTATGTCGGAGGCATAGTGCTCATATTCACCGCCTGCATCGATAAGTAGCATCTGGCTATCCTGGAGCTCATTGCAATTCTCTTCATAATGCAGGCAACAGGCATTATTACCGCCAGCCACAATATTAGGGTAGGCGACGTCGTTACAGCCATATTTGGCAATGGTAAAATCAAATAGTGAGGACAATTCTCGCTCGTTGATGCCGGGTTGGCATGCCTGCATTACCGCTTTATGCCCCGAGGTGGATGCTGCTACGGCATTGCGGATCTTAGTGATTTCAGCTTGGCTTTTTACCACGCGCTTTGCGTGTAACACTTTAGCCAATGGTGTGATAGAGATGAAATGCTTTGGAGTATCAAATGGCGCGGTCAATCTTTGAATGTTTGACCAACGGACAAGTGATGATGAGAATCGCCCGAGTTCATCACTTATATAGAGTGTAGTGATGCTTTGCAGAAGTGGTAATAAGGTTTGTTCAAACTGTGCGATTGAATAGGCTTTGTCTGCACCATAATGCTCAACTGCGCCCTCAACACCGGCACGTGCGCCAAAGCTGACTTCTTGCGCTGGATCTTTAGGGCGACAGAATAGCAGGTATTCACTTACTTCGCGTTTGACCAATATAGCGATCGCGTCTGGCTCGTTGAACCCAGTCAAATAGAGAAAGTCATTATCCTGCCTAAAGTGATATTTGATATTTTTACTGCGAACTTTCTGCTGATAGCCCGCAAGGATCACTAAACTGTTATTGGGTAGCTGTTCAAGCAGCTCGGTGCGCCTTTGGTGACATGTATTGAGCATATTCATATTTTCTATAGTGGTAATGTATATTTTATCCATTACACGGTATTAGGCGATTGATAGCAAGTTCACGGTGCAATTTCGTTTAATGAATGAAATAATAACCATCATTGGTCAATAGAGAGGCAGCATAGTGAAGCGAGCAGTATTTTTAGATAGAGATGGTGTAATCAACATAGATCATGGCTATGTACATCAAGTCGATGATTTTGAATATGTTGAAGGCGTGTTTGAAGCCTGCATCGCACTAAAAGAAGCAGGATTTATGCTTGCGGTCGTGACGAATCAGTCTGGTATAGCACGTGGTTTATATACTGAAGATCAGTTTCATACGTTAACAGAGTGGATGGATTGGAACTTTGTTGATAAAGGCGTTGAGCTCGATGGTATCTATTATTGCCCTCATCATGCAGAAAAGGGCATTGGTGAGTATAAAATTGACTGTGATTGCCGCAAACCAAAACCGGGTATGTTAAATACAGCAGCTCAGTTTCTAAAGATTGATTTAAGCCAGTCGGTAATGGTTGGTGATAAAAGAGATGATATGTTAGCGGCTAAAGCTGCCGGAGTTCCTACACGTATATTAGTGCGTACAGGGAAATCAGTCACTGATGAAGCGATTGCTGCAGCGACAGTGGTATTAGATTCAATTGCTGATGTACCCGCTTATCTTGCGGCTAATTAATTAAAGAACTCAACCTCGTATTAATATCTGCCTAATATATCGGCTCATCGTTAGAGTGACTTACAATAGAGTCACTCCTGGATGCCCTATATAACATTCTCTTGAAAACGTATTTCCGTTAGACTCAGGACAAAAGACCTTATGTACATATAAGCGCGTCTGCTGGACCTGCTCTTTCCTTTAGTCGTCGATGACAACGCAGCTACCTACCCAATACAGGACTTTTAAGTGCAAGCCCTATGATGGATAAGTACTGAGTCAGTATTAGTTGACGTCAAAAAGACGATTTCAGCCCCTTTTTTGTACGTATCGTTTGGTAACTATGCGATTGGCGTGATTATTTCATTTTTATGAAGAAAGACCCTTGTGCTCTCTCATAAACTCCCTATAATGCGCATCCACTGACACGGCACAGCAGGCCAATCGCTCTTAGCAAACGCTAGGTAGCACGGGACTTGCAGCGGTGTTAGAGAGTTTAACTTCTTCGGAAATTAGGCTCAGGTGACAAGCGCTTTAAGAGCTTCGAGTTTGATAGCTTTTCACATTAGTGATTAAGAAATCAGCACTCGAATAACTTCTTAATATAAGCCCTTGACGCCGACACTGGAGAGTGTAGAATACGCCTCCTCAAGCCAACGACCTAGCGTCTTCGGCGACACATGAAAGATGGTGTCACGCTCTTTAACAATATGACAAGCAAA
>NZ_JAKIKW010000035.1 GCF_023283945.1 Shewanella gelidimarina | reverse complement strand
ACATTGTCAGACTCGCTGCTTTATTCAGAGTCTTAGGGTCATCTGGTGATACAGATGGTTCACTCTTATCGCGGTGAACAGCGCTTCATACGACCTCAGGTCGCACGGACAAAAACGTTTTAGAGCTTAAGCTCTGAAAATGACTATTGTCATTAGGGAAAGTATGGTGATCAGATATGCGATAACGCTTCAATCAGATGCCGCTTGAACCGTCAGCTGAATTAATTAGTTAGATTTTTTAGCTACTACGAATCTGACGCTCCCTCGTTTCTCGTGAGTATTAGAACGAAGATTAGATAATAATTCATCACAAAAGTTAGGATATTCCTCGCCAAAAAAGTGATTTAATTTATTCATTCTATTGAGCCTTGCTGACCAGCCCTCGATAATTTCCGATGCCGCGGCTCCAGAAAAATTCAATTCAGGATCCGCTACATCATTATCGAAATATACAATCTCAAACCCAGCATCCTTCAACAGATCTTGCATTTTGGAACCAAAGTCAAAATCATATAAACCAAACCTATATGACTCTAATTCAAACTTCTTTACTCTATCGTAATACTTGCTATCTCTAGCAAGGTTACCTGAGATAAAGCAGGATACATCCAATAGTGCAATCCAGCCTTCATCGTTCATTACAGAGTTTAAAAATTTCAAGTAATCTAATGGGTTACTAAGGTAGGATAAAGAAAAACTCCCCCAAATACCGCTAATATCGCCAAAAGATAAATAATCAGCATTTTGAAAGTCGCTAAGAACAAAGGCTTCGTTACAGTTCCTCCTTGAATCACAGAATTCAATAAATTCCTTATTAATGTCTATGCCTATAACATTGTTTACTCGCAGCGAAAAAGCACGAGATACATCACCTACGGAGCAGCCAAGGTCAACGACAGTGTCTTTTTGACTTAACGGTATAAACTTAAGGTAATTCTCCCAGCCTCTCCACTTCTGTTGTTTTTCATATTCTGCAAAAAGACTCAATTGGTACTCCGCATACTTTTATCAAAGTTATTGATTAATAAGCACTCTATCAAAGCAATGCTGAAATAACGAGCATGTTTTACCGAAAGTAATCAGTGAGTGCCATTAATGGATTAGTAAAGGTAGGCCAACTGATTGGTTATTTACCTGTGCAGCATACAAGCTGAAACTCACAATGGGGCATAAATGCGTTAGCTGCTGACCAAAGTGGTTCCAATGACCTGCAGTCGGCGTATGTGCAGACACTGCTGAGGCTCGCTTTTCGCCATCCATGGCCGCTCTGCGGTTTCATCCCTGAAACCGAAGGCCTCAGCCGCACTGCACTGGGCTTGAAAAGCGCAAACTCTCAACATTTGCGTTCTTAATTTAAAGACACAAGCCTTAAATTGAACAATATTTCCAAACAGAATAAACATTGCTTACAGATACCAATCTCCCCCGTTGGAAATTTTGCTTTTTAAATTTCGCCGGGGCGCTGAGGGATATCCAAAAGGGGGACAAGCGCTTTCCCCTTTTTGGTCTGGTGTGGGCGAAGCACCACGACTTGGACGTTGATTTAAATTTAGATATAGAAAAACAATAGCTGATAGAGCAGCCGAATCGTTTTGGGGCAGAAATGCGTTAGTTTCAGGTAAAGGTGATTCCAATTGCTTGCAGCAGACGCACCTGCACTGGGTTAGAAAAGCGCAACCGTCTAGCATTCGAGTTTAAAGTAGGAACTTAGAAATAGAGGCACCGAAAACATCAACCGACTAACCAAAGCCTAGCTTGATAGCTAACGTTGTTTGGGTAACCACAATCTAACGCAAAGCCCTTTCTCATTGCGGTTTTGCAAGCTTATGCGCCCATCGTGAGCTTCTACAATTTCACGGCACAAGGGCAGTCCCAATCCCGTGCCTGATTGCTTAGTTGAATAGAAAGGGAGTAGAGCTTGGCGCAGCACCTCAGGTGGCATTCCTGAGCCTTCATCCTTTACCTCTATGTACACACCTTCAGTGCCGTCCGACAGGCTAGAGTCAACAATCGACAAACTGACTTTATCGACAGCAGAAGCTGATTCATGCGCATTTTTCAACAGATTAAGCAGCACTTGCTCCATCTGAATCAAATCAAGCTCCACAACTGAGTTAGGTAATTCATTTTCAAGAAAAAACGAGTAATGCTGCTTCAATTGTTCGGTTAATTTAAGCCAGTCTACGGGACTTTTCTTGGGTAACGGCAACTTGGCAAAACGAGCATAATTGAAAATAAACTGACTCAAGTGGCTGGTACGATCTTCGATGGTATCAAAAATAAGTTTGAGTTTAGGATCATCAAGATCTTTAGTTATTATCCGACCAGAATTGACCATTGAGGCTATTGGCGCCACGGAGTTATTAAGCTCATGGCTAATAATTCGGATCACTTTTTTCCATACTGCGACCTCTTGACGATTGAGTTCCCGCGTCATCTGTTTAAGTAAAACAAGATGATGAAACTGGCCGTTCAGTAGAAATTGTCCCCGCGACAGATGCCACGTTTCGAGCTCATCTTCACTGTCTTTGGCGCTCAGTGAAAACAAACCATCCTTGGGGTTTTCAAGTGCGGCCCCTAATTCATCGGCAACCTGCTCCACCAGCTCACTGAGCGGTATCCCTTCAATTCTCTGCCCATGATTAAACAAGTGCCTTGCGGCATCGTTGGCGTAGATGACGCGCTTGTCATCATCGAGCAATAACATGACATTAGGCGAACTTTGGATCACTTTATCGAGCAGTAATTCACGTTGGTAAATATATTGGCGCTCTTTTCTCAGCGCTTCTGCCGAGTCATTAAACAATACCGCCAACGCCTGCAATTGCTTATCTCCGCCCACTGGAAGAGTGACACTAAAGTCGTTGTCTTTAAAATTAAGTAGGCCAACTTCAAGCGCCATTAAACTTGTGGCTAGATGCCGAGAAGACACATAACTCACTGTAATCGTCAGGCCTATTGCAGCAAAAAAGATCATCAACAACAGATTAAACTGCTTAGCAATCGCCTGCGATAAATCCGCATCAGCAAACCATAATAGCAAGCTAAGCGACAGCATTAGCCCGATAGCCGTCGCCAATGCACTGCCAACAATCAACTTAGCTCGCAGCGAGATCCTAGCTAATACAGAGGGAAGCTTATTTTTCAATGCCATACTTTTCCATGCGTCGATACAGTGCTTGTCGACTTAGCCCTAAAGATTTAGCCACGCGGGCGATGACCCCTTTATGGTTATCTAATGCCGCTTCAATATCGGCTTTTTCATCTGTTGAGCTAACAGGCACCCGGTGGTCAAATGCTGTTTCAGCACTCACTACTGCGGGAGGAGTTTGTGGTTGCACCGAGCCACTAGAAGCAGTGCGACTAGACACTGTGCTGCCAAAAACTGTGTCACCATGAGTTACATTCTGAGGGCTCGGTTTTGCCGTGATATCCATCAAACCAAAATCATCCGCGGTTAAACGGCTGCTTTCAGCCAATATCACCGCACGTTTGCAGGCATTTTCAAGCTCACGCACATTGCCTGGCCAGTGATGTGCCTCTAACGTTTGTTGAGTGTGCTTATCCAAGGAATATTCAGCGCCAACGAAATGGCTGACTAAAGGCAATACATCATCTATGCGCTCATTTAATGCAGGTAAAGCCAATTCAATCACGTTAAGCCGGTAAAACAGATCTTCTCTGAAACGTCCAGCCTGGATATCTTCAATCAAATCAGCATTGGTTGCGCTTATCACCCGCACATTCACTTTATGGGTTTGGTGGCTGCCTAGGCGCTCAAACTCACCCGTTTGCAGCACTCGCAGCAGTTTGACCTGTCCAGAAAGCGGAAGATTACCAATCTCGTCTAAAAACAGGGTGCCACCGTCGGCAGCCTCGAAACGACCAATGCGGGTTTTAGTCGCACCAGTAAATGCCCCGGCCTCTGCGCCAAACAGTTCAGCTTCAAGAAGCTCCATTGGCAATGCGCCAATATTAACTTTGATAAAAGGTTTATGCTTTAAATTTGAGTTAGCGTGAATAATATCGGCCAGCTTATCTTTACCCGCACCATTAGGCCCTGTCACCAATACAGACACATCGCTACGGGCTATCTGTAATGCTAAATCCACGCAACGCTGCATCGCACCGCTACTAAAAATAATGCCGCATAGATCGGCATCTTTTATTACCGCCATACGCTGATTATCGACTCTTGATAACTTAGCATTGGCTTTAGATAGGGTATGCAGAGAGATCAGGTTACCCACACTGGTCAACAGCTTGGCATCGTCCCAAGGTTTGCCCATGTAATCTACCGCGCCCTCTTTGACCAGCTCAACGGCGATCTCAAGTTGGGTCCATGCAGTGAGTAGCACAATGGGTAACTCAGGCTGTATCTTTCTGATCGCATAAAATAGGGTTTTGCCCTCTTCACCCGATGTGGTGTCTTGTGTGAAATTCATATCCTGAACCACTAAGACAATATCATGTAATGTAATGAGCTCAAGGGCGACTTCAGGAGAGAGACAGGTGAGCGTATTAAAGCCGTTAAGCTCTAACATCAGTGCCAATGCATTACACACGGCTTGGTTATCGTCGACAATGAGAATCGTATCCATGCTTTTATTCTTGTTTTATGCTGTTGAAATCTAGATGTTCGGCTGTTAAAACTAACTGAAAAAGAAAGAGAATTAAAGGCTAATACCCATCGATATCATTCTCTTCCTTCAGACTCAGTAACTAAACACTGCGCGTTGCAATTGCCGGAGAGATATTTGCCGCCTTTCTGGCAGGCAAAATAACCGCAATGGTCGTGAGCACGATTAGCCCAGCTACCGTCGCTATCGGGTAGATAAGCTCGAGCTTAGGCAGACTATAAACACTCATCAGTTGTTGCCCTAATTGCACCGCAACCAGCCCTCCAATCACTCCACCAACGACGCAGATAATATAGTTTTCGACCAAGAAGAAGCTGATAATATCTCGTTTCTTAGCCCCAAGTGCACGGCGCGTTCCGATCTGCTTAGTACGACGTTCAATATTGAACATCACCATACCTGCAAGACCGAGTGATGTGATAAGTAACAAGAGGATCACCATCATCGACAGTACCGTCGCCATCAACTCATGGTTACGGTAAACGCGTTTTCGATGCTCACTAATAAGGGTAAAACGTTCAACAACACGATTACGGTTGTCTTTAAGCAAGGTCGTCGTTATCTCTTGTTTCAGTTGAGCTAAGGTCCCAACCTCTGCACGCACCAATACCTTGGTAAACACATTCACCAGTTTTATATTTAAGATGACGCTGTTATCCAGAGAGTCACTATTAACCCAGGCGCCTTGAAGCTTGTCGACCACGCCGACCACCTTGATTGGCATGTTACCAAAATCCCCTGCATACATGGTTTTTCCAATCGCGGTGTCATCTCCCCAGGTCGCTTTAGCGAATGCTTTTGACACTATGCCATGAGTCGCAAGATCTGGACTGCCCGTCAGCACTTCCTCTTCATAAAAATTACGGCCTTCTATCAACTCCACCCCTAAGGTATTGATCATATGCTCGTCACCATAATAGACGGCTGTATTTTCTGTATCTTTAGCGGTTTCTTCGCTGCTACCTACGGTGTAACCCGATGACCAGCCGCCGCCACTTAATGGCACCATACTGGTTGTTGAAGCATCAATAACACCGGGCAAGTCCCGAATAGCACGAATATCACGTTGAATTTGAGACTCTAGATCGATGTTTTTATCGAAGCTATAAAGACGGAAGTCAAAAACTTGCTCTTCAGCCGTTCCGGACTCTCTGTCCATTAAAGTGAGTCGTTCACTAATGATGAAGCTGGCATTTGCCACTATCGCGACCGACAGAATTATCTGAATAAGCAGCAGTATAGGGCCACTTTTATTACGCATTAGCGTACTTAAAATTGGTTTGATCTGTAACATAATAAGTTCCTTTTACTGACTCTTCAGGTGAACGCTAGGATTGGTCGAACATATTCGCCACGCTGGATACACTCCAGCAATAAGTGCGGCGGCAATAGCGATAGTCGGTGCTAACACCCACATCGTCAGATCCAACTGTGTTAGCGCATCTTCCAGATCAAAGTGAGCCGACAACATAGACAGTGATCCCCAGGCCCATAACAGTCCCAATAATCCGCCACCGAAACCAATCAAACCGACTTCTACCATGTGTTGAAAAAATATCTGTGCGCGGCTTGCACCAATGGCGCGGCGTACACCGACTTCAGGCGCTCGCTTAAGAAACTTGGCCAGCAGTAGACCTAACATGTTAACCAAACAAACCAGCAGAAATAGCCCACTGAGGCCAACCAAAATCTTATTGTCTTCGGGTACCACTTCATTGATTTCCAGCCATTGCTCAACATTCGAAAGCTTTGCTGCAGCTTCTGGGCTATCAAAGCGTCCTAAAAGCTGTTGCTGCTCCACATAACGTTTCAACCACTGCGCATATTCATCACGCTGTGTATCGTCTTGCACTTCGACCCAATACTGAATCCAATGCATTTCTGAGCTTAAACGTTCGCTGTAGCTATTAATTGACTGTCTTTTCCAGCTTTGATTATTTCCCCAGCTCTGGAACTCTTCAATAGGCGCTAATGAAAAGGGCACAAATATTTGCGCTGAATCTTTAAATGCACCAGTGGTGATATCATAATAGAGTGGGCTTGGGCTCCAAGTCTTAGTCACGCCGACGATTTGATAAGGCTTGCTGTCCAGATATAACGTCTTACCAATACTGTCCTCACCCGCGAATAACTGCTGATTAAGGGCTTCATTAATAACGACTTGATAAACCGCTTCGGTATCCACGCTCTTATCCCAGGCTTTACCATAGATAAAGGGCACCGAAAACATATTGAAAAAGTCGCTATCGGTCACTCGAACGCTCTCTAACAAAGGCACAAAATCAGGGTCTTCCGTTTGTACTGCTAATCCAGTAACAAACATGGCCGTTTGACGCGTTGGCACATCACTTTTGCGCAGGTTATAGGCGTCTTGGTAGGTCAATTGTGCATTGAACTCTTTCCAAGCATCTTTATCTTGGCTCCAAAGCTGCACAGCGATGAGGTTGTCAGAGCGATCACCGGCAGGATTCTCTGACATTAACTGGTATACATTTAAGGTAGTAATGGTAATGCCAATACCTATTGAGATAGCTAACACCATCAGCAGTGACAAAAATGGCGTTTTTTTAATGCTGCGCCAGGCAAGATCCAAATAATAAAAAAACATAGTGATGCTCCTTAGCTTGCCGCTTGTTCAGTTTGAGCCTGCTCAGACTCATCACTCGGCTTATCTGCATCCGTCACTAAATGCGGCTTGTCGGCTTTAGTGCCCATGCCTTGCTGCCTTGCTCCACCTTGGTACATGGTAAAATCACAGACTTGGCCATCGACAATTTGAATATTACGCTGAGCACGGCGAGCAAGCTCGGCATCGTGGGTCACCATGATAATCGTGGTGCCGGCTTTATTGATATTTTCAAGCAGCTCCATCACTTGACGCGCCATCATGCTGTCTAAGTTACCCGTTGGCTCATCGGCAAGCAGGAATCTTGGTTCACCAGCAAGTGCTCGAGCAATCGCCACGCGTTGCTGCTGACCACCTGAAAGCTGTGAAGGAAGATGTTTCATACGCGCAGCAAGACCGACTTGTTCAAGTGCATGCTGTACACGGCGTTTACGTTCCGCCGCGTTAAAACCGCGATAGCGTAAAGGCACTTCGACATTTTCAGCTAAATTAAGGTCTGGGATTAAGTTGAAGCCCTGGAAAATAAAACCAATCTTCTCATTTCGAATCGTCGCACTCTTGTTATCGTTCAAATTAGAGATGTTCACACCATCGAGAAAGTAGTCACCGTGGGTGAAGCCCTCTAATAGGCCCGCGATATTAAGAAAGGTAGTTTTACCCGATCCTGAAGGGCCTGTTACCGCAACAAACTCGCCCTCTTGCACTTCTAAATTAAAATCACGCAGTGCATGAGTTTCGACTAGGTCTGTTTGAAAAACTTTGCTGATATTCTTCATCGATAACATATTAATATTCCCTATTTTTATCGTTTAATTTTTTATCATTTAATTCGTTATAGCACTGAGTAGCAGCGGCTCTAGCCGAACGTACAGTCAATGAATGCGTTGAGTTGCTGCCAAATTATTTCGCTTAAGTGACCCAAGCCATTCGCAAATCCGGCATCCAATTGGCTGCTTAAATGCATGCTGACATTGGAAATATCGCTAGCGAGCAAATTAACGGGCTCTGCCATCTCTAATACATTCAATCCCAATACAAACCAGTCACCTGCACTCTGAGTCGAAACCTGCACCGCAATGAGCAAGAGTAATAATGCGGCTACCGTCATCACTTTTTGTGCGCTAACGGTTCTTAACGCACTTAAGGCTGTTGCAACGCTGAAGCGGCTCTGGTTAATGTTTTTATTCAATATGTTCATCTTGTTCTCCTTAACGTACTAGCACTTGTTCTGCTTTCTTGAAGGCTTGAATGCTCGAGATAACCCAAACATCACCGGCCTTACCGCCTTGTAGTACTTCGACATGGCTCATACTGCGAGCGCCAAGCTGTATATTTGTTTGCTCCGCGATATCATCATTCATGGCATACACCTCAATACCTGCGCCCGTTGACACAAATGCACCGCGTTTCACCATCAACACATTGGGTCTGTTTTCCAGTAATACCCGCGCTGATAAACGCTGGTTCTGACGTAGGTGGAGGCGGTCATCTTGCTTAAATCTAACTCGAGCGGTCACTTCTCGGTTTCTCACCTCAGGTGAAATCGATGACAACTCGCCAATCAAGGTCAAGGCACCGAAACTCAGTTCCACATTCATGCCAAGTCCTAACTCATCGGCATAAGACTCCGGCACGGCTAATTCAGCTTCAAAAGCGCTCAAATCAACCACGGTTAATATAGGTTGGCTCTGACCGATGCGGGCTTTTTGCTCGGTTAACCAGTTACCGATAATGCCGCCAACCGGTGCCGTAATGTTTAATGCAGCCACTTGACGCACAAGTTCACTCACCACCAAGTTTTGACGATTGACCTCAGAGGCTTTATTTTTTATTTCGAACGCTAAGGTATCTCGCATCAACTCAGCTTCTTGCTTTGCGTGGGCTGAAAGCAGCTTGGCCTTATGCAGATCATCTTTACTTTTTTCAAAATCTATTTTTGAAATGAGTTTATTTTGAATCAACTCATCGCCACGACGACTCTCTCTGTCTGCGGCTTCAAGGTCGACCTTGGCGATATCCAATGTTTGTTGTGCTTTAAGCTGCTGACGGCGGGCATCAAGACGGGCGCGTTCCAGTGAACTCTGCATTCCTTCTAGTAAAGCTTCTTGCTGCTTAAGACTGTTGGTTAATTTGTGGCTCTCTATGGTCGCAACCACATCGCCTAACTCGACTCTGTCGCCCGGATTTGCCAGCAGAGTCACCGTGCCTTGGTCTGTGCTATAAAGGATAGGGGCGTTAGCCGCAACAATCTTACCTGTGGTGGCGATATCCCGAGTGAGAGTGCCTTGCTCTAACGTGGCGAACCTAAGTTCAGAACGCTTGATTGACGTTGCCACAGAATCACTGTCGATACTTGACCAAACTAAACCTGACACCAATAGCGCAGCAATACCTAGCATTGCAGGGCGTTTAAACTGGTTCACCTTACTTGGCTGCTTAACTGTATCTTGTGCGCTGGTATCCTGAATCATCTGCTTTCCCTATGGTGTCCGTTATCTACAAAAACTGTTTCTATAGGCTTATTAATACAAACGTCGTGCCAAAAAACAAAAAGTCTTTAATAACATGAGCTAAGGGCGATTTCGTTATAAAAGGACAGCCAAAAGTGTCCGCGGTCACTGCTTAAAAGTGTCCGCTCATCAATTTGATTGTCCGATATGAGGAAAGTGTCCGTTTGCATACGGACGGTAGCAGGCATAAAAAACTGAAGCACTTGGCTTCAGTTTTTATAATTGAAACAAAAGGTATCAGCTTACTGAAATAAGGAGCGAGACCTTATTAAAGCCGTTAACTTCTACTCTTTAACTAGGGGCCAGTAAAAGAGAGACCGTTTAAATAATCGGCCTTAAAATACTTGGCAAAAAATGGTGAAGCTGGCAATAATAGCGACAAACCAAGACAAACTTCTTAATGCCCCCTTATCCTTTAGATAAAGTATTTGGTAAGCCACCCGTGCAACAACATGCACAATAGCTGCAATTTCGGCGACCATATTCACCTTTCCCGTTGCGATGACCGCTAATACTGCAATGCCAAAAATAAGCAATGATTCGAAGGCATTTTGATGCCCTGCAACCGCTCTAGCACCAAAGCCCGTTAACTTTGATTGCTGGTCACGTGGGTGGCTATTGTCATACCCACCGAGTTTCGCCATCGCGACAGCCACCGGCCCCTTGGCAAAGTAAGGCAACAACATGCCAATGAGTAAACAGATAAGTAAAGTGGTCATGCTTAAATCCCTTTTTTAATTTTTATTTGAACGCGAATATTGTTGAGCGTTAATATTTGAAAGCCTAATGCCCATATTTACAAACCCACACTTGAATGCTATTTCACGAAGATTAAATGTGAAAGTTATTATTGTAGATTTTCAATCTACTCAGCACCATAACATGGTCGAGAGTATTAAACACCGCAGAGCACTAAGCCTGCCTCTTATGACAAACATCAAAATTCAATAAACAATAAACAGCTAAAGCGACTAGTTTTATTGACTTTTATTCCAAAGGATTAATAATGAGCCCCTATAAATGCCTAGCTGAATCTAGCTCAAAGTCTATAAGCAGTATAATGGCGACGAAAGCCGTTTTATACGGATAAACAATATTTAAAGGACTATCGATGCCGCACTGTTCTAGCCCACTTTTTATTAATGACAGTTTTTGCCCAGATTGTGGTGATAAAATTGAAACTCCACCGTCGATTAAGCCGCTCACTCAGCAGATCCCTGATATCCTCGATAACTTAAAAACTCACTGCCCCGATGCCAGTGTTTATACTGGTTGGGTAGAGAAAACACACCACTACCAAAGAGTTTATCGCAGCGGAGGTAAAGACAGCCAAACCTTATACTATTCATACTGGTTTTTAACGCTGAATAACGAACAAAATGAACCAATGACCATCAGTATTAGCTCTGAAGACAGTTCATTTGATAGTGTCGCAAAGGGCGATGTCATGACGTTTTTGCAGCCCACCAGCTATAGCTTAAATTACAAGTTAGCCAATGATGCTGACCGTAATATAGTCACTCATAACGAAGCTGCCACTGCCGTTGTCTTCCATCGCGATTCAGGGCAAGAGTCAATCCTTGAATCTGCCTATGACGTTGAAGAGTTTTCGACGTTTTCAATCTTACTCAGCACACTCTTCTGGAGTTGCGCAGCTGCAGCTTCTGGCATGTTTTTTGAGTTATATACTATTGAAATAGCTGCAACTCTCGCCGCCCTCGTCACGCTGGTTTGGTCTACCTACCGTATCAGCAGTAAAACTAAAACATTTAAGGCTGAAACCGCAAGGCTTGATGAAATTGAATGCACCATCAAGCGCATTCTGAGTGTCTCTGTCACCGGCATGGGTTACGACCGTAGAGACCGCCCCAGTAACCATAGCGATGTTTACTGTATTCGATGCGAACACCTGCTAGACAGCAACTACCACTATTGTCACTGCTGTGGTGAATCTCAAGTTTCAGTTATGGCTGAAGAACCCTCGCTATTAGCTCAGGATGCCTTAGAAAACCAAACAAACCTTGGGCATAATGATACAAACGTAGCGATACAATCCCATGCATTAGCAGCCAATAGCGCAAACGTCACCCCAATCACAAAAGCGAACGGTCAACGTATGACTCGACGCGACAAGATAATTCAAGTCTGTGCACCGTTCGCCACTGTCGAAAACACAGATCATCAACACAAGCACATCTTCGCCAAGAACTATCAATGTGTCTTATCAACCTCATCCAACATTGTTCGCGTAACAGACAAAGAGGTTGGTACTAGCGTGAGTGATGATACCAATTACACCACCACAACAACCCGTACCGATTACAGAAATGGTTACGGTAATGTGCGCTCTGAATATAAAACAGAGACATCAAGCCATAGGCAAAGAGACTCGAATTTATACGGTGAACTTACCGTTGAAACTCCCGAAGGTGAAGTGCAAAGCTTTAAAGCGGCAAGATCGCTGCTGGGCTCTGCCGATGTGGGTGACTGGATACTGTTAGGCTCCAGTAAAATTGAAAGTACATCCAACAGAATTGACTATGATGAGTTCTATTATAATATCAGCAAAGATAACCTTATTGAGCCAGAGTCTCTGACCAGTTGGGGGCGAGTATCGAGTAAAAGCCAAACCATCGTCATGTTGATATTAGCGCTTGCAGTTGCTAGTACTATTTACTTCCACGATATAATGAATATTGTTGGCCCACTGGTGCCTGAGCTAGTATGGAATTTAGTATTTGGTTTAACTAATTTACTCACCCTGCCCATTAACTACACACCTATGGTGCTATTTAGCCTATTTTTTGTTGTCGTGTTAGTTATCGCAAAAATGTATGCAAACAACACCAAAAGGAAGCTGCACTTGGCGCTCAAGCCTTTACAAGCAACGCTTAATCAGTGCCAACAAGCCCGAGAGTCTTTCAATAATATTTAGGTTCACCCATAAAAATAGCGCCTAATAAGGCGCTATTTTTTTAGCTGCAAATCACGTCAGCCACAACGAAAGCAAAATCCACTATTTGCATTGATTAAGGTGCATTGCCATCATTAATCACAACAGAGCGCTTTTTATGGCTGCACTTTGTTCAGCTGTAAACTATCTCACTATCTCACTTTATCAAGTGCAGCACATAAGGCTTCAACGCCCAGCAGCGCCCTAGGGGCAGCCCGGTGCAACAAGTCAGCATTGAGTTGATAGATGTGTTGGTTCTTTACTGCAGGGATCTCCGGCCATTGGCTCCAATCAACCCCAATGATGTTGCCTTCATCCTGACTCTGCAAAATCACCTGCGGCATTTTAAGCAAAACGCTTTCTAAACTCACTTGAGGGTAATCACTAGCCGAGTCGACGAACACATTATCACCATGGCACACCGTAATAATCTGCTGGATCCAACTGTTTTTAGCAACCGTCATCATGGGAGTAGACCAAAGCTGATAGAAGACTTTTACTTCAGGTTTAGCTGCGTTATCACTGCGCAGTAATTTAAGCTGTTTTAGGTAATCGGTTGCCACGTTATGCGCCTGAGCTTTATGACCCGTCAGCTCACCTAACATCTCTAATTCAGCAGCCACCGCTTCAAGGGTTTTAGGATTACTATTAAACACCTTAAAGCCCAGCTCTTTGATACGCTCAATATCTTCCGCTTTATTCCCGTCTTCCCACACCACAACCAAGTCAGGATTTAACTCAAGCACCCGCTCAATTTGAATACCATAATAGCCACCAATACGAGGAATTTGTAACGCAGCTTCAGGATAATCGGCGTGATCTGTGGTCGCCAATATAGACTCCCCAGCACCAATGGCATACAGCATCTCAACCGCATGTGGCGATAATGCCACAATGCGTTTAGCCGGCTCAGCCGCGAAAGGCGCCACAGAGATAAATAGGCTCAACGCCACTAATGAACGACACAAGATATTCATAAAATCCTTTTTTAAACTGAAAAAGTAACAACAATCGCCATAAATAAATATACTTTGAAACCACTGAACAGTTTGTCAATTAAGACACGCGTATGGTCTATAACTCATTGTAACCTTTAGTGTCTTTTTGTATTTCAGACAATATTGAATATGTTACTTTCGATAAAGTACAGTTTTCATCATTAATACTGAAATATTCAAAAAACTCACGTAGTAACTGTATACATCCGTCCGCACTTAAAAAGCTTAAATCTTTACTGTATTTTCCAATATCAGTGCTCTTATTATGAATCCAGTGCTTTCGAACCTTGTTAAGGTCCCTTAACTTTATATAAAGTTCCAGCTCTTCAAAGTTTTGCTGGTTTAAGTAGTTAACGGATAATTGTTCAAATTGCTTTATTGGACTTTGCTGCGACCACTTTTCTGCTTTTCCCTTTGAGTTTCTACCTAAATAGTAATCAAAATAGAAAGCTTCGACCGTCATCGCTGTAAATGTTTGAGCAATAATACTGACACTTTTGACGTTATAACCATTCTGTTGCAATACCTTAGACTCTGGAATATATCCAAACTGTTTTTGTATTTTGCTACAGGTATCGCAGTGTAATTGAAACTGCTCGATTACCACTTTTAGTAAATCAGAAAAACCAGAGGCTCGAATCTGGACTAATCTTCCATCAATTTCTTTAAGCATAAATGTCCACCAAGACATATCGTTGCATATCTATTACTGATCTTCGTTACAACATATTTACCTAGTAAATAGTCTCTTGATTACAGTCCAAGAAATGAATTAGCAACCCAGTTTACCAACCTCACAGAAATGCGAAGAAATGTAATTTCAAACTGTTTGGGATTAGGACAAAGCCGTCAATTTTTCCTAGCCCCTGAGCATACGAGTAGTATGTGATGGGGTAGGAAAAAGAAGACAATGCAGTCATCATTTCAAACAGGAAGAAATTTAGTAATCGAAGCCGGGTTGAGCTTTGATTCCAGCCTCAAACGCATGCTTTATCGGCTGCACTTCGCTCACAGTATCGGCAATCTCAATGATAGCTCGGTGGCAGGCTCTGCCCGTCACTATGACGTGCTGCATTTTAGGACGGTTCTGCAACGCTTTAATCACGCGTTCAACATCTAAATAATGGTAGCTCACCATGTAGGTCAGTTCATCTAACATGACTAAGTCTACGCTTTCATCTTGCAGTAACTTTTCGGCTTGGTCCCATGCTTTCACTGCGGCTGCAGTGTCTTTTTCTTTGTCTTGGGTTTCCCAAGTAAAGCCAGTGCCCATGACATGAAAATCGACGCCTGCGCCTTCTAGCAAAGTGCGTTCACCGCATTCCCAGTTACCTTTAATAAACTGTATTACGGCCGCTTTTTTGCCATGACCCACGGCGCGTGCCACGGTGCCAAATCCTGACGTCGATTTACCTTTACCGTTACCGGTGAGCACTAGAAGAATACCTTTCTCCTCTTGCGCTTTAGCTATTTTGGCATCAACTCCCTCTTTAAGCCTTTGCTGACGCGCTTTGTGACGCTCTGCTTTAATCGTTTCTACGGACTTGTTCTCGCCGCTTTCAGGCTCGTTTGACTCGCTCATTACATATCCTTGTGCATAGGGTGACTTGTGCATTTTCATTTGCACATTGTTTTAATTAAAAATGACTTTCAACATGAGTTTGATGTTAAATACGGTTTATTTCTGCGGTGTTCAAATACCGCTATTTCCAAATTGCAGTCAACGCATCGACATCTAAATGTTGCTCTAGTACGTCGGCTAAACGGTTCAGTTGTTGCTCTCTTATCTGGTCAACATCAATGCTGCTGGCATCTTGCATCCCCGCCCATTGCAGCAGCAGTTGGCAAGCTGCTGACGAATCAAATAAACCGTGCATATAGGAGCCAATAATTTGATTATCAGCAGATAACATACCTTCACTCTGCCAACGCTGAGGCTCGGTTTGTTGAGCGTCATTGACTCGCCGCGTTAACGTTAATGGTTGTTCCAACTTCATTAGCGGTTTAGAGCGGCCACAGTGAATTTCATATCCCTTGACCTCCGCTTGCTGTTCAAGCAGCGACAACACACCTTCCACTTGCAGCAACACTTTGTCATTGGTCAGTTCAGTCACCAGCGGCAGTAAACCTAAGCCTTCAGTGCTGCCAATACTGCCTTCAACGCCATCTGGATCATCAATCAAATGTCCGAGCATTTGATAACCACCACAAATGCCCAACACCTTGCCGCCATAACGTAAGTGCTTTTCTAGTTCACTGTCCCAACCTTGCTCTCGAATAAAGTCGAGATCGGCGCGCACATTCTTACTGCCTGGAATAATGATTAAATCAGCAGGCGGTAAACATGAGTGGGCCGTATGGTCATTTTTCTGCGATTGGCTTTGAGATTGAGTTTGCAGTGACACATAATTGAAATCGATCTGGGGGTTGAGTCTTAATGGGTCAAAGTCGGTGTGGTTACTGATGCGAGGCAATACTAGCACCAGTACTTTTAATCTTGTTTGAGCGCTCTTTTCTGGCGCTGCAATGAGCGCATCTTCGGCATCTAAATGCAGATCGTGCAAATAGGGCAGTACTCCCAACACCGGCTTTTTGGTGTAATCTTCCAGCCAATCTAAGCCCGATTGCAACAAGCTGATATCGCCGCGAAAACGGTTGATAACAAAGCCTTTCACCCGAGCCTGTTCCGATTCACTCAATAGCGCCAATGTTCCCACTAAGTGTGCAAACACGCCGCCTTTATCGATATCAGCAATAATAATCACTGGGCAATCAACCTCTTCGGCAAAGCCCATATTGGCGATATCGCCTTCGCGTAGATTGATCTCAGCTGGGCTGCCTGCGCCCTCGACAAACACCACCTCGTAATCATCACATAAGCGCTGATACGACTGCTTAACCGCAGCCATGGCTTTGACCCGATAACCGTCGGCATTTTTGCCAAAGTAGTCCTGCGCCTCCATTTTCATTAAGGCTTTACCGTGCACAATCACTTGCGAGCCAGTATCTGAACTGGGTTTTAACAATACCGGGTTAAAATCGATTTGAGGCTCTAATCTACAGGCAACCGCTTGCAATGCTTGCGCGCGGCCAATTTCACCGCCATCGATGGTCACCGCGCTATTAAGCGCCATGTTTTGCGGCTTAAACGGGGCAACCTTATGCCCTGTTCTAACAAACAAACGGCACAAACCTGCGACCAAGGTACTTTTACCCGCGTCGGACGTTGTCCCTTGCACCATTAATACTTTGGCTTTATTTTGATTGTTTTTGTTTTTATCGTTATCTAACGTCGCCACAACACTTCTCCCCTAGCCTTTCAGACTCAGCGGTAAACCCGCTGTGACCAAAGTGACTTTATCTGCAATAGCAGCAATATCTTGATGCAGCCAACCCGCTTCATCAACAAAACGACGACTGATCTCTCCCATTGGCACAATACCGCAGCCCACTTCGTTACTGACTAAAATAACTTCTGCAGGTAGCGCGTTAATAGCCTGTAAAAACTCAGTTTTAGTCGTTTGCCAATCGCTAGACGATTGCAGTAAATGATTTGTCAGCCACAGCGTTAAGCAGTCAACTAACACAATACTATTGACCTTTGCATTGGCGGTTAATGCAGCCGAAAGCGCCAATGGCGACTCAATCGTGCGCCACGTTATGGCATGGTGATTGCGCTGAGATTGATGCTGAGCGATACGTTCGCTCATCTCACTGTCGAGCGCCTCTGCGGTCGCAAAATAGAGACACTCTAACGCAGCGCCATTTTGACTCTCCGCTAGACGCCGGATCACTAGTGATTCAGCAAAGCGACTTTTACCGCTGCGGGCCCCGCCCAAAACCAAATGGATCACCAAGACGCTCCTAAAATTAACAGCAGCAGATAACAAGCCAGCTCAGCTATCTGCTGCGTAGCGCCGAGAGTATCGCCGGTATAGCCACCAATCTGCTTTCTAAAGAATCGCGCCAAGGCAAACCGCACAATAAAGAGACCGGAAACAATCACAATTGCTTGCATCAGCGATAAAAGCAGCAGCAATACTGCACCGCTAGCTAATAAAATCGATAACTCATTAACGCCTTGATGCATGGCCAACGGCTTGCTTTTACTGCTGGCATCTTCAGAAACGTACTGCTCTGAATATATTAAACTGGCCGCAGTGACTCGGCTTAAGGAATGGCCGATAATCAAGGCTAAGCTGACACTGCTAGGGGAAAACAACGCCAATTCACTGAGCAATTGCCACTTGAGTAACAAGGCCAGTATTAATGCTAATGCCCCGTAACTGCCTAAGCGTGAGTCTTTCATGATGTTGAGTTTTGCTTCAACCGTCCAGCCGCCACCTAAACCATCGGCGCTATCGGCCAAACCATCCTCATGAAAACCACCGGTTAGCAATACGCTAGCAATCATGGCAAATACAATCGCAATCGTCGGTGACACCCAATAGAGCATCACGCTATAAACTAACGCGCTCAGTCCCCCTATTAAGGTACCCACCAAACCAAAGTAGCGGCTGGCTTGATTGAGTTTATCTGCATCCACCTCAATCCATTTTGGCATTGGGATCCGAGTAAAGAACCCCATCGCGATAAAAAACAGATTAAGCTGTTTAAGCCAAGGCTGCATTTAAAAATATCCTTAAAGTAATAGATTAAAAGCCGGTTAGAGGCCGGTTAGAAGCCGATTAAGAGCCGGTTGAGAGCAGAATAGGAGCCGATAAATCTAAGACGAATAACGGCCGGTTAGAAGACGGTTGAGAGCAGAATAAGAGCCGATAAAAGCGAAGACGGGGAAAAGCCGAACCATCTCAGCTTGTACCGTCTCAGCTCGTTCCGTCTCAGCTCGTCCCATCTCTGCACTATCCGGCTTTAAATCGGCTCTTAATCGATTATCACCGTCTCAGCACTATCCGGCTCTTAATCGACTTTAAACCAGCTTTAAACCGGCTTTTAAATCTCTATCCCTGCTTCTTCAAAGCTGGCCATTTCGTTGTAGAAATTTGCAGCCGCTTGGATCAATGGAAACGCTAATGCTGCGCCGGTGCCTTCGCCTAATTTCATGCCCAGTTTGAGCAAGGGTTTGGCCTGCATACACTCCAGCATTAAGTAGTGACCCTTCTCGTCAGATTGATGAGAGAAGATCATATAATCGCGGCAAGCAGCATTGATGTTAATCGCCACTAACGCCGCTGCCGAGGCAATAAAGCCGTCAATAACCACCAGCATGCTCCGCTCGGCCGCGGCCAAAATTGCGGCCGTCATCTGCACAATTTCAAAGCCACCGATACAAGCCAACACCTGCATTGGATCGTCAAGCTCGCTGTGATGTAATAGCATCGCTTGCTCAACGAGCATCTGCTTACGTTTAAACGTCGACGCATCAATACCGGTACCACGACCCACACATTCAGCTGCCGGAATTCCGGTTAACACCGACATAATCGCTGCAGCAGAAGAGGTGTTACCTATTCCCATCTCGCCCAGCGCAATTAAGTTACAGCCATTTTCATGGTGCAGCTCAATACGCGCCGTCGCCATGTCAAAGCCTTGCTTCACGGCGCCAAGCGTCATGGCTGCACGCTTATGGATAGGCCCTGTTCCCGCGCCTAAACGTTGATCAATAACACCACTGTCGCGATCAAATGGCTGCAATACACCACAGTCAATCACTTCAAGATCCAGGCCCACTTGACGAGTAAATACATTTATCGCGGCGCCGCCGGCCATAAAGTTTCTCACCATTTGGCAGGTCACTTCACTTGGCGCTATCGATACACCAGAATTAGCAATACCGTGATCGGCTGCAAATACAATCAACTTAGGATTGGTGATTTTGGGGCTATCTTTACCAAGCACTTTTGCAATCTGTAACGCCAGCGTCTCTAGATCGCCAAGCGCGCCAAGGGGTTTGGTTTTCGTGTCAATCTTGTGTTGAATTTCGGCATCAAATTCTGCACTCAATGGCTTAATATTAAACATCTAATCTTATACTCCCATCATCCCGAACAAGGACAAATTAAAACAACGGCCCAGCTTAAATCCGCTTTGCACTGCGGCCGCCTAAAATAAAGAGGAAAAATACGCTACCCATCACCGAGGTGATAATTCCCACTGGTAGCTCTTGGTAACTCAATAAAGTCCGCGCCAATACATCAACCCACACCATAAATAATCCGCCAACCGCGGCGGTAAGCAATAGTGGGTATCTTCCAGGAAACAGTAATCGTACAGTGTGCGGCACCATCAAACCGATAAAGCCAATGCCACCACAATTGGCGACTAGAATGGCGGTGATAAGCGAACACAGTAGCAACATCGATAAACGCAATCGCCCTACGTTAATGCCTAGAGTGTGCGCGGTTTCATCCCCCGCACGCATGGCCACAATTTGACGTTTAAAAAGCAGAATAATCACAGTACATACCGACACGATAATCGCCGGCAATATCAAACCAAACCAACTGGCTTTAGCAAAGCTGCCTAAGCTCCAAAACAGCACCGAAGCCGCAGCTTGAGGACTTGAAAAGTACAGTAACAGACTCGCCATCGCGCCAAACATAAAGGATATCGCCACCCCAGAGAGCAACATACGCTCAACCTGAGTACTTAAATTGCGACCACATAAACTCAGCACCATTAATACCGACAAGCTCGCACCGATAAATGCACCCAGCGGCAAGCTCAACCACAATATGCTTTGACTAAAGAGGGTTAGCACCACTACCGCGCCGAATGAGGCACCAGAAGAGATGCCAAATAGATAAGGGTCGGCTAACGGATTACGGGTCACGGTTTGCAGTACGCTGCCGGCAATCGACAATCCTGCCCCTGCAATAAACGCCAATATCACTCGTGGTAACCTCAGTTCCCACACAATACGTTCGGTCACGCCCATGGAGCCACCCATTCCAAAAATCTTATGGCTGAAGACTTGCAACACATCGCCGCTGGTAATACTTGCGGCGCCAAAACTGGTGGCCGCGAACGGGGTGATTAACCCCAGTAACAGCAAGCCAGACAGCAGCAATACATCAAGTGGCTGTTTCCACCCCGTCGGCTTTGGAGCCACAGCTAATGAACTAGGCATCAGTCGCTCCTTTATCTACTGCCACTGGATGAGTCACCGCGCTCGCAACGGCTTTAGCTTCTGCGGCCGATATAACGTCACTGCGGGTATAACCATAAAAGTAACTAATCAAAGGATTACCGTGTTGCGGATGGGCTTTAACCTCGCAGCACACATCAAACACCTCACCAATACGTTGCTCAGTCAGCACTGCTTTTGGCGTCCCTTTTGCTAAGCAACGGCCCTTATCAAGCAGCAATAACTCATCACAAAGCGCACTCGCTAAGTTGAGATCATGAATAGAGGTTATCACGGTAATATTAAGCGTGTGCAGTAGCTCTAATGTTTGGATTTGATAACGAATATCGAGGTGATTTGTGGGCTCATCTAATATAAGTAATTGCGGTCGCTGGACGATTGCACGGGCAATTAATGCACGCTGCTTTTCACCGCCAGATAGGCTTTCATACGCTTGATGCGCTTTATGCGTTAAGCCAACTTTAACCAGCGCCTGCGTCACCACTTGGCGATCGCTCGCATTGGTAAATTCAAAGGCACCTTTATGCGGTGTTAACCCAAGGCTAACCAGCTGAGTGGTTGTCATTTCAAAATGATGTGGCGTGTCTTGCAGCACCACGGCAATTTGCTTGGCAAATGCTTTGGCCGATAACACCGAAATATCTTCACCAAACAGCTGAATGTGGCCTGTGGTCGGTTTAATAAAACGATATAGGCAGCGCAGCAGGCTCGACTTACCCGCGCCATTAGGGCCAATAATGCCCAGCATCTGCCCTTTCGCTAAACTAAAATTGA
Source organism: Shewanella gelidimarina (assembly GCF_023283945.1). Taxonomy (GTDB): domain Bacteria; phylum Pseudomonadota; class Gammaproteobacteria; order Enterobacterales; family Shewanellaceae; genus Shewanella; species Shewanella gelidimarina. Next base: position 7,528 of record NZ_JAKIKW010000035.1, on the reverse strand, counting down.
TGTCAGACAAAATGGCTTGGCCATTTAACTGCCAGCCTAAACCGCTCACTGCCAGTACTGTGTCTAATGCCTGCTTAGACATTGAATAAACCATAAAACATTATTGAATAAACTCCCTTGAGACGCCCGCTCAAGTTGTTATGTAGTGTGAAGTGCTTATCTATCAAAAGTTAGGTTGGTATCTGACTTGAGGGCTAAAATATCGCTCTAGCGCCCATACAGTTGCGGGTACAGTCCGGACTATTAGCTCGTATTGCTTAAGCTACCGGTTCCCAATTGATGCGGTTAAGCACCTAACTTGATGACTCATTGTTAATGACTCACTTAATAAGTGTGTTCTCTAGCGTATTTTTACGCAATTATCGCGCAGTTTACCACGCTCACCCAAATAGTAATTGAACTTGATCAATTACTATTTGGGTGATGGCTCAATTCCCACGCTATTGCATCAAACTTATACCATATAAGTCGCTATTCCAGCCCCCAATTAAGGCTTAAGTGCTGTTGGTCGCCATCATGCAATACATCAATCACAACGGTTGCGGCATAGGGCAGTTTCAACGCGCTGTAGATCCCCGCACACTGTTTTAATCGCAACGATTTTGCCATTAAGTGCCTGATCACGCCGCCATGAGTCACTAATACAACCACCTTACCTTGGTGCTGTTCCACTAATGACTGCCACGCAGTATCAATTCTAGCTTCAAAGGCCTGCATCGTCTCGCCATTGGGCGGAGTATGTTGCCAAGGGTTAGCCCAATAAGCATCAAGCTCGCTGCTATACTGCTGGTAAAGTGCGGTAAAAGATTGGCCATCCCAATCGCCAAAATTGAGTTCCATAAAAGCGGCCTGCTCAATAAAATCGATACCGTACTGCTGTGCAAATATCTTAGCGGGTAAAGCACAACGCAATAGTGGCGAACTCACCACCAGATCCGCTATCTTGTTTTGCGCCGCGACACCTATTTTGCTTGTTAACAGCGTCGAAATAGCCTTGTTTAGCTGCTCTTTTCCGGCTAAATTCAGCATAACGTCGGTATGACCGCGTAAAATATTACCACCTTCACAAGCACCGTGCCGCAGTAAAACCACTCTAGTATTTTGCATTGCAACATTCCACATATTATATTTATCAGTGACTTACATAAAAATTATCATCAATTCACACTGAAAAATTATCAACTTTTAGTACTTGCACTTCTGACATCGACTCACGTATTATGGACGTCTATACGTATAAATGTCCAAACAAAATAATGTCACGCGAGTATCGCAAATACTTAACTGATAAACACGGACAACGTTTACTGAAATTTATATTTTGCGACTCTGTAATTGGTAGGAATATTCTATGGCAACACGTACCCCAACACATGCCCTAAGCCCAGCCCCGCATACTCAAGACACGGCTAAAAAAGTGCTAGCGGTGCTAACCCAAAAATTACAGCAAGAGATCCTGCTGCTTGATGGTGCAATGGGCACCATGATCCAAGATCGCAAATTTGAAGAGGAAGACTTTCGCGGCGAACCATTTAAAGACTGGCATCGTGATGTAAAGGGCAACAACGACATGTTGGTGCTCACTCAGTCTGCTGCGATCAAGCAGATCCATAAAGATTATTTATTGGCTGGCTCCGACATCATTGAAACCAATACCTTCAATGCAACCCGTATTGCCATGGCTGACTACGACATGCAGGAGCATTCAGCCGCCATAAACTTAGCCGGAGCGCGCCTTGCCCGAGAGGCGGCCAATGAAGTTGAAGCAGAAACGGGTCGCCAATGTTTTGTGGCGGGTGTACTCGGCCCAACCAACCGCACATGTTCAATCAGTCCCGATGTCAACGATCCCGGTTACCGTAACGTCAGTTTTGACGAGCTGGTTGAAGCCTATGTTGAATCGATTGATGCCCTCATCGCTGGCGGCGCGGATATCATTATGGTTGAGACCATTTTCGATACCCTTAACGCCAAAGCCGCACTGTTTGCCATTGAAACGGTATACGACACCCAAGGTTTCCGCCTGCCGATCATGATCTCAGGCACCATCACCGACGCCTCGGGTCGTACCTTAACCGGACAAACCACCGAAGCCTTTTACAACTCACTGCGCCACGTTAAGCCACTATCGATTGGTCTTAACTGTGCATTAGGGCCAAAAGAGCTGCGCGCTTATGTCGAAGAGCTATCAAAAATCTCTGAGTGCTATGTGTCGGCGCATCCTAATGCGGGTCTACCCAACGAATTTGGCGGCTACGACGAAACCCCAGAGCAGATGGCAGAAGTCATTGAAGAGTGGGCTGAAGAGGGCTTTTTAAACATCATTGGCGGTTGCTGCGGCAGCACGCCAGAGCATATCCGCGCTATCCGTGATGCCGTAATGAGGCATGATGCTCGCGTACTGCCAGACATCCCAGTGGCTTGCCGTTTATCAGGGCTTGAGCCGCTGACCATTAATGAACACTCGCTGTTTTTAAACGTCGGTGAGCGTACCAACGTCACCGGTTCTGCCAAATTTTTACGGCTGATTAAAACCGGCGAATATGAAGAAGCCCTCAGTGTTGCCCGTGAGCAAGTTGAGAGCGGTGCACAGATCATCGATATCAACATGGATGAAGGCATGCTCGACGGTGCCGAGATGATGCACAAATTCCTCAACCTTATCGCCTCCGAGCCCGACATATCCCGGGTACCGATCATGATCGACTCCTCTAAGTGGGAAGTGATTGAAGCCGGACTTAAGTGTATTCAAGGTAAAGGCATCGTTAACTCCATCTCCCTTAAAGAGGGCGAAGAGAAGTTTATCCAGCAAGCCACCTTAGTCAAACGCTATGGCGCTGCGGCGATTATCATGGCGTTCGATGAACAGGGCCAAGCTGACACTAAAGCGCGTAAAATTGAAATTTGTACCCGCGCCTATCGCGTGCTGGTCGACAAGGTGGGCTTTCCGCCAGAAGATATTATCTTCGACCCCAACATTTTCGCCATCGCTACCGGAATTGAAGAGCACAACAACTACGCCGTCGACTTTATTGAAGCCACAGCTGAGATCAAACGCACCCTGCCCCACGCCATGATCTCCGGCGGTGTGTCGAATGTGTCATTCTCGTTCCGGGGTAACAACCCAGTGCGCGAAGCCATTCACGCGGTGTTCCTCTATCACGCTATTCAAGCCGGCATGGACATGGGAATTGTTAACGCCGGACAGCTGGCAATTTATGATGATATCGACCCCGAGCTAAAGGAGAGAGTCGAGGCCATAGTGCAAAACCTGCCTTGCACTACGCTCGATGCCAAAGGTGAACTGACCAACAACACCGAACTGCTATTAGAAGTGGCCGAAAAGTTTCGTGGTGACGGCAGCCAAGTCGCTAAGAAAGAAGATTTAGAGTGGCGCAGCTGGGACGTAAACAAACGTCTGTCTCATGCACTGGTTAAAGGCATTACTGACTTTATCGATGAAGACACCGAAGAGGCTCGAGCCGCTGCCACCCGTCCACTGGATGTTATTGAAGGTGCCTTGATGGACGGCATGAACGTGGTTGGCGACCTATTTGGCTCAGGCAAGATGTTCCTGCCACAAGTGGTCAAATCGGCCCGAGTGATGAAAAAAGCCGTGGCCTACCTTAACCCCTATATTGAACTCGAAAAAACGCCAGGGCAGTCAAACGGTAAGATCTTAATGGTCACCGTAAAAGGCGATGTACACGATATCGGCAAGAACATTGTCGGCGTGGTATTAGCCTGTAACGGCTATGAAGTCATTGATTTAGGCGTAATGGTGCCGGTTGAGAAGATCATCGATGTCGCCGTGCGTGAAAACGTCGACATCATCGGCATGTCAGGGCTCATTACCCCGAGTCTCGACGAGATGGTGCATAACGTTAAAGCCTTTCATAAAGCGGGCTTAACCATTCCGTCGATTATTGGTGGAGCAACCTGCTCTAAAATCCATACTGCGGTCAAGATTGCCCCCCATGCACCAACAGGCGCCATCTATATCGCCGATGCTTCACGCGCCGTGCCTATGGTGTCGAAGCTGATTAACAATCAAACGCGTCAAGCCACTATCGACGCGGCTTATCAAGAATATGACGTGATGCGCGAAAAACGCCTGTCACAAACCAAACGTAAGATCATCACCTCTATCGAAGCGGCGCGTGAAAATCGCTGTCAGCATGACTGGGAAAACTACACCCCATTTGTGCCTAACGTCCTTGGCCGCCAGGTGTTTGATGACTACCCGTTAGAGGATTTAGTGGCACGTATCGACTGGACGCCGTTTTTCCGCAGCTGGGAGCTACACGGACATTTCCCGCAAATATTAACCGATAAGGTGGTCGGCGAAGAAGCCACTAAGCTGTTTGCCGATGGCAAAGCCATGCTTAAACAGATCATCGATGAAAAGTGGCTCACCGCTAAAGCCGTTATCGGCCTGTTCCCAGCCAATACCGTTAACCATGACGATATTGAACTGTATACCGATGAGACGCGCACCGAGCTTGAGCTAACCACCCATCACCTGCGGATGCAGATTGAACGCGTCGGCAACGACAACTTCTGTCTGTCCGACTTTGTCGCGCCAAAAGACAGCGGCGTAGCCGATTACATGGGCGGCTTTGCCGTCACGACTGGTCATGGTATTGACGAGCACGTCGCCCGTTTTGAAGCAGATCACGATGACTACAGCGCCATCATGCTCAAATGCTTGGCTGACCGTTTAGCCGAAGCCTTTGCCGAGCGGATGCACGAACGAGTACGTAAAGAGTTTTGGGGTTATGCAAGCGACGAGGTACTCGACAACGAGTCGCTTATTCGTGAAAAGTACAAGGGTATTCGCCCAGCACCTGGTTATCCTGCTTGCCCAGATCACACTGAAAAAGGCTTGCTGTGGGATTTACTCAAGCCTGACGAGACTATCAACCTTAACATCACCGAAAGCTATGCCATGTTCCCAACCGCAGCGGTATCGGGTTGGTACTTTGCCCATCCTAAGTCGCGTTACTTTGGCGTGACCAATATTGGCCGCGATCAGGTTGAGGATTATGCTGAGCGTAAGGGGATGAGTATTGAGGATACGGAGAGGTGGTTGGCACCAGTGTTGGATTATGATCCAGAGTAATTTCGGAGCGAGTCTAGAACCTCAAAGCAACCCGTTTGCTATGGGGCTCTAGGCTATCAATAAACGCCCTCACATCATCACTTCTCCTGCATACGAAATCCACTAAGGAAAAAACTAGCTATGCACTCCTGCGCCATAAACTAAGAAAAGTTACTCATGCAAGAGTCAATTTTCAAAGAGGTATTATTAGTTAATAGTAGTGCCTTATATTGATTAATATTTCTTTCAACTTGATGCAGTAATCCTTCGGCTCCTTTTGCTGCCGAACTCTCATAAACCAAAGGTACCATCGTGAGTTCATGAGCCTGCGTCTGTGCATCGATGAACTGCAGCTGAGACCAAAATAAATTCGAAATCAGGTGAAAAAGGCAGCTACCGATACCAATATGACGCAACTCCGGTACAACGTAGGCATACAATAAATAGCAGCAAACACCAACATGCCTCTCATCACTGGGTTGACCATCCGTATACCAAGAGTCGAGCAAGCCAACATTAAAGGTCACAAATGCCACTGGTGTTTGCTTCTTCTCCTCTAAAAAAGCCACTAATTGATATTGTCTTTGATGCCTATTTCGCGATATAGGGCTAACAGATACAAGATTTTTAAATATCTCATGGCTGACTAATTGGTTATCTTTACTTTTGGCACAAAAATACCGTTGTAAGTCAGCAATATCGGTATGAAGTGGAGCATCATAAACACTCACACAAGGGATATTTGATAATTCATCACCCCTAACTGAGGGCGGAGCCTGAAGGCGTAAGTCTTTTTCAGCTAATGTTTGGACGAAGCCACCCTGTAGCTGAAATTGGCTAAAATCATCAAGTAAATGAAGTAAGGGGAATAGCTCTACCTTACTTTTGTTAGAAGTCATATACAGCTCCAATTAATAAACTTGTTGTTTGTATCAGGCTTATCAGTTGATAAATTAACTATCGTCTTTATTCGTTATAAAAACGTCAGGTTAAACACAAACAACACACTTCATAAACTGCTTATTCAATAACTATAGGTACAATTTAATTTCCTGTAAAACCCTTCAGCCCTTATTGGATAGGGGCTGCGAGTTCAAATGTCATCAAGCTATTGTAAATAAAGATGACTATCACCTTTAGTGTTCTGCTGTATAAATAAAATAAAATATCAGTGGCATAATATTTCGCCGTAAACTCCTCAGTTCAAATTATCAAGCCGTGTTGTGATACCAATTATGATTGAGTCTATAGCAAGGTTATGGGGCCCGTCCTCCGCAAAACGAAGTGACAGGACAGCCATATATTTTGTACTTTAAACCATCCTCTACTAGGCTTTAATGACCGAACTGGTACTGCCTAGTGAAGGATTGTCATTATGACCTCCGCAAGAAGAACCCTAATAGATGCTGAAACGACGCCTTTTTATCACATCATTAATCGTTGTGTCAGACGAGCCTATCTCTGCGGTGAAGATAAAGTCTCGGGTAAGAGCTTCGAGCATAGGCGGGGTTGGATTGTTGATAAAATCAAAGCGCTTTCAAACATCTTTTGTATTGATATATGCGCTTATGCCGTAATGAACAATCACTACCATTTAGTGCTTAAGATTGACGTTGATAAAGCCAAGTCTTTGAGTCACCGCGAAGTCATTACTCGGTGGTGTCAGGTGACCAAAGGTCATGATGTAGCGACTAAGTATTTGAATGGTGACACCTTGATTGAAGGAGAACGTATGCTCCTCGATAGCTTACTTGCAGAGTGGCATGAGCGTTTATCTAGCATTTCTTGGTTTATGAGGTGCCTAAATGAAGAGGTAGCCCGCAGGGCAAATCGAGAAGATGAGTGTAAAGGCGCTTTCTGGGAGGGACGTTTCAAATCTCAAGCCCTACTCGATGAACAAGCACTGCTAGCATGCATGATGTATGTTGATTTAAACCCTATCAGATCAGGGGTTGCTGATAGCGTGCAAACCTCTGACTTCACTTCAATCCAAGAGCGAATTACTGAACTTAATACGACCGAGACAGGCTCTGAAAAGCACTCAGAACATTCAAATGAGCAATCATTAAAGCCCCTCGCCGAATTTAATGGTTCAACCCACCTTACAACTCAATCAGGGATTCCATTTCACTTTTGTGATTATCTGGAACTTATCGATTGGACTGGCAAGGCTATCAGACCAGATAAGAGGGGCTTTATAGACCCAAGTAACCCTAAACTACTCGATTCTCTAGGCATCTCACCTGATAGCTGGATAACGTCAGCGAAAGAGTTTCGTCGTCAATACAGTGGTATTAGCGGTCGTTGGGACGCGATGTGAAGTGGCATAGTTAATTTGGCCATCTAGTTAGAGGTTGATATTATGGCCTCGTTATTATTTAGGTGATCGTATGACTAAACGTATAAAACGTAATTTTACCCCCGAAT
>NZ_JAKIKW010000034.1 GCF_023283945.1 Shewanella gelidimarina | reverse complement strand
GGTACTTGAACCCCGGCGGGAAAGAACATTCCCCAGAACAGTAAAGCCACGGCCTCAACGATATGCTAGAAACAAAAATGCCGCTCACCTTAAGTGAACGGCATTAGAGCCTAAGCTCCTTTTATTAAATAATCAGCATTAAGACTTAGGTGCGGGCACGGCTTTCATCAGTACTTCAGTGGTGAACTTATCATTGCTAATGACAGGGAAGCGATCATAGGTTTGGAAAATCACTTGGTTATTGAATTGGATCATTGCTACCACCCCATAATGAATGGAATCATCAATAGACTCCTCGGGTAACAAGAACTTAAACGGGACTGGCGCCCTTACAATGTTAAAGCTCTTCTGTGCAACAATAACCCCAGGGGTGTCTAAATCGATGATAGCGATCGTAATAGAGCATCCCTCTGGCAACGCTATTTTTTCCAGATATCCTGCGGCACCATTAACCATCACTGGGGGCGCTTCTTTTACTGTGACACATGCGGTGAGTGTTAATAAACACAGTAAAACGCTCCATTTCTTTAATGCTGAAATCATCTTTTTATCCTGAATATTTATCTTTAAAATAGCCTAAATTACGCTTTTTTAGTGGTCATGCGGATCAGGCCTTCTTGAGTAGCAGATGCCACCAATTGCCCTTGTTGATTAAAAAACTGACCCGTTACAAAACCACGTCCACCACTGGCATTGGGACTCTCAATACTATAAAGCAGCCACTGACTTAAATCGAACGGGCGGTGGAACCACATCGCATGATCGATGGTTGCCATACGCATACCAGGGGTGAGAAATGATACACCGTGGGGTTGAGCTGCCGTGACTAAGAAATTAAAGTCAGATGCATAAGCCAGCAGATAATCATGTACGCACAGATTCTCTGGTACCTCACCATTTGCACGGATCCAAACGTAGCGCACTGGCTTAGTAGCTTTGCCTGCTAACGGATTGCTAGGATTAACTAAGCGCATCTCAATAGGAGTATCTGCCATAAACTTCTCTAACACATTCGCTGGCACTTTATCTTGCAGCGTCATGGCCAGTTCTTGCTGATTAAGCAAGCCTTCTGGTCCAGGCACATCAGGCATAACGGCTTGATGCTCATAACCCTCTTCATGGGCCTGAAATGAGCACGTCATATAAAATATCGGCCGGCCTTTTTGAATTGCTTTGACACGTCGAGCACTAAAACTGCCACCATCACGCATATTCTCTACGTCATAGACAATGGGTAATGTCTCATCACCAGCACGTAAGAAATAGGAGTGCAATGAATGCACTTTACGATCGGGAGAGACGGTTTGTTTAGCGGCACTTAGGGCTTGGCCCATCACTTGCCCACCAAATACATGACCAAAGCCAATATCTTGGCTTTGTCCGCGGAATAACCCCTCTTCGATTTGCTCTAAAGAAAGTAAGGCGAGTAAATCATCTAATACTTGACTCATTGGGACCTAAAATATTGCTACTATTATTGGCTAGCTTAACCCAAGACCCCAGCGCTCGCCAGCTATTACTCTATGTCGATATTACGTTGCTCTGCCGAGGCTTTTGCCCATGCTAACACCTGTGCTTCACCCGATGAACGGCCTCTATAAGGCTTAGAACGGTAGATTTCACTCCAGCGGCTATGAATAATTTCTGGTGTACACTCTTCAGCTGTAAACCGGCTTGCTGCAAATTCAACAACTTCCGCTTGACTTATTCCCCCCGCAGCGGCAAAAATGTGCTTTCCTGAGGGGCACTCAGAGCTGCATAGATAGAGCATCGCAGATAGGACTGTGGTCTTGGAAAAAAGCGGTCTAACCGCTGGAGCAAGGTGATCTGCTGTCATTTGAGTGACAGCATGGGGTGTAATCGTGTTAACGGCAATCCCGAACTCTTCACCTTCTAGGTGCAGGCTATTGACCAGCCCAATCAACGCCATTTTGCTGGCACTAAAGCTCGACTCATACATATCGCCAAATATTGAACTGGCACACGTCATAATCACTCGGCCATAGCCACTGCGCTTCATACACGGCCATACTGCTTTAGTCATGTTAAAACTGCCATGTACATCAACATCAAACTGACGTTTCCATGTCGCTTCGCTTAAGTGCTCAAACGGACATGAGTGATGTATGCCTGCATTGTTGATTAAAATATCAACTCGCCCCCAAGTGGACAGCACTTCATCAACCATCTGTTGCACCACAGAGGAGTCACTGACGTCTAAGCAAAACACTTGCGCCTCGCCCCCCAGCGCTGTGATAGCGGCAGCACAACTGCGCAGCCCTGAGTCTTTAGTCGTTAATGCTTCATTATCTATAATAACAACCCGCGCGCCACGCTCTGCTAACGCTATAGCATAAGCTCGCCCTAAGCCTGAAGCTGCACCAGTAACAATGGCAACTTGGTCTTCAAAACGCATATCCCTAGACCCTCAAACGTTATATTTAAGTTTTAGGTGGTGACTTCCCTGTAACACAATCAACAGCTCCAAGTACTCACAACCTATATATCGATACTGCTATTCAAGCTCGAACCTCAATATTGCATACAATACTCATAGGAGGGTGTGCGCTAGATCTAAAATTTTAAACCGCTCTGCTCACCTAAGCCTCAAGTTGACGATAATGTTAACTTCGCCGCGATTTGCGACAGAAAATCCACTTTTTAGACGCTGTGAATTTTGCTATGCTATTAGGCCAACACTCCTTTGTTACGTCGTAATCCTGCGATATATCTCTCTGTAAAGTAATTATAAATAATGAATCCATGGATCCTAGCAATACGCCCTCGTACCTTACCTGCGGCGATTGGGCCATTATTGGTCGGTAATGTTTTAGCACTGCAACTTGAACAATTCAGCGGGTTCATCGCTGTCACTTCAATGATCTGTGCCGTGTTATTGCAAGTTGCTGTTAACCTAGCCAATGACTATTTTGACTTCAAAAGTGGTGTCGATACTGCAGAACGTGTAGGTCCTATTCGAGTGACACAAAGCGGGTTGTTAAGCCCCACTGCGGTGCGTAATGCCATGTTCTTATCACTTGCGTTAGCCCTCATTGTGGGCTCATTTTTAATCGCCCACGGTGGGTGGCCTATTGCCCTGCTCGCGGCGGCAGCTGTTTTAGGTGCATTAGGCTATAGCGGCGGCCCTTACCCGCTAGCCTCACATGGACTAGGCGAAATCGCTGCATTTGTCTTTTTCGGACTTGTTGCAGTGGTCGGTAGCTACTTTCTGCAAGCCAATACGACCAGTACTAGTGCATGGTTACTCGGCTCGGCTATCGGTTTTCTTAATGCAGCGATTATGCTGGTCAACAACACCCGAGACATGGATACCGATATAAAAGCGGGTAAGAAAACACTCGCTGTGCGTATCGGGTTAGCGCAAGCACGGATTTTTTATCAAAGTTTAGTCTACTTACCTTTTGCCATTATTATTGCAGGATATTTGATGGGAGCACTCGCGGGCTTACCCGTGCTGCTTGCCGGTCTTGGATTTATCTTGGCGCGTAATCTGTGCCGTGATTTTAATGAAGCCACTGGCGCTGCACTAAACCCTTTACTAGGACGCACTGCTAAACTCACAATGATTTTTAGTGGTTTGTTCAGCATAGGCCTCATTATTGATTTGCTCTTCTAGCCACTCTCTAGTGGTAAAAAAAGCCAGCTTATCTAAGCTGGCTTTTTTAATGAACACGATCTCAAGTTAATCAGTCATTGATATACGATTAACTACTCGTAGCCGTGACGGCTCACTTCAGACCAATTCTCATCCACTTCTTCTTTGATAAACTTCTTCTTCGCTTCAGTCAGCTTTTCAAGCTCAATGCCTACCGCAGCATGAGCCGATGCTTTCGAGCTAATATCAGGGTAGCTAACACTCTTTACATCAAACTTGTTGAGAATTTCAGCTAACGAAGTACGCGCATATTTAACTTGTTTGAGGGCTGTATCAAGCAGTGCATTGCCCTCTTCTGGGTTATGGGCATATAAACCATGAGATGCCATAGCAAAATCCCAGCGCCATTGAGAGTGGCGAATAGCCATGATGGCGTCATTCATTAGAGGCCAAGTTGCGCCAGCATCCCACGCCGCACCAGCTTCGTAGTGCGCTTTTACCAATAACCCTTCAACTTCACGCGCTTTAGCATTAATCGTTGCCTTGTTCTTTGCCAGTGAGCTTATGATTTTTTGCTCACTCTTATGGCAGTTTTGACAAACTTGGTCAAAATGTTCCAATGCCTTACCCACTTTATGACTGGTAAAGGTATTGCCTTGCTCATCTTTGGTTTCAGGCATATGACAAGTAATGCATGTAACACCCGCCTCAGCATGTTTACTGCGACTCCAGTGTTCAAACTCTGGATGACGAGCTTTTAAGATGGGTGTTTGAGAAATAGGATGGATCCATTCATAGAAACGGCGAGTATCGTAATATTTCTCTATATCATCAGCACTATTGCCAAAAATCCAGGGGATATTAACTTTGTTACTGCGTTCTGGCTGAAAGTAGTAAGTCACATGGCACTGGCCACACACTTGAGCACCTTTCATATTGTCATTTTGTTTGTCAAAAGGAAGATGAACCTTCGCCATAGCATCTTGAGCATGCGGGCGCGGTAACGCCAGCTCTGCTTTACCGTCGACATGACAATCGGTGCAGTACACAACGCTGTTTATTTCAGTACCAAGATCTGTAAAGTTTTTGGCTGAATAACCTTCGATACCGAGTTCATTCATTAATCGCGGGGCATCTGGCGTTTTACAAGTCCAACAACTTGCAGACAAGCCTTTTTCACCCGCTTTGGGTGGCACACCCGTACGCAAAGTATGAGTCACATCCGCCACGGCAAAATGGTGGCCTCGCGGGCTATGGTACTCTTTAGCAAACGATGAACCAGCCCACAGAATAACGGCGGCTGGATAACTCGCCAGCATATCTTCACGCTCTGTTTGCTCAGAGGTTTCTAGCCAGCTTTGATATTGAACTGGAAACTTCTCTTTTAAGTTTGCATCTCGCGTAGCTTGCTCTTTTGCCGCAACACTTGGTTCTGACGCCTGCACTAAACTAGCAACGCAAGTCAGTGACACTAACCAAAAAACACTGAACACTTTAACGAACATTTTTACACTCATCTAATTCTCAACTTACCTTAATTAATATTTTAAAATTATATTTATAAATAACACTAAAAATAACAACGCCTAGCCTGGACGACCATCAACTCTTGGTTTTGATAGTATAGAAGCATAATTGATGACAAACATTGCAAACGCTAAAGACCAAAATGCGCCCGCCAGCCACAACCATAGTTGATAATGCTCTGGTGAAATGATTGGCATAAAAGATCTTAATACCGCAGCAATTGGGATACATAAAAAGGCAACCGTCATATTTGGGCCTTGGTAGATATTTCGGCTGGTGTGGCCAAGCGAAACTCTTGAAATCATCGACAGGCAAATGCCCGCTAATGTACCGATACCAAATAGGTGTATCAAATGATGGTACGCCATGGTGTCGTGAATTTTTGCTGCGAGCGCCAACAAGGCTATCGGCAAAAAGAGGTACGCAATGTGCAATGACCACAACATCGGTTCTTTAAGAGTTTTATGTGGAAACCAACGTAGCCAACGAATCAGGTGTAACACTCCAGCGATAAGCAAAAGCGCTTGCTCGACGGCCAGTGGTAGCACTTTACTTATCGCTTGAATAACTAATACAACCATAACCACAATAAGGCTTTTTTCTATCAAGGCGATTGGCGTGGGTTTAGTTTGCTTAATTCTTATTGCCGTAAAGAACGGAATAACCCGACCACCAACAATAGTAATCAGTAGCCCTAACCACCATATCATCGCTTGCCAGATCTGTAGGCTAAGTGAAAAGTCTCTCGTGCTTAGTGCGTAATAACTAAGGAGGTTTATCGATAAAGCGGCCACCAGCATGATGGGGAAGCCAATATTTTGCCATTGTTTCACTTTATAGATGCAGCGCCAAAGTTTTAACGCTGTGAGCCCTAAAAATAATGAGTCAAATATTGCCGGCAGCCAAAGTGGAATTGAAACAGGCAACAGCAACATGATTCTTGCTATCAACCAGCAACCAAAGGTCAACGCCAACGCCCAACCTTTCATCCCCGGTTGGTTGGTCCACGTCTGTACTGACGTCAGCAAAAAACCACACACAATGGCGAGTGCAAAGCCAAACAACATCTCATGCGGGTGCCACCAAAGCGGTACAACTTTAACCCAAAAGTCTGTCTGGAACAGACTATGTTCTGGGAAAAACCATGTCAGCAACCAAAGCGGTACAAACAGCATAGCAACCAAAGCGCCGCCTAGAAAAAAAGGTCTAAAACCTAGCCTAAACAAGGCGGGGATTTTTTCTGTCGCTGCTGGGTCATCAATATTTAACATCGTTTTGCCTTATCTTTAAAAAGCATTTTATATATATCTTATGTAATACCGTTAGTGTATCGACCAACAAATTCGATAACAATTGTTATCCATGTTGTTTTTTGCTTCTGTGAACTCTGTAGCTATCCCTCTGATTTTATTATTCCTTTAGAGGTATTAATTGGATGTTAATAAACATTAAGATTCCAAATACCAGAGTTAACCTTGCTTTACCCGAGAACCACTAACAAGTGATCCTCTGCAACGTGCGGTTTTTATTAAAATATCGACTAGTAAATCTAAGTAACACAACATAAAAGTCCAAATCAGCCTTTCTGTTGAGCCGCCCTCCTGCAAATATTAGTCTAAACTAGGAGCAGCAGTTCATATACAAGGATGTATTATGTTAATTCTAACCCGCTCAGTGAACAGTGCGATTATTCTCAGCAATATCTACGATGAATATGGCAACTCTTTAGGCGAAATAGAGATAAATATTTTTAAAGATAATCGCATCGGTGTTAAAGCAGATAAATCAATTGATATCATTCGGGCCGAAACCCTAGAAACAGAAAAAAACTTAGACATGTAGCCATCTCTAATCAAGCTCAATTCAATAGTACATTTATCCGCAGACAGGTGTAATAAAAATGTCCTAAGTATCAATCTACATTCAAAGTTTGTTATTGCTTCTAGTTCTCTGTGCTAAATTAAATAACAGATAGTTAGGATGATTAAATTGGACAAATAATGGTTGATGCTGCAAAAAAGATCCTCGTACTTTACGCCCACCCCTCTCAAGAGCGTTCTGAGATAAATAAACCCCTATTTGGTGCCACCCAACAACAAGAACATGTGACCGCTGTTGATCTTTATGCCGAATATCCCACATTTAGGATCAACATCGACAAAGAACAACAACGACTCCGAGATCACGATGTTATCGTCTTCATGTTTCCACTGTATTGGTACTCAACGCCCGCAATTTTGAAAGAGTGGCAAGATCTCGTACTTGAATACAACTTTGCTTATGGTGCAAACGGTAATGCCCTTGAGGGGAAAACATTTTTGTGCGCCATTAGCGCGGGAGGTAGTGAAACTGCTTATCAGGCAGATGGTTATAACAATTTTACCTTAAGGGAGTTACTCCATCCCCTAGAACAAACGGCAAGTCTCACCGGGATGACTTACCTCGCCCCTTTTGCCCTTTTTTGTGCCCGCAGTGCTTTTGACGAAAATCGCGTACATTCGCATATTGAAGATTGGCTGAGAGTCTTATCCGCATTAAGCAATAATACCTTAGATATTGCACTCGCAAAGTCACTCGAAAAACTAAATGAAAATCTTAACACTTTGATAAAGGACTGATAATGACCGCTTATTTTATACAAGCTTTTATCTACCTATCGGCGGCCGTTATTGCCGTCCCGCTCGCTAAACGGTTAGGCTTGGGGTCGGTATTAGGATATTTAATTGCCGGAGTCGTCATTGGACCCATAGCGGGTTTAGTGGGCAATGAAACAAGCACCTTGCAACACTTTGCTGAGTTTGGCGTGGTGATGATGTTATTTTTAGTCGGTTTAGAGCTTGAACCCCGCATGTTGTGGAATATGCGCCATAAACTCATTGGCTTAGGCGGTCTTCAAGTTGGACTGTCTACATTGGTAGTTATGGGCATTGCATTTGCCTTCGGTTTTAATTGGAGTATTGCACTGACTATCGGTATGATTTTTTCACTGTCATCAACCGCGATCGTGCTGCAAACCTTTAATGAAAAAAACCTAACCAAAACAGAAGGCGGTAAAAACGCATTCTCTGTACTGCTATTTCAAGATATTGCCGTCATTCCTATGTTGGCGCTAATTCCACTGCTAGCTCTGCCAGAACTCATAGAAAAGGCACAGTCAGCCGCAGCCACTGCGGCTGAGCATCATGAACAGATGTCTTTGGTCGCTGGCCTACCTGGTTGGGCGTATGGCATTGTTGTTTTAAGCGCTATCGCCATTGTGGTTGTCGGCGGCAATTACTTAAGCCGGCCATTGTTTCGATACGTTGCCAGTTCTAACTTGCGGGAAATTTTTACTGCGACGGCATTAATGTTGGTCATCGGTATTGCGGCGCTAATGAGCCTTGTTGGATTATCTCCCGCCTTAGGGACTTTCTTGGCCGGTGTCGTATTGGCCAACAGTGAATTTAGACATGAACTTGAGTCCGTCATCGAACCCTTTAAAGGGCTATTGCTCGGCCTGTTTTTCATCACCGTAGGTGCAGGTATCAACTTTGATGTACTGGCCAGCAATATTGGTCCAGTAATGGCGATGACTTTAGGTGTTATTCTCATTAAAGCAACGGTATTACTGCTACTGGCAATGATCTTTAAGATCAAAAATAGCGACCGTTGGTTATTTGCATTAAGCCTTGCACAAGCCGGTGAGTTTGGTTTCGTACTTCTGAGCTATACCGTACAGAACCATGTCATTCCGGTTGATTTAGCCCAAATACTGTCTCTAGTGGTCGCCATATCGATGTTCCTCACGCCTGGACTCTTTATTCTGTTTGATAAAGTCATTTTGCCTCGCTACGAGCAAACAGAAAACACGCGAGAGCCTGATATTATCGATGAGAAAGGGACGGTCATCATTGCAGGTGTTGGTCGATTTGGTCAGATAGTGAATCGCCTTTTAGTGACTAATGGCTTTAAAACCGTGGTGCTTGATCATGAGGCTCAGCAAGTTGAAAACCTCAGAAAGATTAATACCAAGAGTTTTTATGGCGATGCAACTCAACCCGACTTGTTGCATACAGCCGGCATAGCAGAAGCTAAGATGTTGGTGATTGCCATTGATAATCCAGACCGAGCGGTCGAACTCACCGAATACATCAAACATACCTACCCGAACGTCATTGTCCTAGCGAGAGCGTTTGATAGAAGTAACCTCTATCGACTGCGTAAAGCGGGTGCCGACTTTATGGTAAGTGAGACCTTCCACTCAGCTCTACAACTGGGTAAATACGCATTAACTCACCTTGGGGTTCACCCTTTTAAAGCCGAACAACAACGTGCTATATTTTTTGAAACTGAAATGGCCCACAAAGACACCCTTTACGAATCATGGAAACAGGTCACTGCTGATGATAAACACTTAGTCCATTACCGAGACATGTTCATTCAATTGGAAGAGACATTAAGCGCCGCGATGAAGGATGAGCGCTATCGTAGCTTTTCTAAAATGGAACGTGGCTGGACGCCGCCGCCGAAAGAAAACCATACCGCTTTTTCAAAATCAGAAGCCGACTAGGCATAGCGCTGCTTAGGAGTTTTTGCAACTAAGCAGCACCCTATCTTATGTCGTTTTTAAGCTTTTAATCAAAAGTGTAAGACATAAAAAAGCCCTCGCGCTAATCATTTTTAGCAGCGAGGGCGTTATACTTTAAATGGGCTAAGTTACGTTAAGTTCATCTCTTGAACTTTTTCATGAGCAATCTCAGGAGTAGTAACAACAGGCTTTGAATGTAGATCAGCCTTTAGTTGGCCTTTACGATGCTTTAGTGCCGCATCGAGTTTTCTAGCTGCGCTGGTTATCGCTGGGTACATAACGGTATCGCTACCCGACGATGATATTCGACTTCCCTCATAATTGGTTCTAATTTCAACCTGGAATTCGCTATGCTCTTTAGAAATAATAATATCGAGTGCGATCAGGGTTGGAAAATGACTCTCTATCTTCGAAAACTTCTCTTGGACATGCTGCTTAACAACATCAGTAACATCAACGTGGTGACCAGAAAGATTTATTTTCATAGGTTTTCCTTTTTACAATGACTTCTACCTAATACACTTGGGGTTAGCGCTTTAAATTACAAGCTTTATTAATAAAAATTTATCTAATTAATTGCTCACAAAAAACACATAAACCGCTGTAGCCCAGTATCCATCAGTAAAGTCAAAAAAATAATATTTTCAGTTTTTAATAAATTTGTCATCTAGCTATGGTTAAAACATATACTAACTGGGTAATTAGTGACTAGCGCGCCAAAAAGCAATAAATCGCGTGCTTGATTACCTTCTACAAATTTAGACAAAAAAACCAGCTTTAGCTGGGTTTTTATCACGCTTTTGGCAAATAAATTAAAATATATTTGCTGGTGGTTATGACATCAATCACTTAGCGCAACTTCTGCGCATTATTTTGCCTTGTTCACATTAAACTCGGGTACTTTAGGATCTGGGCGCAATAGCATAACTCAGCGCCTTTTGAGGTGAGAATTTGTCTCATATCGGGCGCCACATCCTCTTTATCTTCCGTCACAGCGAAGTCAATCGTAGGGCACTCTCCGCTGGCAACCTTATCGATACTGTCACCAATATATTAACAACACAGGTAAGGTGGCAACGCCGATATAAATACTTTATTTTTATCGTAAATAGTCTTTCACAATGGAATATGCGTGTTATACCCATTCTACTTGAAGATGCTCGTTTCAGAGGCGGTGTGCGAGCACAATTCTAGACGCATTAATATAGAAATGGTTATTCCCTTTTAAGTTAGTGCAACAACGAAGGGGGCTTGCACAACGCCTTCAGCGATGGGTTTTAATGGGGTTTACTCTACATTATTGATTTTATCAAGGGAGCGACCATTACTTGCAATCAATGCTTTGATTAAACCCCATTAAACTCCCACTGAATCCTGCATCTTCAGGTAGGACGGGTATATATATATTCAGATGATGCAGCGTTTTTGCGACACATATCTCAAGATTGTCACTTTCGATATTAAATACGAATAAAAATAGTTATCAATTGAGTTTATTAATGTAAAATACAATCCTATTTTATTAAGATTAGGCGCACCGTTAATGACGCCTAACATTTAGGTGTCTGTCTCAGTGATCTCTGTTAACTTTAATTTCAAGCATTTGATTCGCTTGCCAGCATTCAATATTACCTCGCGTGCTCTAGCCGCAATATTTGGTGGTTACCTCGTCGCCGCAACGGCATGTGGGCTATTGGCCGTTACCCTTCCGCTCATCGCCGTTCAGAGCACATTGACCGCTATGATGCTGTCATTTGCTGTTTATGCTGCTGCTATCATTTGGGTTTTTAGCGTTAAACATCACCTTCTAGCATGGCGAGATTTGCTCATCTTGAGCTGCCTTTTTTATCTAATTGTTTTGCTGGTAAGTTAACAATGAAAGAGAATTTTTTCCGCAGTATGACATGGCTACACACTTGGGTTGGCTTGCTTGTATGTTGGGTGCTATTGCTAATATTTTTCGCGGGTACGATGAGCTATTATCGACATGACATTAGCCTGTGGACTAAGCCTGAACTGCACCAAAACGTCATTCAAGATTATAATGCCAGCAAAGTTCAGTCGGAGCTGAGTAAGGCACAAAGCTATCTCAGTCAGCACGCGAATAATGCTCGTGATTGGCGCATCAACTTTCCGACAGATCGTAAACCTTACCTAAGTTACAGTTGGCAGACTCAGCCTGAAGAGGGACAGCGTCGCGGCAAATTCATTGAACATGTGGTGATGCAAGAACAAGATGAAGTCATAACCGATGTTCGTCAGTCAAAGGGCGGCAACTTTTTCTATCGATTGCATTTTGATCTGCATTACATGCCAGCAAAAATTGCTCGATGGATCGTCGGGTTCTGTAGCATGTTTATGCTGATTGCGTTAATCAGCGGCATTGTCATCCATAAACGGATCTTCAAAGACTTCTTTAGCTTTAGACGTAACAAAGGCAGTCGCTCTTGGCTCGATGCTCATAATGTCAGTTCTGTACTCGCGCTGCCTTATCACTTAATGATCACTTATACCGGGCTAGTGACTCTTATGGCAATGTACATGCCTTGGGCGGCTATCACCGCTTACGACGGTGATACTAAGGCTTTTCGTCAGGAGTTAAAAAACCGTCCCGCACAAGTAATACCACTGGGCGAATCAGCTAAAACTATTCAGTTAACCACGCTACTACCGCAAATTAATCAGTTATTTGACAACAAGCCTATTAGACAGATTGTTGTGACTAACCCCGGTGATAAAAACAGTCGAGTCAGCGTCTATAAAGATACCGGTGAGACTGTGACCGACAGAAGAGTCGCCACAATATTTAACGCGGTTGATGGTACCCTTTTGAATAAAGGGCTTGAACCTAATTCTGCCGCTCAAAATACCCATGACACCTTAATAGCACTGCATACCGGGCGTTTTTCAGGGCCCCTATTGCGTCTGTTTTTCTTCATCTGTGGTGTAATGGGCTGCGCTATGATTGCGACAGGGACACTGCTTTGGGCAAATAAAATTCGCCAAAAGCAGCATAAACAGATAAACCAAGGTGAGAAAGCCAGTTTTGGTCTGCGATTAGTCGAAGGGTTAAACCTGACTTTCATCGCAGGTTTACCGCTTGCAGCAAGTGTGTTTTTCTATGCTAATAGGCTGTTACCCATCGATATGGTCAACCGCGCTCAATGGGAAGCTAATAGCTTTTTCATCGCCTTAACTGCAATTGCTTTAGTCGCCTGCTTTAAGCGGACACTCGCGGTGTGGCGTTATGTCTTAGCGCTATCAGGCGCGAGTTTAATTGCTATCCCGCTGCTCAATGCATTGACCTCTAATAGTGATCTGCTGAGTAATATTAACCAAGCGCAATGGTCTCTCGTCGGGTTTGATATTATGTGTGTGGTAATCGGACTATCGATTCTATTTGCTCGACGTAAGCTTTTGAGTCAGCAACTTAAACAGCCTACTGGCCGCCGTGCAGCGACTCGCCTGAAAGACCCTATGGTAATACAAACAACAGCCACGACTAGTAAAGAGGCTTAATCGATGATGTTAAGTTTATTGGGATTTAGTTACATCGCATTTGGCTTATTAGCGTTAGCCATGTTCTCTCACCATCGAGAAGTTTTAGGCAAAGCACCAAGCGATAAGCAAAGCCGTAGATTGTCTATCACAGGTTGGCTTGGACTGGCGCTCATTTATTGGGGTTGTACTCTTGACCAAGGTGTTGCTTATGGCAGCATCATCTATTTTGGCTTACTCGCCACATCGGGGCTACTAGTGATTATGACGCTGAGTTACCGCGCGAAGTTTATGCCCTATGCTATGACGTTAAGCGCAATATTTAGCACGACACTGTTTGTGATCCGCTAATTTCCCCGCCAGCTTAAGATCCATACTCCCAGCCAAGATAATTGGCTGGGTTTTAGTTTTACTTCAAAGACAAACTCTTGAGCCCTAAAAACATCGCCTCTGTTGGCATAATCAATACATAACCGACCTTAAGATTTCACCACGAGTTAAACTAATACCTTGTTATGGGATCAAAAAATTGCCTATCTTCTAACTGGTTCAGTTCGCATTCAGTTTTAATCGTTTAAAATGCTGTCTATTAAGACATATTTTTGATGATTGAGGTTTTATGCAAGTTTCACAATCGCTCTCCAATACTGCGGCTCAGTCCAAAACACTAAACAATCAAAACCTACAGCAAAATACTGCGGACAGTCATTCGCAACTTGCCAATACCAGCAGCGCTCAACCAACTCCCCCTGTCGCATCAAGCGATACAGTGACTTTATCAGCCAATGCCATTGAGTTAGCCGCTCAAGATCGTTCCGCTGAAAAAGCGAGTTCAGCCGCCAATGAAGCAGAAATATTACCTGTAGCACCAAAGTTACCCAATGAAGGTGAGAAAGTTGACGACTACGTTGATTATAGAAAGGCTAAAGCTCAGTATCAGTTTTATGCCGATATGGCAGGAGTGGCAACTGGCAGCAGCAGTCTAACCCCAGCGTCAGCTTATTACCTATCGAACAACGATGATGCACGAGCTGCTGTCGTCAATAATAAAGCCCAACAGCAGCAAGTATCAGTTATGCAGATCTATGTAGAAACGTCGCAAAGTATTAACGTTTACAGCTAAAATTTGATTTCTAGATAGCAAAGAAGCCGCATTATGCGGCTTTTTTGATCGCTATAATTTAAGCAGACAATATGACAAGCAATGCAGATTTAAGCAGTCTATAAATTACCAAGAAATTTAATCGACTCTTAATCGGTCTTCTCTATATTGCCGACGCTATGAGCTTAATAGCGGCTAGTCATTCAGGGGTTAGCCTGCTTGAATGCCATCCATGTCATACCATGGTGTTGGATTAATTGGACATCTAAATCGAACCCCTTCAGCGGTGACTTCAACTACGTCGCTACGAAGCGTTTTTCCTGGTTCAATTGGAAACATATCTAACGCTTCATGAGTGGTGAAGTTTTGCAGTTGAAAGCCTACCAGCTTGCCAGCCTTATTGGTGATGATAAATTGATACTTTCCGGGTTTTAGTGATGCGAGTGTATCTTTAGCACTGAAATAGCCGCCATGTTGTTCGAGATAAATCTCGACAACCCCATCTGCATTTTGAGTCGGAGTTGCGGCAGAAGTTGCAAAGCTAAACACGAGTGCCGTCATTAGCATTATCTGAGTGATGAACTTTTTCATTTTATATTCCTTAATGATGTGTTTGAACTAACACAATAATAAGGAGATTAGCGTCAGCTTTGTATGCCTTAGCGTCTGCGCTTTATGTCTCATCGTCTAATCTTATCATTGAGGTCTTCTGGCATAATGCTAACGTCTGTATCAATGGCACCGTCATACATTAGTCGGTAATTTAATAGAATTAACAGCACAAAATAACAATATGAATTGCCACAATAGATGGGGAACCATGTTTAACATTAATAGCTTACTTTCAAATTTTCATCTTCACGCAACGATATTTCATCGCTCGTTACTGTGTAAAACATGGAGCACTGACACCTCAGGTAGTGGACTCGCGAGTTTTCATTTAGTCAGCCAAGGACAAGCATTTCTCTATTGCGGTGATATTAAAGCGCTAGAGCTTACCGCCGGTGACTTAGTGGTATTTCCCCATGATGCCCCACATATTATCAGTAGCAGTGATAACGAACAGGCAGCAACAACCATTAGTCGTTTTGTGGCATACCCGATGGTAGATGAGCCATCGGATTCAACGGGGTTAATATGTGGTTATTTTGATTTTAGTGAAGACAAAAATCACCCACTTATTTGTCAGTTACCCGCATGTATGGTGATCCGTAAACAGGAACAAAGCGGGGCACTCGCAGGAATTACGCAGAGTTTGATTGAAGAAGCCAAGCTAGGTCCATTAAGTAATGATGTGATTTTGTCTCGTCTTAGTGAGGTATTCTTTCTAAGCTTATTACGGAAGTTATCGAATGATGAACATAGTAATATAGGCTTGTTTAAAGCACTACAAGATCCAAAAATGAGCAAAGTACTTAATGCTATCAGCCAAGACTTGTGTCAGTCGTGGAGTGTAAATACTTTAGCCGAACTGGGTGGTTACTCACGAGCCAGCTTTGCCAGCTATTTCAAAGCCTATCTCGATATGACACCGATAGAGTACATCACTCGTTTACGTTTATCACAAGCGCAAAAACAACTACGTGCTGGCGACAGTGTGTATAAAACAGCGCTTGATGTTGGTTATCAAAGTGATGTCACTTTTGCTAAAGCATTTAAACGCTATTTCGGCTATGGCCCCGGTTCGAGTAGAAAGCCAATGATAGGCGCAAAATAGAGTCATTTGCCATCAAATAAATAATCGACCAACAACACCGAATAACCTAACAAAGGCGTGGTGTTACTTTCATTTTTTAGAAGCGAGTAATAAGAATGAGCTTTAATATACACTTAAACTGGAGCAGCGAAGCTGCTGTAAGCGAGCCAACTGCATTTTGCCGTGACCATACAATTAGCTTTGGTAGTGGCCAACAAGTTAATGCATCATCAGCACCTGAGTACAGTGGTAATAGCCAGTTTATTAATCCTGAAGAGAGTCTACTGGCGGCATTATCTTCCTGCCATATGTTGACGTTTTTAACGATTGCTCACTTAAAACGTTTGGCCGTTGTCTCTTATAGTGACCACGCTCAAGCTGAGCTAGGTAAAAATGCACAGGGGAAGTTATTTGTAAATAAAATGACGCTAAACCCCAAAATCGTATTTGCTGCGGGCACTGAAGTCAGCGACGAGGTCATTGAAAAAATCCATGAAAAATCTCATGAAAATTGCTTTATTGCCAATAGCCTTAACAGCGAAACGCTTGTAGAGATCGCGACCGACAATACCGCGAGTACCAATAACGAGTGAATAGTCATACACAGACCCCACCATTTCCTCAAAAATACTCCATGACTATGACTGATATTAATGAGCAGCTAACGGACTGATTATCGCGTTAGATGCAGCTCGCGGTGATTTATCAGCCCTACTTTCCCTGCAGAAAATGACATAGTCGACACTTTGATATCCCCGGTTCACTGTTGTTGATATAGCACTCGTTCAGTTTGTTATTTCCGACTCAACATCAACTTTGACGGGTAAGATTTTGAGCTGATTAAACCCATTCCATGTTGTAAAACTCAGGGCAACACTCATCACCGCCCTTGATAAAATTCTCTCATTACAGGCTTAGTCGACAATATTTACATACCCTTCCCTGCCAGTAAAACTGACATTAATCATCGACTAAAGTTGATTTAAATCAATTAATTCATATCACTATGAAAATAATTTAATTCCAGCGTACACGCGTAAGCTTATGAAATTTTTATAGTTAATTTTATTATTTAAATAAAAATCCAAACAAGTGTTTAAATTTATCGTTTGAAAGTTTGATCTATCGCTGATTTTGTGACGTAATGTGCCCCATACTTCTGGTCGGACGAGCATCATAATGAGCATAAGAACTAAACTAAAAAAAGTACTACCAAGCATCTCTACCACAGAGCAAGAAGCACTCGACGCTGGTGATGTATGGCTAGAGGGTTCTATCTATCAAGGTGTTCCTGATTTTGCTGCTCTGCGTGACATTCCTGTTGCTAAACTAACAGCGGATGAACAAGCCTTTCTCGATGGCCCAGTGCAGACCTTGATAGAAATGGTTGATGACTTTGAAATTCAGCGCAGCACACATCTACCAGAAAATATTCTTAACTTTTTGAAAGAAAATAAATTTTTCTCTCTTATCATTCCAAAATCATTCGGTGGTCTTGAATTTAGCCCTTACGCCAACTCAACAATTGTTGGCACCATTGCCGCTAAAAGCTCCGCCGTTGCTGTTACCGTTATGGTGCCTAATTCACTCGGTCCTGGCGAATTGTTGATGCATTACGGTACATCACAACAGCAAGATTATTGGTTGCCACGCCTTGCGAAAGGTCAAGAGATCCCATGTTTTGCCCTCACGAGTCCAGAAGCGGGTTCAGATGCTGGCGGGATCCCCGATGTGGGCACCGTGACAATGGGTCAATATCAAGGTGAGCAAGTCCTAGGCTTAAGTGTCACATGGGACAAGCGCTATATTACGCTGGCACCTATCGCGAGCGTGTTAGGCCTCGCCTTTAAAGTCGAAGATCCAAACGGATTACTCGGAGACAAAGAAAACCTTGGCATTACCTGTGCTTTGATCCCTAAGTCTCACCCAGGTGTGCAACTGGGTAACCGTCATGATCCAATGGGTATTCGTTTCTACAACGGTACTACCCGTGGTGAGAATGTCTTTATCCCAATGGACTTCATCATTGGTGGTCAGAAAAATATCGGTCGTGGTTGGGCAATGCTAGTGGCATGTCTAGGCGCTGGTCGCGGAATTTCACTGCCTGCTCTGGGTGTATCCGTTGGCCAATGTTCATTTAAATCATCAGCTGAGTACGCCGCAGTTCGTGAGCAATTTGGTTTATCGATTGGTAAATTTGAAGGTATTCAAGAAAAGCTTGCTGACATTGCCGGAAAGACCTATTTACTAGAATCAATGCGAGTGTTAACCACAGAAGGCTTAGGTTTAGGTCTAAAGCCGTCGGTTGTGACAGCAATTGCAAAGTACCATATGACCGAACTTGGCCGCGACGTACTTGATTCAGCAATGGATATTCAAGCAGGTAAAGCGATTCAAAATGGTCCCCAAAATACATTGGCTTCTGGTTATGTCGCCCAACCCATTGCGATTACCGTTGAAGGCGCCAACATACTGACTCGTAACCTAATGATTTTTGGTCAAGGTGTCATGCGTTGTCACCCTTATTTGCAAAGCATGGTTGAGTCTATTCACTCAAACGAAAAGCATGCCGATAAAGAGTTCAACAGTATTCTCCGTAAAACCGTTGGCTACAGTGTTAGCAACAGTCTACGCGCATTCAAATTAGGATTACTACCGTTTACCGCGGGTGCAAATTCTAAACTTGCAGAAGTTAAACCCTATGAGCAGTCTGTTCATAAACTCGCGTCAAAGCTCGCGGTTTATGCTGACTTTTCACTACTTGTACTCGGTGGCAAGTTAAAGCAAGCAGAGATGCTGTCAGCTCGTTTAGGCGATGTCATGAGCTATCTTTATGCGGCAATGGCGTCTATCCGTTATTACGAACAAAAACTACCTGCTGAGCAACGTGCTGAAGCGGCGCCATACTTCCATTACGCAACGCGCTGGTCACTATGCCAAGCCGAAAAAGCGCTACTCGACTTTTTGGACAACTTCCCATCATCTTCAACACGTAAGTTGATGCGTCTAATCACTGTGACGTATTCGCCTAAGATGTTAAAAATAAATGATAACTTAGTACGTGAACTTGCTGAGCAAGCGCAGTTAAATACTGAGTTTAAGAAAAACCTAACCCACCTCGTTAAACCTGTTGCGGGTGACGGTAACTACATCAATGAACAAGCCTATCTCGCTAAAATGGATTGTTTGCCTCTGTTAGCTAAAGTGAAAAAAGCCATTAGAGCGCGTACGTTTAAGCCTGGTATCAAGTTCTCATTAACACTCGATGCTGCGTTAACAGCTAAAGTGATCAATGACAGCGAGCATAAGCAGCTGCAAGACTATAACCTGAAGCGTGAACGTGCTATCCGTGTTGATGAGTTTGATTTTGATATGAACTTAATCACAGAAAAAGCGGATCTAAAAATTGCTAACTAAAAATTGCTAACCACTCGTTAGGAAATAAAAAATGGGCGTTTTGCTTTTGCAAAAACGCCACTTCTATTTATACGACGATAAACCTACAATTAAAACCAACTCAAAAAGCCAGCTAAAGCTTAATCAATGTCCGCTGTTCACTGCTCCAGTTAAGATGATATTTCTCACCGACGGGTTTATCGGTACGCTCAAAGGTGTGTGCACCGAAAAAATCGCGTTGACCTTGAAGCAGACTCGCCGGCAAGGTCGCACAGCGATAACTATCGTAATAACCCAATGCAGAACTGATACAAGGCGTTGGAATACCACTTAATACCGCGTGAGATACTGCAATGCGCCATTCGCCTTGCTTACGCGAAAGAGCTTCAGCAAACACATCTGCCATCAGTAAATTTTCAAGATCAGATTCTTGCTCATAGGCTTTAGTGATTGACTGTAAGAAGGTCGCCCGAATAATACAACCGGCACGCCAAATCTTAGCGATGGCAGCAAAATCTAACGTCCAATTTTGCTCTTTTGCCATCATCGTCATCAGTTGGAAACCTTGCGCATAACTCGATATTTTGGCGCAGTAGAGTGCACTCTCAAGTTGGTCGATGAAGGTCTGCTTATCAACCGCTTGTAACTGTGTCTTGCTCGGCCCTGCAAGTATTTTACTCAGTGCAACGCGCTGTGTTTTTTGAGTGCTCACCGCGCGGGCATAAACCGCTTCTGCGATTGTTGGCGCTGGGCAGCCTATTTGTAGGCTACTGACCGCCGTCCAAAGCCCGGTGCCTTTCTGGCCCGCTTTATCTAAAATCATATCCACTAACGGTGCCCCGGTTAATGGATCAGCTTGC
This sequence comes from Shewanella gelidimarina, assembly GCF_023283945.1. Lineage (GTDB taxonomy): Bacteria > Pseudomonadota > Gammaproteobacteria > Enterobacterales > Shewanellaceae > Shewanella > Shewanella gelidimarina. Next base: position 12,682 of record NZ_JAKIKW010000034.1, on the reverse strand, counting down.
TTTAGTACATCGGCGCTAATTTCCATTAGATAGCTATTAAGCTCGCCTTTATTCCAGCGTTCAAACACCTCACCCACTTCCGCGGGAGTGAAGCCAAGTCCATCTCGAAGTAACTGGTAAGCTTCACAGATCAACTGCATATCAGCATATTCAATGCCGTTATGAACCATTTTAACATAATGACCGGCGCCAGCAGGACCGATGTAAGTAGTACAAGGTTCACCCTCTTTAACAGGGTTCCCGGGTTCAAAACGCTCTATAGGTAAACCCGTTTCAGCATCGACTTTGGCCGCGATTGCTTGCCAAATAGGCTCGATACGGTCCCATGCCTTTAAACTGCCGCTTGGCATTAATGAGGGGCCAAAACGTGCACCGACTTCACCGCCAGACACGGCGCAGCTAAAAAAGAGAAAGTCGTCTGCGTAACGCTTTTCACGCTCGACCGTATCAGTCCAAAGACTATTGCCTGTATCGATAACGATATCATCGGACTCTATGCCCGCTTCGATTAATGATTTACACACGCCGTCGACTGGAGCGCCTGCGGGAACAGAGAGTAAAACAATCCGTGGTTTTTCTAATTTAGACAACATTTCAGAAAGATTATTACAGCCATCGATACGTGCCTTGACTGTATTGTCTAAATATTTAACGCGTTCTAATTCTTCTTGCCCTACAACGTCTTGTACTTTGGCAGTATCAAGGTCGAATGCTGCAACTCGGTATTGGTTATCCGCTATATTGAGCGCTAGGTTCTTACCCATAACACCTAAGCCAATCACACCAATATCGTAAAGCTCGTTTTGGTTATTCATTTAAGTTTTATTCCGCAGGTCACAGAGGATTTTCCTATCTATTTTAGTCGTAAATTCAAACTATTTTACTCACTTGATAGGGTTTATTTTGTTGTAGATTATACAGACTTTGGTAAGTAAATTACTAGCAACCTTAATCTTAGTCATGAGAAATTTACCCTGTTGGTGCAGTCAACTTTGTACAGACCGCAATCACACCATATTGTTCGCGAGTCAAAAATTACCGCAATAAGATGCTGTTCCCTTCCATTCTACGGCTGATGACACAACAAAAATGCTCTAATAATAAAGTTGAAAGTTTACAAAAGTGGGTTTTGGGAATAAGTACCAGCATGAGCATAAAAAATGGCAAAGCCGTTTAACGACTTTGCCATAGAGTTTACTATTTAAATGCCCATCCGCTTATATGTGCGCGTCAGCATATCCCATGCGGGTCAAGGTGTTACGAACAATATCTAATGTGGCTGGATCTTCAATTGTGGCAGGCACATTGTACTTCTTGTTGTCGGCAATATTACGCATTGTGCCTCGCAAAATTTTACCAGAGCGTGTTTTAGGTAACTTTTGTACCGCGCTGACTAGCCTAAAGGCGGCAACGGGGCCGATCTCTTGCCGCACTAGCGCCCTTAACTGTTGATTCAGTTCAGCTTCATTTAGGGTCACACCTTTTTTTAGCACCACTAAGCCCAGCGGCACCTGGCCTTTAAGCTCATCAGCGACGCCAATAACGGCAGCTTCGGCAACCGCCTCATGCTGGCATAACACCTCTTCAAATCGACCCGTTGATAAACGATGTCCAGCCACATTAATGATGTCGTCAATACGACTCATGATATAAAGATAACCATCCTCATCTTTATAGCCCGCATCCCCAGTGAGGTAATAACCTGGATACATCGACAAATAACTGTCTTTATAGCGCTGCTCATTTTGCCAAAGCGTGGTTAAGGTACCTGGGGGTAATGGCAGCTTAATCACCACATTCCCAGACTCATTCGAGGCGACTTGGTCACCCATCATATCAACTACTTCAATTTGATAGCCCGGTACGGCCAGTGCAGGTGAACCCGCTTTTACTTCAACAGGCGCATATCCCATCAGGTTTGCCGCAACAGGCCAACCCGTTTCGGTTTGCCACCAATGATCGATAATCGGTTTTTTAAGCTTCTCTTCTGACCAATGCAGAGTGTCTGGATCGCAGCGCTCACCGGCCAGAAAAACATATTTCAGACAGGTTAAATCAACACCTTCAAGGTACTCGCCATCAGGGTCATCTCGCTTAATGGCTCTTATTGCGGTCGGCGCCGTAAAAAAGCTTTTCACATTGTACTTTGCAATCGTGCGCCAAAATGCCCCAGGATCGGGCGTGCCAATGGGCTTGCCTTCATACATTAAGGTCGTAGCGCCTACCAGCAATGGCCCATAAACAATATAAGAGTGACCCACTACCCAGCCCACATCCGATGCCGCCCAAAAGCTATCACCAACGCCAATGTCATAAATATTTTTCATCGACCAAGCAAGCGCGACACTGTGGCCGCCATTGTCGCGAACAACACCTTTAGGTTGCCCCGTCGTACCCGAGGTATAGAGGATGTAGAGTGGATCAGTGGCCTCTAACGCCACGCAGTCGATGTTTGGCGCGGCAGCAACGCCGCGCTGCCAGTCAACATCTCGGCCTTGCTGTAATGAAGCTTCTAACTGGCTGCGGTTTAAAATTAAGCAGTGGCCTACTTTATGAGTCGCCTGCTCAAGCGCGTTATCCAGTAGCGGTTTATAAGCAACAACGCCTGACGGCTCGATACCACACGACGCTGACAAAATCAGTTTAGGTTTGGCGTCGTTTATCCGCGTCGCCAGTTCATTGGCTGCAAAGCCCCCAAACACCACGGAGTGAATTGCACCAATGCGCGCACACGCCAGCATCGCATAGGCCGTTTCAGGCACCATCGGCATGTAAATCAGCACTCGGTCGCCCTTTTTAACGCCGATAGAATCCATATAGCCTGCTAATCGGCTGACTTGAGCTTGTAGCTCTAGATAAGTAATCCCATATTCAGTCTCTGTGACAGGGCTGACGTACTGAATAGCAATTTGAGAGCCACGCCCAGCAATCACGTGTCTATCCACCGCATTGAAGCAAGTATTCATCTTGCCGCCTTTAAACCAATGGTAAAAAGGCGCTTCGCTATCATCAAGGACTTTATCCCAAGGTGATATCCAATCAATGGCTTGTGCTGCCTGTCCCCAAAACTGTTGTGGATTTGAGATTGAACTTGCATGTAATTGTGTATTTTTATCTTTCACTATGCATACTCCAGTTAACTTCACCGCCGCGTAAACTTTGTCACATCGCGATGAGCCTTGTCCTTTTATTGCCTTTGAAACATTATGCTCCGCCGCTCATAAAATCCCCATTAGACCTTAGAATGAGTGGGTAAAATCGTCATTCACAGCAATTCGAAGCAAAGGAAAAAACAGTTAACGCCATGTTAAACAAGAATTTAATAAGCGACAAACCCAATTAAAATCAAACGTATGTTTATTGAATGTGACCGTTATGGCACGCACAATTGACATGAAAACAGCGGTTACACCGCGCTGCAAACTTTACCTTTACGTAAACTTCCTATATCGTGCAAGAAAAGTTAATAAATATGGTGTTATTAATGACTGAAAAACAGTTACCCCAAACGACGTACTCAATTAGTGACCTATCAAAAGAGTTTGATATCACTACTCGTAGTATTCGTTTTTACGAAGATCAAGGTCTTCTAAAACCTAAACGTCGTGGTCAAACCCGGATCTACAATTTGACCGAACGGGTCAGACTCAAACTCATTTTACGAGGTAAGCGTTTAGGTTTCTCTTTAGCAGAAACAAGACGCTTATTCGAACTATACGATGCAGACAAAAATAGCAGCACACAGCTGCATACCATGCTCGAATTAGTGGAAGACAAAAAAGTTGCCCTACAGCAGCAAATGGACGATATAAAAGTGGTATTGATGGAGCTCAACTCGGCAGAACAGCAATGCCGTGATGCACTAGTGAACAATAGTCAGTAAAAAAAGCACTTGATAACACCAACAAAATAACAAGCCTACGAGTATCACGACATAGATCAGTGAACTTGAATAAATGGACACATTGACAGGACACAAGCACATGACTCAACTCTACTCATCTCTAAATTTCGACCTTGGCGAAGACGTCGACATGCTACGCGACGCGGTACAAAATTTTGCTGCTAACGAAATAGCACCAATAGCCGCCAAAACGGATATCGATAACGCGTTTCCTAACGAGCTTTGGCCAGTACTCGGTGATATGGGTCTGTTAGGGGTCACCGTCGCAGAAGAGTACGGTGGCGCTAACATGGGCTACCTAGCGCATGTCGTTGCCATGGAAGAGATTTCACGCGCATCAGCTTCTATCGGGCTCAGCTACGGCGCTCACTCAAATCTTTGTGTTAACCAGATAAACCGTAACGGTAGTAAAGAGCAAAAAGACAAGTACCTACCAAAACTGGTGACAGGTGAACACATTGGCGCCTTAGCCATGAGTGAGCCCAATGCCGGTTCAGATGTGGTTTCAATGAAACTGCATGCCCGTAAAGAGGGTGACAGATACATTCTCAACGGCAACAAGATGTGGATCACTAACGGCCCAGATGCCCACACCTATGTTATCTACGCAAAAACGGACCTCGATAAAGGTGCACACGGCATTACCGCTTTTATTGTCGAACGCGGCTCTAAAGGCTTTAGCCAAGCACAAAAACTCGACAAGCTCGGCATGCGTGGTTCAAACACTTGTGAGCTTGTTTTTGAAGATTGTGAAGTCCCAGCAGAAAACATTCTTGGCGGCCTAAACAATGGCGTTAAAGTGTTAATGAGTGGGCTTGATTATGAGCGTGTGGTGTTGTCTGGTGGCCCACTTGGGATCATGACGGCGTGTATGGATATCGTCATACCTTACGTTCACGAGCGTGAGCAGTTTGGTAAATCTATTGGTCAGTTCCAGCTAGTACAAGGCAAACTTGCCGATATGTACACTGGCATGAACGCCGCAAAATCTTACATCTACAACGTCGCTAAATCATGTGACCGCGGTGAAACAACCCGTAAAGATGCCGCCGGCGCGATTTTGTATTCTGCGGAACTGGCGACCAAAATGGCACTCGATGCGATTCAACTGCTCGGCGGTAACGGTTACGTCAATGACTACGCCACTGGCCGCTTGCTGCGTGACGCTAAGCTTTATGAAATTGGCGCAGGTACATCAGAAATTCGCCGTATGCTCATTGGCCGCGAACTGTTTAACGAGTCAAAATAAACCAATAATAAGACTCGTTTAGCGAGTCATTAGAGCCCTAATTTGGAATAAGGGCGACAGCCACAACGTCGCTCTGGTTCCAACTTTAAAAGGATTGAAATTGTGACTCAACTCAGCAGTCGTATTAATTCCCGCAGCGATGAATTCAAAGCCAAATTTGATGACATGGCCGCCGTCGTTCAAGACCTAAAATCAAAACTACATCAAATTGAACAAGGTGGCGGCGACGTTGCTCGTGAACGTCACCTTTCACGTGGAAAGCTACTGCCGCGTCAACGTGTTGAGAAACTACTCGATCCTGGTTCTCCTTTTTTAGAAATATCACAGTTTGCCGCTTTCGAACTCTATGAAGACCTTGTCCCTGCTGCCGGTATTATTGCCGGTATAGGCCGAGTGAGTGGTGTTGAATGCATGATTATCGCCAATGATGCCACAGTTAAAGGCGGTACTTACTACCCCGTTACGGTGAAAAAACATCTGCGAGCACAAGAGATTGCCAGCCGTTGCCACCTACCCTGTATTTACCTTGTCGATTCAGGCGGGGCAAACTTACCCCGTCAAGATGAAGTGTTCCCAGACAGAGAGCATTTCGGGCGCATTTTTTATAACCAAGCGAAAATGTCAGCCAAGGGGATCCCGCAAATTGCCGTAGTGATGGGACTTTGTACCGCCGGTGGTGCGTATGTTCCCGCGATGGCAGACGAGTCCATTATTGTAAAAGAGCAAGGCACCATCTTCCTAGCGGGTCCACCACTGGTAAAGGCGGCAACCGGCGAAGAGGTCACAGCTGAAGAGCTTGGCGGCGCTGAAGTACACACTAAAATATCGGGCGTTGCCGATCATCTTGCACAAAACGATGACCATGCTTTAGAGCTTGCTCGTAAAGCCGTCACCCGACTCAATCATCAAAAACGGATTGAAGCACTGCTAACGCCAACCAAGCCACCAAAATTCGATATTAACGAACTTTATGGCATCGTCGGGACTGATCTTAAAAAGCCATTCGATGTTAAAGAGGTCATTGCTCGCGTTGTCGATGATTCTGACTTTGACGAATTTAAGGCCAATTACGGCGCCACCTTGGTGTGTGGTTTCGCCCGTATTCATGGCTATCCCGTCGGCATCATCGCTAACAATGGCATCTTGTTCTCTGAGTCTGCGCAAAAAGGCGCCCACTTTATTGAGCTTTGCTGTCAGCGCAAAATCCCACTGTTGTTTCTACAAAATATTACTGGCTTTATGGTCGGTAAAAAGTACGAACATGAAGGTATCGCCAAGCATGGTGCCAAGATGGTGACTGCTGTGTCATGTGCCAATGTGCCTAAGTTTACTGTCATCATCGGTGGCAGCTATGGTGCTGGTAACTACGGCATGTGCGGCAGAGCCTTTGATCCAACCATGATGTGGATGTGGCCAAATGCGCGCATATCGGTCATGGGCGGCGAACAAGCTGCTGGGGTGCTAGCCACCGTTAAACGTGATGGTCTTAAACGTAAAGGCATGGATTGGTCAGCTGAAGATGAGCAAAACTTCCGCAAGCCCATCGTTGAGCAATACGACAAAGAGGGTCACCCGTATCATGCCAGCGCGCGTTTATGGGACGACGGTATTATTGACCCAGCACAGACTCGAGATGTTGTTGGTTTAGCCCTTTCTGCCGCATTAAATGCGCCAGTAGAAGACACTAAATTTGGTGTGTTCCGTATGTAATGGCTCGCCATTGCTGTGACAGAAACCAGACGCTAAACCTTGGACCTAAACTGGGAACAACACAATGATTAATGAAACCCTACAAATGACCACTGAAAAACTTGCGCAGCAATGTCAGTATGTCAGCTGCACACTCGATAATGGCGTCGCTGAGCTTATCCTTGATCGCCCCGACAAACATAATGCGTTTGACGAAGTGATGATCAGCGAAATGATTCAAGTGCTTGAATATTTTGCTCACAATCCGCTGTGCCAAGTGCTTGTCGTTAAAGCCAATGGTAAAAACTTCAGTGCCGGCGCCGATCTAAATTGGATGCGCAAACAAGCAAAAATGGATTTCGCGCAGAACCTTAGCGATGCCAACGAGCTCGCCAAGTTAATGTCGGTACTCGACAAATTTCCGAAACCAACGATAGCTAAAGTACAGGGCGTCGCTTTCGGTGGCGCACTTGGCCTCATTTGTTGCTGCGATATCGCCATTGCCAATCCGCGAGCCAGTTTTTGCTTAAGCGAAGTGAAGCTTGGACTCATGCCTGCAGTGATCAGCCCTTATGTCACCCGCGCCATGGGTCAACGTGCAGCGCGTCGCTATATGCTGACCGCCGAGCGATTCAACGTCCAAAAAGCCATTGAGCTGCAAGTGATCCACGAAGTGGAAGATGACTTAGATGCTGCTGCAGCCCCGATCATCGCCGCGCTGCTCAGTAATAGCCCACAGGGGATGGCATGGGCTAAGCGCTTACTGTCAACACTTGAGGACGGCGTCATAGATCAAACCACACTCGATTACACCAGTGAGCGTATTGCCAGTATTCGTGTCTCCGTTGAGGCTCAAGAAGGCCTCAATGCATTCTTTGAAAAGCGCAGTCCCGACTGGTCTACCAGTCAAAAAGATGCACTAGATAACGCTGCTAGCGCGCCAGGAGCCAAATAATATGTTTACCAAATTGCTAATTGCCAACCGTGGTGAAATTGCTTGCCGTATCATTAAAACAGCTCAAGCAATGGGCGTACGCACAGTGGCGCTGTATTCAGATGCCGACATTGACGCGCGTCATGTCGCGATGGCTGATGAGTCGTTTTACCTGGGTGGCAGCGCGCCTGCGGATTCATACCTTAAAGCCGACTTGATTATCGACATCGCTAAAAAGTCAGGGGCTCAAGCAATCCACCCCGGTTACGGTTTTTTGTCTGAAAATGCCGAATTTGCCTTAAAGTGCGAGCAAAGTGGCATTGCTTTTGTGGGGCCAAGTGCCGCAGCCATTGATTCTATGGGCAGTAAAAGCGCGGCAAAAGAGATTATGGGCGCCGCTAATGTGCCGTTAGTGCCGGGTTATCATGGCGATGCACAAGATGATGCTTTACTGATCGCCGAAGCCAACAAAATGGGATTTCCACTGCTGATCAAAGCGGCCTATGGTGGCGGTGGTAAAGGCATGCGCATTGTTGAAAACAGCGGTGAAGTGCTCGAAGCAATCCAATCAGCAAGGCGCGAAGCCATAAGCTCATTTGGCAACGACAAGCTATTAATGGAGCGTTATTTACGCCAACCTCGCCATGTTGAAGTACAAGTCTTTGCTGACAGCCAAGGTGACTGCATCTACTTATCCGACCGCGACTGCTCCATTCAGCGTCGCCATCAAAAAGTCGTCGAAGAAGCGCCTGCACCAGGCCTTAGCGATGCACTGCGCGTGAGCATGGGCGAAGCCGCCGTTGCTGCAGCAAAAGCCATTAATTACGAAGGTGCTGGTACGGTTGAGTTCCTACTGGATACCGACGGCAGCTTCTACTTTATGGAGATGAACACGCGTCTGCAGGTAGAGCACCCCGTCACCGAAATGGTCACCGGCCAAGACCTCGTCAAATGGCAGTTGATGGTCGCCAGTGGCAGTAAGCTGCCGTTAACCCAAGATGAAGTGCGTATTCACGGCCACGCTTTTGAAGTGCGTATTTACGCCGAAGATCCACAAAATGACTTTTTGCCCGCCAGTGGCAAACTCAACTTTTTACGTGAGCCAGAGCAGAGCAAGTTTGTCCGTATTGACTCAGGTGTGCGTGAAAATGATGTGATCAGTAACTTTTACGACCCGATGATCTCAAAGCTCATCACTTGGGATGAATCGCGCCCGCGTGCACTGCAGCGCCTGGTTCATGCCCTTGCCTCATATCAAATTAGCGGCTTAAAACACAATATCGAGTTTCTTGCCAATATAGCTGAGCATGACGCCTTTAGTGACGCCAATTTTAGTACTGACTTTATTGCGCGTTATGGCGATGCATTGATTGGTCATGGTCTTAGTAACACTAAAACCAATGAACGCCAAACAGCCTTGGCATTAGCTGCGCTTTATCAATTATGCGCCCGTAAAGAGGACGCTAAACGCTGTGCTATCAATAGTCACGACCCTTATTCACCTTGGGGAGCCGTCAGTGGCTTTAGACTCAATAGTGCCAGTGTGCACCAAGTCGCCTTGCTCGATGATGAGCAACACGTTAATCACCTTGAGCTCACTGAAACTCAGCTCGGGGGTCAATCGGTCTACCAGCTCAATTTAAATGATAGCCAATTAACGCTATCTGGTGAGCTCATCGGCGAAACTCTGCATGCTGAAATTGCCCTCAGCAGCAACTGCGCTCAAGCCATTAAGCGTACTGGGCATAAGATAAAAGTGCCCGTCAGCCAAGTAGGTGAAGACTTTACCCTGTTTATCAACTCAAGCAGTTATCACTACCGCGCCATTCAGTCTGAAGTGGTCGAAGAGCAAGACAACTTAGAAGATAAGCTCAAAGCACCAATGAACGGCACTATCGTGACCCACCTAGTTGAAATGGGTGATAGCGTGGTTGCTGGACAAGGCATTATGGTGATGGAAGCGATGAAGATGGAATATACCATTGAAGCGCCATTTGATGGCACCGTCAGTGCGTTCTTCTTTAAAGCCGGAGAGCTGGTCAGTGACGGCATGTTACTCGCCGAAGTTGAGCCCACCTTGGTTGAATCGTCTTTAGCAGAGGAGCCAGCGTAAATGGCCTCTAATTCATACGCTAAACAAGTCAGCATATTTGAAGTCGGCGCCCGTGACGGTTTGCAAAACGAAAAGCCCGTCACCACGGCAGATAAGATTGTCTTGATTGAAGGTTTAGCCGCAGCGGGTGTAAAACGCATCGAGGCCGCAAGTTTTGTGTCGCCTAAATGGGTACCGCAAATGGCCGACTCGGCTGATGTGCTTAAAGGAATTACCCGTAACACTGGCGTGACCTACAGTGCCCTCACCCCTAATCTTAAAGGCTTGGAACTTGCGCTTGCCGCCGGCGCCGACGAAGTTGCCATTTTTGGCGCGGCTTCTGAAAGCTTTAGCCAGCGCAATATTAACTGCTCGATAGAGGAATCGATCGCACGCTTTATCCCAGTGATGGAGCTGGCTAAGGCCAATAATATCAGGGTGCGCGGTTATGTATCGTGCGTGCTGGGTTGCCCCTATGAAGGCAAGATAGCCGTTAGCGAAGTGGCTCGAGTGTCTGAATTACTTTACAAAATGGGCTGTTATGAAATTTCGTTAGGCGACACTATAGGTGTTGGCACCGCGATTAATGCCCGTAAAATGGTTGAAGCTGTCACTAGTGTTGTTCCCGTCTCAAAACTGGCACTGCACTTCCATGACACTTACGGTCAAGCACTCGCTAACATATTGGCCTGTTTAGAGACTGGCATCAGCGTCATTGACTCATCGGTGGCCGGTCTTGGCGGTTGTCCTTATGCCAAAGGGGCATCGGGTAATTTAGCCACCGAAGACCTCGTCTATATGCTCCATGGTCTCGGTATTGAAACCGGTATCGATCTAAACAAACTTGCACTTGCAGGTAACAAAATTAGCCAAGCACTTGGGCGCACGAATGGCGCCAAGGTCGCACAAGCACTCGCCGTTTAACGCAGAGTTGCTTACATATTTTAAAGAACTGAATTTTAAAGAACTAGTATTTAGAGAACTCGTTTTTCATAATAGTTTTTAGAGAATAGTTTAGAGAGCCGCCTACCCTACAGGTTTTAAAAGTGGCTCTTTTAATAAGGAGATTATAACAATGGCAGGACTAAACAAGGTTGTCGGTAGTTATGAAGAGGCATTAAAAGGCCTCAGTAATGACATGACCGTGATGGTCGGTGGATTTGGCTTATGCGGTATTCCTGAAGGCTTAATCGCCCAGATGGTAAAAATGGGCGTAACAGGCCTAACGGCTATCTCTAACAACGCAGGCGTCGATGACTTTGGTCTAGGGCTGTTATTGAAAAGCCGCCAAATCGATACCATGATCGCCTCTTACGTTGGCGAAAATGCCACCTTTGAGCAGCAGATGCTCTCGGGCGAACTGAACGTGATCTTAACGCCTCAAGGTACACTGGCAGAAAAAATTCGTGCTGGCGGTGCCGGTATTCCAGCGTTTTTTACCGCTACAGGATACGGTACGCCCGTCGCTGAAGGTAAAGAAACCCGCGAAATAGACGGTCGTCACTATGTATTAGAGCCTGCACTTAAAGCCGACTTTGCCTTAGTTCGCGCATGGAAAGCTGACACCATGGGTAACTTGGTGTTTCGCAAAACCGCCGCCAACTTTAACCCAATGATGGCTACGGCCGGTAAAATTACCGTGGTAGAAGCGGAGCACATTGTTGAGCCCGGTGAACTCGATCCAGACCATGTTCATACCCCTGGGATCTATGTAAACCGTATTATCCAAGGCACGTTCGAGAAACGTATCGAGCAACGTACCGTTAAAGCCGTCACTGACGCTAAAAGATAAGGAGGCTACACTATGGCATTATCAAGAGAACAACTCGCGCAACGTGTAGCAAAAGAACTCCAAGACGGTTTTTACGTCAATCTAGGCATAGGCATTCCAACATTAGTCGCCAACTACATTCCTGAGGGAATAGAGGTGATGCTGCAATCTGAAAATGGGTTACTCGGTATGGGTGAATTCCCAACCGAAGACACCATAGATGCAGACTTAATCAATGCAGGTAAGCAAACAGTAACCGCGGTTGATGGCGCGTCATTTTTCTCATCCGCAGAGAGCTTCGCTATGATCCGCGGCGGCCATGTTGATTTGACGGTCCTGGGTGCATTTGAAGTCGACGAGCAAGGCTCTATCGCCTCTTGGATGATCCCCGGTAAACTGATTAAGGGCATGGGCGGCGCAATGGATCTAGTGGCAGGCGCTGACAATATTATCGTCACCATGATGCACGCCGACAAGAAAGGGAACTCTAAGCTATTAGCTAAGTGCGAACTGCCACTCACCGGTTTTGGCTGTATCAAACGAGTATTAACTGACTTAGCCTTTATGGAAATAAAAGGCGGTGCTTTTCACCTGCTAGAGCGCGCTCCAGGGGTATCTGTTGAAGAGATTGTCTCTAAAACCGCAGGTAAGCTCGTTGTGCCAGCGCATGTGCCTGAAATGAGATTCTAGACATTTTATGAGGTAACTTAGTGATTTATTTACTAGGTGGCTTGTTTATTTAGTGACTTTTTACTTAGTAATTTTGTCTTTAAGTAAAGTAGATTGCAGCGGTGCTTTACAGGATCTCAGCAATAAAAAACGCAGCTAATTAGCTGCGTTTTTTGTTTCGAGCAGAATTGAATATCGGTACATTGGATCAGGCTGCTGTTCGAGCACCTAAATACCACTAAGCAGCGGCTGTTCAACTCATATCTGTCGGATAGGCGGCACTTGTCACCAAGTACCGCCCTCCTAAGAACCGGACGTGCAACTTTCACTGCATACGGCTCAAGCCTCCACTAAGGCGTATTCTGTTACCCAGC
>NZ_JAKIKW010000033.1 GCF_023283945.1 Shewanella gelidimarina | reverse complement strand
ACAATACTCCTAGTAATAATGGCCTAACAAGACCTGTACTAGTAAGTATTTAGGATGGGAGAGCAAAGAGGCTTGTTATCTCTTCTGCCGCATAGCGGCTTCGTTCAACAAACGACTATGGCGTCAATAACTTATTTTTACCTGTATTCTCATCCCACATGACGCCATCTCTTAGCATCGAATTGAGGATGACTACCATCTTTCGGACGCATGCGATAATAGCCACTTTCTTGGGCTTGCCTTGCCCAAGTAGTCGCTGATATGTGGCTTTAAACACAGGGTTACACTGCATAGCCGACATCATTGCCATATAGAGTACAGTTCGTACTTGTGCTCGTCCGCCTTGGATGACCCGCTTACCTTTGTAGGCTCCACTTTCTTTGGTCATGGGGGCAACCCCGATGAGTGAAGCTGCTTGTTTACTCGTGATATAGCCTAACTCAGGCATATTACTGATTATAGACGCAGCTGCTATTTTTCCGATCCCAGGCATGCTCTGCAATATGATGTTTTTACTTTGATACTCGGTACATTCTTCAATTAACTTTTGAATTTTTAACTCGATTTTTGTTATCTGGTTCTTTAGAGCTGTAAGAATCGGTTTAATGGTAGAAACGAGTGTTTTCGATAAGATTTGATGGCGATTTTTTTCCATGGTCTGCATGGTGAGAAGTTGATTTCTTCGAGTAACTAAATCACTCATTAATCTTATTTTTTCAGTTTTAGCTCAGTGAATTTAGGCTTGATGGCTTCCGCATAGTGAGCGATAAGTTCGGCGTCTAATCGGTCATTTTTGGCTCGTCGACCTATAGCGCCTGCAAATCGTTTAACGTGCATAGGGTTAGCGATAACAAAGGGGAGCTTTGCTTCTGAACAGGCTAGAATGAATGGCATTTCCAATCGGCCAGTGGCTTCAACTACAATGCGCTGAGGCTTGTGAATTTTTATCTTATTGATTGCATCTCTAATACCTTTTGTGTCATTAGCAACAGTGAAAAAGATATCAAGGGGGCGGATAAATATATCAAGTTGTGATTTACCGATATCAACTCCGACATTGATGTTTTGCATGTGATGACTATTCATAATAAGCGTTCTCTTTATTGCGAAATACGGGTTCTAGACCCAGTCGACTATTCGAGATTAGTGCTTGGAGTTCTATCTGATGCTCACGTTTGTTATCGGTCTCTCAATAGAGGAGCCATAAGGATATCGAGCTATCAAATAGAAGGCTTAAGTTGCAGCAAAAGCTTGGGTCTCACTTTACCCAAATTACTTAGTTATTATCCATACAATAGGGATAGGCCGTGCGCATCCTTATCCCAAAAGTTGAACAAAGCTGAGGCTTATTAAGACTCTTTATTAAACAAATATAGTAGATCGAGTTCTGATTAATGTGTTGTTTCTGAGGAGCAACCTTGATCGTTTCAATGTTCCTTCACCCTTGTAGATAATAAAATAATTATCACTATATCGATTAGTTACCAGTTATCGCCCTCTTCTTTAGTTAATCCCTCAGTTCTTTTACAAACAGCCTTATACTTCACACCGCTAGACTGAGAGCATTGCCGTCGGCAAGACGTGTTGTAACTCCAGATACAGAACTTAACCATAGCTAAAGTACTAAACTGCGTGGTCTTACTTTAGCTGTATTGCCCTCTGTTTGAGAGATAGGCAAAACTAACGTGGCCGTCAATATCGCTGATAATGTTGTTATCGGGTAACAATTAGTGACCGTAATATGTGCAAGATCACGGCCATTTATTATCCCTAATGTAGCCATACTGAACATAGGTTTACCGAAGCGCTCAAGTGAACCCGTTACCCTTTTTCCTTCATGGCTTGCATGCTAAACTCAAGCACACTTTTATGCATTTTGAATTGACACTATCCTATGAAACAGTTGCTCGACTTTCTGCCTCTGGTTATCTTTTTTGCCGTCTACAAATTTTTTGATATTTACGTTGCCAGTGGCGCATTGATTGCCGCCACCGCATTGCAGCTTATCATTAGCTACATGCTGTATAAAAAACTGGAGAAGATGCACCTCATTACCTTTGCAATGGTTACGGTGTTTGGCTCGCTAACCTTGATTTTACATGATGACTCATTCATTAAGTGGAAAGTCACTATTGTCTACGCACTGTTTGCTATCGCGTTAGTTGTCAGTCAATTTATGAATAAACCCATTTTAAAAAGCATGCTGGGCAAAGAGTTAATTGTTGCTGACAAGATATGGGCCCATGTGACTTGGTATTGGGTACTGTTTTTTGTGGCATGCTCTCTCGTTAACATCTACGTTGCCTTTAGCCTATCGCAAGAAACTTGGGTAAACTTTAAGGTATTTGGCCTAACCGCTTTGACACTGATTAATACGGTACTCACTGTATTATATCTCTTTAAAAACATGTCTGAAGAAGATCGTAAGGAACTTAAATAATGTGGTATATGATTTCATCGCAAGATGTTGAAAATAGCTTAGAAAAACGCTTATCTGTTCGTACAGACCATTTAGCGCGCCTGCAGCTTTTAGCTGATGAAGGCAAGTTACTCATCGCTGGGCCTCACCCCGCTATCGACAGTGAAAACCCAGGCGAAGCAGGTTTCACTGGTTCATTAGTCGTTGCTGATTTTCCGTCACTTGAAGATGCACAATGCTGGGCTGATGCCGACCCTTATATCGCCGCGGGTGTATATGAAAGCGTTATTGTAAAACCTTATAAGTTAGTGTTGCCGTAAACAAAAGGAACTCAAAAGTGAAGATAGTTTCATTTAATATCAATGGATTGCGAGCAAGACTGCATCAACTGCAAGCCTTAATCGATAGCCACCAGCCTGACGTCATCGGTTTACAAGAAACCAAAGTGCATGACGAAGCTTTCCCACTTGCTGATGTAGAAGCAATGGGATACAAGGTGCATTACCATGGTGGCAAAGCACACTATGGTGTGGCCATGTTGTCGAAGGCTGAGCCATTAAAGCTTCAAAAAGGCTTCCCAACCGATGAAGACGACGCGCAGCGCCGTATGATCATGGGGACCTTTATGCAAGAAAATGGCCGTCCGCTTACCGTGCTAAATGGCTATTTCCCTCAAGGTGAAAACATTAGCCATGAGACAAAATATCCTGCCAAACGTAAGTTTTACAAAGACTTAATGGTATATTTAAATGAGTATCACACTGCTGATGAAGATATTGCCATCATTGGCGATATCAATATCTCGCCTGTCGATTTAGATATCGGTATTGGTGATCCTAACGCCAAGCGCTGGTTAAGAACAGGTAAGTGTAGTTTTCAACTTGAAGAGCGTGAGTGGCTTAAAACATTGATGGACTGGGGCTTAGTGGATACGTTCCGCGAGCTACACCCAACGCGCACAGAGCGATATTCTTGGTTTGACTACCGCAGCAAAGGGTTTGTCGATAATCGTGGCCTGCGCATTGATGTTGTCTTAGCGACCAAATCACTTGCACTGCGTCTGGTTGAATCTGATATTGATTACGACTTACGTGCTATTGAAAAGCCATCAGATCACGCGCCGATCTGGAGCACCTTTAGCTAGGGGCTGTTGATCTTTCGAGCTTAGTTTTTGTTCGATTCTTTACCGTAAGGAATAATGATTTTAGTACTAGGCTTGAGCGATGATTTAGCAGTCTAAGTGAAAGCTCGTAACGCCTTCTAGTCATAAAAGACTAAAAGTATTGAAACGAACCCTAAGGGCCGCGCTTCTTGGCTATTTTTACGGTGTTGTAGGCTATTTGTGGAGAATGACTAAACGACATAGCCTCCGCCTTGTCAAAATAGCCAATAAACGGCGGCAAAAACAACCGTGAAAGATCTACAGCCCCTAATCTAAACGGTGGCTTCAAACAAAAATGCCAGCAATGATTGCTGGCATTTTTATTAGCTGATTTTTCTTTATGCTGCAACTCAGTTAAACATCGTCGCAGCTGGCCTACGTAAACGTTAGCTGGCTTTAACTAACGTATATTGGCTTAGCAGCTGATCTAAGTCTTTTGAGGCATCATTTAAATCTGTTGCAAGTCCGATTGAATGTTCAGTGGTTTGCTTAATGGTTTCGGCTTGGCCTCGAATATCGTCGAGTTGCGAGGCGATCTCCCGAGATGCAACACTTTGCTCTTCGGATGATGCGGCTATTTGTGCGCTCATATCGAATACCGTACTGATAGATAATGCCATGTTATCGACATCATTACTCACTGACACGATAGCCTCACGGCCTTTACTGGCTTGCGATACGATATCGCCGGTAATGTTGCTCAGTTTATGTGTACCCGTCTGTAAACCTTCAATCATAGATTGAATTTCAACAGTCGCTTGTTGTGTTCGGCTTGCTAACGTTCTCACTTCATCTGCGACCACGGCAAAGCCTCTGCCCTGCTCGCCCGCTCTGGCCGCTTCAATTGCTGCGTTAAGCGCTAACAGATTAGTCTGTTCTGAAATACCGTTAATGGTGGTAACGACTGCACCAATCTGTGTTGCAGCATAGGAAAGGTCTTCAACTGAAGCGGACGCTTCTGAAATTTTCCCCGTTAATATACCAATGCTTGCTACCGCCTCAGCAAGTTGAACTTTGCTGTTTGCCGCCTGAGATGAGTTAATTTCAGTTTGCTCTGATGTGCTAGATGCATTTTGCGATACCTCTTCAACCGCTGCGGTCATCTGAGACATTGCCACTGCGACAGTATCAAGAAATTGATGCTGTGCATTCGTTAACAGCTCATTTTGACCTGCTTGTTGATGGAATTCACTCGCCGCTTGTGAAAGCGTTTGTGCGTTGAGTGCAATCGCAGACACCATTTCACTCATGTTATCTGCGCTACGGTCAATTTCACGGGCGATTAAGCTGAAATCATCTTGACCAAAAAAGTTAAGTCTAAAACTAAGATCGCCATCAGCGAGTCTTTTTATTGCTTGGTACATATCCCACAAGCCGCCACCCAGCGAAGTTGATACCCAATAACTCACAAGATATAACGGCAGTAGACCTAAAAGAGCCAACCAAAGCATGTTATTCGTATTGGACAAAGCTGGCTGTTCCCAACGACTCACATTAACCGTGTAGTTAATGAACTCACCGTCAACGGGCGCACTTACGCTAAGGTTATCGTTTGAGCGGTTCGCTTCAGAAATAAAACCGATACTCAATCCGTTTTCGCTGGCAAAATCAGTTAACGACTGCCCGGTAAGAGATTGGGTCATCGCCATATTGGCATAAGCCTCAACCGTGGCTTGGGCGCGCGCCATTGAAGCGGTTTCAATCTGTTGTTTGCTATTAAAGTAGTTTGCTCCGGCCACCATTGCAGTGATGAGCGTAACCATCGTGCAGATAGACCAGAATTTTCCATTTAGACTGAGCTTGATTAATACCGCATCGACTGTTCGAAAATTAATTTGCTTCATCGTAAAATTCCCATGGACCTTATCTTTGACCCTTTATAATGCGTTGATAGACTCACTTGCCCAGTACAGCACAGTGTTGAGTTGCTCGCTATATTCAATGTTGAATTATGACTCTTTTGCTGTATTTTCAGCAAATATTGTTTGTAGTTTTTGAGTCAAGCCGATTAGCTGAGTCGTCAATAGACTCATACTGTAGCCCAGCATCGCGCCCACCAGTAAAGGGGGTAATATTGCCGCGACGTCGCCACCCATTGCAAAGGTGATACAACAACCGATAAATGCACCGGGTATAAAGGCGAGCTTTTGATAACTTGCTTGTAAACACATGGCAGCCGTTGCTATGCCCGTGAAGGTATAGCCCATGACCGGAGAGACAAAAAAACTGCTGCCAGAAATGATAAGCCAACCCCAAAAGACACCAGAGACATTTGTCGCCATCGCCATCAGCATGCCTTTTACACCTATTTCTTTTTGTGCAAAAAAAGTGCTGCAACCCAGAAAACCTATCCAGGTGACAAGTTGAAATACATCAGCAAAACCAGCCCATACGCCTGCTAATAATCCTGCTGATATTGCTATTTGCCAACGATGCTCCATAAAGCCCTCTCTATAACGCGATATACACTTTTACCATGTCGATACACAGTATCTAATATCAAGGTCGCTAAATTACCATCTTTTGTAGGTTAATAAACACGATCTACGACAAAAAAGCGCTAACAAAGTCGAACCTAGTGCACAAAACAACCGAAAACGTAACAAATATACAATATTCTGACTTACAACTAACCCAATAGGAGTATAAAGCCAGTGACAATAAGCACCTCAGCAACCGAGTTATTTAATACAGAACTGCTTTACGCTGATCTAGCTGCGTTCGTCAGGCACAAAAAAAAACATCTACAAACGAGATGTTTTATTCAACGGTGGATCACTCGTAAACCATCAAGCTTTTTTCTTGTTCCTACGTGATGCGGTTTGCACGCCATTGATCATTTTCCCTAACGCCTTATCTTTAGCTCTTTTCTCCGCCAGTGTCGCACCATTCAATGCCTGCTCACGCATCAGTTTACGATAGCTCGTCAATCGACGTTCTGTCACTATGCCATCATGTAGGGCGGCTTGAACCGCACAACCAGGCTCACTTTCATGGTTGCAATCGCTAAATCGGCACTGCTGTGCTAATGCGATGATTTCACTGAATGTATCACTAACACCTTGTTCGCAATGGCTAAGCTGTAGCTCTCGCATACCCGGGGTATCCATCAGCAATCCGCCTTGAGGTAACCACTTCAGCGCTCTTGAGGTTGTGGTGTGACGCCCTTTACTGTCAACTTCGCGGACAGCACGGGTTAGCTGTGCATCAAAACCCATTAAGCCATTAACTAATGTCGACTTTCCCACACCCGATGAACCTAAGAACGCAATCGTTTTGCCGGCTTGGCAATAACTCGATAACCCTTTTAGCTCCTCACTCTCAAGTGCATTAACCGTATGAACCATCATCAAAGGATCTAGCTGTTGCACTTGCTGACGCTTGTCATCCACATCACCACACTGATCCGCCTTTGTTAATACCACCACCGGGTCCACCAGCGCTTCTTTCGCTAGTGCTAGGTAACGTTCAATTCGGCTCAGATTGAAATCATGATTGAGAGAACAGACAATCATGACACTATCAAGGTTTGCAGCAATGAGCTGAGTCGCCACTTTCGAGCCCGGCGCCTTACGTTGGAACAAAGATTGGCGTTCTAAATGACGATGTAATCGCTGTGAGTCATCAAACAACGTCCAATCACCAACGCATAGACGCTCAGCCTGCGCAGAGAAGGTTAACCTCACGAGTCCTTGCTCACTCATCACCACAACGTGGCTCCTATGCTGCTCGACCACACGACCAATACTGAACAGCGTTAACTCTTCTAGGCTAAGTTGTTGCTGAAAAAACGGCCGCCAGCCGAGTTGGGTTAATGTCATTGTTTGGTTTTCCATGGTCTGTCTCCGTTCACGCCTTGCTCGTTGCTGCAGTCATCATGTATATGATTACAGCCTGTGACGTTACCTTTAGCTTCAGTGCTAAAACACCAATATTAGCCATTGTTCCCACTGATTGATTGAACAAAAACGACAGATTACCGCCGCCTAGAATATGACTCAATCTAACCGCATAAAAAATGACATAAAAAAAGTGCCATTGAGGCACTTTTAATGTTGCGTTGTCTTCTTAAGACCCTCCAGCTTGCGGATACAAGATGTTTAGATATTAAGTGACTTATTAACCGGTAAGTCTCTAATGCGCTTGCCCGTTGCGGCAAAGATAGCATTAGTCAACGCCGGTGCGACAGGGGGAACACCAGGCTCACCGACGCCTGCAGGCGGCGCATCCGAGCGTACAATAGTGACTTCTATCTCCGGACATTGGCTAATGCGCAGCAATGGATAATCATGAAAGTTCGATTGCTGAACTTTACCCTCTTTAAAGCTAATCTCGCCCATCATCGCTAAGCTAAGACCAAACATCACCGCGCCTTCTGTTTGCGACTCCACCCGATCGGGGTTAACAATTAATCCAGCATCAATGGCTGCAATAGACTTCAACACCGTTAAATTCTGGCTGCTATCCACTTCGACTAAAATCGCCACGGCAACATAACTGGTAAAACTTCGATGAACCGCAAACCCCCAGCCCTGACCCGCTTTGACGGCTGGCTGTTTATTGAGTGCTTGTTCAACAATATCAATTACATTGAGGTAGCGTCCGACATCAACAGGGTGGCGCGATAACTCTTCACCATAATTACCATATTTAAAACCTTGGTCGGCAAAATCGACTTTTCGAGATTTGCCTAACAAGGCTTGCCACATCTTGGGACAGGACACCCCAGCATTGTTAGCGAGCTCATCAACGAAGCTACCAATACCAAAAGCATGTTGGATATTACACACCGAACGCATCCAACCGATCCGTGTATGAGCCTCTGCTTTCACAGCTTCACAGCGATAACTTTCAACGGCTAGGGGCACATCAACAAAGCCGAGATCCAACTCGCCCGCCGACGGATAGTCGACGCCTTCAGCAAAGGTTGAACTAATCGATGGGAAAGCCGAGCGCTGTAACATCGCCTCGGGCATCTTATTGTCATTGAGTTTGGCTTGATAAAACTGAGCACTAATGGCGTGAAGGTAGCCATTTTGGATCTCATCTTCTCTGCTCCAGCTGACTTTGACGGGTCGTTGCAGCTTTTGTGACAGTAGCGCCGCTTCAACACTAAAGTCGGGTTTAGATTTACGACCGAATCCACCGCCAAGCAGAGTCACATTGACCTTGACCTGCTCCTCTTTCATCCCAAGACTTGCGGCGACAGTCTGTACTGTACTTTGAGGTGTCTGAGTCGATGCCCACACTTCACAGCCCGTTTCGGTGACTGAAGCTGTTGCCACTGGCGGCTCCATAGGTGCGTGCGCTAAATAAGGCACAGTGTATAGTGCATTGATCGTCGACTGTTCCGGCCAATCTCTGGTTTCTTTGCCTTGCTGCCGCGCGAGTTTACCCGGCAGTTTGACACGCTCTGACAAGGTCTTTAAGTACTCGGTGGTATCGTGGCTGTCGTTCGCTGACGCAGTCCAAGTGATTAAAAGTGCTTTTCTGCCTTGCTGTGCACTCCAACTGTTGCTTGCTATCACTGCAACGCCGCCTAATGCCTGAAAGGCAGGGGCACCTTTTGGCACCTTCAAACGGATCACATCAACCACACCAGCCACCTTGCGTGCTAGGCTATCGTCGAGTGTGGCAATGTCACTGCCCAGCACTGGAGGGCGGGTGATACTGGCGTAGAGCATCCCCTCCATCTGCACGTCGTAACCATATTTGGCTTTACCGTCGATCATGTCTTGCATATCAACAATGGTGTGCGATTGACCAATATGCTTAAAGTCTTTGCTGTCTTTTAGCGTTACCGCTTCCTTTGCTGGCATGGGCTGTGTTGATGCCGCGATGGCCAGTTCACCATAACTCAGTTTACGGCCAGAGCTAAGGTGATGCACTTGATGGTCTTTGGCGCTAACCTCTGCAACAGGCACTTTCCACATCTGGGCAGCAGCTTGCTCAAGCATGGTACGCGCCATCGCGCCCATCTGCCTCATTGCGTCATAGTGCTTGCGAATACTGCGTGAACCATCGGTATTTTGGCTGCCATAACGTTTGTCTGCTAAGCCCTGTACGACAACAACATGTTGCCAATCAGCTTCCAGTTCATCGGCCAATATCTGTGGGATCCCTGTGCGGATCCCCTGCCCCATCTCTGAGCGATGACAAGTTAAATAAACTTTGTTGTCTTCCCCTATCGCAATAAACAAGTTTAACCTTGCCTCTTTGTCTTGTGCTAGTGCCATCGGGCTCCAGCTCAGTCCGCTGGCGCCTAACGCTAAACCCCCTCCTGTAGCACCAAAGAGCTTAAGCACGTCGCGGCGACTGAAATTTTGTACTGCGGTAAAGGTACTCATGATGATGCTCCTTTATTGGAAACACCCTTTTTTGACACACTATGAATAGCAGATTTGATGCGGGTATATGTGCCGCAGCGGCAAATATTGCCTGACATAGCAGATTCGATTTCAGCATCGGTGGGAGCGGCATTTTCAGCTAGCAACGCAGCGGCAGACATTAACTGTCCGGACTGGCAATAGCCACATTGTGGTACATTATGATCGCTCCAGGCTTGCTTAAGCTCTTCCGCAGCCAAACCTTCTATCGTTGTCACCTGTTTCCCTTGTGCTTGGGCCACACTGGTTAAACAAGCGCGAGCCGGTTTGCCATCAATATGGACAGTACAGGCGCCGCATAAGCCTGCGCCGCAACCGTATTTGGTGCCTGTCATACCGAGCATATCTCTAATGGCCCATAGAATGGGCATTTTAGGGTCGGTATCAAGGGCAAAACTCTTGCCATTGATACTGAGTGTCAGTTTCTCATCATTCATTACTCGCTCCTCATCTTTCGCTCTAATAGCCTCAATCACAGCGAAAGATTGATAGCTTCTAGGGGCTGTTTGTTTATAGGTGTTAACTGAGTTGCTGTTTTATCGCTTGCTGCCAAACAACAACATCTTCTCTTTGATCGATATCGACGGCGATCCCAGGCACTTCAACAATAGTCAATTCATCTTGGGAAGCGAGCTGTTTCAGTAAAGGTTTAGCGCCTTTATCGCCCGTAAGTCGCTGCAATTGATTGAATAGATCAACATTGAAAATAGCAGGAACGCCAATGCTGTGTTGATAGCAAGCACAGCAGGTTTTTCTCTCTAATAGCCAACGCTTAATGATAAGTCTGTAAGCGTCTTGATCCACGCCAATATGATCGGCGAGCGTCACCATCAACGCATCAGCGTTTAGCTGTTTTGCCGTTGTGACTGCGGTTTTTATTGAACTGGATAATCCTCGCTGCCATTGAGAATTGGTAATGACACGCACACCTGCGGGTATCAGAGCCATTAACGCTTGATGAGCGCCAAGCACGACAACAACTTCACAATGCAGAGAGGTTGATTCGAGTTGCTTAGCAACAGCTTGAAGTTTATCAAGGCTATGAAGTAATAGCGGCTGACGTTTCACTTGGCCTATCGTATTAATGACATCAATAGGTTCTGCGAGCTTGATCCCTTCAAAACGGCTACTGGCGCCAGCGGCAAGTAACGCAATAACCAATTTATGAGTGGTATTTATGTCATTAATTAAGGCGTTGTTGTTCGCAGCACCTTTACTTACCTTGCGCACAAGTTCTGTCACGTCATCACCTTATCTAGCGAGACTTGGTGAGCCTTATGCAGTACCCCGTGGCATTGGGCTAAAATACTTAGCGCAATGGACTCAGGTAATTCGCCTCCCAGTGCAAGACCCGCAGGGGCTGAAAATACCCCACTGAAATCATTTGCCGACACCCCCGCAATTGCCAGCACCTTTTCTCTACGATGTGGCGGCCCTAATAAAGCGATATAGCAGATTTGAGTCTGACTCAAACGCAATATAGCGTTAGCGTCTAATGTGAGGTTGTGCTGCATGACAACTGCCGCATCGAATCGATTCATTATGTCATTGGTTAATTTGGCAGGCGTTTGTTTGATGATTGTTGATGACGGAAAGTCATGATGACGGGCATAACTGGTGCGTTCGTCTATCACAGTGACTTGCCAACCTAGCTGATTTGCAATATTAGCCAAAGGTTGAGCGTCTAAGCCGCCACCGAATATGGCAATATGAAAACGTGGACGACAAGGGATCACTAATCGATGCTCTTGCTGCATAGCGCGGTGACCCGTTTGATCCAGTGTGAAAATGGCTGGCTTTTGCACATCACTTGGGGGGTAATGGCTTTCAGATGGATTAACGACCGTCGCGACAAATAGGTCCGACGCCGTCCCTTCGTCAGGGAGTACTAACTCGTATAAACATGGGATCCCCGCTTGCAGATTTTCAGCAAGGCGATGCAGTTGTAAGTAGTGGTTTTTAGAGGTTAACGGAAAAAGCATAAGCTCAATGATGCCGCCGCACCCCAACTGATAAGTGGTATCTGACTCATCGGTCGCATCGTATACCAGCTTTATTGCAGTATCATATTGAATGGCCCGCTGGGCATGCCTTTTAAGATCCCCTTCTAAACATCCACCACTGACTAAGCCAATGCTTTTGCCTAATGGGTGAAATAACATCATCGCGCCCGCTTTACGATAGGCTGAACCTTGAACCTTAGTCACCACTGCTAACACCCATCCATCGTGGGATGTTAACTGCCATTCGCTCAGTAGATCTTCAATATGATTCGACATAATTCCGTGTCTCCCATTGAGTGTGATACTCAATCTAGTGATTCAAACTAATCAACTTATTTGGCAATTGAAAGCCGCAAACCGTTACAAAAGGTGTTTTATCGTAAGGTAAATATAAGCGGGTCTTGTACATTGTTCAAATAACCGAGGTTCAACGCCTTTGTTGATGGTTTTTTTATTTCCGTTTTTTAACAAATCGATTACTATTAGCGGAATAGCCACACCTTATTGGAAGTCAAAATTGCATGGTCGCAAATAGTCAGAACAAGGGATTTACGTTAATTGAACTCGTGGTCGTCATCATCGTTCTCGGTATTCTAGCCGTTATTGCGGTGTCACAGTTTATCGATTTTAGACGAGATGCCGAAGTTAGCCGAGTTAAGGCTATCGCAGGGGCCTACCAACAGGCAATCACTTTTAGCCACACCCGTTGGCAAATATTGGGAAATAATAGCTCACTTAATGATTTGCCAAACTACGCGGGCGGCAAGCTAGATATGAATACGTTAGGTTTTCCATTGGGGATTGGTAAAGGCAACCCTATGGGGCAACCAACCAACATTGGTCAAGGCGAACAGGGCTGTGTTGATCTGTGGGAAACATTACTTGAAGATCCCGGCAGCGTATCTTTATCAAGCGTCGATAATGGCAGTGATTTTCAAGCTTATCGCCACCAAGCTGATACCAATCCAACCGGACAGACCCAATGCAGCTATGTATTACGCACGCTTAACGATGTTGCGGGGCGTAAAACAGCAGATATTAAGATTGTGTACGACTCTGTTGCGGGCACCGTCGTCAGTGTTATAAGTGACAGTTAATCGACATAGAACCTCAAACATTAAAGCCGCCACTGAGTACAATTGTCTCGATGGCGGCTTTAATTATCATCTACAGCAGTTGCCAATATTCCAACATTTATCCATTACAAGATTAAATCGTAATATTAGTGCGTCGATATTAGTGCTTCGAAACTGTTGAAGGCTCAACCCACGCTTGAGTGCCATATAACGGCACCGTCGATAACGCATGCTTGTGACTACCATTGGTCTCTTTTGTCGAGTAAGACAGATAAAGTAACGTCTGATTCTCAGCATCATAAATACGGCGTACTTTTAGCGTTTTAAACAGAATACTTAATGACGCTTTAAACACCACTTCACCATTTTTACTCTTATCGATACTCGCAATATCAGCAGCCGAAATAACACCCGTCTGACGACATGAGATACTCATGTCGGAGGGGTCGGCCAAGCTGAGGTTTGCTTCAATACGACTAATATGGCAGGTAACACCCTCGATTTTAGGATCGGGGCGTGCATCTATGATGATATCTTTAGTGGTAAATAAGCCAAGACTGACTTTGCCAACGTCATCGCCACAGCCTGCCAACGTCACCGCGGCAACAGCGCCAAGCATACTGGCTTTAATTAGTGTTAACTTACTCATTTTATTTCCTTTAACATTGTGTAGAGCCTGAGAAATACAAACAAACCGTTATGCAAAAACTCTTTGCGCCCAACGTGTTAATCCGGCAGTAACACTACCAAAGTGATCACCAACAACAATGGGGATGTCCGGGAATAAGCCTGAAATACGTCGGTAAATAGCCGGACTTCGGGCGGTACCACCGGTGACATAGATTCTATCGGGCTTAACGCCTGATGTGTTCAATGCCTCACGCATTAATGATTCAACTTTGTTTAATGGTATGGTTATCGCTTTTTCAAAATCAGCTTCAGTCACTTTGGCATGTAAGCCAGCATCTATATATTCGAGTTGAGTATCAATACTGTTCTCGCTAGATAAGGCTATCTTACTTTGCTCTGCACTGCGTACTAATTTATAGCCTAACTGCTCTTTCTGCACTTTGAGTAAACGGTTTATCAACTCAGGTTGGCGTGCTTCGCTAACCAGATCTTCGATGAGTTTTTTTGATTTTATGGTGGCGAAATCACGCTGCGCACTAATGTCATTAACTGCAACCGCATTCCAGAAAGGTTTACTTGGCACTGGTAGCTTATTGACCATCAAACTTCCCAAACCAAGATGTGGCATAAATGCAGCCATAGACAGGGCGATATCAAGATCGTTACCGCCGACTCGTTGGCCGCTATGGCCTAAGAAATCGACGCTACGGTCGCGCTTATCGATATGACTCGGCCCCATCTTCACCATCGAGCAGTCAGTCGTACCACCACCAACATCCACGACCAGCACTGTCATGTCTTCATCTAAAGAAGCTTCATAGTCCATACCCGCTGCCAGGGGTTCAAACAGAAAATCAACATCAATAAATCCGGCGCGTTTTGCCGCAAGCGATAAAATCGCCTCAGCTTGCTGGTTGCTTTGCTCGCCGCCAACGCCTTGAAAATTCACTGGTCGGCCAATAACCGCATGGGTGATCTTACTGCCAGTGGCGACCATGCTTTTTTCTGCTGCGCCTTTAATATGCATCATCATTAATGTGACAATATCTTCAAAAAGCGCAATTTGATTATCTCTTAAGCCTGTTGCACCCAAAAATGACTTTGGAGAGCGAACATAAAACCCTTCATCAGGCATCTCAAAATAGGCTTCTACCGCTGCATCGCCGACAAACACCGCTTGCTCATTAGGTAACAGATCCAGTTCACGGCGAGCATGCGCTGCTCGGCTTAACTGTGCAGAGCGAAGTCGGGTGTATTCGGCCTTCTGAGGCTCAGGTAATTGTCTTAACACGGCATCCGCAATCAACTCTCTGTCCATTGCGTATAGAGTAGACGTGAGATATTTCGATTCACCAGACAAAGGCACCAAGTCCACCTGCCCGTTATCCATAATACCAATCGCACAATTGGCACTACCGTAATCAAATCCTACAAACATTCGCCTATACCTACCTATTACCCATAAAAAAGCCGTGAAAAATAGCACAGTTAATAAGATGCAAAAAGCGTTATTTTTAAAAAATATCAGTAACGACGATTTCTATTCACTTGTGACAATAACTTGAGAAATGTAAAGAAAAACTGAGCAGCAAGTTCACCCCATTTTGTTTACGGATATCCATCAGCATTTTTAAATTCAAATGGGAGTCTATTTCAGTCAATTGAGTAAAAATCGACTAAACTTAAATCATATGCCGACACTGGGACTCGACTAGATAAACAACTAAGGTCTTATTATGTATGGCTGGAAGCTAGCCTTATCCGTAACCTTTATCTCATTGCTTTGCATGGGCGTGCAAAGTGCGGAAAAAAATAGTCTTGCCTCAGAAATCCCCGTAATTAGCATCAAAGGTCCAATAGGGCCAGCAGTAAGCGAACACCTTACCGCTGAAATTAACGTCGCAAACAGTCAAAACACTTCACCACTCATTATTATTACTTTGGACACCCCTGGCGGATTGGTCTCTAGCCTTCGCGATATCAATCAAACTATTTTGGCCTCCAATATTCCTGTTGCATGTTTGGTTTACCCTAAAGGTGCCAGAGCCGCTAGTGCTGGCACTTATATTCTATATGCATGCCATGTCGCTGCTATGGCAAAGGCAACAACGATAGGCGCGGCTACGCCAGTTCAAATAGGCCCCAGTGCTCCGAGCCCCGAAAAACGCGCTCCAGCGGATAAAAGTGAAGAAGATAAACCGAGTAATACCACTGCTTCTGCAATGGAGAAAAAAGTGCTTAATGATGCTATTGCCTACATACGTTCGTTAGCTCAACTAAGAGGACGAAACGAAAAATGGGCAGAGCTTGCGGTGAAAGAGGCTGCAACGTTAACGGCGAGTGAGGCTTTGAAAATCAATGTCATCGATTTGATTGCCGAGTCACCAACACAACTCATTACCCGTCTTGATGGAACCATCATCACTTTTGGCGAAAAACAAATCACCCTAAAGCTAAAAGGTGCCGTTTTAGTGGATAAACAGCCAAGTTGGCAAAATCAGTTTATAGCCACAATCACTAATCCCAACATTGCCTATATTTTAATGATCATCGGCGTCTACGGTTTACTGTTAGAGTTTTACAGTCCTGGCGTTGGGCTAGCGGGCGTGACCGGTGCCATTTCACTCATTATTGCTCTTTATGCATTCCAAATGTTGCCCTTGAGCTATGCGGGGTTAGCACTCTTGCTTCTTGGTATTGTGTTACTGATAACAGAATCGATGCTGCCTAGCTTTGGGATATTTGGCCTAGGTGGTATTACCGCATTTGTGGTTGGATCGATATTTCTCTTTGATACCGCACAACCCCAATTTCAAGTATCGCGTGTTCTTATCGCCAGTGTTTCCGTATTGAGTATATTGTTTTTTTTATTCGCCCTAGGCTTTATTTGGCGGGCTAGAAAGAACCCTGTGGTGACGGGGCCGGAAGCGATTATCGGCGCAAACGCAACGGTAATTTATGATTTTGAAGGCCAAGGTTTTGTCAATTTGAATGGTGAACGTTGGAATGCAATCAGTCCCATAAAACTCAGTAAAGGTCAGGCCGTAACGGTTATAGAAATTAACGGCCTGTCGCTACTCGTATCGCTCGTTGAAGCTAAGGAGGCCTCTAATGGAGTACGCAATCAATAACGGCGCAGTATTCGGTGCGGTAATGATCTTTGTCATTATCTCGTTGCTTATTAGTACATTCAGGATTTTGAGAGAATATGAACGGGGTGTCGTTTTTCTATTAGGACGCTTCCAACTCGTAAAGGGACCAGGACTTATCATCGTCATTCCATTTATTCAACAGATGGTAAGAGTCGATCTAAGAACCGTTGTTATGGATGTGCCTAGCCAAGATGTAATCAGCAGAGATAATGTATCAGTAAGGGTCAATGCAGTGCTGTACTTTCGGGTGATTGATTCTCAAAAAGCCATTATCAATGTCGAAGACTTCTTACAAGCAACCTCACAACTGGCACAGACCACTTTACGCTCGGTATTAGGGCAGCATGAACTTGATGAAATGTTAGCCAATCGCGAGATGCTCAATGCCGATATACAAGTGATCCTTGACGGTAGAACTGATGATTGGGGTATAAAAGTATCCAACGTCGAGATAAAACATGTTGATCTTAATGAGACCATGGTGAGAGCCATCGCTCGCCAAGCGGAAGCGGAAAGAACGCGTCGTGCTAAGGTCATCCATGCTTCGGGGGAAATGGAGGCATCGAGCAAACTCGTCGAAGCCGCGACCACACTTGCCACTGAACCGAATGCCATTTTATTGAGATATTTACAAACCTTAACTGAAATAGCCAGTGAGAAAAATTCGACAATTTTATTCCCATTGCCGATGGACCTGCTCAATGGTGTAATGAATACTGATGAGAAGTCAGCTGGTCTAGCAAAAAGAAAAACCGAACCCTCGAATAATAATGGCGAGTAAAAACTAAAAAAGGCAGCCTAGGCTGCCTTTCGTTTAACTGGAGTGCTCGTTATAGATTTTTTTCATTTTGAGCTTTTTTAAGCTGCTCTTTCTTAGCTCTACGAGACTCAATTACCTGGCTCACATCGCTACCGATATGTGCTTCACCACGCTGTTTTGATAATTGCACCTGACGCTCGCGTTCTAAAAAACGTTCACGTTGCTTATCGGTCACGGTGTCGATGCAATGAGGGCAGCTAACACCTTGCTCAAACTGTGCTGACGCTTGCTCTTCTACGGTGATAGGCATACGGCAAGCATTACATTGATCATACTGACCTTTTTCTAGATCATGGTTAACAGCGACGCGATTATCAAACACAAAGCACTCACCTTCCCACAAGCTTTCTTCCTGCTTAACCTCTTCAAGGTATTTCAAAATACCACCTTCAAGATGGTAAACATCATCAAAACCCTGCTCTTTTAAGTAAGCAGTCGATTTTTCGCAGCGAATACCACCAGTACAAAACATGGCTACTTTTTTATGCTTAGCAGGGTCAAGGTTTTGTTTAACGTATTCAGGGAATTCTCTAAACGTGGTTGTTTGTGGGTCGAGCGCATTTTTAAAGGTACCAATTTGGACTTCGTAGTCATTACGGGTGTCGACCAAAAGCACTTCAGGATCAGAAATCAGGGCGTTCCAATCTTTAGGCTTAACATAAGTACCCACCACTTTGTTAGGGTCAATACCTTCGACACCCATGGTCACGATCTCTTTTTTTAGCTTAACTTTAGTGCGATAAAAAGGCATATCGTCATCAAAAGACAGTTTATGCACGATGTTGTCTAACCCGGGTTGTGTCGATAACCATGCGAGCAGAGCATCAATTGCAGCTTGAGAGCCAGCAACCGTGCCGTTGATACCTTCGTTTGCCAGTAACAATGTGCCTTTAACACCCGACTCTTCCATCACACTGAGTAATGGCTTTTGGATGCTTTCAAACTCAGGAAGTGACACAAACTTATACATGGCACAGACAACAACTTTTGACATACAAACCTCTTATTACTGCTCGCTGAAGCTTAATCTTCAGTGCATTTAGTACTGCAGTGGCAAAATGTGAGCCACTACGCAAAATTAAGCGCGAAGTCTACCTGAATCACATCAGAACAAACAGGTACAAAAAGTAAGGTTAATCGCGTTTGTCTTGATTAGTCGTCTTATTTTTTTACGCTAAGCATCCGCTTAAAACCGAATATTGATTGTTATTTCACGTAAGTCAGTTAAAAATAGCACCCTAGTTTTTATTCAAATAATAATATTATGACCTTACCCACATTGTATTCATTTCGACGCTGCCCTTACGCTATTCGGGCTAGACTCGGTCTATATCTCGCAAAATCCCCTGTTAGCTTGCGTGAAATTGTATTAAAATATAAACCAGAGGCGATGCTTTTGGCGTCTCCTAAAGGCACCGTTCCAGTATTAATTTTACAAAATGGCGAAGTGATTGAAGAGAGCTTTGAGATCATGTGTTGGGCACTGGCGCAAAATGATCCCAACGATCTACTGCTAACAGCAACGAGCAACAAGCAAGAAGCGGCTAAAGCACTGATTGATTATAATGATCAGGTTTTTAAATCGTGGCTAGATAAATACAAATATGCCGACCGCCACCCCGAATACAGTGAGCAGTATTATCGTGAGCAAGGTGAAGTGTTTATCGCCCAGCTGGAAAACCTGTTAAGCAAACACCCTCAGCTTTTACGGGCGACACCCTGTATTGCAGACTACGCCATCTACCCTTTTATTAGGCAATTTGCTCATGTCGACAAAGCTTGGTTCGAGCAATCAGCGTATAAAAATGTTCAACTATGGTTAGCGAACCATCTTCAAAGTGATGAATTTATAACCGTAATGCAGAAGTTTCCGACTTGGCTCGAAAGTGAAAAAGCGTTTGTTTTTGGTCAGTAACAGCATAAGGGAATAGGAAGACTTGCGGTTCAATAATTGCCGTGACAGCTGTTTGCCTGTTTAAACCAACCCACAAGCAGAGAGCTTGCGCGACACCATGCACTCTGCGGGTTAATTTGAGTTGTTCACATCTGTTGGTCGACTCTGACGTAGCCTTTAAGATAAACCACTCTAACGTCATCATTGACGTTAAATATCATCCCTTGGTCTAAGTCTTGGATCACCATAACTTGTTCACCAGTGTCTAAGGTAATCATCATTTCAACTAACTTAAGCTCTTGATAGTATGAACTATCACCATAACGATTACCGATGCCAGCACCTAAAAGTGCGCCCAAAACTGTCGCGACATCTTGGCCTGAACCACCACCGAATTGATGCCCTACAACACCACCAATTAGCGCCCCCCCAAATGTCTTCCAACCAGTATTGCGATCTTCAACCAGCTGTTTCTCGGTAATATTCCTTACCGAAACCACTTGACCAAATTCAACTTTTTCAACTGCAACAGCCTGATTACGATCATAAGGCGCAGCGCTTAGTTGGGGTATACTAAATAATAAACTGATAACCGTAAAAACAATAAGATAAGGTTTCAACATATGCATTTTTCCGCTAACTTAAAGGTATGTACATTGCCTAATTTTACTCAATTGTGAACTCACTGTCCTATTTAAATCAAGATCAACAAGATTTTCCACCAGCAGAGCAAGCGCTAAGCGACCCTAATGGGCTACTCGCGGTTGGTGGAGATCTGCAACCTGAAAGGCTGCTAAATGCTTACTACAATGGGATTTTTCCTTGGTTTAATCAAGATGATCCCATTTTGTGGTGGTCTCCCGATCCGCGCGCGGTTTTTGTACCAGGGAATTTAAAAATAAGCCGTAGCTTATTGAAATATTTAAAAAAACAACAGTGGACCTATAGCATTAACAAACAGTTCACCGCTGTCATTCAAGCTTGCGCAGCCCCTAGAGCCAAACAAGACGAAACCTGGATTTCAAATGATATTCAGCAGGCTTATCTTAAGTTGCATCATCAAGGCCATGCTCACTCAATTGAGGTGTGGGAAGATGGCACCCTCATTGGAGGCCTTTATGGTCTGGCTATTGGGCAAGTTTTTTGCGGCGAATCGATGTTCCACCTTCGTACTAATGCCTCTAAAGCTGCTATGATCTTATTACAGCAACACCTAATACGGTGTGGCTTTAAACTAATTGATGCACAAGTGGTTAACCCACACTTGGACAGCTTGGGCGCAAAATCAATAACGCGAAAAGATTTTCTCGCGCTCCTTAAGCACCTAAGAGACGGCAACGTTAACCCAAACAGCTGGTTAACTGCAGAGGTACCGATTGAACTCTAACTCTAAATCTAGACCTGTCACGGTTGGAAAAACCAAAACCTTTCCTTGTAGCTACCTAGAGGAGCAACAAGAGCAGCTCTTGGTATTACAAGAGGATATCATTGATGCGGGATTGTTTGAGCAGCTACTGGCGTTAGGTTTTCGTCGCAGCAGCAGTATGATCTATAAACCACAATGCCCTCACTGCAGTGCATGTTTACCCATTAGACTTGAAATCGATGAATTCAAATTATCAAAAAGACAAAAGCGCACCTTAAAGAATAATCAAGATTTAAGCTGGAAAATTGTCGACCATAAAACAGATGAGCAATATGCCTTATATGAGCGTTATGTTAATACACGCCATTTAGACGGTCCTATGTACCCTGCCACACCAGAGCAATACGATAGCTTCGCCACCGCAAGTTGGACTCAACCGGTGTTTATAGAGCTCTCTATCGCTGACAAACTTATTGGTGTTGCTGTCACGGATGTGCTGCCGAACAGTTTATCTGCCATTTATAGCTATTTTGATCCAAATGAGCATAAACGATCTTTAGGAAGTCTGTTAATATTACTGCAAACCAAGATAGCCAAAATGATGCAGAAACAGTTTTTATATTTAGGCTATCAAATTGATGATTCTAGAAAGATGAATTACAAACGAGACTACCGTCCCCACCAAATTCTCACGCATTCTGGTTGGGTTACAGAGATTAAGATCAAAAACATAAACATTTAAGCAATAACGGCTCTACAGCTGTGGTTCACTCAACCTTTCCTTTACAGTGACGTGAATTTACGGCATGATATGCCCGTTTTTAATATTTGAAGGCTAACAGGATAACTGATTAATGGCGAAAGAAGACAACATTGAAATGCAAGGCACAATCCTTGAAACCTTGCCAAATACAATGTTTCGTGTAGAACTTGAAAATGGTCATGTCGTAACGGCACACATTTCAGGAAAAATGCGTAAAAACTATATCCGTATTCTTACGGGTGACAAGGTAACGGTTCAGCTGACCCCTTACGATTTGAGCAAAGGACGCATCGTCTTCCGTTCACGCTAAGTTATTATTAGCCTATAACGTATCTAAAAAAAGCCGGCTTACGCCGGCTTTTTATTATCTGCAATTCGGTGATGTTTGATAGCGATGATAAGCATCGCTATCCGTCAACAAAGAATGGAGCCAAATGATGACTCCACTCAACGGCATTTAATGCATGGCTTTTTGCTGTGACTCAACTTTAATCACAATCTCATCGCCTTTCACATCAACATGCGCAACACCGCCTTTTTCAAGGTCACCAAATAGAATCGCATCTGCAAGTGGACGTTTGATTAAATCCGTCACTACGCGCGCCATTGGCCTTGCTCCCATAGACTTGTCGTAACCTTTCTCCGCTAATAGGGTTCTCGCTTCATCACTGACATGGAGCATCACTGATTTGTCGTCTAGCTGAGCTTGTAACTCGACTAAGAACTTATCAACTACCTTAGCAATAACGGTCATATCGAGGTGATTAAACCAGATAATTGAATCCAAACGGTTACGGAATTCAGGTGAGAACACCTTGTTGATTTCCGATAACGCATCTTGAGTATGATCTTGCTGCTTAAACCCTATCGATTTACGAACCGTTTCCTGTACACCAGCATTTGTGGTCATCACGACAGTGACATGTCTAAAATCGGCTTTGCGGCCGTTATTATCCGTCAACGTACCGTGATCCATCACTTGCAGCAGCAGGTTATAGACGTCGGGATGGGCTTTTTCTATCTCATCGAGCAATACCACACAGTGTGGGTTCTTAATCACTGCATCGGTTAACAAGCCACCTTGGTCATAACCGACATATCCAGGAGGAGCACCAATAAGGCGTGATACCGTATGGCTTTCCATATATTCAGACATATCAAATCTAACAAGGCTAAGCCCGAGGCATTTCGCCAACTGGCTCGTCACCTCAGTTTTACCGACACCGGTAGGACCGGCAAACAAGAAGCTACCGACAGGTTTATTCTCACCGCCTAGTCCACTACGAGATAGACGTATAGCCGCACTAAGGCCCTCAATCGCGATGTCTTGCCCAAACACTACCATCTTAAGGTTACGTTCAAGGTTCTTGAGCATATCCTTATCAGAGCTCGATACCGACTTCTCAGGTATACGAGCCATTTTGGCGATAATGGTTTCGATTTCACTTTGACCGATGGTCTTTTTACGCTTATTCGCAGGCAACATCGCCATTCGAGCGCCCGCTTCATCGATCACATCAATCGCTTTGTCGGGTAAATGTCTATCGTTAATGTGCTTATCAGACAGTTTTGCAGCAACACTCAACGCCGCCTGCGTGTAGCGCACATTATGATATTCTTCATATTTCGACTTCAGTCCTTGAAGGATTTTGGTCGTCTCAGCAACAGAGGGCTCATTGATATCCACTTTTTGGAAGCGACGTGCCAATGCACGGTCCTTCTCAAAAATACTTTGATACTCTTGGAACGTTGTGGAGCCCATACATCTTAAATTACCACTTGAAAGCAGCGGTTTAAGTAAGTTGGATGCATCCATCACACCGCCAGATGCGGAGCCTGCACCGATAATAGTATGGATTTCGTCGATAAATAAAATCGCATGCTTATCATTTGAAAGCTCTTTGAGCAAACCTTTAAAGCGTTTCTCAAAATCACCACGGTACTTAGTCCCCGCAAGCAGTGCGCCTAAATCAAGCGAGTAAACAGTTGCCTTGCTCATGACTTCAGGCACTTCATCTTTGACGATGCGGTACGCTAGTCCTTCTGCAATTGCCGTTTTACCGACACCGGCTTCCCCCACTAACAGTGGGTTATTCTTACGGCGGCGACACAAGGTCTGAATTGAACGCTCAATCTCTTCGCTGCGACCAATCAATGGGTCGATTTCACCTTTTTTAGCTAACTCATTCAAGTTAGAGGTAAATTGCGACAAGATGCTGCGCTCTTCTTCCGTCTCAGTTTGATCTTCAATGCGATTGGGTTCGGCATCGGTATCAACATCATTTTTTGACGAACCGTGTGAAATGAAATTGACCACATCAAGACGAGTCACATCGCCTGAGCGCAATAGATAAACAGCTTGAGATTCTTGTTCGCTAAAGATAGCCACTAACACATTTGCGCCAGTCACTTCGTTACGCCCAGATGACTGGACATGGAAAACCGCTCGTTGTAAAACGCGCTGAAAACCGAGCGTGGGCTGAGTTTCTTTCTCTTCTTCAGGATCGGAAATGATAGGCGTGGTTTGTTGAATAAAACTCGAGACTTCGTCTCGGAGTTTATCGAGGTTTGCTCCGCAAGCAACTAACGCCTCTTGTGCGGCCGGATTATCGATTAACGCCAACAATAGATGCTCAACTGTCATATATTCATGACGTGCATCTCTGGCTTGCTGAAAAGCCAGATTTAAGGTGACTTCAAGATCTTTATTTAGCATAAGCACCCCCAAAAATTAACAACAGATTCAACCAAATTAGGCCTCCTCTAAAGAACACAATAACGGATGTTCGTTTTGTCTTGCAAACTGATTTACCTGAGCAACCTTAGTTTCTGCAATACCAAAAGGGAAAACACCACAAATCCCCTTTCCCTGATGATGAATGGCAAGCATTATTTCAGTGGCTTGTGCTTCATCCTTTCTAAAAAATAGCTGTAAAATCTCAATAACGAAGTCCATTGGAGTGTAATCATCGTTATTCAATATAACTTTATACATAGAAGGCTGTTTTAGCTCTGATTCAACGCTCTCTTCTACGTGTTCTAAGTGTTCAACGTTTTCTGTTCTACTCATGTTTCAATACTAGCCTCTAGTCTTGGCTTGTTCCAATTGATTATCGAACTCAATCTATTTAATACCACAAATCATACCAATTGCATTAAGTATTTGACCAATTCAGAGAGCCTCAGACTTTTCAATTCAAGGCGCATTGGTGAAAAAAAGGTTATTCCCTTTTAAAGCACTGCAAAGCAGAAGTGGAAAATCTGAGGCGCTCACTTAGTGCGGGTTTCAAAGCCCTTTAAGCTTCGTTGTGGGCTTTAGATATAGAATAACTATTAGCTTCAATCCCCCATCTCGCCTACAGGGCTTTGAATTCCCGCTGAATGGTCAAACTTTTAATGCAATTGGTATCATACCAAATAGTATGTGCTACTTTGTTTGTTAAAATGTTACCCACTTGTTAATATTATCTTGACAACCAACTTTTCTGCTTTCATTCTGTTCAGTACGCGGGGATTTTCCTCGCTGATATGTTTGACTATCTTACTGGGAAGTGAACAACAGAAGGAAGTGGAAGTATGGCAAGCGGAACTGTTAAATGGTTCAACAACGCCAAAGGATTCGGGTTTATTTGCCCTGATGCTGGCGGTGAAGACGTTTTTGCGCACTATTCTACCATCGAAATGGAAGGCTATCGAACTCTAAAAGCAGGCCAACCCGTCAGTTTCGAAGTGGAAGCAGGACCAAAAGGTATGCACGCGTCAGCAATATCAACAGCTAACTAAATTAGATGCGTTTGAAATAAAAAAGCAGAGTAGTGATCTACTCTGCTTTTTATTGCTTATTAAAAAAGCCCTGTGCAACACAGGCCTGAATATTTTAGCCGTTAACAAGTGCGTTTAGCGTCGCACTTGGGCGCATAGCGTTAGCAGCTTTAACAGCATCTAAACGATAGTAACCGCCTAAATCTACAGCTGGGCCTTGCACGCTATTTAACTCAGTAACAATCGTTTCTTCATTACGAGCCAAGTCTTCAGCAAACTGCGAAAACTGCGCTTGTAGCTCGCTATCTTGTGTTTGCGCCGTTAACGCTTGTGCCCAATACATCGCTAGGTAGAAATGGCTACCACGATTATCAAGTTCACCTACACGACGTGACGGTGACTTATTGGTATCAAGGAACTGACCTATGGCCAAGTCTAGCGTATCAGCTAAGACTTGTGCTTTTGCGTTGTTCGTTGTCTGGCTTAGATGCTCTAATGATGCACCTAATGCTAAAAACTCACCTAATGAATCCCAACGAAGATGACCTTCTTTCTCAACTTGTTGAACATGCTTAGGCGCACTACCACCCGCACCCGTTTCAAACAAGCCACCACCGTTCATAAGTGGCACGATTGAAAGCATTTTAGCGCTGGTACCCAGTTCTAAAATGGGGAACAAATCAGTGAGGTAATCACGCAGAACATTACCCGTTACAGAGATAGTATCTTTACCCGCTTTTACACGTTCAAGCGTATAGCGTGTCGCGTCGACAGGAGACATAATGTGCAGTTCAAGACCATTGGTATCATGATCTTTTAGATACAGCTCAACCTTTTTAATTATTTCAGCATCATGCGCTCGATCAGCATCTAACCAAAATATTGCAGGAGTCGCTGACAAGCGTGAACGATTAACCGCAAGCTTTACCCAATCACGAATTGGCGCATCTTTAACTTGGCACATTCTGAAAATATCACCGGCTTCAACCTTGTGTGACATTAGCACTACGCCACTTTGGTCAACGACATTAACGCTACCCGCCGCTGCAATTTCAAATGTTTTGTCGTGGCTACCGTATTCTTCTGCTTTTTGGGCCATAAGGCCAACGTTTGGCACGCTCCCCATAGTGCTAGGGTTAAATGCGCCATGGTTGATGCAGAAATCAATCGTTTCTTGATAAACGCCCGCGTAACAACGATCGGGGATCATTGCTTTCATGTCTTTTAGCTGACCATCTGGACCCCACATCTTACCTGAAGTACGGATCGCAGCAGGCATAGAGGCATCAATAATAACGTCACTTGGTACGTGTAAGTTAGTAATGCCTTTGTCAGAGTCAACCATCGCCAGTTCAGCACTGCATGCGTAAACCGCGGCGATATCAGCCTCAATAGCCGCTCTTTGATCTGCGGGTAAAGTGGCAATTTTGGCGTAAACATCACCCACACCATTGTTAACATCAACGCCAAGTTCTTCAAATAACTTGCCGTGCTTAGCAAATACATCTTTGTAGTAAACTTTAACCGCATGACCAAAAAGAATCGGATCCGATACTTTCATCATGGTCGCTTTTAAATGCAGCGATAATAAAACATCCTGCTGTTTAGCTTTTTCTGATTCACGCTCGTAAAAACTCACTAAAGCGGCTTTGCTCATGACTGCAGAGTCAATCACTTCATCGGCTTTCAGTGCGATAGCACTGCGCAATACTTGTTCAGAGCCATCGGTTTTGATCAATACAATTGAAACACTACCTGCTGCTGTAACAGTGACCGACTTTTCACTACCATAAAAATCACCTTCACTCATATGAGCAACGTGAGACTTGGAGTCTGTAGACCATTTACCCATTGAATGTGGATTTTTTTGAGCAAACTTCTTTACCGAACCGGGTGCACGGCGATCTGAATTTCCTTCACGCAATACAGGGTTTACCGCGCTGCCTTTAATTCTGTCGTAACGCGCTTGGATATCTTTTTCAATATCGCTAGCGGGCTCATCAGGATAGCTAGGTATGTCATAGCCTTTATTCTGCAATTCTAAAATACAGGCTTTAAGCTGCGGCACAGATGCGCTGACATTTGGTAGCTTTATGATGTTAGCTGCTGGTGATTTAGCCAGTTCGCCAAGTTCAGCAAGCGCATCACTGATTTTTTGATCAGCGGTTAAGTTTTCAGGGAAAACAGAGATGATGCGGCCAGACAGTGAAATATCACGAGTCTCGACGTTAACACCTGCACTTTGAGTGAACTTCTGAATAATAGGTAACAAAGAAAGAGTGGCGAGTGCTGGAGCTTCGTCAGTTTCGGTATAGATGATCGTTGATGATTTATCGTTCATTTTTTGTCCTACATTATTTTAAATTTAAGATTTTTATAATAGTTATGTCTATCTTTATGATTAAAAGGTAAAAAATTCAGTCACTTTCGATACTTATCGTCACTCACGCTGTGCGATAACTTTTTATATTGTTTGCCGCTACGTTCTCAATTGAGATCGCATAAACACGCGATTTTAGTTGCGGATCACACTTTTATGGCCGACATCATAAAACATTCCGAGCAAGATTCAAATTCCACTAATGGCCAATGAGCAGTACAATGTAATAATTAGCCCCTTTTTAAAAGTTAATTCGCGTGACTCAGCCATTTTCAAAGAAAAAAACACAACATAATAAATTCACCAAACCCAATGGCTTCTCTGCAACGTCGGCGAATAAGCCCTACCGCCAATCACGACCAACCTCTAAACCTAAAGAGGTGCAAGACCCTATCATCGTGTTGTTCAACAAACCATTTGATGTACTTTGTCAATTTACTGATGAACAGGGCCGTAAAACGTTAAAAGACTTTATTCCTATTCAAGATGTTTATGCCGCGGGCAGATTAGACCGAGACAGTGAAGGCCTTTTATTACTGACCAATGATGGTAAGTTACAAGCTCAAATTACTGAACCTAAAAAGAAAACCTTTAAAACATATTGGGTTCAAGTCGAAGGCGCCCCCACCGAAGTCGATCTCGATAAACTCCGTCAAGGGGTTGAACTTAAAGACGGTCTAACCTTACCCGCAAAAATTAATATCATGGAAAATCCAACAATATGGCCGCGCATGCCCGCGATACGCGAGCGTGCCAACATTCCAACGACATGGTTAACCATTGAAATTTGTGAGGGCAGAAATCGTCAGGTGAGAAGAATGACCGCTAATATCGGTTTTCCTACCTTAAGATTAATCCGCTATAAAATAGGCCAATGGAGTCTAGATGATCTACCCAATGGCCAATACCGCCAATTGGATATGAGGTCTAAAAGTGTCTGAACGGTATAAACCTAACACAACGGTAGCCTGTGTCATTGCCTCTAACGATCGTTACTTATTGGTTGAAGAGCTGATTGATGGTGAAATTAAGTATAATCAGCCAGCCGGCCACCTTGAGGCAAACGAATCGATTGTCGCTGCGTGTATTCGCGAAGTTCAAGAGGAAACAGGGCTCGATATCCAGCCCGAGGGACTCGTGGCAATATATCAATATACCGCATCCGAGCAACTTGCATTTGTGCGTTATACCTTTTATTTAACGCTTAAAAAATGCTTGATTTCTACGCCTTTAGATCCTGTCATACAGAGCACTAAATGGCTTACATTTACTGAGATAGTCGCGCTTAAATCTAAGCTACGAAGCCCGCTAGTGCTTAAATGCATTGAAGATTATCAAAACAATAAGCGCTATCCCCTCGAAATACTAAATGATCAATTGCTTTGATAGCTCAGTCTCCCAATGCATGGTAGAATATGCCCCCGCAGAAAGCGGCTGATGTTAGGCTCCCTTGTAATTAGATTTTTTACCCATATATTTAGCTAATATATGGCTGCGACACTCGTTAAACACAAAGGTTTTTAGGATTTATGACATCAATCGAACCCACTCATCTAGGTAAAAAAGTCATCGTCGGTATGTCCGGTGGTGTTGACTCCTCTGTTTCTGCTTACTTGCTAATGAAGCAAGGCTATCAAGTCGAAGGCCTGTTCATGAAGAACTGGGAAGAAGATGACACGGATGAATATTGTGCGGCGGCTGATGATCTAAAAGATGCACAAGCTGTCTGCGACAAGCTAGGTATTAAATTACATACCGTCAACTTTGCCTCAGAATACTGGGACAACGTGTTTGAGTATTTCCTTGCAGAATACAAAGCGGGTCGTACGCCAAATCCAGACATCATGTGTAATAAAGAGATTAAGTTTAAAGCTTTTCTTGAGTTTGCAGATGAAATACTCGATGCAGACTACATTGCAATGGGTCATTATGTGCGCCGCCGTGACATTGATGGTATCCCTCAAATGCTCCGCGGTGTTGATGGCAATAAAGATCAAAGTTACTTCTTATATACTCTCAGCCACGAGCAAGTTGCACGTTCACTATTCCCTGTGGGTGAGTTAGACAAAAGCGAAGTCCGTGAGATAGCCAAAGAGATGGGACTCATCACCCACGATAAAAAAGACAGCACCGGCATCTGCTTTATTGGTGAACGCAAGTTTACTGATTTTTTAGCCACTTTTTTACCGGCGCAACCTGGTGATATTGAAACCAGCGAAGGCGAAGTCATTGGTACCCACCAAGGCTTGATGTATCACACCTTAGGCCAACGCAAAGGTTTAGGCATTGGTGGCCTTAAAAACAGTAATGATGACCCTTGGTATGTTGTTGAAAAAGATCTAGTGCGTAATGTATTAGTTGTCGGCCAAGGTGGTAACCATCCCCGCTTGATGTCTAATGGCTTAATCGCTAATCAACTGCACTGGGTTGATAGAAAAGGGCCAGAAAATGGCGCCAAAATCACTCTAAAAACCCGTTATCGCCAACAGGATGTACCCTGTACTGTGACTTATGACAGTGCAGATCAAATTCGCGTTATCTTTAATGAGCCAGTCGCCGCAGTTACACCAGGCCAATCAGCTGTGTTTTATGATGGTGAGATCTGCCTTGGCGGCGGAATAATCGACGTACTAATAAGAGATTAATCCATGAGCGACCAGCTGTTTGAACGCACCATGGCTTTTGCTGGCATATTGCAAGCCGTAGCCCAAGTACAATACATCGCAAGAAATGGCGACTCCGATAAAGAAGCGCTAGCGGCAAGTTTAAATTCAGTGTTAGTGACGAACCCTGAATCGACAGCCGATGTTTACGCTGACCAAGAAGCGTTAAAGAAAGGCTATGAAATGATTGTTGCCCAGCTGGGTGACAGTAAGCAAAAAGATGTTGAAGTTACCCGCTACCTGGTGGGTATTCTGGCATTGGAGCGCAAACTAACGCGCTCTGCCAATGCCATGGGAATGTTGTCTGAGCGGATAAGTCAAATACACCGTCAACTTGGACACTTCGACATTACCGATGAACAAGTTATTGCTAATTTCGCCGGTATTTACAGTGATATTGTTAGCGAACTCGGTCCAAAACTGCAGATTTCAGGTAATCCTGAGTTTCTCAAACGCACCCAAACTCAGCAAAAAATTCGCGCCCTGCTACTGTCTGCCATGCGCAGCGCAGTGTTATGGCGACAATTAGGAGGCAAGCGTAGGCATCTTGTCTTCGCAAGAAAAACAATAGTCGATACAGCTATGAAAAGCCTCACCCTATAATTTAAGACAAGTTCATCAAGGAGCTTCTAATGGAACTTTCCGCACTAACGGCTATCTCTCCCGTAGACGGTCGTTATGGTAGTAAAACCGCCTCATTAAGAGGGATTTTCAGCGAGTTCGGCCTGACCAAATATCGTGTTCAAGTCGAAATTAACTGGCTAAAACTGCTATCTAGCAGCCCAGAGATTAAAGAAGTTCCCCCTTTTAGTGAAGCAGCACTTGCTTTACTTGATCAGATTAAAGATAACTTTAGCGAAGCAGATGCCCAGCGCGTAAAAGATATTGAAGCCACCACTAACCACGATGTTAAAGCGGTTGAATACTTCATTAAAGAACGTATCGCGGATAATGCTGAACTTGTTGCTATTGACGAGTTTGTTCATTTTGCTTGTACGTCTGAAGATATCAATAACCTTTCTCACGCATTGATGCTAACGGAAGCGCGTGATCAAGTGGTTATGCCTGATTGCCAGAAAATTATTGATGCGATTAAAGCATTAGCAAGAGAGCACAAGACGGTACCCTTGATGTCGCGTACACACGGTCAACCAGCTTCGCCTTCTACCTTAGGTAAAGAGATGGCTAACGTTGTTGTGCGTCTTGAGCGTCAGCTTAAACAAGTTGCAAACGTTGAAATCATGGGCAAGCTCAATGGTGCTGTAGGTAACTATAATGCGCACATCTCTGCTTACCCAGAAGTTGATTGGCATGCCCTTTCACAACGTTTCGTGACGAGTCTTGGCATCAACTGGAACCCGTA
Source organism: Shewanella gelidimarina (assembly GCF_023283945.1). GTDB lineage: Bacteria > Pseudomonadota > Gammaproteobacteria > Enterobacterales > Shewanellaceae > Shewanella > Shewanella gelidimarina. Next base: position 4,034 of record NZ_JAKIKW010000033.1, on the reverse strand, counting down.
CACGACTCAAATTGAGCCACACGATTACATTGCTGAGCTATTTGACGCGTTAGCAAGATTCAACACCATTCTTATCGATTTCGATCGTGATATTTGGGGTTACATCGCCTTAGGTCACTTTAAGCAGCGTACCATTGCCGGTGAAATTGGTTCTTCAACCATGCCGCATAAAGTTAACCCGATTGATTTCGAGAACTCTGAAGGTAACTTAGGGATTGCAAACGCGTTAATGCAGCACTTATCCGCTAAGCTTCCGATATCTCGCTGGCAACGTGACTTAACTGACTCTACTGTTTTACGTAACTTAGGCGTGGGTATCGCCCACTCGCTTATCGCTTATCAATCGACATTGAAAGGGATCAGCAAGCTACAAGTTAACGAAGAGCAACTTCGCAAAGAACTTGATGGCAACTGGGAAGTACTTGCAGAACCAGTACAAACAGTAATGCGTCGTTATGGCATCGAAAAGCCATATGAAAAGCTAAAAGAACTCACTCGTGGTAAGCGCATCGACGGTCAGCAACTTGCTGTCTTTATCGATGGTCTTGAGCTACCTGATGAAGTGAAAATTGAACTTAAGAAGATGACACCCGCCAATTACATTGGCCGTGCTGAAACTTTTGTTGATGAGCTTAAGTAAACGAACAACACCCTTGGTAGCTTAACTGACTACTAATGGTTCAAATAAGGCGGTAAGCTTAGGCTTATCGCCTTTATTTTTATCCTTTTTATGAGTGCTGCCAAAACATGTACAGTCTTAACTTAGACACCAACGCTTTTCTTACCGACTATTGGCAAAAAAAGCCGTTACTTATCAAAAATGCTTTTCCTAACTTTGAAGAGATCATCAGCCCAGATGAACTTGCAGGCTTAGCCTGTGAGGAAGAAGTCTCTTCTCGCGTTGTGGTGACCAAAGACAACGATTGGCAGATCTGCCAAGGACCTTTTGAAGATTATGATAAGTTTGGCAGCAGCCATTGGCAATTGCTGGTACAGGCGTTAAATCATTGGCATCCTGATTCTGCTCACTTTATTGATGCCTTCCGCTTTATTCCTGACTGGCGCTTCGATGATTTAATGGCCTCTTTTGCAACGCCTGGCGGCGGCGTGGGTGCACATATTGATAACTACGATGTGTTTATTATCCAGGGTGAAGGTCAACGCCATTGGACTGTGGGTGAAAAAGGCCAATATGCGCCGAAAAATAATGACCCAACCACGCCATTAATTGAAGGGTTCACGCCTATCATTGATGTGGTTCTGGAAAAAGGCGACATGCTTTACATTCCTCCAGGTTATCCGCACCAAGGCCAAACCTTAACCACGGCGATGAGCTATTCAATAGGCTATAGAGCCCCAAGCCAACAAGAGCTATTCAGTTCGTTAGCTGACGCACTCATTGATACCAATACCGGCCTAAAGCGCTTTACATCAACATCTGAGCCGACGATTGCTAGCCAAGTGAGCATCAGCCACCAGCAAGATATGATGGCACTGATAAGCGAGCTGGCCAGTTCGCCAGAAAGTTATCAAATGATGTTGGGTAACATGCTGAGTCAGAACCGATTTGAATTGGATTTATGTGAGCCAGAGGACCCTTACACTGCCGATATGCTGATGGACGATATTGAACAAGGCGCGCAGTTATACCGTATTGGTGGCTTAAAATTGTTACAGCTAGAAAATGACACGATATCTCGAGTATTTGTTAACGGTGAAGCCTTTGTGCATTCAACAGACATCACAGCCGAGGTGACGGTTTTGGCTAACAGCTTCAGTTTTGATACTGAGAAAACTCAACAGCTGATACAAAACAGCGCGACTCAAGATTTGATTTTGACACTGCTTAATCGTGGCTACTTTTACTTAGGCTAATAACAAAAAACAAATATTCTTATTTTAAACAGGCCGCTTCAACGCGGTCTTTTTATCTGACCACTCCAAAATTAAACAACACGATTTGAAGACACAATAATGCAGTTATCGAAAACTGACATGATTGGGTAGTGAACTGCAGTCTTGGTTATACAAAAATGGGCTCTTATGCTATTTGCTTGGTAAGAATATTGAATTAGAAAAATCACACAAAATAAAACGCCTGAATAATATAATTTATTCAGGCGCTTACATCACTAACTTAATGAAAATAGATTAAGCAGCAGGACCCCAGATCTTATCATCGGCCTGCATTTTATACAGTCCTTCAGCTCGTGAGATAAGTAAGTTTGCAAACTTAGCTTGCGCTGGATCGTTGACCAAACTTGAGCGCTGAATATTCTCTGCTTTCATTTGCCACATCATAGAAAAATGACGAACCGCATCTCTAGCAGTAGCAGCAACGTTAACATCAACGTAGTCAGAAGGCAGGTCACCGGACATCACCCAAAATGTCTGCTTAGAGGGTTTTTTAGAATCCATTTTCCAAATAGCAACAAATGGCGCTAAATAGCGGCTTTCATCAGCATGAACCTTATTTGGCAAAATCCCTTTTTCAGCGAGAAACTTGTTTGCTTTTTGAAATTGAGTTCTGATCCACTCTTGTCTTAATGCTTCTTGATCTTGAGCTTGATCGACTTCTTGTTCAGCCATCTCTTCCTTCCTTTCTTATTTTTCTTTTGAGTCCCTAAAAACAGCAGCTCTCTAATAATTTACAAACTTAACTAGCATCAATAACACTTAAAACCTTACGTTAACGTAAGGTGGAAAGCAGGATTGCCACACAGATCACAAATAATCCTAATCTTTACTTTGTTGAGAGTATCGCTAAATGCTATCGTTCTGCAATAAATATAACAAACAGATCGCACTGTAATCTAGCAGTAGCGGCATTATTGATGCTCATAGCGGAGATCAACAAGTGGCAGTATTCAATCACATCTCTTTTGACGACCATGAACAAGTAGTTTTTTGTCAGGATAAAGAAAGCGGCCTCAAAGCCATTATTGCAATTCATAACACAAACTTAGGCCCTGCTGTTGGTGGCTGTAGAATGTGGAACTATGAATCTGACGATGAAGCGATAACTGACGTACTGCGTCTTTCTCGTGGAATGACCTATAAAAATGCATTAGCTGGCCTAACCATGGGCGGTGGTAAGTCAGTTATTATTGCCGATCCAAAAATCAAAGATCGTGAAGCCCTCTTTAGAGCTTTCGGTCGTTGTATCGATACCCTAGGTGGAAAGTACTATTCTGCTGAAGATGTTGGTGTATCAACAACCGATATTATGATTGCACATCAAGAAACCCCTTATATGGCGGGTTTAGAAGGTAAGAGTGGCGATCCTTCGCCATATACTGCGCTTGGTACTTTCTTGGGTATTAAAGCTGCTGTAAAGCATCAGCGTGGCATAGACAGCCTTAAGGGACTTAAGATCTCTGTTCAAGGCGTCGGACATGTTGGTTACTACCTGTGTCGCCACCTTCACGAAGCAGGCGCAGAACTCATCGTTACCGATATCAATCAAGAGTCGTTAGACAAAGTGGCAACTGAGTTTGGTGCCACCGTTGTAGCACCTCAAGATATCTATCATCAAGATGTGGATGTCTATGCCCCTTGTGCACTCGGAGCAACAATCAACGACATTACTATTCCGATGTTAAAAGCGACTATTGTTGCTGGTTGTGCCAATAACCAGCTCGCTGAAGTTCGTCATGGCGAGTTGTTAAAGGAGCAAAATATCCTTTATGCTCCGGATTACGTTATTAATGCAGGCGGTATTATCAATGTCTCTTTTGAAAAAGACTATGATGCAACCGCAGCGACAGCCAAAGTAGAAGAGATCTACAACACACTACTGACTATTTTCAAACAGTCAGACGAGCAAGACCGTACAACGGGTGATGTTGCTGATGAAATGGCGCGCAAAATCATTAATGCCGCTAAGTAAAACCTAGCACCTTAAAAAAAACCAAGCACTTGCTTTAATGCCGATCAGTTAGTCAATATTTGATCGGTTGACCGATCTTCTCAGCATGCGAAAATCCGAATGTATTCCTTACATTCGGATTTTTTATGGACGTATCTCAAGCACT
>NZ_JAKIKW010000032.1 GCF_023283945.1 Shewanella gelidimarina | reverse complement strand
AACCAAGTCAGGCCACATCAGTACAACGGTGGTTTGACGCCTGCAGAGTCTGAACGATTATTTCAGAATGACTCTAAGTCCTTGGCCAAAATTAGTTGACCACTTCACTCTGTGAGTTTAAAAGGCAGCATCAAAACGGGAAGTGGTGTAAAGGAAAGACCTATAGCAATGCACTACATCCATTACCCTGAATTACAATCAAAGCAAAAGACTGACAGCCCTATCTTTTGTCTTTCTCTATGCTCTTCCGAGTAAATCGCTTTTGCTTGATGTGTAACAAAGAGAAAGAACATTCTTACCACGAAGCGCAGTGCTTTCGAACTGGCAAGTTGGCATTCGAGCCGTTTTCTCCTCCCCTATCCATATCTTTAATGGTTGATGATTCAGCCTGCTTCATCAACCATTAATATACTTCAATAGCACTCGGTCGATGTTACTTCATCACCGCTTGTTGGAAACGGTTGCCTGCGATAGCACCACCAATCATTACCAGTAAATACACCCATCCAGATAATGAGAAGTTAGCAATCGGGGTGAACAATGCGCCGACATTACAGCCATTGGCAAAACGAGTACCAAATCCCATTAATAATCCACCTAAAGCAAAAAGCGCCAGCTGTTTAGCGGAGTGGTTTAGGGTAAATGAAAACGTAAATTTACCCATAAACAACACTGCAATTAAGGTGCCTAATAAAATAGCAAAGTTTTGCACTGACACGCCATGTTCAAAAAAGGGCGTGGTAAACATCGCTTCCGGTCGCTGGCTTATCTCGGTAATGGTGTTTAATTCAACCCCAAAGAACATCAATCCCTTTGCAAACCAAATACCAAAGGGTGTCGATGCTCCCCAGCCTGCGCCGGTAGTTGCCATCATGATGCCAAAGATAACCGCGATGACTAACGCGGTGGTGCGCATTTGCCAGAGGTTAGCGAACCAGTTTTGATATGTTTCACGGCTGAATAATGTGAATGAGTTATCTTCGCCATTTTGATTGCTTTGGCGTTGAATATTCTGCCGCTCAATTTCACCGGACACCCCTAAATATGAGCCATTGCGACGGCGAGTGTTTTCATACTTTTTGGCAATAACCACTACGCTTAACGCTAAAAATAGGGTCACTAATATAGACATGAAATAACCATTCAGCGGTGTACCTGCAAACACGTCCGGTAAAAACACGCCTTTACCTTGATAGCTTGCTGATGAAAACCACGAATCGGTTATCCAGCTTTGGCTGCTTTGTAATGGAAAGCCAAAGAAGACGCCGGCACCAAAAAACACCAGTGTTGTTGCAGCTCTCGGGACATCACTGACAAACTCCACCATCATGCCAGTTGCACAGCAGCTTGATAAGCTCATGCCAGCGCCAAACATGATGCCACCAATGAGCAGCCCAGCATTGATAGGATTAATCCATAAATCATAGTGCTGGCTGTCAGTATTAAGCAGTAAACCCGCATTGATGATTGCCGTGATGACAAACATAAACATCAGAGTTTGCAGTAACTGCGTTGAACCACGGCGGTAAGCTCGGTTAATACTACCGGCAAAACCAACGGCGCCTTTGGCTAAAGCAAAGCCTAAGCTGAGCCCTAATAACAAGCGTAAAAAGAGCCCGTCATTGGCTAATTGAGTCGCACCAACCACTAACGTCAACAGTAAAATTGTTACGGCCATCACCGCTTGATTCTTATTTATAACCACAACACTAACCAACTATATCTAATAACAAATTTTAAACAATAAACAAACAAAACATTATGTTTTTCAAACGCTTTGCCATTCCTGTCATTTAGGTTGCAGATTGTGGTGAATATAGCTGTTTCTGTCTATCGCTATAGCGTGTTTTAGATAGACCCCTTTGTAATAACTCATGCGCTTGTATTAAGTGGGGTGAGAATAAACTTAGATATTGGGGCGAGTAAATATTAGCAATTAACCTATCTGCCGTCGCTTTTATAATCCAAATATTGTTGTGAAGATGGAATTGCTAAAGTTCAGCCAAGGCGACTCACTCTATATTTAGAGCGAGCGCCAATAACCCTGACTCTGGGCTTAATTCTATTTTTTAACGTCTATTGCACTCGCTTTAAGTCGGTCTGTAATTGAGTGGCCGATATATTGATGGGCGTTTAACAGAATAGAAAAATGATTTTCGTTGGCCACCTTTTGTAATGTATGAGCAGCATCTTTTGGAGGGTTTGCCTCGGCAAAGGCGATGACTTTATTAGCGTCAAAGGCTTCGTCTTTATCACCAATCCATAAATCATAACGTTGAAGCTGTGCCAGCTGCTCATCGGGCGCTTCGGGAGTCAGTGCGTTAGACATATTAACGGTATTAAACGATACGATCTTAGGGTTATTATCTAAGACTTGTTGCGGAAAATGATATTGAACCGCCTTTGAATGCCCCATCAGTAAACCGCCACTCATCGCATTAGTCACAAAAGAGGCAACGCTGACAGTGCTAAACGAAAACGGCTTTGGTTCATCGTGATCGGTTTCTGAACGGAAACCAAAATACGGTGCAATAAAGAAGTAGCCATCGACAGAGGCGTGTTGATCCCAGCTTGAGTAATTGAGTATTAGCCCTGATCCCGATGAATGGCCGGCCATATAGAGTGGCAAGCTTGGGTAGCGTTGGCGTGCATATTCAATGATGCTATTAATGTCTTGCCACACTTGTTCCTTATCGGGGGCATCGCCCCTAGGACCAGATGATGAGCCGTGACCACGAAGATCGGGGGTGAATACCGCTATGTTAAATTCATCACGTAAGCCTGCGCCAACATGAGGATAAATAAGGCCACTGTGGGCGCCAGCGCCATGATAAAAGATCACCACCGCTTTGGGGGCGCTAGGTAAGTAAACGCGTAGTGCCAGTTTTTCACCATCGCTGGCGGCAACATAGTCGAGCGAGGGGATGGTTGTCAGCGGTGCGGTTTTTATTTCACTTAGAGAGAAAAAATCACTGGGGGTGCTGTCGGCGACAGCATCCTTTTCTGCTAAAGCTGCACTGTCGCCTGCAAAAGCGGGAGCCGCAGCGTATAGAAGGCTAGCGACGATGAAGTTGAAGGCTATTTTGTTCATATTGTTCTCTCCAAAAAAGAAATCATTAGGCCACTCAGTCCAATACTATCCTTGTTAGCCTAGCAAAAGCGTCCCCTAAAACGCGGCGCTTTTTGATTGACGGCGGATGGTCTAAAAGACATGCGATTTTAACCTTTCGATGAGGCATTTTCTGTCTTTAAAAACTACTTGGTCGTTAGCATCTATGTTAATGTGACTACACACTTAATAGCAACAAAATAACAACATGAAAATCAAGCGTGTCTCAGCATTAATGTTGCTCTGGATGATGGTTTTTTTTAGCGCTTTTTCAAACTCTGCTGAGTTTGAAACCCAGCTAACAAACACCACAGATATTGTCATTCAAGATACTGCGATTTGGCGTGGAATTAACACCGTGCCTGAATCACCCCCTGGTTCGCTTGAAGCGCTTAAACATTTATACCAAGCATCAACCCCCATCAAAACCTCATTGGTTAACCAATCGGGTACCTATGTCGCCCGACTAAAGCTGAATAATCAGGCTGCATTGTCAGCAAACTGGTTTGTCAGGATCAATGCTAATTTTGTCGATCAGGGTCTTGGATTTTGGGAGTCTGAACAATACCTAAATACTGCAGCGATTAACTTTTCACAACATGGGGATAACAACACGCCTAAGCTAATGCACACTCAGGCGTTTGAATTACCTTTAAGTCAGCAAGAAAGTGGCTACCTTTGGCTCTACATTAACGCTGAGCATTATGCGTTGCCACTGTCGGTTGATATTACTAACAGCGCCAATTTTTATCACAAGCAATTTATCACTAACGCGGTGACACTCTTTTCTATTGCCACCATGCTCACGCTGGCCACCATTGCTTTAATTCTGTATGTCAAAACACGCTTAATAGTCACCCTTGCCTGTTCAGCTTATATTGGCTTACACGGTTTAGGTTGGGCTGCAGCCTCGGGCTTAATCGATGATATTTTTAACATCCAAACGATCAATACCAGCTATCTTGGTATCGTGATATTTCCTTTTGCCATCGCTTCGGCCAGTCAATTTACTAAGTTATTATTTAACTTCGACTCTCTGCATAAGCGTCTGGAAAAGCTCTTTAATGGCCTGTCTATCGTTTGCCTGATTATTGGCTTTATCTTGCCGTTGTTAAGCTTTTCAATCGCATTTACTATTTCCCATATCATCGCGTTAATCTGGGTGCCGCTTGCCATTGTTATCGGCATAAAAATGCTGGCTTCTAATGATTTCAGAGCCAAATACTATCTACTGGGTAACCTCATGTATGGCCTGTCCATGCTTTACTACATCTTGTCTCATAGCGATGTATTAACGGGACAACGACATGCCGAACTCATCGTTATGTTGGCCTTAACTGGCGATTGTTTTTGTATACTGCTCTCTCTAGCGGCTTGGTTACAACAGAAAAAACAAGATTACTCCCGCACCTATTATCAAGCCCGAATTGACCCCTTAACGCATATAGGCAACCGCTACGCCCTGAGCGAAGCACTCGCTAAGGTCGATGACAACTACATTATTACCTTTATCGATTACGATGGAATGAAATTAGTTAATGACGAGATCGGCCACAACCAGGGCGATGCCTTATTACGCTATGGTGCTAAAACCATGACAAATGCCCTTGATAGTAAAGGGGAAGTGTTTCGTACTGGCGGTGATGAGTTTGTGTGGTTACTCAATGCTCAATTGTTTAGCGATATGCCGTCAGCCGTAGAAGACATTGGCCGGATGATGATGCAATGTCAAAACGCATTGCAGTCGAAATGGCCACACTCTGGGATCAGTTATGGAATAGCGCACGCGCGGGAAAGTAGCAATCAATCTGAATGTCTCGCCCTTGCCGATGAACGTATGTACCAACACAAGCGCAGCAAGAATAACCGTCCGCTCACTGAGAACGTCAACGGATAGATATTTAGCACATCAATCTCAGCGACTAACCACATTCCCCAAAGCCATCCGAAGCAAAGATGGCGGTAAAAAAACCTTCAGTGTTAATTTTCAGCTAAATACCCACAAATCATTTTATGTGCTCTTTTTCTCTTTAGCGACAGCTGAATAGACAAACGGCGTTACCACAATGTTGCCCACGTAACCGTTTGAATGCCATTAGGTAAAACTAATTAATAGCAATTGTTCTTAACATGTCAGCTTAAGGTTGAGGCTTACGATCTAAAAGTGGGATCTATTTCACAAATATGCCCCTAACTATCAGTCTTAAGGCCTACTTTTGCCTCTTAATTATGATTTAATTACCGTCCAATTTGAAAACACTGAATTCTGTATTATGAAAAGACTATTATTGTTAACTGCCTTTCTCTCTGTCAGCTCAGCCTATGCAGCGAAAGGGGATATCTGTACCAATTGCCCAGATATTACGCCTATTGCTAGTCGTGCCGATTTTGATATAACAACTTATTATGCGTCAGCTAATGCCGCCGATAACACTGATATGGTTGAATTTAAAAAGGCCATTAACAAGGATATTTCTACCCGTCATAAACAGCTAAGTTATGCTGAAGTGTGGACAGCATTGACCTTCACCGATGAAGATCCAGCTAATGCTAATAACGTTATTTTGCTTTACAAAGGTAACTCTATTCCTAAAAATCAAAATGCATCAGGTGTTAATAATCCAGATTACTGGAACCGTGAGCACGTATGGGCTAAGAGTCATGGTTTTCCTAAGAGTTCTCAGCATGGCTATACCGACATTCATCATCTGCGCCCTTCTGATGCGTCGATGAATTCTCAGCGTAGTAATAATGATTTTGATAACGGTGGCAATGCGGTCGCTGAAGCGCCAGATAATCTTAAAAATGGTTCTATTTCGTGGGAACCAAGAGAAGCGGTTAAAGGTGATGTCGCACGCATGATGTTCTATATGGACACTCGTTATGAAGTCGGCAGTGATACTGATATGCCAGACCTTGTCTTGGTCGATAGAACGGGGACAGCCACAAACAGTGACAATTCCAAACCAGGTGAGATGGGTAAGCTATGTACCTTGCTTGAGTGGCATGCTAACGATCCCGTTGATGCTTTTGAGCGCAATCGTAATGATGTCGTATTTGAATATCAAGGTAACCGTAACCCTTATGTCGACCATCCAGAATGGACTGACTTTGTTTATAATAACAAGTGTAGTGACGTTCCTGGTGTGACCCCGAGTGTGAGTATTGCAGCAACTGAACCTGTGATTGAAGGTGATAGCGTTACCTTAACGGCGACGGCAAATATTACTGATGCCATCTTCCTTTGGGAGCAAACATCAGGGGTTGATGTTAAACCTGCAGATACCGACAGTGCTACGCTGACTTTTATTGCACCTAAAGTGACAATGGATACGGATTTCGGATTTAAAGTCACGATTACCGATAGTCAGGATGCTAAAGCAAATAATGAAATTAGTATTACCGTAAAAGACAAATTTACAGCCTCGCCATTTAGATTAGATATAGCAGCCGTTTCGGTTGTGAGTGAAGCACAGAAAGTGCGTCTTATGGGCTCAAGTAACGGTGATAAGCCCACTTATCAATGGACTCAGACTGCTGGGCCTAAAGTGAGTTTGGCAAGTACCACTCAGGCAGAGTTAGTTTTTACTGCACCAAGTGTAAGCCTTGATTCAGTGGTGAGCTTTAGCCTTACCGTTAAAGACTCACTCGATCAAACGATCACTAAAACAGTAAATCTCACCGTGAGAAATACTGATTTAACCACGCCAACCGAGCCCACTAAGCCTACTACTAAATCATCAGGGGGCGCGCTGGGGTCATTATGGATTGGAGTATTGGTGTTACTGGGCCTAAGAAGACGTATTCGTTAAAATGATGGTATTAAGATATGGTTAGCTTGAAAATTTCCATGACTTGAATTTATCCCGTAAAAAAGCCAGTCGGTCTCTCCGTCTGGCTTTTTACTGGCCGCTAATAAACCCAAGCTCATTATTTCAACTTAATATTTTGGCTTATCAATAATGCGCCATACGTTGCTTCTCAGCTTACTCTGAGAAGTTATGAAGATAGTATATTGAACACATTTTAGTATATATACCCGCTCACTATATTAGCGTTCAATACATTATGTATGTATGAATCAAACAGTATCGAGTGATGTTAGAGATATTACCAAATGCTCAGCTGATTTTAATATCATCGTTCTACGCTCAAATTCACTACATGCACTAAATATCAGTTACCTAATATTCAACGGTGTGCTTTTACAACTTAATTGTCTCTTTTTGTAACGTATTATGTGTGAACCTGATCACGACCATTAATATTGAAGCCGATACAATTCAGTTCAGTTAATTAAAAGTTATTAAAAAGTAGCTAATTAACCATTTAGTAAATTACTGAAATACTGAGGCGTTTTATTAAAATGTTTGTAACAACATAGCGTAATGATTTATTTAGACACTTTTATCTTATAGATGGGTTATCTATAAATAGTTTAAATAATTTAATTATGGGTTGGTTACCAAAAATTTTAATAACTTATTGAGATTGATTATTAATTACAATATTAATACTCGTCACCACTCGCCTCAGTCAATATATGTGCAAATAATGCAAAATTAAAATAATACGGGGTTGAATATGAAAAAAACTACTCGCAGTGTACTGTGTTTAGCGGTACTTGCTGCTTTAGCTGGCTGTAGCGATGATGAGACTATAATTAATACCGACAGTGGTTATGCGCCAGTAGCCACACAAGGTAAAACACTCACCAATACACCTGACATCATTGTAAAGAGCCAAAACGAAGTCGACGAAGTCACCATCACTATTGGTGCAACATCAGATCTCCACGGCCGTATTTTTGGCTATGATTATGCGCTCGACGCGGTAGATTCTGATGCTGGTTTAACCCGTATTTCTACCTTGCTTGAAACGGCAAAAGCAAACAATCCAAATATGATTTTGATCGATATCGGTGATACCGTTCAAGGCAACTCAGCTCAACTGTTCAACGATGATCCAACTCATCCTGTCGTGTCTACCTTAAACTCACTCGGTTACGATCTTTGGGTGCCTGGTAACCATGAGTTTAACTTCGAACGCAGCTTCATCGACCGTAACCTGAATCACTTCAATGGGGCCGTGGTATCGAACAACATTAAATGGGAAGAAAACGATGTTAACTACATTCGTGCTTTCCAAATCTTCGAAGTTGATGGTGCTAAAGTCGCTATCGTGGGTGTGAGCCCATCAAATATCCCTAACTGGGAAGCGTCTGCACCAGGACACTTTGCAGGTCTTAAATTTGATGAAGAGCTGGCATCTACACGCGCTGCAGTTGATAAGTTAATCGCAAAATTCAATCCTGATGTCATCGTTGGTGCCTTCCATATCGGACGTAGCTCTGAAGGTGGAGCTGGTGTTCATAAGATTGCGGCTGAAATGGCTGATAAGTTCGATGTCATCATTGCCGGACACGAACACGCTACGTATATCGAAAGCATCCAAAAAGCGGCTGCAGGCGAAGAAATAACGTCAACCGACATCTCTGTTGAAGGCGGTGATACGGCTGAAGATAAAACACTGTCTGGCACTTATGACGAAACCAATCGTGCACAGAGTGTGAAAATCATCGAACCTGGCAAATGGGGTTGGGCGCTGGCTAAGGCTGACATTAAGCTTAAAAAGAACACCGATGGCAAGTGGGAGATGGTTGATACGACGCTAAGCAATGTCACCTCTAAAAATATCGAAGAAAGTCAGATAACAAGTTCGCAGTTCCAGTATGTTCATGACATATCTAAGGCCGATGCTCAATTGGTTCTGGGTCTAGTCGGTGGTGACTTTACCCCAGGTGTTGGCGCCGATGAAGCTGTACATGAAGATTACAACCATGAAGCGGGTCGTCTATATTCAACGATTCATACTGCTAAGGTCATGGATACGCCGTTAATGGACTTCATTAACCAAATCCAGATTGAAAAATCTAAAGCCGTCGTCTCTGCAGCGTCTCTATTCTCTGATAGCTCTAACCTGATTGATGGCCAAGAGTACGCTAAGAAAGATTCCACTAATCTGTACAAATATGACAATACCCTCATCGGTATAAACATGACGGGTGCAAACCTGAAGCGTTATATGGAGTGGTCTTACACTTACTTTAATACCTATAAAGACGGCGACATTACCGTATCGTTTAAGAAAGGTGCTAAAGCTTACATGTATGATCAGTTCGACGGTAAGATTGACTTCGTTGTCGACCTCGCTGGCGAGGCATTAACGATGGATGAAAACAATACCGTCACCAATGAAGGTAACCGTATTGAGATCATCGAAATCGATGGCAAACCATTCGATGCGACGGCGACATACAAGGTTGCTTTAAACAGCTATCGTTGGGGCTCAAACATCAAGAAGTTTGGTTGGGCAACGGGTGACGATGTTTATTATGACTCAGTCAACGAGTCAGTTTACGCTATCCGTGACATGCTAACTGAATATGTTGAAGAGAATAAAGGTGTTAATGCCAGCGACTTCACCAATCCTAACTGGGAAATTAAACAGTATCAGGATAATGGTGCTATCACCTTGCTACGCACAGACAAGGCCGAAGGTCAGGCACTGTGGAATAGACTGATAAGCAAAGAAATCTGTGTCAACATTGACCCAGACAACCCTAAATACCCAGGGATTTTGGACGCGGTCAATGTTAATGACGTGAACTCTTACTTTGTCAATCCGACTCAAGATTATACAGGTTGTGTCACTGACTAAATCGCACTCAACAAAGGCCTGGTAACAGGCCTTTTTTCTATTTATAAAAATCTGTCATTATCCCAATTGATTGCTGTGTTAGAGGCATCAAGATATTTTTTGCTCAGTTTAGTGACCAATAACCTATGCTAAAAAAATTATGTTAAAAGACTTATGCTAAAAGACTATCGATTCACCCTATTCATCGCCATTGTTTCAACCCTGATCTTCTATATTTCTCCCAGTTTGAGCGACAGTTTGAAACCTAAGACGCCGCTGCAGCAAGAATTTGTAGAAGCCCGCGTTGTCGCTGTGATCTCTAATAATTTGGCCCCAGATGCCAGAGTGCCCTCCATATTGACGGGCCTACAAGTGATCACCGCAGAAATATTAGAAGGAGAAGAAAGCGGTAAAGTGGTCGAAGTGCAAAACCCCCTTAGCAGGCAACATAATGTACTGGTCGCTGAAGGCGACGTTTTTATCATGATGATAAGAGAGACCTCTAACGGCACCGTATATTGGGCCTACAACCACAAGCGCTCGACAGCTATCTACTGGATGTGTTTTGCCTTCCTGTTGTTGCTGCTCTCTTTCGGCAAGAAAGAGGGATTAAATTCTGTTGTGTCACTCTACTTCACCGCGGCGCTCATCATCGGTGTCTTGATCCCCGCCATTTTTGCCGGGTGGAATCCTGTGCTGATCACCATCATCCTGATGGGATTGAAGATTGTGGTCAATTTCATTCTGGTATCGGGTTATAACAAAAAGAGCTTCTGCGCTATGGGTGGCACCTTGCTTGGCGTCATTGCGGCCGGCATTATGGCGCAGGTATTTGGCGAGTTTGCTCATCTTTCCGGTATCTACTTAGATAAAGGCGAAGATGTTATCTATTTGGCCACTCAACCGATTCAAATCCGCTGGTTAATGTTTGTCGCCATCATGATTTCAGCTCTTGGCGCGGTGATGGATGTGGCTATTTCTATTGCATCCGCTTATAACGAACTGAAAATAGCCGACCCTAAGCTCAGCCCGAAACAGCTAATGAAAGCGAGTATGAATATTGGACGAGATATCATGGGTACCATGACCAACACCTTGATACTGGCGTTTGCGGGCAGCTCTTTAACCACCATTATGATGGTTTGGGGTTTGGATATGCCACTGAATCAATTTATTAATACCCCTATTATCGCATTAAGCATCATTCATGCTTTGGCTGGCAGTGTCGGCATTGTATTAACGATTCCTCTTACGGCTTGGCTCGCTAGATATATGCTCAGTGAGCCCGCCCCCGTTGCCGAAACATCTCAACCAACGTCGGCGAATGGAGTTATTGAAAAAGTGGTTACGCCTCGGCCAACCACAGCAGAAGCTCAATAGCAGAGTCTATTATCCGTGAGCGCAGCGTTCTGTTATCCGTGAGCGCAGCGTTCCGTATCCGTCAGCGCAGCATTCTGTCATCCGTCAGCGCAGCATTCTGTCATCCGTCAGCGCAGCATTCTGTCATCCGTCAGCGCAGCGTTCTGTTATCCCTGAGCGCAGCGTTCTGTTATCCGTCAGCCCAGCGTTCTGTTATCCGTCAGCGCAGCGTTCCGTATCCGTCAGCGCAGCATTCTGTTATCCCTGAGCGCAGCATTCTGTCATCCGTCAGCGCAGCGTTCCGTATCCATCAGCGCAGCGTTCCGTTATCCGTCAGCACAGCGTTCTGTTATCCGTCAGCGCAGCGTTCTGTTATCCCTGAGCGCAGCGTTCCGTTATCCGTGAGCGCAGCGTTCCGTTATCCGTGAGCGCAGCGTTCTGTTATCCGTGAGCGAAGCGTTCTGTTATCCGTGAGCGCAGCGTTTTGTTATCCCTGAGCGCAGCGTTCTGTCATCCATCAGCGCAGCGTTCTGTCATCCATCAGCGCAGCGTTCCGTTATCCGTTGCTTCCTTTAAAGGCTTAACTTTAATGATACGCACCAGAAAATGATGAGTAATCCAAATAGCCAAAGAAGTGCAGACAACCGCCA
Source organism: Shewanella gelidimarina (assembly GCF_023283945.1). GTDB lineage: Bacteria > Pseudomonadota > Gammaproteobacteria > Enterobacterales > Shewanellaceae > Shewanella > Shewanella gelidimarina. The sequence continues at coordinate 28,327 of NZ_JAKIKW010000032.1, read as the reverse complement.
TCAAAATGGAGCTAAAACGATAGCAGATAGAGAAGAATGCATCTTTTTGCTCAGGAACAAACGACGTCGTCAGTGGCACTGTTAAGGCTGACATGGCTGAAAAACCGATACCCGCTTTGATGTCCCCTAACGCTAGCCATCGACAAAAAAAACCAGCGGCAATCGCATAGGCTAACAAAAACAGTAGCGCATTATTAGACCAGGTATATAGCGTCAGTTGGATCAACATTCCCGCAAAGCAGCCGAGAAACGTGCCAATAATACGGATCTTTGCGACCGCTAATGAGCCAATCAACGTCATAGGCGTTAGCACGATAAAGATTGATGCCTGTGCTGACAAAGAGTCATTTAAATCTGCAACTTGAAACAGAATGAATGCCGCCATTGCAATCAACCAACCTAATAACGCCTGACGCACCAAACCGCTATGATCTTTACGCTGGGTATCAACATGTGCCCTGCTCTTTGCTGCTGCAGGTTCAGCGGTGAGCGCCGAAGCGGGTAATCTACTTTGCTCAGGAAACAGATAAAACGCCAAGCCAACAATGGGCGCGGTGACGAATGTTGACGCAATCAACCCCATAACGAACTCTTCAAGATCGAATCCATTGTAGCTAGCAAAATTCAGTAAAATAGAGCCGATTAATAGCCCGATATAGCCGAAAAGATAAGTGCTTTTATGGGTCATCGCGATACATTTAAACATCAGCATCAGCCCTACCGCGAGCGTCATAAGCAGAGGATAAGGTTGTAAAAAACCAACGATTAACGCCACTTGAATACAGATCCAAACAACGCTAATGATCAATTGCATGATAATGCCGCTATTCCATCGATCAATTTTAGTCAGGACGAACATTGGCAACAATGCGGCAAAAAGACCATACCACCAACCAAAAACCAGCGTCACGGCTAAGCCTGTCACACTGCCAAACCATATACGCTGGGTTTTTCTTAAAGTATCTACTTTCAAAAGAGGGGTTCCTTGGCGCTAGATAGATTAATAGATGTAATGCAGAAAACTCACCGTCTTAATTTGAGCTTGGCCTAACAATGCCCATAGCCAGTTGTCTCTGGGATACAGCACGACAGTGGCGCGCGAACCGATAAACAGTTGCTTAGGCAATGCAATATTACTGACTAAATTGACCCGCACTCGCTGCGCATCACGCACCCAGCGGTTGTTGGTTTCTATGTTGGTCAATTGACCATTGGGGCTTTGCTGCGCTGCTGCGACCCCAAAATCACGGCTCTGTATTTTCAACGAATAAACTTCACCAGGAAAAGCATCGAAAGCCACTAATGCAGCGGTTCCCTCATCTAATAGTGCCACCGCTTTTTCGCGAAAATCAGCCGCTATCCACAATGAACCCGTCGGGATAAAGGTCATTAAGGGCTGGTTAGTACTGGCTGTGCTGCCGACTTCTAGCTGTAGATTGGTAATAACGCCATCACTGGGGGCCATTATTTGTGTATGTGATAGATTGAGCTCTGCTTGCTCTAAGCTGTTATTCGCTGCGCGTACCATACTGCTTTGCCCAGGTGACGTGCCTAACTGCACGCGCAGTGCTCGTCGTTCTTGCTGAGCGGCATGCAGGTTAGATAACGACACATTGTTATTCGCCAGAGAACTATCAAGCAGCGAGGCTGATACCAGTTTTTTACCAGCAAGCTGCCGAATACGTTGATATTCACTGCTGGCATTATCAAATGCCGCTTGGGTGGTAGCCACATTGGCGTCACCCGCTTCAACTTTGGCGTATAAAGCACTTTCTTGCTCGTGGGCCTGCTCTAGCGCCACATTGGCCTTATTGACTGCCAGTTGGTATTTACGCTTATCAATCGTAAAGAGGCTATCTCCCTTACTGACCTGCTGATTATTTTCAACCTGTACACCGATGACGTTGCCACTGACTTCAGATGCTATCTGAATGACATACCCTTGTACTCGGCTCTCGGTCGTTAGCGGGGCATAACGATCGGCAATCACAATGTAACCAAGAAGAACAATAAAAAGAATAATAAGACTTTGCATCCAACGACGAAAAGCATGTTCAGCAGTTTGCATTAAACGGTCCACGGTAACCTGAAAGGGACGCTATTATAGAAACAGTGGATTAGATTAAGTAGAATGACAAATAAGACACTTACAACCTATAGGCAGGACAATGAAGCTAAGTATGGATGATCTATACCTGTTTGTACTCACGGTTCGACATGGTGGGATCAGCGCGGCAGCGAAACATCACTCTCTGCAACGTTCTAAAGTGAGTCGCCGCTTACAAGAACTTGAAAAAGCGTTAGGTTGTCAGTTATTGATCCGCACCACGCGCAAAATTGAATTAACTGAAAATGGTCGATTGCTATACGAACAAGTTAATCAGCCACTCAGCAGTGTGGCCCAGGCAGCGAACTTACTGACAAATCAACATAAGTCATTGCAAGGTGCATTACGCATAGCTGTTCCTGCTGCACTGATCACCTCCAATCTGTTTACCTCTCTGTTGGAAGATTATCTCGAACGCTTTCCCGATGTATTGCTCGATGTGGTTAATAGCCAGGAAAGTCTCGATTTAAGGCGTGAAAACATCGATATGCAGCTATTACCTAAAGGGGTAAAAGTGGCCAATGAGGATTATGTTCAACAAAACTTGTTGCGGTTTCCGAGCTGCTTAGTCGCCTCTGCCGATTACCTCAATAGTCATGCTGCGATTACAGAGCTATCTCATCTGTATGACCATCCGATCATGGTGAGCCGATATAACATGACTGCGTTACCAGGCGATCTGAAGATCCGACTCTGCTCCGATGATTTAGGATTGATACAGCACATGGCCATCACAGGTAAAGGTGTGGCCTTGTTACCGGTCATTTTGCTCCAAGATGCACTCAAATCCGGTAAACTTGTGACGATTCTACCTCGGGAGAAATTCACTGATATAAAATTAACTTTGATCTATCCATCACGTGAATTTTTGCCAGAGAAAACCCGTGTATTAGTACAGCTATTACGAGAAACGTTTACCGAATCAAATATCAAACTGTCGGTATAACGAGTGTTAGATTATGCGTTACCGAAGTCATTTATCCATTGTCGATTATCGAGTGCTGTAACCCTGATAAATCTTGTGACGAGAATGGCAACAATCTACTTTTTGGTGCAGCCCCTATTCATCCAACAAATTAGTGACGGCATCAGCCAACCACATTAAAGCAGGGCCTCTGGCCTTTTGTTTTGCCATTACACGATCAATCGGCACGCGCCATGGCTTATGATCAAAGCTTAAATTCATGCGTACCATTTCCCCTTGGTGCTCATATCGCTCTGCCATATAAGCTGGAATATAACTCCATCCTAGCCCTTCTTTTACCATGCTGTTAATCGCATTAAAGCTATTGCCCCACCAGATATGTGAAGAGATCTCGGGGCTGTGCGCCAAGGCTTGTCCTTCAAGGCCACGGATCAATAGTTGACGCTGTGGGATCAAATCTGCTGCGGTAACGATATCCATTTTTGCCAGTGGATGCGCTGGGTTCACTACGCCATTGAACGGCAAGCTACCGACGTAACACAAATCCACCTCTTGGGGAAAATCGTTACTGGCAAACATCAAACCTAAATCAGCTCGTTCTGTATGCACTAGCGTTAACACATCGGGGGTTGAAACGGCGTAAAGCTCCAAGATGGTACCTGGGAAACGCGTTGCAAACGTGTTCAACAAACTCGTCACCACCGGCAGCAACGCATCATCTACCGCCATTTTTATCTGTGTTTCATGGGAAGAATTTAAGGCATTAGTCACAGAGTCGAGTTCATACGTTTGTTGCAGGATAGCTTGCGCAAACGGCAATAGCCTCTCACCGTGAGCCGTTAATGAGGGTTTGCGGCTGCGGCGATCAAACAGCGTGGTATTGAGCTCAATTTCAAGGTTTGCGATCCCCTGACTCACCGCCGACTGTACTTTACCCAGCTTACGAGCACATGCCGAGAATGACCCTGATTGTGCCGTTTCAACAAACATTCTCAGCTGCTCTAAATTATACATATCACTTTTCCCGATAGTAACTGACTTTATTCTTACGCAATAATTGATGATTATAGCAACCAAGAAGCATTGAACAACCTAAATGAGACTGACTATGAACACAAAAGAGCGTATTTTCCACAGCGTATTATTTGAAGCGATTGCCTTAGTATTTGTGATCACTGCCGCCAGCATTTTTACCGATGCAGGGGCAACATCGGTGACAGGTTTAGCTATCGGTCTGTCGTTAATCGCCATGGGTTGGAATTACGTTTACAACTTAGGATTTGACCGCATATTCGGAAACAATCGCATTGAACGCTCATTTAAAATGCGTTTAAGCCATGGGTTTGGTTTTGAGATCGGCATGATTGTGGTCACGCTCCCCTTGATGATGTGGGTGCTACAGCTAGATTTTTGGACCGTATTTATCATGGATATCGGTGTTGTCATTTTCTTCTTGGTATACGCAATTGTCTACAACTGGTGTTATGACCTGCTGCGTGAGCGTTTCTTCAGCAGCAGCGCAGAAGTGAGCAATGCCCTCCCTAGATAAGCATCTGGTGGAAGCCATCATCAATTGCTAACGCTAATACGCTTCATCATAAGCAACAGTAAGTGAGTTCAGCGTAAGACGTTGAACTCACTTAGCCACCATACCTTGCTAATCTAGGACTTTCCCCCAAGAGATACAGGTAAGCGGCTTCTCTGGCCGCTAGTCCTATTTCCATGTAAAGAGTAACGAGTGCAGAACGCAATATTGTGCAGATATGGATTAATCTAAGTGACTTGTTACCTCTCGATGGCAACTCCCCCGCAGCTAACTCTCAATTTCAAGCCATCATTCATCATTCATCATTCATCATTCGTCATTCGTCATTCGTCATTCGTCATTCGTCATTCGTCATTCGTCATTCGTCATTAATAAGCAGCGCATCCCCAAGCTATAAATTCATTCTGCTAATATTGGTCGCCGACTAGCTTCCTTTAAAGCAATAGAATAGAGTTTACTTTCACTCCCGTTATGGGGGTTCTATAAGAGTATCAATGCCACTGGCTACTCTTTCAGAAAGCAAAGCTTTTACACTGATACCCTAGAACGACTTAGGCCGTTAACAAACCAAGGAAGAGAAACAAATGAGTCAATTACTTGCCCATTCATTAGCGGTTTTCATGGCCTTTTTTGCCATTATGAATCCGATTGCAAATACAACCGTCTTTGCAGGGTTAACTGCCAGTATGAGCAAAGCAGAGCAAACTAAAACCGCAATAAAATCGTTAACCATCACTTTTATTATCATTGTACTCTTTTCGCTTTTAGGTAAATCAATCTTCAACCTGTTTGGAATAACCCTGCCAGCATTGCGCATCGCGGGCGGTATTCTGGTATTTCTAGTCGGATACCATATGCTGCATGGAAAAAGCTCAAAGCTGCATACAGCTGAACCCGCTAACGATTCGGACGTGGCTGTATCACCGCTTGCGGTACCACTGCTTGCCGGACCTGGAACGATTGCAACGGCGATGAATTATTCGGCGGCGGGAGGATGGGGAGAGATTACGGTCACAGTTGTTGCCTTTGCTGCGCTCTGTCTTATCACTTTTATCTGTTTTGTTTTTTCCTCTAAGATCATTGCTGCAATCGGTGAGAATGGACTGAGTATAGTGACTCGGCTAATGGGGTTAATTTTGTCGGTAATCGGTGTACAAATGCTAATCGATGGGATAACGGCGGTTGTCAGTAGCATAGGTTAGCCAAATAGCATTAACGAGGTCCATCCATACACATTCAACTTAATACCAAGCCCTGTCGTTGAGATGCCGCACTACCAAGAGTCGGCATCAAAACGAGCGGTTCTGGCTTCACTCATGGTGCAATCGGTGACGTGTATCAATTCGGCCAAGGTGATGTTGGGATTTTCGTTAATTAAACGAATTAACTTTACCGTTAAAGGTTCCAACTTGTCAGCATGATCAAGCAAGGCAGTTTCAATCTTTTGAACAAGATAACGAAATCCCCTCTCATCAATCGTCTTCAACTCCAGCGCTGTTAATGACTCCGCTTTCAACTGCCCTGCAAATGATTGAATGTTGATCGCCTCACCAGAGAGCCCCCAGTTTCTGGAGCGCCGAACACGTTTAAGCTCGCAGCGATACTGGCTAGCAACAACTTTGGCTCGATTGACGGCATCCCTTCCTATTCGGTGAATAAGGGACGGCAGTGAAATTGTGATGGCTTCATTCATAACTGTATTTCAAAAGTTTACTCTGCACCGATTTAATCATTACTTGAATCCAGCTTAAGTTTACTCGATTCTTAATGACATAGTCGTAAAGCTTCAGTACTAGAATTAAGTTTTCTATTCAGTAATTACTCTGAAGTAGCTCATTATTATAAATATTATCTCGAACAACAGAATTACTACTTATCCTTATATATACTAACATTAAATTTATAACTCCCCGTCAGATTAACAAAGACAAAAACCTAACTATGACTGAAAATGATCAAGTAGAATTAAGCACCGAAATCGGACCCAACTGGTTTGCCTCTGTGATGGGCACCGGCATTATTGCAAATGCACTGGCTAACTTACCTTTTATTGGTAAGTCGTTAACCAACGTCGGAATCGCTATTTGGCTGTTGGCATTTTTAATGCTCATAGTCATGGTATTACTTAAAATCCTGCAAGCCATAGTCAAGCCTCATATCCTAAAGCGCCAATTGAATGATCCGATCATGGCACAGTTTTTCGGTGCGCCTCCGATGGCATTATTAACCGTGGCAGGCGGAACCATTTTATATGGTAACCATCTTTTTTCAGAGCCGACAACGTTAACAATAGCGTGGGCACTTTGGATCTTAGGTACGGTGAGTGGTCTAATCGTCTCCATTGCCATTCCCTATCGTTTATTCACCTACTATGAAGTGCGTGATGACGGTGCTTTTGGTGGCTGGCTGATGCCTGTGGTTCCGCCGATGGTGTCTGCCGCAATAGGGGCAATGCTTATCCCCTATGTAGCCAATCCTGAGATACAGCAACTGATGCTTTATGGTTGTTATGCCATGTTTGGGGTGAGTTTGTTTAGTGCCTTCATTATTATCACCATGATCTGGAGTCGTTTAGCGCATTCTGGCACTTCTGGTGGTGCTCGAGTCCCCACTCTTTGGATAGTATTGGGACCGCTAGGGCAGTCGATTACTGCGGCGGGGGCATTAGGGACTGCGGCATTACTTGTTGTTGAAGGTCCTATTGCCGACACCATGAATAATATGGCGATTATTTATGGTGTGCCGGTTTGGGGATTCGCCTTTTTTTGGTCAATATTAGTAAGCCTACTCACTTTACGCGCGCTGCGTAATAAGATGCCTTTTGCGTTAACGTGGTGGGCATTCACATTCCCTGTCGGCACTTGCGTAACCGGGACGATTCAGCTGGCAATCCATACCGATTTGGATGTATTTCGATGGGCGGCCGTCATTTTATTTATAGGCCTATTTATTTCTTGGATCGTTGCCGCTGTAGGCACTATCAAAGGAATAAAAAAGGGACATATCATTAAAAATCAGACCGTAGCAGTACACGCTGTATCGAAAAAAGGCAAATAAGTAAGGGCAATTCACTGACTCCTACTCCTCATGACATTATTCTGAAGGCTATCTAAATCAGCACTCAAGCGTTAAACATTTGCTGTGATATCTTCAACGCCAGCACTCCAAAAAATAATAACTATGGGGGTCATAGTTATTATTTTGTGCTGGACAGTAATCACTATATTCTCTTTGTATGAGCGCTCTCGCGAATTCAAAACCGTGTTATACCAATTGCATTAAAAGTTTGACCATTCAGCGGGAATTCAAAGCCCTGTAGGCAAGATGGGGGATTGAAGCTAATAGTTATTCTATATCCAAAGCCCACAACGAAGCTTAAAGGGCTTTGCCATTTGATTTAAACGTCGGCCGCACTACGTGAGGGACTCAGACTTTCCACTTCTGCTTTGCATTAGCTTAAAAGGGAATAACCATTTCTTCACCAATGTGCCTTGAATTGAAAAGTCTGAGGCGCTCTGAATTGGTCAAATACTTAATGCAATTGGTATTATAGCATTAGAAGTAAACCATAAAATTAATCACCATCGCGTTAACAATGTCGATAAAGAACCCACAGACTAATGGCACAACAATAAATGCCTGACGAGCTGCACCATATTGCTGTGTTACCGCCTGCATATTAACAATAGCAGTGGCAGTTGAGCCAAGCGTTACACCACCAAAACCGGCACAAATAACGGCAGCGCCATAGTCTTTCCCCATGACTCTGAACACAACAAAAGTAGTGAACAACGCAGACATCAAGATTTGTAGTCCCACAACGGTACAAATATAAACAAAGCTGCCCTCAAGCTTCCAGATCTGCAGGCTCATCAATGCCATGGTTAAAAACATCCCCAAACAAAGATCAGAAATGAGCGTTAAACCTTGCTCTGCTTCTTCAGCATAGTTATGTAATGTAGGCCGGTTTAAGTAACCTAATGCCCAACGACCGAAGTTACCAACGACGATGCCCGCCAACAGACACGCTACAAACAGCGGTAATTTAACTTCCGCCGCTTGCAACGCTTCATTCAAACTATAACCAAGCATCATTGATACGTTTAACCACAACCACGCACGCAACACACCAAAATAAGTAACACTGATACCTGCCGCTTCAGATTCATGGCGAGCACCAATAGTGAGATCATCACTCGCGCTGACCTCAAGCTTATGACGTTTAATTAAATAGGCGGCAATCGGCCCCCCAATACAACAGGCACCAATAAGCCCTAAGGTATTAGACGCAACGCCTAGTTCAGTCGCATTCGCAATGCCAAGCTCTTTCACAAATGTAGGGGCCCACGCCATGGTTGTACCCACTCCCCCCGTTAATGCTACCGAGCCCGACATCAAGCCAGCCTTAGGATCGAGTCCAAATAAGCTGGCGATAGTCACCCCTAGAATATTTTGCATTACAATATAACTAGAGGCTAATAAAAGCAGGAGTAACAGAGGCTTTCCGCCTTTTAATAACGTCTTAATATCCGCTCTTAAGCCGATACCCGTAAAGAAATAAACGAGTAACCACTCCATAACTTCCAACTCAAAAGTCAGTTGATAGCCAAAAAAGTAATACAGTCCCCCCACTGAAACAGCACAAGCAAAACCACCAACTACTGGCTCTGGGATACTGTATTTACGCAAGAATTCATATTTCATCGTAAGATATTTGCCGTAGAACAGCACCATAATCGCGACGGTAAAAGCGACAAAAGGGGGTACGTTGACTATTTCGGTCTGCATTTATATTTCCTTTGTAACCTGTCTTTTTATTACTACGTTACTTAATAAGCACCATTGACTTATCGGTGTTTAATCCTTATTCATCACTAATGATTTTCAAGCTAAATCACTTCATGAACAGGTGCTTCAAGCCACTCAGAGTGGTATCAAGATAAGCGGAAGACAGACCATTAGTAGCCTCTACTCTTGCCTTTATGGTTTCAGTGGTGACTAAGGGATATGGTGCTAAATCAAGCGATAAAGACGTTAAGCGACTAGCGGGTTTAGTGTTATTTGAAATTGTCATAATTCACTCTCGAATAATTTATAGGGAGAGTGTAAATGTTTAATCTGTGGAGATAATCAGCCTAAACCACGCTACATCGTCATGAAATTCATTACAAACATCATAAGAAATAGTATTAGGGGCTTGGAAAGCGGCTGTGACTTAGACAAGCCTCATGACTGTGCAGATATATACCCATTCTACTTGAAGATGCTCGTTTCAGAGGCGGTGTGCGAGCTCAATTCTAGACGCATTAATATAGAAATGGTTATTCCCTTTAAGTTACTGCAACAACGAAGTGGGCTTGCACAATGGTAACGTCATCGACAATAGCGAAAGAACAGTCGTTGATGTTGATGTTGGAGGTTAACCGGCTATTGATAAGTGGCCAAATCGGGGAGCTATGGGTTGAATCATTAAAATGCCAAATAAGCGGTTTTCGTCGTATTAGCCTGATTGGTCATGGAACTTATCAATCAAAAAATCTAAGAACAACCTAATTCTTTTAGGTTGATATTGCTTACTGATGTACACCACATTCAAGTCTGCACTCGAGACTGACGTCGATGCATTGAAGTTCTTCATGTATCCATTGAGCACAGTGACAAGGCGTAGATTATCAATATCATCTTGGATATCTAAAGCTGATTTAAGCGCTATTCCAGCCCCTTCCAATGCCCAACATCGGATAACCTCACCGTCATCCGAAAAACGCTTTGGTACAACAGTGATTGAATTCCTCTTATCTTTATCTTGAAAATGCCATGTCTTTAACTCCTCATTACTGCGCAGCATTGCAAGGCAGTGATGCTTCACCAAATCCTGTGGTGTTAATGGTGTTCCATGTTTTTTGAGGTACTCTGGCGATGCGCATAGCACTCGCCTACTGGCCGACAATTGTCGTGATATCAAGCTGCTATCAGCTAGCTCACCATACCGAATAACGATATCCATACCCGATTCGGCAATATTGGAGATATTATCATTCAAATATAGATAGGGCACTACATCGGGATACTGGTTACAAAACTCAGACAGTATAGGAAGAATATATTGTTTACCGACATCCTTTGGCGCCGCTATTTTCAGTGAACCTTTCACCTCCTTAACACCATTCTGGATCAGAGCCTCAGTTTCACTGACATTATCTAAGATCTCAATACACGCCTTGTAGTACAAAGCCCCCGGATCTGTCAGAGAGATATGTCGGGTACTTCGATTAAGCATCTTCACCGCATACCTTTCTTCAAGTGCCTGAAGCCTTGCCGTCATTGTGGCAGGAGAAAGACCAATATCACGCCCTGCCGCTGCCAGCCCTTGATGTTTCACAATGCTTACAAACATTTCCATATCAGAGAATTTATCCACGCCCGCCCCATTATTCAGCTAATACGAATAATGACTTCGTATTTAACCCAATTATCAAATCAATACGAATGAATATAATAGCAACTGTCATCAATAACAACTGCAAGGAACTAACCATGGACCAGAAAAAAACCACCTACGTCATCATTGGCGGTGCATCAGGTATCGGTGAGGCCGTGGCAAAACACGTTAATAATGGCAGTAACATTGTTCATGTAGCAAGCCGTACGACGGGCTTAGATATCAGTGACGAGAAAGCGGTACATCGTTATTTCGAATCCATTGGCCCTTTCGAACATCTTGTGGTTACAGCGGGCTCATATGCCCCCGCAGGGAAAGTAATAGACGTTGCCATTGACGATGCAAAAAAAGCCTTCGATATCAAATTTTGGGGTGCCATTAATGTTGCTAAGCATGCTGCTCGTTACATGACAGCCAATGGAACAATCACGCTGACGACGGGAATGCTCTCACGCAAGGTAGTCGCTAATACTTATGTAAAAACTGCTATTAATGCGGCGTTAGAGGCTGTAACAAAAGTGCTAGCCAAAGAACTATCGCCTATTCGAGTTAACGCGGTGAGCCCGGGGTTAACAATGACCACCGCATATAAAAATATGGATACCCCCTCCCGTGAAGCCATGTACGAAAACGCCAAACGCAATTTACCCGCAGGTAAAGCGGGTACTGCTGCGGATATAGCCATGGCTTATGTCATGGCTATATCCAACCCATATATGACGGGATCCATCATTGATGTTGACGGTGGCGCGCTCGTTAATTAATACAGAAAAAAGCTATCCGGTGTGGAAATCCATACCCCAGAAATCATAAAATAAACTCAGGTAATCAATCATGAATAAAGCAAAGATGCCCTTCCAGGTCTGGATCCTCACACTTGCAGCCTTCGCTATCGGCACAGCAGAATTCGTTATCGCAGGCATTCTTCCTCAGATAGCAACTTCACTATCAATTACAGAAGGTCAGGCAGGATATTTAATCAGTGCATACGCATTAGCCATTGTTATCGGTGGCCCAATACTAACGATTTATCTAGCCCGTTTTAATAAGAAAAAAGTACTTATTGGCTTGATGGCATTGTTCATCATCGGCAATATAATGTCGGCGCTAGCACCAACTTATAATTTACTCCTTCTTAGTCGAGTGATTGCCGGCTTGGTACAGGGCCCCTTTTATGGGATAGGTGCAGTTGTTGCGACAGGCTTAGTATCAGAGAAAATGGCCGGTCGCGCAGTCGGTCAAATGTTTGCGGGTCTGACACTTGCCAATGTACTAGGTGTTCCTGCTGGCACTTGGATCAGCCTAAAATTTGGATGGCACAACACCTTCTTTATCGTTGCCGCTTTTGGCGCCATCGCCATGATTTCAATTCTAATGTCTATCAAGTCAACGGGACACGGTGAAGCAAAAAGCATAAAAAGTCAGCTACAGGCATTCAAAAATCCAATGCTCATAATGAGCTTAGCCATCACAGCGTTAGCTTGGTCAGGTTTCATGGCCCTCTATGGATACATCGCACCTATAGCAACGCACATTGCAGGTTATAGCCAAGATGCTGTCACTTGGATCCTCGCGATTGTTGGTCTAGGCCTCATTATTGGCAACACACTTGGTGGCCGCTCTTCAGACAAGGATCTTAGAAAAGCGTCAATGTTCTGGGCAATTGCGATGATTGTTTCCCTTATTATTGTCGGTCTGGTTATTGATAACCCAATTCTGTTTGTTGTAGCCCTATTTGTATTCGGTATAGCCTCATTTGCCAATGTACCGGCTATGCAGCTTCGCGTCATGAATCACGGTGGTGAAGGTCAAGAGCTTGCGGCAACAGCCAACATATCAGCATTTAACTTAGCCAATGCATTTGGTGGATTCCTAGGTGGGATGGTACTTGATAGTCACATGGGAGCTGGCATGATCCCTTACGCGGCCATTATTGTGCCCATCATAGGGTTATTCTTTATCGCTAAAGCTAACAAACGAGAGAGTACACAAGATAAGTTGGCTGCCAATTTAGCCAGTGTTAATCGCTAATATCGACTTGCAGTAAAGTACTTACGGAGTTCAATTAACGGCTCCCCTGCCTATTCGATGAATAAGCGGGGGGGGCTGAAATAATAATGAATTAAGCAGGAGTTTGTTCGTTAATCATATCGACAAAGAAAGATTTTAGCGCTTGTTTGTTCTCATCATCTAATGATTGCCCCTCTTTATCAGACACCAAAAAGACATTATCAACTTGCTCACCTACAGTCGTTATTTTCGCAGAGTGAATATTGAGTTCAAATAGCCTGAAACCGTTACAGAAGTGGCTCATAAATTGTGGATTATCGAGCGCAGTAACACTGATCAGCGTTCTATCCTTTTTACGAGAGTGTAAAAATTCTACTTTAGCTTCACTGACGAATGACCCAATGTTGCTATTGAGGCGCTTCTTAGGCAGCTTTCTATTTTCAAACAAGACTTGCTTAAGCCTTTGCTTGATACGTTCACGTCGCCCCGCGGTTCTTATTGGGTGATGATCGTAGTCGAGTATTTTTAAAGACTCCACCACATAGCCATCTTTAGTTCTAGATATATTCGCTTGCTGAACCGAGATCTGTAGCGAGGCTAAGGTATTAAACAGTGTCACAAACAGACCCGGCTTATCTTTCATATAAACGAACAGATCGCTGCTGCCTTTAGTACTACTTTCATCGAGCAAAATAAGTGAATGCTCTGCAGGGTGTTGTGTCATGGCTTTAGAATAGCGCGCAATTTCACTAGGTTGAGCATTACTGAAAAAGGAGAGCGGCAAACGTTTCCAAAGCTGTTTAATCACATCAGGATGTTCACTCAGGCCTATCAGTTCTAGCGCTTCATTTTTGTGTTCACGGACGATAGTTCGCTGCTCTAAAACATTTTCTAAGCCATTACGCAGTGCATAACTAATCGACAAATAGAGATCTCGCAGCAACGTTGCTTTCCAGTTAGTCCACAGATCATCATTGGTCGCCTTAATGTCGGCAACCGTTAAGCAATAGAGAGCGTCGAGTCTGGCTTTAGTGCCAATCGCTTTGGCCAGATTCTTAACTTCTGACGGGTCATATATATCTAACCGCTGAGAGGATAACGATAACAAAAGATGATTTTTAACTAACCAAGCGATCACCTTAGCTTGTGAAGGTTTTAGCTCATGAAATTTAGCAAATTGCAGCGCGTCGACAGCGCCTAATTCACTGTGATCACCACCGCGTCCCTTGCCTAGATCATGGAATAAAGCCGCTAATAGCAATACCTCTTTATTCTCTATCGCTTTGTAAACAGCGCTAGGCTGGGCAAGCGAGGGAATTTCAGCTTTGCCGCCGAGGGAATATAAGTTTTTGAGTAACTTATGCGTATGCTCATCAACGGGATAAACATGATAGAGGTCGAATTGCATCTGACCAACAATTTCGCGCCACTGCGGAAGATACGACGCTAAAATGCCATGTCTATGCATTAATGTCAGCGCGAGCCCCATGCCTTGAGGATGACGAAATAGCGCGAGAAACTCTTTACGGCAGCGATCAAAATCTTGCAAGTCGCCTAATAGGCGTCGTCTCACCTGGCGTATTAGTCGAATCGTTTGCGGCGAAATACCATCAATATCGTTAGCGTTTTCTGCAATATGAATAAATAGTGCAATAAGCTGCTTACGGTCAACAAAGACATCATCATGGCGAGCATTTATCTGCCGACCATTTATTTCGAAGTGTTGATTTAGCACTATCGACTTTTTGTCTGTTTGTACCAGTATTTCATCTTTAAAATACTGCAATAACATTTGATTAAGTTCGCTAATCCGCCTCATGGCACGGTATAGCTGACGCATCATTTTTTCGATGGCAAGGTGACTGTTGTCGCCAAAGCCCATCAGCCTAGCAACATCACTTTGCAAAGAGATAAGCAGTCGGTTTTCAGAACGTTGCGCTGCAGCGTGTAATGCCCAACGTGTACGCCAGATAAAATGTTGTGACTCTAGTAATTCTGCATGTTCGTCGGCGGTAAAGAAGCCGAATCGCCTTAAGGCAGCCATATCTTCTGCGGCAAAATACTTGCGGGTTACCCAGATAAGCGTTTGGATATCGCGCATACCACCGGGGCTGTTTTTTAGGTTAGGCTCGAGGCTAAAAGCACTGCCTTGTGCCTTTTTATGGCGTTCATCTTGCTCACTGAATTTGGCTTTAAAGAACGCTTCACTGCTCCAGAGATCATCGCCATAGAGTCTCTCTAACACCTGTCTAGCGTGAGACTCTGGTCCTGTTAAATGGCGAATTTCAAACAGTGACGTTGCAATAGTGATGTCTTCACACGCTTTATCAATTTCATTCAGGGCTAAAACACTATGGCCAAGCTCTAGACCAATATCCCATAGTTGGGTAAAAAACTGCCCTATTTGTGTCTCTTGATGCGGACTCAGCTCTTGCGAAAATAACACGCAAATATCAATGTCGGAGTGCAGGTGTAATGTTTGACGGCCATAGCCGCCGACAGCATTGAGAGAGAGGTTTTCGGTCGCGAGATCGGCGCATTCCCAGAGGTGGAGCAACAAGGAATCAAAAAAATCAGCGCGTAACTTTACAATTTCGTCGATAGCAACGTGAGTAAAGTGCTTATTGAAGTAGTTGTCGGCATCTTGGATTACTTTTTTATAATCAGTAATGCCCATTTTTGAACTGAATTGAGGTGATATATCAGAGTCTGACATGTTTCTCCTGTGGCCGTTTGCATAAGCCCTATAGACCTTATTTATACGGATTAAACCGTGATGCAATGCCCTTTAAATGAAAAAACAGGTTAGATGATCTAACTAAGAATTACAAATCGACAACAACTTTAACGATTAAGGATTCGCTTATAAACAAGCGACGCAGGCAAAGGGGATCTCTGACTCTAATGAGCAAAATGGGCTAAATACAAAAGTAAGTTTGATTGCCTGCAGCTTGACGATTATGGTGGGAATATTAGATCTTAATTGGCTTAGTCATGAGTGTTTAGAGCGGGAGGTTTACATCAAAAAGGGACGATGGTCATCGTCCCTTACATATATTAGCACCGAGGTTAGTATTATTTAACGCTATAGCCCTTACCTTCTAAACACGCTGAACGGGCGCGATTAAAGTCTTCCGTTCCTTGAGTATTACTGCTTTGCACTTCGGCTTGCGCTTGTTGCTGTGTTGCCGCCTGTTGATCAGCTTCATTAGCATTTTGTCGACGGCTTTGTCGTCTTGCTGCAACAGCCCCTACTGCGGCGCCATTGGCTGCAGCATCACTTCTATCATCATCACCTATCTCTGCAACAACAGCACCGGTTGCGGCGCCTGAGATGGCTCCACGCATCCCTGAACCGCGTTCAGCACCTTGCTCTGGAGTAGGAGCGGCTGCAACGGGTGCTGCTTGCGGTTGACTTGGATTGTAACCTGACTCTGTTGCCGCCCATGTATCACAACTGGCTTCATCGGCCGTTTGTTGTTCTGCGGTTTGTCCTTTTTCAGGAAACACATACTGTTCGGCCTGAGCGGTACCTAATGAACTAACACACAGTAAGGTTATTGCAAATGTTGTACATTTATTGACTGATGTCATATCGTCTCCAATAGCATGCTGATTTATTATAAAATTTTGATTTTTAATCAATATTTATTTCTGATGATTTATTAAACCAATCATCAAACCATTTAAAGTGTTGTTAGAAGTGATGATTCGCCGCTAATAAAACTTACTGCTGTTATTTATCGACAATGTCTATAACCCCATGCCACTTTTCTATTCTTTACTATAGTCTTGATTTTTATAACGGTAACAAATCTCAGTATTCAAGTTTAATCACTTTATGTCAAATACGCCGAATTCTGATTGATATTAGTCAGCTAACTGCAATCCATCAACATCAATGCTGGTCTTTTTCCATTCGCTATCAACCTCACCATGGAGGGTGATTTTTGTTGAAGGTGTCACTTCAAGGCTACCCCATTCATCATTATCGATTTCAACAATAACCTCACCACTCTTATCACTAAACCGATACTCTTCATTACCCAACGACTCGACGATATAACCCGTCAATACAACAGCAGTGTCATCAGCTGCATCTAACGCTCCAGATACCGTATTGATAGACACAGTGCTTGGGCCGATAAAACCACCCTGAACAGGGGCTGGGTTAGCAAATACAGTAGATGAAGTAAGTAAAAGCCCTAATGCGATAATATTTTTCATAGTTAACCTCTATTCATACAATAAGAAAGACTGAACAACTTCGATATTAATGACGTATTTATCGTGAGTTACTCTTCAATAAGGTCATTCTAAATTAAAGCGTCACTGTAAAGTTGCCATTTAGTGACAGCTCATTATTTAGGTCGTTACAGTAAAAATACATGTTAATAAACAGGCTATAAAAGGATTATCGTTCATAAAAAAGACTCGACCAGCCATTTTTATGAGTAAGAAAGACCCGGAATGAATACCTCAAACAGCATGCTGTTGTCTCGATATTTGATGGTGCGACAAGGTGAGTTTACGCTTGCGGTGTCAGAGTGTGCAGAGCAGTGCGTTAGCCTTTTATATCCAAGCCACTTGGAAGTGCTGGATTCAGTGGCATATCCAGGTAGCTTCGGTATCCATCAGCGACGCTAAGCGGTGATATCGAAAAAGAGTTGGTCGGCAAGTTCTTGCAGTGTTTCGCCTTTAGGGTGTGTGTGGGCAAAGGTTCTTAAACCATAAATGCCCATGACTAAAAAGCGCGCCAAATGTTGGCTATCACGTTTAGCGCTCAGCTCACCTTTAGTTTGAGCTAATGCCAACACATCGGCGATCCCCTGCTGCCAGTTGGCTAGGTTCTCGGTAATGATTGTTTGCACTTCTTCATCTTGCTGCGCCATCTCATTAAGCGCTTTAGTCAGTAAACAAGCCTTAGCGGCTTCGCAACTGATGCACTCCTGAACGATGTTATCCAGATACGCTTTTAGTTCGACTAATACAGGCTTATTCCCAGAGAAAAACCGCAGAAACTCGGCACTTCTATCGGTTCTATATTGCGCTAAGGCCGCTAATAAAAGCCCCCGCTTATTATCGAATGCACAGTAGATAGAGCCAGGGTGTAAACCTGTGGCTTTAGTGAGATCTTGCATACTCGTCTTACCGTAACCTTTGTCCATAAAAGCAGTCATGGCAGATCTCAGTACTTTTTCTCTATCAAATTCGGCATTACGCATACGGGTTTGGACTCCGGGATTTGACTCATTAATCGGCGATAGATTGATTGTACTTAATTTTGAATGTTTGTTCAAAATAATACTTGAATGATTATTCAAATAAGAATATCTTGAATGTTCATTCAAGATACCGAGGTCGCTATGACGGATAACCTATTTCAATCTTTTGCGCTCAACGAGACCATCACCCTACAAAATCGCATCCTGATGGCGCCATTGACTCGTTGTATGGCAGATGATGAATTAGTGCCAACTCAAGCCATGGCGGACTATTATGCTCGTCGCGCTGAAGCGGGTCTAATCATCTCTGAAGCCGTCATTATTCGTCCCGATGGCCAAGGCTACCCCAACACACCCGGTCTGTTTACCCCAGCTCAAATTGAGGGTTGGCGAGTCGTGACCGATGCCGTGCATAACGCTGGTGGCAAAATATTTGCGCAGCTATGGCATACAGGTCGAGTGGCTCACCCACACTTTTTTGAAAAATCTGGTTCGACTCAAGCCGTCGCCCCCTCTGCCGTTGGCCTAGAGGGAACGGTTCCCAGACAGCGTGATTTAACCTATCAAGTCCCTAAAGCTGTTAGCCATGACGAGATAGTGCAGTTAGTCGCTGATTACTCTCAGGCTGCGGCAAACGCGATAGATGCAGGTTTTGATGGTGTCGAGATCCACGGCGCTAACGGCTATCTTATCGACCAGTTTTTACATCACGCCAGTAATCATCGCACCGATGAATATGGTCAAACAGCCGAAAACATGGCCCGCTTTCCGTTAGCAGTAATCGATGCTATCAGTGAGCGTATTGGCAGTGATAGAACCGCACTTAGAGTGTCACCGGGCGCTTATTTTAATATGGCCGGAGACAAACAAGACCGCGGCGTGTTTGATTACTTATTGGCTCAGCTTGAGCTGCGTGATTTGGCTTTTCTGCATATCGGCATTTTTGATGACAGCATGGAGTTTGATTATCTCGATGGCCGTGCATCAAGTTACGTACGCAGCGTTTACAGTAAGACTCTAGTTGGTGTAGGACGTTATAGCGCCGAAACGGGCAGCACCGCTATTGCCGAAAATAAATTTGATCTGTTAGCGATCGGCAGACCGTTTATCGCTAATCCTGACTATGTCGCCCGCGTTCGCGAAGGTCATGACCTGGTGACATATTCAGATGACATGCTAGCAAGCCTAGTGTGAACAGCTTAATGCGCAGAGCTTAATTTGGAGAGATAAGAGTGAAGAGTTTACTGCGAAAGATTTAGTGTGAAACGTTTATAAAAATCATCAATCCTGTGTCTTATTTTAGTCTTGAGACAGAAGAGGTTAACCCTAGGGCTAACCTCTTTTTTTATATCAAAAACCTTAGGCTATTAACCTAGATTTAGGGCTGCTTTATTTGCGGTCTGCGATAGCTTTTGCCATAGCGGCATCGGCAATATCTTCCAGCTTGACCAGATCGATATCTTTATGAGATTCACAGATAAACCAAGGCTCGCGAGAATCAGGTTCCAGCATGATGCCGCTTTGAATCAAGTTAAGCGCAAACTCGGTATACAAGTCACTGTCGGTTTTCTTCCAGTCACGATAGTTATGCGGTACTTCGCTGCCAAAGTGGATGCCAAACATCGCATCAGGGCCAGCAAACTTATGCTCGATACCGTGCTTGGTAAATACCCGAGATAACACCTGTTGAATGTCTGCGCCGGCTTTATTAATACTGTCATAGGCATCGGTTTCGTTCAAAATCGTTAATGTCGCTTTTGCGGCACTAAGTGCAATCATGTTGGCGGTATACGTGCCACCATGGGTAACGCCATTCTTGCCAAAACTGATCACATCCATGACATCCTTGCGGCCACCAAAGGCGGCGACCGGATAACCATTGCCCATCGCTTTAGCGTAGGTGGTTAGATCAGCATGAATACCATACAGTTGCTGCGCGCCACCTTTAGCAACACGGAAACCCGTTTTAACTTCATCCATAATCAACAGGGTGCCATTGGCATCACAGATATCACGCAACTTTTGCATGTACTCTTGGCTCGACGCAATGCTGCCGCAGTTGCCTAATATAGGCTCAATCACGATAGCTGCGATATCATCACCGACACGCGTAAAGACCTCATCAATAGCGGCAAAGTCATTAAGCGGTACTGTTTCTAAATGTTCACGACTCGCTTCAGGAATACCGCCACCAAATGAGGCAATCTTAGGGGCCTCTTCTGTGGTGTCATCCCAATTATCAACATCTGATTTCCACATCATCTCGTCGTATAGACCGTGAAAACCGCCCTCAACCACAACAATTTTATTACGACCGGTAAAACCACGCGCAGTACGTACCGCACCAATCACCGCTTCGGTACCCGAGTTGGCAAAGCGCATCTTTTCAATATTCGGACACATCTGCTTAATAAGTTCGATGACTTGAGAATCAAGATCGGTTGAAAAGCCAGAAATCGTGCCACGTTCAGTGATCGCTGCGACCACTTCTTGGTCGACTCGGCTATCTCGATAACCCAAGATGATAGGCCCGTAAGCGAGGCGAAAATCAATAAATTGCTGATCGTCGGCATCGGTAATGGTGCAACCCAGGCTGCTTTTAACAAATACGGTATTTTCTTCACCCCAATAGCGGTAGCTATCTGCTACACCTAAAGGCATGTTTTTGTGGGCTTGTTTTAGTAGCGCATTGGTAGCAGGTTTATTGGCATTGCTCATCTTGTCAGTCTTCATCATATATGTCTGGCACGTATGATACAGGGCAAGATAGGGATTGACTATATTACGGTTAAATATCTAAAGGAGCACAAGCAATATTGCGCTCCCTTTCGGTTACCCTTCTTTGTGCACACCCGCCTTCTTACAGTATGGCTGGCGTCAGGTTCTCGTATTCGCGCTTATATTAGCTTTCGTTATTGTAAGCAGTTAAGCATTCAACAATCAGATCGACAAAGCCAGCTCTATCAATATCGCACAGCACCTGAGTATTGTGCGGACGCTGCGTCAGGTGATATCGGTCAACGACTGTCATACCTTGGGTATATTCGCCCTTAGTTTCAATCCCGACCCAGCAATCATAACTGGTAAATAACTCAGGTTTAAGCAACCAAGCGATGGTACAAGGATCATGCAATGGTGCACCTTCAAAGCCCCACTTAGGGTCTCTGTGGTAAATCATGAAGAAATCGAGCAACTCTGCTACGCATTTGGCCACATGATTGGGGATTTTCCTAATGCGCTCAATATCTTCATCCATGATTTGCGCTTGGTGGGTAACGTCTAATCCGCACATAGTAATGGGGATCCCCGCTTTAAACACCATATCAGCGGCTTCTGGATCAACAAAAATATTAAATTCAGCCGCGGGAGTCCAGTTGCCGGCAGCGGCAGCTCCGCCCATCAAGACGATGCGCTCAACTTTGCTATGCAGCTCAGGATAAGTTGATAGGAACAGCGCAATATTGGTCAGCGGTCCAGAGGGGACCAAAGTGACTGGCTCGTTGCTAGCACGGACTTTTTCCGCTATCAATTCTATCGCAGACTTATTTAACGGCATAAAGCTGGGTTCAGGCAACTCAGGACCATCGAGACCGCTCTCACCGTGAACATTATCAGCAATGATAAGCTCGCGGGATAATGGCTTGATAGCACCACCAGCAACAGGTATATCACTGCGACCGAGCAAGGTCAGGATCCGCAGAGCATTGTTCAAGGTTTTATCTGGCGTTTGATTACCGGCGCTGGTAGTCACTGCCAAAGGCTGCAGTTTACTGCTGCTTAACGCAAGAATAAGTGAGATGGCATCGTCATGGCCTGGATCGCAATCGAGAATAATAGGCTTTGGGGAATGAGCTATATGGGGCATCGTTAGACTCCGCTAATCGGCAGTGTTAATAAATAGATAAGCAACATCCTAGTGAGTTGTTATAGAGAAAACTGTGACCCGCTGTCGGGTTTTAAGGACGAAGTGACCCATCGTGTTCGCTTTAAACATCCGTTTCTCCCTCTAATTGGCCTGCTATTTTAATTCCTCTATACAGGGTGGTTAAGCAATTTGATGAACCGGAAAGATCGAGTCAGCCACCCATCTAGCGACTAATGGCTGGCCAGTTCGTTGTGAAGTGAACCTTAGTGTCAATCTAAAACCTGATAGCTAGGCGCATTGCTTATCCAATATTGATTTTACTTATCAAAGCTAGTCGAACCAATTTTATGAATGGCTAAATCGGCGCCGATATATTCATCTTCTTGGCTTAAACGTAAGCTTGAGATCTTATTGATAATGCCATAAATAATCACGCCGCCAATTAAGGCAAAAGCAATTCCGGTCAAAGTGCCCACCAGCTGCGACATAAAGCTAACGCCGCCGAGACCACCAAAACTCTGTTGACCAAATATGCCCGCCGCAATACCGCCCCAAACACCGCATAAACCGTGTAATGGCCACACGCCTAATACATCATCAATTTTAGTGCTACGCTGCAATTTAGTGAACACCATGACAAACAATCCACCGGCCACACCACCGACAACAAATGCACCGATAGGGTGCATTAGGTCTGAACCTGCACACACAGCAACTAAACCCGCTAATGGACCGTTATGAATAAATCCAGGGTCATTCTTGCCGACGATAAGCGCAATAATAGTTCCGCCCACCATCGCCATTAAGCTGTTGAGTGCCACCAGCCCGCTAACACCACCCAGTGTTTGCGCTGACATCACGTTAAAGCCAAACCAGCCGACGATTAATATCCATGAGCCTAATGCGAGAAAAGGAATACTTGAAGGTGCAAAGGCAACGCCCGGTTTGCGACCGCCGCGCACGCCCAAAAAATAAATAGCCACTAGCGCTAACCAGCCACCCATAGCATGCACAACCACTGAGCCAGCAAAGTCGTGAAACTCTGCGCCGAAAGTGCTCGCTAACCAAGATTGGTAGCCAAAATTACCATTCCAAATCATGCCTTCAAACAACGGGTACACGAACGCAACGATAAGCGCTGAAGCGAATAAGAAAGGACGAAAGCTACCACGTTCAGCAATACCACCCGAAACAATGGCAGGAATGGCCGCGGCGAAGGTGAGTAGGAAGAAAAACTTCACTAAATCATAGCCATTATTAGCCGCTAAGGAATCGGCACTCACAAAGAAGTGGCTGCCGTAGGCAATTTGATAGCCAATCACAAAGTAAGCCACGGCTGAAAATGCAAAATCAGTTAAGATTTTCACTAAAGCGTTAACCTGGTTTTTATGTCGAACCGTACCGACCTCTAAAAATGCAAAGCCTGCATGCATGGCCAGTACCATGATTGCACCAAGTAGGATAAATAACGTATCTGCGCCCTGCGCAATTACCCCAATAGCGTCACTAATATTGTCCATTGCTGCTCTCCAAAGCTATTCTCTTTTTAATTTCATAGACTTAAGAGAGCAAAAACCATTCCCACTTTACAAAATCGTTACATTAATTGATTTCTTTATTGGTGCAATAGCTTAAAAAGAGCGTAGTAACAGACAGTTCCGTGAACCATTGAGGTGCAATATTGAGCTACCTTTCGCTTGAAGAGCTCGCTTTTTTGAATTGTTAAATAGGGCTTTGTTTCAATTTGGTGCAACAACGAATCAAGCTAGTGCAAAAAACAACCATTACAAATATAAGGTTAAATGCAGTAAGACCCAAAAATTATCATCGTGCCACGCTACCTTCTATTACCATACATTTTTTCAAACCCCGGAATTCTAGATTCCCAAACAGGGATGTTATCGCCAACGATACTCTTTAAAGTGTCCATAAAGAGCTTTGTTTTTAAGGGCGGATCTCGATGAGGATATACTGCGTAAAATGTTCCATAATCAGCCAGTTTTATATGGGTCATTATCGGCTCTAATTTCCCTTCCAATATTTCGTTTTCAATCGTCTGCGCCGTGGTAACCGCTATCATCTTGCCTGCTATCGCAGTATTGACTAACATTTCTACATCATTGACTTTATAAGCCGCATTTAACTGTATAAAAGTGTCATCGCCTTTTGGGTCTTGGTACTTGATTTTATCAATTAGCAATCCTTGAGATGAATACACAACCGCAGGCAAACTCTCTAATTTTGGCACTGTATTTGGCTGTCCATATTGAGCAATAAACTTAGGCGAAGCGACAATTAATAGCCGATTACGGGCTATTTTTTTAGAGATCAAATTAGAGGCTTTCGGTTCACCAACACGAAAGCCTATATCAAATCCTTCCCCCACCACATCCACAACGCGATCTTCTAGCAATAATTCAATATGAATATCTGGATATGACTGTTGAAATATTAGAATGGCTTGCTGAACATATTGACGACCAAATAGCGCTGAGCTAGCAATTTTAAGCTCCCCTCTTGGTTCTAGGTGGTAATTTTGTGCAAGCCGTTTTGAGTCATTAAGCAGCGCTCTTAAATGCCTTGCTTGATTCACCATTTCCAGTCCTGCGGCGGTCAGTGATAGCGACCGAGTGGTTCTATTTAATAGATGAACCCCAAGATCTTGTTCGAGCTTGTTTATCTGTTTTGATATAGCAGAACGATTAACATTTCGGTGATCTGCAACTTTTGCAAAGCTGCCTAATTCAGAAACTTCGAGTAATAGTAATAATCGACTGGCGAGATCCATAGACATCCAATTGGTTCCTTTATGGAATCATTATAGTTCACATTAGTCTGTTTTTTAGTAGAAAATATATTGCTAAAGTAACTACGTAAACTCGACGTGACACAATAATCCGTCACGATACCGACGACCCGCAGAGGAATATCACAATGAATAAAATAATCATATCTACAGAAGCAGGCGTGGCGACAGTGTTAATCAAAAACCCGCCAGTGAATATTTTAACAATCGACTTAATCAATGAAATTAACGCGTTTGTTTTATCACTAAAAGGTGACCGTGAAATTAAAGCGGTTGTATTTAAATCATTTCATGATGCATTTTTTATCGCTCACCTGGATTTAAATCTCATTAATGGTAGCCAAGGCGGACAAGCGGCTTCTATTGAATTCAACCACATGATTACCAATATAAAAGCAATGAAACAACTTTCAATTGCAGTCGTCGATGGTGTTGCACGTGGTGGTGGAAATGAGTTAGTGATGGCTTGTGATCTAGCATACGGTACCGAAAATTCGGCTTTTGCTCAGCCTGAGTTATACATCAATATTCCAACCGGTGGCCAAGGTGCAGTGCAGTTTGCCCGTCGCTTAGGTAAAGGCAAAGCATTGCAAGCCCTACTGACAGGTGCTGACTTTACTGCCCAGCAAGCAGAAGCATTAAACATTATCACTCAGTTTGTGCCTAAAGCAGAATTGAATGCTTTCCTTGAACAGTTACTGGCAATAGTAAGTGCTTGGGAAGTTCGGGATATTGTGATGCAAAAGGAGATCATTGCCGCTTCCATCAAAGATGAAGACGTCGGTAGTGAACTAGAGTTACGCTACTTTCTTGAGCGTGCTAAAGAAGAGAAAACGCAGACCATTATTGCTGCCTTCCTCAAGCACGGCGGACAAACAGAAAGAGAGGCCAAAGATATTCAAGGTATATTTGTTGATACCGCAACTGAGCTTTCAAAGTAAGTCCATGCCAATTAGCACTTAGAGGCAGCCTGCTATCTATCAGCGAGGCTGTCTCCTTCTTCAAGCGCTAATCTACGCACTGATCCCCTCCTCTTTTTTACTACTCATCATGACAACCACCTAAATATTCAACAATGAAGTCGACAACATCATTACCGTCATTTCTCTGAGTACCAGTGTGTTGCGCCAACAACCATCATCAGAGCCATGTTATTTAGGGGTGATGGGGATTTGTTGAAATAGTAGGTAGGGAGGATTGGATGTAACGCCATAAGACTAACCTTATGGCGTTATTCAGGGTGCTAAGCTAGTCGTTAAAATTAGTCAAAACAAACTTTAGTATAGTCTTGCATTGAGGCTAACCATGTCGTGCCATAAGAACAGCCCGCATTAACATCATGAATGATTGAGTTAGTACTGACGAAAGCATTACCCTTGTACGGCGTTTTAAATAAAGGCTTTTGCGATAACACGTCTTTTAATGCGTCAACCGTTTGGTATGGAGAGAACTTAGCAAATGCTTCAGCATGAACTTGACGCCATGTCGTTGTTGCAACTGCGCTATCGAATGCTTTTGCATTACCATTTGCATAGCGATTAACAAGAATGTCTTCTAACCCGACAGGATGATTGGTATGAACAACAAAGCCTTTATTAGAGCCATCAAGTACCACGTTATTACCACGCTGTGCTTCTACGGTTAGTACATTACCTGATGTATCAGATAGCGAATAAGCAGGCGCTGAGTTGATTTTGATATCATCCATGTATTTAGCGATATCTTGTGCATTGTCAAATTTAGATAACAGTCCAAGAGATGTGCCACTTAATGGCATACCCTGTTCAAGCTCACCAAAGTTAAATGTATCAATGGTGTTGATGGTAGAACCAACACTCTTAGTCATTGCAATACCCATGAAGAATGGCTCTGGAGCTTGAACAATGATTTCACCTGACTTCCAGATTGCACCGTGCCCCCCTAACGCAAGAGGCATATCTTGGTTTTGACCAATGACACCATTATTCCATGCGATAGCGGTACAGCCACGGTTTGATTCAGTCGCAGCTTTAAGCTGAGGTAATTTCTCTTTCACTATTGCTTGAATGTCATAGGCAAACATACCATCAGATGCCCAAGCCGCCATGTAGACTTCATCAGCTGTAAATCCAGTGGCATCAGCGATACCATTATAGAAATTGACTACATTTGGGAAGTGTTTAATCATATCTTGCTTAGTGTTCAATACATCAGCAAGCTGCTCAGTCGTTAGCGCGCCGTTGAGTTGGGCTAAGTAATCTTTAATAGCCTCTGCAAATATATCACTACCAAATTCAGTGATATAACCCGCAACGATGTCTTTACCGCCTTGTTCATTTAGGCCTGAAAATTCAATAACCGGGGCATTTTCTTGTAATACTTGGGTTTCATTGGGGTGATAAAAATCCCCAGTTAAGTCAATAGTAACGCCATTTTTTCCCGTCTGACTTAATGCTTCGTCAGCAACCACTGACGTTGCCCCAGAGATTGCTAAGATAGTCGTTAGGGCGATTGCTAATGTTGATTTTTTCATAATTTATCTCTCTCTGTTGTCTCGATGAGGTATTCGGTGGCGTTACGGTTATGCCGTCGGTGTGTTTTGATGGGCTAATAATATGAGATAAATGCAGATAGTTTAAATTAGCTACTATTCGATTATTGAATAGTAGGCATAACAACTCAGGATAATGACCGACTGTAGAGCAAAGAAATGAGAATGGGTGACCATGTCATGGTTCTTACTGTGCTTACGATTAAGAAATAAGGATACCGTCAAGCTTCACTCATACCCCGCTGGCCATTAAGTGAGCAATAAATATGGGTGGTCATCTTATGTCGTTAGTCACCAATTTTAAAATGAGAGCTTCGATCCATTTTAATCAGAACGTCGTTGATTGTTGCTACTACTAGTCCCATAGTGAAAGAGTACTTTAAGATCTAATAAACTTTCTTGGAGTTATCGAACGGTAATTTGAATGATTGAAATGTCCTACATCGGTGTTTAATCCCGTTTTGAAATCGGCAACCAGTAAAAACTTAAGTTAAATGAAAAGCATAAAAAGTGTACCCAATGTTGAATTTAGAGCACCTAACATTCAAAAGTCAGGGGTTGAAGTTTTAGACCTTGATATTTTTTATAAGAAACTCTCTCAATGTAAATTTGACCCTTCAAAACCTCATCGAATTAACTACTTTTGCTTTATTTATATCACCCATGGCGAAGGGGGACACTTTATTGACTTTCAGTATCATACCTTTCAGAAGGGAAGCTTTATATTCGTCAATAAAAATCAAGTGCATGCGTTTGACTTAGAGTGAAGTGGTCAACTAATTTTGGCCAAGGACTTAGAGTCATTCTGAAATAATCGTTCAGACTCTGCAGGCGTCAAACCACCGTTGTACTGATGTGGCCTGACTTGGTT
>NZ_JAKIKW010000031.1 GCF_023283945.1 Shewanella gelidimarina | reverse complement strand
ATTCGGGGGTAAAATTACGTTTTATACGTTTAGTCATACGATCACCTAAATAATAACGAGGCCATAATATCAACCTCTAACTAGATGGCCAAATTAACTATGCCACTTCAAGCTTAACCTTAATGTTGTTTAATATAGAGATATTAAAAGGATTAACGAGAATGTTGTCCATGATAGTGGCGAGCAAACAATATAGGGAATATGACGAGCGGTTAAAAAGTGGTGCTAAAAGACTGTTTTTAGGACGGATAAATGCAGAGGCGATCTGTGTCTAGTGAATGTAGGCGCAATCTATAGCTAAAAGAAAGCCCAACATTTAGCTGGGCTTTTCACTCAAGAAATCTGAGGTTTTACTTAGCTGACATTAACGCAACAGCGTTATCCAACATGCGGTTACTGAAACCCCATTCGTTGTCATACCAAGACATCACTTTGACTAAACGACCATTAACACGGGTCTGAGTCGCATCAAAGTTAGATGAGAACGGGTTGTGGTTAAAATCAATAGAAACCAAAGGTTCATGATTAACCGCTAACACTTCACTCAACGGCGCGATAGAAGCCGCTTTTTCAATGATAGCGTTAACTTCTTCAACCGTTGTGTCACGAGCCGCAACAAACGACAGGTCGACAAGAGAAACGTTAATTGTTGGAACACGAACGGCTAGACCATCAAACTTACCAGCAAGTTCAGGGACAACAAGACCTACTGCAGCAGCGGCACCAGTACGTGTTGGGATCATATTAAGCGCGGCAGCACGAGCACGACGCGGGTCAGTATGATATACATCAGATAAACGCTGATCATTGGTATAAGAATGGATGGTCGTCATAAGACCAGATTCTATGCCAATTTCATCGTTCAACGGCTTAGCAAAGGGTGCTAAACAGTTAGTGGTACAAGATGCACTTGAAATAACCGTCATGTCGCTTGTAATGATGTCGTTGTTCACACCGTAAACGATAGTTGCATCAACGTTTTTACCTGGAGCAGAAATAATAACTTTCTTAGCACCGGCCGTTAAATGTGGTTGGACTGATTCTTTAGAAGTGAATATACCTGTACATTCAAAAACAACATCAATCTCTAGCTCTTTCCAAGGAAGTTTTGAAGGATCACGTTCCTGGAACGTTAGAATTTTATCTTCATTAACAAAAATAGCTTCATCAGTATGTTCTACCTTCGCATCGAAACGACCATGAACAGAATCGTATTTAGTTAAGTGAGCATTGATTGAAGCATCACCAAGATCGTTTAGAGCAACAATCTTGATTGGGTGGTTCTTTTCGCTTTCATATAAAGCGCGTAGAACATTGCGGCCGATACGGCCATAGCCGTTAATTGCAACTCGGATAGTCATCTCATATCCCTCAAGGAAAAGTATAAATAGAATCTGGTTGTAAAATTACCAAACTGACAGCTACCGTCAAGTAATATCGGCCAAATAGGCCGAATTCTCTTAACAAAGTTGGTAATTTTTTTACATGGATCGCGTATTGAGCTATTTTTCTACTAAATATTGAAAAAAACTGTAAGTTGGCAAACATATTGCCGAATACAAATTACATGATGCTTTTTACTCAGTTTCTTGGTTTAAGTCCTGTTCCAATACGATTCTTAGCTTACTTTCTGCATACTTTCCAGATTTTAGTACATCTGCCAAATCTTTAGCTTCTTTATCTAATTTATCTTGCAACAATCTATTACCTTGGAGCATGGCTAACATCTCTTTTTCGGCAAAATTAGCTTGGGTAATAATGATATTGGTTTTTGACAGTAAGTAATGCATTTCTGGGCGCTGTTCTTGCTGGTAAATGGTCGCTAAGGCGAGCAACCAGTCAGGATCGAATGTGTCTTTATCACTTCCATCTAATGCTTGAGCATATAAACGTTTCGATTTTAGCGGATTTTCTCTTAAAAAATGTGCCGCAAGTTGGGCTTTTAATCTGATATCTTTAATAAGGCCGTTTCTTTCTGCTGCAAATAACACCTTGCCAGACTCGACATCATTAAATCGTGACCAATGATAATAGGCTAAATGGGGATCTTGACTATGTCTGGTGGTTTCTTGAAGTTGCATTAATGTTTGGGAGCTAAGGCCAAATGCTCGAGCACGATCATTAGAACGTTCAGGATGCAGTATATGTTGTACTCCTGCGGCTAGCTCAATGCACTTGTTATAATCTTCAAGGTACAATAACTGGTCAAATAATTGCTCACCTCTGGGCTCTTTAGTCTGCTTTAACTTGTAACGGCCACGAATAAGGTCACCTTTTTCGAATCGACACCAACTATCTTTATGCAAATCCGAACAAAGTTCAGGATTTTTGTTACATATAGCCTCTGTATTTGAGCTAGGTTCACAGCCAAACAGCCCAAAAAAAGCAATAAATACTAAAAATGATGTAAACATTACAAAGTTTCTACTCAAAAGGGGCTCCAAGCGTATTTTTTTCTAATAAAATTACATTGTTATATAAAATATCTAACTAGCCTGAAAGGCGACTTTTCATTACAATAGCGCCGACCAAACGGGGAAAGATAGCCTACATAACCTAGATTATTGGTCTTTTCTTTTTGTTACTCAAACATTTCTGATAAAAAATCAGAAAAGTGAGATAAAGGATCTGTTAATGAGCGCTGATAAACACCTACAAAGCTGGCAAGAACGTTTCGAAATGGCTGAGGCTATGCAGCCTCTACTTGGTAAGTTATATCGTAACCAAGGTGTAGAAGTTGTCGTCTACGGTAAACCCTTACTAAATGCCTCTACCATTGAAATCATTAAATCACATCGCCTAGTACGTCGCCATGTTGGTGACAAACTAAGACTACGTGAAAGCTTTCCATTTATCGAAGCTTTAAGCAAATTAGCGGTAAAACAGTGCAAAGTAGATATTGGTAAGCTTGCTGTTAACTACTGGCGCGAATATAAAGATGCTAGCCAAATCGAAGCTTACATGAGCAGTGAACTGGCAGCAGCAATCACACAAGAAGATACAGAAGCGAGAGATGTTGTACTTTACGGTTTTGGCCGTATTGGACGCCTATTGGCTCGCCTGCTAATTGAAAGAACAGGTGTAAGCAACAAGCTTAGACTTCGTGCCATTGTACTTCGTGGTGGCCGTAAGGGCGACTTAGAGAAACGCGCAAGTTTACTGCGTCGTGATTCAGTTCATGGACCCTTTAATGGTTCAGTTGAAGTTGATGAAGAGAACAATGCCATTATTGCAAACGGTACTTATATTCAAATTATCTATGCAAACTCTCCAGATGAAGTGGACTATACAGAGCATGGGATCACTAATGCGCTGGTAGTTGATAACACGGGTATTTGGAAGGATGAAGCGGGTCTTGGCTTACACCTTAAATCAAAAGGTGCTAGCAAAGTGTTGTTGACCGCGCCTGCTAAAGGTGCGATTAAGAATATCGTTTACGGTGTAAACGAATCAGACATTCTTGAAGAAGACACCATTGTATCAGCCGCAAGCTGTACCACAAATGCGATAACACCTGTGCTTAAGGCTGTTAACGATAAATACGGTATTGTAAACGGTCACGTAGAGACTATTCATTCTTATACCAATGACCAAAATCTGATTGATAATTATCACTCAGCTGACCGTCGTGGCCGCAGTGCTCCGCTAAATATGGTGATCACTGAAACCGGTGCTGCTCAAGCGGTTTCTAAAGCGCTACCGGTTCTTGAAGGTAAGCTAACGGGTAATGCTATTCGTGTTCCAACGCCTAACGTTTCAATGGCAATTATTAACTTGAACCTAAATGGTGAAACTAATAAGCATGAAATAAATGAATATCTGAAAGATATGGCACTACAGTCTGATCTGCAGAACCAAATCGATTTCACCGATTCTACAGAGATAGTATCAAGTGATTTAGTCGGTTCTCGATATGCAGGTGTTATTGATTCTCAAGCAACGATTGCAGATGGCAAGCGTGCGATTCTGTATGTATGGTATGACAATGAGTTTGGCTATAGCTGCCAGGTCGTTGGTGTTATGCAAAAGATGTTAGGCCTTAACTATCAATCATTGCCGCTTGGCTAAGATTGATTTGAGTTAATGCTATTAAAAATGCCTCTATTACAGAGGCGTTTTTGTTTTTAGTCTCTTACATTTATATCGGTATTGAATTTCAATTATCCAGCAGCCAATCACTCAGTAACTATTTCTAGATTAAACCCATTTGCTTGAATCATCGGCTTTTAATGAACATTGTTTTTATTGATAGCGATATAAAGGTAAAAGGGTAAAGCGAACTCTTCATTTATTCGTCTGAGTTAGCCGGGTATTGTTGAGCGGGCAGGGCGTTAAGCATTATCACTGAGCAAGTTTCGATCAATAAGAACAAAAAACGTTATCTTTGATGAATTTAACATCAAACAGTCATAAAAATGATTTTTGGAGATTGACTCTCTAGGGCAAATCGGTAGAATGCCATCCCGTAGTCAAGGGGAAGCGAACTAAGCAAGAACTAGGTTACAGATTAAATTGAAACGCGACATTAGCTCAGTTGGTAGAGCGATACCTTGCCAAGGTATAGGTCATCAGTTCGAACCTGATATGTCGCTCCAATTTAACACCGGCGCGATGGCAGAATGGCTATGCTGCGGATTGCAAATCCGCCTATCTCGGTTCGACTCCGGGTCGCGCCTCCAAAGATTAAGAGTTTGATGAGTGGTTAAGTGATTAACTACAGTGTTTCTACCGATAACACGCATCATCAAAATCAACGAGTTTGCCCGAGTGGTGGAATCGGTAGACACAAGGGATTTAAAATCCCTCGCTTAATAGGCGTGCCGGTTCAAGTCCGGCCTCGGGTACCATCATTTAAGCCTCGACATTAGTCGGGGCTTTTTTGTGTCTTTAATTTAGCAATCCTCGATAAAGACACTCGTCTTTACTGTGTGAATAAACTCGCCCATCACCAAGCTATCCGCGCTTATACACGCTTTAGATAGCGGTACGGACAGGGGAAGGGGAAAGTAACTCATGTACAACCATCAAATTACAACTCGATCCCCATTCATTTAGGTTCATGCACTACATTCATTGTTAAAGATCGTACTATCAATTGGCATTTCGCTGCCTTAGCCAAAAGCACTAGCCACAAAAAAGCCCTACTGATAGGGCTTGATGGGTCAATATTGATGATGCAATTGATTAGAACATCACTAAATGCATTTTGCTGGCTTAGGCAGTCCCGCGATTTTAGTTGCTTGTTTAGCGGGTCCAATAGGAAAAAGGGTATACAGGTATTTTGAGTTACCTTTATCGGCTCCTAGCTTTTGTCCTATCGCTTTGACTAACACGCGGATCGCTGGGCTTGTTTTAAATTCTAAATAAAAATTGCGGACAAAGTTAATGACTTCCCAATGTGCATCCGTAAGCACTATTTGTTCATCTTGAGCAATGAGCAACGCGAGTTCTGGACTCCAATCCTTGGCGACTTTTAAATAGCCTTGGTGATCTGTTTCTATCTGCTGTCCGTTATATTCAATCATCTATTACCAACTAATCACTTTCTTATGGGTTAACGTCTGTTCTACAAAGTCACTATAGTCAATGTGCTTATAAGCGCTTAAGCGGGCTTGTAAGCCACGCGCAATAACATCATCAGCGAGCAACATGAGTTTGTATGGACTCAATCGTTGTTGCCACTCTTGAGTCAGCAGGCAATTTACCGCGTTTCCTGACAGTAAAATGGTGTCAGAGGGGTCTATGTAGCGTAAGCATGTTTTTAACGCTGAGCTTTGCATTGGTGAAGACTGGATGTGATGTAAAATCATTAAAATACTAAGACCTCATCAACCTGGCTAAAGTGTGACGCTATCATGCGTGGTTCGCAGACCTCAGCCGCAAGTTTAAGATCATCTTCCACTAGCGATAACTCTTTCATCGAGTCCTTACACACCAAAATAGTATCAACATCATAAAGAGGTAGGGCGCCAAAAGTCGCAATATAATCCTTAGCACCAATGGTTTCTGGAGATTGATGATTAAGTAGGTTCAACAGGCCTTCATCAGTAAAAACAAGACTGACTTCCTGCTCAAAACTGGCACTCAACAACGCAAGATCGAGGGCTTCTCTACCTTGTGCAGTTCCATGAGGACCTTGGCGAAACACAATACACAGCTTTTTCAACGCTAACTCCTAAAAACTAATCAAGCGATCGGCAGATTCAATTCCAATCACCAGCTCACCTAAACCGCCCATTATAAATGGAGGTTCCATATTCCAATGAGATAATTGGTTTTCATTAGCGTCAGTTTGTGACAATACGCCACGGCGCAGAGCCGCTGAGACACAATTAATCAATGGCACGTTATAGCGATCACTGAGCGATAACCACGCCTTACCCAAATCAAATTCATCACTTGCTGGGCTGTTCAGATGATTAGTGTTGAGTACACCATCTTGATAGAAGAAAACTTTATCAACGACATGGCCATTCTTTAAGGCTGTTTCGGCAAAACGATAGGCATTATAACTCGATGAACTGCCGTAGGCAGGGGAGTTAACCTGGATAATAAATTTACTCATAATAAAAAAAATGGCCCTTAAGTAGGACCATTTTAACTCAATAAAAATTAATTGGTATTAGTCATCACTTCCGATACCCATTAAATGCAGTAGAGCGACGAAAAGGTTTAAGAAATCTAAATATAGTGAGATAGTCGCGCGGATGTAGTTTGTTTCGCCACCATTAATGATTCGACTGGTATCGTAAAGAATAAACCCGGTCATCAATAATGCAATACCCGCGTTAAGGGCCATAAAGACCATACCATTACCCAAGAACATGTTTACCAGCAAGCCGACAACCATGATCACCAAGCCAGCAATTAGGAAGCCGCGCATGAATGAAAAGTCTTTTTTAGTGGTAACCGCGTAACCAGACAAGGCCACAAAGATAACCGACGTTAAGCCTAGCGCTTGCATAATAAGCTGTGGGCCGTTAGCCATGCCAGCGTAATGGTTAAGGATATAACCCAGTGATGCACCCTGCATACCAGTGAACGCAAATACCCAGAAGAGACCCGCGCTAGATTCCGCTTTACGTAATGTCACGAACAGCAGTACCAAACTACCAATTGATAATCCCAAAGACATCATTGGGCTGATCGCAAGTGCCATTGCTAGACCTGCACATACTGCAGAAAAAGCTAACGTCATTGATAGCAGCATATAGGTGTTTTTAAGCAGTTTGTTCACCTCTACAGTCGTACTGCTGTAGGCGGTTTGTTGTGTCATATCTTTCATTTCTTTCTCCGAAGACAAATGCTCGAGCTGTATGTTTGAACCTTATTTAATCCGGTAGTTCCCGATAATCTCAATAAGTGTCAATTCTCTCGTTAAGTTACTGAATCATACCCTAGCTTTACGGTCGGATAAAGCTAATGGCCTGTATATCGGTATTATCAAGACGGATCACCATCGATTGACGAGCAAAATCTTTAGTCTAACCAATCTTTATGCAGTTTTTCGGTATCGCCCAAGTAATCCAATACCCACGCCATGGCAGGGGATTTATTGGCATCGTTCCACGCTAAACAGCAGGGACTTTTCTTTTTCGGACGCTCTAATTGTTTTTCAATTAACGCTCCTGTTTTTATGAAAGGATAGGCAAAATGTGCGGGCATGTAACCAATTCCTAAGCCTTCTCTGAAGCAATTAATGGCGCGGATCCAATCAGGTACCACTAATCGTCGTTGGTTCTCTAATAACCAGGTCATACGTTTAGGGATTTCTCGAGAAGTATCCTCTAAGCAAATCGAAGGGTATTGACGTAGCTCGTCATCAGTAATTGGCCGGTCAATAGTTGCTAATGGGTGATTTTTGCCGACAAGAAAACACCAGTCAATATTACCCATGTCTTTAAAATGGTAATCTCCACCCACTGGGATCGCGGTAGTTGCGCCAATGGCAATATCGCTTCGTCCCGTTGCAATCGACTCCCATACACCATTGAAGACTTCAATTCGAATAATCAACTCAACATTGTCAAATGTGCGATAGAAATCAGCAATTAAATTACTGATCTTATCAGCACGAACAATGTTATCTAACGCAATAGACAAAGTAGGTTGCCATCCATTAGCCACTCTAATAGTGTCAGAGCGCATGGTTTCCATTTCAGTGAGTATGCTGCGTGACTGTTTTACAAAATGTTCACCCGCTGGCGTTAAGCTAACACTGCGGTGATGCCTAATAAATAGGATCACCCCGAGTTCTTCTTCAATTTGCTTAACGGCGTAACTTACAGCTGAAGGGACTTTGTGAAGTTTGTTGGCGGCAGCGGTAAAGCTACCTACGCGCGCAACCATATCAATTAACCGCATAGATTGTTCTGAAATCATGGTTCACATCCTGCTGTGAGTTTTTTTGAAGGCTAATATGAAAAATAAACGTTTCACAGCCATTTAGCAAGTGTTTACACTGCCCGACTTAATTAATCCAAATTCAATTTTTTACTTATGAAATCTCTAATGAACGTTAAATACTATATATTTCTATCCTACCTAGCGCTGTTAAGCATGCTTGGATTCATCGCCACTGATATGTATTTGCCTGCTTTCAAAGCAATTGAAGACACAATGGCAACATCCCCCTCACAAGTGGCAATGTCATTAACATTTTTCTTGGCTGGGTTAGCATTAGGTCAACTTATATATGGTCCAATAGTTGAACGTTTTGGTAAACGAAACGCGCTTATTTTTGGCTTATCCTTATTTACATTGGCGAGTCTTTCACTTGCGACAAGCGAGTCAATGTTGGTGTTTAACCTTTCCCGATTTGCGCAAGCTATCGGTGCCTGCTCTGCCGGTGTTATTTGGCAAGCCATTGTGATTGAAAAATACGATGCTAACAAAGCACAAAATGTATTCTCAAACATTATGCCTTTAGTCGCGCTTTCACCTGCATTGGCGCCACTTTTGGGTGCCTTTATACTGCAGTATTTTGGGTGGGAAAGTATCTTCATTACATTGAGCTGTTTAGCAGTAGCCATGATTGCGTTAACATTTTTCTTTGTCCCTAGTGAAACTAAGGTCACTGAAAAACAAACCAGCCAGATTAGTTACCTTTCAATTTTAAAAAATACCAAATATTTAGGTAACGTTATTATCTTCGGTGCATGCTCAGGTGCATTTTTCTCCTACCTTACGGTGTGGCCAATGGTAATGGAACAGCATGGATTCGATGCAACAGCAATCGGCCTTAGCTTCATTCCACAAACACTAATGTTTATTTTAGGCGGTTATGCGAGTAAGACGCTTATTCGTAAATCAGGTTCTGAGGCTGCGCTTAAAGTACTTCTGAGTATATTTGGTCTCAGTGTTTTTGCCATTGTTATCGTTACTATTTTGGTTAAAGGACTTTCCATATTTCCATTGCTTGCAGCATTTTCTGTTTTAGCAGCGTGTAATGGTGCTATCTATCCGATAGTGGTAAATGGTGCGTTACAGGAATTTTCGAAAAATGCCGCTAAAGCTGCAGGACTTCAAAATTTCATACAAATTAGCTTATCATTCGGCGCTTCAAGCTTAGTGGCTATTTGGGCGAGTAAAGGCGAAACGGCAATAGGCTGGGGCATCATGCTCAGTTCATTTATTGTCTTTGTTGGCTTTAAACTGCGTAACTATAAGTCATGGGAAGAGGCTAATAAAAACTTTGTTTTCCCTGATCCGGCTAGAGTTGGCGTAGATAGAGACGAAAAGTAGTCAATTTGCAGTGTAATTGACCAAGTACATCAAAATCTACAATTAAGCCTTTACAAGATTAATCGAGCGCTATATTATTCGCGGCGTTCGGAGAGATGGCAGAGTGGTCGAATGCACCGGTCTTGAAAACCGGCATAGGTTTGTAGCCTATCTAGGGTTCAAATCCCTATCTCTCCGCCACATTAGAAAAGCCCGATATCGAAAGATATCGGGCTTTTTGCTTTTTGTTTTTCAAAATGGCCAAATAGAACCCAGGGGTTCCATTGTTTAGGTCAGCTATCTCGGCACAACATCAAGAAAAATGGCTAGCAGAAATGGAGTCCTTTCTATATACGTAATAACAGAGACGAGTGTGTAGCATTATCACGTAGGGTTACGATTGCCTAAGTCTGCTATCTCAGTGTCATCCTAAGAAGAAGCCCTCTACAGCAATGTTGGGGGCTTTTTTCGTATGTAAAATAAAAGTCTTTGCATTCGAGAGACGATACTTCGGAAATGTTAACGCTTTATTCTCCTCCTATACCTCCAATTAAGTTTTTCTAACTAGTCAATAAAACTTAATTGGCTTTTAAGCCATGCTAATTATTGCTAACCGACCGCTCGGTTAGTATGCGTTTGTCGAGTTAAAGAAGAGCCATTAATCGATAAAACATAATCAGTTTAAATTTTTAGAGGTATATAAAATGAATTTCTTAAAGCAACGTTTTGATGTCATTAAACAAGCTGCTAATCAGTCACCAGCATCAACCATTAATTATAGAGTAGAAAAACTAATCGAACTAAGAGCTGAGTTAGTTTTTAACATCCCGCAACTCGTTGCAGCATTGAGCGATGATTATGGCCATCGTAGCGCGGAAGATACACTTGTCGCTGACATCGTGCCATGCCTATCACATATTGATTACACACTAGAGCATTTGGATGAATGGGCCTCTCCATCGATCCGTGATGCCGGTAAGTTGCTTGAAATGACCTCGGAAGTTGAAGTTATTTATCAACCAAAGGGAGTTGTTGGCATTATTACACCTTGGAACTTTCCAATCTTACTTTCTATAGAACCCTTGATCGCCGCGTTTTCAGCAGGCAATCGCGCAATGATTAAGTTAAGCGAGTTCACTCCACGCTTGAATACAGCCCTACAGAATGTTCTTGCTAAGGTATTTAATGAAACCGAAGTGGTTGTGGTTGAGGGCGAGGCACAGATAGGTGCAGAATTTAGCGCACTCCCTTTTGATCATCTATTTTTTACTGGTTCACCTCGAGTAGGGAAATTAGTAATGAAATCTGCTGCGGATAATTTAACACCTGTCACGTTAGAACTGGGCGGCAAGTCACCCGTTATCGTAGATAGCAAAGTGTCTATCTCTATGGCAGTAGAGCGTATTATCTGTGGAAAAAGTCTCAATAGTGGTCAAGTTTGTGTCGCGCCTGATTATGTCCTGCTTCCTGAAGGAAAAGAGCAAGAGTTCATTACCGAATATCAAGCTCAGTTTAGTGTGTTATATCCAGAAGGTATAGACAGCCCTCAGTGGACTTCAATCATTAACAGCCAGCAGTTTGAACGTCAATTTGCATTATTACATTCCGAAATTGACCAAGGTAAATGGGTTGTCTCCGCCCATTCCAATGCCATTAACAAGGCTGAACATCGAATGGTGACACATTTAGTGATAAACCCAGAATTAACATCAACGGTCATGCAAGAGGAAATATTTGGTCCTATTCTGCCGATTATTACTTATCGAGAATTGGACGATGCACTCGCTATTATATCAAGTAAGGATAAACCGTTGGCGTTGTATCTGATGTCTGAAGATCAAGAGTTACAAGAACGAATTAAGCAAACGATGCATTCCGGTGGAATGTGTATTAATGACAGCATCTTCCACATTGCAGCTGATGATGCTCCTTTCGGTGGAATAGGAGGGTCAGGTATGGGGCACTACCATGGCAAAGAGGGTTTTTTAACCTTCTCACATGCTAAAACGGTACTCAAAACCGGAAAAGTCCACAACATGAAGTCACTGTTTGTGTCTGGTGACAATGACTTGAAATCAGCTATTAAAGCACATTTTAATTTTTAATAACCTAAGGGCAAGGATGCTGGTTTTTGAATTTATTGAGGTTTTACAATGAGTATTCAACATTGCGCTTTTACATTTAAAAAATATGTCTTCATTGGTTACGCTAAATTAATGAAACCGGTTTTTAATTATCTTAGTTTTCCTACGCCTAAAGTTATTGCAAACCATCATGCGGTTTTAGACATGATGGAACAAATACAGGAAAGAGGGGTTAAGCGGCCAATTATTATTACCGATAGTGTTTTTAGTACTTTGCCTGCATTTCAATTTTTAACTGAAGCACTTGATGACGCCTCTATCAATTATGCGGTATTTGATGGCGTAGAGCCGGATCCAGACTTTGCCCTGATTGAAAAAGGAATTGAAGCGTGTAAGCAGCACCGTTTCGATGCGGTTATTGCGATTGGAGGGGGCTCCTCTATTGATGCCGCGAAGGTCATTAATACTTGTGCCTGGAATAATTACGAGCCAAGAAAAACGGTTGGTATGTTCAAAATCAAAAATCATGGGGCTTATTTCGTTGCTATCCCGACCACTGCTGGCACTGGTTCGGAAACAACTGTGGTGTCAGTGGTTACAGACGAAATAGATCACCAGAAGAAACAAGTCATTAGTATGAAAATCGTGCCTGATCTAGCGGTGTTAGATCCAAGACTTATGGTTGGATTACCGCCAGCGATTACAGCTGCTACCGGAATGGATGCATTAACTCACGCAATGGAATCTTATTTGAGTTTGTATTCAACTCCACAATTGGATGAAATGAACCTAAACACCATTCGAGACATATTGACTTATCTGCCTCAATGTTTTGGTGATGAAGCTACTTCATTAGAATGTCGTTTGAAAATGGCTCAAGCATCACATAATGCAGGAGTCACATTTACCCAAACCAGTGTAGGCTGGGTTCATGGAATCGCTCATCAGCTTGGGGCTTTATATAATATGCCACATGGCTTAGCCAACGCATTAGTACTTCCTTACGTACTAAAGTTTTATATTCCTTCCGCGACCAAACGATTAGCTGAAATGGCTGAAGCACTTAACATAACCGATGGCAGTGAGTTAGAGAAAGCCAATAAACTGGTCGGTAAGGTGATAGAGCTTTGTGAATCGCTTAATATTAGACCTAAACCTAATATGATAAAGCTTTCGGACTTATCAATAATGAGCAAAAATATCATTAACGAGGTGTACGTGAGCCCTTATCCTGTTCCGCGCTACTTTAATTCTCAGATTGAGTTAGAAGATTTTATTTATACTATCTTTAATAAATAAGATAAAATTGAGATAAAATTGAGATAAAAGAGGGAACTATCTCTCTTTTGTATTTTACTTTTTAACATCAAATGGTATTTCTATGACTCAGAAACGACAGCAGATTTTAGATGCTACTTTGGAGCTAGCCGTTGATACCGGTATTGATGCTATATCTACGCTTAATATTGCAAAAAAAGCGGGCGTAGCCAAGGCCACACTATTTCATCACTTTCAAACTAAGGCTGAGTTGATTGATGCAGTATATAAATCAATCAAGTCTGATTTTGATTTTTTTTCAGCACCAGAAAATCTAAGTTTTAGCGACCAATTTATATATATGTGGCGAAGCAACCTTGGCTGGGCAATCGAAAACCCCCATAAAATTGTCTTTTTAAATGCCTACTATACGGCGATGTCGATCCCAAATGAACGGCGCTTAGTTGCAAAAAAAGAATCCACTATAGGACTTTATAACTTGATTGTCAGCGGGCAAGAAAGCAAACAAGTCGCTAGTGAGAAAGCAGATATACTCGTTGAATTTATATATTCATTATTTATGTCTACAGCCTTATTGATCCACTCTCAACTTGAGATTACAGCTGAGGAATATATAGAAGATAGTCTGAGTGTCATACTACGGGTTGTTAAGCCATAGACTCTAGCTTTAGACTTATAAGCTCACTTTAAGTCATTGAAATAAAAGTGTTCCACACTGTGCGAGCATTTAAACTCAACCTTCGTTAAAATGCCCATCCAAAAATCCAGAAGAGTAAGGTAAGAGTGGTGTTATTGCAGATGCTATCAAGGATCTTAAACCTTCTCTCGTCTCGACATGCTTAATTGTGCATCTTTGACAGCCTGTCTATTTATCACTCCATGCCTTCTCTCATTCAGCTAACTCATAAAAGTCACTTTGGTCTCTTTTAAAGACCTAATTAGCTTATTTCACCAGTACATTAACACTTCATTAGGATAGATAAGTAAAACTAAATTCAGATCTTAGGTAACCTAATTGATGGTGACCGACCGAGCGGTTAGTATATATCCATCAGATGAAGAGAGGAATTATGAAGTGCTATTACCTCTCCTTATTCTCTTTTTAATAAGTCAATTAACTTACAAGTAAGGTCTATCATGAAATTAACTAAAATAGCGGCTTTGATCCCTGCAGCATTACTGTTTTCAACGAGTGTCTATGCAAATGAGCATATTTCATTCAATGTAAATGTGGAGTCGGATCACCATCAAGTGAATGACTCAAACGTTTCGCTATGGCTTGCACAAGCTGGCCAATCACCGTTGATCATTGCTGAAGGAAAAAGTGGAGCTTCTGGTGATGTTTCTTTTTCTGATGTTAACAAGGTGGCGGGGGGCATTTATTACTTCATTGCTAAGGGCGGTAAAATCGATGGAAAAAGGGTAAATGACTACCACAGCTTATCTATTCTTAACCATGAACAACAAGGAGAAGTGGTACTGAATGAAATAACCACTGTCGGTTCGCTTTGGCCAAATGCACAGCTGTTTTCTACTAAAAAAGG
The DNA here is from genome assembly GCF_023283945.1 of Shewanella gelidimarina. GTDB lineage: Bacteria > Pseudomonadota > Gammaproteobacteria > Enterobacterales > Shewanellaceae > Shewanella > Shewanella gelidimarina. Next base: position 34,855 of record NZ_JAKIKW010000031.1, on the reverse strand, counting down.
GTTAACGGGCTCAAAAAATGGATTACTGATAGGTTCTGAGCAAGTACAAAACTTAACGAATGTACAGACCGGAGGCTTCGGAGAAACGGTATTGAACGGGTCTAATGTCGGTGAATCTGAAACGATAGGCAGAATGAATACCTTAGCAGCATTAATTACGCTGTGTGGAGCAGAGCAAAGCCGCGGGAAATGCGATAGCTTTTTGGAGATAACATCGAGCGACAATACGTTAGAGGCACTCTCAAAAATTGCAAAGCGACCTTACGAAAATAATGATGAGTTATTTGAATTATTTGCAAAAGCGTACCCATATCCTAAAGATGATGGCCGCAGAGATACTGATTACTTACCCTATTTGAGTTATCAGCCAGAAGACTTTTCATTGATGGTTCGATTGACTGGCGGCGGGATCTATTCACCAGGGCGAATGATGTTTGATAACCAAGGTCAATTATGGAGTGGTCAAAACTGGATGCCGGGATCACAATCGGGTTTGAATACCGCTATTGGCGGTGGGGTGGTTCGTTTAGCGCCTAGTGGTAAAGCGTTATCACCTGCACTTGTTGGCTACAATGGACAAGGACTCGATGGTGTTGGTTGGGGGACCACTGTTTCTAAAGATAAAGTTTGGATCTCTACGTTTAATGCAAAAGTGGGGGTTTTTGACTTAAACGGTAAAGCATTGGGGCCTGCAACGATTAACGGCAAAAATGGTCAATTACAAGGGTTAGCGACCGCACCTAATGGTGATGTATGGGTAGCAGATAATCAATTAGATCAGATGATTCTATTCCCTGGTGGAGATTACACTAAAGGCAAAATTGTGACAGTACCTGGTTTAAAACGTCCATTTGCCGTTGCCGTCGATAATAACAATGTTGTATGGGTGACTAATAATGGCTCAATGACTGTGACTCGATTTGAAGCCGATAAACCAACTGAAGCGATTCAAATTAAAACCGGGGTTGCACCAAGGGGTTTAGCGATTGATTCAAAGGGTAATGTTTGGGTTGGCGCAAACTTAACTCCAGGTTATCCATTACCAAACATTCCTAAAGGGACAAGTATTATTGATGAATTCCATATCTCTATAGATAACCTTTTTGCAAATCAAGCAAAGATCCCTAAAACGGGTAATTTAACAATGATTTCACCGGCCGGTAAAGTTTTAAAGTCTAACCTGTTGGATAAACAAGTTTACGCAGCTTGGGGCGTGAGTATTGATGGTGGCGACAATGTATTTGTGGGTGACTTTTTAGGGACTGGATTCATTCAAGTCTGTGGTGAGCATTCTGGGGATTGCCCTTCAGGTGTTAAGGTCGGCGAGCAAATTCACTCTTATAAAAGTGGTATTATGCAAGAAACTACTGACACTATGATCGATGATGCTGGTAATGTTTGGGTTGCAAACAATTGGAATGTTATTCCGGCGTTACTTGATAAGAATCCTGATCGTCGTACCGCGACTATGGGTGGTGGCACAGGTATGGTGGTTGTGTATGGCATTGCACAACCGGTTAAAAACCCACTTATCGGTCAAGTGCGTGCTGTAAACTAATTTAAAGACTAATTTAGTGGGTTTGAATATGATTATTCAGACCCATTTTTTTAATTAAAAAAGTAAAATATTGGCTTAACTTTGACGGTTTGAGCATCAATAGAATGGACCCAAGTATGAGTCTGTCTAGTCCTAAAAAAAAGCCTGAAGATTATCTTCAGGCTTTTTAAACAAAAACAGCTCGTATTAAGTGTTAATGTTGCTCTGCCAATGTATTTTGCAATACAGGTTCGGCATTAATAGATTCAATCGGCTCTTCCACTCTTGATTTACTGCCAATCAATCGCTTTATGTCTTCGATAGTCACGTAAAGACAAGGAATAAGCACCAAAGTAACCACTGTGGCGAACAACACACCAAAGGCGAGTGATACAGCCATTGGAATGACCATCTGCGCCTGCATGCTGGTCTCAGCCATAATGGGCACTAGGCCGATAAATGTCGTTAGTGATGTTAACATTATGGCCCTAAAGCGTCGACAACCCGCCTCTAGTACCGATTTTTTCATCGGAACCCCAGACTCTCTAGATTTGTTGATGTAATCGACCATCACCAAGGAGTCGTTCACCACGACACCTGCGGCGGCGATAATACCAAATACGGAAAGGGCACTCAGATCTAAACCTAACAACATGTGTCCTAGTACTGAGCCAATCACCCCAAAGGGTATAACAGCCATTATCATTATCGGTTGTGCGTATGATTTTAGCGGCACGGCAAGCAAGCTGTAGATCACTAGCATCGAGATGAGGAAATCTCTTAACTGAGTATCGGCACTATCAAGTTGCTCTTGGATATTGCCAGACACTTCACTTTTAACCCTTGGGTACTTAGTCAGTAATTCAGGTAAGAAGTTATCTCTAACATCTTTGGCTAACTTAAACGGTTCAGCCTGGTCTGCATCAACAGAACCCCAAACGTTGATGGTACGATTACCATTTTCACGTCGAATGCTGTTAACACCGTCGGTGACAACAATCACAGCCACTTCAGACAAGGGAATTTCAGCACCCTGTGGTGTTTTGATATTGACATCAGACACCTGAGCAATTGAATTTCGCTGCTCTTCAGGATAGCGAAGCATCACTTTTATCTCTTCACCATTACGTAAAATTCTTTGGGCTTCTAAACCATAAAAGCTGTTTCCTACTTGGCCTGCAATATCTGCCAGTGTTAACCCTAAACTATGTGCCAGTGGCTTAAGTTCGAACTGGATCTCTTTCGCACTCGATTGACGGCTATCGTTAACATCACCTACACCTTTTAAGGTGTTAAGCTTCGCTTTTAGCTCTTTAGCCGCAGCGACTAATTGAGCGTCGTCTTTACCTTCGAGTCGGAAGCTTATATCACCATCATCACGCCCACCACCAAAGAGGTTATCTTGAATGGTGAATGACTTCATACCAGGGATCTTTGGCATGTTCTGACGCCAAAGTTCGGCAACAGCAAAGGTATCCATCGGGCGAAGTTCAGGGTCAACCAACTTCGTCATTACCTGCGCTGAAGTTCGACCTCGCAACTCAACCTGCATGTCGGAGATCATTTTCTGGCCGTATTGAGCTTCAAGATCAACATCAACCTCTCGCAGCGCACGCTCAATCTGCAATGCCGCGGTTAACGTTGATTTTTCAGAAGCATCAATATTCATCTCAAAGGTAATGCGTGGAAAGTCATGAGGGATTTTTGGCTGACCAATAAATCTGACCAAACCGCCTGCATATAATCCGGCACAGATTAAAATCAAACTGATAAATATCATAATCACCGTGTAGCGATATTTAACGGCAAGTTCTAGAGAGGGACGATAATACTGACTGATCAGTATTTTCAGGCCGGTATCGACCTTTTTCTGCAGGTAATTAACAATATTACGCAGCCAATCTAATGGGTTTTTAGAACCAGGTTGGACGACTTTCGGTTGTTTCATGCGTGCCAAATGGGCTGGCAAGATGAGTTTAGATTCAACTAATGAGAATATTAAACAAAGAATAACCACAAAACCAATCGCCTTACCAAAGGCAGAAGAGGGGCCATCATCCAGTGTTATCGGTAAAAACGCCGCTATCGTGGTCAAGACTCCGAAGGTCGCAGGCATTGCAACCCGCTTAACCCCCCGAATGACATTGTCGATGTGCTGGCCTTTCTCTTCGCATTCGGCATGGGCACTTTCGCCCATCACAATGGCATCGTCGACTACAATACCGAGCACTAAGATGAAAGCAAACAAACTAATGACGTTAATTGTGACATCGATCATTGCTGTTGGCATGAAGAGTAACGTACCAAGGAAGCAAACAGGTAAGCCCATCATCACCCAAAATGCTAGTCTTACCCGTAAGAACAAAGCCAGTAGGATAAAGACTAAAATAGCGCCACTTTTCATGCTGTCTAACATCAAGTTAAGACGGCCTTCCAAGTAGTAGGTCATATCAACCCAGGGCTCTAGCGTCACGCCATTGGGCAGCTCTTTTTGCTTATCCGCAATGTAGCCTTTTACCACATCAGCAACGTCGGTTAGGCTTTGGTCATTGGCGGCACCAACAAAGAAGGTAACCGAGTTTTTACCATTAAACTTTGAATATTGAATGCCTTCTTCAAAGCCATCAATAACAGTCGCGACATCACCCAGCAATAGGGTTGTGCCATCTTGTAACGTGAGCAGCGGTAAACTTTCAAACTCATAACCGACGTAAGCCTGATTTTGTACTCGCAGATTAATATAACCATTTTCAGCGCGTATTTGCCCTGCTGACATGTTGCGCGAGTAACCCCGTACTGCCGCAGCCACATCATTAAAGCTTAAGCCAAACTCCCTTAAGCGATCTTTACTGACTTCAATGGCAATTTCATAGCCTAAGCCACCGTAAAAATCGGTGATACTGACTAAAGGAAGTTGCAGTAATTCGTCGTGTATTTTCTCACCAAGATCTTTAAGCTGACGTTGGTTTAAATCTCCATAGAGGCTGATGTACATCACTTCTTGGCGAAGTTTAATACGCTCTACTTTCGGGCGTTCCATACCATCGGGAAAGCTTGAGATAGAATCAATTTCTGATTTAACCTCTTCGAGTACCACTTGAGGATCATAAGAGTCTTCAACTCTAAAATAGCCAGATGAAACGTTGCGGTTCGAGTAGGTAATCACGCGTTTAAGACCTTGAACGCTCTCGAGCGCTTCTTCGATCTTAATCGTTATTCCTTCTTCAACTTCTTGCGGGGCTGCGCCAGGATATACAGCGTTGAATTCTAGCCAGTTTATTTCAACAGCGGGGAAAAACTGCTTGCGTATCGTGTTTGCCGTTAGCAAACCGCCTACAATAATGATGATCATTAATAAGTTTGCAGCAACACTGTTGCGGGCAAACCAAGCGATTACGCCTTTATGGGTATCTATCATGGTTATTCCTTCTCACCCATCGCTATTTGCGTTGGTTTTGGGGCGAGATCTTCACCATCAAGCACTTTATCTTTGGGAAGGGCGAGTTGCATGCCTTCTATTGGATAATCAAGCGCCGAAGTAATCACGTTCATACCCACGTCGAGTCCATCAGTGATAATCACCTTAGAACCCATTTGACGCACAATAGTCACATCTTTGTACCTAAGTACGCCCTTATCATCTATAACAGCCACTTGGTTATTAATGACTAAGTGACGGGCGACTTCAGTGACTTGTCCCGCGTGCAATCCTTCGATGGTAGCAGTCACATAGGTGCCATAGCGCAGTTCGTTCATCTTGCTCTTCAGTCCATAAGGATCTGAAACCTCTGCAACCAGGTATGTCATACGGCTGCGACTATCAATAACGCCTTCACTGCGGACGATAGTGGCTTTCCATTCCTGAGGCTTGCCGGCGAAATCACCTTTTAAGATAACTTCTGCGTTCTTACCTTTATTGTTTAAAAATTGAATCTCTTTATCGGCAATTGGCAGACGTATTTCGGCATCCGCAGTGCTTAACACTTTCCCTAGTTGGGTGCCCATACTGACATAAGAGCCCAGTCCAATTTTGCGTGATTCAATTAGAGAGTCATAAGGCGCTTTAATGATAGTGCGTTCAACATTACGTTTTGCCCGTTTAAGGCCTGCTTCAGAAGAGTTTAGTTTGGCTATTTCCTGTGCAAGTTGTGGCTTACGCAAACTCAGCTCAGTAGGCACTCCGTCTTTGATACGTTTCCATTCCGCTTCGGCAACCTTACCAAAAGCTTTCTCTTGCACCAACGTCGCTCGTGCCGATGCCATGCTAGCTTGTGCATCAATGAGTGCAGCGTCATAATCGCTTGGATCAATCTTAGCTAGTATGTCGCCTTTTTTGACGAAACCACCGCGGACAAACTTGTCTGACAAATAAACAATTTCACCATTTACTTGCGAAACCAATTCAGTTTCATATTTTGCTGCAACAACACCGTAAGAATTGACTGAAAAGTCCATCGGCTTGATTTCAACAGCTTGCACCGACACTAAAGGGGTCGTATCAATCTCCGGTTTCTCTTCAGGGGGCTTTTTCAATGCCGACATTCCAATAAATCCAGCGACACCTAATGCAATCACTACCACGGGTAGAATTATCTGTTTTTTCGTAGCCACAAACACGTCCTCTTGTTGAAGCAGTTCCAACACACACTGCAATTGAACCTTGATCCTTATGCTTGTACGGCCAAGGTCAGTGCAATCTAATAATTATTTTGAGCATATGTTAATGGATATAAAGAAATGTAACAGTGTGATTGTGTAAACGTGTGTTTCGAGAGGGCACTGTATTGTTCTATTTTGGGGTGTCTTTTAAACTGAGATGGAGAGTATGGAGCTAAATTAAGCAATGCTTTCAATGGTATGACGTTTTCGCAATATAAGGTAAGTGCCTAGCTTTAGTTTGACGTGGTCTGTTTTTGCTATATTTAGTGATATTCTAAATGGTTAAAAATGTAACAAATTCAATCTTAGTATTGCCTGGAAATGGTTAACGCGGGAGGGATAAGTAAAAGATGTTTCAACTGTACAAACAAATATCCGCTCGGCGAAGGACATTGCATCCTTCACCAAAAACATCTTTTACAAAAATAGAAATAGCGTACAACAATAAAAAATGCTTTCACTAAACCGGTGAGTTTATGGGATTAACCACAGCACTTTTTAAACTTGTTGCCACTACCACACGGGCAAGGCTCATTTCGATTAGGTTGTTTTTCAACGCGTGTCGTTTCAGGTCGATTAAGAATACCCATTAAATCGATAACGTTTTCTTCAATAGTCGCGTCAATGGTCACGTTACCAAGAAGCTGGTTATCAGACAGTAAGAGGTTTACCTCTTTAAGGCGCTCTTCACTTTGAACCGTTAAAACAAGAGGGTTTACGTCGGTACCAAGCTTGGCTACACGTTTAGTATTGAATCCGTAACTTTCATGTTTCGGTTTTGGGTTTTTGCGACCTTTAAAAAAAAATTTGTCTGACATCGTTACCAAGCTCTAGTGTAAAAAGTGTAATAGGACGCATGCTTATACAGGAAAATGGCACATTTTGATATATTTGGGGCTCAACTCTATCGTAATTTGGTATATAAAGACCCTTTTTGGGTATTACATCGCAATTAGCAAATAAGTTTGGCTCTGTGAGGCGTGATGACGATTAGGCGTTAGACTTCCTATACTCAGCGCTCGGCAGTAAAGAGTGACTTAAAAAGGAGTATATTGGTGTATGGACAGCGTATTCGACCTTTTTGCTAATTCCGCATTGCCAAAAAGTTTGTTAAAATCGCTGAAAATTAAAGGAGAGCGTTATTTATGCCAGTTTATGTCGTGGGCCACAAAATCCCAGATTCAGATTCAATTTGTGGTGCAATTGCACTTGCACATCTAAGAAACCAAATTGGAGAAGCTTCTATTGCTTCTCGTTTAGGTGACATATCACCTGAAACTGCGTTTATTTTAGAAAAGTTTGGTTTTGACGCACCAGAACTCAAGATGAGCTATGCTGGCGAGGAAGTGTACATTGTCGATCACTCTGAGCTTACTCAAGCGCCGGATGATATCGCTGAAGCGACAATTGTCGGTATTGTTGACCACCATAAATTGGGTGATCTAACAACTTCTACACCGCTCGAATGTTGGATCCGTCCGGTAGGCTGTAGCAACACTATTATTAAAATGATGTATGACTTTTATAATGTCGAGATCCCTAAAGGGATTGCTGGCATTATGATGTGTGCCATCCTAAGTGATACCGTCATCTTTAAATCACCAACCTGTACTACCGCTGATATTAAGTGTGTTGAAGCACTTGCTGAAATCGCTGGTATTGAAGACTTTAAAGAACTTGGCATGGATATGTTTAAAGTGAAATCTGCAGTGCAGGGCACACCAGCACGTGATCTCGTACTACGTGATTTTAAAGACTTCAATATGAACGGTAATTTAGTCGGCATTGGCCAGCTAGAAGTGATTGATTTGTCGGTATTTGATGATATTAAAGCCGGTTTAGCCGCTGATATCGCATTATTAAAAGCTGAAGGCAAACGTCACAGCGTTTTGTTGCTACTCACTGATATCATGAAAGAAGGTTCAGAAATGCTTATCGTTAGTGACGATTTAAGTATTATCGAATCTGCTTTTGATAAGCAATCAATTGATGCTAAGTTTTGGCTTGACGGTGTGCTGAGTCGTAAGAAGCAAGTTGTTCCGCCGTTGCAAGCAGCTTTCGCTTAAAAAGAAAAAATCATCAAAAAGGCCGAACTCATGTTCGGCCTTTTTATTTTCATCACAAAAATGTAATTTACGTTTTTGGTTTATAAAGTGACTTCAACCGTAGCTGAGCTTTACCCAATAAGCTTTTAGGATCGTAGTTTCCTTGCTTATCCGCTTTACCCGCTTTAATTCCAGTGAGCAGCTCAATCGCCTCGTCTACGTGACTGATTGCCCAGATATGAAATTTCCCTTTTTTAACGGCGTTGACGATATCAGCTCTCAGCATCAAATTATGAATATTTGAAGCTGGAATGATCACACCTTGACTGTTCTTGCGGCCTTTAATTTTACAGACATCAAAGAAACCTTCAATTTTCTCGTTCACCCCGCCAATAGGCTGAGATTCACCAAACTGGTTCATTGAACCGGTAATCGCAATATCCTGTCTCAGTGGCTGGTCAGCAAAAGAGGACAACATCGCGCATAGCTCTGCCATCGTGGCACTATCACCATCAACACCGCCATAGGATTGCTCAAAAGTCAGGTGTGTCGACAAAGGGATTTTGTCTGTTTTACCCAAGATAGAAGCAATATAAGCGGTTAAAATCATCACGCCTTTTGAGTGAATACTGCCGCTGAGTTCAACCGTGCGTTCAATATCAAATACGCGCCCTTCACCAAAAGAGGTGGTCGCTGTAATCCGACTTGGTGAACCAAACTGGTAGTCAGTCGTCGACATGACTGATAGTGCGTTAACTTGACCGGTTTGCTTACCTTCAGTGGCGATTAAGGTGGTGCCGTTAATGAAACTTTGCATGTAATCATCTTTAGCACGACATATACGTTGTTCTTTGTTGATTAATGCTTGCTCGACATGACTGGTACGGATCATATTTGAACTGACGGCCTGGGCGCAGTAGTTTGCCTCTCTGAGTAAATTAGCAATATCAACCGAGTGCAAAGAGAGCATATTCTGATCGTCGGCTTGCCGAGAGCTAAACTCAATTATCCGTGCTATCGCTTTGCGATCGCAATGCAGCATCTTATTGCTGTGTACAATGCTAGAGATAAATTGCGCGTAATGGCTTTCAGAATCATCGGTTCGTGGCATTCTATCTTCAAAATCAGCTGTGACTCTGAATAGCTCGGTAAACTCAGCGTCATATTGCTGTAATAGTTTGTATGTGGCAAAGTCGCCAAATAGAATGATTTTAACATCTAACGGTATTGCTTCCGGCTCAAGAGAGATAGCGCCGGACAACGTCACTTCACGCTCAAGAGAGGTCAAACTCAATTTACGTGAACGTAATGCGCGTTTAAGGCCATCCCAAACATAGGGATGTTCAAGCACTTTAACCGCATCTATCATCAATACGCCACCATTCGCTTTATGCAAACTACCGGGACGGATCAAAGAGAAATCGGTAAATACAGTGCCCTTGTAAGTCGCTGTTTCCACGTAACCAAATATAGTGTGGTAGTTAGGGGTCTCTTCAACAATTATCGGCTGATACGGAGACTCCTGTGCGACCAGTACGTTAATGAGGTAGCGCCTTGGCATCTTCTTGCTCATTGATGCGTAGGCTAGGGCGGCTTGCTCTTCACTTTCTTCAAGAAAGATATCAAGGTTGTCCAAAATATCTTTGTGCATCGCTTTTATAAAAGCTTTAACATTTGCTTGATCTTTATAGTTTTCTTTTAGCTTGGTAAAGGCAAGCGACAAGACTTCTTCAGCGACTTGTTCATCATGCTTTTGCTGTTTTTCAGAGTATTCATCTTCCCAAACCGTTATCTGTCTAACGATACCGCGAAGTTTTGATTCAAGTCCGCTAATCGCAGTTTGCAATGTGTCTTGCTTTTTTGCCGACAGCATTAAGTAGCTAGCTTCTGTATGCGGCTCTTCACCGTCAAGAGCCACTAGCTCATAGTTTCCTTGCGCAGAAATTGATAAAGAGATGCTCTCTTTTTTGGCTTCCTCGGTGAGTAAAACTAACGCTTCTTCTTGCTTTGCGGCTAATTGATTTTTCAATTTATCAGAACGGGAAAAATACATGTCATTATCAAACGCTAAAGGTAAACCTTTAGCTAATTTGAGCATCAACTTTTCAATCTGCTTTTTAAATTCGAGTCCACTTCCAGCGGGAAGCTTGAGTACTTTCGGGCTGCGCGTATCGTCAAAATTGACGACATAGCACCAATCGTAAAGCGTACGCCCGTTAGCGTTTTCTTTTTGTCGACTCAGGTGGCGTAACACCATAGTACGTTTGCCTAGTCCATTACGGCCTAGTGCATAAATGTTGTAACCTTTTTCTTTCATGGATAGTGCGAATTCAACAGCTTGCTGCGCTCTTTCTTGGCCGACTATTTTGTCTAGTGGCTCTAAATGCTTGGTTGATTTACAGGTAGGCGCAAGCTGATTAAGTCCTGAAGTTCGATATAGCTGGTCACTGCTGAGAGGTGTTATTGGCATAGTCGTTCCTCTTATGACGGTTAATAATTCCACTCTATACAGTTAGATAGCATTTATCCGCAAAAAATTGATATGAATGAGTAAAATCACCGCTATATGGGCTCAAGTGCTGTATTAGTAAACAAAGTGACCTTATTCGATTTTCATTTACTGAGATGCGGATGTTCAATTCTGGCTGAATAGTTCTAAAGATGTGTAAAAAGTAGACGACTATAGTGGGATTTGCTCAGCAAGCATTGATCAAATGTAAGGGGTAGCTTGTCATAAAATATTGATTAGGACTTAAAGTAGCCAATAGCAGCGTCGTTAATGCTGATGCAATTAACGACATAAACCTCTATTACTTCGCGGCGATAATTAGTGCGCTAGCGATCATAAACCTTTTAAGTATTGAGCTCGGGTTGAAGCTGAAAGCGCTTGCTTAAGAGAGTTAACCTGCTCTGGTTCAGAGCCTGGGGCCAATAATCGCTTAACAGCGCTAACAAGATCTGCTTTTGGCCACACAAATTGACTCTGGGTTTCTATTGCCCGTAGATCCAACAATATATGCTCAAATCTATTGGGGATTTCATGATGATGTCTGGGTTGAAGAAGTGCTCTGCACCGATCAAGTTATTGTGATCTCGCCTTTTTTTATCAATGATAAAACTGACGTCTTTAACATTAGTAATTGTCGTCTGTTTTTTGCAAACCGATAGGCACTCGCTATCCATTACAGACTTATCGCAACCAGAAGACTGCAAGAATAAGCACTGTCGACTTGTCATCAGCAATACGGGATGCAATGCGCTGTAATGTAGGCTGAAATTCTGTGGAGGATTAATGGCTTTTATCTGTTTTGCATTAAGTTCATTAGAGATAAATGCGCCAACACAACCGACTTTTTTCAAACTTTCTAAACTAAATGAATTACTGGTATTGAGGTGGGGCCCTGCAATCCAGTTAATACCCAACGTATGGGCGGTATGGCCTACACCGCTATTATTAGTGGCTATTAGTGTTTGGGGAATACTCTTAAGCAGTTGCGCTACGGCAATAAAGTCTGCTTGCAACACGATGGCGCCAAACCAGGGGGTGAGTTCTGGGTATACGTTGAATAGCGTAATGAGTTTTTCCTGTTCAGCGGCAATTGAGTCGGGCACCGCGTAGTAAAATCTCACTTTTTCTGTCGAGCTTTGCTGCTTTAGCTGTGTGTATAAGGCCAGATCTTTGCGATTACCGATCAAAACAGATAACTCAGTTGGCTGCGCTGTATCTTGAGATGTGTTCAATGCAGCATTAGCGAGGCGCTGTTTACGAATATCACTAAATTCAATCGGCTTATATAGCGCCTTGTTGCCGTTCAAAAACCTTACAATGGCCGTTTTCATCTGAGTCAGCTCTTTAAAAGAGAGATAAATGCTGCTTGCCAAGCCTGTGCAGTTAACGGTCTTTAGCGCATGTTTATAAGAATTTAGGCTAGCGAAGCGGCTGGCGAGTTCCTCAACCGATAAATGATACTTGTCCGCAGCGGTTAAACAGCTTGTTGATACCACACTGAAACTTGGGGTGTTACTCGCCGCGACAAAAACGCTAATGTTAAGAGGAGTGCCAATATCGCCGCTGATCTGCAGCTCAATTTCAGGCTTACTAATATCCAGTGTCTTTATTTGTTCTGTCACTGAATCAATAATAAGGGTTTTCTTATCATAAAGCCGTTGCTTAACGACCTGAATAACCTCACTTGTCGGTTGGTCACTGTTAGACGCTATCGCGCTAAAGTGTTGTACAGCGTTATCTCGAGGGTTGTCGATGTACATCTCTTTGCCCACGTTCCCCGTTAGATAGCCATTGGTAAAGTCACGGTTAAACACCGTATATAGTGCAGTTTTATCACTTGTTAATGTTTGCTGCTGTTGCAGTTTTGTCAGTTGCTGCCGCCAAGTATCAATAACGCTATAAACGTAATGGGATTTTTTTATCCGGCCTTCAACCTTTAATGAATCAACACCCGCATTAATGAGGCTTTCAAGATCATCAAAGGCGGAATTATCTTTCATATTTAGAGGATAATCGGCGCCTACATCAGTACGTTGATATTGATCTCTGCAGGGCTGACTGCAACGGCCGCGATTACCCGAATTACCGCCGTGTGCGGAGCTGAAATAACAAAGGCCAGAGAAGCCAATGCAGTTGGAGCCATGTACAAACACTTCCGTTAGCATGTCGAGCGTATTCGCCATCGTGGATAACTCGGTGATCTCACCAAGATCCAATTCTCTAGACAGGTTTGCTCGCGTAGCTCCCATCTCCTTTAAAAATGCCAGCTGACCGCTATTGTGAGTGGTTAATTGAGTTGAGGCATGTACTGCTAAACTGGGGTAATAACGGCTAATTATGTCAAACACACCTAGATCTTGCACAATGACACCGTCAATATCGGTGTTCACAAGTTGGTTAAGTAGTTTGAAAAGAGCAGGTAATTCATGCTCTAGCACAATAATATTCAAGGTTAAAAATAGCTCACAGTGATGCTGATGAGCGACTCTTAATAATCCGCATAACTGTTCAAAATTGAGGTTTTCTGCGCGTTTTCGAGCATTGAAATTATCAAGGCCGCAATAAACGGCATCTGCCCCTGCAACGATGGCCGCTTTGATTGACTCAATATCACCACCCGGTGCCAACAACTCGATTTTTCTCACGATAAATATCAACCTAAAACATGTATGACTAAGATCTTCAAATAGGCAAAACGATGTGCTGTATTAGAAGCTGTTAACAAACAATTTTAGTGATTCAATAATCCCGTGGCTACGGAACATGATTAACTTATGACTAAACTATGAAGTTGATCGCCTTTGACTCGTCTTTTCGACCCATCCATTGTTGAATGATGCTCTGGCATACAAGATTTGAGCAATTGAAGCGGCAATTTGCTTAGACAGAAATAGGGGGTAACAGAGCTGCAAATGTTAGATTTATCGCTATGCTGTGGCTCGGGGCTGTTTGCTGAGGCGTTAATAAATCAAAATCTGGCAAAAGATTGCACAATATTGACTTTTATTGCACAAGGTCAATTGATATAAAGTGAAAAAGCTCTTAGGATCAGCATTCACTTATCAATATCAAGATTGAAGTAAATGAACAACGATACCAAACTTAACGATGCCCAGCTTGAGCTGTATTTTATTTATGACAGTCATTGTCCATGGAGCTATGCAACAACGCCTTTAGTTAATGCTCTATGTGAAGCTTTTCCAACCATACAACTTCACTTACTGCACTGCTGCCACTTTGACGGCACAGATTCAGCGGGTCTTGACCAAGTTGACGCGATTAAAAAGCTGTCTAAGGTTAAGTTTGGTAGAGAGCATATTCGTTATGCAAACAGTCCAAAAGATGCCACTAAAGTCGCTAATCTAATGGCTTGGCTAGAAACCAAACAACCAGATAAAATGCTAACCGTGCTGACTGCATTGCAGCATGCTCATTTTGTCGAAGGTAATCCACTGACCAACAAACATGATTTTAGCACCATCATTGATACTCATAAGCTATCGCCATCGAATAAGGTGTTTAGAGAAGAGTTACTCAATGATGCTGAGCAGACCCTGGCAGGGATTGCTGAGATCTATGAAGTTATTGGTACCACATCATTTCCAGTGTTAATGTTAACCGTTGATGACCAAGGTATTTTCATTGACCATTCCAAGTATTTAGGGGCCCCTGAAACCGTTGTAGAAGCAGTACGACAAGAGGCTGAACACCTAGACTAATACTGAGTGCTAAGGCTTGTAACTTATTGCTGCGGATTGTGATTGAGTTGCAGGCCTTTTTATTAAGAATAAGGCCATGGTATAAACCCATTCGCGCTGTCACCCCGTCGGATCTACTCGCTAGGGTTAACCCCGCCATAGATATCGATAGCTAAGCCTCTTTCTTCAATATAATTTTTCGGTGTTAAGCCAATCTGCTTTTTGAGTTGTCGAATGAGATGAGGTTGGTCACTAAAGCCGAATGTTAATGCCACATCAACCCAATCAATGTCCGTTGCATCGCGCTGATACAAGTATTCTAACATCGCTTCCAGTTTGTCCATCGACTGGCATTGTTTCATCGTGAGCCCGGTGACTCGATTAAAACTGCGCTCTAAGGTTCTCTGCGAGCAACACAGCTTTTCACCCAGTGTTGAAATAGGCGTTGAATCTAATAATGGCAGCGCTTTACGGGTTATTTCACTATGTTGATCTTCAATAGCATTGTTTAACAATGGTAAAAATAGTTCATCTAGCTTGGCACAACACACTAAAGGCTCAGTACGCCCTAGTTGCAAAAGTGATTCCACCGAAAAATCAGTGACAGAAAGCCATTCCGCTATTTCTATGCTGGCCGCTGAATTTAGGCTTGGGTGATTGTAATTGGGAATATCAACAGAGTAGAGAGCGCCGACATGAAATTTAACACCAAGACAAACGAAACGCTGGGTATGATCTAAGCGTAATGTTTTCTGCTGAGGATAAAGCCAATGACTGCCATTTCCATCTGAGGCGATCGCTGCAGTGTCATAATGATAATGTTGCGCTTGCGGGCAAATAATCAGATGAGCAGAAGGATCTGGATTCAGTTTCGGAAAATTATGAGTATCTTGTAAGGTTGTTTTTTCTATCAGCCAGTAACACTTGATGTACTTAGCCACCTGTGTGTTTTTAGGGCTGTGTATCCATTGCAGCATGCTTAAAACCTTTGATGTTAAATCTACTGTTATTATATGGTATGTAGCCCCCACCTGCTGGGTTCTCTATTCCGTTCAAGCTCATCTTCAACTCTTTTGTTTAAACAGCGGTGGAGCATAGAGGGCTACTGACTATATTAGATTTACCCACACTAATTACACAAAGGGATAAGCGCAAATAGATGCAACATGACAATCACAACACTAAGTTACTGTATTAATATTATATATCTGCCAAATTAGGTTAATGCTAATTGGTTGAGTCTGCATTTTCTATAATCGTTTTGTGGGTTACACCTCATTTTTAGTCTAGGTGGTTTGGTTACTATGGCTAATAGGCTTTACTTTTTAGACATCATTATTGTTAAGTTATTAGCTGACCGTTTATGGCTTCGTGAGTCGTGCTCCAGTAGTTCTTCTATTCCATGTAGAGAATAATTAAACCACCGTTAAGCGCCGTATCACGATTATATAAAATGTTACTTATCCACTTAATATCGTCGTTAAATGAGCTCCTGTGTGGCGCTGCATCAACCTTAAGTTGTATTATAAATAACAGATTGGAATAGTTTTCACATTATGAATATTAGGCGCGCAAGTATTAAATTAGTAAAGAGTGAAGGTGGATTCACCTTAATCGAACTTGTTGTCGTTATTATTATTTTGGGAGTTTTAGCTGTTATTGCAGCACCAAGATTTATTAACTTACAAAATGATGCGAAAACAGGGAGTCTACAAGCTGTTAAGGCCGCGATGGAAAGTGCGACAAAGCTTGTGTATTCGAAATCAAATATCAAAGGTAATCAGGGTTTAGCTAGGGCTTCAGGCGTGAATGTGGATATTAATGGCACGATTTTAGACATAAAATACGGTTACCCTTTAGCTAACTATTCATTAGCAAATGGCAGTTGGGAAGACCTCATTGAATTAGATAATGAAGTATATTCAAGTGCGATAATCGGAGGTCACTTTATTGTATACCTTGGCACAACGGCTCCAAAGGGTTTACAAGATAAATGTATGGTCGGTTACAAGCAAGTCGATGGACCATCTAGCTTACCCATAATCACTTTAAATAAGTGTTAACTTATCATCATACTAACGAGAATAGGGCGTGCGTAGTGGTGTCTTTAGTTTCAATGACAAACCAGCCATAGGCCAAAGCGGCTTGATTTGGAGGGAACCCAACTTAAAAATATCGTGTAAATGAACTTAATACCCAGCATAACCTCAGATATATTAGCCCTCAGCTTGTGTGCCACCCGTTAATATCTAGAGGTAAGTCATTGAACTAATTAGCTGTCTTCCAAATTGACATGTTCTGTATTGTTCACAGATGCACTAAGACAGAACAACTAGGATAATGCTCCCAAATCGAACCTAATGAAGGTTAGAAAGATATCAACTGACAGCATCGGTTTTTTAACCGTGCCTTTACGTGGGCTTTAGATTGGTTTTTCTCTTTTTATGCACGACACAAAAATTGCCACGCTTTGTGCGGCATTTTGAGCATCTTTCACAATCAACAGCGGCTTTGTTACCTTGCTTCCAGCGCTTAATTAAATGAGGCTCTGCCAGCAAAGGTCTTGATATTGCGAAGTATTGGATATTGGTTCTATTGGCAATATCTTCTATCGCAGCAATGTCACTCAATCCGCCTACGGTAATAATAGGGACATTAACGTCTTGGCTAATAGCATGGCCGTATTCATGGAAGTAACCTTCTTGCTGAAGGGTATATCCATCATAAGTCTCGCCAATCATAGTGCTGGCCTTGCCATGGATATTTCCTGAGATGATGATTGCATCCACCCCAATCGCTTCTAATTTTTTACAAATTATGCGGGTTTCAGCAAAGGTTAACCCGCCCTCGAAAAACTCAGATGCGGTTAATTTAACTAATATTGGATAGTCATCACCTACAAGCTTTCTTACCTCAGCATAGATCTCTACTAAAAATCTCATTCGATTGTCTAAGCTGCCACCATATTTATCTTCTCTTCGATTGTAATATGGACTTAAAAACTGATTGATTAAGTAGCTATGTGCTGCATGTATTTCGACTCCATCAAACCCAGATTTTTGGGCTCTTCGGCTTGCTTGAGCAAATGCCGCAATGATGTAATCTATTTCATCCTTAGTCATCGCTTTGCCTAAAGTTTGTGTACCTCTTTCGCACACTTCACTCGGCGCATAGATCACTCGTTCGCCTACATTATGCGTAGTTTTTGTGCCACCGTAGGCAAGTTGCATCACTATTTTGGCATCGTTGCTGTGTACCAACTCGGTGAGTTTTTGGTATTCCGCGATAAAGGAATCATTGTACATTCCCATCATGCCGGCATTTGGCTGTTCTTCTTCTACAATATTTGCATAACCCGTGACAATGAGGCCGACTTCCCCTTTAGCGAGTTCTGCGTAGATGGCGTATAACTTATCCGTCATATGACCATCTTCAGTCGCCATATTTTCCCAGGTTGCGCTTCGAATGAAGCGATTTTTCAACGTCATGTTGCCAATACAGGTTTCTGCAAACAAAGTACTCAAGTCTCATCCTCTTAAAATCATTATTTGTATTATTCTTTAGCGTGATCATGAAATAAAAAAGAACAGCCATGCAATAAGCATGGCTGTTCTTTTTTGCTATGCACGAATCAGCAATGACTCATATTACCTGCAATATAGAAGACAATCCTTAATCTGGATTAAGATAGTGCCATATACCTAATCTTAAAACGGGTTTCAATCGAGTGATGTCCATACTCAATATATGAGTCGAATACGCATACCGCCTGAGCATCGCAGGCTGAGAGTTGAGGTTATTTTTTCTGTTCAAAATCACTGTCGTTTGCAGCACACAGGTCTGTTAGTACTGCAGTCCCTTTCAATCATTAATGGCTATTGATCTTGAATCTGTCTTCAAATGGTTAAAGCGCTATTTGTGCTTTGCAACGCTGTAATGCGAAGAATATTAAAGGAGAGGGCACTTAAAATATTGAAGCAACACCACTGATTCTAATCATGATTAATGTTTAAATGGTCTTTGTGTATTCATTAAAGACGTATTATCAGGATATTATGAAAACCATTGGACTGTTAGGCGGGATGAGTTGGGAATCAACGAGTAACTATTACAAAGCACTCAATGAAGGCGTTAAATCTAAGCTTGGTGGATTACATTCAGCCAAAATATGCCTTTATAGTGTCGATTTCGCTGAAATTGAGTTACTGCAACATCAAGGGAAATGGACAGAAACTGCAGACATTCTTGTTGATGCCGCTAAAGCGGTAGAACTAGCAGGTGCTGATTTTTTAATGATCTGTACTAATACCATGCACAAAGTTGTCCCTGAAATAGAAGCTAAAATTACCATTCCTATCCTACATATTGCCGACGCGACGGCAGAGCAACTGGTTAAAGATGGCATAACAACGGTCGGGCTTCTAGGGACACGCTTTACCATGGAACAAGACTTCTATAAGGCTCGGTTAACTGAAAAGTACGGCATTAACGTTAACGTCCCCAATTCAGCTGACCAAACGGTAATACACAACATCATCTACGATGAGCTATGCCTAGGCGAGATAAATCCGAGATCTAAAGATAAATACTTAGAGGTTATTAATACGCTATTTCAGCAAGGGTCAGAGGCTATCATATTAGGCTGCACGGAAATTGCGTTACTTATTCAACAAGCAGACACCGATATTTCATTGTACGATACGACTGAAATTCACGCAAAAAGTGGTGTCGAGCAGGCATTAGCGTCTGCTTAATCGTACTCATCCTTTAAGGTTAACGGCTTACAAATAGAGCATTTCAGCTTTAAAACGTTATGTGGAGCTCTCTATTTACCGCTAATATCGACTTGTTTGACAGTTCATCAGCTCAAATTTTGTTTAACGACGGTTCAAATAACACTTAGATGGCAATCAACCGAGTACAAAAGCCCCTACAATCAAATGTAATCTTTTTCTTAAATAGTTGAATTTCACATTTATCAAAAAAACGAGTGTAATTTGTTGTGCGATAGGATAGGAGCGGCTTAATAACGAATTATCAGTTCAAGTTTAGGTCGATTTAAAATTCAATAGCCATTCAGACCCGTGCAAACTGACAAAGTGCTTTCAGGAAAAATTTACAATCTATTACCTGGAAAGCAACATCAGAGATGATTGATTTCAGCAATAAGCTGCAAGTTGCCGTCTAATAACGTAAAATAAAGTTACATTTTCGAATGAAAGTTGTTCTAAACGAGGATCAATGAATACTAAAAAAGATAAATACAGTATTGATAATACCGATTACACAGTCGGCCAAGATAACATTCAAAAATGGGGTTTTGATGTCCACAACCCTGTTTTTGGGATCAGCGCTTCCTTAATCGGACTCTTCTTAATCGCCATCTTAGTGGTCGATCCTGAAACATCAAAATCCGTATTAGATGGCATAAAATGGAAAATCATTGGCGCTTTTGATGGTTTGTTTATGTGGTCAGCCAATATTTTTGTGGTATTTTGTTTGGCGATGATTGTCTCGCCATATGGCAAAATTCGCCTTGGCGGTGATGAAGCAAAAACTGACTACTCGATGATGTCATGGATTGCCATGTTGTTTGCAGCAGGCATGGGTATCGGTCTGATGTTTTGGGGCGTAGCAGAACCTGTTGCTTACTTTACCGGATGGTTTGAAACTCCTCTTAATGTGACACCAAATACACCCGAAGCCGCTAAGTTAGCCCTTGGCGCGACCATGTTCCATTGGGGACTTCACCCATGGGCCATTTACGGTGTAGTGTCACTGTCGTTAGCCTTTTTTGCTTACAATAAGGGCCTACCGCTTTCCATGCGTTCAGTCTTTTACCCAATCCTAGGTGATCGCACTTGGGGCTGGCCAGGGCATATCGTAGACATTCTAGCGGTGCTTGCCACTCTGTTTGGTCTGGCGACTTCTCTTGGACTTGGTGCTCAACAAGCCGCGAGTGGTTTTCACCATGTGTTCGGCATTGAAAACGGCTTAATGCTTCAAGTCGGCATTATATTTGTAGTGACTCTGTTGGCCGTTGGGTCAGTAGTCCGTGGTATTGATGGTGGTGTTAAAGTCATCAGTAATGTCAATATGCTGTTGGCACTTGCTTTAGTCCTGTTTGTCACTTTGGTTACTTTTGCTGTTTCGATGGGTACCATTCCGACAACAGTCATGGGATACATTGAAAACATTATTCCATTAAGTAACCCGATTGGCCGTGAAGACGAAGCTTGGATGCATGGCTGGACAGTTTTCTATTGGGCATGGTGGATTTCATGGTCTCCTTTTGTGGGCATGTTCATTGCGCGTATTTCACGTGGACGTACTATTCGTGAGTTCATGACGGCTGTGTTACTTGTCCCTACGTTAGTTACAACGCTTTGGATGTCAGTATTCGGCGGTGTTGCGATTGATCAAGTCATTAATAAAGTCGGTACGTTAGGCGAAAAAGGCTTAACAGAAGTGCCACTAGCAATGTTCCAAATGTTTGACGCATTGCCAATGGGTAACATTTTATCTCTACTTGCTGTTGTGTTGGTGCTGGTTTTCTTTGTGACCTCATCAGACTCTGGTTCACTGGTGATTGATAGCATTACATCAGGTGGTAAAGTCGACGCACCCATCCCACAGCGCGTATTTTGGGCATTTATCGAAGGCGCGATTGCTGCTGCTCTAGTTTGGGTGGGTGGCACAGAGGCCATTGAAGCCTTGCAAGCGGGTGCAATTTCAACGGCCTTGCCGTTCACCATTATTCTGTTGGTGATGTGTGTCAGTTTGATAATGGGACTACGAACAGAGAAGCGTATTAGTTAATCTGTTGCAATGTTCGATAAAAATAGAAACCGAGTGATGCGCTTATTATGAAATAAAGCATTACTCGGTTTTTTTATGGCTATAACGTTATAGTCAGCGCTTTATCATTCAGGGTCAATACCCCTTATTTTATCGCCACAGCTTTATAGTTAAAGCTTCATAACCATAGCTTCTTAATCGGCGTGTCTGGGCTGAAATGGTGGTGGATTTGCGCTTGTAGTAGCTCTGCGGTAGCAATAGCATCGGTTAAGGCATCGTGTGGCGGATAAGTGGGCAGATTATAACGGGTACGACTATTGGCAAGGCGAATCGATTCCGGGCGAGTATTTTTAAACCAGTCAATAAACTTTTTCGGACGAGCCTGTTGGATATCTGCTTCAATTTGCATGGTATCAACGACCGGGAAAACAATACCTTCATTGATCAAGCTTCTAAGTGCAGCATCAAAAAAGTCACGTTCAATTCTGCGGTAATGCACCACCACAATTTTCCCTTCCAGCTCGTCCAATAGCTGCTCTAAAATCCGCAGCAGATCGGGTGCTCCCTTAAGATCAGAATGAGTAATCCCGTGAATGATAATTGAATCTTCCTTGAGTTTATCTTCCGGTGTTATAAACCAGTGTTTAGCCCGTCTACAAGCAATTCGTTGCAGGGTAAAAGGAACCAAACCAATGCTAATAATGCTATTTTGATCAGCATCTAAACCGGTGGTTTCAAAATCTAAGGCAACAAAATCGATATCCTTAAGTTCGGTTTCACCATGGTAAGTACTGGCATTATAAAAGTTAGTTAGGCGGCTATCTTTACTTTCAAGCGCTTTAATGTGCAAAAACGCTTTCCAGTTTAATACCTCTTGATTGGTAAAATTACGCATTATTTACCCTGCATACTGTTGGCTGTATAGCGGAACTTTAAAAAGTTTTGTGCACTGCTTAACACCAAAAAAGCATCTTTTAAATTACGCCTTTCAAAATCAGACATGTTTTCAGGTTCGATATTGTTATCCGGCTCTTGATCTGACTCGATGTCTAATGCTTGATGACGAATACGAACCAAAGAGATGAACTCCATCGCATGTTGCAGATCTTTGCCTTTTGATGGCGGTAAAATGCCTGCCTCAATGATGTCTTCTAATCGATCAAATGAATTTTGCGATTGAGAACCAATAGCAAGGGCGTGCACACGGATCAAGTCGGCTAACGGTGCAGTACCACGTCGCTTCAAATTAATAGTGTTGTTATGACGACCATCTTTTTCCATTACAAAATCTTTAAAAAAGCCAAGTGGAGGTGTACGGTTTAATGCGTTTCTAGCAAGACAGGCCAAGAAGCGGTTGTTCTTCTTCGCTTTTCTAAGGATAAAGGCATTCAACTGTTCAGCCCATTTTTGTCTGCCATAGACACCGTACAGGTCAAAAAAGATGGAGCTATTAAGTAGCGCTTGCGGGTTTGGATTCTCTATCCAGTCAGCAAAGCACTCTTCCCATTGAGACTGGGTTTTTCGATACTCAGGATTAGTCGCCATGATGTCACCGGTGCAATAGGTGTAGCCGCACGCAGCCAAACCATCACAAACATAAGTGGCAAGCGCCTTAAAGTAGTCCCCATGCAGTGATTCTTGATACTCGTTATCAAGAATAATCGCATTATCTTGGTCGGTAACAATAAGTTGTTCATCGCGCGCCATAGAGCCTAATGCTAGGAAGCAGTAAGGCACAGGTGGTGGGCCCAGCTTCTCTTCCGCTAACTCAAGAAAACGCTGTTTAAAACTTCTGCCAATTTCCGACATGGCTCGACCCACCATGTGTGAGTTGGCATCTTCGTTAATCATGCGCACAAAGCAGTCTTTGAGTTGACTCGACAGAATAATAAGATCATCAATACTGTTTTGTTGAAATATGCTGCTGACAATTAACAGGCTATTTTGAGACTCATAACGAATGATGTCGGTGACTTCTATTAAGCCAATCGGTTGTTTGTTTTTGAGAATGGGCAGGTGATGAACGTTATATCGAAGCATTAATAGCATCGCTTCAAAGATATAGGCGTTGTGGTCCAAAGAGATGAGTTCTGTAGACATTACTTCGACCACTAGGGTATCAACATTTAGCCCTTGCGCGATCACTTTAGCGCACAGATCGCGCTCAGTAATAATGCCAACAAAGCTATTACCACCTTCATCCGCTAGGTTAGGATCATTGATGATTGCCGCAGAGACATTCTCAGCAGACATAATTTTGGCCACATTCTGAATCGTGGTCGTGGTCGGCAGCATCACTGGCTCGCCACTGAGTAAGGTTTTTACTTTTGAGGTCGTTAGTGAATTAGCATCATCACTATTATCTTCAACGGCTTGCTGTAATCGAATACTGCCTTCTACTTCAACAAAGTCGGCAAAGGTGTCGAAGCGTTCGCAAAAATCAGCAAAGATGTCATCTGGAATGCAGTACAAAAGGGTGTCTTTAAGCGATTTGGCTGGGAAACGCACTTTATTATTGGTCAATAGCCCCATCTGGCCGAATAAACCACCTTGATCAAGCCGGTTATAAAGCTCACCAGTACGGCGATATATTTCTACCACACCGCTGCGGATCATATAGAGGTCGTGGATCTTGTTACCAAACTCAATGATCATACTGTCAGCTCGGTAGTATGAGATCTCGACACTTCTTGAAACTTCAATTAACGCTTTTTCTGGCAGTTGATCAAAAGGTGGGTATTGGCGGATGAAATTTCGAATTTCAAGTAGCTCGACTTCCATTGTTCGCTCGATATTGATGATTTGAATATATATTAACAGTATATGGTATCTACGACATATATGCAGCTAGCCCGTTTATCAGACTGTTATTAATAATGCTCATCTGTTCTTTATCGAATCTGAACGGTAAAACTGATTATCATTCGGATGGTTCCGCTTTGATATAGCGAGCCTATGAACTAAGCGGTATAGGGTAAAAAAACGGAAATAATAGCAATGATTAGACAATGGCTAAACAAAAGTAATTGACCTAACATTCGGCCTAATTTGGGTTCAGTGCTAGGTTGGGGCAGTAACCTAACGGTTAAATTCATGCTTTAAAATACTATCGGGTAGCTAGCCTGTACAAAACTCGCTGCGTTCCATATTGCTGTTGTCTAATGTGGAATCGATTGAATTGTTAATAGAACAAAATGCCATAATCATGGGTATCATGGTAAAGCCTCTATTGTTCGGTTTGTTCCTGGCATCTTATTGCGTAATGTCATCAATCAACTAAAATAGAGCAAAAAAAACACTAAGTATTATAGGTAATACTATGAATATGAAAGATTTTTCAAATATAGTTGGTCTATCGCCTCATACCCTGCGTTACTATGAAAAAATAGGTTTACTTAAAAACGTGCACAGAAACACTAGCGGCCACAGAGCATATACCAACAGAAATATAGAGTGGGTTAGTTTTGTTAATCGCCTGAAGGAGACTGGAATGCCTTTAGCGAACATCATCGAGTATGCAACGCTCCGAGAATTGGGTTCAAATACCGTATTAGAGCGCCAAATGTTGTTAGAACAACACCAAGAAAGCTTGAAAATTCATATTCAACAGCAACAAAAACATCTAGCGGCTTTAGCGCATAAAATCAGCCAATATAAAGAGGGAAAAGTGAGTTGACTTAGAGTTAACTCTAACTTGTAAGCTGTGGCTTCAATTTAAAGATTGGAGTTTACTCATGAAAAATACCAGATTCACCTTAGGTTTAGCGCAGCTATCAAAAATTGACGGTGATGCGGGACATCAAGTTATTGAAAGCCTACAAGAGATTTGTCCTGATCTCGCTAGGTTCACGATTGAATATCCTTTTGGAGACATCTACACCCGCCAAGCCCTTGATTTGAAGTCGAGAGAAATAGCAACGGTTGCAGCGCTAACCGCATTAGGTAACTGCACTCCACAGCTTAAGGTTCACTTAAACGCCGCTTTGAACGTGGGTTGCAGCGAGGAAGAGGTAAAAGAGGTGTTGTTGCAAATGTCAGTTTATGCCGGTTTCCCTGCAGCGCTAAATGGAATGTTTGCCTTTAAAGACGTTCTAAACGAGCGAAAAGCTTAAGCTTTAACTTCCTTTAACTGATCTGAATTAAATGCGTTAGGCACTTTACCCTAACGCGTTTATGTCTTTAAGTGGGCTTAGACAGCACAACTACCGTGAACCCACAAGAGAGCTACAACTTTGGTGTAGATTCAAAATATTTTCCTATTACTTCCCATACTACTAGCCATTTTCGAGTCGAATTAGAAATGAGGGGTAAATTTACGCATACATGGGAAGGGTACTTGTAGAGATTAAACTTAACGGTACTTAATCAACCTACTACACTTACTTGAGCTTGCCAGTGTTCACTGCCAATATTTGGCAAGTAATAGCTCGATAAAACGGCTAGAGAAACGACTGTTTGAAAAATATGAAGCGGCGCTTTACATCTGGCCTGCTGTTAACTTCAATACCAGTATGTGAGGACATTGAAGTGACCGTCAGGATAAATAATCTCAAGGATAGAGACGATACATAATGCCATTATCTAAATTCAGAACCAAAGAAGATCATCTGCGTTTTTCTAAAAAGCAGAGCCATGCGTGGATAGAACATTCTCCTATTTGTACAAAAATTATCGACCTTGATTTTAACCTGCAGTTTATGAGTTCTGCAGGAGTTAAAACGCTTTCCATGAGTGATGTTACGCAGTATTACGGCAAGGCTTATCCTTTTGATTTTTATCCGCAGTCTTTTCGGGACCAAATGTCCAATAATTTAAGAAAGGCGCGAGATACCGGCTTGGTTATAGAACAAGAGGCTAAAGTGGTAGACACGCTAGGAAATGAAGTGTGGTTTCATTCAACTATTTCGCCAGTCAGTGAGAATGGAGATCAAATAGATTACCTAATGGTAGTCTCAATCGATGCTACCGCAAGGCATACCAGCATTCGGGAATTAGAGCAGCTTAATGATGAGCTTGAACGCAAAGTTTATAGCCGAACACTTGAACTTGAGAGTGCTAATAAGTTGTTACATCAGCAAGTTGAAACCGATTTCTTAACCAAGTTACCTAATAGACTTGCCTTCGATAGACACATAAGTATGAGCATAACATCTGCTAAATTGAGTAAAAAATACCTTTCGCTGTTGATGATCGACGTTGATAACTTTAAAACCTATAACGATAAATATGGGCATGACGTTGGTGATCTTGTTTTAGCAAGTATCGCGGAGTCTATAGACAATTCATTACTTAGACAAACCGACATTGCAGCTCGACTTGGCGGTGAAGAGTTTGCAATTTTATTGCCCGGGACTGATGTTAACGCAGGCTTTTGTATTGCAGAGCGGATCCGTACTAATATTGAATCATTACAGGTTTGGAATAGCGACTCAGATATGATTGCTAATATGACGGTTAGTATCGGCGTAGCGTCTTTAAAAGATGATGAGCTAAATGCCACGCACTTACTAAAACAAGCAGACAAAGCTCTTTACCTCGCTAAACATTTGGGGAGAAACAACTCACAGATCTACTTTGCAGATGTAGTCAGTAAACTGGCATAAACCTGTATATAAGCTGCTTTTTGTGAAACACTGGATTCAAAAAACAGGGTGAGTAACTAAGCCAATTAAAACGAGGCTCTCAACTAAAGTCCTAATGATAGGAGAGAGAAAATATGATTCTCAATATAGTATAAGAGCCTTTTTAACGAGTTTGAAAGGATTGCTGATGGATTCAAATCACTCTTTAAAGATTATTAAAATCAACAAAATGCCACTTAATCTCTCCACGTACCATCAGGCTGCCAGTTTGCTGCCCATTCGGGAATATCTTTAGCAATCATAGGTCTCGCAATGCCATAGCCTTGCGCTAATTCACAGCCCAATTTCAACAGAGCGATACCATGAGCGATAGTCTCAACACCCTCTGCAATTACTTCACGTTTAAATGACTTAGACAACACCACAACACTTTCGACAATTGCCAAGTCATCAGGGTCAGTCAACATATCACACACAAAAGTCTGGTCGATCTTAATTAAGCTCGCTGGTAAACGTCTCAAGTGACTCAGTGAAGAGTAACCCGTACCAAAGTCATCTAATGCAAAGTTAACCCCAAGTTCGATGCAGGCGAGCATGGTTTCAGAAACCTGTTGCACATCGGCTATCGCACTCGTTTCTAGTACTTCTAATTCTAAAGAGCTGGGAGTAACCTCGGGGAACTCGGCCAACAGCTCAGCTAAGCGAGATACAAAATTCTTACTTTGTAATTGAAGCGCGCTAATGTTGACACTGATAGGAATATCCAAGCCCAACTTTTGCCACGTTGAAATTTGTGTAAGTGCGGTGCTAATGACCCATTCACCGATCTCTATACTGAGAATGTGATTCTCAATGACGGGTAAAAAATCGTTAGGGGGGACTAAACCTCGTTCAGGAGATTGCCAACGAATTAACGCTTCGGCACCAATCATCTTCCCCGTTTTCATATTGACCTTAGGTTGGTAATAAAGCACAAATTCATTTTTATTGAGAGCTTTACGAATACAATCTAACTTTTCATGTTGAGTGATCATTGCAGCATTATGTGCAGAATCAAACAAACGATATCGGTTCTTCCCCTCTTGCTTCGCGACATACATGGCTTGATCTGCATGACGCATAAGTTGGTCTGCATCGACGCCATCTTGCGGGTAAATGGTGACACCAATACTAGCAGAGACCTCCAGCCTGACTCCCCCTATTACTACAGGTTCTGATGCGGCCAGCAACAGGCGTTCCAACATGGGTTCACAATCCTCCACCGTTTCTATATTCTCCATCACAGCGACAAACTCATCCCCGCCGATACGGGCCAGGGTGTCTACATCGCGTAAAGCTTCCCTCATACGAGATGAGACCACAATTAATAATTCATCACCAATCACATGACCGTAGGTATCATTAACGTCTTTGAATCCATCCAAATCAAGAAAGGCGACCGCTAGTAATGAGTGTTGACGTTGGCAATGGCTCATGGATTGCGTTAGACGGTCTGCCAATAATGTCCGGTTAGGTAAGTGAGTTAACATATCATAGTGGGCAATACGTTCTAATTGCCCCTGATGCTCTTTAATCGCGGTGATATCGTTGAATAAGGCCACGTAGTTTTGCACTACGCCAGTATCATCGAGTACCGCGCTTATCGTGAGTATTTCCGGATAAACCTCGCCATTCTTACGTTTGTTCCAGACCTCCCCCGTCCAATGCCCCTTTTCTTGCAAAGCGCTCCACATCTCTTTATAGAACTCAGGCAAATGACGTCCGGATTGAAGGACCCTTGGATTTTGTCCTATCACTTCATCACGGGTGTAGCCTGTGATCGCGCTAAAAGCATCATTCACGTCTATGATGACACCAGTAGTATCAGTGATAGTGATCCCTTCTCTGGCATAGGTGAATACGCTGGCAGCAAGTTTGAGTTCTTCTTCAGATTTCTTGCTATTGGTGATGTCTTGGTGCGTGCCAGACATTCTCACCGGATTGCCATCACTTTTCCATTCAACCACTCGTCCACGGTTGAGTATCCAGACCCAACTGCCATTTTTGTGCTGCATCCGGAATTCACATTCATAAATGTCAGTCTCACTCCTGAAACAACGCCTTAGCAGTTGAAGGGCGTTCTTTACATCATCGGGATGCAGTCGTGTCTCCCAGGTGTCGATGCTAATGGGTTCAAGCTCTTTAAGGTGGTACCCCAACATCTCTGCCCAGCGCTCATTGAATGCGGTTTTGCCTGTCTGTACGTTCCATTCCCAGGTGCCAATGTTGGCGCCCAAAATCACTTCGGCATAACGCTGGCTTTGGTCACGATATTGCTTCTCAGTCTCTCTCAAGGCTATTTGGATTCGCCTATTTTCGGTAATATCTTGGATCAATGACGTCACGCCGATAACGTCACCGCTCTCACTTATAATTGGCGTGTTGTACCATTCACAGATGATAGACTTGCCATCTTTTGTCATGTTCTCATTTATATTTCTGGTCGCTTTATTTTTTTCAAACAATACCTTATTCAGGTTATTGATATCACTTCTAAAACCTTCAGGCACCAAGACGTCGAATAAGCAATGCCCCCTAACTTCGTCGGCGGTGTATCCGAATATTGCTTCGGCTGATTTGTTGAATTCAACACAGTTAAGGTTTTTATCCCACGAAATGTACCCCAGCGGCGTATTCTGAACATGGTGGGATAGCATTGCCTCACTAGCCTGTAATTCCATCGCAGTTCTGTTGCGGTCAGTAACATCCCGAATGAACCCCATATAGCCTTGAACTTGACCATCCTCAGCTTTGATCACAACTCTAGTGGTTTCGCCGACAAGGATACTGCCGTTCTTGTGCCGGTAGTTTACTTCATAAGGTTTGACTTTATCGCCAGCGGATAGATTGAAATATATACGACCATATCGCTCGAACTCTTCATCACTTTCGTAAATTACAGCTGCTTTTTCCCCTACTAGTTCATCCGCACGATACCCTAATAAGACTTCCATGCCCTGATTTATCGAGATGATATAGCGATCAGTGTTCGCAAAAATGAAGCCATCGGTTGCACAATCTGAAATTGATTTGAACAATCTTTCATTATTTATTGATGTTGTTTTAGTTTCCTCAAGGGCACGCATTGTTTCTTCGCGTTCGCGAATTTCTCTTGGAACCCAGTGCTTGAGTAGAAGTAAAATGACTAGCAAACCAGCAGCAATATTGATTAATTTTGGGAGAATGAGCAAAGAGGGTTGCGACAACAGCTCGTGGATAGCTTTTGGTACCAGTCCGTATAGTGAGTTGAAATACAACCCAAAATAGACACTTTCAATTATGGTCCTGAAGGCATCAATGGTAAGGACCATAAGGAGAACGCCAACCGTTCCACCAATAGCGCCATCAACAGCGTGTAATTGTCTAAGTTTTACCAGATAAATACCGACTATGACCAACCATAAGGAGGTCAATATCCAGTATGAAAACGGGGTAATGATGTCAAACGGATCCATTTCTATTTCTCTAATAAACTTACAAGCAGACTTTCTAGGTCTGATGCCGATCAGGCTAAAAAAGAGCGTATGACAAAAGCTATTAACGCTTTTAGCGGCTCTTATATACTTTAAATTCGAATGTTAATCTCGTTAGTCATTACTTGAAGCGGCTCAATTATATTGTGGTCATTGATGCACCCAGTATTAAAGCAAATTTTCAACATTAACGTTTCATGATGGATCTTAATTGATTTAGACCGTTAACATACATAGAAAAAATTATTCCGGAACCTTCATCACCTTTTTATTGGTATTTCATGCTCCCGCTGTGACAGGAGGCTGACATTTCTAATAATAAAAGAAAACCTGCTTTATCGAATTACAGCAACAAACAGAGTTATTCCAACAAAATTGAATTTATACAACCTCTGTTCTGCTCAAAACGAATAAACGCATTAAAGTTGACGATAACAATTTGGAATTAATTCCATAAATAGACCGGGTTTACAGATATTTACCATGTTGTAGAAGACTTCATAATTTAGGCCAAACTACGTTGCCCATTATGAAGATTATTTGTATCTTGCCTTTAATTAAAATGAAGTTTTTATGATTAAGTCTGTAATGACTAAGTGAAAACTCTCTGTTTATTCTTAAAATATGGGCTTAAATATCTATGCTGCTGAAACACAAAATAACGGGACTCTTTACTTCGTTATCATTTTTTATGGTGCTCTTTGTATCCATCCTTGCTTATCAAAATTTTGCTGAATTCAGTCAAACCAGTTATCAGGATAAGGTTGAAACGCAATCAAAGCTTGTGGCCCAAGCATTAGATGAAAAGTTAATGCGTTTTTTCGACGTAATCGATTCTGGTACATTCTTTTTCGATGATTATGGCGACCTCGATCTTGAACGAGCCAACCTCACCGTTGAAGAGATCGCTAATACGATTGAGGGGGAGGCCGGTATCTATTTAGGTTTAAAAGATGGCACCTTAATTAGTGATGGTAAGGCCGTACTTAATTTTAATGCCATCACCGCTAAACGTGAATGGTTCTTGAAGATTTTTGAAGGGGAACACTACGTAGTTACTCGATCTTTTGTTGATGTCACTAAGAATGTTGAAGTGTTTGGTCTTTCTGTGCCGATCATGCACCAAGGACGAATTTCCGGAGTAGTGTTAATCAATATCCCAGTTAAATTATTCAGCGATTATGTAGCCTCTCTTACCAGTAACAATCAGATGTTCGTCTACCGAAGCGATGGCTACATAGTATCGAGTGAGGTAAAGGACAATATTGGTAAGAATATATTTGAATTACGTCCGCAGTACAAAGTGATATCTGAATCAAACAAGTCGATGACATACAGTGCTCCGGGTTTGGGAGAGTACTTTGTAACAAGTAATAAGATGAAGGTTCGTAACTGGACAGTGGCTAGTTATGAAGCGATGGAAGTCATAGAAGCTGCCAGCATGAATAACCTATATGACGCACTAATTTTGATTGCAATCTCACTAGCTGCACTGATGATCGTTATCTACCAGATGGTTATTCGTCTTATCTATAAACCTATCGGTGGGGAGCCACTGGAAATATCAAACATGGTCAAACAAGTTGCAGAGGGTGATCTAAGTATGGATTTATCCACTTCAGGGGTGGAAGAAGGTATATATGGCAATGTGATCTCCATGACACAGAATCTTAGGACTATTGTCGCCAATATTAATGAAACGACAATTGCACTGAATAGCTCCTCAGCCTCCCTTTCATCATCAGCACAAACTATGAGTGATGGCTCAAAGGCACAAACAGTGCAGCTTGAGCAGACTTCGACGGCGATGAACGAAATGACCTCCACAGTCGATGAAGTAGCACGAAGTGCACTGCAAGCAGCTGAGTCGGCCCAGGGTGCGAGTGAGCATTCTGAAGTTGGAATGAAGGTGGTAGAGGATATGAATTCTAATATCCGCTTACTGGTCAATGAGATGGACGGTGTTACCCATGTCATCGAAAACGTTGAGGCCGAAACCGTCAATATTGGTAGCATTCTCGATGTGATTAAAGGTATTGCTGACCAGACTAATCTTTTGGCTTTAAATGCTGCAATTGAAGCGGCACGAGCCGGTGAGCAAGGTCGTGGTTTCGCGGTCGTGGCTGATGAAGTTCGAAGCCTTGCAAGCCGGACGCAAGAGAGTGCTAATGAGATCACGTTGATGATTGAAAAGCTACAAACAGAGGCAAAAAAAGCGGTAACACAGATGGGGGAAAATACTCAGCTTGCTCAACTGACTTCGACAAAGACAGAGGAAGCGAATCAATCCCTGACACAAATTACCACCTCTGTTTCTATTATTCTCAATATGAATGACCAGATAGCCACGGCATCAGAGCAGCAGACTCAAGTAGCGGCGGAAATTAACCAGAGTGTTCTGGAGATCAATGATTCGGCCAAAGAAACAAATATCCACTCTAATAGCACTACGGAACTTGCACAAGAGCTCGGTGGAATGGCTAATACCTTAAATGGGATAGTGAGCCAATTTAAACTTTAAAAGCGGGCACCTATTCAGAAGCTTACTCTTCTGAATATGGCTATCTGTTTGAAAAAATCATTGTGAATAACTCGTTAGATAAATTTTAAAGGCGAACCTGAAATGGTTTGCCTTTTTTCATGAGGTTTATAAAGGTCTGAATTCAGATAATAATCATTATCTCAAATGTACTTTTATCCTTTAATCTAAAACCCTATCTGATGAGAATTTTAAAATATGTATTTCTATGTGAATCCTAAGTTACCGTGGTAACGATAAAGGCTATAGAATAATAGCCATTAACACGATCACGATACTAACTTTGTAAATTTTGGATTTATCTTTGAGACTATTCAGTGATTTTTGATTTTTCTCTGTCCTCAATTATCCATTCAGCCTGTTTGATTATCAGTAGACACTCAGTGTTTGAAATATAGTGTATACCTAATATTGGCAATTGAATTAGTAAAGTTCTCTAGCAAGGTTGTGATCGGGAATGGGCTAGGGCAGTTACGGTCATAATAAGATCTAGAAGTGAGTTATGCTGCGGTTATCATTTATCTTTGATTACATCCTTTCTGTTGACCACGTAAATTAAATAGACGTTGTTCACTAAGTTGTTGATTCTTTTGTCCAAATAAAAACTCACATTGTTTTTTCTAAGTTTAATAGTGTTCAACTTTATGTTCCATAAACGATATCATTTATTTGAAGCAATCAGTTGAAACTGACAAACATAGTGTCATACAAAACAACATTAGCTGATGTATGTGTCAATGGATAAGTAAGCCCGAGTGTTGAGTATCATTTTCCTGCATAAGCGTATTAGTTGATAGAGTTAACAGCTCAAACGTTATGGATAGACAGAAACATCCCAATATTCAGTCTAACTAAATCTAGGAGATAGTATCTTTTTCTATTAATTTGCTAAAGGAGATATTTTTTGATTAGATTTTCTGTAATCGAATACTGGAAAAGATAAACAATAATTAACTGTTTCACTGTTACTTATGTCAGACATAATACTGATCCACAGTGTCGAGAATCTCCTTTAAACTCATGGTAGTCACTTAAGTTGAGAAATATCGGTAAGCGCTTTACCTTCAAATCAATATGTTAAAGACCCTATTTTACAACTTTGACGTAGAGGATAGACTGGTTGTTGATTGAGATTAAGCGACGATATCATCAGGAATAGACAGAAAGTAGCACGCGCTGTGTGAATTCTTTAACGATTTTGCTGGCATAGTACTGCAGAACTGACGCAGGCGCGGATGAGTTTATATCAATATCCGTGCTATTAGTATTTTAGGTCACAGATAGCTATAAAATACTTCTATGCCTGTATCCAACTCAATACACATTAATGCGCACAATGTATATTATGTTAAATAGGGTCCAAAAGTAATTAAAACACCACTGGAATTGGTCATCGCCACTCATGTTGAGATTTTCCGGCACTGTGAGATTTTTATCAATAACGACCTGATTGTCCAAGAACCTTTTAACTCTTTCTTCTATATATGAGTTTTGATGTTTTATTAAGTACGATTGATGAATCGTTAAGCCAATAACTGAGAATCTTGCCCAATCTAAAGTTAACGTGTGTCATACCGTCAGTTTTAAATATGTTCCATAGTTGGTAAATTCAGTTACTGGAATCTTGCGGACTATTTGATAATCTCAATCAGTGACTCTGAATTATTGATGGCAGGACTACATGTGTTATGCACCAGATAAGGTCTTATCCTAGATATCTGTGAGTCGTTATCTTTATGTATTCAATCACGCTTAAGCTTCTTACTAAGGTGCAATCATAAGCAAAGTTACTCAGACGTTCTCTTCAGCAAGCACGTCATTACTTCAAACCATAAAATTTCCTCCAAAACACATAACTTAAACTATGAAGTGGTCAACTAATTTTGGCCAAGGACTTAGAGTCATTCTGAAATAATCGTTCAGACTCTGCAGGCGTCAAACCACCGTTGTACTGATGTGGCCTGACTTGGTTGTAA
>NZ_JAKIKW010000030.1 GCF_023283945.1 Shewanella gelidimarina | reverse complement strand
AATTCGGGGGTAAAATTACGTTTTATACGTTTAGTCATACGATCACCTAAATAATAACGAGGCCATAATATCAACCTCTAACTAGATGGCCAAATTAACTATGCCACTTCACTAATCTCCCTATGCGCTGTGTGAATTCTACGGACCAGAGTTAAGCAAATTTTTTAAGGAGCCACACAGCGCGCACATATTTTTAGCGTTATCGGTGCTCAACGAGTAAATGATAGTTACTATTTGATTCATAAAAATCTAGTGACGTTGTGATAACTAATTTTTAAATTGTATTAATGGTCAACCCAGGAATTTATCGCCAAAAAAAATACACCTAAGTTCAACTTACTTAGCGTTCCATTGAAAAATGCCAACTATCTATCTACGAATGAATTCAACCACTTTAAGAATGATGCGGACTGAAAACCAGAAGTCATATCCAGAGCTATCTTCGGAAATTATACATCTTGTAACTACTGTATTTAATGGCTTAAAAACAGGTAAGAACTAAGCGGCTACAGGCTAGAATACCTGGCTGTAGCTCAATCGAGAGTACATACTCTTAATGATTTGGTTCACGATATAGCAAGGAGTTTCAATAACACTAGGTACGTGTTTATTAAACACTGCACGTAATATTGAAGAAGAATATTTATCTAATCGATGGGCGATTAAGACTCATTTTGGGCTTTTTAATGAGATGCCGATAATGTGACTTATCGGCATTAACTGATCACGGTTTTATGAATGCTCAAATGTAGACTTACAAGTATAAAGTTTTCAATAGCGCATTTAGATTCCGGTTCGATTAGTTATCAGACAGAAAAACGTAATATATTTATAATCTTACAATATCTTAAGTACTGAGACTGCACCTGTTCTTCTTTTACAGTGCCATTGTTACGTAAATGAATAGTCCATAGGATTACTTATCTTACGGGACAATCAAGCGACTCATACTCTGGCATCACCTATTGCTTGTTATAAACGCTATTGGCTTATCAATAGAAACCCAGTGTCGTTCAAGGTTGGCTGTATCCACGCTGCGTTAAATACTCTCTGAAGAACGAGTATTTTAACTTATCCATAAACACTAAAGATTACACAAGCACCCTATTCTCTTGTTTGAGAGTCGAGAGTCTCAAGTAAGTTAAACTTTCAGCGCCATTCTTTTTGTATATTTGGCATGCATCTTCGCCCATGCTGACATCCAATACCCCAATGTTCGCGTGGGCACAAACGCTAATGGCTGCGCAAGTACCCTATTCACTCGTTATAGCTGCTGATGAAGATTGATGATTTTATTGCTGACTTCACTACTGATATGAGTGATTTATCTGCAGCTTAACTATCTTGAAATATAACGGTTCTTTTTTGCTCTAGAGCAGAATTGCTTATCACTGTCCTATTTTTGGAACTAAGGCGATCAACAAACTGAAAATCCACCTTTGACACTGAATTGCTTAAATTCAACCCTTTTAAATCCGTAGGATGCCTTCTAAAAGGCCATGTTCCTGTTTCTGAAACAACTCTATCATTAGTCAAAAATG
Organism: Shewanella gelidimarina; assembly: GCF_023283945.1. Classification (GTDB taxonomy): domain Bacteria; phylum Pseudomonadota; class Gammaproteobacteria; order Enterobacterales; family Shewanellaceae; genus Shewanella; species Shewanella gelidimarina. The sequence continues at coordinate 50,881 of NZ_JAKIKW010000030.1, read as the reverse complement.
TACTCGTACTGCCCCAATTTAATTCATCCATTCAATCGATACCTTGCAGGTTATCGAGCGGTCGATTCTGGCCACTTTGATGACGCTCTATTTGAGTGGTGTGTAGGTATTGCGACGTAGTGTCAATACTCTCGTGTCCGGCATCAGCTTGCACATGTGACAATGGTCGGCCATGAATATTGATGTCATGAGTAATGCCGGTATGGCGAATATTGTGGATACTCAGCTGACGCATTTGCACGCCATCTTCGACAAAGCCATCATTTTCAGCACAGATCGCTGCAAGTACGATGATTTTATCTACCTCTTCTCTTATTTGGCGTATTCCCAAGTTGGCATTAATTAAACCGACTTCCCTGCCTCTCCCTGCTGCTTTTTGCCTAATAATGAGCGGGTGACCTTCATTGGTTTTTGGATAATCCGGTAGGTTTAGGTAATGACGATACTCGACTAAAGCGGCAAGTAAAGCATCGGACATCGATACAGTACGGCGTTTGCCGCCTTTACTTGAAGGAATATGAAAACTCCATATTCCCGTTTGAGGGTTACGCCTAAATTGATCCATAATAGGCGAGTAACCTGCCCTTGCTGATACTTCTGACACTCTTAGATAGCAGGCGTAAATCAGTTTAATGAGAAACAAACTACGTTGATGGATTTCGGGCTGCTCTGCTGCAAGCTTAGTGACAGTAGACATCACATATGACCACTGTAATTCAGTGAAGGCGAGTTGATTGTCACCGTCATTATTGATGCGATACTTTTTATTGGACGAGAACCTACTTTTATTGAGCCACATTTGTGCCGGATTTTTTTCGACAAAATCTTCACTCATAAGATAAGCATAGAAAGAAGACAGAATCGCCATTTTGGTTTTGAGTGCACTTTCACTCAGACGATACGGCTGAGCAACACCATCCACTTTCTTACCTCTAAAGGGTAGCCATTGTGGATTGGGGATTCTGAGGGCGCTGTCCTTTTGCTCTTTAAATTGAGCAACATTGTAAAAACCTATTAGCGTGAGTGGCGGTGCCTGGCAATATTCAACGTATTGGTTTATCTCTTTTCGCCCTGCGGCTGAGACTTCTATTTGAGCGACGTCGAAACACCAGTGTAAGAAAGTGGTTAACTCACTCCGATAGGCTTTATAGTTGTTTTCACTGAATTTCTGTTCACACAGCCAGTCTGTGGCATGCTCGAATACCAAACTCGCGTCTTCAATTCCACAGAGTGCTAGCTGAGTAATATGTTGATTTATGATGGGATTGCCACTTTGAATGAATTGGATAGAGTCAAACAGTGGCATAACATTGGGTAGCTGCATTTTATTACTACTAAGATCACTGACTATAACTGCATAATAATCAGTTACGCTGCATCAAAGTAGCCTTATATTGCTCAGAGGTTAGTAATTAAGCAGAATTAAGCTGTTGTTATACTTATTTTACTGGCGCATTGACTATTACAGTCGCTGGAACAGGCTTTTTCACAATGAATCCGCTTTTCGCAACACCAAAGGCAGAGCTGCCAAACAGTCTGCTTTGACTCGGCGTCTAAGCATTTAAAATCTGATGCACATAAGTGCCCTTGCTGTATGAGTTGGGCCATCTTTTGTTGCGATATACTGATATTGAGGTTTTGGCTTACAGATCCCATGACATTCTCTTATGCGTTATCTTATTTATACTCCTAATATAACTTAATGAGAATGATTATCAATAGCGATATTCAGATAATGAGATTTAAACCACACCTACAACAAGGAACAGCTGTTTACGCTGTGAGATTTCAAAGGATGTTTCAGCCTTAATCACACGACTTTGAAAATCAAGCGCTTGATCATATTGCTTTAGTCGCATTAGCGGGTCTTTTCACTGTCAGCAAGAAACTCAAAGATGGTGAACTTTTCGATACCGTCTTGCTGGTAACTTACAATCGCTTGCCACACCATGTATCCGCTACTACAAGATCCATAGATCAACGGTGCGCTATAAGTGGTTTCGCTGTCTTTAGACAAATTCACAGGGATAATGCCCATAAACATATCTCGCCCTTCAATACGCATTTTTACATTTTCGAGTGGCTCTGAGCTATTCAAACTTAGGGAAAGTGGCTTTTCACTTGGGGTATCCCATGGGGTAATGCGTAAACTAAGTTCAATGTCATCTACGGTCTTGGTACACGCCTTTTCTTGGAAGTTGCACAGTCCAGTATCTTGCTCAAATAACGTGTTATTTTTACTGTTATCAGGTTCACATCCACTGATGTTCATAGCGATAAAAAACGTATATAAAACTCGCAATACTACTGAATTATGAGTAATTTGCACAATAATTAACCTTTTGATTAAATCTATTAACATTCTATTGAGTAGCTTGATCTAGATCAACTTTTCAGCAAGCCTAATTCCTATCTTTTTTGACATAGCTCAAGTATCATTGCATTGCCTTGCTTTTACTTCATAAAACGCAAGGTTACACATTGACACAGACGGCTAATTTCCGATAGGTAACCCGCTTTTTTGTGTCATTTTACCGGGTAGAGTCTCGCTCTACTTAATAATAAGTATAAGTAATAAGCAGTGGAAGCAAAATGATGAACCATTCCCAGCCTCAAGGCGCTGATTACAACTACACTATTGTTCGTCAATTTTCCTTAACGACCGTGTTTTGGGGAATTGTTGGAATGTCAGTAGGTGTATTAATCGCAGCCCAGCTAATCTGGCCGCAGCTAAACTTCGATACTCCATGGTTAACGTATAGTCGTCTTAGACCTCTACATACGAATGCCGTGATTTTCGCGTTTGGTACTTCAGCCCTTTTCGCCACATCCTATTATATCGTTCAACGCACCTGTCAAACCCGACTATTTGCACCTAGGTTAGCTGCATTTACGTTCTGGGGTTGGCAAGCCATCATAATATCAGCAGCAATTAGCTTACCTATGGGTTTCACCCAGGGAAAAGAATATGCTGAGCTTGAATGGCCTATTGATATCGCAATTACCATCGTTTGGATTGCGTACGCAGTGGTGTTCTTCGGTACCATCGTTAAACGAACAACGTCCCACATTTATGTGGCGAACTGGTTCTTTGGTGCCTTTATTATCACCGTAGCAGTGTTGCACATAGTTAACTCTATGGCGGTGCCGTTATCACTAACCAAGTCGTACTCACTTTATAGTGGCGCTGTCGATGCAATGGTTCAGTGGTGGTATGGACACAACGCGGTTGGTTTCCTTCTGACAGCAGGCTTCTTAGGTATGATGTATTACTTCGTCCCTAAACAAGCTGGTCGTCCTGTTTATTCGTACCGTTTATCAATTGTTCACTTCTGGGCACTGATTGCTTTGTACATCTGGGCTGGTCCTCACCACCTACATTACACTGCACTACCAGATTGGACTCAATCACTTGGTATGGTGATGTCGCTTATCCTATTTGCTCCTTCTTGGGGTGGTATGATTAACGGTATCATGACGCTATCGGGTGCTTGGCACAAACTTCGTACGGACCCTATTCTTCGTTTCCTTGTTGTTTCATTGTCTTTCTATGGTATGTCTACCTTCGAAGGCCCAATGATGGCGATTAAAACAGTTAACGCATTATCTCATTACACTGACTGGACAATTGGACATGTTCATTCTGGTGCTTTGGGTTGGGTTGCAATGGTTTCTATCGGTTCTTTGTATCACTTGATACCAGTACTGTATAACCAAGGCCGTATGTACAGCACAAACCTTATTAACGTTCATTTCTGGTTGGCAACAATCGGTACTGTTCTTTATATCGTTTCAATGTGGATCTCTGGTGTAATGCAGGGTCTTATGTGGCGCGCAGTTAACTCTGACGGTACATTGACTTACAGCTTTGTAGAAAGCTTAGAAGCATCTTACCCATTCTACTTTGTTCGTTTTATAGGTGGTGTTTTCTTCCTGACAGGTATGTTCATCATGGCATACAACGTGATCCGTACTGTTAAGGCCCCTAAAGATTCTTTGCCAGCGATTGCTGATGCAAAAGCAGCTTAAGGAGTAGATTCGATGAAATTTAATCATGAGTTAGTTGAGAAAAACATCGGTCTATTAGGGATCTTGACGGTAATCGCAATCAGCTTCGGTAGCTTGGTTGAGATCACTCCCCTACTTTTCCAAAAAGACACGACTGAGCCGCTAGAAGGCCAAATCCCATATACTGCTTTGCAGATAGAGGGTCGTGACATCTACGTACGTGAGGGTTGTTATAACTGTCACAGTCAGATGATCCGTCCACTACGAGCAGAAACAGAACGTTATGGGCATTACTCGGTGGCTGGTGAGTCTGTATGGGATCACCCATTCCAGTGGGGTTCTAAGCGTACAGGTCCAGATCTAGCCCGTGTTGGCGGTCGTTACAGTGACCAGTGGCATGAAGTTCATTTGATTGATCCTCGCGCTGTTGTACCTCAGTCGAATATGCCTGGTTTCCCTTGGTTGGCAGAAAACAAGCTTAGCGGCGAGTTGACTGGCAAGAAAATGGATATCCTACGCAATCTTCATCCGACACATGAGCTGTATACAGATGAAGAAATTGCTGCTGCTAAAGACGCTGTGAAAGATAAGACGGAAATGGATGCATTGATCGCTTATCTACAATCACTTGGTCACGCGCTTAAATAAGGAGGCAAGATATGGATTACGGTACATTACGAGGAATTATAACCATCGTTGTGATGGTTACCTTTATCGGTATATTTGCTTGGGCATATAGCTCTCGTCGTAAAGATCAATTTGACGATGCTGCTAACCTAGTTTTCTCTGATGAAGAGAAGACCGAGGTTTCAAAGGACTCAGGAGAGAAAAAGTAATGACTGATTTCTGGAGTATATGGATCATTGTACTCTCGTCTGTGGTCATCATTGGTTGTATCGTTCTACTACACGCTTGTTCTAAGAACAACACTGGCGTAAAAGAAGGCGAATCAATGGGCCATAGCTTCGACGGTATCGAAGAACTCAATAACCCACTACCAAAATGGTGGAGTTATATGTTCTACATTACTATCGTGTTTAGTGTTATCTATCTTGCACTTTACCCTGGTCTTGGTAGCTTCAAAGGCTTTTTAGGCTGGACGAGCTCTAACCAAAGTGTACGTACTCTCGCAGAATCTAAGCAGGCGGTTATCGATGCTCAAGAGGAAGGACGTTGGGTACAGTATGACCAAGAAGTAAAGCATGCTGATGAAAAGTTTGGCCCTATCTTTAAGGCCTATGCTGACACTCCATTAGAAGAGTTAGTTAAGAATAAGGAAGCGCTGAAAGTTGGCGGCCGTTTATTCTTGCAAAACTGTTCAATGTGCCATGGTAGTGATGCTCGTGGTAGCAAAGGCTTCCCTAACCTCACCGATGGTGCTTGGTTATATGGCGGTGAGCTAGCAACGATTAAGACAACCATTATGAATGGTCGTCACGGTATGATGCCGCCTAAAGGTGGTTTACCAATCGAAGATAGTGAGTTACCTGGTCTTGCTGAATATGTTGTTAAGTTGTCTGGCCGTGAACATGACGCAGCACTTGCTGCTCAAGGTCAAGGTTCTTTCATGAAAGGCTGTTTTGCCTGCCATGGTATGGACGGCACAGGTAACAAATTCATGGGCGCACCTAACCTAACGGATAATGCATGGCTATACGGCGGAAGCCGTGGTGCTATTCAACAGTCAGTTAAGAATGGTCGTAGTGGCGTCATGCCAGCATGGAAAGATGTATTAGGTGAAGAAAAAGTTCACGTAATCTCAGCATACGTTTATAGCTTGTCAAACAAGTAGTTACACTTAAGTAACATTAAACGTAATATTAAGGCCTCGTCACAAACGAGGCCTTTTTTTTAAGTGCTAAATCACACTTTTAACGGTAAAATGGCGGTTCTTAAAAACGTCGTCTCTCAGCAAATAATAGGTGTAAAAAATGTCTACTCCTCAGCCTTGGTATAAACAGTTCTGGCCCTGGTTTCTTATTGTACTTCCGCTTTGTGCCGTCGTTGCAAGTTTCAACTTATTATATCTAGCCATTGATAATAAGGACTCCCTTGTTTCTGAGGATTATTATAAAGAAGGTAAAGCCATTAATATGGACCTTCGCAAAATCAAACATGCAAAACAGTTGGGTATGAATTACCTGCTCGAGTTTGATGATGAGTATGTCGAACTTTCTCAGCAAGGTGGAGAGCAATACCAAGCTGCACTTAGTGTAGGCTTTTTCCATCCTACAATGGCGGAACGTGACTTTAATCAGATAGTCACAGCAGACGCGAATGGCGTATATCGCATTGAGATCCATCAAGCGATGTCAGGACCTTGGGAAGTTCGCATTGAAGGATTTGATCAAACATGGCGGATCCAGCAACGCGTCACGCTCGTTGATGATAAGCAGTACTGGCTAAACTAATTTCGAACCTCTTTGATCGCAACATAAACGTATGAACCCAAATCTATGAGTCAAATCAGTTGTTACCATTGTAGTGAACCTGTATTAACCGGTAGCCAGTTCACTACACGTATACAAAATGAAGATAAAGCGATGTGCTGCCCTGGCTGCCAGGCTGTATCGCAAGCGATTATCGATGCGGGTTTAACGAATTATTATAAGTTTAGAACCGAGCCCGGTAACAAACAAACGGCGCTGGTGCCAGAAGAGCTTAACAGCGTCAGTGCCTATGATCTGCCTGAAGTACAACAAGATTTTATTCATCAACGCGATGATGTAAATGAAATATCTTTAACTATTGACGGTATCACTTGCGCAGCTTGTGCCTGGCTTATTGAGCAGCAGGTCAAAAAACTTGCGGGTATTGCGAACATTCAAGTTAACTCTACGACGCAACGAGCCATTATCAGTTGGCACGCAGAGCAGGTGAAACTCAGCGCAATTTTAAATAAAATCAGCGCGATAGGCTACCAAGCTGCACCGTTTCAGATTGACGAACAAGAAACGAGAAGTAAGAAAGATAGCCGCAAGTTTTTGTTGCGCTTAGGTCTTGCGGGCTTTGCGACCATGCAGGTGATGATGTTCGCCCTGGCCCTGTATTCTGGTTACTTTACCGAACTCGATATAGAGTTTAGAGATTACTTCCGCTGGGTCAGCATGCTCTTTGCTGCCCCTGTTGTTTTCTATTCTGCTCAACCTTTCTATTTTAGTGCCATTCGTTCCATTTTAATGGGCCGGTTAAATATGGACGTCTCTGTCAGTATCGCTATTTGTGGTGCCTACATAGCCAGTTGCATAGAGACTATCAACGGGACTGGAGAAGTCTATTTTGAGTCCGTCTCTATGTTTACCTTCTTTTTATTGCTTGGACGTTACTTTGAGCAAAATGCTCGCCAAAAGGCGTCCGTGAGCTCCAGTAATCTACATAAACTGGTGCCGCTGACTGCTTTTCTTAAATCAGACAATGCGATTGAAGAGGTCCCCGCTAAGCGTCTTGTTATCGGAAATTTGATTATAATTAAGCCTGGCGATGTTATTGCCGCTGACGGCATTATTATTGAAGGCAGTTCTTCGATTAATGAAGCGATGTTAACCGGTGAACAGATGCCATTGGCTAAATCTGTCGATGCTCAAGTCTTTGCCGGCACCATTAACATTGAGCAACCCATAACGGTAAGAGTGACGGCATTAGGACAAGATCAACTCGTTGCAGAAATCATCAGGTTGCAAGAGATTGCTTCAAACAGTAAACCTAAAATTGCGCTGTATGCCGATAGGTTTTCAAATTATTTTACTGCAGCCATTTTGTTGATTGCGACTGGGACATATGCCTTTTGGTCATTTTATTCACCAGAAGATGCATTTTGGGTGACGTTATCAGTGTTGGTTGCTACCTGCCCTTGTGCGTTAGCGCTGGCAACGCCTACAGCGGTCACATGTGGCACAGCAATCCTCACAAAGCTGGGAATTATTACCCGTAAAACGGGTGTATTTGAAAAGCTGCCTAAGCTTAACCATATCGTTTTTGATAAAACAGGCACGCTGACACTAGGCTCATTGTCTATTACTGATATAGAACTGGTGGAATGTAGCACTAGTGCTATGACAAAAGAGCATGTTCTTGAGTATGCGGCAGCACTTGAAGCAAGCTCACTTCATCCTATTGCCCATGCATTCCAAGGCCACTTTAACCCCGCGATCAGCGTAGCCAACAAGCAAAACTTTGTCGGCAATGGCCTTCAAGGTGATATTAATGGCCAAAAGGTAAAAATTGGTAGCCAATCATTCGTTAACGGCACTAGTCACCTTGAGTCAGACGTTATTGTTTGGCTGAGTCTCGAGGGCGTTGTGCGGGCTAAATTCACTTTAGCAGATGAAATCAGGCCTGATACAGCCAATGCGGTGCAGTCATTGAAGAAACTGGGGTGTAACATCAGTATTGCTAGTGGTGATAACTCTGGTGAAGTTGAAAACCTGGCCAAACGACTCGGTATTGAAGATGTTCACAAAGGTTTATCTCCTGAAGACAAATTATCGTTAGTCAGAAAACTACAACAGCACTCCCAAGTCGCTATGTTTGGCGATGGCATCAATGACGCCCCTGTGCTTGCAGGAGCCAACCTTTCGGTGGCGATGGGCAGCGGCGCCGCTATTAGTAAAAACAGTGCAGACATTATTTTGTTGGGCGATAACCTATCGCGTTTCTCTGACGCCGTAAAAGTCGCTAAATTTACCGGGCGGGTTATCAAACAGAATTTGTTCTGGGCGCTGGGTTACAACCTGTTTATAATCCCTTTAGCTGTTAGCGGCCATGTCGCGCCCTATATTGCAGCTATTGGCATGTCCGCCAGTTCACTTATAGTCGTTAGCAATAGCTTAAGACTACTCAAGGTACGTGTATGAGCATTATTTATGTCCTGATCCCCATCGCTATGTTATTTGTTCTTGTCGCTGTAGGTGTCTTTTTTTGGGCGGTTAAATCGGATCAATTCGATGATCTTGATAAACAAAGTATATCTATTTTGTTTGAAGACGACAGTCATGAACAAAAAGCTAAGACGGAGATAGACACCGCCACATCAACGGCTGAGCAGAACGCCACAGGGAAAAATAAAGACGGTGAATGATTACAGCGTATTCGGTGCCTTTCTCGTTGGCATAATGGGCGCTGGACACTGTATTGGGATGTGCGGTGGTTTGGTCGGTGCTTTATCCGCAAATTTACCTCAAAACGATGGCAGTAACCGATTAGTCAATCAACTGGGTTACCTGTTTAGCTATAACAGCGGACGGATCATCAGCTATACCACAGCTGGAGCGCTCGTAGGGGCCAGCACTAATGCGCTTGGGTTATTGTTTGACGTTGACCTATACTTATTAGTGCTGCGGATTTTAGCGGGCCTTATGATGGTCATCACAGGCCTTTACATTGCGCAAATATGGTCTGGTATTGTACAACTAGAGCGTGCAGGTAAATGGCTTTGGAAGTTGATATCGCCCATCGCAAATCGCTTTATCCCGATTAAAAATAAACGACAAGCTTTTATCGCTGGCGGGTTATGGGGTTGGTTACCTTGTGGTTTAGTCTATAGCATGCTGACTTGGGCTGTGGCGGCGGGGAATGCCGTTGACGGCGCTATGGTGATGGCCGCTTTTGGTTTAGGCACCCTTCCCGCTTTATTAAGCGCCGGTGTTGCAGCGAGTACTTTTAGTCGTTGGGTGCAAAAAGCGTCAGTCCGAAAAGTCAGTGGCTTAGTGTTAATCGCCTTCGGAATACAGACGCTATATATTGCAATTGGGCAGCTAAACTAGCCCCATTTATTAAATTAGTTTAACATAGTGTGTGAACACAAAACTGAGATAGATAATGAGCGTAGATAATAATAATAAACATCGTCGTCAAATGGCATCAGGCTGTGCGATTCATTGTCATGACTGCAGCATGGGTACTCTGTGTATTCCGTTTACTCTAAATACTACCGAATTAGATCAATTAGACGAAATCATCGAACGTAAAAAGCCTATCCAAAAAGGTGAAGCTATTTTTAAGTCTGGTGACCCTCTTAAGTCTCTTTTTGCCATTCGTTCTGGCACCATAAAAAGTTACACCATTACTGAACAAGGTGATGAACAGATCACTGGGTTTCATCTCGCGGGTGACGTTATAGGATTTGATGGAATTCATTCTCAATTCCATCAAAGCTTTGCACAAGCACTTGAAACCTCAATGGTGTGTGAGATCCCTTATACAACATTGGATGAGCTCATCGGCAAAATGCCTAAACTCAGACAGCAAGTTATGCGTCTAATGAGTAATGAGATCCAAACCGATCAAGAGATGATTCTGCTACTGAGTAAGAAAAATGCCGAAGAAAGATTAGCCGCATTTATCAGTAATCTTGCTAAACGTTTTGGTAGCCGTGGTTTTTCACCAAGAGAGTTTCGTTTAACGATGACTCGTGGAGATATCGGTAATTATTTGGGCTTGACCGTTGAAACAATTAGCCGCCTTTTGGGCCGTTTTCAGAAAGCTGATCTTATTGAAGTAAAAGGTAAATACATTACCATTCTCGATATCGATGCGTTAAGTGAGTTATCAGGCAACAGTAATATTGCCCGTTAAACGTTATCGACTATTCTGTTGATCTATAACAATACAAAGCCATCTTTATGGTGCAAGATGGTAATACGATATTAGATAAGGATAAAGTTATGATGGATTATCAAAAACTCCTTGTAGTGGTTGATCCAACCACCGATAAACAAGCCGCATTAGCCAGAGCCATTGAACTCGCATCGGCTAATAATGCCAGTATTACCGTCTTTTTATCTATCTTCGATTTCTCTTATGAGATGACATCTATATTGTCAGGCCAAGAACGAGAAGCGATGCGCGAAGGCGTAGTGGCACAACGTAAGGCGTGGTTAGATGATATTGTTAGCCAGTTTAAAACTGGAAACATCAATATAGAAACCGAAGTCGTCTGGCACAATCGTCCGTTCGAAAGCATCATTAACCACGTTATTAAGGGTAAATATGATGTCATCGTTAAAGGGACTCATGAGCACGACAAGCTAAAGTCAGTTATCTTTACCCCAACTGATTGGCATCTATTAAGAAAAGCACCAGTCCCTGTTTTATTAGTTAAAGATCATGATTGGCCTGTTGCCGGTAAAATCCTCTGTGCCATTAACGTGAGTTCTGAAGACGAAACCAATCAGTCATTAAATGTTAAAATAATCGAGCACGCACAAAAGCTCGCAAAGCAGTTTGATGCCCAGATCCACCTCGTTAACGGCTATCCAGGCACACCAGTTAATCTGGCGATTGAGTTACCAGACTTTGACTCTCACTCCTACAGTGAAACCATTCGCAGACAACATGAAGAACGTATAACCTATCTTGCCGAAGCTTATGATATCTCGCCTGATTTTTGTCATGTAAGAGAAGGTTTACCGGAAGATGTGATCCCAGATCTCGCGCAAAAGCTTGATGCTGAATTAGTCATTTTGGGTACCATAGGCAGAACCGGACTTTCAGCTGCACTCATTGGTAATACGGCAGAACATGTCATCGACAGTATTAACTGTGATTTACTTGCGGTGAAGCCTGACGGATATAAATCACCTCTTGAAGAAGCTTAACGCTTAACGGGCTTTACCCGAAGTGCTTTAGCTGGAATAATACGCGCCCTGAACATTTGTGTACTAGGCGCGTTTTTTTATGTCCGAAGAATTATCACCAGAGCAGATCTCTCGTCGCAGCAAACTCCAGAAACGCTTGCGCTCTGAAGTTGGCAAAGCCATTGGCGACTACAACATGATTGAAGAAGGCGATCGTGTTATGTGCTGTTTATCTGGGGGCAAAGATAGCTATGCCATGTTAGATATTTTGCTCAACCTTCAGCAACGAGCGCCGATCAAGTTTGAAATAGTGGCGGTCAACCTTGACCAAAAGCAGCCCGGTTTTCCTGAAGAGATCTTACCCACGTACTTAGACAGCCTTGGCGTGGCATATCATATCTTAGAAAAAGACACCTACTCTATCGTCATGGATAAAATTCCAGAAGGTAAAACCACTTGCTCATTATGCTCACGTTTACGTCGTGGCACGCTCTATGGTTTTGCGCAAAAGATTGGTGCGACTAAAATAGCACTGGGTCATCATCGAGATGACATTATTGAAACCATGTTCCTAAACATGTTTTTTGCAGGAAGAATGAAAGCGATGCCACCCAAGCTTTTATCTGATGACGGCGCCAATATGGTTATTCGTCCGCTGGCTTATAGCAAAGAGAAAGACATTGCTGAATATGCTGAGCTGAAAAAGTTTCCTATCATCCCCTGTAACCTTTGTGGCTCGCAAGAGAATCTGAAACGTGCAGCGGTCAAAGATATGCTGGTTCAATGGGACAGAGACTTCCCTGGCCGTATAGAAACCATATTCACCGCGATGCAAAATACAGCGCCTTCTCAAGGTGTCGACAGAGCTAAGTTTGATTTTCTAGCGCTAGAGCGTAATGCCGATGCGCCTTTGAAGGGCGACGTTGCTGAATCTGACTTGCCAGCCTTTGATTTTGTTGATATCAGCAATAATGGCCATATTGATTTAGATAAAGCGGCACGTATTGATGTCGTTAGTACTTATAGTCCGAATAGCTAATCGTTAATGGATATAAAAAAAGCCCTCTTATTAGAGGGCTTTTTTAGATCAGCTTAGAGGCTATTTCGCTGTCCATGGACTAATGACTTTAGGTGCCTGACTAAACTCTATTGAGTTAAGGCTTTCAATCACGTCTTTATGCAAACGGTAAGTTCCGCTAACAGGCATTTTCTTCCCATCGAGCGTCATCACAACATCCCCATCAAACTCTAAATTAAGTCCGGCTATTTCAGATGCAAAATAACGCATAGGAAACCCTTGCATCATACTTAACAGGGTATTCATTTCTGTTTGGATCTGCAGTAATTCAGCGCCGTCATACGCTTGTTTTGTATTCTTTGATCTCACCTGCATCGCAATGGCGCAAGACTTTGCATCGCCTTCGACATTAAGGTTAATCAGTGCTCTGTCTGATTTTAACTGTGCGTCATAAGGCAAAAATATTCTTTGGTCTTTAGTGAACGTTAATGGAAATGACTCCTTTTCAGTCGATATTGTGCCATCGATAAGCTTACAACCATTGGCTTTAGATACTGAAAAAGCCACTTCAACCAATTGATAATTGCCTTTATTGACTTGTTTAAGTCGCTGATAAAAACTTTGGTACTCTAATGATATTGGTTCAGCATTTACCGATGCACAACTAAACATAACTAAGCTAAACAGCAGGGATTTTTTCATTTTGTTCCACTAAATAGGGTTGATTTTGACGTAACATTTCAAGTAACTCATCGATATAAGCTTCTTGTCTTTCTGAATAATTCACTAGGCCATAAACAAGTTTATCGGCACTGGGCACTTGGTTCTCAGCTCTCATATCTGCTCTAATTGACCTAAACAAGGCATAAGCAGCATTGGAGTTAAGATTTCGCATATAGGAGGCTATAGAGTCCTCGACTGTTTTAAAAACAGCGACTTCATGTGATAGGCCATTAGTGCGAGATTGTGGTACTAACCCACAGCCCTTTCTAAAGCACCATTGGCCGAAAAAGTTAAGCCCTTCTCTCGCGAAACGAGAACTGCCCCAACCCGTCTCATTGGCGGCTTGTATTAACACCATCTGTACAGGGACAACATCGACTCTGACGAGTAGTTTATTGATGGTGTTAGTATTAATTCGTCTCGAAGTATACTGGTATTTTTCTGCAATCTGTTGCAAACGGAATTCATCGGCATCAGTGAGTTGTTTGTCATTTTCAAGCTGGGTATTAATACCAATCAAAAACTGACGCTCATCTTCAATAATGGCATTCTGATGCTTTACAGATGGGCGCAGAAAATCAAAAAATGCACGTTTCTTTGCTTTTACATCTTTTATATCGCTAAACCTAGGGACTTTGCTAACCAGTTCATTATTTCTTATGGCCTTACCTAACGGTTGCCCTTCATGAGTAAGCGAAGGGATTAGTGTCAGTCTAATAAGTAAAAAACCACCAATAACGACACCAAAAGCGATGGTAAACAAACCAACTTTACCTGTCTTCACTGCACATCCTTATAATATACAAAATATGTCTTTGCTTAACCTGTGATTTTTGTATTATATGCCAGCTAGATCAAGATTACATCGCGAAAGATTCTGATTAAATCGTTATACTCATTGCGACTAATAAAACATCTGGGTATTCAGGAAGGAGACCCCCCATGGAAAACAATGCACTTAATCAATATCAGCAAGTCGTCGCCATTGGTGGCGGACATGGCTTAGGACGCGTACTCTCAGCATTGTCATTTCTTGGCCCTAAACTGACAGGGATCGTAGCAACAACTGATAATGGTGGTTCTACTGGTCGCCTAAGAGCCGAAAAAGACTGTATCGCTTGGGGTGACCTCCGTAATTGCCTTACACAGCTATCTAAAAAACCTTCAATCGGTTCACTCATGTTTGAGTACCGCTTTAAGGGTGAAAGTGAACTCAATGGCCACAATTTAGGTAATTTAATGCTCACCGCATTGGATGAGCTATGCGTTAGGCCGTTGGAAGCGATTAATTTAGTGCGTCAATTTTTAAATATCACAACTCGCCTAATCCCGATGTCTGAAGAACCAACACACCTTGTCGCCATCGAAGCTAGCGGTAGAAGTGTTTTTGGTGAAATAAACGTCGATAAAATGACTGATACTCCCATAGCATTGTCACTTGACCCGTTAGTACAAGCAACGTGTGAAGCCTGCGATGCAATACGTGATGCGGATTTGATCATACTCGGTCCAGGCAGTTTCTTAACCAGTATTATGCCTCCGCTGCTATTGCCTAAAATAGCAAAAGCGCTAGCCGAGTCTTCGGCCGAAGTGATTTTAATTGATAATCTAACCGATGAGCCGTCACCGATAGCAAATTGTGGACTCATGCAGAAGCTAGATTGGTGTCATCAAGTGCTTGGCCTTAAAATCATTGATAAGGTACTTAGCCATGCTGAAACCCCGTATCAAGAAGGCAACACCAGCTACTATCCCTTAAGAAGTTCACATCATATTGGGCTACATGATAAGCGTGCGTTGGCAAATGCGCTCGCAGAAATGTTGCCAGATAAACTCAATGTTGTTTAAACATTAGCTACAAAAAAAGGACCTAAGAAGGTCCTTTTTAAATTTAATAGCCGTTTATAGAACGGCGGCAATCGCCTTACATATAATCGGCATGTTTGTTTTGGTCATACCAGCAACGCTGATACGTCCAGAGCCTACAATATAAACGCCAAACTCATCTTTCAGACGCTTTACCTGCGCTTTATTCAACCCTGAAAAACTAAACATGCCATTTTGGCTAGAGATAAATTCAAAGTCTTGAGTCACACCACTTTCTTTCAATGATGCAACAAATAAAGTCCGCATTTCGGCGATACGCTCTCGCATACCTTGTAGTTCGTCATGCCAAAGTTGCTTTAACGACTCATCTTCCAAAATAGTACTGACGATCAACGCGCCATGTGCCGGAGGATTTGAGTATGAGGCACGAATGGTGCTCTTTATTTGGCTAAAAGCATTTACCACTTCGGTATCGTTTGCGGCAACGACCGTTACAGCGCCAATACGTTCGTTATACAGACCAAAGTTCTTCGAGAAAGAGTTGGCAATAATAAGCTCGGGTACTGTGTCAGCGACAATACGCAGCCCTGCAGCATCCTCTTCAACGCCAGTGCCAAAACCTTGATAAGCGAAATCAAACAACGGTACTAATGACTTACTCACGCATAGCTGTGCTACCGCGAGCCACTGGGCGGCATTTAAATCGATTCCTGTCGGGTTATGACAACAACCATGGAGTAAAACAAGATCGCCCTCTTTTGCGCCATTCAAATCAGTTAACATGGCATCAAAATCTAGACTGTGCGTCTCGGCTTTATAATAGCCGTAAGATTGCGTCTTCAAGCCTGCAGATTGAAAAATATTTTGATGGTTTGCCCAGGTAGGATTACTCACCCAAATGGTATCAGCTTTCGTATGTCGAACTAAAAATTCCGCTGCGACTCGAAGTGAGCCAGTCCCGCCTGGAGCTTGTGCGGTTAACGCTCGACCGTTATTAACCACAGTATGATCATTGCCAAACAATAGCGTTTGTACTGCACCGTTATAGGCCTGTACGCCTTCCATACCTAGATAGCTTTTAGTCTTCTCTGTTGCCAGTAACTTTTCTTCTGCTAATTTAACGGCTTTAAGAATGGGAGTTTTTCCAGATTCATCTTTATAGATCCCAACGCCTAAATTGACTTTATCCTCGCGGGGATCGGCTTTGAATGCATCGGTAAGGCCTAGGATTGGATCGGCCGGGGCAAGTTCAACCTGGGAAAATATCATGACTGCTTTCCTAAATAGAGGTGTGTAGGGGTTCGGCTGTAGTTATACCATTGATGTCACTTTGTAGAAAGTGAGTTTTAACGACTAAAAAATAAAATTACCCATATTACTAATATTTATCATTTATAGTCACAGTTTGATCAATAAACTGCATTTAATGAGTCAATTAATTGAGATCATCGAAATGATTGATTAGCGACTAACAACACACACATAAAAAAGCCCCTACACAGTAGAGGCCTTTTTAATGAGTTTGGTTTAACCGATTTTTTCTAAACCACCCATGTAACCACGTAACACTTCAGGTATCGTAATTGAACCGTCTTCATTCTGGTAGTTTTCAAGAACAGCCACTAAGGTACGACCTACAGCAAGGCCAGATCCATTAAGCGTATGTAATAGGCTTGGTTTTTTAGCTGTTTTAGCTTTAAAACGGGCTTGCATACGACGAGACTGGAAATCCTGCATGTTACTGCAAGATGAGATCTCTCTAAATGTGTTTTGAGCCGGTAACCAGACTTCGATATCAAACGTCTTGCTTGAGCCAAAGCCCATATCTCCGGTACATAGCACCATAGTGCGATACGGAAGTTCAAGTTTCTGTAGGACTGTTTCTGCATGAATAGTCAGCTCTTCAAGCGCTTGCATTGAAGTTTCTGGCTTTACTAGCTGTACTAGCTCTACCTTATCAAACTGATGCTGACGGATTAATCCGCGAGTATCACGACCATATGAACCCGCTTCACTTCTGAAACAAGGTGTATGAGCCGTCAACATTACCGGCAACTCATCTTCATCGATAATAGTATCGCGAGCCATGTTGGTCAGTGGCACTTCAGCGGTGGGGATAAGGCTTAGGCCCTGCCCCTCTTCGGTTGCTGGTTTGGTATGAAACAGGTCTTCACCAAACTTAGGTAACTGTCCAGTGCCCAACAAGCTATCTTCATTGACGAGCAGCGGAACGTAAGCCTCTGTATAGCCGTGTTCAGTAGTATGAAGGTCAAGCATAAATTGTGCTAACGCACGATGCATGCGTGCAATTTGGCCTTTCATAATAATAAAGCGTGTACCGGTAATTTTAACCGCACTCTTAAAATCAAGCCCGCCAAGCGTTTCACCGAGTTCAACATGATCTTTGACGTCGAAGCTAAATTCTCTTGGCGTGCCCCAGCGACGTACTTCAACATTGCCAGACTCATCGCTGCCAATCGGTGCTGATTCGTCCGGTAAGTTAGGCACACTCATCGCAATAGCATTGAGCTCTTCAAGCAATGCAGATAATTCTAATTTCTTAGCGTCAAGTTCTGCACCAAGAGTGCCTACTTTAGCCATTATAGGGGCAACATCTTCACCCTTTGCTTTTGCTTGGCCAATCGATTTTGAGATCGCATTGCGAGAAGCTTGTAACTCTTCGGTAGCGACCTGTAGCGACTTACGCTTTTCTTCTAATTTACCTAAACGGTCGACATCTAAAATGAAACCACGAGTCGCTAAACGCTCAGCGGTTACTTCTAATTCATTTCGTAAAAATTTTGGATCTAACATGTCTTATTGTCTTAATAGTTAATAACGAGAAAACACCAATTGCTGTCCTAGAAAAACGACGAATATACACACGCCTACATTGACAACAACATTCAAAATCGCTTTAACCAAATAGCCTTCTTGCATCAGCAATAAAGACTCATTGGAAAAAGTAGAAAACGTAGTGAGGGCGCCTAACATTCCCACACCAATAAATGCTTTAATTTCTGGGCTCACTTCACTGACTTGACCAAAGGCGTATACAACACCCATTAAAAATGATCCCAGTATATTGACTACAAGTGTACCAAAAGGAAATCCACTACCAAACACCTGAAGCATTAAAATTGAGATAAGATAACGTAAAACTGCACCAACAGACCCACCTAACGCAACAAAAAGTATATTACTCATATCTTTTTACCTTACTTTGTTGATTAAGAATCGCTAAGTGCTCAAGCTTTTCTTTTATACGTTTCTCAAATCCGCGCTCTGTTGGATAATAAAAACGGCTATCGGCAATCGATTTAGGCAGATAAACCTCCCCTTCAGCATAAGCATTGGGTTCATCATGGGCGTATCGATACCCTTCACCATAACCGATGTCTTGCATCAGTTTAGTCGGTGCATTTCTTAAATGCTCCGGTACACTTTCATTACCCGTTTCTCTTGCAAGTTGTCTTGCGGCTTTAAAAGCGGTGTAGACAGCGTTACTTTTGGGCGCACTTGCTAGGTACAAAACAGCTTGTGCTATCGCTCTTTCCCCTTCAGAGGGGCCTACTCGATGAAAACACTCCCAAGCATTGACCGCAACAGACATCGCATTAGGATCAGCATTGCCGATATCTTCTGACGCGATGGCAAGTAGCCGTCTGCCAATATAGAGAGGATCGCAGCCACCTTCGAGCATTCGGCAATACCAATAAAGCGCAGCGTCAGGGTTTGAGCCACGAATGGATTTATGTACCGCTGAAATTAGGTCGTAGTATTGGTCGCCATTCTTATCAAACCCCGCGAGTTGCTGGCCTGCCACCTGAATGATCATCGCTTCGGTGAAAACCTCACCGTCTTTAAGCATATCGCTAATCAATTCGATAAGGTTTAACGCTTTACGTGCATCACCGTCGCATACTTGGGCTAACTTTAGCGCCACATCAGGCGGTAAAATCAACTTACGCTTACCGAGTCCACGCTCTTCATCAGCTAAAGCTTGCTGGGTGATCTGACAGATCTCCTCGGTAGTAAGCGGCTTAATCAGATACACTCGTGCACGCGATAAGAGTGCGTTGTTTATCTCAAAAGAAGGATTTTCAGTCGTTGCACCCACAAAAATCACCGTTCCATCTTCTATAAACGGTAAAAAGGCATCTTGTTGGCTTTTATTAAAACGATGAACTTCATCAACAAAAAGTAAAGTACGTTGCCCACGAGATTGAGCAACATTTTTTGCATGTTCAATTGCACTTCTAATCTCTTTAACACCCGAGGTGACGGCAGAAATACGTTCAACATGGGCATTAACATGACTGGCAACAAGCTCTGCCAGTGTGGTTTTACCTGTTCCTGGTGGCCCCCAAAACATCATGGAGTGGGCTCTTCCAGCTTCAAGTGCTTGCCTTAACGGTTGCCCTTCGCCCAATAAATGTTGTTGTCCAACGTATTGCGCTAATGTTTCCGGGCGCATTCTAGCCGCTAGAGGCCTAAAATCGGGTGCGAAATCTAAACTTAAACTACTCACGGAACACTCTTAATTGCTAGACTTCAAACGTTGATCATCAATATCAACATTTTCAGGCACGATAAATTCAAATAAATTACCTTCACTCTCGGTTACATGGGTTTGATCTGTAAGAGTAAAGTTACTGGTATTTCCTTGCTGATCTTTAAGCACCATTTTAGTCAATGTTAGTTCGTTAAAGCAGACCTCAACTTCTGACACGCCAGCCTCTTTATCTATAGGGCTTATTTCAAAACATTGGCCATCATTTTTAACCTGATATTGCGACCATGTTTGCGGATCAGAATGGACAAGTAAGGCGATAGGAGATGCACTTATTGCTTGGTTAACATCCATAACCGACACCTCTTCTGCAAAAGGATTGTAGATCCATACATCAGTACCGTCGGCGACAATCAATGATTCATCCGGCGCGGTTAAGTGCCAGTAAAACTGATTTGGCTGCGCCAGTGCAAAAATACCTTCACCCGTCTGAATCACTTTGTCATTGATATCGGTAACGGTCTGACTAAAATTGGCTTTAAGGTTATTTATTTCGGCAAGCTTTACTTTGAGCTCCTCAGAAGCATCAGCCTGAACTGAAAAATGCGCTAATAAAGGTAACCCTGCCATCGCTATAGCGATAAGTCTATTCATGTTGGTTCTCCCGGTTGCGCCCTAGGCACAACACTGATATTGAGTGTCTTCATTATTCATAACCACAAATTGCGCCCTAAACTCATTGAAATTAATCAAAGTCTTTAGGAGGAGGCGGTGCTAATACTTCACGGTTACCATTGTGGCCTTGGGCACTAACTACCCCCTGAAGTTCCATTTGTTCAATAATCCGCGCCGCACGGTTATAACCAATTTTGAATTTTCGTTGCACACTAGAGATAGATCCGCGACGCGTTTGGGTAACAAATGCTACCGCTTCATCGTATAACACATCAGTATCTTCGTTAGATTCACTGGCCTCACCAGGAAGCAACACCTGCTCTCCTTCTGTTGAGCCTTGTAAAATATCGGTAATGTATTGTGGTTTTCCGCGAGCATGCCAATCTGCAACGACCTTGTGTACTTCATGATCGTCAATAAAGGCGCCATGGACGCGACTAGGAACACTCGTGCCCGGTGGCAGATAAAGCATGTCACCCATACCTAATAAGGTTTCCGCGCCTTGTTGATCCAAAATCGTTCTTGAATCTATTCGTGAAGACACTTGGAAAGCCATACGAGTTGGAATGTTTGCTTTAATCAAACCCGTAATAACATCAACCGATGGTCGCTGCGTCGCTAATATTAAATGTATGCCTGCCGCACGTGCTTTTTGCGCGATACGGGCAATAAGCTCTTCAACCTTTTTACCCACAATCATCATCATGTCGGCAAACTCATCAACGACGACAACGATTGAAGGGAGCTTATCGAGCTCTGGCGCTTCAGGCTCCATGCTGTCAGATGATTTCCACAGAGGATCGACAATCGGTTCGCCAGCCTCTTTAGCATTTTTAATTTTAAGGTTATAACCTTTAAGGTTACGTACCCCAAGAGCTGACATGAGCTTATAGCGACGCTCCATTTCACCGACACACCAGCGAAGCGAGTTAGCCGCTTCTTTCATATCAGTAACAACCTCACACAGCAGATGTGGGATCCCTTCATAAACTGAAAGTTCTAACATCTTCGGGTCGATCATAATGAAGCGAACATCATCTGGCCCCGATTTATACAGTAAACTAGTGATCATCACGTTCACACCGACTGACTTACCCGAACCGGTGGTACCTGCCACTAACAGGTGCGGCATTTTGCCTAGGTCAACAATGACGGGCTTACCGCCGATATCAGCCCCTAGCACCATACTTAAATGAGACGGACTATCTCTAAATTCATCGCAATCTAATACGTCGCGCATAAAGACCGTTTCTCTAAACTTGTTAGGTAACTCGAGACCTACAAATGCTTTACCTGGTATAACTTCAACCACTCGGACACTCTCTGCCAGCAGCGAACGCGCTAAATCTTTTGATAAACTAGTGATCTTTGATGCTTTAACGCCAGGCGCTAGTTCGAGCTCAAAACGAGTAATAACAGGGCCTGGATATACGCCAACGACTTTTGCTGTAATATTGAAATCAGCAAGTTTAACTTCAACTAATCTACCGACTTGGTCTAACTCTTCTTGGCTTATGGGGTTACTTTTTCGATTGGGTACATCGAGTAATGAAATACTTGGTAGCGGCTCCATTGCGGCTTTGCTCACAGGACCTTCCTGTTGCCCTGGTAAAATAACGATGCCATCGACGATCTTGGCTTTATCATCATTTATGCGTTTACTTGCGTTAACCGCGCCGGTTGATTTTTTTGCGTCAAAATCAATCGTCTCAACTTCAGGTTGAACGTCTGCAATCCAAGGCGCTTGAATCGTTGGTTCTTTGGCTTGCGATGGTTGTGCTAATAGAGGTTCTATTTTAGGTTCTAACCGAGTGTTAGCACTCTTTGCTGTAGCTGGGTTAATTGAATCATGTTGCTCATCGAGATTAGCTTCACACGTTTCTTGTTCATCCCGTTCTTTACTGCGTTTTTCACGAAAACGCTCAACCACGGATAAGAAGCCTCGAGTATCTTCCGTTTCTTCTTTATTCGGGACAAGTTTTGCGGGTAATTGTCGTAATGACTTAAAGCACCATAACGTCGCGAAGCCAGTCAAATCAATAATGGTCAGCCAACTAATACCAGTAAGAAGCGTAAAACCAGCACCCACAAAACATAATAGCAGTAGTGTTGTCCCTAACTGATTAAAGTAGGGCAGCATTGCTTGGCCTATTACATCCCCCGTGACACCACCGGCTGAAAATTCGTAAAGTCCATTCGCGTTCATACTGCCTAATGCTGCAAGACTAAACACAATAAGAAGGAAGCCTATTAATCTTAAACCTACAGAAAAGTAGTCAATTTCTAGCAATCTATGGGTGCGTTTAAACAGCGACCAACCCGTTAAAGCGATAATGACCGGGATGATATAGGCGGTATAACCGAAAATATAAAGTAATACGTCGGCTAACCAAGCACCCACTGCGCCGGTGAGGTTTTGAATATCGCCATCAAAATGGGATTGGCTCCAGCCGGGATCGGATGCATTAAAACTGCTTAGCGCAATAAGGATATAAGTTGCAATCATGCAACAGATAATCAGACT
This sequence comes from Shewanella gelidimarina, assembly GCF_023283945.1. Classification (GTDB taxonomy): domain Bacteria; phylum Pseudomonadota; class Gammaproteobacteria; order Enterobacterales; family Shewanellaceae; genus Shewanella; species Shewanella gelidimarina. Next base: position 28,019 of record NZ_JAKIKW010000030.1, on the reverse strand, counting down.
ACCTTCTAATAGTCGTTGTACGCCGGAAAGGGTTTTTACACTAGTTGCCTTGGACAATCGCAAGCCTACAATAAAAAAGACGATAATGTCAGTAAGATACCAGAAATGAGTTTATTTTGCAGCGTTTGAGTTGCACACAATTAAGTGAATAAATATTCACGTGAGATTTTTGCATCATTTTGTATCAATTGTATTTTGTATAAAAGAAGGGAGTCGAGTGACACCCTTCTTGTACAAGAAAACAACAAAATTACATTTCAGAAGTCGTATTGATAGCCACACGATTCGTCTGCTTAACCTCTTCCATCACGACATAAGTGCGTGTATCAGAGACTGAAGGTAGTTTAAGTAAGGTTTCCCCTAATAAACGACGATAAGCGGACATATCAGACACTCTAGTCTTCAATAAGTAATCGAAATCACCTGAAACTAAATGACATTCTTGAATATCATCAAGTAGTTGCACAGCATCGTTAAACTTATCAAATACTTCAGCCGTATCACGATTTAGCGTGATCTCAACAAACACCAGCAAAGATGCACCCAAAAAGTGCGGGTTGACTAATGCGGTGTACCCTTTGATATACCCTTGTTTTTCAAGTCTTTTAACTCGCTCTAGACAAGGGGTAGGACTCAGCCCGACACGCTTTGATAGCTCGACATTGGAAATGCGTCCATCAAGTTGTAACTCATTAAGTATATTTCTATCGATTCGATCTAAGTCTTTTATAGGACTCTTTTTATTATTAACCATATTTACAACCTTGAATTACATCTATAACAAAATAAAACACTGTGTTTAGATAAACTTCAGCAGCATAAACTACCGAAGGAATACTATACTAGATTTCCCTGCAACATTCACGTTCAGGCATAACAAAATAACAATTACACCCATAGAAAATGGGTTTTTATGCGAAATTGAGGCTCTAAGATGATTATAGGTGTTCCAAAAGAAATCAAAAACCACGAATATCGTGTAGGCATGGTACCTTCTAGCGTTCGTGAATTGACTCTACGTGGTCATGAGGTTTTTATTGAAACAAGTGCTGGCTCTGGCATTGGTTTTACCGATGAAGATTACGTTAATGTAGGCGCTAAAATCCTAGCAACTGCAGCAGAGGTTTTTGCCCAATCAGAAATGATTGTTAAGGTAAAAGAACCACAAGCAGTAGAACGTGCAATGTTAAGAGAAGACCAACTTCTATTTACCTACCTACATTTAGCGCCTGATTTACCACAAACAGAAGACCTTATTAAAAGTGGTTCTGTTTGTATAGCTTATGAAACAGTAACTGATGACCGTGGTGCACTGCCCTTACTTGCGCCAATGTCTGAAGTTGCTGGCCGTATGTCGATTCAAGCTGGCGCAATGGCACTTGAAAAGTCGATGGGCGGACGTGGTATGCTGCTTGGCGGTGTACCAGGTGTTGAACCTGCTAAAGTCGTTATTATCGGTGGCGGCATGGTGGGAACAAACGCTGCGCAAATGGCAGTCGGCCTTGGCGCTGATGTTGTTATTCTTGATCGTAGCATTGATGCATTACGTCGTCTAAATGCACAGTTTGATAATAAAGTTAAGGCAATCTATTCAACAGCTGATGCTATTGAAAAGCATGTTTTAGAAGCTGACCTTGTCATTGGTGGTGTACTTGTTCCAGGTGCTGCAGCGCCAAAGCTTGTCACTCGAGCGCACATTGCCGCAATGAAGCCAGGTTCTGCAATTGTAGATGTTGCAATCGACCAAGGTGGTTGTATTGAAACTTCACATGCAACAACACACCAAGACCCAACGTATATTGTTGATGATGTTGTTCACTATTGTGTCGCGAATATGCCAGGTGCTGTTGCTCGTACCTCGACTTTTGCACTTAACAATGCCACATTGCCATACATCATTAAGTTGGCTCAACTTGGTTACCGTGAAGCTTTGCTTCAAGACAAGCACCTATTAAATGGTCTCAATGTTATGCACGGTAAGATCACTTGTGCCGAAGTAGCTGAAGCGTTGAACCTTGAATATGTTAATCCAACTATCCTATTAAAATAATAGCTTAATTGATTACGATTAAAAAAAGGGAGCCTTAAGCTCCCTTTTTTATTGCGTTTAAATTGAGATTGAACCGTTAGCTACATTTCAGCAAAACTATAACCTTTGCCTCTAACCGTATTGATTAAGGATTTAGGCAGCTGTATCGCCGCTAATTTTCTTCGCGTGTTACTGATATGCATATCTAAGTTTCTATCAAACTGGCCTAGTTCTTTTTGCAGGACTCTTAGCTGTAGCTCTTGCTTTGCAATAACCCTGCCCTTGCGTTCAAATAGATATTTGAACAACTTAAATTCTGTTTGTGTAAAGGACACTTCTTTTGAAGAAATAGACACGCTATAGCTACTGTCATCAAACAACACATCAGGGGCTAAATCATCGTTTACTTCAGATTCATTTCTGACTAATTCTATTCGACGTTGAATGGCTCTGATCCGTACGATTAACTCACGTTGGCTGAAAGGTTTGCTCAGAAAATCGTCTGCGCCTAGCTCAAATACACTAATGCGTTCATGTTCTGTATCCAGAGACGAGATAACCATTACCGGGGTTTTATCATTGCGCAATTTTAACATCTCAATACCATTTAACTTTGGCATGTTAATATCAAGGATAATAAGATCAGGGGCAATATGCTGCAGTTTTTCAAGTGCCTCTTGGCCATCTGACGCAAGAGTAACAATAAAGTGTTCAGCCTCTAAATGGCTCTTTAATAGACTTTGTAGTACAAGATCATCATCAACGATTAGTATGTTTTTCATTTTACGCAATCTAAATACGAGCGATTACCATTGAGATTACATTAAGGGCGTTGAATAAGCTAGTAGAGAATGATGGGATAGATCACATTTCTGTTAAATCAAAGGTCTAAGTAAACAAAAAACCAGCAATTATGTTAACTGCTGGTTTAATCATATTTGAATACACTATTTATGCAGCATTAGCTCTCTAATGTATTTAACTGGAGCACTACCATAACTTAAGAACTCTTCGTGGAATGCCTTAAGGTCAAAGTCCTCACCTTTCAGTGCTTTATACTCTTCTCTAAAGTCATATATTTCACGATATCCTGAATAGTAGCTAGTCAGCTGCACCTGACTCAGCGTTGCTCTACGCCACTTCCCTTGCGCTTCGGCTTGTTGCTGGAAAGCTTCATTGATCATAAGATCAAGAGCCTCTGCTTCTGTCATTCCTTTAACCTGGATACCATAGTCGAGTATTGTGTTACAGATAACACGTAGGTTCCATTTGTAATACATTAACCACATTTCAGGCTCAAAATTACCATAGCCCTCTTCTAACATCATTCGCTCGGTATAAACCGCCCAACCTTCCACCATAGCGCCATTACCAAACAAACTCTTAATTAAGCTTGGCGATTCATTCGAGTAAACCAATTGTGTGTAGTGACCGGGGATAGCTTCATGGATATTTAACACCTGCAGGATCCAATGATTATATTCTCTTAGATAACTTTCTGCGGACTCATCACTCATGCCGTCCAATGGAGTGACGTTGTAATAGGTGTTACCCGACTTTTCATATGGCCCCGGAGCACTAATGGATGCACCGGCATAACCACGCATATAAGCTGGGGTTTCACGTACGATGAGTGGTTTATTGGGATCGAGAGTGACTAAGTCCTTTTCATTAACAAAAGCAATTAACTCAGGGATCTGCGCCCTAACTTCATCCACAAAATCGTCACGCTTAACATGTTTAACCGATAACTTATCAATAAGCTGTTTTATGGCCACTTTATTGTCTTTCGGCATTGGTGTATCGAAATTTGTAGGCCATAACTTTTCGGTGATTTTTGTCATCTCTGCTTGTACGCGATTCTTATCTTTTATCGCTTTTTCGTACAAGGCTTTACCGCTCATCCCTGCTTGAATGTCGTAGGCAAATTTCTGTTCATAAAGCGTTTCACCAATCCTAAAACTACGAGCCCCTTCTTTGTCCAACTTAACTTCAAGGGCTTTTAACCAGTCTATATGTTCGTTTATGGCTATGGTGGCTTTATTGAAACGCGTTACAAACAGTACTTTTTGCTCATTAGTTAGCTCAGACGCGAGAACCTGATCTAAAAGGTCATTGTTAAAGACAGAAAAAGCGCCTTCATTTTGCATAATCGCCAGCTGTGTATGCTCTAGCGTAGGATGACTGATATTTTCTCGAGCCGCAGCGTAATAAGCAGGGACATTTTCCATTCTCGACAGTACTGACGCTAAACGTTGATCTAAAGGCGCGAAATTTTCATTGATGATCTGCGCAAAGCCGCCTGAGACATTGTAGTTAGTCGGATCCCACTGCCAAGACTTAAAGGTTTCTATGTCCCAACGCATCTGACCAATCAAGTTTTCAATTAAGCGATAATCCGTTAACAAACCGGGAGTTAGACTGTCTTTGTCAAAACGAGTCAATAATGCTGATTGCTTCGATACAAAATCTAAGCTCGCTTGGCGTGCCTGCTCATTGGGAACCTTAAGTACACCGTCATACTGATGAAAGCCACTGTACAAAGCCCAAGTTGGAGATTCGACCCACAAATCATCGATAAAACTCTGACTAAACTGTTGAAATGCCAAATTTTGGTCTGTCATTTCAATCGTGTTTTGTTCTATAGACGTTTGAGTTTGACAGGCTGTGAGCCCAGTCAGTGATAATGCGATGGCAAGTGTTAGCGCGGCTTTTTTCATGTGAAATCCCTTAGTTATCATTATTCGCAATCTATGTCGCGATAAATTTGCAGTCAGTTAAACATGTTCTTTGTTTTTTTACATTAATAAAGTCGAGTTGGAAAATTTTTGTTACATAGTATGCATAAAGCAATGCGTATTATGCATACTACTAATGCAGGTATTACTACTTTAAAGCTGCTGTTCAACCCACACTAGCACCTCTTTAAAGCGGTAGCGCTCAAATTGTGCAAAGCCTTTCACTTGTCTCATTTTAAGTTTGGTAAACAAGGGCGTTGTTAAGCCGCATAAAAAGCGGGTTAACAACACCGCTGATGTATGCGACTTTAACTTTGAAACGGCTTCGGCGCAGGTCTGCTGAAAATCATATTCAATCAAAGGACGTAGGTACGCAGGTTCGGGTAATACCGCGATATTATTCCGGCATACAGAACAATGACCACAAGCCGTGATGGCGTTTGGATCTGAGAAATACTGCGCGAGCTGCAAACTTAAGCAGCGGTCACTGCCAAAAAATGACACTAGAAAATTAATTCGCTCAATTTCACTGCTCTCTTTAATGCTAAATTGCTGATAAAGCCGCTCTGCTAGACCATCAACGTTTAACTCTGCCGCATACACTTCATAAACCTGTGTTAACTGTTTACTCTGCAGTTCAATTAGCTGTTTTTGATCTAAGTAATCTAAGGCTTTTATCGCTCGACCACGACTATTAGGGTAAATAGTCTCGAGTTGATTAAGATCGGCACTGTGCCAAATTTTAGCTTTTGCAGAGGTATCGACAATCGCTTTAACAAAATGCTGACGCTCTGGATCAAAGCGACGCAACATCTCCTCTAAAGAGGTCTGCAACTTATATTTGTATTCGGCAAAATAGCTGTATTTAGGTTTAATAACGCCTTGCATCTCAAGATAAACTAACAAGGTTTTCAAACTCAGAGGTCGAATATTTGAGGAGGTAGAAAGCTGATTGAGCATCAACTCCCAAATATTACTCTGTTGAGCCACTGACTTAATCTCATCAATAACACGGGTAATAGCGTTAAGCTCAGGTGTATCGCCAAATACAAAGTTTTCTAATACATTAAGATTATCTTTATTTGCCAGCACCATGCATTCGGAATCTTTACCGTCTCGCCCAGCACGTCCAATTTCTTGGGCGTAGTTTTCTATAGATTTAGGCAGATCATAATGCACCACAAAACGTATATCGCTTTTATCTATACCCATTCCAAAAGCGATGGTAGCAACGATAATTGGAACCTCACCTGACATAAAGCGAGTCTGAATTAATTTGCGTTCATCACTGTCCATTCCGGCATGATAAGCCAATACGTTATAGCCGTTGGCTTGTAAATATTTTGCGACTATCTCTGCACTTTTTTGCAAGGTCACATAAACAATACCGCTTGTCTGTTGCCGTTCATTTAACCAGTTAACTAAAAATCGGGATTTATCGGCCTCTTTTATTCCTACAGCATTGAGATGTAAGTTAGCACGATAGAAACCGGTTAAAGTAATGTTTTCAGGCGCTATTGCAAATTTACTGCCCATATCGGCAATCACTTTAGACGTTGCTGTCGCGGTTAACAACAGCACTTGCGGAATATTCAACATCCGTTGATAACTAGGAAGTTTTAAGTAATCAGGGCGAAAGTTATGACCCCATTCCGAGATACAATGTGCTTCATCTATCACCAGTAAGGAGATGGCAATACCACTGATAAAACGTCTGAATCTTTCGTTATTCAAACGCTCAACTGAGATCATCAGCACTTTTATACTGCCATTGGTCACACCGTCTAATACAGCAGCAGCCTGCTCCGGTGTTTGAGTGGAATCAATAGATGCAGCAGAAATACCTCGAGCGTCTAAATAAGCTAACTGATCTTGCATCAGCGCCAATAACGGCGAAACAACCAATGTAAGGTTTGGCAATGCAACCGCTGGTAATTGATAGCATAGCGACTTACCTGACCCTGTTGGGAAAATGGCAGCTGCGCTTTGGCCATTTAATATCTTGCTAACCACTTCTAGCTGTCCGGTTCTAAAAGCACTAAAACCGAAATACTGTTTAAGTAACGCGTGCGCGTTATCCATACTTTGTCCTATCGATGACTCTTCACGAGTAGTTGACTTACTAAGGGATTTTTTTGAGTAATCTAAAATATGCTTTAAGCGGATTATGATCTGAGCTATCAGTAACAATCGATTCTGTCTTTACCAATTCTAGATCCCTATAAAATATATGATCAAGTGATTGGCCAAAAATGGTTGTTCGAGAGTCATCATTAGGCACGGCTTCCGTTAATCCAGCATTTTTCGCCATTGTTGCTATGTATTCTCCACGCTCGCCACTCCAGGTGTTGAGATCACCTGCAAAAATGACCGGGCCTTTGTGTTCGGTCATCGCCGCAGCAACGACATTGAGTTGAGCACGGTACTCTTCAAGTCCTAACGTAAAGTTGATACTGTGTATATTAGCGACCAACAACTGGCTGTTATCTGACAATTGATAATAGGATACCAATAACGATTTCGGATAGTGTATCAATGGTTCGGAGTATCTAAAGGCACAGATACTTAAGGGATAGTCTTTCGACAAATTCATCACCCCCACTGGCTCACCACCGAATATAAATGCCTTTGCCAACACCCAGCCCTGTTTTTGCTCGTTAATTAGCGCCTTTAGATCATCTGTTAGCGTTGCCTCTTGCAGCAGTAGCAAGTCAGTCCTGTCTGCCAGTTGTTTAAGGACATTTTGCCAGCCCTCATTCTGCTGCTTATAGATATTCCAGATTGCAATATCTAGATTGCCATGTCTATCAAGCGGTACATTCGGGCTGTGTGTGACACATTGCACAGCATTAACACCATCAGTGTCATTTGCTAACAATGTATCTTCAAGCGGAATTACTGTACTTTGGTAAATATAGAGGCCAATCAATGTCACTAGCAACAGTGAAAATAAAATGAGCTTACGAAGAATTCTAAACATGATGAGTTATTCTGCTTCTTACTTAGATTTACGGTAATGTTTTCATTATAATAGCTTTTACTCATGTGTGGCATAAACATTAGTTGCTTAAGTCACTGGCGGACCTTTAATGACCGTTCCAGTGTTTTTCTCAATCCCCTAAGGCTTATATTATCAAAGAAAACATGTACCACTTTTATCAACTACTCACCCTCGCTGGCGTATTTATTTACTGGTTAGTGATTGCTGGTATCAGCGTGCGAGTCGTTGTTAAAAGGCGGGCGATTGGCGTCTCATTGGCGTGGTTAATGATAATCTATATCGTGCCGTTAGGAGGCGCATTTGCCTACCTCTTGTTTGGCGAGCTCAACTTAGGGAAAAAACGCGCAGAACGCGCACAGCAGATGTACTCGCCCTATGAACAATGGTTTTCAAATCTCTATAACGTCCGCCAATATAAGCCTCATGTCTCCAGCCTTTATGGGCAATCAATTAGTGCCATATGCGAAAAACAGATTGGTATTCCGGCACTTGCCGATAATCAATTAACACTGCTGAACCAAACCCATGAGATCCTTGAAATGTTAATCAAGGATATAGGCCAAGCGACTGAATCAATCCACCTTGAGTTCTATATTTGGCAACCCGGTGGTAAAGCCGATGAAGTCGCGCAAGCGCTAGTGGAGTCGGCTAATCGCGGCGTTAGCGTAAAGTTGTTGCTCGATGCCGCTGGCAGCCGGAGCTTTTTTAAAAGTCATTGGCCTTCTACATTGAAAGAAGCAGGGATCAGCGTTGTCAATGCGCTCGAAGTCTCACCATTGAGGATGTTCTTTAGACGGCTTGATTTAAGATTGCATCGGAAAATAGTGGTCTTAGATAATCAGATTGCTTATACAGGCTCCATGAACCTTGTGGATCCAAAGTATTTCAATCAAGAGGCAGGCGTCGGAGAATGGATTGATGTGATGGTCAGGATCACGGGCACTACGGTGCCTGTACTCAACAGCATCCACGCGTGGGACTGGGAAGTTGAAACCAATGAGCGAGTGTTACCCGAACTGCCAAAATGTTTACCGCATGATGACAATGACATCACGGATTTAGTGCAGGTTATTCCGTCAGGGCCAGGAATGCGAGATGAGATTATTCATCAGGTATTACTGCAAAGCATCTACCAAGCGCAAAAAAGTATTGTCATTACTACTCCCTATTTTGTACCCAGTGAAAATTTGCAACTGGCACTCATTATTGCAGCTCAGCGCGATGTGCAAGTTGATATCATCGTACCTGATAAAAATGACTCGCTGATGGTTGAATGGGCTAGCCGAGCCTTTTTCTCGGAACTCCTCGATGCTGGTGTGCATATTCATCGTTTTAAAGGCGGATTATTACATACTAAGTCTGTTGTCATCGACGGAAATCATTGCCTAATAGGCACGGTGAATCTTGATATGCGCAGCTTATGGCTGAACTTTGAAGTTACCTTAGCGGTAGACAACCTTCCATTTACGCAGGAGCTTGAACGGGTCCAACAAAGTTATTTAGCTGACTCTGTAATGGTATCTCCTGAGCTATGGGCAAAACGCTCTTTAGCCAACCGTATCACTGAACGTATTTTTTACCTGTTTAGCCCTTTGCTGTAGATAATCTACCAGCAACCTCTAACACTTATTTCTTTATATTGGTTTTATAAGCACATGAACAAAATTTTTATTATTGGATTACCCAGAACAGGTACAACGAGTATCAGCGTTGCCTTACTAGACTATGGATTCAATGTCGCTCACACCGCCTACACAAAAAGAGCATTTGAATTAGCTGACGTAATTTCTGACTCTCCATGCTTTTGTGATTACCCACAACTTGATGAGCTTTTCCCAGGTTCTAAATTTGTGTATTTAGAAAGAGACTTATCGCTTTGGGTGCCTTCTATGCAGATGCTCATTAATAAAATGTTGGCTAACTTAGACCTTAAAAGCGGTATATTCAACCCGGTATTAAAACGTACTTTCAATGCTATTTTTGAATTTTCATCTACGCTAGTCCCGGACGATAAAGAGCACCTAGAAAAGTGTTACCTGCAACATAAACAGGGAGTACTCACGTATTTTGAAAACAGAGATGATCTTATCTGTATCGACGTTAGCAAACCAAGTAGCTTAAGTGAGTTACTGACATTTATAGGAATAAGTACAGAGGCAAACTTGGACTTCCCTCATCTAAATGTAGGCAGAAAAGTCGCTTGCTGGAAAGAGCATAAGCACCCCAATAAAGTTAATTCAAATGCCGCAGGCATAGAGCAGCGTAAGTTCTTCGATTATTAGTACCAGATATTTAGCGCTAACAAGTAAAAACCACACAGCAAAAAGCCCGTTATCTTTCGATAACGGGCTTTTCTATATATGGCGGTGAGCGAGAGATTCGAACTCTCGTTAGGGATAAACCTAAACACACTTTCCAGGCGTGCGCCTTCAGCCACTCAGCCAGCTCACCAATTGATTCTTTTTATGTGGTTAATCATCACAATAGTCAACAACATAGCTTACGCTGCTAACGGAGCGACACTTTACGCAAAAGGGGCAATTGCGTCAAGCGTATTTGTGGCTAGCTGCAGCGTTTGCATACTTGCTAGCCAAATTAGCACTATTAGCCGTAGTTTTAACGCACTATCAGTCAACTCAGTTTAAATTTACTGACTTCTCTAGCAACATTACTTGACCCTTTAACCAGCTCGTTGGTGAGAGATTGGAGTTCATTGGCGATAGTGTGAGTATGAATATAGATCTCACTAATTTTTAACGCATTTTGATTCACCTCTTCCGCCACTGCACTTTGCTCATGCGTCGATGCCGCTATCTGTTCATTCATGCTGTCTATTACCCCGACATGATTGACTATTTTTTTAAGCTCTACACTGACCTTCTCAGCCTCTTCAACACTTTGACTTGCTTGCTTTGTACCACGCTCCATTGAAAGCACTGCGATACTGGCCCCGGAGCTTAGTCGCTCTGTCATTGCTTTAATATCACCCGTTGCACTTTGTGCACGCTGTGCAAGACTACGCACTTCATCAGCAACCACGGCAAAGCCACGGCCCATTTCCCCTGCTCTTGCGGCTTCAATGGCGGCATTGAGTGCTAGCAAGTTAGTTTGCTCTGCAATACCGCTAATCACATCAGACACAGTAACGATAGCCCTGATATCAAGTTCGAGTGCTTGCAGCGCTGCTGCAGACTCATTAATGTCACTGGCAAGTAAAGTGATAGCAGCGCTTGAACGCCCGACCTCTTCGTTACCGTCTTGCGCCTCAATGTTCGCTTCCGCCGATGCTTCAGAGGCATTCTCCGCATTAATAGCTATTTCAGCGACGGTAGCACTCATTTCAGTCATGGCTGACGCAACCTGCTCCACTTCCCGGTGGCCTAGCTCGACATCGCTTTTTAGCTGTGTAGAATGTTGCTCCAATTTTTCTACTGCTTGAAATAAAACCGTTGAGTTAGTGGTAACGTGAGAAATGACATTTTCAAAATCAGTCATCATGCCGTTAAATGCCTTGGCTAATTGGCCAAATTCATCATCGCTGTTCTGAACAATTCTGACACTGAGATCGAAATCTTCTCGCGCCAGCGTCACTGAACGCTGCAGGTTAGAAACACTTTCATGGATAAAACGCATGACAGAGATAGAAACCAGCAACACCATACTTGCTGCCAATAGTAATACCGCTAATGTGACATAAAGGTATTTAGTCGCAATGGCTAACCTTGCTTCAGTGACGGTGATTAACTCACTTGATAACCTGTGCTCAAATTGACTTAACAACTCAATCCGGTTGGTTGCTGTTTGAAACCAGAGTTCCGGCAGCTGTTGTTTTAATTTTGCTGAATTTTGCACAAAACCAATAACTCGATACGCTTCAACCTCTTTAAAGGCTTGATTGTTCGATAACTGCTGAAAAGCGGAATATGTTTGCGGGTCAGTTAAGGCCAAGAATCTTTCTTGATACGCGCCCTGCTCCGATACAAGTGTCACGAAACGACGATAAACACCGGCTTTAAAAGTGTCATTGCCGAAGGTTGAACTCAGTACCGCGCGTTCAATGCCAGCCCGCTCTTTCATTTGCAAATATGCAGCAAATGCCGCGGCCTTAATAGCAATTTGTTGGTTAGCACCCTTCTTCGCTGTTAAGTCCACGATGCTCAGTAGCTCTTTATTTAAAGCAGTATAGAATGCCACTTCATCGGCAACACTAATTGATAGACCTTTTACCCGTTTTCGAATTTCTGGAATTTCACTGATTAAATTTTTAGTATTGCGGATCTCGGTTGTGAAGGCCGAAGGCAATGGATGATCACTCAGAAATGACTGGAAAGTGTGAATAAGCTTATCGGTATCTCTTTGCTGTAGCGGTAACTTACTTTGAAACGCTGAGCCGTTAGAGCCAATGAAGCCCGCGCTTATGCCGCGCTCTTTTTGTATTTCGTGGACCAAGCTACTATTAGCAACAGCAAGTTGACTCAAAATAAGTACTTGATCGAGTTCTTTGGTTAACTTGTACTGGTCATTCGCATACAGCCCGCCAAATAGGATCGAGGCGAGTAAAGAAGGCGCGATAACAATCACAAATTTTTGTTTTAATGTAAGGTTGCCGATCCAATTCCATTTCATTCGTAAGCCTTATAAATAATTAAATCAATTTGTGGCCTAGGATAAACGAAACTAGTTTAAGGTAAACAGTAGTTTACGAAAAACGTTATAAAAAAAGCCTGCGATTGCAGGCTTTTTCGGCATTACGGGTAAAAACGTGATCCAAATCAATTATTTGAGCACTTATGAGATGGCCATCAACGTTTTATTAAGCATTACCTTTAACATTCATATTCAAGGTTTTAGCAAAATCTAACATTCTATTGAGAGGTTTTAGTGCATCGAGTCTCAATGTTTCATCAACGAAAATCTCATGCTGCTGTCCTGCACTCTCAAGTGCACTTTCAATGGCTTTTAAACCATTCATTGCCATCCAAGGACAATGGGCACAACTTTTACACGTGCCTCCATTACCACCGGTAGGGGCTTCGACTAATATTTTATTCGGTGCAGCTTGCTGCATTTTATAAAAAATACCTCTGTCAGTGGCAACAATAAACATATCGTTATCCATTGTATGAGCTGCTTTAATCAGCTGGCTTGTTGAGCCTACTACATCAGCAAGTTCAACCACACTGGCTGGCGATTCAGGGTGAACCAATACTGCAGCATTTGGATGGAGTTTCTTTAATTCTATTAACGCTTTTGCTTTAAACTCATCGTGAACAATACACTCGCCTTGCCACATCAGCATATCGGCCCCAGTCTCTTTAGCAATGTAACTGCCTAGATGACGATCCGGTCCCCAAATGATTTTCTTATCTTGGCTGTCTAAATGCTCGACAATTTCTAATGCAATGCTTGAAGTGACAACCCAATCAGCACGTGCCTTGACTGCTGCAGATGTATTGGCATAAACAACGACGGTATGATCGGGGTGTGCATCGCAAAATTCAGTGAATGCTTCAACCGGACAACCGATATCAAGCGAGCAAGTGGCATCAAGTGTCGGCATGAGTACCGTTTTTTCAGGACTGAGGATTTTAGAGGTTTCCCCCATAAACTTTACCCCAGCAACAATCAGTGTTTTTGCCGGGTGATCACGACCAAATCGTGCCATCTCTAGTGAGTCTGAAACACATCCGCCGGTTTCTTCGGCCAATGCTTGAATTTCTGGGTCAGTATAATAGTGAGCAACAAGAACGGCGTTACGCTCTTTAAGTAGGTGTTTAATGCGCTCTTTAGATTGTTCCTTTTCTATGTCAGATAAAGGTAAAGGCTTCGCGGGGAATGGATACTCAATACTTTTGATACTGGGGGTGAACGCGCTCATACTACAACCAAAGGACAGTAACTGATTCGCGGAATTATACGGAATTTTTAACCAATTTAAAACTCTTTACCGTAAAGGGAATAAAAAAAGGTGCTTTATTAAGCACCTCTTTATCTATTGAGCTATCACCGAAATGTTTACTGCATTGCGAGTAACATCTCTTGTGGTTGCTCAAGATAGAGTTTCCACAGGTTACAAAAACGTGCAATCGTACCACCGTCGATGACTCTGTGATCACCAGACCAGCTCACCTGCATGATCTTACGCGCCTCGACTTCGCCCGCAGCATTGAATCTTGGTAATACTTGTAATTTACCCAGTGCCACAATCGCCACTTCAGGTTTATTGATGATAGGCGTTGCAACAGTCCCGCCCAATGCACCGATATTTGAGATAGTGATACTGCCACCTTTAAGATCGGCGGGAGACACTCGACCACTGCGTGAAGCCGTCGTTAAACGGGTGATTTCAGCAGCAATTTCCAAAATAGACTTATCTTGCACATCTTTAACATTTGGAACCAGCAAGCCCACTTTAGAATCAACAGCCATCCCGATGTTATGACTTGATAACAATGTTTGCTCGGTGCAATCGGCATTGACGCGGCTGTTCATATCAGGGAACTGCGCTAGTGCTAAAGACATCGACTTCATGAAGAAAGGCATCATGGTGAGCTTAAGCTCATCAGTTGAATATTTCTTCTTCATGCTTTCGCGCAGTGCAACTAATGCGGTGAGGTCAAACTCTTCACAATAGGTAAAGTGTGGAATGGTAGACACTGATTCAGTCATCATTCTCGCCATCACCGCACGAACACCTTTAATAGGTTCGATACGATCACCAGCAGCCACACTTTGACTTACATTAGGGCTGGCAGTCGACGTTGTCACCGTGTTTGCTTGGTTGTTTGACGACGCTATTGGAGATTGATGACGCTCAATATCTTCCTTAAACACACGGCCATTTTTACCCGTGCCCTTCACTTTGGAGATATCAATGTCTAACGTCCGAGCCATACGGCGTACCGCTGGGCTAGCTAATGCTTTACCCTGTGGAGCAGGTTCGACACTTTCGGCCACTACAGTGTTAGTTGCTTGCTCGACTGCGGTATTGACAGCGGTTGCTACCGTAGGCGTTTCAGAGGCAACTTCTATAGCAAATAACGGAGCATGTACCCGAGCCAGTTGCCCTTTTCGGTAATGTAACTTTGTTATTTTACCGTTTTTCATTGCCGGAATTTGAACCAGGGCTTTGTCTGTCATTACATCAGCAATGGGTTGATCTTCAACCACGATATCGCCTTCACTCACCAGCCATTCAACCAGTTCACACTCCACAATACCTTCGCCAATATCTGGGAGCAAAAACTCTTCGATAGTCACATTCGCTGTGCCTATGTCACTTTGACTCTCTGTATTGTTAACAGCTTCAACGTTGGTCGCTGCAAGTGGCGCAGATTGAGATCCGCCTTCCTCGGCGATATCAACAGCATATAAAGGCGCATGTACTTTGGCAATTTCGCCTTTGGCATAATACAATTTAGCAATAGTGCCAGCGTATGGCGCAGGAATTTGCACTAATGCTTTGTCCGTCATCACATCGGCTATTGGCTGATCTTCAGTGACAACATCGCCCTCTTGCACTAACCATTCAACTAGCTCGCATTCAACAACGCCTTCACCGATATCCGGCAGGATAAACTCTTTAATCATGGCGGGCTCCTAAAATTTGACTGACGCTTTAATGGCTTCAAATGTTTTCAATGCATCAGGCATATATTCTTTTTCATGGATTAATGGATAAGGTGTATCCAAACCACAAACACGCGTAATCGGTGATTCTAGGTATAAGAAGCACTCTTCTTGTATCGTTGCTGCTATTTCACCGGCAAAACCACCCGTTAATGGCGCTTCGTGGTTGATCAGTAATCTACCGGTTTTCTTTACCGATGCAGCAACAGTGTCGACATCCCAAGGAGACAACGTCCGCAGATCGATGATCTCACATGAAATGCCTTTCTTTGCCGCCATGTCAGCTGCATTTTCAAGAATTTCCATCTGAGCGCCCCAGCCTAACAATGTAATGTCAGTCCCTTGGCGGATAACTTCTGCTTTACCCAGCTCGATAACAAAGTCACCGTCTCTCACTTCGCCTACTGATGCACGGTAAAGACGCTTTGGTTCAAAGAAGATAACTGGGTTTTTGTCACGGATTGACGCAATCAACAAGCCTTTAGCTTGCTCTGGATTACGCGGGATAACCACTTTAAGACCCGGTGTTTGAGTAAAATAGGCTTCTGGTGACTGTGAGTGATAGTGACCCCCCGCAATACCGCCGCCATAAGGCGTTCTAAACGTTAGACCGCCTACGTCAAACTCATTACCACTGCGGTAACGGAATTTAGCGCTTTCGTTGACGATTTGATCTATCGCTGGAAAGATATAATCGGCGAATTGGATTTCAGCTACAGCCGTCATCCCATTAGAGGCGAGTCCATTGGCAAAGCCAGCGATACCCTGCTCTGTTAACGGTGTATTAAAACAGCGGTCACGGCCAAATTTTTCTTGCAGGCCCGAAGTCGCTCGAAAAACGCCGCCAAAATGACCAACGTCTTCACCAAATACCATCATTTTTTGATCAGCTTCCATTTCCGAGCTCAGGGCTTCGTTAATGGCTTGCAACATATTCATCTCTGCCACAGCTTATATTCTCCCTGCGCTTTTTGGATAGGCTTCTGGATACTTCTTGATATGTGTCTTTAACTCGGCCAATTGTTTTTCTAATATTGGCGTTGGCTTGTCATACACATCTTGGATAAGGTCATCCAAATGCGGTAACGGGATCTTCTCTGCTACTTTAAGTTCAGCTAGCACTTCTTCACGATATTTAACATAAAGATCGGCATCTTGTTTTTCGTTTAGCCAGCCTTTGTTAATCATCCATAATTTAAATCGTTTAACTGGATCATGTTGCTGCCATTTGGCTTCTTCATCTTTTGAGCGATAACCTGATGGGTCATCTGATGAAGAGTGAGCACCGAGACGATATGTCATCGCTTCAATTAACACTGGAGCATTATTGTCTAGTGCGTATGCGCGAGCTTGCTGCGTCGCGGCTAATACTGCCAACATGTCATTACCATCAACACGGATAGTATGCATGCCATAGCCAGGTCCTCGGCTGGCAATACCATTACCGGCAAACTGTTCTTCCGTCGGCGTCGAAATAGCATAACCATTATTACGGCAGAAGAAGATCACTGGCGAACTAAGCACTGCGGCCATGTTGAGGCCTGCATGAAAGTCACCTTCTGATGCAGCGCCTTCTCCGAAGTAACAAATAGCAATGTTACGCTTCTTTTGCATTTTCAAGCTATAAGCAACGCCTGTAGCTTGTGGGATTTGGGTCGCAAGCGGCGATGATATGGTCTGGTAGTTTAATGCTTGGCTGCCATAATGGATTGGCATCTGACGGCCTTTACCTAAATCTTTCTCGTTGCTGAACATTTGGTTCATAAATTGTTCAGTGGTAAATCCACGGTAACGCAAAGCAGCATGTTCACGGTACTGGGCTAAAATAACATCGCCATCATCGAGTGCCGCGGTACTGCCGATGATAGAAGCCTCTTCACCGGTGCAAGTCATGTAAAAACTGATGCGCCCTTGACGCTGTGCTCCCAGCATACGCTCGTCTAATACGCGGGTGAACACACATGTATCGTGGACTTTTTTAGCCAACGCTTCGTCTATAACGGGTAATACCGCGCCTTCATAGGCGGTGCCATCGGCTTGCAATACTTTAAGGATAGGGATCGCGATGGAGTTTTTATCTAAAAAACTTACACGATGGACAGTCTCAGCATTTGTTGTTGCGTTGCTCATAATGTGCTCTTGTTATTTATGATGCTTCCAAATGTCGAAAGAAGCATCTATCTATTCTAATACGCGGGAAGAACATTACGTTAACGTAAACTAACACTCAATACTTCCCATCACTCAAAAGACAACTAAGCGCCTCTGTGCATGTATATATTGGTTTACATGCACAGTTATTCAGTATGAATTTAGTCCAAATTACTATCATCCGCCGTCTTTAACATCAATACGGTTCGTTGGCCGACCGGCACTTTTGCATTCGGAAAAACAATCGATTCAAACTCATGTTCTATTTTAACCGCCTGACCACCTTCTTTTGCTAAGGTGTAACCTCTTGGAAATGCAGTAAAGTTTTCTACATCGTTAGTGAAGTTAAATTCAAAATCGTCAAAGTGCTTATTAACAGAACGACACACTTGGTAAAGGTTTAACCGCTTAAGATCAAATGCTGGCAGTTGTAAATCTCGTCCCGTCATCAATAGTGTCAACATCTCCTTCATGGCGATAAATCGAGTCATGTCATTTTGCCCCATCGGGAATACTTTGCCTAATTCAATGGTAAAGGCATCGGCTCGATAGTTCTCAGACGAAAAGTAACTGAAGGTTGTTGTCGGTTCATGATGGAATAAAATGGTATTAATACCGCAAGACTCGAGGAACATGATCTGCTCTCGACTGTACTTACGGCCAGGACGGTAAGGATAGATGGCAAACTTTTCATGTTTTGACCCACGAATGGCCGTATGTAGATCGTAATGAATACGTTGTCTTTGACCTGATTGAGAGGCGTAGAATCTATCAACATATTGTTCTAGTTTGTGCGCTCTGACCCGCTCTGGGTTACAAAGGCCATCGCCACGTGAATGCGCACCATTAAACAACCGGTTTAGATTCTCATCGATAAAGCGTGTGCCATT
This sequence comes from Shewanella gelidimarina, assembly GCF_023283945.1. Taxonomy (GTDB): domain Bacteria; phylum Pseudomonadota; class Gammaproteobacteria; order Enterobacterales; family Shewanellaceae; genus Shewanella; species Shewanella gelidimarina. Next base: position 9,581 of record NZ_JAKIKW010000030.1, on the reverse strand, counting down.
GTGGATTGCTGCAGGATTACCGATTAAAAACATCACCCGCTGTTTCAGCTTTAACTCTTCAGCCAGAATTTGCGTAATGAGTCCATTACAGAGCTCAATGGGCGCCGTTTCATTGCCGTGAACTGCACAGGACAACACAATATCCTTACTGTGTTTAGTTAGTATCGGTTCAAACACAATAACGCCAGTATCCCAAACTTGTACGTGAGTGTGCTCACCTAAGTCAAATTCAAAAGGCTCTGGAAGATATTGTGGATGCGCTAAGGTTAACGTGAGAAAATCCTTGGACTGCTTCAATTCGTGAAACACAAACAACTCCTTATTTAATACTTGTCAGTTCGCTCAGTGATAGCTCGTATGCCTTACCAAACCTATCCCCTTTGCTGATATCGCATGGAATATTAGCATGAATCAGAGACTAATAAGGCAACGATTTTACCGGCTTAGTGCAACAAGTAATCAGCTAGATTAAATTGTGCTTGCATTGGTTGAAAAGATAAAACACAATGGGGACATCTAGCCATCCAAACGGCTAATACATATTAAGGAGTCATCATGGCTTATGCTACATTCGGTGCAGGTTGTTTTTGGGGTGTTGAGTATTTTTTTAAGCAAGTTGACGGCGTAACCGACTGTACGTGTGGCTACATGGGTGGCAATGACCAGTACTCCTCTTATATTGACGTTAAAGCAGGTAATACAGGCCATGCTGAAGTCGTCCAGATTGAGTTTGACCCTAGCAAAGTGTGTTATGAAACATTGTTAGATATATTTTGGCAAAATCATAATCCGACCACGCTAAATCAACAGGGCGAAGACAAAGGCAACCAGTATAGAAGCTGCGTATTTTTCCATAATACCCAGCAAAGAAACCAAGCAGAAAAGGCAAAGCTTGCACTGATAAAAAGTAGCAAGTGGGGAGATAAAAAAATAGTGACTGAAATTGTCCCTACGCAGCAGTTCCATGAGGCTGAAATTTATCACCAAGATTACTTGGCTAAGAACAACCTACCCAGTTGTCACATTAGCTTCTAGATGCAAGTTATACTCATAACATTGGGTATCGGTCATTCATTAGGAATAAAAAGGGAAGTGGCAAGTTTAACGCTAATGGTTCTTCTATCACCTCAGTCGCAGAAACCAGGCTCTTGAAGCCAAAGTCTTGAAGCCGCAGATATAAAAAAGACGCCATAACAGCGCCCTCTTTATTATTACCCGTATACATTTAGCTCGCTAATGCTTGTTCAACAATAACGGCAGCATCTTTAAGCAATAATTGTAAATGCTCTTGGCTGACAAAACTCTCGCCGTAAAGCTTAAATAATGCTTCTGTACCCGATGGACGAGCCGCAAACCAGCCATTGTCGGTGACCACTTTAATGCCCCCTATCGAGGCCCCATTACCTGGAGCATGTGTCAGTTTTTGGGTAATAGTATCGTTAGCTAGCGTTGTCGCTAAGATTGAAGCGACAGTAATTTTGGCGAACTTAGCTTTATTATCCAAGCTAATAGGACTGTCAATTCTCTGATAAAAGCTCTGACCAAACTCGCGTTCCAATTCAAGATAACGTTGCTGCGGTGTTTTGCCCGTAACGGCTAATATCTCCGCCGCCAATAAACACAAGATAAAGCCATCTTTGTCGGTACACCAAGTGCTGCCATCCAGTCGTAAAAATGCAGCTCCAGCGCTTTCTTCCCCACCAAAGGCAAACGAACTGTTGGCAAGACCCTCAACAAACCATTTAAAGCCGACGGGAACTTCAGACATCTGTTTATCATGCATGGCACAGACTTTATCAATCATAGCGCTTGAGACTAATGTTTTACCTATCACCATCTTGTCAGTCCAATTAGGACGATGAGTCACTAGGTAATCAATTGCCACAGCAAGAAAATGATTCGGGTTCATTAAACCGCTGCCTGGACATACAATGCCGTGTCGATCAAAGTCGGGATCATTGCCAAAACAAAGATCATATTGATCTTTATGTTGAAGTAAACCTGCCATCGCAAATGGAGATGAACAGTCCATTCTGATCTTGCCATCTTTATCCAAAGGCATGAAACTAAAGCTTGGATCGACCTTGTTGTTTACAATCGTAATGTCTAAGCCATATTTGTCTGCTATTGGCTGCCAGTAATGGATCCCTGAACCACCAAGAGGATCTATGCCTAAATGCAGTTTAGCATCCGCTATCGCCGACATATTGATGACATTGGCAAGATCGTTTACATACGGCGTAATGAAGTCTTCAGCACTGACATACTCCGTTAGCAACGCTTGGGCATAATCAATCCGCTTAACGCCAACTAAGTCATTCGCTAAATACTGATTCGATCTATTTTGAATCCAATTCGTGATCTCACCTTCTGCTGGGCCACCATGAGGTGGGTTGTATTTTATACCACCGTCTTGAGGTGGATTATGTGAAGGTGTGACGATAAGACCATCGACCAGATGAGCTGTACTATTACCTTGCTGTCTATTGGCACAGACAATAGCGTGCGATACCACCGGCGTAGGCGTGAAACCGTCATTTTCGTGAATAGCGACAGTCACTTTATTTGCGACTAAAACTTCAATAACAGAAATGGCAGCAGGTTGTGATAACGCATGTGTATCAATGCCCAATATAAGCTTGCCCGTGATCCCCGCCTCGATACGGTAATCAACCACAGCCTGAGAAATCGCTAATAGATGGGCTTCATTAAAACTACGCTTAATGGCACTGCCACGATGGCCTGAAGTGCCAAAAGTAACCTGTTGCGCCACCTCTTTGGCACTAGGGCTTAACCGATAATACAAACTTACCAGTTTAGATATATTGACCAAATCCTTTTGTTCAGCAATCTGTCCCGCTCTTTCATGTATGGCCAAAAACTAGCTCCTTTAGTTAACGTAGATGTCTATTATACTTTATCGATGATAGCGACAACTTGTGCATCATCTGTTCCAAACTGTGTCAGCACTTCAGATAAAATAGTGCGTTTCTTAGCGGTGTTATTATTGGTTGTAACCCAAAAGCCACTGTTACCAATCTCTTTCGGATTAGCTGACTTGCTGGCTTTTAATAACGCGTCCTTTGACGTTGCAAAGTACAATCTGTCACGCCCTTGGATCAGCAGAACTTGTTCAAACTGGCTTTTTGATGTCTGATACACAGTGTCCAAAATAAACAGGAATCGTCCAACAGCGCCTTTTTGCGCCGCTAATAGCTCTGCATCGATTAAACCAATAAAGTCACCAATAAGATTACTTTCAACTACGATGGGTTTACTGGTGACTTCTACAACCTTGTCGTCACGTTCTAAACTTGGGTGGCTAATCGTTTCAGGTTGAGGTTGAGCTGGAATCACGGCATCAACACGCAGCCCTAATATTCGTCGTAAAATATCAGAAGCACTTTCACCAATATGTTCAGTTTTACTGGCAATGTGGCGGTAAAGCTCTTCATCAACCTCGATATATTTCATAACGGTTATCTTCCTTACGTAGAAAACTGGGATCGGTGTTATTTGTACTGGTCATGAGCGCATTACGGCCCCAAATTATCCCCTCAGTGTAACGAGGTTTAGAGCCTTGATAAAGCACCAATAATTGAAAACTGCGATCCAAATAAGAAAGAGCGGCTTGTTAGCCTACTAAGCGGTTAATAATGCGCCAAAGAGGTGACAATTTTATGACCTGACTTGGATTCTAAATGGGATACAGGCACAATCTCGCACAATTCGATCTTTTAGGCGGGCATAAAATGCACTATACGACCAATGGCAGCGGACCTGCTGTTATTCTTATTCATGGGCTATTTGGCGATCTTGATAATCTAAAAGCACTCGGAAAAACGTTAGAAGATAGCTTTACCGTCGTTCGAGTCGATGTCGCCAACCATGGCAATAGTGAACATGTCTCTTCAATGACCTATCAAACGTTAGCTGACGACGTAAAACAGCTATTAAGCGTGCTCAACATAAGCGATGCCATACTCGTAGGACACTCCATGGGCGGTAAAATAGCGATGGCAACCGCCCTTCTCTATCCGCAATGCGTTAGTAAACTCGTTATTGCTGATATTGCCCCGGTGGCTTATACCAGCCGTCATGACAAGGTATTTAACGCACTTGAAACCATGCCATTAACTGAGATTAATAATAGACGTGATGCGCTAACCCATATGCGTAGCCTTGATATCGATGAAGGCACTGCACAGTTCTTACTTAAGTCACTTAAACGCAGTGAGCATGGCTTTGAATGGAAGATGAATTTAGCAGGGTTAAAACAAAGCTATAACGACATCATTGGCTGGCCAACATTCACAACACAGTTTACGGGTCCATGTCTATTAATACGTGGCGGCGACTCTGACTACGTCACATCCGCTCATAGAAGCGCTATAATTGAGCAATTCCCGACTGTAAAAGCAAAAACAATTGAGGGTACGGGGCATTGGTTACATGCTCAAAAAACTAGCATTTTTAACCGTATAGTAAAAGATTTCCTCATGAGTAATTGATAAAAATTTACTGCCAATAAGATGTAAATCGTCTAGCTGCTTTACCACTTATATGGTATATTCCCGCCACTTTTTTTTGGCCAGAAGGAATGGTAGATGTTAATGCAACATATGGAGCAGATTGAGGCGTTAGGCCTAAACTTGTTCTTTGCAGCCATTTTCTTCTTTATTGGTATGGCCATTCACGATGTACTTAAACAGGGCAAAGTGCCTCTGTTTGGTCGACGTATCGTTTGGTTAGTTTTATTTCTCGGCTGTGCCGGGTTTATCGCAAAAGGGATTATACAGATGACCTGGGAAGGTTCAGGCATCGGTTAAATTGGACTCAATGGCAAAAGAAACATCAGACAGAACCACCATTGATCTGTTCGCAACAGAACAACGACGTGGTCGTCCTCGTAGCAATCCATTGCCGCGGGACCAGCAGCTAAAAATTAATAAAAGAAACCAGATCCAACGTGACCGAGCTAACGGTTTAAAGCGAATAGAGCTAAAGGTGTCACAAGATCTGTATGACGCCTTGAATGAACAGGCAATGGCCAGTAATATTAGCCGCAGTCAGTTAATTGAATTAATACTGCAAAAGCAAGTCAGTAATTGAGCGCTTTTACAGCACGCATACTTTAAAGTGAACTAGACATAAAGGAACAACAATGGCTACAGTAGGTCTTTTTTTCGGGTCTGATACAGGCAACACCGAAGCCGTCGCCAAAATGATCCAGAAAAAACTGGGTAAAAAAATGGTTGAGGTGAAAGATATCGCCAAAAGTACCAAAGAACAGATAGCAGAGTATGATCTGCTTCTTTTCGGGATCCCAACTTGGTATTACGGTGAAGCACAATGTGACTGGGACGATTTTTTCCCAGAACTTGAGCAAGTAAACTTTGAAGATAAGTTAGTCGCTATTTTCGGTTGCGGTGACCAAGAGGATTACGCTGAGTATTTTCTCGATGCCATGGGCATGGTTAACGAAATCGTCGAAGGACGTGGTGGTATCGTCATTGGTCATTGGCCAACTGAAAGCTACGACTTTGAAGCCTCGAAAGGCTTAGCGGATGCTAAGCACTTTGTTGGTTTAGGCATTGATGAAGACCGTCAACCTGAACTTACCGAAGAGCGAGTAGATGCTTGGGTTAAACAGATCTATGAAGAGATGTGTTTAGCTGAACTAGCAGATTAATAAACGCTTAAGTTTATTCATCTCTAGCAACAAAAAAACGGCATTTATGCCGTTTTTTCGTATTTAAAGAAAAATGTCAGCCGTTTAACTCACCAAGGTAGCGAAACATTGACTCATTGCGCATTAAAGGCCGTAAAAACGACAACTCAGTGGGATATATTTTGCTGTGTTGTCGACAACTATGGTGACATAGGGGTCACTTGGCGACTCGCTAAGCAACTGACAAATGAATATCAAATCAATATCACCTTATGGGTCGATGACTTAAACAGTTTTTCACACATTTTGCCACCGTTAGATCCCAGCCTTAACAGCCAAAAACATGATGGTGTACGCATCAACCTCTGGTCTGAGCCTCTCCCGGTAAACTATAACGCTGCAGATGTTGTCATCGAAGCATTCGCCTGTAATCTGCCTAACGCAGTGGTACAAGCGATGCATGCCCAGCATGCAGCCCATAAGGAAGATACCAGCGCCTCTAAAGCGCCTGTATGGTTAAACTTAGAGTACTTAAGTGCTGAAGCTTGGGTCGAAGGTTGTCATGGCCTACCGTCTATGCAAAATAACGGCCTCAAAAAGCACTTTTACTTTCCTGGATTTACGCGTAACACCGGTGGTTTGATTTGTGAAAAGGACACTTTAGATCAGCGGAATGTATGGCAGTCGAATTCGGACTGTCGACGCCAGTTGTTCAGCAAGCTTGGCCTCAAGAATATTGACGATAACGACACGGTGATCAGTGTATTCAGCTATGAAACCTCTGCCCTACTTCGTTTATGCCAGTTATGGATGCAGTCAGATAACCGAATACATGCGTTGATCCCCAAAGGACGAAGTTTAAACAGTCTACAATCACTGCTACCTTGTGCTATCAATGACCTTAACGTAGGCCAACAAGTGGTGCACGGCAATCTTACTATTCATATTTTGCCCATGACAGATCAGCAAGGTTACGATCAACTGTTGTGGAGCTGTGACGTGAATATTGTTCGCGGTGAAGACTCCTTTTTACGAGCACAATGGGCAGGAAAACCATTTATTTGGCACATTTATCCTCAAGAGGATGATTACCATCTGGTAAAATTAGCCGCCTTTATGGATAGCTATTGTGATAATCTCAGCCCACAAGCGAGCAAGATCTACCGTTCACTCAATATCGCTTTTAATAAAGAGCAAGCTGACACTGCCGTTCAAGAGTGGCAAAACCTAGATTTAATCCAGCCAGAGATGTCACTTCACGCACAACAATGGCCAATTTACATATTAAATGACGCAGATCTTGCTTCTCGACTAGTTCAATTCGTCAAAAATAGCTAAGATACTGCGTTGAAATAGAAAAAACCAAAAATAGGAAATAGTGTAATGAAAACTGCTCATGAAATCCGTCCTGGTAACGTGATCATGTTAGATGGCAGCCCATGGGTTGTACTTAAGACTGAAACAACTCGATCTGGCCGTAACGCTGCTATCGTAAAATTAAAGCTTAAGAGCGTTTTGCTTGATTCGACGACTGAAACAACGTTCAAAGGTGAAGATAAGTTAGATGACATCATTCTTGAACGTCTTGACTGTACTTATTCATACTTTGCCGATCCTATGTATGTGTTTATGGATGCTGAATATAACCAGTATGACGTAGAAGCAGAAAACTTAGGTGATGCAGCAGCTTATATCGTTGACGGTATGGAAGATATTTGTCAGGTTACTTTCTATGAAGAGAAAGCTATCTCTGTAGAGCTGCCTATTACTGTTAGTCGTGAAGTTACCTATACAGAGCCTTCAGCTCGTGGTGACACTTCAGGTAAAGTAATGAAGCCTGCAACTATCGCAGGTGGAAGCACTCTGAGTGTTGCTGATTTCGTTAAAACTGGCGATATGATCGAAATCGATACTCGCACTAACGAATTTAAGAAACGCGTTTAATCTCAATTCGTGTCTCTGAGAAAGCCAGCCTTCAGGTTGGCTTTTTTATTACTTTTGATCTCACAAAATCAACATCAGAAAACCAATTAATACACTTCTTAGATATGTTCTCCACGCCTCACTGACCCGCGAACGAATCAATTGATCTTTTATTGATGTTGATCAACTAGCGAATAACCCAGTCAACCACGCACAAAGAAGAGACTTACACCATAATTGCAATTCATGGCAGTGCATGATGCTTAATAGTATTCTAAAGCACGGCACTCACGGTAGATCACACTATTTAAGCTAGGATTTAAGGCTATCTTTGTCTAATCATTTTAGCTATTGTTCACTCAACTTACGTCTTTACTACAATAGACTCATTTTTAAAGCATTTTCGAGGTTTAGATGCGCCCAATTATCAAATCCACCAAATTGGACTCTGTTTGCTACGACATTCGTGGTCCAGTCCATAAAGAAGCGAGAAGATTAGAGGACGAAGGTCATAGGATCTTAAAACTCAATATCGGCAATCCAGCGCCTTTTGGATTTGAAGCACCCGAAGAAATCGTCCGCGATGTGATTTTAAACTTGCCTAGTGCGCAAGGCTACTGCGAGTCTAAAGGGCTATTTTCGGCACGAAAAGCGATTGTTCAACATTATCAATCTCAAGGGATCCTTGGCGTCGACATTGAAGATATCTATATCGGTAATGGAGTGTCAGAACTTATCGTAATGGCAATGCAGGGGCTGCTCAATAGTGATGACGAGGTACTTGTTCCCTCACCCGATTATCCGCTTTGGACCGCCGCCGTGCATCTGTCAGGTGGTAAAGCGCAGCATTATCGTTGTGATGAAGAGTCCGGCTGGTTTCCTGATATTGACGATATAAAAAGCAAAATCACCCCACGTACGCGTGGCATTGTGCTTATCAACCCCAATAACCCTACTGGCGCGGTTTATTCAAAAGAACTTATTCTTGAAGTCATCGAGTTGTGTCGACTACATGATATGATTTTATTTAGCGATGAGATCTATGACAAAATTTTGTATGACGAGGCCGTGCATATACCCGCTGCGAGTTTATCGGATGACATCCTGACGGTGACCTTTAATGGCCTTTCTAAAGTTTATCGCGCCGCAGGTTTTCGAGTCGGTTGGATGATGCTTACCGGCAACTTGAAATCGGCTAAAAGCTATATTGAGGGCTTAGATATGCTCGCCTCAATGCGCCTTTGCGCCAACGTACCTAATCAACATGCTATCCAGACGGCTTTAGGCGGATATCAGAGTATTCAAGAGTTAGTGCAGCCAGGTGGACGTTTGTGTGTCCAGCGAGATGCGTGTGTAGAAATGCTCAATCAAATCCCTGGCGTCAGCGTGGTTAAGCCAAAAGGTGCGTTATATGCCTTTGCCAAGTTGGATCAGAAGAAGTTCAATTTACGGGATGACGAACGCCTAGTACTCGACCTTTTAAAAGAGAAGAAAATACTCTTAGTGCAAGGCACAGCGTTCAACTGGCCAGAGCCTGACCATCTGAGGGTCGTCTTTTTACCCTACAAAGATGAGCTTACAAAGGCCCTAGGTGAAGTTGGTGAGTTCCTTGAAGGATACAAGCAATAACCTTCAAAAAATAGGCTTAACAATTAAACGACCTCCGGGTCGTTTTTTAGTATTAAGCCTATATAACCTCAATAAGTCCCCCGTGCTCTCTGGCATATCAATTTAGCCCCTAATAAAAGATGGTAGTGAGGATATTATCAATATCTGAAATAATGAGGCTATAATTTCAATCTCTAGCGGGTGGACAAATGAACGAACACCCATTTCATCACATTTACATTTATAAGCACTGCGCTACTCATTTCTGTCCGTGCGACCTGAGGTCGTATGAAGCGCTGTTCACCCCGATAAGAGTGAACCATCTGTATCACCAGATGACCCTAAGACTCTGAATAAAGCAGCGAGTCTGACAATGTAA
>NZ_JAKIKW010000029.1 GCF_023283945.1 Shewanella gelidimarina | reverse complement strand
AATTCGGGGGTAAAATTACGTTTTATACGTTTAGTCATACGATCACCTAAATAATAACGAGGCCATAATATCAACCTCTAACTAGATGGCCAAATTAACTATGCCACTTCAAACGCTTCATACGACTTCACGTCGCACGGACATAAACGAGTTACACCCCCAGTCTCATTTCTGGACAAACTTTATACAGATAAGATGTTGCTTGCTCATAGGCTACGACAAAGCAACTTGATAGCTAATAAATTCCCCAAAAGGTCATGTAAACATTGTCGTTGTCTCATGCCGTTTGACGACCAAAAAAGAACTCATCCTGGCTTTCTATTCATCCAAAGCATCAAATTATTCTCTAACAATATGGGGGGAGGATGGGGTACAGAAGTCAGTTTGAAAGCATGCTTCTGGAGTACTCATCTAGTCAGAATCATAAATGTTTACCATCGACATAAAAATAACCCCATGTATTTTTTGATTACCGATAGGTTCTTCAATCTGAAATGGCGATTAAGACCTGTGTTTTGCAATATTAACAGCTGTAAATATTCATTAGTTAACCCACTGAGAATTATGACTTCTTATTTTTTTGAAATTTGGAATATTAGCAGTTCTATATAATTATTGTAATAATAACAATGGCTTAATGTGTTTGTCTGGTTTGTTGTTTTGAACTATCCTCCAAGTTATGACCATATGGAGAATAGTAAATGAGTAAACCGAAATGTAAAAAGTTAACGCAACCTACGATCACCCAACCCGAACTGAATCGTATTGAAAAGTACCTGCGTGAAGTAAAGAAGAATGGTTATCGGCCATGGGTAACCGTTCGTCAGTCTCATACGATCGGACAAGGACAAATAGTTTACAGTTGGAAGACTAAACGCGACCATCATCTACTGAGTCGCGGCGAACTTATGCCATTCCTCTGGTTTGAACAAGATCCGAAAGTAATCGATATCCTAGAGCAGTATCCTTTGCCTCTTGAAGACACCTTGAAGTTGGCGGATGAGATGCAAATCTTACATCCTGGCTCTTATCTCGACAAAGATGCTTTTGATGGACTAGTACCGGCTAAAACCATGACAACCGACTATGTGTTAGTGATGGAATTCCCAGATGGGAGACATAAATTAGCTGCCTATAGTTTCAAATACTCAAGCAGTTTTGAACGAACGGTAACTCATCCTGTTGCGGTTGCAAGAACAGAGGCCAAACTCGCGCTTGAATGCGAGTATTGGCGGCGGTTAAATGTGGCATGGGTACTCATAACAGAGAAGAGTTTCGATGAAAATGTAACTCAAAACTTTAGATATCTACGTGAGTGTAAGGATTTTCCTGAGTATCTTGATGTTAGTGATGAATTTAAAGCTATCGTTTTACTGCGCTTTCGCCATCACTTTTCTGCCTTAGAAGAGGCCACCGTACGTGAGGTGCTGGTCATCGTTGCAGAGGACGTTGGTATTGAACTGTTTCAGTGTCAGTGTCTGTTTCAACACTTCGTGTATACACATGTCCTCAAACTTAATTTATGCGAGAAAATTAACCTCAATCGACCTGTCTCTATGATGCCTGTTGAGGTGAATCATGCTCGTTAATCAAAAGTTGGTGTCGAACGGGAAGCGGAAGGCTGTGGAGTTATTGATTGTTCATGTGAACGATGCCACCGAACAAATTGCAGTGTCAGATTTACTCGATCAGATCCCTCGTCGTCCCAAGGTTTTAAACGCTTTGTATGTTGCAGAAATGCTGAGGACTTGTGCATGGAGGATGGAGTCCCATGACTTGCCGCAAGAATTGTTTGCAATAGATGAGTCGATTAGTGAAAAGCATCTGATAAAGCGTGACAAGGCATGGATGGCCATTTCCCCCCTGATTGAAGATGATGAAATCCTCTGTAATTATCTCTATGGTCCAGTCGAAGGCATTGTTGCCGAGTTGGTTGAAAGCTCTGGAACTAGCAAGAAATTTATTACAGGCAGCATTAATCGATATTTCGTCATGGGAGGTATTAAAAATTCTTTGTTACCGCAGTATTTTTTCTGTGGCAAACAATTTTCTTTACGCGAAGCTCCTGAGTCGCTTGTTGATGGCGCTATTAACCTTGCCAGTAAACCTGGCAGAGAGACGAAATATGGTAATCCTTTTCGCCAAGTGACGCAGTTGGATGTTGATAATATTCGAAAATTTTCAACAAAAATTAGAAATGGCCAGCAAGTCGTTCTGGAAGATATTTACAAAGAGTTTTGTGGCTCATATCTATCTACAGTGATCAAACCAAAAGAAGCGCCTGATGAAGATATTGCTGAGCCATTTCGAATGGTACTTGATCGGCGTAATCTCATTTCATCTCGAGCATTTAAACGTCAGTTAAATAAAATTATTAGTCGTTTAGATTGGATCCGAAAGAGGGTAGGTCAAAAAAATTATGAGCGAGACCATGCAGGTAAAACTGGAGTCGCGCATAAAGGTCTCCGTGGGCCGACTAGTCGCTATGAAATCGACAGCACGGTAGCTGATATCTACATTCGTTATCCCTTCAGCAATGAGCTACTCAGTATCGGCAGACCAATCATTTATTTTGTGATTGATACAGTAACTGGGATGATAGTGGGAGTGCATGTCTGCTTTCATGGCCCTGATTGGCATGGCGCTGGGCAAGCTCTGCTGAATGCTTTTACTGAGAAAGTGGCTTTCTGTAAGCAATTTGGAGTGGATATTGAAGAGGCTGATTGGCCCTGTCATCACGTGTGTCGAGAGCTAACTGGAGATAGAGGAACAGAGAACTCTGATAAAAATTTATCGTCTTTGGTGAAAGGACTTATTGGTGTAAGCATTGTTAATCTCAATGCCTACCATCGAGGAGACTGCAAGGGCACTGTTGAGAAGACATTTGATACCGCGCAAAAAAGAGCAATTACATACGAGGCGGGCAGAGTAGAAAAAGTATATAGATATGAAGATAAGCATGCCTCCCGCCGTGCGCTTTATACCTACGATGAGTTTATGAAGATTCTCATCAAAACCATCCTGGTCAGCAATAATACCTCTGAGCGCATCAATGGTCGCACATTTGAGATGGAACGTGACGATGTTGCATTTACTTCTCGAGATGCATGGGTATATGGCCTTTCAAATATGATGATCACCCCGACCATTTCTCGCGATAGATTGATATTTGCGTTGCTTCCCGAAGTTAAAGGCACCATTCGAGCACAGGGTGTGTTTTTCCGTGGCTTATTTTATAGCTCAGATAAATTTGAAAAATTGAAAAAGATTGATGAGGCTAAAAATTTCGGTCGTAAACAGATTGCGGTGCGATACACAGATTGTAGTACTAACCATATCTGGTATCGCGATGATGAGACTAGAGTGCTATATCAATTAAACCTTACCGACCGCAGTGAAGCCTATAAAAATCAGCTTTGGGCTAGCGTGATGCATCGTTTAGAAATTGTAAAAGGTCAGTTGGCATTACTCAGTGAAAAGCGTTTTACCGCCGAGGTCATTAATTTCATGGACTTAAGTCGCGGGGAAGAACAGTTGAAACGTAATTTAAAGGGCTTGAAAAAGACGAAAGCAAAAGGTATTGCGGCGGGTATCAAAGAACGAGGTGCTGTCGAGGGGATAGTGCAGAAACATCAAGATGGAAAGAACATGATCGCGGCGTTATCTGGCGGTAACACTAAGACGGAAATGACTCAGAGCGCTGCAACTAATACTTGGGTTGATCCAACCTCGGTACCGTATGAGGAGGTTTACCATGGTTAAAGCAACCTACATTCGTCATCCAAATCCATCGATGCGGGGGAACCCACTTATCGAGGGGCTGGGATTTCCCCTTTCAATATCAGAGGTGCAGAAAAACTGTGATGTGCCTTTTGTCGATGAGGTAGATTTGAGTGATGTGCCTAGTGACTTGCATGGTTACTACACTCGTTCAGTTCTCGGCAATTTATTTGATACGCATGTTTGCCAAGATGAGGCTGCTAAAATTTATGAAGTCTTGCGGCATTCGATAGAGGATGGCTACCGTCATAGAAATCCTTTGAATCCCGAACTTAGGCGAGTGCTCTCGGCGATTGAGCAGGATAAAGCTGAACCCATTCAGGCTACAAATATTGATAGGTTGGGTCTATTCGATACTGCATTTAGTTACTTACTTTGCGGATTGTCAGGTCGGGGGAAAACCAAAATGATCAGTATGGCACTTAAGCAGATTGAACAGGTCATAGAGCATACTGAGTATCGGGTGAAAGGCCAGGAGCCTATTCCACTTCGATTCACTCAAGTAACTTATATCTACATTGAACATCATGACAGGAAAGGTCAGAAAGCCTTATTACAGAGCATATTGGAAGCTATAGATAAGGTAACGGCTGAAAAGTACAAGTACGTGAATCGTAAAAGCACAGTTTCGGAGTTAATTACCGCTGTACGTAAAGCTGTAATCGTCCACGGGATAGGTACCATCATTATCGATGAGGCTCAAAACTTTGCGTCTTCACCAGTCGAGTTGAAAATTGGCACCAACGAAAAAACGTCGATGAAATTTGTTGAGGAAATATTTAATCGAATTGGCGCATCATTGATTTTCGTCGGAACATTTTCGACTCTTGATCTATTTAGCAAAGAAATGACCATTACACGTCGTACAATTCGTCGAGGTTCATTGGCTTTAGCCAGCTGCGATTTAAATAGCTCTTTTTGGAATCGATTGTGCGACCGAATCTTACATACTGGCTTTATGTACAATCAAGTTACGCCTATTAGCACCCTTAAAATGCATCTACATCAACGCTCGGCTGGAATTCCAGCTATTGCAGTCAGCCTCGTGCAAGCAACGTTGTACTACTTGACCTATATGGCTCCAGAACAACAGGATCTGAGCACGCATGCGATCGATCATGTTTTTGATGAGCAATTTGCTTTATTACGTGCCCCTATCGATGCCTTGAATCATGGCGAGTATCATCGATTTGAAGATTTAAAACCGATGTTGCTTTTAAAGGAATCAAAACCTGATTACACACAAGAAGGCAGTCTTTTGCTCGCAGCTAAAAAGTTAGAATCACGTTTGATGCAAGGGGCCGTTGAGCTTGTACAGCAAAAGCCAAATGAAAAAAGTCATGAGGTTGATGCCAAGAAATCTTCTGAAGCGCTCGCCCCTGGTGCGTTAATGAAAACACTCGGATATGGGGAGTAGTGCTCATGAATAATATCTTGCATTTACTACCAGAAGAGCATCTCGGTGCCTCTGTCGCTCGTTTGCATCACTTGGCAGCAGTTGGGGCTTTGGAGCATACGATGCGTCGCCTCGGTGCCAGTAAACATCGCTTTAGGCCGCATCGTCTATTCGATGAAGACGATTTCTCTCTTAGTCTGTTATATGAATCTAACGGGGCTAGTGATGTTTGGCATCAGCATGCCATGGGGAGTTATGCTACCGTTTTTTTGAAAAAGGATGAGCACATACAAGTGGATGAGGCTCGTCTACGTGGCGGCCCTCTATTAAACGTCTTCGGTAAGCATGCCGTTTTGCCCTGCTGTTGGCGTTGGTGCGTTAGCTGTGCAGAGGAAGATGAGGTTGAATTCGGCACTACTTATTACCATCGCGACCATCAGTTACCAGGTGTGTTTCACTGTGATAAACACCATATGGCACTCACTGATGGCTGTCAGGAGTGTGGGTTTACTGTCGAGTTGCTTATGCATCAAAACGTGCCTCCAGTCGATAATCTTTGCCCGCATTGTGGTAAATGGATGGGGGCTTTTGATAGATATTTCAGTGAGGAAATGGCTAAAGTTGAATCTAGAAGTTTGGCGTTAGCTCGGCATCCTCAGGCAATAGGTTATTACGAAGATTATATTAGGCGAATTCGCGGGCGAGCAGGATTAAACCCCACCCCCATTAATAATGTGTCTGAGCGTAAACGGTTAACAAGCTGGCTAGATGACCTCGGGAGTTATTTCCCACCTGACATGCTAGCCGCGTACTTTCAGAATATTAATGTGAGCCAGAGTAACCGAGCATCAAACTTCTTACGAAACCCGAGACTGTTTGACCCAAATACACCAAGGCCTCCATTGCACCCTTTAGTGCACATACTTACTGAAATTTTTGTTCAGCAGGACTCATGTATATCGGAGCGTGAGTTCACAGAACGTTGTCATGAATAGCTTATTACCAATCTGGCTGCCTGATGAGAGTGCATACAGTTATGTTGCTCAATGTGATGCTCGTTCTCCGTACCAGTCCTGGAAGCAATCAAACCAGTGCTTATTTGATAAGGTCGGAATACGTATACACCCTATGCTGACATGCCATATCAACAAAATCGCTGATATGGCTAATGTTGATCCTATGGCATTGCTGCTCCGTGGAACAGGATACGTGATGGTTGGGTTTGGACTGGAGGACAAGTCTAAAGCTCTTATATTGCAGCAGGACTTATTACTTGGGAAAGGGACTTCATTGTTTAGCGATGCGCGTCTTGCAGCCAGCAGGCTCTCATTTGGTAGTTGGCTGAAGGCTTGTCCAATGTGCTTTGAGGAGGATGAGATAATGCATGGTGTTGGCTACTGGCATACTGTACATCAGCTTCATGGAGTCATTGCATGTCCTAAGCATGGATTTCGCTTAGCCAGACTGAAGGCCGGTGAAGGAGGCTTAAATCATGCTTACACGCTACCAATTGAAGCTATGTTTAAGTGTAACGAGCCAGCAATTGGAGAGGAATTGAAACTAGCAGGGTACTTGATAGCCTTGTATAACTTACTGATAAATAAGTCTCCTTCTATACCACTTGGTGATATTTACCGAGAATGGCTTGATGCGAAGGGGTATTTAACTAAATGTGAAAACCTCAGATGGAAGCGGCTTAAGAGTGATTTGACTCATTGCTGGCAGGGGATATTCAACCAATTAGAGCCCACTTTACCTCTGGAATTGTCAGAGTTTAGTTTTGTGCCAGCCTTAGTTCATCAACAGCGTAATGTTCATTACATCAAGCATGTATTATTGATGGCATTTCTAACAAGAACACCAGAGCAATTTTTTAAGGGGCCGCTTCGCGAAACTAAGCCAAATCAAAGTATCCCGCCAGAATTTGCAGTTGATATTGAGGAAGCGTTGATGTTGTTGAGAGCTGGCATCTCAATGCGCCAAGTATCTAAAAAACTAGAGCGTAGTATCGGGTTCATTAAGCAGCTAGCATTACGCAATCAGATCACAATTGGTCGACGACGACAGAAAATTACTCCGGATATCGAGAGAGCTATTTGGCGTCAGGCATTGATAGGCACTCACCGAGCTATTATCGCAGATCATTTTGGAGTCTCAACAGGTGCCGTCGAGCAGATAATCCAAAGCTATAGTGGGCTGTCGCAATGGCGACATCAATTGTTGATGACTCAACATAAACAGGAAAACAGACAGCGACTATTAGCATTTATCAGAGATGAACCAGACGCTGTTCGTAATACGATAAAACAGCAATGTAGCGCATATATGTGGCTCTACAAACATGATAAAGAGTGGCTTTATCTCCAACTCCCCGCAAGGCAAGCATATGCTCCCAGAGTCGGAGTCAATTGGGCTAACCGGGATTATGCTGTATTGGCTCAGTTGATGGGGTTGCGGGCAGGATATCGCTCAATGTCGGCACTGGACCGAGAGCTGGGAGGTCATGGTTGGCTATTACGATTTCATCGCAAGCTACCCAAGTCAACAGCGTTTGCTCGGAAGCTTTTAAGACCAAAGCTCAATATTGATGATTGATAGAAAAAACACCTCATTTCTCACTGGTGTTGATGAGACACTAGCGCATGCGCCGTCATATTTGGGGGATGTAATTGATGTGCTCAGGCACAGGGGATAGTATCTCCATGTTAGAGCGAGCGGATAATGAACAACGACGTCATAAATCATTTATATCAACGTCGATTTCAGTCTGATTTTTACGAGCCTCAACTAGCTGTGCTAGTTCCAAATCTTCAAGCTTACCCATCAGCAGCTCATAAGCGGCGGCAGGAACACAGTAAAAAACAGGTTGATTACGATTTAACACCGCTACGGGAAAGCCATCAGCTTGTGCTACCGCAGCCATAGGGTTCTTTTTAAACTCACTAATATTTGTTGAATTCTCCGCTAAAATTGGTCTGATGGTTTGCATAATCAAAATCCATAATGGCTCATTTATAATGAGAATCTTAGGTTTCATTGTTTGCAAAGTAAAATAAGAAGACACTGATAAGTGAACTGTTAACTGTTCAAATATCACATTATGCGCTTCTCAATAAGTGTTACTTTACTACGATGTACCGATACACTAATTCATATGAACTTCTATGAAACAATGGCTTATATTCAGTTTGTTTGTTTCTTTCATATTGAAAATTCAGTGTCGCTTTCAATCCTAGGTACGACCGGAAAACAGACCTACCAATACCAAAAAAACGCATAGGAAATGCAATAGACCCTAATTCGAAGGATAGCCATTTGTGGAGGAAAGTGAGTTAAATAATCTAAATTTAATTCACAATATTTTGATATCAATGAATTAAGTTAAAGTTAGTATGCTTCGAGTAGTTGGCAATTTGGTGTTTCCAACTAGATTTGCTTCAATCTGGATTTCATTGGGCCTGAAACAGCGAAAGTTTCCAACTAGATTTGTTTGTTGATGTTCGGTAACTAATTGATTTTAGGTGCCTGGGAGTTTCCAACTAGATATGACATGATCAAATGGCTACTTAACCTCGATAATACGGCTTCAGCCTCAGGTTTTCGCTGCTCATTGACAATAGTCAACTCCGCGGCGAAAACCATCGGCTTCCTTGTCTTATCATCGGCAGTAACGCCATTATGGGAACCGTAAGTTTGGTGGTTTCTGCTAGTTAAAGAATTGAAAAAGCGACCTTTGGGGTCGCTTTTTTTGTGCGTGGGTAGTTTACTGGGCTCTGTCGCAAAGTTGACGAAGCAAGCTAAAGTGTTGATGATGTTCAGGCATGAATTTGGAGTATCCACTGCATGACACTTAACTTCTCGGGGCGACATTACCCATCGGATATCATCATGCAGGCGCTTCGCTATTACCTGTCCTACAAACTCAGTTACCGTGAAATTGAAGAGATGTTCGCTGAGCGAAATATCTATTTTGACCACTCAACTCTGAACCGTTGGCTTATCAAATATGCGCCACAACTCGAAGCAGTATTTAGGAAGATAAAACGTCGAATCTCTGGCTCTTGGCGAATGGATGAAACCTACATAAAAATTAAAGGTCGGTGGGTTTACTATTACCGAGCCGTGGACAAACACGGCGCTATTATTGATTTTTATTTGAGTGAAACCCGTGATGAGCCAGCGGCACAAGCGTTTTTCAATAAAGTTATCAACCAGCACGGCTTACCTGAAAAGGTGGTCATTGATAAAAGTGGTGCGAATGCCGCAGCATTAGAGTCCATTAATATTCGTCTTTGGCTATCTGGACATATGCTGTTTATGATTGAGGTTTTGGCCGTTAAATATTTGAATAATATTGTTGAGCAAAGTCATCGAAAAGTGAAGGGTAAAATGCATCAATGTCTAGGTTGGAAGTCTTGGGAAGGGGCTGAGTCGACACTGGCAGGCGTTGAACTTTGGTCCATGATTAAGCTGGGACAAATGGACACTACTGAAAATATGACACAATGGGAGCAATTTTATTCTTTGGCGGCCTAGTCGTGTCTGAGGAAGTCCGTTCCTTCAATTTATAGTGGCTAGATCTCAGTTTGCGACAGAACCCTTAATGTGACTGGTGGTTTAGTGGCTTATCAACTCAAAGAGAGTAAGCCACAATTAAATATTACCTCAACTGAATTCAATGCTATTTCAGTGTTCTGTTAAACCGACCTGAGGTTAACTAGTCCCACAGGCTGACTCTAAGCTCCTTCTTTATGAACATTTTGTCTTTATTCGTCGTCTTATATACTTCATGAAATTTACTCAGATTCATCAAAGTATTGTTGACTCGAAATATGCTAGGTGGATGGGGGTCTTTTTCTATCAGAAAATCGGTGAATTCCTTCCTAGTTTTATCACGCCAAGTTCTTGCGAAATGATGAAAAAATTCCTTGTATAAATCTGTATCGTTATCCTTAAGTTTACTTACGTGCTTTTCCAGTGCTTTAGCTGCTATTTCGACACCACTTAAATCTGCAATTATTTCACCGACTTCCAATTCTCCGTTCAAAGTTTTTCCGGGTGAAATTTGATACCTATTTGCTTGACTAATTAAAGTTGTTTTTAATTTATTAAACCGGACAAGATCACCTTTTGACCACCAATTGTTTAAGTTACCATCGGCATCAAATTGAGCCCCTATATCATCAAAAGCATGTCCGATTTCATGAGCAATAACAACACCAATACCGGCATAATTTTTCGAGTCAGAGTACTCAATACTAAAAAATGGAGGCTTCAATATACCAGCTGTAATTGTAAAAGTGTTTCTAGTGAAAGAATAACGAGCACCTACTTCCTGTGGAATTGAATGGTCTTTGTACTTCTCAGAGGGGTCTAATAAGCTTTTAACTTGCCGTTCATAGTTATACAGTTCTAATTTTTTATGATTTTCAACTAAATTATTAGGTTCGGGGTTAAAGTTTGAATAATCTTGCCATTCTTTTGGGTAAGCGATACTGAATTTCATTTTTTTAAGTTTATTTAGTGCACTTTTTTTTGTTTGAGCATCCATGCGGCTAGAAAGTCGAATTGAAACTTCATATTGACTAGTGATATCACTAATTATCGACTCGATTTTTGACAACATCTTATCGTTAAAGTTTTGTTTAACATATACTTTTCCCAACATCATCCCTAGAGAATTATTGATGTAATCTATAGCTCTCATCTTAAAAGGTTGTGGAGATTTTATATATCCCATGTTGATTAAAAATTTATTTTTAGCATTTACAAAGTCTACACCAAAATAATTAGAATATGCCAAAAGCAGTCTGGCCTTTAAGTAATGCTTCCAATCAGTTATATCTACTTCTTTGAAAGCCTGATTGAATGAATTTAAATAACTAATTTGATTTAAGTTTATGATGCTTTTACTCATAGTGGGTGATAGAGCTGCTAATTGTTCTTTTATATATATATTTGGTAGAGACTCTGAAATTTCAGCCAAACTCCTTATGTTATATTGGTTTTTTACATTTCTATTTTCAGTTTCTGTCCATTGTGATTTAGCTATTTTCTTTTCTAATGATATGACTCTTGCTGCAACATTATTTTGATCTATCCCTGATAACTTAAATATCGTATCTAATAATTCAGTATAATAATCTAGTTTTTCAACTGATGCATCATTGTTACTCAAGTAGCTTTCTCGGTCTAAGTACAAACCACCTTGCATCAAATAGATGATCTTTTTTTGAGAGTTTTTCAAATCTGAAGAAATTTCAAAATTTATTGGAAAGGATACACCAATTTTTTGGAGAGTTGCCATTAATTGTGCTATTTCTTTATAGTCTTTTGCATTGTCTATTAAGGCCAACTCTTCCGCGATAGGTTTAATCCCTAAAGAATGTCTTAGAGGGAGGTTAAGATAGTCTTGATACATAATTACTATTTTACTTTCATTATCTTCCAATTGAGAACGTGGATTGGTTTGTATTAATTCTTCCAATAAAAAATCAATCTCTTGATCAATTTGTTGTTGAATAACATCAAAACTACCTACCATATTTTTATCATCAGGTATGGAAGTTTTATCAAGCCAATCATTATTTACTGACTTATAGTAATC
This sequence comes from Shewanella gelidimarina, assembly GCF_023283945.1. Classification (GTDB taxonomy): domain Bacteria; phylum Pseudomonadota; class Gammaproteobacteria; order Enterobacterales; family Shewanellaceae; genus Shewanella; species Shewanella gelidimarina. Next base: position 44,551 of record NZ_JAKIKW010000029.1, on the reverse strand, counting down.
AGTAAGTAGGTCTCTATTACCTGCGTTAACGGATGTCATTTGAAGCATGCAAAACATCAACGTTAATGTTTTTATTTTTTTAATCATAGGGATGCCCATTTTTTAAATCAGTATATTTATAAAATTCAATTTATATTCTAGTTATAAAGATAAATGTGTCAATAAAATTAACCTCATCAAGTTATTTGAAGTGATATTTATATTTTATTTAAATATGTAACTAACTGATATATATCAAGGTGGACTCTAACCGCTCGCCCATGCAGCTACAGTCAGTGCTTTCTAAGTGTCTGATTTTTAAGGTTTAACATTGTTTTTTTTGAATTAGTTATCGTAAGACGGTAACTAATTATTGCATTATGATGCATTCGTGCTATTATTTATAGTGCCTAAATATTGATACTTATAACTTCGCCTGTATTGCCGTAAGTTTTAAAGTTTATAACGCTTTTCATTGGAGTACTTAATGGTAAATATAAAGCGACTTAGTAATTTTGCACTGTTGATTATTTGGTGCAGTTTATTTTGTGTGTTTGTTTTTAATAGTGCATATTGGATCTTCATTAACCATCATCCAGATGCTTCAGGAGCTCTTGTTTTTAATATTGGGGACTTACAGCTAGTTCTCGATGGGGCTTGGACTGATTCGTTAATCCCGAAAGAAATTACACTACCACTTTCAAACATCGAATCCTTAACTGGTTACATCCCATACATGTTACCTAAGTTGGCGGTAGTTTATTTGTTATGGAGTTTAATAAAACTATTCAGACTGTATAGGGACGGAAACATTTTTTTGACGGATAATGTAAAATGTTACAAAAATATTAGCTATATACTTATCGCTATACCTTTTATTGAAATGATTTCAAGTGGTTTACTAGGGCTTGTCACCACTTATGGTCAAGATGATTTAATGTTTTCTGTTAATTTCAGTAGCTCTTATATGGATTTGTTTCTAGTAGGGATAGTTGTCAGGGTTATATCTCATGTAATGGACATGGCGTCTAATATTCACGAAGAGAATATGTTGACTGTTTAAGGAAGAGCTATGAGTATTATTATAAATCTTGATGTTGTTCTTGCTAAAAGAAAAATGCGCTCGAAGGAGTTGTCGGCTTTGATCGGCATTACAGAGCAAAACCTTTCAGTATTGAAAAATAGTCATGCTAAAGCAATTAAATTCTCGACATTAAATGAGATATGTATGCATTTAAATTGTCAGCCAGGGGATATTTTAGAGTATAGAGGGAGTGATGACAATTAGGTACGTTGTTGATATTCTTTATATTAAAAGTAGGTTCTGTCGCCTAGTTGATTATGAAAGCTGAAGTGTTGGCGATATTCAGGCATTAATTTTAAATTTTAACGGTATGAAACTTAACTTCACGGACCGACAATATCCATCTTTGTCTTTCTGAATATATGCTGTTTATAATTGAGGGTTTGGCCGTTAAATATTTGAATAATATTGTAGAGAAGAGTCACCGGAGTCGACATCAGGGTGGGTTGAGTTTTGGTCTGTGTTCAAGCTTGGTCGAATGGTTTCCAACGAAGATATTGTGCCATAGGAACTAGTTGCCTCATTTATAGTGGCGAGCTATCTGTTTGCGACAGAATTAATTATTGAGCTTCAATTCTACGGTGGAAATGTAATGAAATTTAAAATATGTACTGCAATACTGGCTTTGGGAATGGCTCAATGTACAAGCTTAAACCAGATTCAATGTCAACATTCCAACTGGCATTCCTTTGGGATGACCGACGGTAACAGCGGAAAGTCATCTTCTACCTTAAATACATACATAGAAGACTGCAGTGAATTTGGACTGGCTGTTAATAGTGAGGAGTGGACTACTGGTTACCTAGTGGGGTTGGAGAACTACTGCCTGCCAGAAAATGGTTACAAACAAGGGTTAGAGGGTTCTAACTACAACGGGGTTTGTTCAAATAACAAATTTGTCAAACGGTACAACGAAGGTTACAAACAATTTGAGATAAAGAGTAAAATAGTTGCAATTCAATCCCGACTCAAAAATATAGAGTACGAACTTACCAAGGTTGATAATGAAGATAAGAGAAGCCTTAAGAACGAAAGGGACGATCTTGAAACTGAATTAATGCTGCTACGCATACAGACTGCTAATATTTTCTCTATACAGTTCCATTTATAGTGTTGTGAAATAGTTAATTTGGCCAGAGAATAAAAGGAAAATAAAAGGTGCCAGCCATAGTTAATGGCATAAATAACGACGACCAGCGAATAAAAAGTGCCAGCCATAGTCAATGGCATAAAGAATGAGCACCTACTAAGCTTTTGAAAGAGCATTTAACAAGGAGGTTGTATGCCAAGACCAAGACGAACCCTAATTAGCATTGAAGACACACCTTACTATCATTGCTGCAGCCGTGTAGTGAGGCGTGCTTTCTTGTGCGGTGATGATAAATATTCAGGTAAGAACTATGACCACCGTCGTGGTTGGGTTGAGGAACAAATACTCAAGTTAACCGAAGTGTTTGCCATTGATGTCGCGGCGTATGCAGTGATGAGTAACCATCTGCATATCGTGCTTTATATTGACCTAGAAACAGTGAATAACTGGTCAGATAGGGAGGTTGTAGAGCAGTGGCATAAGCTGTTTAATGGTACCGCGCTTACCCAAATGTTTACTAAAGGTGAAGTGATAGACGAGCACCTAGTTGTTCAGTTAAAACATCAAATAGCGATTTACCGCTCGAGGCTCTGTGATATTAGTTGGTTTATGAGGTGCCTCAACGAACCCATCGCCAGACAAGCCAACCTTGAAGATAACTGCACTGGGCACTTCTGGGAAGGACGTTTTAAGTCACAAGCTTTACTTGATGAAGCTGCAGTTCTGGCTTGCATGGCTTATGTTGAACTCAACCCTATTCGCGCCAAGATGGCGAGTACACCTGAGCAATCCGATTTCACCAGTTTAAAGCTAAGAGTAAACCAATCATAGACACCCATCATTAATTGCATGTTTTTGTGCCTCTTACTAAGCTTTAGTTATTGCTTAAGTAGGAGGTTGTTATGCCCCGTCCCAGAAGTACGCTGATTAGCCTAGAAGACACACCGTATTACCACTGCTGTAGTCGTGTGGTTCGGCGTGCCTTTCTATGTGGAGATGATAAGTTTACGGGCAATAATTATGACCATCGCCGTGGCTGGGTTGAAGTGCAAATACTGAAGTTAACAGAAGTGTTTGCGATTGACGTAGCAGCGTATGCAGTGATGAGTAATCATTTGCATGTTGTCCTTTATATTGACCTAGAGACTGCGAATAACTGGTCAGGTAGAGACGTTGTTGAGCAGTGGCATAAGCTATTTAACGGTACTGATTTAACACAGAAATTTATTAAAGGTGAAGTGATTGAAGAGTGTATGGTCGCATCATTAAAACACCTGATTGCGACGTACCGTTCACGCCTAAGTGATATCTCATGGTTCATGAGATGCTTGAATGAACCTATCGCCAGACAGGCCAACTATGAAGATAACTGCACAGGGCATTTCTGGGAAGGGCGTTTCAAAAGCCAGGCATTACTCGATCAAGCGGCAGTACTGGCCTGTATGGCCTATGTAGAGCTCAATCCTATTCGCGCTAAGATGGCTAAAACACCCGAACAATCAGACTACACCAGCCTGCAGCTGAGAGTGAATGCCGCTCTGAAGGGGAAACAACCCACCAAGCTCTTACCTTTTATCGGTAATGAAAAAAAGAACCAACCAAAAGGTATCAACTTCTCGCTTCAAGATTACTTAATACTTGTTGATGAAACGGGTCGAATCATTCGTGATGATAAACGAGGTGCTATTTCTCCTAATACAGAAAAGATACTGAATAGACTCAATATTCCTAGCGAAAACTGGCTCAAAATTACTACTGATTTTGGTAAGTTATTCCATGGTCCAGTCGGGTCGTTGCAAGAACTAACTCATTATTGTGAGCACTTAGAAAAGCGACGACGGCACTTTGCTAGTAGTTGCCAGTACCTCTCGGCAAGTTGAACCACCAACATAACAAACCCTTCTGTTTTTAGAGCATTCTAAAAGCAAACTTACTTTGTTTGAAATCCCCTAATTTTCTACTGAACCTACTTTTATGTCGGCTTTTACTTGAGTAAACAGTACCGATTAACGAACTACTGGCTTGATAATCGCTGTTGAGCTTCACGCAATGGTAATCGAGTCTTATGTGTCTGATTTATAATGGGTGGCTATAGAGAGAAGGGGGGCACCCACATCCGAACAATGAGGACTGCCTGTCCTTATCCTCTTTGCAATCTCTATGATTTATAATGGGTGGCTATAGAGAGAAGGGGTGCACCCACATCCGAACAATGAGGACTGCCTGTCCTTATCCTCTTTGCAATCTCTATGATGCGTCGATGTTGTGGCCTATTCGTTAATGATTAGCATTCGATGGGTCTCAGTAACTGCTTTGGCTCACACTCCTCTCTTTCGGTATTTAATCGGCAATTTCCAGACCCTTACTGACCTACTTTGACATGGGCTTTAGCATTAATTTAACAAATGAACAAGTTAATGCGCTCCGGGCTAAATCCCATACCTAGGGGCCAGTTGTATCAACTAATAAAGGGAAATGATGATGATGAAATTTAACGGGCCAAGTGCCCCACGCAAGACGCTCATTGCAGCTATGCTTCTCAGCCTTCTGAGTGCATGTGGCAGCGATGATGATAATGGAGATCCTGTAGTTCCTGGTAACAACCCACCGATTGCTAATCCGGTGGATGCAGAGGCCACTATAGGCAGCAACAGTATTATCGATGCCTTGGCCAACGATACAGATCCAGATGGTGATGCATTGACGATCAAAACCGTTACTGTGTCAGAGGGTACGGGAGCTGCATCGATTGAGGATAATATGATCTTGTTCGAACCTCTCGAGGTCGGTACTACCATACTCAATTACGTTATCTCAGATGGTAACGGTGGCGATGCTGAGTCAATAGTCACTGTTGTGGTGACATCGGGTGGGCTGGCCTATGTCGGTTCCAATACCTGCATTTCTTGCCATACGGATAAGGAATCTTATTTCGAGACAGGTCACAATTTCAAGCTGACTAAGGTCGAAGGGGAGGAACCTCTCTACCCATTCACCTCTCTTTCTGGTGCGCCGGAACTGTTGGATATAGACAATACTCTGGGTAACCCTGCTGGCTGGCAGGACATCAGTTACGTCATCGGTGGCTACAAATCTAGTGCGATGTTCATTGACCAAAATGGCTATATCATGTCCGGTGATAAAGCTGGCGTTGGAGTCGCTCCTAAAGGGGGGCAGATCCCATATGCGTATGCTTACCAACCTAATACCGCGCCTGATTCACATCCCTACGGTTACTGTGGCAGATGCCACACAACAGGTTGGCAGGATTACACTGAAAATGATAACCGCAACCTGAATAGACAAGATGATATGCCAGGAATGGATGGCACGTTTGCTATGACTGGGATTCAATGTGAAAGTTGTCATGGTGCGGGTAGTGAACATATTAAGACGCCGTCAAAACAAAATATTGTTAAGATTGCAGATGCACGTGTTACTGACGATTTCCTTGCAGAAGATATGGGGTATGGTAAGCCCGCGACCTGTACTGAGTGTCACACTACAGATGATGCCGTTAGGCGTTACCCGGAATATTTGTCTCCCTTTGACCAGGTCTTTGGCGAAGTTACCCAAGGTGCACGCTTGAGCCTGAACACAGGTTTTGGCCCCGAAGGACGCCGAGGTGGTCGTGGTGGCCGTCATGCGGGCACAACCATGATCGGTACCGATCCAGACACTGGTGTGGCAATGGGTAAGAAAAAGGACTTCACTTGTTCAACCTGTCATAACCCCCATAAGTCTGAAAAATATCAGGATCAGCCGGGTCATGATAACGCCATGGTGCGTGAGTGCACTGATTGCCATAACAAGGAGTTTGCCATTGCAGCTCCCGTTCATGAGTTCGTCGCTAAGTGTACCGATTGTCACATGCCTAGTGAGTCTCATCTGTTCAAGATCGATCTGGATGGTGCAAAAGATGACCCAAGACACTTCTCGGCAGATGGTGACTACATGAAGCCCTGGCTTCGTGCTTACGACAGCTGTTCAGGCTGTCATGAGGATGACTATGATGAGCGAGCCAATCGGATAGGGAAAATACACTTATAGTACTCTCTTGCTAGTACTCTTTGGCCAGCGGCGACTTGTCGCTGGCTAACCAGTCCCTTCACAGAAACTCTTTTAAGGAGGTGTTATAGTGGCATGCATGAACAATTGTGTTTCAATTCCCAACATTCACTACCGAGCTCCCTCTAAAGAGAACTCTGGTATCGAAGTTATGGATCTTGAGTGCTTTCGCGAAAGGCTCAGTCGCTACGATTTCGATCCCTACCAACCCCACCGAGTGAATTATTTCTGTTTCCTGTTCATCACCAAAGGCCAAGGGCAGCATCTAATCGACTTCAAACATTATCCTTACCAGTCGGGTAGTGTTATTTTTGTCAACCGCAATCAAGTACATGCCTTCGATCCCGAGGATGTACCTCAAGGTACGATAATTAACATTAGCACGGACTTTTTCTCCGATAGTGCTTCCAATATACGCACCTCTTACTTTGCACCGTTTCACCAAAGCATGGCGTCATCAGCAGTGCTAACGACACTACCCGCAGATTTAAAAGAGAGCTGCAACGTGCTGTTAAGAGAGGTGAAAAAGGCTATTTATGAGGGCGCTGACGATGATGTGGTGGTGCAGCTACTGCTCTCTAGCCTATTGATCAAATTAGGCCGGCAGAGAAAGAGTCATCTTAGCCACTTAAGCGAGCACCAAAAGGAGCGCTTCGATCTGTTTATCAGTCTAGTGGAACAACACTTCTTTGAGGCTAGGGAAGCCCTTCAATATGCAGAGTGGATGCACACTAGCTACAAGAACTTAAACCAGCTATGCAAATCATGCTGTGGCCGCACAACCAAGCAATTAATCGATTTTAGAATCACGCTTGAGATCAAACGCAAGCTCGTTATGGACGGTCTATCACTACAACAAACTGCTGATGACCTCGGTTTCGAAGATATTACCCATTTTAATAAATATTTCAAACGGTTAGTCGGTATCACTCCTGCCGCATATAAGCGAGAAAAGAACGCTGAAGAGCCACTGTAATAGCAGTGATTTATCGAACCAATCATTAATTACAAGTTTTGTGCCTCTTACTAGGGGCTGTTGATCTTTCGAGCTTAGTTTTTGTTCGATTCTTTACCATAAGGAATAATGATTTTAGGTCAAGGCTTGAGCGATTCTTTAGCAATCTAAGCGAAAGCGCGTAACGCATTCTAGTCATAAAAGACTAAAAGCATTTAAACGAACCCGAAGGGCCGCGCTTCTTGGCTATTTTGACTGTGTTGTAGGTTATTTGTGGAGAATGACTAAACGACATAGCCTCCGCCTTGTCAAAATAGCCAATAAACTGCGGCAAAAACAACCGTGAAAGATCAACAGCCCCTAAGCTTTAGTTATGATTTAACATGGGTGGCTATAGATCGTGATAGGTCGTGCTGCTTTGGTGTTAGGTTGGGATTAGAAGCTATATATATCGAAAAAGCGACCTTTTGGGTTAATGCCAGTAAGCTTAACTTACCGGCATTACAGCTTATACTGTCTTTTTTAGTTTTATCTGCAGTGATAAAAATCTTATATAAAACTAATCTTCAAGAAAAAAAGTCAGCTCCATATAGTTGGTTTGATAATCAAGCACACTGATTTCACCATCTGTCATGCGATTTCTGTCAGCTAATAACTTACGCCATTCATTTAATGTTTTAACTGAGTCGTATCCTCTAATACCAATTCGTAAATTAGGTAAATTAAGAGAGTCAAACTTTGCATCTAAAGCTGTTGGCAGTTTTAGATCTGGCATGCTACCCGATGCCCCGCCCCAAATAGCCCACTCGGCATGACCATCATCGGTAAATCCCGATAGAGTGATATGAGTCAATGCCACATCACCAACATTTGTAAAATCATATTGATAAGGGGCTTTCTCAGTAGATATTTCCGCTAATAATGCGTTAACAGAATCAACGAAGCCGTTTGTTGGATCCCAGAGAATAACCGGAGAAGTGGTGCCTTCTGATGTAACAAGGTGTCGCGCTGAGCTATAAGTTTCAGCGAGCTTATTAACCACGTATTCTTGACCATATACCGCCGGCCAAACATAATTTTTATTCGTTAATGTCGGATAAACAAATACCAAATCAGTTGAGCTGAAATTACGCCAACCATCAAACGATAAAGCATATAAGTACCTTGCGTTAATAGGGTTAACGTAATCAACTGCTACACCTTCGTGAGTAAAGTCGCTCAAGCCCAATGTATATTGGGTTTGATTGCTCAAATCAATACTGCCAGCGAGACTGCTCTGACCATCAGCTGCCACCAATTGCACATCGATTGGACCTGTACCATCACACCATTCTACTTTGGGATTACTAGCAAATGGCATCAATTCGAAGCGATTATCCCCCAGGTACAACATACTGTCAGGTGCATCGGCTATAAGTGACTGCACTGGAAATTCGACTTGTTTACAGTTACAACCTTCTTCGTTGTTATCATCCCTAAAATAGGTAACACCTAAATCACCTGCCTCAACATCAACAGTAGAGATAACCTTGCGTTCAGGCTGGTCTTTATAATAGATATTATTTTCAGCGGTTAAGGTGATATGTTCAGCGTTACTCGGCCAGTCAGCCGTGAGCACACCAGCGCTATTTGTTAGGTACTCAGCAATAATGTCACCGGCATTATTGTGCACAAAGACGTCAACACCTGACTTAGGTATTTCGATTCCACATTTATTATTAACCACTGTACTTAAAGTGATTTGTGGCACATTTCCGCCCGATGCCCCACCATTATCAGGGGAGCCTGATGAGTCATCTCCGCCGCCACAAGCAGTTAAAATCAATGCGGATATTGCTGTTAACGTCCATTTATTTGTTGTCATATTTTCTTCCTGAATATGCTGAAATACACTAAATAGTCAATTATTTAGCTTGGTAAAATGCGTTCCTTTAACGATCCTTGGGACTAACTTGAATCAAGGTGATAGAGGTAAAACTCAGATATAAGAACACTTATAAATGATTAAAGTTATATCGAACCTCTACGGTAATAGCACTGATTTAGGTCTGAAATTCGCAAAAATCAAACATTAACCACTGTTAATGGTATGTAAAGAAACACGGTCGTAACCGTACAGTGTTATCAAAAAAAGTCTATTACTTATATATTAAACCGATAATAGACAGCGATCATTAATGGGATGCTTAAATGAGAACACAAAAAACGCAGCTTGTGCTTAATGCCGATCATTTAGTAAACCAATCATAAACACCCATCATTAATTACAATGTCGGCTTTTACTTGAGTAAACAGTACCCATAAACGAACTGCTGGCTTGATCATCTCTGTTGAGCTTCACGCAATGGTAATCGAGTCTTATGTGTCTGATTTATAATGGGTGGCTTTAGTGATTCTTTTATGGCCGATGGTTGCATCTGGGATCGTTAGCTAGCAATATCTACCTTAATCCAGAATGACCCACGATCGATGAAAAAGACAAAGGCATATATGCAACAAGAACTTCCGATGACGATAGTGGCCGATGGCAATTTTTCCAATTCGCTTAAGCCATTATTGACCGAGCTGGAGATGTGGATCAATTTTCAGGCGTTAAAAGCAGATTGGTACGGTAAAGAAGATTGTGTCTTGTCTTTTTATTTTACCTTGGTCAGGACATTAGCAGAAAAACAGCAACTGCTGACGGCTGTGAGCGATGAGGGAGCTGAAAGTGGAGGGCGCTGGATTGTCGAATCGGGTTACGCTTATCACTATGACAGCAGCAGCCAGAAGACTCGCGCCTTTATTGCAGTTGATGACTTAGTACAGGGCGGTGTTGGTATTGAACAGGCGATAAAGGCAAGGTTGCTCAGTGTGGCTAATGCCGTGGGGATACAGCATGGGTTGTTGGCTTTGTCGTAAATGACGACTTAACCTCGATAATAGGATGTCTGCCTCCGCTTTTCGCTGTTCATTGACAGGAATCAACTCCGCGGCGAAAACCATCGGCTTCCTTGTCTTATCGTCGGCAGTAACGTCATTATGGCTTTTGTGAAATTAAAAATAACATGGCCACCCGTTTATTCACTCGAAAACACTAGCACTACCACTGGCGGAAGCCGCAGGTGTCGATATGAAACCGAATACCGCCATAGATACCCAAGCCGGCCTGATATTTCTGCCCTACCTTACGATGTATCTCCTTAAGCTTTGACATTAATTCCTCGCGGGAATAGCTCTTAACCGGCACCATATCCAAGGCGCAGAACTGCATGTGCTTGCTCTGTCCGGCACCGCCAGCGAGGCGATTATACTCATCGGAACGGTCGCCAGAGACCGGAATCACATCGCCGATAATAGGCACGATTTCCTTCTGTAAAAAGATCAGCGTATTAGCCATGCTCTGCCATTGTTCGACCTCGGGAAAGGTAAAAACAGAGGTGCCTTTCATCTCCCAACTAGTGCCTTGCAACATTGCTAAGTAAATAGGAATAACATTCTCGACGCCCTGCTTAGCAAAGAATGCTGTTATCTCATCGTAGCGATCTTCGACGTCGTTAATAATCAACCAGCCATGAAAGGCGTCGTAGGTTGGCACCGGATAGCCCTGCACATTAACGAGCAAGTCTTCTTCGGTGAGCTTAATATCTAGCTGATAGATTTTATCGAGGGTTTGCTTATCGACATCGGCGACCGTGGTGATAGGCATCACCACCAGTAATAACAGTATTATTCGTAAAACATTCATATCCATTCCCTAGGCCGTCAATAGCAATTAAAGGCCGATCGCCTTTGATTGAGTATAGGATGGATATCACACATTCTAGATCACTTCGCGATCTGCTTTCGCTTGCTATTGACCCACTTAAAAAAACAACAGGGCCACTCATTACTATTTTTAACTCGGCCACAAAAAAGCGCAGCTTGTGCTGCGCTTCGGTTCTAATATGGTTAACGTGAAGAGTTAATAATTCTGCAGCGAGAGCATCTGTTTAATCTGGGCTTTTTCAGCATCGGTAAGCATAGTCTCGTGGGCGACTTGCATGTTAGTTGGGCAGGCATACTCATTGTCTAAAACCTTATCAAACACCTGGAAATGGCTACCTGATACTGTCTGATATTGGCAAATGAGTAAGTTATCATCAGTTTTAGAGTTCACTAAATTGGCTGTTACCGCAGTATTTAAAGAGGCGTGAGCGCTGCCGATTGAGATAAACAAGGTCAGAGCGATAGTGGTTACCGTTTTTACTGCTGTTGCTAACATCTTAGTTAATCGTTTCATCTGTCGCCTCTGCTTAATCATCCTAATTTGATCATTAATATAACGACAGTATGCTGTACGGGAACTTAACGATTTATTAACTGATCACTAAAAATAACATGGCCACCCATTATTATTCGTTGTTTCCTCACTTGACCACTTGACCACTTGACCACTTGACCACTTATCCGATGAACGTACTTTTGACAGGTTTAAACCTGAGGTATTAAATTGACTTGAATCCCTTTGATAACCCACTCGCTTTAACTTACCGCAGCCTGTTTTATTTATAACATTAATTGAGACGACAACAATCCTGACACCGGGGGCTATATGGATATCGGAGGTAGGATCCTAGGGATGGGCGAAGGTTGAATAATGCAGGAGCAATTATCGAGAGTAACGTATGGAGCCATTACCGAGGAGGAATATATAGACCTTGCCTTCAGCGCTTTGAATTCGCGGTGAATGAGCAGAAAGTTAATGAAATTGGTATTATTTGGTGAGTACAAAAAAAGGAGAGGGCAAGCCTCTCCAAAAGTGGGGACGGTAACAATTTACTTACTATTTAGACATTTAAACGATGACTAACATTTAGCAATGGGAAACGGCTTTATACTAAGATCAAGGTGATGAGACCCAGGCTCTCAATGGTGATAAACACCAAGTTTGTATAAAGCAGGAACACAGTAAAAATTTACTTTTACACTGCCGGTGGTGGAAGAACTTCCAAGTCATTGCTGCTTAAAGCGCCCTTTATTTCAATGGCGACCTTATACTTTTGTACTGCGTCAGGAGTTGCATCGCTGCTCCAATCCAACCCAGGGGCCTCGAAGGTGTAGCTTCCTTTCGTGGCAGTTTCGGTGAGTAAACCTTCACATTCACTGGCTTCACTACCGCACTGATATGACTTGCTTAAATGCCAACGTTTCCATGCCTTAGCCTTAGTTGATGGGTCATCATGGTCCGGAAAACCAAAGTAGACAATTCGATACTCTTTAGCATTCGTGATAGCCATCTGGTCGGCATCGCTGAGGCTAAAGCTTAAGGCACCACTTACACCATCAAAACTCGCTAATTCTAATTCTATGGTTGCCGCTTTAGCAACGTCAATCGTTGTCGGCACTACCACTACTGGTGGTGTCACTGGATCTACAGGAGTAACAGTATCATTATCATCACTGCCACAGGCTGTGGTCATTAGCGCACCAGTTAAGAGTACGCTGAAAAGTTTATAGTTCATGACGCGCTCCTTTAGTTGAAGTGGCCGGTATGACAAGTAGTACATTCCATATCGGATTTAACGCTGGCAGCTGAGCCCATTGTTGAATCGACACCATGACAACTCTTACAGGCTTGTGCTTCATCCGAAGGCATAGACGCAGGTAGAAGACTAAGATCTTCACCGCCATGGGCACGATTTAACAGTTCTACAAGGTGGAAGGTAATAGATGCTGACAGACGCTTACAACGTTCACCCTTCTGAGAGAAGGTTTTACCCGATGCTTTAGACCAGTTACTGATTGATGAGTGACAAAGAACACTGTTAGCAACAGATGGCTTGACGACCTCTGTTGTTGTCTTTTCTTCGGTAGAACCGATTCCCGCAACAAACTCAGGCGAAGATAGTGGAAGTTCGGTATTCTCATAATATCTGAAAGTTGAGCCGATAACCGCCGAGTTTTGGCCATTAAGACCATCAAGAATGTTCACTAACATACCGGTAGCATTTAGGTTACCGCAGATAGTACCTTGTCCTATGATGCCAGCCCAACCATATCCGGCCAATGCCGTTGGAATGGTCTTGAAATTGGCTGCATCGGCACTAGTTGAATTAGCTAACATAGTGACAATAGAATGGAAAATCTGATGCATACAACCGCCGCCAGTTTCATAGGCGAGTTTAGCCGTTGCCATTGCGTCTAGTGGAACATACATAAGTTTGTCCCCTAGCTCTAAATGGAAGTTTCCGTCTGCATCTGTCGCCGCGAATGCTGAGGTTCCCATAAGGGTGGCACCTGCTGCAGCTGTACTGATACCAATAATTTTGGTTAATGCTTGTCGTCTGTTAATGGTCATAATCATTCCTGCGTTATTTTTATATGGTTAACTATAAAGTGACTCGGTCAGGGTTGACTTCATCACCGTTTGACATGGAATAAGTTTGCGGGGTCTGGATCATAAATAGTGTGATCTTCGGCAGATGAATATTTAGCTTGATTAGAAAAAACTTTTGAACCAAATGAGAATCGCCACAATGTCATTTATCGATTAGGACCCCTGTCAGTATCGGCTTTGCAGAGTAGAAACGGTGATGAATCACTGCATTTGTTAAATTCATGTTAATTCGCTCATTATGAAGATGAATCCCAGACCTTCTTCATCTATTCAACAGTGTGACTTTATTCTCAAAATTGTCATCATTCTGCCTCTAAGGGGGTATTTAATAGTGAATTTTTATAGGAGATAGGGGGGATCACAGAAATCATTAGTTTTATTGCATATTATTTTACTGTTACCTTTTAACGGATCTATCTATGCAACTGGGCAGCTGTCAGTTTGATATTCAGCGAGAGCAACTAAAGAATCTGGACAGTGGTGATGTATGGCACTTACCCAGGGCCGAGTTACAGGTACTTAAACTGCTTATTGCCAATCGAAACCGGATTGTGGCTAAGCATAAATTAGGTGCTGCCGATGAAGAGCATCCTCCTTTGAGTGATTCTTCAGTGACTCGCGCCGTGTTTATGTTGCGTTCTTTCTTAGGGCCTGAGCATGAGCAGTTGATTGAGACGGTAAAGAGTAAAGGGTATCGGTTACGAGGCGAAGCGAAGCGTATTCAGTGGACACAGATAGCTAAGGTTAAACGTTGGCTCATTTTCGCTGTGTTGATAACGATTATCGTCATTACCATTGGGCTCGTGAGGCAGTTTTCAAAGAGTGGTTCGACTACCGAGCCTTATAATGTTACGGCACTCACGCTCTTATCTGGTCAGCAGATAAACCTGATTAGTTACTCAAAATCTAAAACAAACAATGAGTCATTAATGAGAGTTATTACGCAATTTTCTGCCGGCTTCAAAGGGTGCTATTCAGCGCCATGGCAAGATATTTATCTATCTTTATCCCATGATAAACAAGTGTTTAATATCACCATGAGAGGGGAGAAGTTGGGTCTGTCGGTCGTCAGAAATCTTAAGTTATCTGATTTCCGTCATCATAAGCAATTTATCACTCAAGCTTGGTTAGATGAGGTGGCGCTTTGTGAATAGAAAATTACTTTGGGGTGTCAACTCCGCTATCTTAGCGCTGCTATTAATTAGTTTTTCTATCAGCTATCGGTATCTGAATCCGAGTGAGACCTTGATGTTAAATTGTAGCTCTGAGTTATTCGATAGACATAAAGGCGATACAGAGAAGGGGCGAAATTATCTACTCGTCGATGTGACTGCCAAGGGAGAACAGGTACAGTTTAATTATCGATACTTCAACTTTGACGGCAGTGCGGCCGGTAATATCAGGATGAAAGGGAGTTTGTTAAATTACGATAGCGATGCCCAGAGGTACTCTTTTTCTGTTAAGACCAAAGAGGAGTCGATGGTCAATGATCAGAGACAACCTGAACATATGCAATACCTTTCCTATGTGAGTTCATTTAACCTAGATAATAAAGGGATGCATAACCTGACTCTAGAAACATTAGATCTCGATGAGCAGAAAGATTACGCCATAGTCCTGTTTCAGCCAAGCAACACGGTCTGTGGCTGTCGTCTGTTGCTTTAGTTGAGTTGGTAGAGTGAGGTACGCTAGTTATGTTAGCCAGTTTCAATTGCAGAAGTTATCCAGTCGCTGACTTATCAGTGATAGCTATCATCAAAGATATAGATAACGAGACCCAAACCACTTCAAAATGCAGGATTTAGCACCACATGGTCACCCATAGTTAACTCTAAGTGATTGGGTGTTTTTGGATATGCGTATTCGTCAGTATTTAGTGACGACTTGTTACGGGATTTTGGTGTAAATCAGATGCTTAATAACATGGGCAGCCATTGTTAAACCTAACTAATGTGGTGTTTTGGATATGCGTGTTCATCACTATTTTGAATAACATGGCCAGCCATTGTTAAATATCAGGGTTATATACACAGCTACATTTTACTCTGACTCTGACGGATCGAGTGCTATGACAAACAAGCAATTAAAGGTTATTTGGCCGATATCAATATTTGACATGTCTACCATCC
Source organism: Shewanella gelidimarina (assembly GCF_023283945.1). Lineage (GTDB taxonomy): Bacteria > Pseudomonadota > Gammaproteobacteria > Enterobacterales > Shewanellaceae > Shewanella > Shewanella gelidimarina. Next base: position 28,888 of record NZ_JAKIKW010000029.1, on the reverse strand, counting down.
CAGAAAGTCGCACAGTTCCGGTCTGGCCCTCAAAGCGACCTGTACCTTCTAAAATTGCATTTTCGTTGCTGGCAGCTCCCGTGATGTGAGTTATGGATTGGCCATCTGGAGTCACTGTAGGCTGTGTGACGGGCTGAACGCTTGTGTTTCCTCTGGTGATGAGTGTGCCTTGGGGGAAATTGAAGTATGTAGTGCCAACCAATGCAAGTCCGTCGCCAACGCTGGAAATCATCGACAAGCAGTCGACTGCTGTACCAATCAAATGACCATTTTCGCCATTGTACAGATCGACTGCGAAACAAGTAGCGTCATCTTCAATACCATCACCGTCAATATCCGGTACCTTAAGTAGCTCCCCATTCCCAGTACCAACCAAGTTTAGGACCATTACATTTCCTCCGCCTTGATTTTGTCCTAAAGCATCTGATGAAACACTTATAAAAATAAATGAAACCAGTGCAATTATAATTTTTATATTCATAGTTGTATCCTTAATGATATAGATTACATGTGCGATAAAAGCAGCATAAATCGTGCCCTATTTTAATTAACTGGTTTTATTAGTTTTACTTTTTTGTAATTGAAAACTCAGGAGAGGGTGAACACATAATCTGTTCAATGTGAACACTTATGGAGTTAAGTGCGAGATGCTTGATTAAGAAAATAACATGGTCACCGATTATTATTCTTTCGCGAAAAATATTCTCAAGTAATACTTCCCATTTATGCGAATGATAACTATTATCATTGTTGTGTGTCGTTACACTGATGCCATTGACGACTCAATCATTGCTTAAAGGCAAGTTTAACGGCGACAGGATTAAGGAGGACTGCATGTGTGATATCTCAGCCACTGGAACACAGGCATTTAATTGCTTTAAAGGTAAACGTAAACTGTGGGAGTTAAGCGCTAAACTGCTATGTCCTGTTATCGGTACCTGTTTGACGACATCTGAGATCCGTAAGCTGGCAGAGAAAATTGTCGACAAAGAACAGGCTCGAAAAAGTGATTACTGGCTACACACTTGGATCGTTTCCAACTGTGACGTTAAACATCACCTGTCTTTGGCGGTACAAAAGCACCTAGATAAAAAGTTTACTGCCGCTATCACGCGTTTTGGTCTGATTAAATGTCGCGATGAGCTCAAACCTGTCTGGCAGCAACATATAGATCGAGGAGCCAGCGCCGAAGCCCTATGGGCACTGTTAACGCACCCTTTGTGTGATCTGACTATTGAGGAAATGGCTTATGAAACCATTCATATGTTGTCCCACCAGATTGGGGCTGGCCAACGTGCCGATCTGAAACGTCTACACACTGTTGAAAAGGAGCTGTTAGAACTGAAAAAATCGTCAGATAAAAGTCAGCAAAAATCACATCAGACGATCTCTAGCAAAGAGCGGCAGCTGGGTGATCTACAACAACAGCTGGCTGATATTAAGGCGGACAATTTGCAACTTAAAGAGCACTGCCAGCGCCTAGAACGGCAAGGAAATAATAATGCAGCGGCGCTTGAACTAAAGCAGCTACAGAACGAAGTGGCGAGTAAAAATACTTCGCTCGAGATTTTAGATAAACAGAAACTGCAGTGGCAGCAAAAACTGCAACACAGTGAAGATAACATTTTGGGTTTAACTCAAAAATTGCAGCTACAGAGGCAAGAATCCCGATCCCTAGAGGGGTTAGTAAAGCAGAGTCTGTCTCCCTGTAATAAATGCAGCGCGGCTTCTTGCACCGATTGTCCAGATCTTAAGGGTCTGAAAATTTTATGTGTTGGTGGCCAGCAGCGCATGACTGAACAATACAGGGAGCTGGTGTCTCGTTGTAATGGCGAGTTCAGCCATCATGATGGCGGCGTCCAAGACCGTAGCAAGCGCTTAGATGCCATGTTGTGGTCTGCCGATGCGGTTATTTGCGCCTCCGATTGCATCAGTCACGACGCCTACTACAGATTGAAGCGATTCTGTAAGCAACATAATAAGCGTCACTTGTTCATCCCCTCTTCTGGCATATCAAGCTTTGCTAAAGCGATGGATGATGTGGCCAATGAAATAAGCTGCGTCAACTTATAATGAATATCATGGGCACCCATTATTAATTGTTGCCGTTATGCAGTTTAAGACTCTGGTGATATTGGCTAGTTTTCCTAACCAATATCGACAGAGAGATTAACCTTATCGGTAAATCTTTGCAGTGCCTTCCGCTGCCGATGCGACATCGATACCAAACATGGTATTTACACCCTGCACAAGTGCAGCCTGAGCCGTAACGCTGTTGTTTTGCTGGCCAGTTGTTGCGTTGTGAGCCGCATTCGACAACGCCTGACTGGTCGCTAGCATGAAGTTACCGGTTGCTACAGCCGGCGCATCACCAAGAACCTTAGTATTTACCTGGGATACCGAGTCGGTGATTTGACTGTTTACTGCTGTTGGCAATGCCATCGTTTATTCCTTTTCAAATCGTTAAGTAGAGCGGCCTTCATGGCCGAAAGTTTGTCCGCCTATCGCGAGGTTATATCTACGCTTTCTAGGACCGCTTAAGCAAAAATTTTACTCGTCGAAATAGCCGTGGACGCTGTATCTAAATAACATGGCCATCCAATGTAGTTGTCTAGCGAGCAGAGCCAAATTATTTCGAGTCATTACTTTAGCTAAGCTTGTTCATAATGACCTTCCGATAACATTCCCTGACCTAAATAACATGGCCTCCCATTATTAATTGTTGTACTGCTAAACACATTATTGGTTGAACGATCAATTGATAATCATCAAAGTAGTTAGTGTTCTAACTATCAAGTATTATCTTTAACGTGATCAGTGTTGAGTAATAATCAAATAAAGTGGAGTTTTGGCAAGTAAAGCGTAATGTACTGCTCGAAACTCGCTATTTGTCGGGCTTTAGGTTATTGCCATAGCAATGGAAATTACTAGAAAATTACAGTTCAAACTATTTCAGCTGTAACTATTTTGGTTGTCATTATCTTCCGGGTGAGAGACCAGTAATCGATTTTTATAAGAGGCTTTGCCCCAGACAAATCACTCAGGCTGCGCGCATTTGTCAGCATTCATTTATGAGAGTTCATCAATATATATGTCGTTGAGCAAAGGAGTCGAAAGATTGTTAGGGAACACATTTAGCTGTCAAAAAGAGTTACCAGTCATGCCGGTGCCGGACTTAAATATCGCCTGCCGTAAACTCATTGAATGGTCAGAGCCGTTATTAACGGAACAAGAGTCAACGAAGACCAAGCAAGTGATTGAACAGTTTCTTCAGCCTGGCGGAGACGGTGAAAAACTGCAGAATGAGTTGATTGAATGGGCTCAGCAACCCTCCATTGGGAACTGGTTCGCCCCCGTTTGGCGCGATTTCTATCTGGCGTGTCCCAAATCGCTGGTGATTAACAGCAACGTATTTTATTACCTAAAAAGTAAGCTTGATGAAACAACACATTCACAGGCTAATATCGCAGCAGCGCTGATTAGCTGTGTTTATCATTTTATCGCCTTGATTGATAAAAAAGAGCTCTCGGTTGATAGGCAGAAAAACCTACCGCTATGCATGAATCAGTATCGCCATCTTTTTTCCTCAACAAGAATACCGCACCAAGGGACGGACGAGTTCAAAACTTCATCGTCCAGAAAGCACCTCGTCATCATGCATCATCAGCGTATCTACAAACTCGATATCATTGATGACAATGGAAATATCCTCTCTCCCTCTGCGATTGAATTTGAGTTGAATTGTATTCTATCTCCCTCAGAGCAAGGACAAAATTTAGGTATGCTGAGCAGCATGCTTCGTGATCAATGGGCAACAAGCCGAGCAGATTTACTTCAAATATCGGCTGATAATAAAAAAGCGATGACAGCTGTGGAAGAAGCCGCGTTTGTTTTGTGTCTCGATGAAAAAAGCCCGCAAGAAATCACCGAAGTCTCAAAGCAATTACTCCACGGTGCGGGTCAGGATCGATTTTTCGATAAGTCGCTACAATTTATCGTTTTCAAAAATGGTAAGACTGGGATTAATTTTGAGCATACCGGGGTTGATGGCTCTGTGATGCTGCGTTTGATTGAGCATGTCTATGACACGATTGATAAGGTTTCTTTTGATCAAAGCCCTGTCCCTTTACAGACTGAACAAGCTGCTTGCCCCAACGTTAAAGAGATTGAGTTTGATCTAAATGATGCGCTGAGACAGACAATTTCGACAGCGGTAGATTCGTTTAAGCAGCACACAGCCAATACCCAGACGAGGGTGTTAAATTTTACTCAGTTTGGCAAAAACCAAATAAAACAGCTTGGTGTAAGTCCCGATGCGTTCGTTCAGTTGGCGCTGCAGCTCGCTGAATATAAGATTTATGGAAAGTGCTACAGCGCCTATGAGGCGGTGATGACGAGAACTTTTCTCGATGGACGCCTCGACGCTTTACATACTGTTTCTCATGAGTCGATGGCCTTTATTCACAATATATGTAACGCCGACTGCAGTGCTCAGACGAAAATAGATTCGCTCATAAAGGCTGCTCAAAAACACGTTGAAAGGGCAAAAGAATGCCGACTCGGTCTTGGGATTTACTCCCACTTTATGGCGCTACAATACCGCTATAAAGAGGCTGGGTCTGACATCGGAATTGATAAGCTACCAGAAATATTTACAGATAAAGGCTACCAGGCATTAACGCACAGTGTGGTTTGTACCAGCACTACGTCAGACTACGGTGTAGAGCTGGCGGGTTACGGGCCGCTTGTTGATGACGGCTACGGGATCCGCTACTTTACGCGCAGTGACTCCATCTGCTTTAATATGACAAGTCGAAGTGCAATGCAGGGCAAACTCGAGCAGATGCAGATTAATATCGAGCAGTCGTTACTTGAAATGGCAACTTTGATGCATCGCTAAAAAATAACATGGCCACCTATTGTTGTTCGTTCATCCATCCTTTTGCAAAGCTCATTACGCTACAAAGTGTAGATAGATTCTTTAGTTTGCCCTGACCAACTTATTAATGAGACAGTTTGAACTGCAATCAAATTGTTGTACCCACCGACATTAAAACAGTTGCCGATTGACCAAGATATGGCTATTAATATAAGTATCTTTACGCAAAGCTCAATTAAGGGACAAATGAAATACGGAAATAAAAATGGCTTTACTCTAATTGAGCTCGTTGTGGTAATCATTATTCTTGGTGTGCTTGCTGTCGTTGCCGCACCTAACTTTATTAACTTAAAGAGTGATGCTGTACTCGCCAATATGGAAACGCTTGAGGGTACATTAAAGTCAACAAACCAATTGGTTTACTCCAAGGCCGTACTCGAAGGGCAAGAAAAGTTAGAGCAGGGTTCTATCGTTAATAATGGCACTACCATTATGACTTCCTTTGGTTATGTTGCGGCAACATCAACCAATATTCCTAATGCTATTGAAGGTTCATTTGAAGCTATCACGTTTGCTGATGACTCTTTTGAAGCTGACTGGGGCCTTCTTCCACTTGCGGGTTTTGCCGTTGTATTCCTCCCTAAAGGTTATAGCATCGCAGACAACTGTTTATTGCTGTATGCAGTATTGCCAGCATCGAATGATCCACTATTCTACCTGCCTTTAACTAGTGATTGTTAGTGGTAAAGTAAAAGTGAGATGGGCACCTATTATTAATGGTTAGGCTCAGAGGAATACTGGTAAGCCTAATAAGACACCGCTTTTTATCATTGTATCTCTGGTGTTGTCCGTAAAGCCTTTTGATGTGGAAAATATGCCATTCAGCTTCCTGAAGGCATATTTTTAGCTGTTTTTTAGGGGCTTTGTTTGCCCCATTTTAACCAAAGAGTCTAAAAAGTACGGTTATATTGTAATCCGACCATCATGGCATTGGCATGACTCGTTGCCGTAAGATTTGTGGCCAAATAGGTACCACTGGCGATATCTATTGGGATCATAGGTTTTGATTCCACCACACTTACATCTTGGCCTAATACATAAGTAAACCCAAAATCCATATTGGAGTTTTGCGTTATCTGGTATGTAAAACCGCTTGAGAAAAATTGTCTATCTGAATCCGGTACCGAAATAGAGGTCAATTGATCTTGTGCGCTGACATCGTACAGATAACCAGCTCTAAGGGTCCAAGCATTATTCAGGTAGTAAGTGGCGCCGATAGCGTAGTGCCAACCATCTTTCCACTCATAATCATTCAGCGTGCCACTGGTCTCGGCGTCCAGACGGTCAAACACGCTCCAACCTATCCATTGAATACTATAATGTAGTGCGATATTGGTGTTTTTGAGGTGATGGAAACCAGAAAATTCAACCATGCTTGGCAGGGGGATCAGCAGTGTATCGTCGATAGGTCCTGACTCAGGTAAATAGCCCGCGTAATCGACATCGCCCTCAGTTTCCATTTCTGGGCTATAACGATAAGCCAAACCAAAGCGGTTATTATCATCGAACTCGTACACAGCGCCTAGATTAAATCCCAGTCCCCAACCTTTAGCATCGACAGTCAGTAGATTAGTGTCTGTCGGCTGTAAACTCCTTTTGAGCTTACCTGTACTGGCAATGATATCCAGCCCAGCCCCAAGGCTAACATGCTCATTAATCCGATAAGAGGCGGATAAACCAAGATTGTAACTCTTAACTTCACTCTGGCCACCAAACTCACCAGCAATGTAATCATCGCTATATTCTGTTTTAGTACCAAAGTTGGAATACGCGTTAATGCCCCAGGCAAACTGGTCATTGACTGGCATGATAAAGTGAATATTAGGTACGATAGTCATGTCGCCAGCATCATCATAGTTTGCTGATTGAACCGAGCTATCGACGAGAGCTCCCTGGCTATATAACTCTCGGGTATAAAGCGCATCTTTAACTTCGATCATGGAAGTGATGCTGATGAAACCCACTGACAAAGCGGGCTCATTAAACAGCGCCATGGTGGCGGGATTACGCGACATAGAGGACGCGTTATCTGCAATGACTGCATCTCCAGCAAATGCGCGTCCCAGGCCAACGTTTGATTGTGCATTTAGCTGAAAGCCAGCGCAATATGCCTGTTGTGAAAACAATATCGTTGCGCCAATAATAACCTTCTTATTCAATCGACTCATCTCCCTCATAGTTTACTATCCTTTAGAACCTGCTCTTTCCGAGCTTATCGAATTAGGTTTACCGTACTTGCTTTGACTGAATAAATGCCTGCCATGCAGGCCGACGTTTAAATAGGACGCAGATAGTATGTGAATATAAGACTAATTAATGAAATCAATGTCTTATTATTAGAAAACAAATAAAATGACAGCCAATAATCGTGGGTTGATATCTTGAATCTTGTTTATACTTAAAATATTTAAATTTGATGTTTGAGGAAGCGAGGCTGAAGCTAGAATGGGCTCTCTGAGCAAGAGATATAAATGTCGAACTGGACGTCAATATAGAGGTAATTGCTTAGGGGCTGTTTTACACAAGTTGGCTTATAAGGTGGTAAGTCTCAGGGTTATATATCGCTAGATTTTAATCTGCTCTGGATAACTAAGGATAACTAAGGAAACAAAATGAGTCCTTTTATCGCTAATAATAAAAGGCCACTTTCTTCTGCAACAAGAAAGTGGCCTTTTTTTATAGATACCATCTATGAATATTCAGCTGACGCTAATGGTTTTTAATCGCTGACTCTTAATCGCGGATTATTCTTCATTGCTGGAGATTAGATTGCTAACGGCTCTTGATACCAGATCTTTTTTCATCAGAGTCGGTGTAACAGGCTTTGTAAACCAGAAGCTCATTGGCTGTTCAAAGCCAATACCGTGCATATAATTGTAGATCGCCTTACGCAGTCCTTCGCCAAGCATGTCATGATCCGTGCCGGTTGGATCGGTGAAGTCCACATCGTTTTCAGCGAATAAGATTTCAGGGCGCTCAGCCAGCGTAATGCCAAATTTCTCAGGGTTAATGCCAATAGGACTGTGGATAGTGGCCACAAAACGGTGCCAGTAGGCGGACTGGAAGCAACCTTGATTCATCATCTGACGCACCATTTCCAGCGAGTCAACAGTCTCTTGTTCGGTTTGGGTAGGAAAGCCATACATCAAATAGGCGTGAACCAATATACCTGCATCACTGAAGGCTTTGGTTACCTGGGCGACTCGCTCAACACTCACGCCTTTTTTCATCAGTTTCAATAGACGATCAGACGCCACCTCAAGACCGCCGCTAACAGCGATACAACCTGAATCTGCCAACAACTGACAACGGGCTTCGCTAAACGTCCTCTCAAAACGGATATTGCCCCACCAACTGATCACCACGCCACGTTCGATTAGCCGTTTTGCAAAGGTAAACAAAAGCTTTGGCGGTAGCGCTTCATCAACAAAATGGAAACCTGTCTCTCCGGTTTCTTCAATGAGTTCTTCGATTCTATCCACCAACACATCGGCGCTAGCGGCGTCAAAGCGGTCGATATAGTCCAGACTGACATCGCAGAAGCTACATTTACGCCAGTAACAACCATGCGCTATGGTCAGTTTGTTCCAGCGTCCATCGCTCCAAATGCGGTGCATTGGATTAAGCATTTCACATAAAGACAGGTAGTCTCCCAATGGTAGGCCATCGTATATCGGCGCACCGACTTCGGTTTGTGGAATATCCTGCAGCTCTGCATTTTCATTGAAGTGTACGTATGGCTGACCATTTTCATCTTCTGCGAGGAAGTAGGTTCGTACCAGCTCGTCGACTTCACGCTTGCCTTCAAAGTATTCCAGCAGCGTTATAAAAGGACGTTCGCCGTCATCGAGACAGATAAAATCGATAAACTCAAACACGCGTGGGTCTTTCAGCGCACGCAGCTCGGTATTGATAAATCCCCCCCCGATGATGATGGGGATCTCAGGATTGATGGCTTTACAGGTTTGCGCTATACGTAAGGCGCCGAGCATATTGCCGGGGAAGGGCACGGTTAACGCGACCACGCTAGGCTGTGTTTCTTCTAGATATAGCTCAACCAATTGTTCTAAAATCTCAGAGCTGAAGCTAGGTTCGCCCATCAAGGTATCGTAGAGATTATCAAAGCTGGGGTTGGCCGCCGCTAATTTCTCGCCATAACGGCTCACTTCAAAGTAGGGATCAACTCCCTGAGTAATGACGTTCGACAGGTCATTAATAAACAGCGTTGCTAGATATTTGGCTTTATCTTGTACGCCAAGGTTGCCAAAGGCTGCTTGCAACACATCGCCGGATACGGCTTCCATTTGAGCAATCGCGTCAAATGCTGGGCCTTCTGGTAAAAAACGACGCGAGTTAATACGCAGTGCAAGGCTTGGATCTTTACCCTGCAAAAAACGAATAGCAGACTCAACGGTTAGGTGGTAGCGGTCAAATTCAGCCATAAAGGTCGAAATAGTATCAGGCAGCTCATCTTCTTCAAAGTGGTCGAAGTTTTCTTCCACATGCTGACGAATAATTTCCAGCGCAGGTGCTGTCATCATTTCTAGGAAAAGCTCAATAGCAGGATCTCGCTGAACCGCCTCATAGCCTCGAGAGCGTAAAAAACCCGTCAAATACGCTGTTGCCGGATAGGGCGTATTCAGCTGGGTCATCGGTGGAGTCATAAGAAGAACGGTCATAGCCTGCCTTTAAATAGTAAAACCTGAATACTCAGTGCGAAACTGATCCGTGACACCTGAGTGTGGCAGTAAATACAGTTGCCATAAAATAGGGGGGGATTCTAGCAAATGAACTATATAGGTTCTACTTCAAACTGCAGGTTTAATAGCTGCCTGAGCGAATAAACTTCAAAGCGGATGGTTGAAATAATGGCGATTCCTTTAAAAGCCACTGAGTTAAAAAGAGTGCAGCCTGCTCTAAGTTGTGAATATTTACAGCGTAAACGGCGACAAAGTGTGAGCAATTGCCAACGCTGGTTGTGTGGCTAAAGCTATAATGAGATATTTCAGTTTATTAATTTAGCTTGTAGGAGCAAACATGTCTCAAACTGTCGTCATTACCGGTGCCAATCGCGGTATAGGTTTAGCGTTAACAGCCCTTTATGCCGCTCAAGGTAAAAATGTTATTGCTTTATGTCGTACATCATCAGCCGCGTTATCTGCTTTAAAGGTGAACGTGGTAACTGATATTGATGTGGCAACGGATGCTGGCATTGCCAACATGAAACAAGCATTAGCGAATATACAGATTGATGTGTTGGTGTGTAACGCTGGCATATTACGGGATGAGAATTTAGAAAACTTAAACCTTGATACCATTCGCGCCCAGTTTGAAGTCAATGCTATTGCACCTCTGCGTGTGGTTGAAGCGCTTCAGCAGCAGTTAACTCGCGGTGCTAAGGTGGCGATGATCACCTCGAGAATGGGTTCAATTGAAGATAATACTTCTGGTGGTCGTTATGGTTATCGTATGTCGAAAGCCGCTTTAAATGCGGCATCAATGTCGTTAAGCCATGATTTAGCCCCTAAAGAGGTCGCCGTTGGTATTTATCACCCGGGTTATGTGCAAACAGATATGGTTAATCACGGCGGAGACATCTCAGCAACCGATTCGGCCAGCCGTATTGTTGGTTTAATCGAACAGCTTGATATGAGTCAGTCCGGTGTATTTAGGCATTCAAACGGTCAGGTATTGCCTTGGTAAGATTGATTGTAAATGCGGGATAGCCGTTATTTTAGATTCAATAAGTGGGTCAGAAACTGACCCCGCTTATTATCCTAGCTGCATCCAATCGACTTTAACGCCAGCTTGTTTGAACATATCTTCGCTTATTTTAATCTTCTCTCCCCAGCGTGACAGAAAATCTTCGCTTGGTTGCGGGCTATGGACTGTACTTAAGCCAGTTTGGATTATCTTTGCAGCGCAGTTAGGACAGGGGAAATGAGTCACCCAGATCTCGCAGCCGCTGAGATCACGCTTAGCAAAGAGAATGGCATTCTCTTCTGCATGAAGGGTTTTTAGGAGCTTCATCTCACGGTTGTCGGTTTCGGCACTGTCGGAGATCCCATTTGGGTAGCCGTTGTAACCTAATGAGACAATCCGGTTATCTTCGGTGATCACTGCACCCACTTGGGTGGAGGGATCTTTGCTCCAAGATGCAACGAGCTCGGCCATCTGTAAAAAACGTGTCGCCCATTTTGTCATCATCTAACACTAACTCCTGATCTATACTGCGAAATAAACTACTAAAACGAGCTACCATTCTCTATGGAGAACAATGATAAATCAACCTCTAGTCAATTAGCTTTAGTTAAACTTTAAATAACATAATCACTTGGGCTCCCATGATGACTCATCACTAAAAACCAGCGAATCTAATACTCCCATACCACTATGGACGCCACCTTCAGTTGTGCGTGCCGATTTACTTCGGATCAAATAGCCAGCGTAACCTTGCTCAGCTGTAGCGGGGATGCCATCTATATGCACAGTGAACATGCCAATCTCACTGATCAAGTCATCGATTTGTTGCAGCTCACCTTTGCGTACAGTCAAAGCAGAAGCAGATCTTGGAGCGGGGTGCAGACGGCGCATCAATGACCAAGCTTGATACTCATTAGGTTGCAGTGTTAACAGTTTTTGATGGATATCGTCGCCAAAAATACAGTGTCCGCCGCCTTCTCCTTGGTTTTTAAGTACCCATTCATCTGTTGGCCTTTGCTTTATCCAAGTGGCAGAGTTCTCGGTGATAGGCAGCATCTCTCCTAGTAACTCACTGACAATACTGGCTTCATCAACGGATAAACCAAAGGCTGTGAGCTCTTTGGGCGTCATTGAGGACAGTAACATTTGCACACGCTTGCTGGTGGCGAGTTGCTGGCTTACGGTTGCATTAACCGCTACGCGATGTTTTTCGATAAAAATACGAGTTTGCATTAGCGCATCACAACAAACCTTGCTGATTAAGTCATGTGCTTGATAGTCGCAATATTGGTAACCTGCTCGCAGATAAATGGTATCAATTGCGCCGACATCTTCTAAAATCAGCCGATCATTAACGCCCGTTGATAACTTACCGTGTAACTGTCGGAATGTTCTTCTAACGGTGCTAATGCCTTTGACTTGTAAGGCGTGCTCAAGTAAATGCTGATCATATACATTATCTTCATCTGCTTGTACCACCATTAAAAATACAGCGGGTCCAGCATCGTCAAACTCCGATTTTATCTTCTGCGCTGCGGTTGCTATCCCAAGTGAGAGTCTTTCAATTGCAGGGTTGTCGACGAGTTCAGCATCTAAGCTTCCCCACTTTGAGTAGGCTTGTGCTGATTGCAGCTGCAAGTATTTATGTAGCTGATGCACTCTCTGGCCAAACGGTCCCATCCCTGCAGCAATACCATTGAATTCGATGAGCCTAGGGCCATCAGTTGTATCGTCCATAAAATCACTGCGCATGAGTAATAAGGGTAATCTTTTTGCACTGTTTGGCGAGTCATGAATTTGTTTATGCATAAGAAGCAATGCATTGAAAAACGGATCACCGCTTGTTATTGGCGCAATGGCTTGGTGTAAAAATGCATGATTTTCAGATGCAAAGTGCACCAACTTGCCCAGTAAGTTAACTGAAGAGGTTAAATGAGCATATCTTTCTCGGCTAATGCTTGTTGGTGTAAAGCTAAATGCCGTATGAGTCGCGGAATAAGGGGTGTTTTTTAGCACCATACCATGAGTTAGCGCCCACTCAATTGCATCTTGCGAGGCGTGTATCGAAATGCTGTCAATCATGATGCTTCCCTGTGCAGATTTTATTAATGAAGTAAGCTTGGTAGATAGAAACACCGCGCCAAATCAATGATAGCCATATGACTTCTCTTAGGCTTGAAATATAGGTGGCTTTATATTTCCATTTAAACGGAAATATAAGATTGAATTTCTAATCTGTCAACTTATTTCCATTAAAGCCGAAATAAAATACGAGTGAGGTATCATAACGACTCATTGTTCCTTTTATGATGGCTTGAAATGCTGAGTTGTCGTTATATGCACAGCTTGCATATAGGCGGTGGGACCCACTCTTGCGAGTCCTGCTTGAGAAGCTCGAAGCTATCCGTTAGCTCGTTTAAACGAGCGGCAAAGATGCTCCTTTTCTAGCGAACGTTTAGGGGCTGTCTAGCTAATGTCTAGATAAGTGAGGACTAGTGCACTCACATTTATGACGGCCGCACTTGAGCATAAGGTTTGTATTGCCTACAATGGCGCACGATTTATTGATAACCACTTTTCATTACAGGCCAGACCATGACTGACACTACATCAAAACCAGCTTTACCTGATCGCCTTTCCGTTAATCCTCGTAGCCCACATCATGTGGCAGCAATTTTCGACCACGACATTGGCATTATGCTTAACGGCAAAGAGCGTTTTGATGTTGAAGAATATTGCATCAGTGAAGGTTGGGTTAAAGTGCCGACACACAAAGCATTAGACCGTCGTGGCCAACCGTTGATGGTGACGGCAAAAGGCACAGTTGAAGCGTTTTATAAGTAAGCTGCTGACTTAGATGTTTCAGAGTAACCTTCATTGAGTAAAACTTAATGATCATTGGTCACTCACGTCTGCAAATGAAAAGCGAATCTAAGGATTCGCTTTTTTTATACATGGATGTATTTATCCGTGATCACCATGGATGGTGAAAGAGGGGGTTTATACATGGATGTATTTATCCGTGATCACCATGGATGAGATCTGCTCGTCTGATGTAAAATATGCATCAATATTGCTTTGAACCATTACGGGTTTTTATACGTATTAAACTAGCCATCAGCGAGTTTGATTGTGGGTTGTACCTGTTACTAATCAGAGCGGGAATATACGCTTAAAAGAGGGCTTATGTCTTTATCGCAACATCTTTTCGTCTTTAATCATGTGCTGTCAAAGGGTAAGAAGCATGATGACAAATACCATTTAGATGGACTAACAGCTTGGCATGATATTGATGGTTATACCTGTTACTTGGGCTATCGCGATTTAGTGATGACGCTGATGTTTCATGGACGCTTTTCTTACGAGTACCAAGACCGTATTGTCTATAATGACTTTAATTCATTAGTAACAGGTATTTTTAGGCGTTTAAATCTGAAGATTAAATAAGTGGGGGGTAAAATACTTTTCCACCTAAGAAACAACATAAAAAACAACATGACCCTATAGTTAATAATGCAATAAATACAAAGTGTTAACTAATTTATCTCCAGCCTCACATTCATTCCAGAACCAAAATTGATTGCTATTTTCTCAATGAAAAAATAGCAAAATCATGGTGTGATGACCGTTAACAGATCAAACTTGGTGCTTTAACTCAGTTGGGTACTCGATTCCCAGTCGGTTAATAATTTCATGATATCTTCAGAACTTTCCGGCGTCGCTTTAGGCGCTTGCAGTGATTTATCACCACGTTCAAACGCTTCACGTATCGCTCGAACTTGATAGAAGAAGGCATCGCCTGCGGCTGTTACTGTAATGGTTTCTTTGTTCGCTTCGTAGGTTTCCAGCTCAAATTCATTCATTTCTCCTGGAAGCCATGGATTACTATTAAACGTTAAGCAGCCTTTGCTACCCAGCACGGTAAAACCATGTTTAAGCCCATAATCTTCCGCGGTATGGATCTGTACATTGACCTTATTCGCAAAACGAAAAGTCGCACTGGATTCACAGATATTGTTGTCTGCCCCTTTTCTGCCGATGGCTGATACGCTGTAGTCCATCAATTCGGCTGCAGATAGCGACTGTTTTAGGATGAGATAAGCGAGAGACATTGGGTAGCAGCCAAGGTTATACAAGGCACCCTTACTGTCAGCATTTACAAACTGAGAAATTGCCGCGACGTAGGAGCCTTGTATGGCTTTTATCTCTCCAATGGCTCCTGAAACTAGCACGCTGAGTGCTTTTTCAATATAGGGATGGCACAGGTACATTAAGCCTTCGGCAAAAAAGACTTGGTGTTTCTGAACGGCTGCGAGAGCGATTTCGGTCTTTTCCATATCAATAGACAGTGACTTTTCACACAGTATCGCTTTACCCGCAGCGGCAGCTTTAACGACAAACTCATGATGAAGATGATTTGGCAGTGCGATATAAACGATGTCGACATTGGGATCGTTAATGAGCGCATCATAGTCGGTATAGGATTTATGCACCGCGTAACTTTTGGCAAACTCATCCAATGTTGTCTGCGTTCTTCCTGCGACTGCGTATAGCTCACTTTTATCATCACCATTAATGGCTTCTGCCATGATGCCAGAAATAAAACTAGTGCCTATTATTCCCCATTTCATTGGTTAGCTCCTGTGAGTTGAGTCGCCATCGGTTGTGTTTGATAGGCGGTAATTAAGTCTGTTAGGCCTTCTTTGATAAAGGCTTGAGTATGCTCAGCCTTAAAATGTTCATCGAATGCTATTTGATCTCGATATATTTCCCACAAAATGACTTTTCTTGGATCTTGATTATCTTGATGAGCAACGGCAAGGAAGCAGCCTTGTTCGCTGTTCATATCGACACAAAATTTCTGAATGGCTAATAATCCGTCATTCAGTTCAACAGTGTCTTTTATCTTTAACTCTGCTGTTATAGAAAGCGTTCCTGTTATTGCTATCGTCATTGTTTATTCACTTTGTAGGAAAAAACTCAATATAATTGAGTCTTCAAGTTTGATAAAGTGGGCTTTAATTGATTTTTAATAAACTATGAGTGCGTAATGGATAAGCTGAAAAGCATGCAAGTGTTCGTTTCCGTGGTTGAGCACGGCAGTTTTCGCAGTGCCGCAAATCATTTTGATATGTCGGCAACCATGGTCGGTAAACATATTCAGTTTCTTGAATCATCACTTGAAACACGCCTTTTGAATCGGACGACAAGGAAGCAGTCGTTAACGGAAAGTGGCCAGGTTTATTATGAAGAGTGTAAGAGGATTATTGAAGACATCGTCGATGCCGAAAATCGAATTCAAATGCTTGAGAATACGCCAATGGGCACCATCAAGGTAAATTGTCCGGTTACCCTTGGAAGTGAACTGTTGGCGCCGATAGTCGCGGCCTTTCTGCAGGAGTACCCTTTGCTTGATGTTGAGATGACATTGGATAATTCGCTGATCGACCCTTTTCAATCCGATGCGGATATTTTGCTGAGAATAGGCGAGTTGAACGACTCGACATTAATTGCGCGTAAGCTTGGGTATTACAATTTGTGCTTTTGTGCCTCTACAGCTTACTTAGCTCACCAGGGTAAGCCTGATGAACTCGAAGATTTGAAAGGGCATTCTTGCTTGGGTTTTGTCTATAGTCAGGGGCAAACAATGCAGAGCTTTAGGTTAAGCACGGATGCATTCAGTAAACGAAATAGTCGGCTGGCATCGAATAATGGGCATGCACTTAGGGCCGCGGCATTGAATGGAGCGGGTATTATTCTTCAGCCCAGAATACTGGTTTGTAAGGACATAGAGTTCGGTGCATTAGAAGAGGTATTGGCAGCATTTACCCCAATAGCTAAACCTATACACCTTGTCTACAGAAGCAGAACACTGTCACTTAAAAACCGCACCTTTATTGATTTTGTGCTAAAAAACCTAACAACAAACAATCAGCTCGACTAAATAATAAATTGACCTGCCATGCTTATTCTCAGTGGCACGCTTGGTTGGTAACAAGAGGTTTCTCTATGACGATGGATGAGCCTTAGACTGGTTAATTCGCTACCTTTAATATTTTCCCCAACCTATTTTCTACAAACTATATTTCTATATTTGCTGGTAATGCACTGCAGCAAAATTTGTTATTGATGGGCTTGAGCCTGTTTAACCGAGCCCAATAAACCTACCTTAAAGTACAGCCAAATTTAGATGAAACGCCGTCTACTCTTTGACATTTTAGCTCTTTCGAATCTGCGTTGTTTTCTATTTTTAAATGGGGGGTTATAAAAAGTGTTGGCTTGTATAAAGGCGATTAATAAGGCCATAAGACGAGGTATATAAATTGAGTAACACGCTAGCTTAGCTTTAAAATTCTGAGGTGACGGCACATCTTGGCTGTTTATCTATCGAATCATTTTAATAAATTATTACAGTGACTTAACTTCGATGGTTTAGCGTGTAGCTCCTGTCGCACTCAAGTGTCTAATATATCTGTTTAATTCCAGTGAATACTTAACCATGGTCTACACTTAGCTAATATTTGACCAAAAGTGAAAGTAAATAAGTAAAGGGATAGTAATATGTCAGACACTTTTACAAAAGGTATGGCTCGAAATATCTACTATGGCGGCAGTGTTTTTTTCCTACTGTTGTTTGCTGGTCTCGCTATGCATACCACCAGAGAAATGCCCAAATCTGATCATCGAGAGAATCTCACCGAAGCCGTTGCAAACGGTAAAGCCATATGGGAAGACAACAACTGTATTGGTTGCCATACGCTCCTTGGTGAAGGCGCTTATTATGCGCCGGAGTTGGGGAATGTTTATTATCGCCGCGGTGGCGGTGATCTCGATGCATTTAAAGGCTTTATGCAAAGTTGGATGCTAATTCAACCTCTTGGTGTCCCTGGACGCCGACAAATGCCTCAATTTAATTTAACGGAACAACAGGTTAACGATTTAGCAGAGTTCTTAAAATTCACCGCTGAAATAGACGTTAACAGCTGGCCACCGAACATTGAGGGTTAAGGCATGAGCACTTTAAAATATCAATCACAATCGGTTGCGACACCTTACTTTGTATTTGCACTTATTCTATTTACCGGACAAATTATATTTGGCTTGGTGATGGGCTTGCAATATGTGGTGGGAGATTTTCTCGCCGGGGTCATCCCCTTTAACGTTGCTCGAATGGTGCATACTAACTTGCTCATCGTTTGGCTATTATTTGGCTTTATGGGTGCCGCTTATTTCCTTGTGCCCGAAGAGTCTGAAACTGAATTGTATAGCCCTAAACTCGCTATCTTGCTCTTCTGGGTATTTGCCGTCGCTGCCACACTCACCGTGTTAGGTTATTTGTTGGTTCCCTATTCAAGGCTGGCTGAGATCACGGGCAATGAGTATTTCCCGACGATGGGGCGGGAGTTCTTAGAGCAACCCACCATTACTAAAATTGGTATTGTTATCGTCTGCCTCGGGTTTCTGTTCAATATCGGTATGACGATGTTGCGCGGCCGAAAGACGGTGATCAATATGGTACTGATCACCGGCCTCATTGGACTGGCTGTGTTTTTCCTATTCTCTTTCTACAATCCGTCCAATATTGCGTTGGATAAATTCTATTGGTGGTTTGTTGTCCACCTCTGGGTTGAAGGTGTGTGGGAATTAATTATGGGTGCGATCCTCGCCTTTATACTGATCAAGATCACTGGTGTTGACCGAGAAATTATTGAGAAGTGGCTGTACGTGATTGTTGCGATGGCATTGATCTCCGGTCTACTGGGGACTGGGCATCACTTTTTCTGGTTAGCCACGCCTGAATACTGGCAGTGGGTGGGTTCGGTATTCTCCGCGTTAGAACCTCTGCCTTTCTTTGCCATGGTGCTGTACGCATTCAACATGGTGAACAACCGCCGCCGAGAACATCCGAACAAAGCAGCAACGCTGTGGGCGTTAGGTACGGCAGTCATGGCATTTCTTGGCGCGGGTGTTTGGGGATTTCTACATACATTGGCACCGGTCAACTTCTACACTCACGGGACGCAAATCACTGCGGCACATGCCCATATGGCCTTTTACGGTGCCTATGCAATGATAGTGCTGACCATTATTTCCTATGCGATGCCGAAGTTACGCGGTATTGGCGAAGCATCGAGCAAAAAAGCGCAAGTGCTGGAAATGTGGGGCTTCTGGTTAATGACGGTCGCCATGGTTTTCATTACGCTGTTCTTAACTGGAGCAGGGGTATTGCAGGTCTGGTTACAACGTCTACCCGAAGGCGGCGAAGCATTAAGCTTTATGGAAACTCAGGATAAATTGTCAATTTTCTATTGGGCACGAGAAGCGACGGGGCTCATATTCCTGATAGGCTTAATCACCTATATGTGCAACTTTCTTGTCGACAGAAAAGCTGCTAAATAGACTGTATTAATCAAATGGAGCTAGCGCTGAGTTGCTATCGACGCTAGTTCCACCTATTTTTTATCACCATGGTTAACCATATATGGAAGAATGGGTTGGGAGTATTTGGCATAAATTCATTGTGCAAAAAAGCAACACTGAATTTGATCATGCCCGTGTTCAATTTGATGATATCAAGAAATCGGTTGGGGTAATTTTTCGCGCGCTTGGAGGCTCACCGACAAAACGCGTCGAGGCCGCTATACCGCGTGATTATTATGCCCATAGAAAGTTTATCGATAAAATTTCAGGCGCCAAGCAACAAGTCAGCCTTGCTTGGCAAGATGAAACCAGCCTGCGCTTGCCGCAATCCATCGCTATTTTTGATACGCCACAACTGAATAAAGAACTCTACCTTTGGCTTGCCGCTCTTGCCCCGCATTACCCCGAACAGTTCACTCACTGGGCCAGAGACAATCAAACTGTGGTAGCCAAAGTTCTGCGTAAATACCCCGCGATAAGACCGCGCTATCAACGACTTGTGACTGCAATACTCAAGCAGCGAGTCCCTGTTGAAGCATTGCCTAAATCCTTACAACCGCTCGAAAGGGCTGTGATACAAGCAATAACACACCCTGAATCTATTATTGAATTCCCGGTCGCCCACTACGCACCTCAAGCCATTTATATCTGGTTGTATCCCAATGAGAACATCAAAGCGAACCCCTTTAGCGCGGCAGATATTGATTGCGAAGAAGAGGAAGGATCATCAGCGGCAAAGAAGCAGCAAAGCGTAAAGGCTAGAAAAAAATCAGAACGAATAGAGGAAGAGGATACCAAAGATAGTCTGATGGTTTTTCGCTTAGAAAACTTATTCTCATGGAGCGAGTTTTCACGAGTGAATCGGGCTGAGGACGACACCGAAGATGATGATGCCCAAAGAGTGGCTGAAGATCTTGATATTATTACGGTGGCAAAGGGCTCAAAGCAAAAAACCGCTAAGCTTAAAATAGATCTCGATTTACCCGCAGCCATTGAGGATGACTTACCCTTAGGGAAAGGCATTACGCTACCTGAGTGGAATTATAAATCTAACCTACTGGTTGCCGATCGCTGTTTATTACAACCTATGTTACCTCGCGACAGCAAGCCACTGGCATTGCCATCATCATTACACTCGGCAGCCAAAAAAATACGCCAACAATTCCAGCAACTGCAAAGTATTAAAAACTGGCAGAAATCTCAGCCGAGTGGAGATGAAATTGATTTAACTGCCTGGTTGGATTTTCATATTGAAAGTCAGACTTCAATGGCGCAAGACACCGGACTCTACCGTAGCTTTCAGCGCTGCCAGCGTGACATCAGCTGTTTGTTACTCTCCGATCTTTCGATGTCGACAGATGCCTACATCAATAATGAGCTTAGGGTTATTGATGTGATTAAGGACAGCATGCTGCTATTCAGTGAAGCTTTGGCTGCTGTGGGCGATCCATTTGCGTTGTATGGGTTTTCATCGGTAAAGCGGCATCACGTTCGGTTTACACTGTTAAAGAACTTTTCCGAATCCTACAATGATCATATACGTGGCCGTATTTTGAGTTTGCGGCCAGGATTTTATACCCGCATGGGCGCAGCCATCCGCCAAGCGAGCAGTATTTTGGCGGAACAAACACACCACCGAAAATTGCTGCTTATTTTGACTGATGGCAAGCCGAATGATATTGATAATTACGAAGGTCGATATGGCATTGAAGATACCAAACAAGCGATTATCGCTGCCCGCCGCCTTGGTCTCATACCATTTTGTATCACCATAGATCAAAAGGCTGATCAATATCTGCCTTACATTTTTGGTCATAATGGCTTCAGCGTTATCTTTGACCCAAGCCAGTTACCGACAAAGTTACCGCAGTTGTATCATCAACTGACTCAATCTTCTTCCTAGATTTTATTGAGCAAAGGAGACCTAAATGATCGAAAAAATACCCTGTTTGTATTGTCAGACTGAAAACACAGTTGATAGCGAAACGACGGGTTATTTGACCGACCCGGTGCCGGTTTGTTGCCACTGTGGCATGGCTTTACCAAAAGCTCACCCTAGCAGCCGTTTTTACAAAACCAGAGTGTTTTTATGGGCCTTTGTATTCATTGCGTTATTTTGCTTACTGATGATCATTTATTTACCCCGATAACGGATGTCAGCTGACAGGTATGTAAACATGAAAATAAATAAATACGATCAAAACGAAATAAAACAAGCGTCTGCAATTGCCGTGTGGTCGCTACTCAATCTTACCTTTTTGCCGCTGCTATCGTTTATTGTACTGCTCAGCAAAATCAATAAATTTGCGACCAACTCCTTTGCCACGTATCACCTGCATTTTGCCATTAAGTTGAATTTAGCTGCCGCAACAGCATTAATACTCGTGAGTGCACTGATCATATTGTTTGGGGGGTTAAATTCTGGGATGACTTGGGTATTTGTCATTACTTATTTTATCTCAGTGCACGCGGTATTTATTCTGATTTCGGTATGGATGTTAGTGCGAGCGTGGGCGGGTAATAAAATGGGCTACAAGCAAGTTTAGTTATTGATATCACGCCTAAAATAGATATAGAGGCTAACGCCTAGCAGATTAAATTAGTTACTAAATCTGGTTCTTAATCAGATGCTTAATGAGGCCTAGACAGCAGAACACTTAAAATAAGATGTATATCAAGCCAATCGTTATCGGCAGTAAGATGACATAGGCTCGCAGTAAGTTGCGCCACAATGTCGGCGCTTGTTTCAATTCCATATAGACATCAACGATCAGCAGTCCCTTTATCAACGTCACCAGCAGGATGCTGGCTAAAACAACTTCTTCCACACCTTGCAACCAGGAATGATTTGAGCCCAGCGCGACACTGCCCATATAAGCAGACGCGGCTGTCAGGATAATCAGATAGAGATAAACTCGGAGAATGAGGCCTTGATGATGGGTCATATTTTGCAGCCTCGCATTTGCCTAGTTATCATTAGTTAATAACGTACAGCAGTGGGAAAATAATGATCCACACGAGGTCGACCATATGCCAGTAGCAAGCACCTGACTCAAAACCCGAAAGGCTTTTGCCCTGATAGGCTCCTTTTGTGGTTTTGAATGCCATGGACCCCAAGATAATCATCCCGAGAATGACGTGCATAAAGTGAAATGCTGTGATAAAAAAATACAAGGTAAAATAGGTATTGGTCGACAAACCAAATCCTTGTTGTATTAGCTCATTATATTCCCATGACTTCACCGCTAAATAGACACTCGCCGTGAGTAACGCACCGCCCAATAGTGCTGCTGCATAATTTTGACGTGAATGCTTTATCGCATTTAAGCTGAGGGCGACCAAACAACTACTGGAGATTAACGCTATGGTGTTAATCCCACCAGCGACGGGATGCAGGTAGGTTTGTCCCTGTTGAAACATATCGGGGTACAACTGCCGCGTGACTGCAAATCCAATAATAAAAATAGCGAATACTGTGAGTTCCGCCAAAATAAAAAACCACATGGCTAAATCACCGGGCAAATATGGCCGTGGACTTGATGCCACACTCGCGACATCAGCGGTCGGTACCTGATTGGATCCAGTATTGGCCATGTTATGACTTTACATCGGTAGAGGGCACTAACAATCGAAGTACAGGCGCGCGACATCCATTAGCGCTTCAACAGTGCTGATATCATCAGACAAGGGCTCCGCCAGACAGCTGCGACATGCGGCTAACGGCGACATACCACTGGATATCATTCGCGCCGCATAAATTAACAGGCGGGTAGAAGCCACTTCATCTAAGTCACAGTCGAGTCTGCGCAGCGATCCTGCCAATTCAATCAACTTAACCGCTAAGTCTTGCTCTATTTGACATTCTGTCATCAATATTTGGCTCTCAAGCAGAGGATCGGGATAGCCAAGACGCAATGCGACAAAGCGCTGCCGAGTACTCGCTTTCATGCCTTTTAAAATATTTTGATAACCAGGATTATAAGATACCACCAGCATAAAGCCCGGTGCTGCAGCGAGTTCTTCTCCGGTGCGTTCGATGGGTAATATGCGGCGATCATCGGCCAGGGGATGCAGTACCACAGTGGTGTCTTTACGCGCCTCGACGATTTCATCGAGATAACAAATACCGCCTTCTCTCACCGCTCTCGTTAGCGGTCCATCCTGCCAATAAGTCCCATTTGGACCAATCAAATGGCGTCCAACTAAATCCGCGGCGGTTAAGTCATCATGACATGCGACTGTGTATAAAGGTCTGCCAAGTTTCTCTGCCATATGAGCGACAAAACGGGTCTTACCACAGCCCGTTGGCCCTTTAATGAGTAATGGCAGTTGATGAGAATACGCGTACTCGAAGAGTTGTATTTCGTTGTCTTGCTGCTGATAGAATATCGGGTCTTTAATAGCAATTGCGGTGGTAGTTGAAAAGGTCATATTGTTCCCTAATATTCGATACGACTCAAAAAGAAAGCTATTTAAATATAGCATTTATCAAATGTTTAGCAGAAAAACATCCTGGCTATCTTGGTTCATAAAAAGGTCGTTACGATAATCAAGGATGGGAAAAAAATAAGGTAGGCGCGCATCATTAATCGTAAGTAGCGATGGGCATGGCGCAACTCCATGAAATGATCGATGATCATTAATCCCTTAAACATCACGGTTAATGCCACCAAGATGCTAACCAGCGCTGAAGAACTGAATTGCTCACCTAAAAACGTATTGAATAGCGTTATTCCAATCAGGGTCCACCAGCAATACTCCATTTTTCCAAAAGGTTTCATCAGGGCCTACCTTAGAACATACAAGAGTGGAAAAATAAGGATCCACATCAAATCAATCATGTGCCAGTACATGGCTAATGCTTCTAGACCTGAATGCTCTTTCGCTGAATAGGCCCCTCGGCGCAAACGAAATATAACCCACAACACCGCGCATGCAGCCCAACCTACATGGAGAAAATGATTAAAAGTCATATAGTAATAGACGGTGAAAAACTGACTGCTACTGGTGCGAAAGCCCTGTTGATGATTCCAATAGAATTCGCCCGTCTTCACCAATAAGTACAAACAACCACAAGCCAGAGTGAGCCACAGATAGGCTTCACACTTGACTCGATTGTCTAACCTAATATTGATCATTGCTTTTGCGATAAAGTAACTGCTTGAAAGTAATATCAATGTGTTAGTTACCCCTGCGAGGGTACTGACACTTTGGGGACCTTGGGAAAAGGCTTCAGGGTAGTTGTACTTGGCAATAAAGTAGGCGACAAAGAAAATGCCAAATTCGGTTAATTCAGACAGGATCCCCACCCATATCGGAATATGACCGGGAATTCGACCGGCCCGTTGTTCACTCCACGAACTTGGGAAAATACCCAAAGGCGCTTTGGGGGGCTCACTATTCATCGGTACTGATCATCAAAAGCCCTTTTGGCCAATTCTTATCTGTTTGCCTTAGTTTAGTTGAATAATGCAAAACAGGCGGAGGGGCTCTTTTGATAAACAGGCTTGCTAATGTGCGGTGAGTGAGTCGAATAAAATGGCCATATATAGAGGTTCTAAAAACGACATGGCTAGCCATGATGATAACTTTTGTCCCTAGAATGAGCTTTTACATTTGGATTTTAAGAAATAAATCATATTCGACGGGTATTATGTTGCCAGCAGGTAAAAGCGTGTCTTACCGCAGGGTTATCGTCAGCGTTTATCGCTACCATTGGCGCCAAGCTAAACATGGTTAACTTATCAAAAGGAGTATATATGTCCCTTAGCCATCAGCAAAAAGTGTACATACCCAAGGATGTTAGAAGCAATCAATACATCACTGCAGAAATCAAAGTAACGGATGCTTTGTTGGCCCATTACCCCGATTACAAAACGTGTTATAAGACGCTTAGTCGTGCCATTTTTAATCTTGCTGAGCAAGAAGAGTTATATAACCTTCATGTGATCACTAATGATAAGTTACCCGTGGTGCGTTTCCACACCGAAGCGTATTGCTTTCCAACCGCAGAGCAGATCATATTTTTCTATAATCCTGAGTATCATGAAGCACAAAGTCTGCATAGTCAGGACGATTACCGCGCACGCAAAATCAGGATTGTATTTTTAGCGACGGGTGAAGATATTCGCAGTAACTCGGCTAACTTTCATCTAAAGGTGCAGTCTTTTATCGCAAAATTGATGCCTCAATTGCCAGAAAAAGATCTCACCATTAAAGTCCGCGATCATCAACACCTGTCTTATGATCTGTTCGCCAAAGCTAAGGGCAGTAAAGAGAGTTATGGATATAAGCTGCGCTCAATTAGCGACAGATATAAAGCCAGAAACTGTCCGCTGCCTGCAGAACATGGTTCATTATGCTATGTGACGGTAAAGCTACCTTTAAGCCGTATGCTTAAACAAGCGATGTTGCCAGCAGATGCAAATGACTTTACAGCACTGTATCAAAAGCTAGAAGATGCCTTTATCCAAGCAACATCAGCCAAACAGCTCAATCGAATTGCGATGGTGGCTAATGGGCTAACACCACTGGTACGCAACAGTAAATACGATCAAGTTGATGGTACCGACGAAGTACAAATGCTCGGTTTTGACCCCAATGTTGAAGAGCAACAATTTATTCGTCATTGGCAGGGTGACCATTTAGTTGAAATGGTTAGCTTTACAATTGCAGCAGGAGTGAAAGACTCTAAAGATGGTGGGCTTGGCCGTTATTTGAATCGGGTTGAAGAAGCGCTAAAGAACTTTGCGGCTGAATTGGCGTTAGATAAATCACGCCAAGAACTCATAGTGCGGTTCCATCAACACATTAGTTATCAATGTCCTGAACAGTTAATCAGCTAACGTGTAAGTGACAACAGTTAAACTGAGCCTATTGAAAATGCCAGCCACGATAAGTGACTGGCGTTGACGTAAAACTAGTTACTTATGAATTTTCCCTATCTTCGAAGCTCGCAAGTCATAATCATCCGCATGACAGCCTGAACAACTATCGTAGGCACGAAGCCATGGTTTCATGTACTCGCCGTCTGCAGAGAAGTGTCTTGGGTCATCCTTTGCCCCCTCGAGATCGATCTTGAGTAAGTGAGATGAACTTGGCATGTGGCAATCGGTGCACTTGGCAGCGAGCTCATGAGCGACAGAAGCGATGCTGCTGCCTGGGGCGTCGGCGAACTCCTTGCTATGGCAATCGGTACACTCTCTTACCATCGCGTCTTCATGGCCAGGTTTGTCCTGATTGTATTCAGACTGGTGAGGGTTATGACAAGTTGAACAGGTGAAGTCCTTCTTCTTGCCCATCGCCTCGCCAGTATCTGGATCTGTACCTATTAAGGTTGTGCCCGCGTGACGGCCACCACGACCATCTCGGCGTCCTTCGGGGCCAAAGCCTGTGTTCCGGCTCAAGCGTGCACCTTGAGTTACGCCGCCAAAGATCTGGTCAAAGGGAGACAAATAGTCCGGATAGCGTCTGACTGCATCATCGGTGGTATGACACTCGGTACAGGTAGCCGCCTTACCATATCCCATATCCTCAGCAAGGTAATCTCCAGTAACACGTGCTTCAGCTATTTTAACAATATTATTTTTTGCTGGAGCCTTAATATGAGCACTACCGGCGCCATGACAACTTTCACACTGAACCCCGGTCATAGCAAACGTGCCGCCCATTCCCGGCATATCATTTTGTCTGTTCAGGTTTCGATAATCACCGGTGCCTTCAGTGTAATCTTGCCAACCTGTAGTATGACATCTGCCGCAGTAATCATAGCCATGTGAATCGGGTGCATCATTCGGGTTCCAGGGCCATGCCATTTGGGGAGTCGCTTCGGTCCCCTCTGGTACAGGGAATGTACCAACCGCATTCTCGGTCATGATGTAGCCATTCTTATCGATAAACATGGTACTGCTTTTGTAACCACCGATAACGTAACCGATATCTGCCCAGCCGGAAGGGTTACCCAGCGTGTTGTTTACATCAAAAAATTCCAAGATCCCGTCAGGAATAGAGGAAAACGGGTAGACAGGCTTTTCTCCATTAACAACCTCAGTCAACTTAAAGTTATGTCCGGTCTCTAGATAGCTTTTTTTATCTGTATGACAAGAGACACAGGTGTTGGAACCCACATAGGCTAGGGCAACTTCATTTGATATCACCACGACAGTGACTATCGACTCAGCTTGGCCACCATTACCATCTGAGATGGTGTAATTGAGTGTGGTGGTACCGACTTCTACAGGTTCGAACAAGATCTTATTATCTTTAATCGATGCGGTACCTGTTCCGTCTGCCACAGACACTGTTTCGATAGTTAACGCATCACCATCAACATCGGTATCGTTGGCTAAAGCATCGATTAATATACTGCTGCCGTTGATAGTTTCTGCATCGGTTGGATTAGCAACGGGTGGGGTATTATCTACTGGTGGAGGAAGTGGATCGTCGTTATCGCTACCACAAGCCACCAGCATAGAGATCATACCGGCAAGGATTAACTTCTTATATGGAATACGTATTTCTGTAATATTCATCATGACATGCCCTTAATATATTTATAACGCTATATATTGGATATTATTTTTATTGTCTAACGGTTAACTCTAACGCTGAAAATACATATTTTTTCAGATTAGAATTCATCAGTAAGATAGATAACGAATAAAGCGAATGGTTAGCTAAACGTTATATATCAATCATTAAAATATGTTCCGAGGCAAAAAATTAATCACTTTTCTCACAGACAAAATTGAAGCTACCAAGACATTAAGAATACAGTCCTGTTTCGGTACTGCTTTGTTTGCAATAAAAGTCTTTAACTCTTCGCTAACTCATACTTTAATACCCTAAAAGTAGTAGAAAGGCTTAATGTCCGGCATGGGCTTATCGGCTTTAAAATGGTGTTTTTCGAACCCTGTTGCCATTTTGTGACCTCAAATAGGTATCAGGTCCAGCTTAAGGATGATTACAGTTTGAAGCGGAGGTTAGGTGTATTAAATCGGCTTGTAAAAGTTAGCTGATATCCATCACTATAAATGGACAATGCGGTTTTACATTATTGGAAGTGCATACAAAAACGACTCGCCACGATGTGAATAAGCATTATTTCGCTTTAGTGTACGTCTTGAACTGAGAGGGTGTCAGTAAGGTGTGTCTCTTAAAAAACTTGACGAAATAAGTGACATCATCGAAGCCGAGTTCATAGGCGACTTCCTGTACTTGGGAGTTTTCTATGATGAGTCTTCTCTTGATCTCTAATATGGTGTGGGCATCGATCAGCTGTTTAGCCGTTTGATTACAAGCCAGCTTACAAAGTTGGTTTAAGGACTTATAGGAGATGTGCACCATGTCTGCATAAGCTGATGCGTCTCTGGTCTGGGTGAATTTATCTTCAATCGATAACAGAAATTGATTGAAGCGCATCGTCTGAGTTTCACTTAAGTGCTCAGTATTACTTTTCCGCTCTCGAGTTAACGCGACAAGCAGTGATGAAAACAGCAGTTGTATGAGCAGAGGATTATTATTCACCTCCTTTTGCGCTTTATTGATCTCCAACAATAAGGCATCGCAAGTCTCCGTCAATGCTTGGCTCAAGATAAACACAGGCAGATATGAACTCACCAGGTGGGTCGGCGTAAAGAGAGGAAGGCGGATGTTGGTCAGAATAGAGTCGAAAAAAGCTTCAGTCACATTGATCATCTTTCCCTGAGGGCGACTCTCTGAAGTGGCATAGTTAATTTGGCCATCTAGTTAGAGGTTGATATTATGGCCTCGTTATTATTTAGGTGATCGTATGACTAAACGTATAAAACGTAATTTTACCCCCGA
>NZ_JAKIKW010000028.1 GCF_023283945.1 Shewanella gelidimarina | reverse complement strand
AGCTTGGTACTTGAACCCCGGCGGGAAAGAACATTCCCCAGAACAGTAAAGCCACGGCCTCAACGATATGCTAGAAACAAAAATGCCGCTCACCTTAAGTGAACGGCATTATGCTCTAATGCAGGCCTTTTTACATCATTACTAAACCATGTTAGCCAAGATGCATAACAGACTTTTAATCCATTAAAGGTAATTAAAGGTAATTAAAGGAGTTTGGCGGCAAACAATGTCAGCACCCCCCCTCTTCCTTCAAAAAATTTCATCTACAGTCGAGCTTCATTAATCGCAGTAATTATGAGATAAAACGTAAATCATATACTGTCATGCGTATAGATAGTTGGTTTACCATCAATATTACTAACATTAAAAATATCATCGCAATTTGAATTATTCACGTACAAATAAGATAGCTAGCCCCCAAATACAATAGCTTGGCGATACTCAAGAGCCTCATCACTCGTATGATTGATGAAATCAAAGGCTACTATGAAAGCAGTGGCTTTATATCCTATGTCAGATGCTCTCAATTTAAATTTGTACTGCAACATGAATACTGATCTTAATCAGCCTTTATAAGGTTAGCCAATGTGCTTGCAAGCATAGTTATAACACTAAATTTACAGCTTCAATCAATCTATCGAACCTGCTTTTAAACTACATTTTATAGCCTGTAAATAAGTGTGATCGACTTAACACTTATTAATGTGTTGTATCAATTCGTATCCAGCGGTACTTGTTACCAATGGTCAAAATCGTTAGTCTGCCCACAAATTCAATTAGACAACGATGATATGCCGCTTAAGCGCACCACAACTGGCTTCACCTTAATCGAGCTCGTTATCGTCATTATCATTCTGGCTATTGTATTTGTGATTGCTGCGCCTAAGTTCTTGGATATCAGTTCAGACGCAAAGGCGGCTAAAGTACGCGCTTTAGCGAGCTTAATCTCATCACAAAATCAGTTGGCATTTGCTAAAAGTACCCTTGCCAATATTGAAACTCTTGAAGGCTGTACATATCTATGTGGATCCCATCCCAATTGGGATGTTGACGTTGGAGAATATTTTATTGATGCCAGCGGTACGCGATTATACGTGAATTTAGGTTACCCAATATCGCCGTTGTCGTCAACAGAGGTTAACGATAACTATCGCCGCGTTTTTGGGCTAAATGAGGATGAGTTTTACATCACGGTGGCACGAACAGAGGGTTCAGCCGCTGCTATTGTGCCTGTAGCATCCGCAGACAAACTCGATGAGATAAGTGAAGGCTCGTACCGTTGTCATGTGGTTTATCGCGCTCCTATCCGCACTAGAGCTTATTTTGTACGAGCATACACGGATGACTGTTAGCAAGCATTTAAAATAGGCCGTTTCCAATCATTTTCTAAGCCACTGTTAGCCATCATGGTGTTTGGTACACAAATCTAACTCTTAGCTTTTTTCCACAGAGTTAAAAAGTAGGTAAAGCAGCTTCATGTACTAATGAAAAAACAGTGGTTCTGAGTCACAGTGGAAGACCAGAAACACTAGAGGTTTACCCACTTATATTAATACTAAAACTTTAGATTAAGTAGTCACGTTCCACCTTCGCGATCCTCAGCGCAAAATGGCTGTACCACTTATCTTTCCCCATCGCCTGTGCTTGCAGGTGTTCAGCATTTTGTTTCCACGCCTTAATGGCATCGAGCGTTTGCCAATAGGAGACCGTAATGCCGAGCTCTTCTCGTGCTGCTTCAATCCCTAAAAATCCCGGTTGCTTTAGTGCTAATTCAACCATGCGCCTCCCCATGGCATGGTAGCCTTCAGTATCGGCAGATAAAACTGAAGTAAACACCACACAGTAATACGGTGGTTTAGGAGTATTGGCCAATGTTGTCATATCATTCCATTGTTAAATGCTATTTGGAAAAAGTGAGATCAAGAAAGCAAAAAAAAGCCAGAACATATGTTCTGGCTTTTCATCATCGTATTTACTTCTCGGTCCAGCGGTCCATCCAGCCTAGAACATTGTCGTACCATTGCTCTAAGTTATCAGGGTTTAAAATCCAGTGGTTTTCATCTGGGTAAACCAATAGCTCAGATGGGATCCCTTTACGCTGCATAAATGTGTAGGCAGCAAGTCCTTGACCGTAAGGAACACGGAAGTCTTTCTCACCATGAATAACGAGCATCGGTGTCTTCCAGTTATCGACGTAGTTAACTGGGTTGAACTTTTCGTAAAGCTCTTTGTTGTCGGCATAGGTGCCGCCAAATTCATACTCAGGGAACCATAGCTCTTCAGTTACGTAATACATAGAGCGCATGTCGAATAGACCCGCGTGGTTAACGAGGCATTTAAAACCATCGCTCCAGTTACCCTCTATCCAGTTCATCATGTAGCCGCCGTATGAACCACCCAGCGCACAAGCACGGTCGCCATCAAGCCATTTTTGCTGCTTCGTTACCGCCGCTAAGCCTTTTTGTAGATCTTCAAGTGGCTTACCGCCCCAATCTTGAGTAATTGAATCGGTAAATGCTTGGCCATAGCCAGTTGAACCGTGGAAATCAATCATCACTACGCCATAACCAGCGCCGGCCCATAACTGTGCATTCCAGCGACTGCTAAAAGAGTTACCGAATGAACCTTGTGGTCCACCGTGAACCAAAAAGGCAATTGGGTATTGCTCGCCAGCTTTATAGTTACTTGGTTTTATCCAGTAACCATAAACCTCTTCGTTATTCCAACCTTTAAAGCTAAACTGCTGATATTCACCAAATTTTATTTCGGTCAGCTTATCTTTGTTTATCTCAGTTAATCGGTTTAGATTTTGACCATCTAGATTAATGGAATAAAGATCGCCGGGTTCAACCAGTGACTTATTACTGAATATAATCTTGTCCGCATTGATCCCAACGACACTGTTACTGCCTTCGTTATAGATGGTTTTAACATCACCAAACTGGGTATTAACTTCAAATATAGAGACTTGCCCAATATCTTGAGCGGTGACGTAAAGTGTTTTGTTGTCTTTACCAAATGCCAATGAGCTTGGGCTACGATCCCACAGCGGCGCAACCTCTTTTTCTTGGCCTGTGACAGTGTCACGCAGCATGATGCGATAACGATCAGCCTCGAAACCGGGTTTCGACATCGCTAAATAAGCTAAATAACGTCCATCTGCAGAATAAGTGGGGTGAGCGTCCCATGCTTTATTCGCTTCAGTTAAATTTTTAACCTCACCGCCATCAACACTGACTTGCCATAAATCGTAGTTTGTCGTCCAAGCTTGATCTTTACTCGGCGCTTTAGCGCTATAAACAACGTACTTGCCATCGGGCGTGAACGTCACTTCTTCCATACCTGAGAAAGGCTTTGGCGGTGTTTCAGTATCTAAGCCTGCGGTAACATCAACAGCCGTAGTGACCGTCTTACCATTTAGCTTAGCAACAAATAAGTGGCTTCTTGAATGGTCGTTCCAGGTATCCCAGTGACGAACCATTAACTGCTTATACTCTCGACCTGTTGAGGTACGCACAGCTTCGGCATCAAACTTCTCTTTTGAGCAATTGAGGTCTTTACAGTCTGGGAAAACACGCATGTTAACCACGGCTTGAGTACCGTCATTTGAAAGCTTAAAGCCTTCAACGTCGAGTGGGAAATCAGAAACTTGTTTAGCTTCGCCACCATCGAGTGCTAGTTGATAAAGCTGACTTGAACCATTGCGAGCGGCAAGAAAATAGATGCTCTTGTCGTTTGGGCCAAATGCAACACTGTGCTCTGTACCGGCAAACTGGGTAATTTGTTTCGCATTAGCTGTGCTTGAGTCTAAATCTTGAATATAAAGGTCAGAGCTGCCCTTTCCATTAGCATCAACATTTTTGACAGCATAGACCACTTTGGTGCCATCATTGGATAATACAGCCGAATGGAGCTTATTGATTTTAACTAACTGTTGGACGGTGAAAGGCGTTGGTGTTGCAGCTTGTACGCTAAAAACAGCGCCAGCAGATGCTAACGCCATAATGATTGCAGTTTTTTTCATCGTTTTAGTCTTATTGTTATGTTTAAAGGTGTGTTACCACGATGGGCGACAACATAATCCCTGGAGCGATACAGACACTATCCAAAATAAATGGCTTAAGCAATACGTTTAAGCCATTCAAAGCAGACGCTATATCAATAGCGCCGTTAACTTTTCGTTAATGTAATAGCAAACTATTAAGTCATGACACTGTATCACTAGCCGTTTAACTTCACTTTCCAGATAGCAGGTCCAGTCTCGTGAGCATTCACGCCATTAGAATCAACCGCCACAGTCACGGGCATATCTTTTACGTCAAACTCATAAATAGCTTCCATGCCTAAATCAGCAAACGCCACCACTCTCGACTTCTTAATGGCTTTTGACACTAAATATGCCGCGCCGCCCACTGCCATTAAATAACACGACTTGTGCTGCTTAATGGATTCCACTGTCGCAGGGCCACGCTCAGCTTTTCCTATCATGCCCATCAGGCCGGTTTTATCTAACATAAGATCGGTGAACTTATCCATACGAGTCGCCGTTGTAGGACCCGCTGGGCCAACCACTTCGTCGCGAACGGGATCAACTGGACCAACGTAGTAGATAAATTTACCCTTAAAGTCCACGCCTTCAGGTAAGCCTTCTCCGCTTTCAATCAAACTTTGAATACGCTTATGCGCCGCATCGCGTCCGGTGAGCATTTTACCGCTTAACAACACTGTGTCACCGCTTTTCCACTCTTGCATCTCTGCTTGAGTAATCGTATCAAGATTAACCCGGCGTACACTCTCGCCGATTTCCCAAGTGATTTTAGGCCAGTCTTCAAGTGACGGAGGCGTAAGCTCTGCCGGTCCGCTGCCGTCTAAATGGAAATGCACATGACGTGTTGCTGCGCAATTGGGGATCATAACCACAGGTTTAGATGCTGCATGGGTAGGTGATGATTTGATTTTTACATCCAACACCGTCGTCACGCCACCAAGTCCTTGAGCGCCAATACCGAGTTTATTCGCTCGGTCAAAAATATCTAATCGAAGTTTTTCTTCAGTCGTTTTGGCGCCGCGAGCTTGTAACTCATGAATATCGACGGGGTCCATTAGCGATTCTTTCGCCATAACCGCGGCTTTCTCGGCCGTTCCACCAATACCGATCCCGAGCATTCCTGGAGGACACCAACCCGCACCCATTGTCGGCAGTGTTTTTTCTACCCATGCTGCGATGTCATCTGATGGATTAAGCATAACCATCTTAGATTTGTTTTCAGAACCGCCGCCTTTCGCCGCAATAGCAACGTCAACATGATTGCCTGGCACCATTTCAACGTGCACAACTGACGGGGTGTTGTCTTTGGTGTTTTTACGGCCACCAGCAGGATCTGCAACAATAGAAGCTCTAAGAGGGTTATCAGGGTTAGTGTAGGCTCGGCGTACACCTTCATCGACCATTTCTTGAACCGTCATATCGGTTTTATCCCACTGAACTGCCATGCCGATTTTAACGAAACTGGTCACGATACCGGTATCTTGGCAAAGAGGACGTTTACCTTCGGCTGACATGCGCGAATTGATCAAGATTTGCGCTATCGCATCTTTTGCGGCAGCACTTTCTTCACGCTCATAGGCGTCAGCCATTGAGTCAACGAAATCTTTTGGGTGATAATAGGAGATATATTGCAGGGCATCAGCAACGCTTTCGATTAAATCGGCTTGCTTGATTACAGGGACTATTTTGCTCACAGACACTTCCTTTTTAACAGACACTTATTCTATTGACTGATACATCCCGTGAATAGACCGAGATGTACGCTCCAGCTGCCTTAGCGGCATGTGTGTTTTGTTTTTATAACTTGTGTGAGCAATATGATACTCTTTCGCGACTTTGAGTTAAACATCACATTTTAGATAGGGTTAATAGATGAACAAATTGGCGCCTAAATCCGTATTTTCGATGCGTCTTGATTGGAATTTAACCACAGAAACACTTTTCGGCCTGTTTTCAGATTCACCTTGGGCCATTTTACTCGATTCAGCCGACGCTGATCACATTGATGCAAAGTTCGATGTGATCTGCGCCAGCCCTATAGCGACATTGGTTAGCAGCGAAAGCTCTACCCAAATAACAAAAACAGCAAATAGAGAGCCTTTATTTGCGCTTGCAAGCGATCAATTATCATCATCCCATTACATTGAACAACACGAAGGCGAGCCTTTTAGCCTGTTAAAAACCACCTTGTCTGAACTATTTCCCATTCATAAAACCAGCTTGTTACCCTTTTCAGGGGGCGCCATGGGCAGTTTTAGTTATGACTTAGCCCGTAAGGTCGAGAAAATCCCCGCTATAGCCTTAGATGACATCTCACTGCCGTTAATGAATGTCGGCTTCTATGATTGGGCGCTGGTGTTTGACTATGAACAACGAGTGTGGACTCTGGTGCATTATCAAAGTCTACAAGCGTTAGAGACAACAAAAGCCGCACTGGATGTGTTACTTGTTCAGGCAAATCTTATCCCATCAGAATCGAGCGCAGTTAATGCGGTTGATTTTACATCTACCAGTAAAACGCCTTTTAGATTGACTAGTGATTGGCAAAACCAAATTGATGCCGCTGCTTATAGTGGCAAGTTTAAGCAGATACAGCAGTACCTTCATAACGGCGATTGTTATCAAATAAACCTGACACAACGATTTAGCACCCAATATGAAGGTGATGAATGGCAGGCATATTTAGCGCTTAGACAAAGTAATGCCGCGCCCTTCTCCGCGTTTATTAGGTTGGCTCAGCATGCCGTGTTATCGATATCGCCCGAACGCTTTGTTTCCTTGCAAGCTGACCAAATCCAGACGAAGCCGATAAAAGGCACGATGCCAAGAGATAGCGATCCGCGGATTGATAAACAAATGGCTTCGCTGTTAGCTACATCTGAAAAAGATCGCGCTGAAAACTTAATGATTGTTGATTTACTCAGGAATGATATTGGTAAAGTTGCCACTGCAGGTTCCGTTAATGTGCCTAAGCTATTTGACATAGAAAGCTTTCCGGCAGTACATCATCTTGTGAGTACGGTAACAGCGACATTAAAACCAACTTTAGACGCTAGTGACCTTTTAAAATCCTGCTTTCCTGGAGGTTCTATTACTGGCGCACCTAAAATACGCGCAATGGCGATCATTGAAGAGCTTGAACCATCACGAAGAAGTCTTTACTGTGGATCTATTGGTTACATTAGCCAAAACGGAAATATGGACACCAGTATCACCATTCGTACTTTAGTCGCGCAACAGCAAAGTAGGGATATCAGTCCCAAGCGGGATAACATTCTGTATTGTTGGGCGGGAGGCGGCATCGTCGCTGACTCTAAAGTGGATGCTGAATATCAAGAAAGTTTTGATAAAGTAAGTAAGATCCTACCGGTGCTATCTCGAGTTAATCAAAAGGCGTAATGATA
Source organism: Shewanella gelidimarina (assembly GCF_023283945.1). Classification (GTDB taxonomy): domain Bacteria; phylum Pseudomonadota; class Gammaproteobacteria; order Enterobacterales; family Shewanellaceae; genus Shewanella; species Shewanella gelidimarina. Next base: position 51,527 of record NZ_JAKIKW010000028.1, on the reverse strand, counting down.
TGGATTTAGTGGAGTTTAGACTCAAATTTAATCTCCACTCTTTGCCACAGTCTCATCATTTGCCGGCTTCTCATCAGTTTGAACTCGCTAAACCTTTTCGTAAGGCCGCCGTACTCATTGCTCTGAGTTTTAATCACGGTGAACTTCAGCTTATTCTTACTCGTCGCCCTACCCATCTGCGAGTACATCCTGGGCAGATCAGTTTTCCAGGTGGAAAAGTAGAAACGTTCGATACTAGCCTTGAGGCTACTGCCTTACGTGAAGCTGAAGAAGAGATCGGACTGTTTATTGACAATGTTGATGTCATTGGCTTATTACACGACCACAAAACGTTTACTGGTTTTGATATAACCCCGGTAGTGAGCATTGTAAAACAGCCGTTTACACCCATTATTGATCCCGGCGAGGTCGATGAGCTGTTTACCATCCCGCTGTCATTTCTATTGAATAATGATAATAGACACACGCAGTACTTTAGCCGTAATGGGATTGAATACCCGGTTCACTTTATCCCTTACAAGTCCTATTTTATTTGGGGCGCCACGGCAGCAATGATTGATCAACTGTGCAGGCTTATCTCCCACTCCGATACTTAATCCCTATCCGAATTCGTTATACCCGATGCATCCACGCTAGCTTGATTAAGTGGAAGTGCTAAGCAGCAAAGCTAAGCTGCGCCGTCTAGATCCACTCTAGGTTATTCGTTAACCTATTTAAACCGATAAACTCAACGTTCGCTGCTTTGTCTTCTACGGGAAACACCTAAACACTCTGCTTATTATTGGCTGTGATTGGCATGACACTCGCCCTTAGCCCATCAACACACCTTTGATTAACACACTTAACCACTTATGTATTGACTGAAAATTTAATGTGATGGGTATTAGATGGTGTTTTGATTGCACACTGAGTTACACCACAAAACGAATATAGAGCCCCGCCGATAATGAGCATAAAAATAGCAAAGGAATGTTTACCCACCAGCCAAGACGGCTGTGCTTGGCAATATAATAATTGAAGCCTAAGTTAATAAAACTCACGAATGCACACCACCAAACGATATCGGCAAGTAACACCGTTTGTACGGGATCCCATTCGAACTGAATTTCAACGCCCTTACTTTTAAGATAGCCCACTGCGGTGTCAGGCCTTGCACCATCAAACAAAATCAATGCATAAACCGCTAATGACCAACCCACAACAGACAAGGTTGTCAGCAAATATTGGAAAAACCTGAGCCTTTTCATCGATACTATCCGTAGTTTTCGCCATCTTTTTGAAACAATAACAAGATCCTGACCAACTTACCTTACTTTCCACTTGAGAAAAGCGTGTATCAGGGTAATATAAACGTCCAAATTTTTATTTAAAACGTTTCGTTGGAGAACTAAGCAACAATGAGCATTACATCTGTCGCTTCTGTATTTAAAGGTGAATTTGCGATTGGTTCGCAAATCACAGTACGTGGCTGGGTTAGATCCCGCCGCGATTCTAAAGCTGGGATCTCATTCCTCGCTATTTATGACGGTTCATGTTTCGACCCTATTCAGGGCGTAGTACCGAATAATTTAGAGAATTACGACAACGAAGTGTTAAAGCTTACTGCGGGTTGTTCTGTCATTATGACCGGTGAAGTTGTTGAATCACCGGGTAAGGGCCAAGCCTTCGAAATGCAAGTGACTCACGTTGAGGTTGCTGGCTGGGTAGAAGATCCAGACACTTATCCGATGGCAGCTAAACGCCACTCTATTGAACATCTACGCGAGCTAGCGCATTTACGTCCGCGTACCAATATTATTGGTGCAGTAGCTCGTGTGCGTAACTGTTTGTCGCAAGCGATTCACCGTTTTTATCACGAACAAGGTTATATTTGGGTTTCTACTCCCTTAATTACCGCCTCTGATGCAGAAGGTGCTGGTGAGATGTTCCGAGTTTCAACGTTGGATCTCGAAAACCTACCCCGTGACGATAAAGGCGCTGTTGATTACCGCGAAGACTTTTTCGGTAAAGAATCTTTCTTAACCGTATCGGGTCAGTTGAACGCAGAGACATACGCGTGTGCGCTATCTAAGGTGTATACCTTTGGTCCTACATTCCGCGCTGAAAATTCAAACACCAGTCGTCACCTTGCTGAATTTTGGATGGTTGAGCCTGAAGTTGCTTTTGCCGATCTAGACGATGTAGCAAAACTTGCTGAAGATATGTTGAAGTACTGCTTTAGAGCGGTATTAGCAGAGCGCAGAGATGATCTTGAGTTCTTTGCACAACGTGTTGAAAAAACGGCTATTGAGCGTTTAGAAGCATTCGTCACCAGTGACTTTGCTCAAATTGATTACACCGATGCTATCGAAATTCTTAAAGCGTCTGGTAAGAAGTTTGAGTACGACGTTGAATGGGGAATCGATTTACATTCGGAGCATGAACGCTATTTAGCCGAAGAACACTTTAAAGCCCCTGTTGTTGTTAAAAACTATCCTAAAGATATCAAAGCATTCTATATGCGTTTGAATGACGATGGTAAAACAGTGGCAGCGATGGATGTATTAGCACCTGGTATTGGTGAAATCATCGGTGGCGCTCAACGTGAAGAGCGTTTAGACGTTCTTGATGCACGTCTTGCAGGGATGGAACTAAGCCAAGAAGATTATTGGTGGTATCGTGACCTACGTCGTTATGGCACTGTGCCACACGCAGGTTTTGGATTGGGTTTTGAACGCCTAGTCTCTTATGTTACTGGCGTGTCTAACATCCGTGACGTGATCCCATTCCCAAGAGCACCTAAATCAGCTAGCTTCTAACGATTAGTGTTAACTAATTCTTAGTGTAGATTTAAATTGCTTAACTAAACAAAGCCTCTAACGAAATTAGAGGCTTTTTTGTATCTGTCGCCAAGTCAGTTAAGTCATCAAACTGACACACTACGCTACCTATCTTCTTTATCTCATTGTTATATAGACGTCTGCATTAGCTTTAACGCTTATGTTAGTACTCGCCCGCGATGCGGGTCATTGACTGCTTTCCATCAATCTCATTGTGGAGATATCGCTTGCCATCAAACTTAATCAAATCAAAGCGGCATCTAACAAACTCTGCCCATACTCTGCCCATACTCTGCCCAAACGTAAACTGCTTACAATCACCAATGGGACAATCTCACCTTGGATATTACAGTTCATTAACGCCACAGGATCCAATGCAAGTACAGGCCCGAGTACCAGTACACTCCATTTAAATAACAGTACCGTCCCACTAAAAACGCTAAAAACATTCTTTCAGCCGTAATTACGCCCTTTAATATGGCTGCATTATTGTTACACCACGTTAACGCATTAAGCCCAGATCCGCTGACCTCAGCCTCAAAGCAATATAAATCAGATGCTTACCACTACCACCTTAATTAACAATTACTTAACGATGAATCGGCGTCAAAAGGTGACGTGAATCACGTTTATTTTGCGGCGTAGACAAATTGTCCTTTGCCACAATAAATAAATGATCTAGCTCAAGGGAGTCAACCCTACCGCAAACCCAGCCTTCCAAACTCCTATAAACCTTGACGCATATCAATATTGTTCCTCTTTTTGAGGCATAGACTGTTTTCGTAGAGCAAATTCCTTACCCATAATAATAGGTATAACCATGGATACACACGAAGCCCTTTATCAGCAAGGTGTGACGCGAATGGAGCAGCTGCGCCAATTACAACCTCGTCACGGTGAAACGCTCCAAGAAAAGATGTTGCAAAATGGCATTAGCCGCCGTGATTTTATGAAATGGACCGCATCCGTTGCTGCCATGCTGGCCCTTCCCTTGCCGTTTAGCACCTTGGTTGCTGAAGCTGCAGAACTGGCAAACCGCGTGCCGCTTATCTGGTTACATTTGGCCGAATGCACAGGTTGTTCGGAATCCCTTATTCGCACCGATACCCCTAATCTTGATGCGCTGATTTTTGACCATGTTTCTCTTGAGTACCATGAAACATTAATGGCCGCTGCAGGTTGGCAGGCTGAGGAGAACCTAGAGCACGCATTAGAAGCCTATAAAGGCAACTATTTACTTGCTGTTGAAGGTGCTGTACCAACGGCTAATAACGGGGCTTACCTTACTGTTGGTTGTAAGGGTCATACAGGCCTGCATATCGTTAAAGAGGCAGCAGCAGGCGCTGCTGCAATAATCTCCGTAGGTACATGTGCGGCATTTGGTGGTGTGCAAGCTGCATCACCGAATCCAACCGGCGCTAAAGGCGTTTATGAAGTGGTTAATAAGCCCGTTATAAACCTCGGCGGCTGTCCCCCTAGTGAAAAAAATATTGTCGGCACGCTGATGTATTTCATTATGTTCGGCAAACTTCCTGCGCTAGATATGTTTAATCGTCCTAAATGGGCTTATGGCGCGCGTGTACATGACAACTGCGAACGACGTGGGCGTTTCGATGCCGGTGAATTCGTAGAAGAGTTTGGCGACCAAGGGGCTAAAGACGGTTACTGCTTATATAAGGTCGGCTGTAAAGGTCCCTACACCTACAACAACTGCCCAACTGAGCGATTTAACCACCATACCAGCTGGCCAGTATTAGCGGGCCATGGATGTATGGGCTGCTCAGAGCCCAATTTTTGGGATGATATGGCAGACTTTGAAAAACCATTGGGTAGACAGTTACTACACGGCTTAGACGCCACGACCGATACGATAGGTGCCGTCATATTAGGTGCCACAGCTGTCGGTATTGGCGCACATGCCGTCGCCAGTGTCTTTGCCAAATCTGAAGAGGAAGAATCATGAGCAAACGTGTAGTAATCGATCCTATCACTCGTATTGAAGGTCATCTACGAGTAGAGGTAGAGGTGGATGAGAATAATGTCATTCAAAAAGCATGGTCATCTTCTACGCTTTGGCGCGGTATCGAAGTGATTCTTAAAGGTCGCACGCCAATGGACGTGGGCTTAATCGTACAGCGTATTTGTGGTGTGTGTACCTATTCACATTACCGCTGTGGTACAGAAGCCGTAGAGAATGCATTAGGCGTGAAAATTCCGTTAAATGCTAAATATCTACGTAGCTTGATGCAGGTCTCGCTTTATATGCATGACCATATTGTGCATTTCTACCATCTTCACGGTTTAGACTGGGTGGATGTTGTTTCGGCATTAAGTGCAGATCCTGCTTTAGCCGCTCAAGTTGCGCTCAAATACACTGATAATCCGATTAATGCCGGTGAAGGTGATTTAAGAGCAGTACAAGAGCGCGTCAAAGGCTTAGTAGAGACTGGTAAGCTGGGTCCATTTGCTAACGCATACTGGGGCAATGGCACCTACAAGTTTACCCCTGAGCAAAACCTAATCGCACTATCGCATTATCTCAAAGCACTTGAAGTACAGCGTGTTGCAGCTGAAATGCTGGCTATCTTCGGTGGTAAATCACCTCACCCACAATCAATTGTTGTTGGTGGAGTCACCTCAGTACGTGACATGTTAAGCCCGGCACGTCTACAAGAGTGGAAGCAGAAACACGCGATCGTAAATGATTTCATTATTCGCGCCTATAAAGCAGACATAGTGATGGCTGCAGAAGCGTTTGGCAGTGAGCCAAGCGTACTCGGTGGCGTCAACGTGAAGAACTTCTTAGCCACAGATGATTTCTTATTGGGTGACGGGCAGTACATGTTCAACCAAGGCGTGATCATGAATGGTGATTTAGCGGGGGTGAGCGATTTAAACCCTGATTTAATCAAAGAAGATGTGACTCATGCTTGGTATAAAGCCGATGGGCCTCAGCACCCTTACGATGGCACTACGGTACCTGATTACACCGGGTTTGTAGAAAGAGACACTGTTTACGGCAAACTGCCTACCATTGATGGAGATGGCAAGTACAGCTGGGTTAAATCGCCTCGTTACCAAGGTGAACCCGTTGAAGTTGGTCCACTGGCCTGTTTGTTGGTGAGCTATGCTCGTGGCAATCAAGTGGTGGTTAACGCTGTAAATGGACTACTCACCGCAACAGGTCTGCCGGTTGAGGCACTATTTACCACCCTTGGTCGTACAGCCGCTCGTATGCTACAGACGGTGATTGTTGCAGAAGAAGGCCTTAAAACCTTTGATGCTCTGCTGACCAACCTGCAATCTGATGAGTCTACTTATACCAAGCCTGAAATTGATCCTAATAAAGAGTATGTCGGTCACTCTATGATTGAAGCGCCGCGTGGCATGCTAAGTCATTGGATCCGAATTAAGGGCGGCAAGGTTGAGAATTATCAAGCTGTGGTGCCAACCACATGGAATGCTGGACCTGTGGATGTGAACGGCAACATGGGACCTTATGAGGCATCTTTGATTGGGTTAAAACTTGAAGACCCAACCAAGCCATTAGAGGTCATCCGTATTATTCACTCATTTGACCCTTGTATGGCTTGTGCAGTGCACGTCATGGATTTCAAGGGTACTGATTTGGGTGAGTTTAAAATCAATCCCAACGGATTTTAGTTAAGGGGTTTAGCATGGAAAATCAATCTGCACCCTATCAAAGACAACTTGTTTTTGGTGCGGCGATAAGGATATTTCATTGGTTAAGAGCATTAGCCATTCTGATCCTCATCATTACAGGATTCTACATTTCCTGGCCATTTTTGGTTGCACCAGAAAGTTCTGATGTTTTGGTACAAGGCTATATCCGCGCCGCTCACCAAATTTTTGGTTTCCTTCTGGTTTCCATTACATTGGTGAGAGCTTACCTGTTCTTCTTTGGTAAAAGTGATAACGAAAGGCGTTCATTTAAAGATGTATTAAGCCCCAAAAGTTGGATAACCCAACTTAAATCTTACCTTTGGATGGGACATTTAGATAAAGCCGGAGTCTACGGGCCACTGCAATTTGTGACTTACCTTGCAATTTCATTAGTTGCCTTGCTGATCTGCGTTACGGGCCTAGTGTTATATGCCAATGTATATCATCAAGGACTGGGAGGAATGCTTGGTGGAGTGGCTAGTTGGATCACCATGATGATGGGGGGATTAGCACCGGTCAGAATATGGCACCACTACTTTACTTGGGTCTTTATTATTTTTGTCGTTATCCACGTCTATATGGCTGTTTGGACTGGGATTCGCTTTAAGCACAATTCAGTGGACTCAATTGTCTCTGGTTATGATTATCATAAAAAGAAATAAAAGGAAAACATGAAGATATTGCTACTTGGTATTGGCAATGTCCTGTACGCCGATGAAGGTATCGGCGTACATTTCGTCAATTACATCCAAGAAAATTACCTTTTCCACCATCCAGAACATCAACTTGATCTCATTGATGGTGGCACGCTCGCTCAGGGACTTATTCCCACGTTATGCCAATATGACTATTTACTGGTGGTTGATACTGTTAACGCCAATGGTGTCGAACCCGGAGAAGTTTATTTCTTCGACTTCGATAACGCTCCCGCTGAAATTGATTGGCAAGGCAGTGCTCACGAAGTTGAGATGCTGCAAACCTTGATTATGATGGAAATGGTCGGCGACAGGCCAAAAACCTTTGTTCTCGGTGTTACTCCCACCGTGCTTGAACCTATGACTCTGGGCTTAACGCCGCAAATTCAAGCCGCGGTACCTTTAATGGAGCGTACCTTAATGAATCACCTTGAACAATTGGGCTTCTCACACAGCCGACGGGCAAACATCGATATCAACGCTCTTATCCCAGACTCATACAAACGGGGCCTAATATCAGATGAAGAATATTAGATTTGAATTTGACTGTCAGCGCGAGGTGCCCTTTTATGGCCACCTCTGCAATCAATACTTATTAAACGACCAATACGATGTCACTATCGGACAAACGGGCAATCGCTATTTTATTGAAGCAAAAGGTGAACAACCAGAATTAGAACAACTTGCTGATGCCATAGCGGAAGATTTTTTGATCTCATCATGGCTGATAAAGCCCAATATCTCGCTTATTGAAGCTCCTATAGGGAATCATAAACTGTTGCAGCATACACCGCTGTTACAAGAGTATTGCCAGCACTGTCAGCCACAATTTGGTGATAATCAAGCCGGGTATTTTGGCCAACTGGACTATGTTTGTCCTTGTTGCCAAGCAGAAAAACGCGTTAACAAACAACATAAGGCTATCGATCTAAAGGCAGTCAAGTTGCTGGTTGATAGCCTTGAAACACAAGGCTATGTTGATCTTCCAGCCGTTGATGGCAAACAGATAGTACAGCTTAGCTATAAGCCCAATAATGCAATCGGGAACAGTGAGCGGCAAAAGCTGGTGATCTGTAACCCTAACAACCTCAATGCACACTTTGTGGTCACAGAGCAGCAAGTTCTCGCATTATCAAGCATCGAAAAACCACTCATTTGTAGCAGAGCAATTGATAACCACCCCAGGCTAACAGACCCGCTTTACTCTCTTTGTTTCGCTAATTCGAGATTATTATTAGTTATTTGCGAACTGTTACGTCAGCGTGGCGTGGATTGGATCTATATTAGTCGCACCGATAACCCACAGCTCGCTTTAGTTGACGCGCTATGGGTACCTCTTAAAGAAACGGGCCATAAAACTTATCACTCAGATAAGACTCCTCTACATGATGATGTACATCTTGGACAATATGACGTGCACTGGGTGAAAGATCATATTGAAGTGAGTACGTTATCTTCTCCGCAGTCTACAGATATAGAGCTCGCATCGGTTCAAGAACTGCATGAAGCAGCAACTTGTGCACTACATGCAGCCAACCTAGGGGTGAAAAAGGCGAAAAACTGCGCCGTACTCTACTTAAGCGATACCAACAAAAGTCGTATTGTAACCATGGATTCTAAACAAAAATTAGAACTGTTTTTTGAGTTTCCAACGTTACCTGATAATGGCTATGACATCGTCCATCAAATCGATTCATCACCACAAAAAAACTTGTTTGATAAATTTAAACAGCAACACCCAGAAGACTATTTAGCATTACTCGAATTAAAACTGACGGCACCGACAAACAATATTCAGTCTTTGTGGGCGATAGCGGCCATTTTACTCGGCGCTGCCACAACAAATGAAAATATAACGTTAAACAAAGTCCAGCTAAGTGATTTTATTATCGCTAGTGCTATGCGGCATAAAGGCAGCAATGCACCAAGAGTCGACTTTCCTCTCACGCGAGGCGAAGCATTTCGCAGTCTAAACTGGTGCAAAACACTTGGCAGCATTATCAGTTTTAGATTGGCAGAAGATGGCAATATTGAAAAGCTCGCGTTTGGTATGCACGATTCGCTCGCCGATTTCATCTGTAACTGGATTGAGCATTTAGATCAAAACATCTCTATTAAATCGGTCGCATTAGCAGGCAGTTCTTTTAATAATGAGTTGTTAGGAAAAAGGATCTCATTGCGCTTAGGTAAAAACTTTACCCTCAACCCCAATCAACAGATGGATTTAGAGGGTGTCAATATCGCAGTAGGTTCACTGTTTTTAAAGCAGCGTAGACATTAATGGTCCAGTCCATTAAACGGGTTCGTATTAAGATCACCGGCATCGTTCAAGGTGTCGGGTTTCGGCCTTTCGTCTACCGATTAGCCCACGAACTAGAATTGACTGGCAGTGTCCTTAATAATAGTGAAGGCGTTACGATTGAGGCTCAGGCCAGTGAAGATGTGATCGGTCATTTTAAAACATTACTCATCCAATCGCCACCGCCACTCGCCCGAATCGATAACATCTCGATGACTGATCTAGCGCCTGTTGAAGTGACAGAGCCATTTTGTATCATCCATAGCAAGCATACGACAGATGCCATCGTTGCGGTATCGCCGGATAAATGTAGCTGTGATGATTGTATTGCCGATATTACAGATCCACAGAGTCGCTATTTTAGATACCCGTTCACCAACTGCACTAATTGTGGGCCAAGATATTCGATTATCAATGCATTACCATACGATCGTAAAAATACCTCAATGGCAGATTTTAACATGTGCTCAGCCTGCGAAAGCGAGTACCAAGATCCGTTAAACAGACGTTATCATGCACAGCCTGTAAGTTGCCCAGATTGCGGTCCCCGACTGACCTTTAAAAAACCAGACTTAAGCCATCACAACGGCCACAAAGATGCTCTAGAGCAAACCGTTGCAGCGCTTAAAGCGGGGAATATCGTTGCTATAAAGGGATTAGGCGGATTTCATCTCGTTTGTGATGCAAGCAATCAACACAGCGTGGAGGCGTTACGAGCTCGTAAGCACAGACCCGCAAAACCATTAGCGATAATGGTTAAAGATATTCGAGCGGCTAAGCTGCTTGTTGAAGGGAATGAAACCGAGTGGCTCACTTTAGCTGGCAATGAACGGCCTATTGTTGTAATGAGAAAAAAGCTTCAGCCAAACTTAACCATAAGTGAGTTGGTGGCGCCTGATATCGACAGGCTCGGAGTATTTTTGCCCTATACCCCATTGCATCACTTATTGCTGCAACAAGTCGACTTGCCGCTAGTAATGACGAGTGCCAATCTATCCGGCGAACCTATCATTACCGATAGCGCAGATATAGCGTTTAAGCTTGGCCACGTTGTTGATTACATCTTGGACCACAACCGTCCCATTTTAAACGGCTGCGATGACAGTGTCGTACAGGTGATAAGCAATAGATTACAAGTCATTAGACTCGCTCGTGGCTATGCGCCACTGTCAATTTACAGTCCTGAGCGGATAACTTCACCCACATTGGGTTTAGGTGCACAGCAAAAGAATACCGTTTGCTTTGGCTTTGAGCATAATCTTTTCTTAAGTCCACATATTGGCGATCTTGTCTCTATAGAGGCTGAAAGCTATTTTCATGACACGCTAGAGACATTCTCAAGGCTATATTGTTTTAAAGCTGAGCGGCTAGTACATGATCTTCATCCTGACTATTTTACTAGCCGCTGGGCGGGATCATTAACAGGTGTAAAAAGAAGTGCAGTCCAGCACCATTATGCTCATGTGTTAAGTGTGCTTGCTGAAAACAAATCAACACAACAAGTCTTAGCGTTTGCTTTTGATGGAACTGGACTCGGTACCGATAACACCCTCTGGGGTGGCGAAGCATTGATCGCCGACGCGCACTGTTATCACCGCATTGCCCACCTAAAACCCTTTAAATTAATTGGCGGCGAACAAGCCATTAAACACCCCGTTAGGTTGCTTTTATCCATATTGCTTGAAAAATATTCACTGCAACAGATAAATCACTTTGCAATACCTGCTATAGGTAATTTATCCACTCTAACCTTGTCTAATTTAAATAAGGTATGGCGAACAACACCAGCAGCTAAAAGCACAAGCTCCATCGGTCGTTTGTTCGACGTCGTTGCAGTGTTACTGAACCTTATTGATAAAACGCAATATGAAGGGCAAGCCGGAATACTGCTCGAAACGGCTGCAAACAAAGCTGTTTACGCACAATCGATCAAAAGTATTGATAATAAAAAAGATCTTACTCATGCAGCAACTCTGGTCAGTCATAAAGCGGTCGATAGCGACTCAGAAAGCATGATTTTTAACATGACATTATCAACTGACAATCAATGGGACTCAACTGCGCTTATCAAACAAATCCTTGATGAAGTGATAAACCAACCGTTAACTCAGGCTAGAACAGCCTTAATTGCAAAAGCGTTTATGGACACTCTTGCCAAAGCCATCTGTGACGTTGCGAAACAATATCCTCAGCACCCCATCGTGTTAACTGGCGGGGTGTTTCAAAATCGCTACCTCTCTGAGCGCTGTGAAAACGTACTGCAAATACAAGGCAATAAGCTAATGCCAAGTGGTACCGTACCTATCAATGATGCCGGCATAGCCTTAGGCCAAGCTTGGTACGCTATCCATAACACCAGCGACAACACTATCAACACCCTCTAACAAACATGAGCTGTATCACCTTTCGATACCGCTAAAACTGATTTACATCAATGCTGCGCCATTAAAGATGGCCGACAATGAGATATAACTAATAATACGGAGTTACCTATGTGCCAAGACTGTGGCTGTTCAATTACCCGTCATGATCACTCTTTAAACCCGAGCCATTCTCATTCAGAAACAGATCATAACATAGCAACTAACCCTCAGCTAAACGACAAAAAAACTCTGTCTTTGATCCACAAAATTCTCGATAAAAACGACATAGAAGCACAACATAACCGCGAACACTTTGAAGCCAAGTCAGTGACTGCTTTTAATATAATGAGCAGCCCAGGCAGTGGTAAAACAACACTGCTAGAACATTTACACCTGCACATGGATTTGAAATATGCTGTTATTGAAGGAGATCTTGAAACATCAAGAGATGCCGATAGATTAACAGCAAGAGGAATCGAAGCCTTCCAGATCCAAACTGGCTCTGCATGCCATCTAGATGCCTTTATGGTCCATAGTGCATTGCACCATATTGATCTGGAACCACTCGATATCTGCTTTATCGAAAATGTAGGTAACTTAGTCTGCCCTGCTAGCTATGACGTCGGCACACATAAAAATATCGTGTTGCTATCAGTACCAGAAGGTGATGATAAAATCGAAAAGTATCCGGTAATGTTCCGCCGTGCAGATGTTGTATTAGTCACCAAGTGTGACTTACTGCCCCATTTTGATTTCAGTATTGAAGAATCAAAATCTCAACTTAAAAAGCTTAACCCCAATGTTGAACTTATTGAGGTCTCCATTAAAGATACTCAATCATTGCGCAACGTCGCCGACTGGATAGTGAAGCATATGGGAGGTAACGCCTAATGTGTTTATCAATCCCATCACAGGTCGTTGAAGTACATGCAGGGCAAGAATCTGTCACTGTCGATACCATGGGTGTTAAACGTAAAGTCAGTAGCCATTTGATGGGTGAACCTCTGGTACTTGGTGACTATGTCCTGATCCACATTGGGTTTGTAATGAATAAGATAGATAAGGCCGACGCACTCGAAAGCCTCGCGTTATATCAAGAGATCGTAGAGAAACTAGAGCAAGAGGAGAACGTATCATAATGCTCTCTTTAAACGAGCTCTACCGAGGATTTAGAGATCCCGATGTGATTAAGTCGTTAGCAAAGCAAATAGCCATAACGGCAGCAAAATATCCGGGCCAAATTAATATTATGGAAGTGTGCGGCGGACATACCCACACCATAATGAAATACGGTTTAAATCAATTGTTGCCAGCCAATATTGAATTTATTCATGGCCCTGGTTGCCCCGTATGTATTATGCCAAAAGAGCGTATTGACCATGCTGCAGCGTTAGCAAGCTTACCTGATACTATTCTTATTACGCTCGGAGACATGATCCGGGTGCCCGGCTCCAACGGCAACCTTGCCCAATACAGAGCCAGCGGCTGCGACATTCGGCCCATTTACGATCCACTAGACTGCCTCACTATAGCCACTGACAACCCGGACAAAACAGTCATCTTTTTTGCTATTGGATTCGAAACCTCAACCCCAATGACGGCAGTGTTGCTAGAGCAAGCAGAGAAACGCAATATTTCCAACCTGCTTTTTCATATCAACCATGTACTGGTCCCACCGGCCATCGATGCTGTCATGGCAGATCCAAATGTTAAAGTTAACGCCTTTATCGGCCCAGCACATGTCAGTGTGATCAGTGGCGCTAAGGTATATCGCTCTGCAGTTAAAACCTATAACACACCATTAGTTATATCTGGTTTTGAGCCCGTGGATGTAATGGAATCGATCTTAATGATTGCTAAGCAAAAGGTTAAAGCCATCGCATTGCTCGAAAACCAATATAGCCGTGCAGTGTCAGAACAAGGTAATTTAACCGCTCAAGCATTAATCAACAAATACATGACTATTAGACCCAGTTTTCGTTGGCGTGGGCTTGGTCCCATTGCCGATTCAGCGCTAATGCTTCGCGATGAATATCGTCACCGAGATGCAGAACAGGTATATAAAGAGCAACTACCAAATATTGAAATAGACGATCATAAAGCTTGCCAGTGTGGCGATATTTTACGTGGTTTATCAAAACCCAAAGATTGCAAAGTTTTTGGCCGTGGTTGCACCCCAGAAACACCTTTAGGCAGTTGTATGGTCAGCTCTGAAGGTGCTTGTAATGCACATTTTCGTTATAACGGAGTTACTGAATGAGTCATTTAAAAGCCAATAAAACCGTTCAGCTAAGTCATGGCGGTGGCGGTAAAGAGATGAACCGCTTGATTAAAGATATATTTTTTAAGGCCTTTGACAACCCTATCCTTAGAAGTGAAGAGGATGCAGCTCGACTGCATTTAAGTGGATATACGGCTTTTACAACTGACTCCTTTACCGTTGCCCCCCTTTTTTTTGCGGGTGGAGATATAGGCAAACTTGCCATTGCAGGAACGGTTAACGATTTAGCGATGATGGGGGCTGAACCACAATTTTTAAGCAGCAGTTTTATCATCGAAGAAGGCTTTGCCATTGATGATCTTAAGGTCATTGTAACGAGCATGGCGAACGAGCTTAAACGTTCAGGTGCCCGTATTGTTTGTGGAGATACCAAGGTGGTGCCCAGAGGCTGTGCAGATGGTCTTTTTATCAATACCTCTGGTGTGGGCCGAATTCTTAATAATGAAATCTCCGTTAAAAACCTACAAGACGGAGATGCCATTATAGTCTCCAGAGATATAGGTCGTCATGGCGCTGCTATTTTAATGGCTCGTGAAGGCCTTGCACTCGAATCGGATCTCACCAGCGATTGCGCTAGCCTGTGGCCTATTGTGGAGCAGCTAATTGCCGCCAATATAGAGATCCATGCCATGAGAGATGCAACGCGTGGTGGTTTATCCGCTGTGTTAAATGAGTGGGCATCTGCGTCAGACGTCGGCATAGAGGTGAACGAATCAGCGATACCAGTGAGCAGTGAAGTGTCTGGCTTATGTGAGTTATATGGTTTTGAGCCTTTTGATTTAGCCAATGAAGGCACCTTTATTCTTGCGGTACCTCAAACCTCTGTCATGGCAACACTAGAAATAATGAAGACATTCTGCCATTGCGAACAAGCCTCGCTTATTGGCCATGTAAATCAAATAAAACCGGGTAAAGTGATATTGAATACTCCATGGGGTAGCCGACGGTTTTTAGATGTCCCCCAGGGCGAGCTCCTACCGAGGATCTGTTAGTGCACGAATATTCAATAGTCACTGCACTGATCGAAGAGTGTGAAAAGTTTGCGCAGCAAAATAATGCTAATAAGGTGACTCGGGTTAGTATTAAACTGGGGATCTTAAGTGGTGTAGAGCCCAGCCTACTAAAAACCGCTTTTGAAACGTTTAAGTTAGAAGGTATATGCGCAGAAGCGACCCTCGAAATGAATATACAGCCACTGGTCATCTGCTGTTTATCGTGCAACAAAGAATCGATACATGACCAAAGGAACATCGTTTGTATCCATTGTCAAAGCACCGATACCAAGGTTTTAGACGGTGAAGATATGATGTTAATGCAACTAGAGCTAGAACAGGTTTAGTCATTTATCAAATGATTTCAATTGGATTTATACAGAATGAAAATTAATAAAGGGTCACAGGCATTACAGTCAGTGATCCTTTAACAAAAAAGTTGAATTCATATTTAGTCTAATTAGTCGCGTGCCTAAACTCATCTGATAATTCAGCTCTCGCTCTTTTTAAGTTTTTCTGTGCTTGTTCAAAATAGCTTGGTGAGGTATCGATAGCTCTTTCAAATAGCTCTATGGCTTTATCGTAGTTGCCTTCTAACATTAAAAAATAGCCAAGATCATTTAGCGCATCAGCAGGTTCCATTGCTTGTTCAAATGTCGCTAGCGCTCGCTTATACAAGCCTTTTCTAACATAAACCAAACCCAAATTGGTCCAAGCGCGGTCCAAGTTTTGGTCCTCTTGAATCGCTTGTCGTAAATATTTTTCAGCGGTAGTGAGATCACCCGTTAAGTAATATGAATATCCCAAGTTTGATATTAAAATGGCTGAATGTGGCTGAAGTTCTATTAAAAGTCTGAAATACTCTCGCGCTTTGTCATGATCATCTTGTACATCGTCAAGGATGGCAATCGCATTATAAACTCGTGCTGGTGATTCACGATCTGGGACATACAATGTGCCAATTAGACGACTGGTATTGATTGACGTTAACCTTTTTTGATCTAACTCTATCGCTTTTTCTAAATGGACTCTCGCCTCTCTATATTGACGTTTATCCATGCTAACGACCCCAAGATCTGCATGTACCATCACCAAATTAGGATCAAGTACAAGGGCTTCATTATAAGCTCTAAAAGCGATATCAGCATTCCCTCGCATCGTATGGATCCGGCCTATATGATAAAAGGTGTTGGCATTTTTGGCATTAAAATCTAAAGCCTGAATATACGCATAAAGCGCTTTTTCCAAATTACCAGCTTGCTCCTCCTTCCTTGCTTTACTCAATGCTTCCTCTTCCGTTTT
Source organism: Shewanella gelidimarina (assembly GCF_023283945.1). Classification (GTDB taxonomy): domain Bacteria; phylum Pseudomonadota; class Gammaproteobacteria; order Enterobacterales; family Shewanellaceae; genus Shewanella; species Shewanella gelidimarina. Next base: position 35,092 of record NZ_JAKIKW010000028.1, on the reverse strand, counting down.
TGGGGCTTCAAAATCAGAGGTTATAGATGATAAGGCGCCAGTATCAAGTAGATCTTGTCTGTCAGGCGCTTTGATTGCCAGCGGCTCTTCTGGAGTGGTTGAAGAACAACCACAAAATAGTATGACAAATAATATCGCTAAAGCAGAGTGGCGTGAAATTTTAAAAAGAGGTTTAACAGTCAGCATTTTGGATCCCTTTTGGTCTCTGATTGTAGCCATTAATTATTTAGAAAGCCTGACCCCATACTTTCATCACTTTTAACACCGCAGGTCCTACAGCCACAATAAAAAATGAAGGCCAAATACAACACATCATTGGAAATATCATCTTTACTGCTAACTTTGCAGCTTGCTCTTCAGCAGCTTGCAAGCGCTTATCACGATACTCATCTGAAAATACTCTGAGCGTCTCGGCTATACCAGTACCTAGGCGCATACTTTGTGAAATAGCAGAGTTAAGACCTTTAATATCTTCAAGGCCCGTTCTGTCGGTGAACTCCTGAAGAGCGACCTTAATCGTTAGTCCCGCTCTGGTTTTACTGCAAACAAGCTCTAATTCACTCGCTAGCTTTGGATGACTAAATGCAAGTTCTCTAGCAACCCTTTGCATCGCAGCCATCAAGCCTAGACCCGCTTCACAACAAACAACAAGTAGGTCTAACGCGTCTGGAAAACCGACCCGCAATTGACGCATACGACGATTGGCTAACGATTGCAAGACCGTAGATGGGGTTATAAAAGCACCACCTAGACATAAGCAAAATATATAAATAGTCCATATTCCAGAAATATTCGGAAAAATATTGAGCAAAGCGATAGCAATAATAGCGCCCAATAGAATCAACAATAAACGAGAAGCATTGAACACTGCTAATGCATTCTGAGAATGAAAGCCTGCATGTATGAGTAGTCGTTTTGTTTGATAGTTGGATAAATTTAAAAAAGGCTTTTTCGCCATTTCGCCTATGCCATGCTCAAGAGTCCCCGTTACATCTTCTGTTTTAATTGGTGTATTATCATTTAATAATTTGAGCCTCTTTCTAATCGGTGAATAAACTGCCTATCACAATGATTGGTCTAGCATTTTTATATATTTTCATGCAAATAACTGGCTATCCTTCTGTACTCTATGGAAGCACAACTTCAGTTCCATTTTCTACAAATATTCGCTATTTAGGCTATTTAGTTACGGCATCAACGGCTGTCGTTATGGTTTCATTACTTCAGACTAAAATCATCAACCACAAGCTAGTTGGAGTCAGCGTCCTTTTCACCATTAACCTAGGGTTATTAGTTTGGCTAGGTGGACGAGGTTCACTTATTTCTTTATTTTCAACAACTTTAATTTACATCAGTTATTTAGCATTTCTCGGTCAACTTCAGAAAAATAGATTAATTTTACTCCTACTGCTTACACTAGTATCATTCTATTTTGCCTATATCTGTAATATTTTCGACTGGAATGGACCGCTTAGTTTAATACGTTCATCAACGTCACCTGCTGACGATGCTGGAATAGATCTCAATCGTTTGTCGTCAAACCGCATAGCAATTTGGACACAAACACTAGAAGCGATAAAAGATAAACCATGGCTTGGTTACGGGCCTGAAGGTTACCGGTTTCACCCTGAACATATATTTGGGCTTCAACCGCATAATGCTATATTGCAGTTGCTAATCGGCTACGGCCTGTTTGGCACTTTAATTATTATCCATTTTTACATAAAGATTATCATCCTCGCGGTCAAGCAAGTTTTGGATATAAAGAACAAAGATATAATTGAAAGCCGCTTAGCCTTAACAATTATTATCAGTCTTTCTATACATAGTTTGGTAGACGGCACTTTCTACCACTCACAACCTCTGTATTTGATCATTATCTCAATTGGGGCTCTTTTTGTAATAGAATCGGAAGGTCATTCTATAAATAAAGACGGAATAAAGTAGATATGTTGCTTCAAAAATCATTGACATTGGCCCCTAAACCGCGCGGTTTTCACCTAGTAACCAACGAAATAGAACAATGCTTAACAGAGTTAACACCATTTAACGTTGGTATCGCACATCTATTACTGCAACATACATCAGCCTCATTATCGTTAAACGAAAACGCAGACCCAAGTGTTAGAGTTGATTTTGAAGCTTTTATTAATCGTCTTGCACCAGAACGAGCCTCCTACTATACCCATACTTTTGAAGGTGATGACGATATGCCAGCACACTTGAAATCGAGTTTATTAGGTGTGAGCTTAATGCTCCCTATAACCAATGGACGATTTAATCTAGGCACTTGGCAGGGTATTTATCTTGGTGAGCATAGGGATTTTGGTGGTAGCCGAAAGGTCTTAGTCACGCTGCAAGGTGAATAGGCAATCACCTAGCGATTATCATTAAATTACATCCATAAAAAAGAGCGCTGTGAGCGCTCTTTTTTATGACGGTAAAACAAAAAGCTTAAGCTTCTGCGATACGTTCAAGTTTTGCGTAATAAAAACCATCAAAACCCGTTTCTGCAGGGCTGATGTTATCTTCTTCGATAAAGCTGAAATGTTTATTTGCAGCTAAAAAGGCATCAACTTGGTCGCGGTTCTCTTCAGGCATGATAGAGCACGTTGCATAAATCAAAATACCGCCGACTTTCACCATTCTACTATAGCTCTGTAGAATATCCTTTTGCAGTGCGACTAATATTGGCAATCTCTCTGGCGTGTCACGCCATTTAGCATCTGGGTTACGTTTTAGTACCCCAAGACCTGAACACGGTACATCAAGTAGTACGCGGTCAGCGGTCAACTTAAGGCGTTTAATGGTCTTGCTGCTGGCAATAATGCGTGTCTCAACATTGTGAGCACCCGCTCTACGGGCACGTTGCTTAAGGTTATCGAGTTTCCATTGCTCAACATCCATCGCTAACAATCGACCTTTACCCAGCATTTGTGCCGATATTGATAGCGTCTTGCCACCCGCACCCGCGCAAGCATCCACTACACACATACCCGGCTTTGCATCAAGTGCAGTAGCAATCAGTTGCGAGCCAGCATCTTGCTGTTCAAACCAACCTTTTTTAAAACATTCTGTTTTAAATAGCGCTGAATCTGATACCACTTCTAAAGCAGTATCAACACCTTCAACGTCTTCTGTTTGGACGCGCTCGTTACGCAGCTTTTTAGCAAGCTCATCACGAGTACATTTGAGCGTATTGACACGAATAAAACGTTTAGCAGGCTTATTTAGCGCTGCACGCTCAGCAGGCCAACGATCACCCAACTGCGCTTGACCCATTTCATTCAACCAATCAGGACAACCATCCCAAAGCACCGGTTGTTGACGAGCAATTTCGGTTCGTTCAGCGAGATCATTTTCATCTACTTGTAATGCATATTGCATTTTAGGTAACGGCAATTGATGAAATAAGTGCCAAACATTAAGTAGACGAGAGCCCATTCGAACCATCTCTTCAGGCTTAACGTCAGACAAATAACAATACAAGTTCAAACGTCTTAAAATGTCACCTGTAACAAAGGTGATCCGTCCTAGCTCAGAAGGCTCTAATTGTAGCCCTGAAAAATGTTGTGAATAAGCACGATCAAGTGGCTTGCCCTCTTTTAATACAAGGTCAAGAATACTAATCACAAGTTCAGTCGAGCTGGGAGATAAAGACGAATTTAACATTTAAAAGTTACCATAGAAAGAAATCGCAGCGATCATAGGAGCAAAGTGGCCAATACGCAAGTCAACTTAAGAAAAGCAGCAATAAAAAGTGACTTATACCGATTGTATTCCATATCTGGTCATTCAGGGGGATTTCAAAGCGCTGAAGGCAAGTTGTGAACTCGAAGATAATAGTTATTCTATATCAAGGGTTCACGACGCAGAATACAGTGCTTTGAAACCTAGCCAACGGGAACAGCTCAAGCACTTCACTTCTACTTTGCACTAATTTATAAGGGAGTAGCCATTACATCATCAATGCGCTTTGAATTGAAAAGCTTGAGCGGTTCTGAATTGACTAAATACCTGATGCAATTGGTATTAGCTGAAGTCGCTTTTAAAATAGCCCTTGTTTAATCGTGTAGAAAGCTTACTCGCCTATAATTTGGAACCTTTAGCACCGTAAAGCCGCAACAAAAAACAGGCAGAATACATGCTTGTTGGATCCCAAAAGACGATTGCTCTGAAAGGAGCAAGAGGTCAAGAATTCAATGCGTGGGGCCACCGCTAAATAGCCCCGTTCACAATACAACCCGTGCGTACATGCGTAGTTTTCAGGCCCTATGCACTTGACTCCCTTTATTTTTGATTTAGCGCCAAAGGGGCTTCATGCGCTCAACCGGATGCAAACCACCTTAACTAAAAAGCTCGCCTTTTATGTCGTGCTATATAGTCCAATAGCGATGGCGGCTAATTTGCCAAGAAACGATGTTGAACGCTTGATACCTTCAATTTATCAAGGACGTACCAACCGATTGGGAAAAGCGTTGCATTAGCTGGTGAGATTAGTGAATTTGTTGTCTGTGTCAGACAAGGGCGTGGGGGGGCACTAAAGGTAAAGACTGGTTCCTTGGCGCAATTACCGACGATAACGCCAGAAATATAGACATTAAATTGGATTTCTTAACTCAAAGTGTTCGCGAGGAGGTGCTGGTTTACCAAGATGGTAAACCAACAAATAGGCGTAATAATCCTTACGACGATGTTATCGAAACTAAAATTGTTGCACCCGATGAGGTGTTGAGCCTATCACTAGCCTCCAGCGGTGAAACCGCAATTCAATTTAAGGCACTTGATTAAACACTATCGCTAAATCAGCTCAAATTTAAAACTCAAATTTAGGGAGCAATCACTCGTCGTCTTTGGCACTAAAAAAGCCCTTATAAAGGGGCTTTTTGTGTTTTTATACCGATAACATTCCGTTAAAGGCTAATTCGACTAGCGCTTTAGCGTGTAGTCGCTACCATCTTTAGCGGTAAATACTTGATCGAGTACCGATGACGCTACTATCGTATTTTCGACATTAACTAAGCTAATCCAGTACTGATGCCCTTCAACTAAGATATCTTCAATATTGGCACAATCTTGAGCGCCCTTTTCACTTTTTCTGTCGAAAATCAGCTCTACATGAACGCCATTGTCTTTAAGCAAAATAGCTGTCGGCTCACTTTTATGGCCGTTAAGTGCAACGAATTGTTTTGGGCAACGTAAACCAGTTTGACTACCGTCGTTCATAAACACTAACAGCTGCTGGTAGTAGACAACATAACTACACGCATCTTTATGTGAACCTTGTGCTAGCGGAAACTTATCATCCAAAAAGATTTTAGCACAGGGTGTTGATGCGTCGTTTGCTGCCTGGCTGACAACATTAACATCAGCAAATTCTGAACCAATATAAAGATTATTCTCGTGGTTATTTGCAGTATTATTGATTGTTGATATATCCATAGCCCTGTCCTCATTCATTCCTAAAATAGGTCACTCATCGTTACTAACTTCATTTGCTTTCAAATAACGTGTTCGTTTTCTGACTGCTTGATTTGTAGTCTAGTGCAAATTTGATTACAATTTCACAATAAAAATTTTACACTGTGAATTTTACAATATGAAAAGTAATCAGAGCCTGATCAGAAAGTCACATTTTCTTGGTACCAAGATTAGAAATTTGCGTAAAAGAAATCACCTTACAATGGAAGATCTTTCTGCCCGTTGTGTGCGAGTCGATCCTGAGTCAGCCCCCTCTGTATCTTACCTTTCGATGATTGAACGAGGGAAACGTGTACCCAGTGCCGGTATGCTTGCCGTCATCGCCACAGTGTTCCAAAAAGAGGTTGATTGGTTCCTCGATGATGTACCAGAAGATGATGCTATCACCCCCGAAAAAGGTCGTCGAGGGGGGATTAGCGGTATGGCTTTAGAGCCTAGTTTTCTGTTTTCGAGTGATATTCTACAGATTGCCATACCCGAAATGTTGTCACAAACAGGCACCACGGGACGAGAATTTGCGCATTTACTCATTCGAGCCCACCAAGAACACCACCAAAACCACTTCCCGGATCTAGAACGTGCAGCAGAAGAGGTCGGTCAAAAGCGTCTTCCACTCGCCTTAGATGACATAAAGGCAATTGCTAAATCGTTAGGGCTAAAACTTAAGTGGATTGACAGAACGCCACAAGAGGTCGTCGATGAAATGGGCGTTAGCACCGCCCATGTGGTGACTTCATTTTTTGAGCCACCGTCCACTATCTACTTAAACAAGATGCTTAAATCTTATCCAACACGGCTTAAATACGATCTGTCTGTGCATATAGGACATTGCGTATTACATAATAAAGACGGTTTAAAATGCGTTCTAACAGCAGGCCGTCGCCACACTGCTGCGCACGAAGAGATAGCCACCCCAGCATCATCGACGTTAAACGCTCAAGATATTTTGCATGCTTGGCGGGATTTTGAATCAAGCTTTTTTGCTGGTGCCCTGCTTTGCCCTAAAGTGCCCTTTAGACAACTCCTTGACCGCCATGGTTATGAGATAAACGTCAATAAAACCGTAGGTGTCTCCGCATCGGTCGCCATGCGCCGTATGACGGTAGTATCCCCTTATCCTCATTGGCATTACTTTGATGCCTATGCGCCGGGTAAATTAAAAGCAGTTTACCGTGGCAACGGCATTCCACTGCCTTGGGGCAACATGCGGGTGGTCGAAGATCCTTGCCAGCATTGGGCGGTATTTAGAATGATAAACGAGCCACAAGTTGGCACATCTGCGCAAATATCTATTTTGGATGTGGCTCAAGAGCCAAGGATTTATTGCTGTGAATCGATAAAAGTTGAAGATATGGCGGGTAACAATCACGTGCTTTGCGCAGGTATCGATCTTAACCCCGCCATTGATGCCCAAGGGGGTGATGCAGCTTCTATCGCAGCGGAACTAAAACAGATCTGTGCAGACAATAGCGGCTCAGTAGATATGCCGAAACATATTAAACAAAACCTAATGAGCGTCGCTAAAATTCTTAATATCAATTGGGTAGAACGTGGCATACAAAACGAAGCACGACTGATTTGTTCACGCGGCGCCGTTTGTCCAAGACAACCTAGCTGTTATCAAGCAGGCAAAGCCTTATGTGAAGAAGCTTAATGCCACAGGTTCAATCGCTAACAGGCGAACCATAGGCTATCGCATGCACACTTATACATTGCTCGGAATAGCCAAATTGAATTGAAAGCGTATCGTCAATGATCATGTCAGCCAATATGACGGTACCTTCAATTTTTTGCTTTGCCTGATTAATCGCTGCCAACGTGGAAACACTCCCATCTATTGGCACTAAATATAAAAACTGTGTCTGGCAACTTTCACCCACCACAGGCCCCAAGTTTACCAACCGTTCTTGTTGAGCTGGTGTTTGATAGGTTTTACTGGTAAATGACCCATGGTTTGCTACATTACAGCCAGAAATTAAAAAAATAGACAAGATAACTAGTAATCGCACTTTAAAAAAAATTAGCATCAATCAAGACTCCATTACTCACATGTATCTATACCGTCAAAATCGCAGCGTGTATACGTATGTATACAGTTCAGCCTATATCACTAAGCTTAAACCCTATCGGACTTTAACAGTGCATATTGATATTCACTGCCCCACTCGCCTTTGAAAAATGTGTTATTCACGAAATGCGCTTCGCGGCGAAATCCGACCCTCTCGAGTAATTTATAAGAGGCATGATTGTCGCAATCAGTGGTTGCTATAATCCGATATTTATCCATCTGATCAAACAGGTAGTCAACAAAAGCAGAAAGTGCTTTTCTGCCAATGCCTTTGCCTTGATTTTCCGGTGCTAACGTAAAGCCAACCTCAACCTGATCTTCATCAATAAAGTGTATTGCCAGATCCCCGAGCAATTGATTACTTTGCTTGTCTACTATAGCAAGTTGGAACCACTGCCCAACCTCGCCAAATACATGACCTTGCATTGAGTCATATAATTTTTTTGCATCATCATAACTGTAATGGTGCCAGCTTTGATATTGAGCAACATCAGGCACGGCTCGGTAGGTGGCAAAAGTGTGCAGATCGCTCTTTTCAAATGCACGAATATTGAGTTCATCGATTTCGAGTAGCAAGGGCACCTTTATTGGCTCTGCGGATAACTTAAATAAACGACTTTCTTCTTCATATGCTGCTAGCTTCTCTACTTTATCAAATATAAAACCTAAACGTTCTAATGTCTTGATTGATGCTTGATTCGACATTGATGTTACCGCAATAAACTCTTTAGCATTCAACTGCAGCTTGCCGTATTTCAGCACTGATGCTGCCGCTTCACTAGCGTATCCTTTCGACCAAAAAGCCTTAGAAAAGCCATAACCAAGCTCAAAGTCATCGCGATAATCTCTACGGATCAAACCACAGATCCCAATCGGCGTACCAACATCGCGTAATGCAACTAAGTACATGCCATAACCATTTTGGTGATAACTTTTAGTAAAGGTGTTAGCAATATATTCAATTGCTTTCTCGACTGTATAAACTTGCTTATCGCCTATACCTTCAATGTAACTGGGCTCGTTATAGAGTGCGAGAATAAACTCGGCGTCGGCTGAGGTGACTTCTCTTAAAATAAGCCGCTCGGTAGTCATTAATGCCATCTCAATCCTTTTAAAATAAGTCACGCTGCAATGTTCAAAATGGTTAGGTGCTTGGTGCTTAAAGCGAAGCGCTTTGATAAAATAACACCCTAACTTATGGCACTGATTTCATAACGATGACACTTACCTGCAGCCGTTAACGCTATTTCATCATCAACTGCGCATGTCAGTAATTTTTGACCTATGGGTGATTGAGGCGTTATCAGCATAAAACTGGCCTTATCTAACGGTACTTTTAGGCCACCAGCACTAGGACCCATAAAGAGTCGACTCACTTTATCATCTTCATCAATTAGCTCGACTAAGTGACCTAACGCGACTTTTTTTGGTCCTTTTATTGAAACTTCAGCTAAAGCGTCGGTAGCCGCTTTCTGTTTCAATACTGCAAATAACTGCTCGTAAGCCAGCATATCCTCTTTGCATTGAGCGACTCTCACGGATTGACCGTGAGCAAGATATGATGCTTCTAAGCCGAATGTATCGTACTTATTCTCGGCAACACTCTCACTGCCCGTTGCCGTGTCATGTGCACGTTTAGCCGCATTAACGGCATCTTGATGCGCGATAGTGAGCGCTTGTCGAATTGACTGCTCAATGGTGATTCTTGGTAACACTTAACGACCTATTTTGATGGCTTTGACATACTTACCAATTTCAGAAAACCGGTTTGTTTGTAACTGTTGAATATTTAGCAGCATAACATGCTTGATTAAGCTGACAAATTGGTTAACTTAGAGTGTGAATAAACACTGTATTGGTTCACACTGAGCCCAAACAGAGTTGCTCACTATTTATCAAGTAAGGATACTGGTTGAATATTAGTCATCAATTTAAGCAATGTTATTTATCCCCCGCTAAGGCCCTTACCCTAGCGGTGCTATTCAGCCACGCATCCTTTTGTGTTGCCCAAGATTTGGAACCTAGAAGTTATACCAATATTCCCATTGGAATGAACTTTTTGGTTGTGGGTGCTGCCCACTCAGAAGGTGATCTATCACCTGCTCCCTCTGCACCCATTGAAAATGCCGATCTCACCATCAATGCGGGGGTGATTGGTTATGCCCACACTTTTGCTTTAGCGGGACGCTCATCAAAAATAGATATGACTGCTAGCCGGATCTGTTACAAAGGCAGCGCCGATTTTCAGGGCGAACAAGTCAGCGCTGATAGATGCGGTTATGGTGACCCAAACATTCGACTCTCTTGGAATTTTTACGGCGCGCCCGCATTGAAGCCTCAAGATTTCGCCGCTTGGCAACAGGGCGTTGTCGTTGGTACCAGTCTACAGCTCACCCTACCCATTGGATCGTACGATAAAGATAAGTTAATTAATTCGGGGGCTAATCGCTGGGTATTTAGACCTGGGATCGGCATGTCTCACAGATTGGGTGATTGGTATTACGACTTAGTGGCTTCGGTACGATTTTATGGCGATAACGATGAATACTTTAATAATGTGGAGCTTAAGCAGGAGCCACAATATACCATGCAAGGTCATTTAATTTATATCTTCAACCGTGGTCACTGGCTGTCGCTCAACGCCAACTTTTATTTTGGGGGAGAGACTCAGAAAAATAATATCGACTCTTTAGATTCTCAAGAAAATTCACGTTTTGGCCTTACCTACTCAGCGCCAATAAACCGCAGCAATAGCATTAAGCTCTACGCCAGTACGGGAGTGGTAACGCAAGTTGGCAGTGATTTTGATACCATCGGCGCGGTATGGCAGTACATATTTTAACGCTGTACCTACTGCTCATATAAGAGCATTAAGCTTGTTCGCTACATCCTCCTTAAACAATGAGCAAAAAAAGGGTTCAACGACAACAGTCACTGAACCCTTTTTTGAATCTACAGTGTTAAGTAGATTTAGTCGATATCGTCAAAATACCAATAGCCAGCATTAACCCAAGCGGTTAATTGCTCAACCACTTCGTTATCTTCTAACCACGGGCTTAAGTCTTCTGCTGTTAGCGCTTGGGTATCACATAACAATGCAATGAACGCTTCGCGACTTGCTGAAAGCGTAAATTGCTCGCCATTGATATAAAGCACACCGTCAGCAACGCTTGCTTCAAAATACAGGGTACGTAGACCGCCAAGCTTAATTAAAGGTTGCTGCTTAAGTTGCTCTGTCACATCTAAGCTTTGGAACCCTAAACACTCTTCTGGCAAATCTAGTTCGCACTTAGATTGAGTGAGGTAACGACCGCTAAACTCGCTGACTAACTTGTCATCAAGCGTGGCAAAAAGTTGTTGCTTAATACGCTCAAGATCGCTGTTATTAACAACGCCAGAGTTTTCGCTTAATACACGATCAGGATCGGCAATTTGCTCATTACACATATCTTTGTCGATGATGTGGTCTGCCATAGCGCTGATCATATCTTTGGCTGACGCCGTTCTATAACCCACAGAAAAGCTCATTGATGGCTCAATCGTGACGCCGTCATGAGGGTACCCTGGTGGTAAATACAAGATATCGCCTGGTAGTAATTCAACATCGATAATGGGGTCGAATGCTTCGGTGTGGAGTAATGCTGGATGTGCTGCAAATTCTTTATGGGGTCCAAGATCACCCACTCTCCAACGACGTCGGCCAGAACCCTGGCAAATGAATACGTCATAAAGGTCGATATGTGGACCGACTCCGCCACCCGGTGTGGCATAGCTGACCATGACGTCATCTAAGCGCCAGCGTGGGATAAAATCAAAACATTTTATCAGTTCTTCAGCTTCAGGCACCCAGTTGTTAAGCGCTTGCACGATTAGCGTCCAGTCAGTTTCACCCAATTCTTCATAAGATTCAAATGGGCCAAACTCAGCTTGCCATTCATCATTTTCTTTAAACACGCGGCGAGATTCAACCACGTCTTCGCAAGCAAGCCCTGCCATCTCTTCTGGTGAAAGGAGATCTTTAAAGTTTTTAAAGCCTTGACGGATCACCAGTGGTTTCTTTTGCCAGTACTGCTCTAGAAACTGTTTTGGCGTTATACCATTTAAATCTAATTGCATATTTGTTACCCACTATAATTTGCGGCGATACTAACAAGTATTAGCATTTAGTAATTTGGTCGAGATCATAAAATGACAGATTAGTCGTCTTAAACGACGTATTAACACCGCGGTATTCAATTAACCACAACATTTAAATTGACTCACTTCGCTGTAGAACTACAATAACGACAAATTTAATAGGGCGCGTAGCACATTGGCACACTTTTCAACTGCAGTAGATCCGCATCGTTTAAGCACCGAACTTAGCAACAAAGCCAACACTGTCATTGTGCTGGATTTTGAGACCACCGGCCTGTCTCCCACTCAAGGTGACCGTGCAATAGAGATCGGAGCGGTGATGTTAAAAGACGGCATTGTCATCGATAGGTTTCAAGAGCTAATGAATCCAGGATTTAGAGTCAGTAGCTTTATCGAAAGTTACACTGGCATTAGCAATCAAATGCTCAGTAGCGCAGCGCCGTGTGAAGAGGTGATGGATAAATTTGCTGACTTTATCGATGATTATAATCTAGTTGCCCACAACGCCTCTTTCGATCAGCGTTTTTTAGACGCTGAGCTTCAATTGATAGGTCGGGACTATAACGGTCAGTTTGCTTGTTCTATGTTAATTGCCAGAAGACTTTATCAAGACGCGCCTAATCATAAACTTGGCAGCCTGATCCACTATAAGCAGATTGAACACGACGGTGTATTTCACCGAGCGTTAGCGGATTCAGAAATGACAGCGGATTTATGGTTGGTGATGCTCGAGGATCTTAAACAAGATCATCATATTCAACACCCTGAATTTAAGTTGATGCAGGCGATAACCAAACAAAGTAAAGCCAACGTACAAAGATACTTAACAAGCCAAGGCCGTTAACACCCATGCGTTAGGCCGATACATTGGCTCAATACGCTTAGCAAGCTGTAAAACATAATAAGCGGCTAAGCCGATGGCCAAATCACAAGGTTCGTCAAGATCAATGGTGATAATTACCTCTTCGCCATTCATTAGCTTTAACAAGCTTTCGACTAGAAGCTCTTTGGCAAGCTTAGTGTTCTGCTCAACAGTGGATTAGTAAACTTGCTACAGTAATGTCGTCATAACCTACCACTGCAATTTCAGCGGGTACTGATAACCTTTTAGCATTGAGGCCCAATGACGCTAATCGCGATTAGCTCGCTCTCAGCATCGCTAGGAAAAAAGGATTAATGCGTGAATCGTCATTGGCTGGATCTTCACAAAGCAGTAAGACAAGCGTTTGGCTATTTTGCATGCGGAGGTTACTGGCATGTTTATCGACTTTGTAGTTAAGCTCTTTTGCTATGGTTGGGATCCGCTGACGTGTTTCCACATTAACTAGAGGGCTGTTTCGCAATACTCTAGACACGGTAGATTGAGAGTCCCCCCTGCTGTGTAGGCGATATTGATTGAGGTTGCTTTTATGACCAAAATATTTATTTAAACCTTTCTTATTAGTATATAAATAGCGCTATAGCACGTTTAAATTCCATCTAAACAATACCGGCAGGCAACCGAGGTTGCCTTATCGTCTTAAATTCCTAACTCGTCAAACAGATCGTCTGCACTGGTGTTCATGTGGGCCTCTTTTGGTGCTGATTTTGACAACTGCGCACCATTGCCTTGAGCATGTTCAGCTAATAAGGCGTCTAGGTCAAAATCCTCATCGGCATCAAAATCGTTTAACTTAATGAACTCCGTTTTATCCATTGCGAATTCAAGATAAAAAATATGGTTGTTTTGTGTTTTGAAAGACACTCTTCTGGCCACGGCTTCATCGAGGTTGGTATCAACCGAAATAGTAAGTTCCTTATTAATCGTCAACATTTTTGGCTGACTTTGACTAATCGACGTTTGCAGCTCTTTACTTATTTTATTAATGAAATCACCTAACATCTGATTCATCAGTTCGCCCATCACATTACTGACTTCATCTGAGGTATGCGAAAACGCCAGTTCAGATTCTGGCATTCCCATGTTAATCATGTATTCGCGATAAATCTCAACGGCAGCGGGTGCCGAAAAATTGATAACCACTAATCCAGAGAAACCACCGTCAAATATTGAAAAACAACCTAAGTCAGGCTTTAGACACGTACGCGTGATGGATTGCACCATTCCAGCGTGCGTGATCTGGCTGTTGGTGGTGCTAGAAAGCACGTGAGAGACTGACAAACACAGCTTGCGTAATATGTCATCAGTTGTTACAGATTCTTGCGTTGTTAGCATAATTAAAACCTTGTTGTAGTAATCGTTTCATAGTGCCGCAATCCCGTAACAAAACAAAGCAAAAACGTCGATTTCATCTGCAGGTGTTCAGACATTAGGCGAAATAAATTATGCTTAAAAAAAAGTCATCAGAACATCTATTCTAAACCTCAAAATAAAATGCTGTTTAGCGGCTGAAATTGAGATCTATGATTTAGAAAATATAAAAATAAATAAAGAGTAGATGTAGTTAACATTTTTAAAATAAACATACTGTTATGGGTTCTTTTGCTTAACAATAAACGATACATTCATGACACTCTTTATTTAATGGAGCCAGGCTCTTATGACTGCCCTTTTAAGACAACTAACCATCCTCCAACGACTTATTTTAATGCTCATGCTGGCAGCGATCGGTACCGTTTGTTTTGCCAGTTTTTCGATAAACGAGCAATACAACAACCTTGTTACGCAAAAGTGGCAGCAAAATGATGCGCAGCTAAACACGGTTATCAGTGTTATTGAAGCACATCGGATGCAAGCGGGTAATGGTGACATTTCTGAAAGAGATGCAAAGGTAGAAAGTGCTAGCCTTATCAGCCAGATCCATTCTAGCGATAACGGCCACTTCATTTTACTTGATAAAGACAACACCATTTTAGCCAATGGCGCCAGTAAGCAAACTATCGGCAACAAGCTTGCCAGCATTAACCAGCAAGGTAATGACACCACACTTTCTGCAATCGTTGCAGCTGCAGCAATCAATGGTACGGCCAAAGGCCAAGTCAGCTTTATTAACCCTCAAAGCCGTCAGTTAGAAGATAAATTGGTTGAGGCTAGGTACTATCCTGCTTGGGATTGGACACTCATTACCGGCAGTTATAATAGCGAGATCAACAATGTCATGTATTCGATGGCATTTGATTACGTGCTTATCATGCTAATGATATCTATTCCCATTTTTTCATTCTTCTTGTTGCTTAATCTATCTATTACCGCCCCCCTTAAAAATGCGATTGCGGCGATGAAAGATATTGCGCAAGGTGACGGCGATCTAACCAAAAGGTTACCCACAAAAGGTAAAGATGAGGTAGCAGAGCTAGCAGAGGCTTTTAATCTGTTTGTGATAAAGATTGCAGATACGGTTGCTCAACTGCAACCGCTTGGAAAAAACCTAGATGATGATGCCGCGCGTTTACTTAATGCCGTAGAGGAGTCAAATAGCAGTGTTGATCACCTCCATCAAGAAACCAGCAGCGTTGCAACTGCAATCAACGAGATGCTGTCAACCACCCATGAGATGGCAACCAACACCAATCAAGCCGCAGACGCCGCAAACAGTGTCAAACTGCAAGCCCAGCTCAGCATGGAGAAAATGGATAACACCTTAGATAATACGCAGCGATTAGTCGAAGAGTTAAAGACATCTGAGCAGATAACCCACCATCTTGGCACGTCTTCAAAACAGATTGGCAGCATATTAGATGTGATAAGAGGCATCGCCGATCAAACTAACCTGCTTGCGCTTAATGCCGCGATTGAAGCCGCCCGTGCAGGTGAGCACGGTAGAGGATTCGCAGTCGTTGCCGATGAGGTGCGTGCTTTAGCAAACCGAACTCAAGACTCTACCAATGAAATTCAAAAAATCATCACTGAGATCCAATCAGGCGTGAGTTCGGTCGTCTCAAGTAACGAGCGTACACAACAACAATCGGAGCAAGTGCAGAGTCAAGCTAAGGGTGTGGGCGAATCGCTAACTGAAATTTTGGATCTCGTTGCTCATATCAGCGATATGAACACGCAGTTAGCCAGCGCAACAGAAGAGCAATCTCTGGTCACTGAAGAGATTAATCGCAACATATGCAGTATTACAGAACTGACTGAAGTGTCGGTGAAGGCCAACGAAAGCAACCGTCATGCCGCAGTGTCATTACAATCAATTAGCAAAAACTCAGCCAAAACCTTAAGCCAGTTTAAGGTCAGCTAAGCGCTTACCCACATTAATAAAGGGGCATAATTTGCCCCTTTTTCATTATTCAAACTATGTTAAGCTAAATTCAATTCGGACGTTCTATCAATACGGAATTGAATTTATGGCACGCATGACCTTAGCGATTCATCCGCAACTTTTTACTATTCATAGCCTCGCCCCTGACAGTATCGTACCGAGTGCGATTTTTCAGCAAGAGATCTACTTTATCGGGAAAACGAGCGAAGAACTGTCAGTTGTCGTAATTTCAACCTTCGAAATGGAAAGTCTAGAGCAGGAAAATGGTTGGCGCTGTCTTGAAGTATTGGGCCCTTTAGGCTTTTCCATGACAGGCATCTTATCGAGCGTATCAGGCGCGTTGGCCGCAGAAAAAATTAGTATATTTGCTATCTCTACATTCGATACCGACTATATTCTGGTAAAAAAAGACACCTTGGTTGAAGCTACAAAAGCGCTCAAGAAAAAGAACTATCAAATCATTGAACATCAGAGCAGATAATCATCAGCTTATACAGCCGATTCTTAGCCTTTTAACGAGAAGATTATATGTACCAAAAAACCGTTACAATAACCGCTAAGCACGGTATACACACTCGACCTGCGGCACTATTAGTTAAAAAAGCCAAATCATTTGATTGCGATATTATCGTAGAATGTAACGGAAAGCAGGCCAGTGCAAAAAGTCTTTTTAAGCTGCAAACACTGGGGCTTTATTTCGGTATAGAAGTCAAAGTTATCGCTGAAGGTGAACAAGCTCAGCAAGCCGTTGAAGAAGTTTCTGAACTCCTTATTACACTTAGCTAAAAGGCTCCGTTATGTCGATTAAAGGTATTGTTGTTTCATCAGGCGTCGCGTTCGGCCAAGCCCTACACCTCAATCTACACCATGAAAAAATCGACTATCGACGCTTGTCCTCTGATAAAATACCCAATGAACAACGAAAACTAGCACAAGCATTCAATAAGCAAAAAGGCCATTTAGCAGAGGTACTAGCAAAGCTTAAGGTCGGTTCTGAGCATTATGATCTGATTGAAGCTGATTTACTCTTTCTTGATGATGATTCACTCCTAGAGGTCGTCGTAAATGAAATTAGCCAGCTACAAATTAATGCAGCGGTGGCCATAGAGAGAGTATTTTCCCATCAAGCTTCAGAGATTGAACAACTAGAAGACCCCTATTTAGCCAATAGAGCACAGGATGTTTTGTGTTTAGCGAGTCGCTTAATCGCCAGACTCAGCGGCGCACAACATCTGGACCTCAGCCAGTTAACAACGCCAACCATTATATTGGCCCATGATCTCACCCCCGCTGAATTCGCCATGCTACCGCTACAACACATAACAGGCTTAGTGCTTAACACCGGAGGGTTAACAAGCCATACTGCGATTTTGGCACGCAGCGCTGGGATCCCAGCGCTGTTAAGTTGCCAATTTGAACGGTCACAAATTAACGATGGCGACGCCGTCGTACTCAACGCTATCGACGGCGAGCTGCATCTAAACCCCACAGCTGACATCATCGAAAGACTGACCCAACTACGCCAACAAGATGAAGCGCATAAACAGCAACTCTTGCTGCTTAAAGATCTCCCCGCTCAGACCCTCGACGGGCACAGTGTGGGATTACTGGCTAATGTGGGCAGTTTAAATGAAATAAGCCATCTCACCGATGTTGGCGCTGAAGGGATCGGGCTCTTTAGAACCGAATTCATGCTAATGAATACCATGACTATTCCACAGGAGAAAATACAATACCATTTCTATTGCGATGCGCTTCAGCTCATGGATGGCAAGCCCTTTACCATACGTACCCTCGATGTGGGCGCTGATAAAGAGTTACCCTGCTTAAATCCAGCCTGTGAAGATAACCCTGCGCTAGGCATCAGAGGCATTCGATATACCTTCGCACATCCTGAAATACTGATCACCCAACTAAAAGCCATTTTGCGTGCTGCGAACCACGGACCTATTCGGTTGATGTTTCCTATGATCAACCAAGTCGAAGAACTAGACACACTTTTTGAATTGATTGAACAATGTAAAAGCAGCTTAAACGAAGAAGAAAAAGGGTATGGTGAACTCAGTTACGGAATCGTCGTTGAGACACCTGCCGCCGTGATAAACCTTGCATCAATGCTGCCTAGGCTCGACTTTATCAGCATTGGCACCAATGATTTAACACAATATGCAATGGCTGCTGACAGAACAAATCCGCAACTGACACGGGATTACCCTTCGCTTTCACCCGCCATTTTAACTTTGGTTCAAATGAGTATTGATACTGCCAAGCAGCACAATGTCAAAGTCTCTCTTTGTGGCGAATTGGCCAGCGACCCTATTGTTGCACCTTTACTTGTGGGAATGGGTATTGATGAACTCAGTGTCAATCTAGTCTCGTTATTGGAAGTCAAATCGGCGATAAGAGCCAGCAGTTACCCATCTTGCTTAGAGATGGCCAAACAGGCACAAAAGATAGAAAGAATCGAAGAATTAAATCTTTATCTAACAGGTCTTAGTTTATAGAGATATAATAAATGCAGTCTAATTTGAATATTATAATGATTCCAAGGGGCAAATAAATGGGATTTTTAAGCCGCATTAGACGTCTTGTTTCCGGACAAACAGACATCGCGGGCAGTGTAAATGTATATGCACCCGTTTCTGGCAAAATTGTTGCGATCGAGAAAGTACCCGACGCTGTATTCTCTGAAAAAATTGTCGGGGATGGATTAGCCATCGCACCAACAGGCCAGCATATTGTTGCGCCGATAGATGGAACCATAGGCAAAATTTTTGAAACCAACCATGCCTTTAGTATTGAATCTCCGCAAGGATTAGAGATTTTTGTTCATTTTGGGATCGGCACTGTAGAGCTTAGGGGGAACGGTTTTAAACGTCTCGCTGAAGAGGGCCAAGAAGTCAAAATGGGAGAGCCTATCTTAGAGTTCGATATTGAATATCTAAAAGAGCATGCCGATAGCTTATTGACGCCTGTACTTATCGCCAACATGGAAGATGTGAAAGGTTTAGATAAAAAGCAGGGGACCTTAGAAGCGGGTAAAGATATTATTTTTTCCGCCATACTTTAAGATAATGTTTCGTTTCACATAACAAAAGCCGAATACAATCATTCGGCTTTTGTTGCTTACATGTAATGTTTCCTCATCAGGTTTATCACATATCAACGCCAATAAGTTGAATAAAACTCAATAACCCCAAGCTGAGCTATTTCTTCCTTGAGGCTTAACAAAACCAATGCCACAATGAGATCCACTAATAAAATTAATAATGGAGTACCCGCTTTGACACTTTTCGGCATTAAGAATTGCGACACCGTACGTAAAGCCCGTAAATGGCTCGAACAGAATAATCTTAGCGTTGATTTTCATGATTTTCGTGAACATGGGCTCACTGCAGAGCAAGTCGAAGAATGGGTCGCTGTCGTTGGATGGGAAACCTTATTTAATAAGCGTAGTACCAGCTTTAGAAATTTAACTGACACCGAAAAAAATGACATTAATGAAAAGAAAGCTATCGCACTAATGGTACTTTATCCAACATTAATCAAACGCCCAGTACTCATCAACGGCAGCAAAGTTAATGTCGGATTCAAAGAAGCTGAATATAAAGCGTGGTTTAATCTATGAGCCAATCTAAAGACTCTTTAGTACTAGCATTGGCAAAAGATTTAATCTCTCGTCCATCGGTTACGCCGCTAGATGAAGGTTGTCAAACCTTGATGGCAAAAAGGCTGGCTGATGCCGGTTTTAACATTGAAGATATGGTGTTCGAAGACACCACTAACATGTGGGCTCGAAAAGGCACCCAAGACCCTGTTTTCTGTTTCGCTGGCCATACTGATGTGGTACCCGTTGGCGATCTCAACCGTTGGCACACGCCACCTTTTGAGCCTGTCGTCATTGATGACTACCTGCATGGACGCGGCGCAGCAGATATGAAAGGCTCACTTGCGGCCATGGTAGTTGCTACTGAGCGGTTTGTTAAAAACCATCCCGACCATAACGGCTCAATCGCCTTTCTTATCACGAGTGATGAAGAGGGGCCATTTATTAATGGCACTACTCGGGTCATTGATACCTTAGAAGAGCGTAATGAAAAAATCACTTGGTCATTAGTCGGTGAGCCATCATCAACGCATAAACTGGGTGATATTGTTAAAAATGGACGCCGTGGAAGCTTAACAGGCAACCTCACCATCAATGGGGTGCAAGGACACGTCGCCTACCCTCACCTTGCTGACAACCCTATTCACAAAGCGGCACCAGTGCTCGATGAATTAGCCCGGATGAAGTGGGACAATGGCAATGAGTTTTTCCCGCCGACCAGCTTTCAAATTGCTAATATCAATGGTGGCACTGGGGCATCAAACGTCATTCCTGGTGCATTGGAGGTCATGTTTAACTTTAGGTACTCTACTGAAGTCACCGCTGACATCTTGATCCAACGTGTGCTTAACATACTCGACGCACACGGGTTAGATTATGATATAAGCTGGATATTCAATGGCCTGCCATTCTTAACCGGCAACGGTCCCCTGTTAGATGCGACGCGCGATGCCATTAGAAAGGTTACCGGGCTGGAGACTGATCCTCAAACATCAGGGGGGACTTCTGATGGCCGATTTATTGCGCCAACGGGTGCACAAGTGCTGGAGTTAGGCCCTGTTAACGCCACAATTCACAAAGTGAATGAATGCGTGAAAGTCTCCGACCTCGAGCAACTGGCTCTGTGTTATGAAGCTATTTTGGAAAATCTGTTGTGCCAATAGCAGCGCCTCACCTTTATGGACTCAGCAGTGCTCATTTAATTGAGTGCTACGGTTACCTCCTTGAGCAAGAAACCGCGAACGCATTTGATAGAATGCGCACGGCTGCTGAAAAAGAAGGGTTAGCGATAGAGATATGCTCTGCTTTTCGAGATTTTGATCGGCAGCAGCTAATTTGGAATGCAAAAGCCAGTGGCACTCGCGTATTATTGAACAAAGACGCTCAGCCAGTCGACATCGACGGCAAAACAGCAGAGCAGATTATGGCGCTAATACTGCTATGGTCCGCACTGCCTGGGACCTCAAGACATCATTGGGGTACTGATATCGATATTTTTGATAGCAACAAGATATCAAAGCATGATTTACAGCTAATTCCGCAGGAGTATCAACTGAATGGGCCCTGCTATAACTTGAGTTTGTGGTTAATGAGCAATGCTCAACACTTTGGCTTTTACTTGCCTTTTCAACAAGGCTTAAGTGGTGTCAGTGCAGAGCCATGGCATCTTAGTTATTATCCGGTATCTAAGCACTATGTTGATGCGTTCAATGTAGAGACCTTAGCCGATATCCTGCAACACTCGTCGGTATTATATAAAGAACAAGTCCTGGATAAGTTAGACGCGTTAACCCGAGAATATGTTTACCGTGTCGCGCCAGTCCCGCTATAATCAAGTATCGAAATTAATAACAAATAAATTCACAATGACAGAGAATAATCCGTGAAAAATCTAGATTTTGCCACTCATAGACAGCAATACACTATCGATAATCAAACCATTAGCTATATTGATATCGGCCAAGGCCCTGTGCTTTTGTTTGGGCACAGCTACCTGTGGGATGCGCAAATGTGGGCGCCACAGATTGAACTTTTGAGTCAACAATATCGTTGTATCGTCCCCGATTTATGGGGTCATGGTTTATCAACAGATATGCCAGCCCAATGCCGTAACTTACGCGATGTCTCTGCTCAAATGCTGTCGCTAATGGATTCGTTAGATATCGGAGATTTTTCGATTATCGGTTTATCTGTCGGTGCTATGTGGGGCGCAGAATTAGCGCTACTTGCGCCAACCCGCGTTAAACGCTTGGTCATGCTCAATAGCTTTATCGGCTTTGAGCCAGAGATCACCCGCGACAAATACTACGCTATGCTTGACGTCATAAAGCATGAAAAAGGTATTTCCCCAGCTCTACGAGCCACTATAATTCCGTTGTTTTTTGCGGATAATCCTAATCAATTACTGGTTGATAAGTTTGATGTAACACTCGCCAATATCAACAGCGAGCAAATCGATAGCCTATTCCGTTTAGGAAAGATGATTTTCGGCCGACGAGATACGTTGGAACAAGTGGAAGAACTGACGTTACCCTGTTTGATTATGGCTGGAGTGCAAGATAAAGCACGCTCAGTATTAGAAAGTTACCTAATGCACGATGCCATTGATGGCAGTAAGTTTATCCATATTCCTAATGCGGGCCATATATCGACCTTAGAGCAAGCTGAATTTGTTAATCAGCACCTAACTGAATTTCTGACTGCTACAAATTAGCTAGAAATGAAACAAACTAAACATACATTACCGTCACGCAACATTATTTAACAACCAGTTAAGGTTTGTGTTCTACAATTTTACTGATTGTTAGAACACAAACAACCATTACTGAATAGACCAGCAAGGTAATCAATTGATGATATGCTTGCCCTGCATCATCGTTCTAGTTAACTGACTGAAAATAAGAGCAGAATGAAATTACTAAAACAGCTTTTTGATAATAATAGACGCTGGGCTGGTCGCATACTCAAAGAAGACCCCAAATTTTTTGAGCAATTAGCCAAACAGCAAAACCCTGAGTATTTATGGATTGGTTGTTCTGATAGCAGAGTCCCTTCTAATCAGATCATTGATCTAATGCCTGGCGAAGTATTCGTTCATCGTAATATCGCCAACATGGTGATCCATACCGATCTTAATTGTCTTTCGGTACTTCAATATGCCGTCGATGTGTTAAAAGTTAAACATATCATGGTCGTAGGGCATTATGGTTGCGGTGGTGTAAAGGCTGCAATGGGCACAGAAAGGCTTGGGTTAATTGATAATTGGTTAGGTCACATACGAGACATTCATCGTCTGCATAAAGAAACGTTATCCAAGATGGATGAAGCGGAACGTTTTGACCGTTTGTGTGAGCTTAATGTAATGGAACAAGTCGATAACGTTTGCAGCACCACAATAGTGCAAGAGGCATGGCATCGTGGCCAAGAAGTGGCCATTCATGGTTGGATATACAGTGTCGAAAACGGCCTACTCTCTGATCTTGATGTGACAATAAACAAAGAAAGCGAGTTTAATAAAAACTAAGTAGCTTCTATATAAATACAGGCTATCAGTGCTTTAGAGTCGATAGCCTTTGTTATATCAAGTATGTCAATGCATTAGCCAAATCCACCGCTCTTGTCGATTTCTCCAGTGGCAGTTCCCTAAACTTAGCAGCGCTTTTTTATTGCCGTAGTTCCTTTCACTAAACCGCGAAATTGAGACTCCCGATAACCAAACAAGCATACTCATATTTCAGAAACTGCCGTTATTGCGTGTAATACCAGTTGCATTAAAAGTTTGACCATTCAGCGGGAATTCAAAGCCCTGTAGGCAAGATGGGGGATTGAAGCTAATAGTTATTCTCGGCTCTGGCATCCTGCTTCGCTCTACCTCCTAAATCTGACCGCCAAGGAGGGTGGGAATGTCTTATTTTGTATGGAACAAAATAGACCATTTAGTCGTATATCTAAAGCCCACAACGAAGCTTAAAGGGCTTTGCCATTTCCTTTAAACGTCGGCCGCACTACGTGAGCGGCTTAGACTTTCCACTTCTGCTTTGCATTGGCTTAAAAGGGAATAACCATTTCTTCACCAATGCGCCTTGAATTGAAAAGTCTGAGGCGCTCTGAATGGGTCAAATACTTAATGCAATTGGTATAATTGCATTAATCGATAGAAAATTGCTAAGAAATCTCGCAGTTACCCCCATATCACAGTTATAATCCATTAGTTATTTTTAGCGCTTATGAGCGCAGTAAATTCTAAGGAAATGTCCATGCCTGGTTTTGAATTATTTGGTCCTGAAGAGAAGCAGGAAGTTGCAGACGTAATGGAGAACGGTTTTACTTTCCGTTATAACTTCGATCATATGCGTAATGATCGTTGGAAAACACGCGAGATGGAAGCCTTACTTTGCGAGAAAATGAATGCAAAGCATGCTCACTTAGTATCAAGTGGTACCGCTGCACTGCAAACCGCAATGGCTGCAGCTGGCATTGGCGCGGGTGATGAAGTTATCGTACCACCATTCACGTTTGTCGCTTCAGTTGAAGCTGTATTCATGGCAGGCGCTGTTCCTATTTTTGCTGAGATTGATGAAACGCTTTGTTTATCTCCTGAAGGTATTGAAGCGGTTATCACACCAAAAACTAAAGCCATCAATTTAGTTCAAATGTGTGGTTCTATGGGTAAGATGGATGAGATTAAAGCAGTTTGCGCTAAGCACAACCTGGTTATTCTTGAAGATGCTTGCCAAGCAATTGGTGCTAGTTACAAAGGTCAGGCCCTTGGTACCATCGGTGATGTAGGTTGCTACTCTTTTGATTCTGTTAAAACCATCACCTGTGGTGAAGGCGGAGCGGTCATCACTAACAACGAAACCATATACAACAACTCACACATGTTCTCTGACCACGGCCATGACCATGTTGGCAACGATCGTGGCGCTGAAGGTCATCCCATGATGGGGCTGAACTTCCGCATCTCAGAGTTAAACTCTGCGATGGGCTTAGCGCAGCTGCGTAAACTTGATAAAATTATTGATATTCAACGTACCAATAAGAAAGTCATCAAAGATGCAATGGCGACTATTCCGGAACTTACCTTCCGCGAACTGCCCGATCCAGAAGGCGATTCAGCAGGTTTCCTAACATTCTTTATGCCGACTGAAGCTCGCACTATTGAGATCAACAAGAAGTTAGCTGAAAATGGCGTTGATGGTTGTTTCTACTGGTATATCAATAACTGGCATTACCTAAACAACTGGAAGCATATCCAAGAGCTTAAGTCTCCGGCCGCTTTACCGATCACATTAATCGAAGATCGTCCTGATTATACTAAGGTTTCAGTACCAAAGTCTGATGCCATTATGAGCCGTACTATCTCGATGTTGATCAAGCTATCTTGGACTGAAGAAGAGATAAACCAACGTATCGAAAATATTAAGCGCGCGTTCGCTTAATAAGATTTATTTCGTTGTCGCGTCTATTCTTAAGACGCGATTGCACTTTTTACAGTAATAGTCTCAACGGAGAATGTTGTAATGAGTTTTAAAAATTTCAAATGTGTACCAAAAATGATTTTTGGTCGCGGATCGTTTGTCCAGCTAGATACTGTTCTCGCTGAAGAACGCAAAAGTGAAGATGATTTTGTGGTCTTTTTGGTCGATGACGTTCACCAAGATAAGCCTCTTAGTGGCCGAGTCCCTGCTAAAGACCAAGACATGCTTATCTATGTCAATGTCGATGACGAGCCAAGCACTAAGCAAGTTGATGCGCTGACTGAACAAGTACAAGCTTTTAGCGGCAAGTTGCCAGTAAGTGTTATCGGTCTAGGCGGTGGTTCTACCCTCGACTTAGCAAAAGCTGTAGCTCTTATGCTAACCAATGACGGTGGCAGTGCTAAGTATCAAGGTTGGGATCTAATAAACAACCCAGCAGTACACCACATCGGTATTCCGACAGTATCAGGTACTGGCGCAGAAGCGTCTCGTACTGCAGTGCTTTGCGGACCTGTGCGTAAGCTTGGACTTAACTCTGATTACACCGTTTTTGATCAAATCATCATGGATTCAGAATTAATTGCTGGCGTGCCTACCGATCAGTGGTTCTATACCGGTATGGATTGCTATATTCACTGTGTTGAATCACTTGAAGGTACCTACCTCAACGAATTTGCTAAAGCGTTCGCTGAAAAATCGATGGATCTTTGTCGCCAAGTCTTCATTGACGACCATGAAGAGAAAGATGACAAGCTGATGATGGCATCTTACATGGGCGGAATGAGCATTGCTTACAGCCAAGTAGGTGCATGTCATGCTGTTTCATATGGTCTAGGCTATGTACTTGGTTACCATCACGGTATCGGTAACTGTTTAGCATTCGACGTGCTCGAAGAGTTCTATCCTGAGGGTGTTGCAGAGTTCCGTAAGATGATGGATAAACATAACATTGTCCTACCAAAGAATATCTGTAAAGACTTGCCTGACGAAACTATCGCTAAGATGGTTGCCGTCACGAAGAGCATGGGCCCACTTTGGGACAATGTTTATGGCGAAGGCTGGGAAGAGAAAGTCACAGACGAAATGCTCACTAAGCTATTCCGTCGTATCTAAGTCCTCTTTAGATGCTAAATGGGCTTCTATCAAGAAGCCCATTAATTTTATTATTAGGTAAATTGAATGAATGTAACCTTGTTGATCCCTGCTCGATACGGCTCAAGTCGTTTTCCTGGCAAGCCATTGGCTCCAATTAACGGTAAACCGATGATCCAGCATGTTTACGAGCGTGCATCACTAGCAAAAGGGCTTAAAGATATCTATGTCGCAACCGATGACGAACGCATAAAAGATGCCGTCGAAGGTTTTGGTGGTAAGGTTATCATGACAAGTGCAGAAGCCGCTTCAGGTACGGATCGTATCGAAGATGCTATCACACAGCTAGGGCTTGCAGAAGACGACTTAGTGGTTAATCTACAAGGTGATCAGCCACTGATAGACCCTATCTCTATCGAACAAATTATTAGCCTTTTCGACCGTCACCCTGGTGAGTTCGGAATGGCAACTCTCGGATTTCAAATTACCGAAGAGGAAGAGCTCAACGATCCAAAGCATGTAAAGCTGGTGTTTGATAATGAGTTTAATGCATTGTATTTCTCACGTGCACGCATCCCTTTTGGCCGTGATACTGACGATTACCCGGTGTATAAACACTTAGGGGTATATGCCTACACGCGTAAGTTTGTGCACACGTTTGCCAAGCTGCCACTCGGTAGATTGGAA
This sequence comes from Shewanella gelidimarina, assembly GCF_023283945.1. Lineage (GTDB taxonomy): Bacteria > Pseudomonadota > Gammaproteobacteria > Enterobacterales > Shewanellaceae > Shewanella > Shewanella gelidimarina. The sequence goes on along the minus strand of NZ_JAKIKW010000028.1, from coordinate 8,338 downwards.
GATTTGGAAAAGCTTGAGCAGTTACGCGCCCTAGAACATGGCTACAAGATCAAAGTCGCCATCAGTGCTTTTGACTCGCCAGAAGTGGATACACCTGAAGATATTCGTATCTGTGAATCTCGTTTGGCAGTTGATTAACAATAAGGTAAGAATATGTCTGATCTAGAAGTTGGCTTACTTATTTTATTAGTGATTGGTGTCATCGCCAGTAATTTAGCCGTGCTTAAATACAGCGCTAAATACAAGATGCCTCAGTTCGGTAAAGATCAGAAGAAACCTAAATCAACAGATCCTGTCGATCAGGATAAAAAGAAAGAACAAGATGATAAAGGCGATAAACCACAGTAATTTTATCTTTCTATTTTGTTGATATTCAGACAATAAAAAAGGCGCTTAAAGCGCCTTTTTTGTTGTCTATTTTTAACTCACCTTTCTAACTAGCCTAATCCGCAAGCTCTTTTTCGAGTTGTTGAGCAACCATCTCTGGCGAACCCGAATTTTTAGCCAACAGCGAATAAGCTACGGGAATAACAAATAGCGTAAAGAAAGTCGCTAAACTGATTCCCGATAAAACCACGACACCAATGACAAAGCGTGTCTCTGCGCCAGCACCTTCAGCCATTACCAATGGAATAGCCCCAGCTGCTGTGGTGATCCCAGTCATTAAGATAGGGCGTAAACGTTGGCTAGATGCTTGAATAATAGCGTTTTGGAACTCAACGCCTTTATCACGCAGTTGATTGGCAAACTCGACAATTAAAATCCCATTTTTAGCCGCTAAGCCTACCAACATGATAATACCAATCTGGCTGTATATATTGAGGCTTTGGTCCGTTGCCCACAATCCGATTAAGGCACCGAGTGTCGCCAATGGCACTGTCAGCATGATCACCACAGGGTGAACAAAACTTTCAAATTGCGCCGCTAATACCAGAAACACAATACCGAGCGCTAAGATAAAGACAAAGTACATAGAATTACCTGAATCTTGGTAATCCAATGACTGACCTTTATAACTGACGATCGCTTCAGCCGGCAGGTACTCGAGAGTCAAATCATTGAGATAATCAAGTGCTTCACCAAGACTATAACCATCTGCAAGGTTTGCCTCAATGGTAATGGCTCGCATACGGTTATAACGATTCAGCTGGCTTGCATCTGCAAACTCTTCAACACTGACCAAGTTTGATAACGGAATAAGCTCTTGTGAACGTTCTGAACGCACATAGATATTCTCAAGATCCGCTGCCGTATTTTGATTATCACGATTACCTTCAATAATGACATCATACTCTTCACCATCGCGCATAAAGGTTGTCACTAGCCTTGAACCTAACATGGATTCCAGCGTACGACCGATATGTGAAATAGAAACCCCAAGATCTGCAGCTCTATCTTTATCGATAACCACTCGAAGCTGAGGTTTAGTCTCTTTATAATCATGATCTACGCCAACAAGATTAGGATTCTCTTTCGCCTTTTCGATAATAATATCGCGCCAGCGAGCAAGTTCCTCATAACTAGGGCCACCCAGTACAAACTGTACCGGTTTACCCACACCACGCCCAAAAGCTTGACGCATAACAGGAAACGCTCGTACGCCGGCTAAATCAGATAAACGTCCGCGAATATCGCCGATAATTTCAAAGGCACTGCGTCTTACGGCCCAGTCTTCTAATACGATGATCGCCATACCGTTAGAAAAGTTAGAACTACGACCAAAACTACGGGGCGCGCGGATTAATAAGCGTTTGATCTCACCAGAATCGACTAACGGCATTAATCTGTTTTCAATCTCATCCATATAAGATTCGATATACTCAAAGCTTGCCCCTTGTGGACCGTTGACGATAAGGAACATAGATCCCCTATCCTCTCTGGGTGCAAACTCTTGCGGTACTTCTGTTGCAAGGTATGCACTGCTGACCAATGCAACAAGAATGAATGATGACACAATAAACGGATGTAACATTGCCTTTCTAAGCCAAGCTCGATAGCCCGCTGATAGCCTATTCATTCCGCTATCTATTTTCCTTACAAGCCAAGAAGATTGACCTGCAGGCTTAAGCAGTTTAGAACACATCATTGGGCTTAATGTTAACGCCACAATACTAGAGAAGATCACTGCTGCGCTCATTGTGACGGCAAACTCTTTAAACAGCTTACCCAAATCACCTTCGAGAAAGGTGATTGGCATAAATACCGCAACCAGTACTAAGGTTGTCGCGACTACAGCAAATGCCACTTCCCGGGCGCCAAGGTACGCCGCTTTTAGCGGACTATCGCCCTCTTCAATGCGTCTATGGATATTTTCTAGTACAACGATGGCGTCATCAACCACCATACCAATGGCGAGGATCATCGCCAGTAGCGTCAGTAGGTTAATGGTGTAACCCAGCGCATAAAGCACGATAAAGGTCGCCATTAATGACACGGGGACAGTGAGTGCTGGTATTAGCATGGCACGAACACTGCCCAAGAACAGATAGATCACCGCTATGACCAAGAACATGGCAATAAACAGCGTTTGATAAACCTCTTTGACCGAGGCTTCAATAAAGACGGAGCTATCGTAAGAGCGTTTTATTTCCATGCCTGCTGGTAAAGTGGGGTTAATTTGATCCACTAAAGCATTGGCTGCACGGGCAACATCCAAGGTATTGGCTGTCGATTGCTTAGACACACCAAGACCAATCATCGCCTCTCGGTTACCTCTAAACGTAATACGCTCCTCTTCAGAGCCTATTTCGACTTTTGCCACATCGCCTAGTTTAATCAAGTAGCCATCATCACCTTCGGCGAGTACCAAATTGGCAAAGTCATCAGAGGTGCGATAACTTCTTTCTAGTCTAACGGTAAAGTGTCGCTCTTTAGATTCTATGCTACCTGCAGGTAACTCAACGTTTTCAGATCGCAATGCCGATTCAATATCAGCAACCGTTAAGTTTCTTGCGGCCAATGCTTGTCTATCGATCCAGACTCGCATCGCATAGACTTTACCACCGCCTAAACGCATATTAGCCACGCCATCGATCACAGAGAAACGGTCGACAAGATATCGCCTGGCATAGTCGGTCAGCTGCAATGTGTTCATCTGATCCGAGACCAAGTTGAGCCACATAATGACTTCATCACCGCCATTGGCTTTTTGAACTTCTGGTGGATCAGCTTCTACAGGAAGGTTATTCAAAAGACCTGACACTCGGTCTCTGACATCGTTGGCAGCGGCTTCAATGTCTCGACCAACGTCAAACTCTAATGTGACGTTCGAGCGCCCATCACTGCTTGATGAACTAATATGTTTAATGCCTTCAACGCCACTAATTCTATCTTCGACGAGCTGGGTAATTCGGCTTTCAACGACAGCCGCACTGGCGCCGCGGTAGTTAGTCTGAATTGAAACGACTGGGGGGTCGATATTAGGATATTCGCGCAACGGCAGTTTTTCAAATGCCACTAAACCAAAAATGATTAACAAGATGCTGATAACCGAAGCGAAGACCGGCCGCTTAACCGAAATGTCCGTTAAGATCATGCCACTGGCTCCACGCTAGCTTGCTTTAGGAAGCTAAATTTCTCACTAAAGGTCACCTTAACGGTATCACCTGGACGGACTTTCAAAATACCGCGGATCACCACTTGCTCGTCGAGTTCAACGCCATCGAGAATTTCAACCCAGCCACGTTTTCGTAAGCCAAGCGTCACTTGCTGCTGCTCAACCACGCCCTCATCATTGACCAAGTAAACATAGTGTCTATCTTGTATTGGTATAATCGCAGACTCGGGTAAAATTAACGCTTCTCGGCTTTGTTTAATGAGTTTTACTTTCATCAACATGCCAGGAAGCAAACGGTGTTTAGGGTTTGGGATCAGTGCTCGAACAATGACGGTACGCGTACTGGGATTGATGCGGCTATCAATAGATACCACTTTGCCAACAAACATCTCACCATCAAACGCAACTGCTGTCGCTTCAACAACCTTCCCAATCGCTAACGATTGAAGAAAGCGTTCCGGTACGGAAAAATCCAGCTTAATGACAGAGATATCATCGAGTGTAGTAATAGCATTACCAGGAGTCACTAATGCACCGACACTGACCTGACGTAAGCCGAGTGCACCCGAAAATGGAGCCGTTATCCGTCGATCGGTTAACGCAGATTGCGATTGCGCTAATTCTGCTTTCGCGGTGTCGATGAGTGTTTGTAATCGATCTCGCTCAAGCTCTGCAATCGTTTGGCTTGTGACTAGCGAGCGGATCCGGTCCAATTCCCGTTGATGGTCTTGCACTTTCACTCTTGCTACCGTCACTCGCGCTCTTTGTTCGCTATCTTGTAACTGCACGATTAAGCGACCTTTCTCAACTAAATCACCATCTTCAAAGTTGACCTTAGTCACGACCTCAGACACTTTAGGGGTTACCGTAATAGATTCGTTTGCTTTGCTGGTGCCTAACGCTTCCACTTCATCACGGATCGGTTGAATCGTCGCTTTAGCGACCACAACATTGGGTGTAGGCCTAGCTTTTTTAACCTTGACCACGTTCTGTTGTTGATAATATTGATATCCAAAGCCTGCTGCTAATGCAATCAGTATGATTATTGTTATTTTTTTCATGGATTTCCTAACAAACTACTTTATTCAATTGGGGGTAGTTTACCTTGCTGTGACTATGCATCAATACGTTTTACTTTTTCTTACAAATAACACACTCCAGTCACATTCTTAATCAGCAGCACTTTATCAATAGATTATCAATTATTTGGGGTATATCTGTGGTCAAAACCCTTATCACAACCTTTTACCTAAAATTTGCCTCTATCGACCGGATATAACACACTCAATATGATTAGCTCGAGAGATGACAAAACTCTAAACCCGTTTATTGCAGATATAAAAAAAGGAGCCCAAGGCTCCTTTTTATATGCGCAGTAATGCGTTAACGCACTTTTCGATCTTCTTCCATTAACTCGGAAAAGCCTTCGTAAATAGCAATAACAACTTCGCTATCTAATGGCGCATTGTCAGCACCTAATAGATTGATCTGGGTTTTATTATCGTCAGTGTCGTCTTTAAGCTCTATACGGTAAGAACCTTCATCGAGTGTCAGTTTCTTTTCACCCCACAATGAGCTCCAAAAACCTGAGTCATCAGTCACATTGATATATAACAGCCCTTTGTTGCTATCCATATCAACGATTTCAAAGCCCATTTCTGGCAATACGATGCGCAAACGATCCCAAGTACGCTTAAATTTAGCGTCAGCAAGCCAATACGCTTGCTCGTCTTGCTCTGAAATCAGATTGACGTCAATACCTAAGCTCTGCTTAAGACGCTTAGCTTTCATTGCTTGAGCACGTTTCACACTCATATAGCTTATCGATTCATTTAGAATATCGATGGTATAACGACGCTTATCTTCGCCACTGAGTAGAATTTCTTGCTCCTCACCATCATAAGATTCTTCATGTTCGATAAGATCGATGGTGACGCTACCGCTGCGACCGTGTGGTCGAACATCAACATTGTATTTGTAGCGTTGACGTAATAGATAGACTTTGTCGCTGCCCCAAAAGCTGGATTCGACCACTTCAGAACTTTCAATCCAATCAGTTTCAAATGTACCCGCTTCATAATCTTCGGCGCGAACTTCAACCGACTGACTCGCGAAATACTCTTTTAGAACATCGAAGATCTCTTGCTTTAGGTCTGAATCATTATCAATCGATTCAACCATAATCTTAATGTTGTCATCGCCTTCTTCAACACGTGTACCTGCTGCCATAGGTAAAACCTGTAGCGGCGGACGAATGTCTAAGGTACTACCCACTAATGTGGTATCAACTTTAGAACCCACTTCAGGAATATCATATTCCTTGCTGTAGTTAGGTTGATTTAGACCTTCAGGCATAACTAACTGAGGCGCAGAAGAGAGATCTTGATATTGTTGATCCACGTCATTTGCTTGCCTTCTGTCAATCGGCGTACTGCACGCTGTAACAGCTGCGATCAGTAATAATGGTGATACTTGCTTTAGCATTTATTCTTAAACCTCAATTCGGGCATTTTTCATTGCTTCTAGCAACAGACCATGAAACTCGGTAGAAAGTTCCGTTAAAGGTAAACGAATTTCACCTTGGCTGATAAGTCCCATTCTATGAGCTGCCCATTTTACTGGGATAGGATTGGCTTCACAAAATAGTGCACCGAACAAACATTTAATAGATTCTTCGACTTTTATAGCTTCGGCAGTGTTTCCTGCTAATGCAGCATCACACATAGCTTTAAACGCTTTAGGAACGATATTGTTTGCTACCGATATAACACCATTGCCACCTAAAGAAATAAATTCTCGAGCCGTTGCATCGTCACCGCTATAGAGTAAAAAGTCATCACCACATAATTGGCGCAACTGACTCACTCGAGCTAAATCGCCCGTAGCCTCTTTAACGCCAATGATGTTACTCACACTCGATAGCTCTGCAACTGTCTCTGGTAACATATCAACGGCCGTACGACCGGGTACGTTGTATAGGATTTGAGGAACATCAGTGCTTTGTGCAACCGCTTTATAATGTGCGATAAGCCCTTTAGGCGACGGCTTATTATAATAAGGGGTCACGCCAAGCATGGCGGCAACGCCAACACTTGATAGTCCTTTTGTCAGTTCTATTGCTTCTGATGTTGCATTTGCGCCATTTCCACCAATAATTGGAATGCGCCCTGCTGCAAACTTTACAGTTTGTGCAACAACTTGAATATGCTCGTTTGCTGGCAAAGTTGCCGACTCACCTGTTGTGCCAACAGCAACAATTGCATCTGTACCTTGGGCGATATGGTACTCAACTAAATGTTCAAGACTCTTATTATCTACTGTGCCATCACTATTCATTGGTGTGATTAAGGCGACGATGCTTCCGTTTATCATGTGTATTCCCCAAGGGTTCAGGACTGGCTATGGTACTGATGCAAGCCGTTAAAAACAAGCACTACTGAGCAACTGATGCCAGATTCATTATCAACTTGAAATATATTAAATATGCCAGCTTGCATCAACGACAAAGATCGCAAATTAACTAACTTGTGGTAGCATTGTTAACCGCAAAAAAGCACACATCATAAATCTGCTGTTTTTTTGTTCTACTAATACAAAAAATGAGGTACTTAATGTCCAATCACTTGGTCGTTACTGCAATGGGGGCCGACCGTCCAGGCATTGTGAGTAAATTTGCTCGACTCGCAAGTGAGTGTGACTGTGATATTGTCGACAGTCGAATGGCACTTTTTGGTAATGAGTTTACCTTGATTATGATGTTGTCAGGTTCATGGTCTTCTATCACGAGGATGGAATCTACCCTGCCGAGTTTAAGTGTTGAGCTTGAATTGATGACCGTCATGAAGCGAACATCAAAACATACTACGCAGAATTATATTTCCCGTTTGGAAGTCAACTTTAATGGCCATGACCAACGTGGCACCATGAAGAAGATCACCCAGTTTTTAGCTGACCGCTCGTTAGATTTAGCCGCCGTTAAGTCCCATGCTGACGAAGATGATGCGGGTAAACCATCTCAAAATATTTTATTCACCATTAATGTTCCCGAGAAAGTTGATCTCGAAAAACTCGAAATCAGTATTTACGAGCTTGCCAAAGAGATGTCGTTAGAGTGCACCTTGGAACATATGCAAGGCATTGATAGTTTAGATTAAAGAGGACATTATATGAATACGTTAGCTGCTGGCGATAAAGCGCCGCTGTTTACCTTACAGAATCAAAATAACGAAACAGTTAGCTTGAGCGATGCGTTAAAGTCAGGACCCGTACTGGTCTACTTTTACCCAAAAGCTTCAACCCCAGGTTGTACCGTGCAAGCTTGTGGCCTACGTGATAGCCAACCTCAGCTTAATGACTTATCGGTCACTGTATTGGGCCTTAGCCCAGATCCAGTTGCAAAGCTTGCTAAGTTTTCAGATAAACAAGCACTCAACTTTTCATTACTCAGTGATGAAGACCACGCCATTGCTGATGCTTTTGGCGTTTGGGGTGAGAAAAACTTTATGGGTAAGATCTACGATGGCATTCATCGTTTAAGCTTTCTCGTGGGACAAGATGGTAATATTGCTCATGTGTTCAATAAGTTTAAAACTAAAGATCACCATGAAGTTGTGCTAGCGTATTTGGCTCAGTAAAGCCTGCTCTTATTACACAAAAAAAGGAGCCTTTGGGCTAATGCCGTTCACTTAAGGTGAGCGGCATTTTTGTTTCTAGCATATCGTTGAGGCCGTGGCTTTACTGTTCTGGGGAATGTTCTTTCCCGCCGGGGTTCAAGTACCAAGC
>NZ_JAKIKW010000027.1 GCF_023283945.1 Shewanella gelidimarina | reverse complement strand
TACAACCAAGTCAGGCCACATCAGTACAACGGTGGTTTGACGCCTGCAGAGTCTGAACGATTATTTCAGAATGACTCTAAGTCCTTGGCCAAAATTAGTTGACCACTTCAGCTTGATCGTGACCCATTGTTTTGTTTATCAAATGGAGGCATGACATTGCGGCGATTGGCGATGACCGTTAGTAGGCTGTTCCAGCGAGTAGCCACTACATCATTAGAGAAAATGCTGTAACACATGTCAAAATTGAATTGAGATAAACAGGGAAAATCAAGCTTAACTTTTTTGAATAACGGTAACGGCTGCACAAGGGAAACTAGCTGGAAATAGCATATGACATAAAAGTAACAGCGTTTGATAGGAACAACTAAAGACAATCACAGCTCTTAATAAAAAAGAGCTGTTAGGATTATAGATCCGCAGCATGCTTAGTTGAATCGCGCAGAGGGTTTAGCTTAAGAACATCCCCTTTAGAGAGAGTTTGTATGAGAGCATTTTGGCTAATTCATTCTTTTTTTACATAACGCTTCGTCAATGATCTCAATATTTTGATCAATATAACTAAGTAAAATTGATTTTTCTGTATCGCCAAGTAGTGAGTCTAATACAATTCGATGTAACTCTAATGATTCTGATTTATGAGTGAGCAGGATAAGCGATGAGACATTTACACTATTTAAAGCACGTTTCAATAATGCAGCCTGGGTCAGTTTCATTGACGTTTTTACAGTATCCGTTAACATTGCTAATCTTTCGTCATTAACAATTTGTGCCGCAAGTCCTATGTGTTGCAATTGATTCTGTTGTGTAAAGTACATATGTCACCCTTCATCATAAATGGAATAAAAGCCACCTTTGATATGGATTATATGTGCCTCTAGCTGTATCCGTGCTGAATAGGAGACCGAATACACTCATAATTTTGACTCGTATAAGCCATCGCTAGCAGCGTTTAAAAGGGACAGTTCAGTGCGTATTCAATCAAATATGGAAGCTCGATGACTTCCATATTGAGTAGCATAGTGCACAATACGCAACACTGAATATCCGAGAATGACGCTGTAGAGTCTTGTACAACAAAAAATGAATTAGCTACGCTTTATTCTAACGACTTTAAAAACATCTATCTCAAAGCCTGCAATACCTTCAGTTCCGCTGTAGTACGTCATGTTAACGTTGGCATCCTTAAGACTTTTGTATTTCTTCCGTCTTTTGAATTTGAAAGGCGTATCACAACCTTCAATCATTACAGTGTGCAAAACCCATTCCTCTTTCTCTCTTTGAATATGAGATAGAACCTTCACATCCTCAGAGTGGGTAAGTTCATCGTGGTTCTCTAACATTTTATCAACAGGATGCTTCTTCACTAACGGTTCCTCAAAAAATTGTAATCTATAAAGGTAGCACAGCTACATAAAACCAGCTGACTTTGGTTATAAAAATCTATCTCGTAGCCAACCATAATGATAGTAGCCCCATTGTCCTACACGTCTAAATTTAGGCAATGGGAATTTAGGTAGCTCATTATCATACAAAGGTAAACTGGGGACTTTATGACCCGTAATCTGTTGCGCCAATCGAAAAGCGGCTTGCGTACTAAATGATACACCAGAACCGCAGTAACCTAGACTATAACCCACGCTATTATGACAAAAAACATGCGGCATATCATCTAAAGTTGCAGCTATCCATCCAGTCCAGTTATAAGCAATCGACTTATTTGCTAACGAGGGGAAGCATTGTGTCATCGCAAACTTTAATCGGCGTTGAAAGACAGCGTCGTATGCATCCCTCCCCCATATAGCGCCCCGGCCCCCAAACAGTAAGCGATTATCAGGCAATAGTCGATAATAGTACTTTAGAATACGCGTATCCATGGTGACTTGGTGTGTTTTCAATCCACAAGCAACCAACTCGTCTTCTGTTAATGGTTCCGTGACTATCACATTACTTAATATAGGCAGGAATCGATTATCGATGCGAGGGTTAAATTCATTTGGGGTATAGGCATTACCTGCGGTAATGACTTTATTGACCGTTAACTCACCCTCTGAGGTGATTAAACGATGTTTTCCATTTTCCTCTATCCAGTTTTCAACACAACTATGCTCACAGAGCGTTACACTCTGCTTCTTTAACATGGACTTATAACCCAGAAGCAGCTTTAGTGGATTGACGCCAAACCCGTCTTCAAGTCGTAACGCGCCATAAGCTTGGTGATGATCCATGTACTCGTTTTTAAGTGTAGACGCATCTATGAATTGGGCATCTTCACCGAGATGTGTTGATATAAATGAAGCTGTATCTCTTAGCTGCGTCAGTGCTTTTAGGTTGTGCGCGACTTTAATGTAACCCTTAGGTTGCGGGTCACATCTGATATCATAGTCTTGAATTAGCCCCTCTACGCGTTCAACGGCTTGGCTAAATTCGTTATAGATCCCCTTAGCCGTATTCAAGTCCCAACGCTTGGCCATTTGAGAATAACCTAAACGGCCAGCCCCTTTTAGAACAAAACCCGCATTGCGAGCGCTTGCACCAAAACCAACCTGATTTGCCTCGAGAACACATACATCTACATTATAACGTTCTGCCAAATAATGCGCCGTTAGTAGGCCTGTATACCCGCCACCGATAATAGCAACGTCTGCAGTGTGACTGCCACGGAGACTTTTATTTGCCTCACCTAAAGACGCTGTACTAGCCCAATAAGAATCGCAGGGGCTTAGGTTCGCTGGTGACTTATGTTTTAAAGGATCAAATATTCTGCTATTCATAATGAGGCTTTTTAACGGATTCAAAAGAGTTTATTATTAGAAAATAAGTAGCATTTCACAAGCAACACAGTGACAACTAGGTCCACAAAGCACGCAATTATAATCTGGGTGCTCAAGGGTATTATTCCAACGGTCAGGATGTTCTTTTATCAGTACACCGCCAGCCTTGGTAAAATAGCGAACAGCTGAATTATGCGGGCTTTGTTGCCACAAATGACTCACACCCGCGATTGCACCTTGCTGTTTTAGTGCGCCAATAGCAGCATTAAGTAACAAACCACCAATACCCTTGCCGCGAGCATCAGATGCTACGGTGTTGCATTTAAAGTAGCCAACTTGAGTTTGATTTACTCCCCAACGATTTGGTGTACACCATGGGTCGATTGGCCATTGGTCAGCGGCATACGTTAATCTAAAGCCCAGTAATCGACCAGATTCAATGGCAACAAAACAACTGTTGATGCCGTTATTATTGCCTTTATCGACAATGCTTTGTAGTGAGGCTCTGTCCAAGTAGCCATTACCATGAACTAAATTACCTAATTCAATGACATCATTAAAGTGTTGTGGTTCAAGGGGTTGGATCATGTTTTTTCTAATTATTATTTTTATCCTGTAACTATTTTACCATAGTCGAAGTGTTTATCTCAGATTCTTATGACTTGAACCGTTAATAGGAAAGCGTTCCCACTTCAAATTACCATCTAGTGTTCAAGCATAATTTATGCTCAATATGTACTGTCATTACACAAAGAGATCTAAACTTAGCTGTTAACGTATTAATATTTTGACGCTACCAATAACGAGACTATCAGTGTTAAAAACCCTTGGATATTTAGCCATATTTGCTTTGTTATTAAGCGTGATATTACAGCGTCCGGTCAAAGATGCAGAATTTCTGTGGAATAATTACCAAAAGCGCTTAAGTACCGTTTTAGGCCATGAGATAAGGTTGCAACCCACCTCTTTTAAAAGGTTTAACTCAGCGTTAAAGGAAGCACCTGAGAAAAAGCAGACTATATCGTTACTTGATAGTTTTAAACTTAGTGAATGTCATCTTGGTCAATTAATCGCTAATAAAAATAGTATCCTAGGGAAAGTCGCTTTATCAAGCCAACAACTTATCTATCATGTTAAGTTTATTCAATTGGCCCCAGCATGTATTGAAACGTTATCAATTAAGCACCCAATGTTAGCGGATCAGCTTCGCGAAGAGTTAATCAGTAAAAAACAGCATGCTTATTCCCAATTCAATACTTTTATACATTCGGATAGAACCATAGCGGCTCTGCTGTTTAGCAGCCATGAATCGTTGCCGTTTGACGGAACACTTAAAGGCATCAACTCACTAGAAAACGCGTTGGCTAGATTACTGAGTGTAAAGGTAGCGATTAAACAGCAACGGTGGGAGGACGCCGACATAGAGGAGCTCGAGAAACATTTGAGTTTGCTGCATCAACACTCATTTCTAAAGAAGTATATGCGCAGCCTCGCGATTAATAGGTATCAGCTTAAAATGACTAACGATCTTTTGGAATCGTATTCTACCCTAGTGCAATGTCAAACAGGCCGGTCAAATCAAAAGCTGCCAATACTTAAAAATATATTTACTAAATACTATTTAGCAGACATTCAAGCATACCTTTCGCGTATGAATAGCGTGTATTTTAGACTAAATAAACCTTTAATCGCTTTGTTTGAAGAAACCCAATATCAACAGTTGATTGAGCATTACTTTTCCGAAGACCCAACAGCCTTGCCTGCCACACTCACCTTAGAGATAAAACGACACGTAAAATGGTGGCAAGCAGTGCAGGATACTTGTGGTCCTTTACGTCCTGAGTAAGATCCCATAGCCTACTGGCTGTCTAGAGATCCAACACTTACACCGCTAGCGCAAAGTTTAGCTTCTCCTTACTTTTATGAAGGTGTAGATTGTTTGCTAGAACAAAGTAACGATAACTATAAAAAAAGTAGAAGAAATACAAGGATCTTAATAAATGAAACGCTCATTAATCACTTTAGCACTCGCCGTTGCCATTACGGGTTGTTCCCAACCAGAGCAAACTCAAGCCGCTGATGACACTTTAGCATCCAAAGTTACCACAGAAAATAACGTCAATAAAAATCTAATAGAAACAAAGCAATCTGTTACTTACCAAGCAATGCTTGACCGTTTTGTAGATGTGAAAATGGAAGCAGATCTATCCAGTTTAACCGTGACTGACATGCTTGTGTTGCGTAAAATAATCGAAGTTGCAGATATATTAGATGGGATCTACTTTAAGCAGACATTTGAAAATAATGCCCAAGTTCGGCAACAGATATTGGCCTCAAATGATGCCAATAAGTCGGAAATATTATCCTTGTTTGATCTGCATTATGGCGCTTGGGACACCTTAGATGGTGATAAAGCATTTTTTGGTAACCTAGCTCGCCCAGATGGCGCAGGTGTTTATCCGGTTGATTTAACTAAGAATGAGTTTAATCAATGGATTGCTGCACATCCAGAAGATGAAAAAAGCTTTAAAAGTGGCTATACCGTTATTGTTAGAGATAAAGCACAATTAAAGGCTATCCCATATAGTATCTACTACAAAAAAGAGCTGACCGAAGCGGCAAAGCTCATGCGCGAAGCAGCTGAGTTAACCGAAGACCAGTCATTAAAAACTTTTTTGTCTAAACGCGCCGATGCTTTTCTTAATGATGAATACCGTGACTCAGAAATGGCTTGGATGGACCTCAATGGATCTTTAGAAATTGCGATTGGACCTTACGAAACCTATACCGATAAACTCTTTGGTTATAAAACATTTTTTGAAGCGTTTATCACCGTCAGAAATCCAGAAGATAGCGCTAAGTTAGATATCTATAAAAAGTATCTAACGGCAATGGAATCTAACTTACCGATCCCAGATGAACATAAAAATGTTAATCGAGGCTCTGAATCCCCTATCTCTGTCGTAGAACAGGTTGCTGGTGGCGGCGATAATAAACCTGGCGTACAGACAACTGCATTTAACCTACCTAATGATGAATATGTTAGAGAAGTTAAAGGCAGTAAAAAAGTCATGCTCAAAAACGTGCTTAATGCCAAATATCAAGCCGTTATGAAACCAATTTCTGATCTAATCATTGCCGAGTCGCAACAGTCACTGTTGATGGAAAAATATTTTTTCAATGAAACTCTTTTCCACGAACTATCACATGGTCTAGGCCCTGGTACGATTATTGTTGACGGTAAAACAACGACAGTCTCAGCCCAGCTTGAAGAAACCTATTCAAAGATTGAGGAAGGTAAAGCAGATGTAATGGGGGCTTACAACATGTTGTTCTTAATGGATAAAGGTGAGCTTCCCATTGCAGAAAGAGACAACATGCTAGTGACTTATTTTGCGGGGCTATTTCGCTCAATGCGTTTTGGAGTGCATGAAGCTCATGGTGCTGGAGCCGCATATCAGTATAATTACTTCAAGCAAAAACAAGCATTTACCTTTGATGGAACCACACAGACGTACAGTGTTAATTTTGACAAAATGGTCTTAGCCATTACAGAGTTAGTACATGATGTCTGTATGATCCAAGCGTTAGGTGATTACCAGCAGTCAAAGATATTCCTAGATACTTACGCTGTACTTGCACCAGAAGTTGCGCAGTTAAACAGTAAAATGGAAACTATACCGACTGATATTCGTCCAAATTACCCTAAGATCTAACCTCGTTAGAGGCTGAGATCCTAATGTTAAAAAGCGCATGTTTCATGCGTTTTTTTATATAAACTCGTTTGTAAATGAACCTCCGGCCTACTTCCTCTTGAACTGATGTACTCATATGCATTATCGTAATGAACTGGATTTTTCATAAAATTAAATCGACATTAGCGATCACAAGGATACTGGATTAGTGACCATAAAGAAGATTCTGCCACCGGCGTTCAATTTAGCAAAAAGAATTATGGCAATAAACAATAGTATTTATGACGCTATTACCTCTTTGTCTGGAAAACTAAGTACGGTTCAAAAGCTGTATCTACTCGCAATAGTCGTGCTTATTTTCTCTGATAGTTTGGTTTTTGTGGCCGTGCTAACGGTGCTGGGTCTCACTGCTGAATTCTGGCCCCTATTTAATCGTGTATGGCATTCACTGGCAGGCAAAGCTATTCTGTTGCTTTTTTACGCGATCATAGCCAATTTTGCACTGGCTGGATCTGCCTCTGTAGTCAATGAGGTTGTCGGTGTTTCATCATCACACTTTAACTACACTCATAACTTTGCCATTTTACTCTTCTTGCCCTCTTGGGCTTTAGCCATGAGTATTATTGCATTACTTTTACTACAGATAATTGCGCCGATTTATCTCTTTCTATTGCTTATAGCAAGGCCCTTTGGCATTAAAGGTTTTAGGATCACCAGCCATCAACACTTTCAAAAGTGGACCATGTTTGTCCGTCTTATCCTCTCTAGCATTCTTATCTTTAACCTTTCTTTACTCAGTGATGTTGATTCTGTCATCGAAGATAATTTTAATAGTTCATCATTCTTCCTAACCAACGAACAACCGATGATAACGCCTCCCGCATTGGCCAATAATAATCCAACGATAGAAGATACCATCGTTAAAATACTCACAACAGAAAACAAAGATAATGTGGAAGGATTGAGCCTAACGTCAGGAAATGAAGACACAAAGCCAACAATACATTCTGCTAATAATCTTGATATGACGATGAATACAGATGATGAAAAGATCTCAGAACGAGAGAAAAATATAAAAAATGAAGTCAATAATTCAGCAAAAATTAAAACATTTTACTCAAAAAAAATACGTGATTTGATTGCGCATTTTGCCTATCAATTGGAAGCGAATGAAAAGTCCCGTTGCCTGATTACGAATAATGCGCATGTTGTTGAATTAAATGACTATGAAATTTTGCAAATAACACCTGACAGCACTATGCCTCACGGTTATAAATTTGAAGTTAAAGCCTGCATATCGCCTGCATTTCCAGCAAAGGATGACTGAGATAAAAACGTAAAGTCATAAACTAACTCTATAAATGAGACTGTCGATATTTCCATTAATACGCTGCTTACGGAAGGCTTCTCTAACGATAGTTTATAGAAGTATCTACACATTAATGTCATGAAACTTTACAAAAAGACGGGCTCTTAAACCAGATTAATCGTTACAAAGTATTAAGTTACATTGACTGCTTACCCATTGTCTATTGTATAATTATCTGAACTGTATAAAAAAATAACTATAAGTAGTGATGCATTATCACTCCAATAAAATAAGAGAAGTACTCAGTGAACAGAATACTAACGTCATCAATCGTAGCGTTTACGATTTTGTCAGGTGTGGCACTTCCAGCCTACGCCTCAGCAATAAAGCAGTCTAAAGGCGATTTTGAAGATAAATTTCGTCAATTAGATGCGGATCTACCCACACCGAATGTTTACCGAAATGCCGCTGGGGAACCTGGACATCAGTATTGGCAACAGCAAGTTGACTATCATATTAAAGCGTCTCTTTTAGAAGATAAAAGACGCTTAGAAGCCACACAAACGGTGACCTATACAAATAATTCTCCCGATACACTAAAATATTTATGGTTACAACTGGACCAGAATTATTACAAGGCAGACTCTATCGCGAGTCGTACTCGTACATTTTCTAGCCCTTCAGAGCTGGCAAAAAGTGTCGATGGAAAACCAACAAAAATAAGCTTAAAAACCCTACGCGGACAACAATTTTTAGCGGATAACGACGTCGGCTACGAAATAGGTAAAGTGACCATCAATGGCAAACCGTTAACAGCGACTATCGTTGGCACCAATATGCGTATCGATTTGCTGAAACCATTGAAGCCAGGTAAGACAACAGAATTTGAGCTCGATTATGCTTTTAACATAACGGATCAAAAAGCGATGGGCGGTCGCTCTGGTTATGAACATTTCCCTAAAGATAAACGTGACGGTGGCAATGATATTTTCCAATTAGCTCAATGGTTTCCACGCCTCCACGCCTATACTGATTACGAAGCTTGGACCAATAAAGCCTTTCTGGGGAGTGGTGAATTTACCTTAGAGTTTGGCGATTATGATGTTGAAATCACGGTACCAGCAGACCATATTGTTGCTGCTACTGGTGAATTAGTAAACGCCAGTTCTGTGCTAAATAAAAAACAGCGTAAGCGTTTTGAAAAAGCAAAAAGTAGTCAAAAACCCGTCTTTATTGTGACTGAAGTAGAAGCTTTAGAAAATGAGGCGAACGCCACCAGTAAAACAAAAACATGGCACTTTGAAGCTGAAAATGTAAGAGATTTCGCCTGGGCTTCATCAAGAAAATTCATGTGGGATGCTAAAGGTTATGAGCAAAAATCATCAGAGCGGCCACTGGTTATGGCGATGTCTTTCTATCCAAAGGAAGGTGGCGATCTCTGGAAAAAATATTCAACAGAATCGGTCATCCATACCATGGAAGTTTATTCAAAGTATTCTTTTGATTACCCATATCCGACAGCCCAATCAATAAATGGACCTGTTGGTGGCATGGAATACCCAATGATAACCTTCAATGGGCCACGTACAGAATTGCAAGATGATGGTAGTCGTACCTATACATTGTCTGAAAAACGTTTCCTAATTGGTGTAGTGATCCATGAAATCGGCCATATATATTTTCCTATGATCGTTAATTCTGATGAACGTCAATGGACTTGGATGGACGAAGGGCTTAACAGTTTTTTAGAATCTTTAGCAGTGAGAGAGTGGGAAACAGACGCCCATTGGGCTAGAGAACCGAGAGATATAATTGAGTACATGAAGTCAACGGTACAAGTGCCGGTGATGACACAATCTGACAGTATTTTAAAGTTTGGACCTAACGCCTATACCAAACCTGCAATCGCCTTGAACATTCTTCGGGAAATCGTACTGGGTCGTGAATTGTTCGATTTTGCTTTTAAAGAGTATGCCACTCGGTGGAAGTATAAACGCCCTACTCCGTCCGATTTTTTTAGAACAATGGAAGAAGCATCCGGTATCGATTTAGATTGGTTTTGGCGAGGCTGGTTTTACACTACAGATCATGTTGATATCTCAATAGACAAAATCTATAAGTTACAAATGAATACCAAAAATCCAGATATTGATTTTGCTCGTGAACGTCAAATGGAACAAGACAAGCCAGTGCCAATGGCGATAATAAAAGATCAGCAACAAGGTATAAAAACTTGGGTTGAGCTAAATCAAGATGTTACTGATTTTTATGATAAAAATGATGAGTATACAGTTACGAATAAAGAACGTAATAAGTATAACAAGTTAGTAAAAGACCTTAAGCCTTGGGAGCTTGCCGTAATAGAAAGAGCAGTGAAGGAAGACAAAAACTATTATGTACTCGAGTTTTCCAATATTGGCGGCCTAGTAATGCCGATCCTTCTGCAGCTCACTTATGAAGATGGTTCGATTGAATCTATTAATATTCCGGCAGAGATCTGGCGTAGAAGTCCTACTTCAGTCAATAAACTCATTGTTACTGACAAAGTACTTAAAGAAGTTGAAATTGACCCGAGCTGGCAAACGGCAGATGTGGACCTAAACAACAACTATTTTCCTCGTCGTATCATTGAGTCTAGGATTGAAGCCTACAAGAAAGAGAAAAGTAAGCAAAAACTTAAGCGCGATATTATGCAGGACATTAAGACAGAGCTTAAAAGTGAAGACGATGACAATACTTTAAAAACAGATAAGGCTGCTTAAGAAATGAAGATCCGTGTATTAAT
The DNA here is from genome assembly GCF_023283945.1 of Shewanella gelidimarina. Lineage (GTDB taxonomy): Bacteria > Pseudomonadota > Gammaproteobacteria > Enterobacterales > Shewanellaceae > Shewanella > Shewanella gelidimarina. The sequence continues at coordinate 54,988 of NZ_JAKIKW010000027.1, read as the reverse complement.
CGCTAGTTTATTTTTCTTTATGATCGGCAATGTGAATGCTCATCAACAAAAAACGGCGGTAACAACGATTAGTTTTAACCATAGGGTTAACACTATTGAAGTCATGCATAAGTTCTATCTACATGATGCCGAACACGCAGTAAGAGATCTTTTTGACCCTAGTGCAGATATCTTAAGCAGCAAAGCCACTCAAAATACTTTTGCAGACTATGTTCAACATCAGTTTGCAATTGAATCTAACGATGGTAAACCGTTACCTTTAACCTTTGTCGGCTTAGAGTTAGACGGCAAATACTTGTGGATCTACCAGGAAACAAACATACCCGAAAAAATATCAGGTATGTCTATTTCAAATGGAGCATTACAGGATCTTTGGCCCTCGCAGGTTAACTTAGTTAATATTGAGGGACAAGGTAAGTTACAGTCACTCCTTTTTGAACACAGTGACCGTTGGTTAACAGTTTCACTACCAGAATAGAAAAGCATAAAGGCTAAGGCACATCAGTGACTTAGCCTTTTTATTATTGAAAATTCATTCGCACTGCACTATTTTATTCCGCCGTTAGATAAAATTCCAAATCACCACCCTATCGTCGATGCTTGTTTATCAGTATCTTCTTTAGCACCTCAAACAATGAGGGTGCCTTTAGCTGCACTATCAATGACAGCAAGACTAGAATATGTTACATAGTGAAATAATTCAGGATATTGATGTCGATGGAAAATACCATATTCTTGATTCGCCACGGCTATATCAACATTCATATTTTCGATAATATTAACTGAAACAAACTGTTAAAATGTCCTTTATTGAGTTCAAAAAAGAGTGGCAGGCCTTAACTTATATAAGCTATGTCTGCACGCCTACAAAAGGACTCGTTATTTAGATTATGGTGCATTGACGCCACTTAGGTTCAAAACATTGAAAAATAATGAGCACGAGTTTAACCAACTATTGTCAGCGATAATTAAAACAACTCACTTCGTTAAAACGGAAGTGATTCAGACGCTCTGGTCTGGTTATGGTGAAATCGCACGTTTTGAAACAGTAGAACCAGATTTAGACAAGTTCAGCAATGGTCCCGATATGACTTTTGTCGTTAAACATATTAATCCCCCTGTTATTCAGCAGCACCCGAGAGGTTGGAGTGGCACCATATCACATCAACGAAAGCTGGCATCTTATGATGTTGAAGCAGAGTTTTATCAACATTGGGCCAATAAAACAAAACCCTTTTGTGCATTACCTCAGTTTATCGGCCAAGCAAGTTTAAGTCAGTCTTGTCTCTCTTCAAAAATGATCGTTATGTCCGATTTAGATCGCGAAGGGTTTCCGACTCGATTAACCACTGTCTCTGCGGAAAACTCAAAAATCTGCTTACGTTGGCTAGCACGTTTTCATGCACTCAATATGCAACATGATCCGCTAGACAATTGGCCCAACAAACTTTGGCCAATAGGGACGTATTGGCACCTAGCAACAAGAGCGAAAGAATTTGATGCTATGGAAAAAGGACCGTTAAAAGATGCTGCAGTTGAGCTTGATAAACGCCTTAATAATTGCAGATATAAAACGTTAGTCCATGGTGATGCAAAGATCGCTAACTTTTGTTTTTCCAATGACTTAGCCCATGTTGCAGCAGTCGATTTTCAATATATTGGTGGCGGTTGTGGTATTAAAGATGTGGTTTATTTTTTAGGTAGTTGCTTAGATGAAACGACTCTTGAACGTCAGTTTGAGCAACTTATCGACGACTACTTTACTGAACTTCACACGGCTCTGTGTTTATTCCAAAGTGCATTTAGTCGCCGAGAAATAGAAAAGGAGTGGCGCCCACTAGTGAATATAGCGTGGGCTGACTTCGAACGTTTTCTGGCAGGTTGGGCACCTTTACATGCAAAACGCACAACGTTTAGCCACCGCCTAACTGTTGCAGCTATTGCTACACTCAATAAATAATCATGAAAATAGTCTTTATCGGTCAACTAAGTGACCGTTTTCAACCCATCTCAATCAAGTCAATATCATGGTCTTGCTCTTCATTACTGAGTAAATGGTCCATTGCTTGATCAAAGCTATCTAATTGCTTCAACGTCATAAACGCTTTTAGCCGATGTATTAGATCGTTACTCAGTTCAATATGTGATTTCTTTTTCCGTTTTTTTATCTGCGACAATTCTTTTCTTACCATGCGCCAGCCATAATCACTAAAGTAATTGTTTAACGCTAGATTTACCGCATCTAAATCTAATGATAAACCACTGTCGTCTGTAGGAAGGCTTGTCGCGATTACTGTCAGCTGTGTTGATAATGGCATATGCTGGGCTTGTAACTCCATCTTACTTTCAAACGGTAGAAACCAATCTAACCTTTTCGCCGTTTCACGCATGGGTAACAATCTTATTATCAGCGGTAACGCGTACACCAGTTCATCTGGTTGCAGTAGTAATAACTTGCGGCCCTTTGTTGGCTTTTTATCATGATATTGCCATTCATGCTTAGTATGATTCATCATGTAGACCTTTTGCTATTAAAGTATGGTTAAACCATTCTGAGCGATAATACGGCATAATAGTCTGCATTAATAGGGGCTTATTCAATATTCTATTGTTGGCATTTACCGCATTAGAGACAAATCTTAATATTAGCGACAGACCATGTACTGATTGTCTTTGTTGCCGTTGTCATAACTTCCGGATTGATGCTTGCCCCTTATCATGATATTTCCATTGATGCTTAGTTATCACATCATATTGACCCCTTCGATTAAAAGTATGGTTAACTCTTTTTGAATGATAATGTGCCAAAATAATCTGCATTAATAGCGCTTTATTCAGCGTTCTATTGCTAACACTTATGACACTGGTGACCAATTTTATTATTAGCGAATGGGTTATCTTTGTTGTAGTAGCCATAACTTTCGGGAATTTTGTTAGCTTTTTATCAGGACATACCATTCACGATTAGTATCATTCATCATATAGTCCCTTTATATTTAATATATGGTTAAACCATTTTGAGCGGTAATGCAGCACAGTTATCCTTATTTGTAGCGGCTGACTCACCATTATATTGCTAATGCCTTTAGCGTAACTCACCGATTTTAACATTTGATATTTTTCACTGTTTAAAATGATGTTTTATCATCCAATCTAGAACACTAAAGGATTAGTCGTAGTTAATTATATCCCTTTAAAAAGTGTCTAACTTTACTCTATTATCGATAAGCCCAAACAAAACAGCTTACTTATCGAGCACACTGTTGGTCTATCACTCTCTACCAGTGATAATGACGATTATCACTGGTAGAGGTAGCGTTAAATCGTTAAAATAGTGGCCCTATAACGTCTTATAAAAACCCACAACCACAGTGCTAATCGAGGAAATATCATCTAATGAGTGGAAAGCGTATTAGCCCTATTTCTAATAAGGCGTTAAAGACTGTTGCAGACGACGGTTTTTACCAGGAGCAAGAGTTACCTCTTTCTATCCTCAATGATTTTGAAAGCGCAGCTAAAGAAACTCGTTATGAAATTTCTCATAATACCAGACGGGTATATCAGTCTAGTTTTGGGATTTTTGTTACCTATTGCGAATCACATGGTTTAAGTTCATTGCCCGCAGATCCAAGAAGTGTTATTTCGTTTATCGGTCATCAAAAAGATATTTATCAAGCTAACAGCGGCCCCCAGCTTTCAACACAAACCATTAATAGTCGATTAGCTGCTATACGATTTTTTCATATTCAATCTGGATCGCCATCGCCGACGGAACACCCTTTGGTCATTAGAGTAATGCGTGGACTTATGCGCAATCAAAATAGAACGGTTGCGGATTATGATCAACAGCCCATCATGTACGATGAGCTTGAATTACTGATACAAACAATTGATGAACGAAATCAAAATCTCACAAAAAAACGAGATAAGGCGATTCTTCAGTTAGGGTTTCAAGGAGGGTTTCGACGTTCTGAACTCGCGAATATTAAAGTGAACCACTTAAGCTTTTTACGCGATAAACTTAAAGTAAGACTACCCTACTCTAAAAGTAATCAGCAAGGACAAAGAGAATGGAAAGTACTACCGAAAGAAGAACCATTCTCTGCATTTGATGCCGTTAAAGAGTGGCTCTCTGCTGCAGAAATTAAAGAAGGTCACTTATTTAGATCGTTAACAAGAGATGGAAATCAAATTAGAGACTACCAGATTACCGATACTCATTTGGGAAAAGGATTTCTACGTGGTGATGATATTTATCAACTGATTAAACGATATTGTAATAAGGCTGGGTTAGATCCTCAGTACTATGGGGCGCACAGTTTACGTAGTGGATGTGTAACGCAACTACATGAAAATAAAAAAGATCACCTGTACATTATGGGTCGTACAGGACATACGGATCCGCGTTCATTGAATCATTATTTGAAGCCGAATGAATAACAGATCCCAATGACTTGTTAATTGAAATATTTTGTGATCTATAAAAATAGTAACTGAAGTAAACCTATAATAATAAAGGGCATCAATTTAGATGCCCTTCCTAATAAAAATATTTTGACGTTACTTACTATTTATAAATAACAGTCGTCGTTTCAAATGGAAGACTTTTTAATACTACTTTATCTTTGGCATAATCGATAAAAGATAATGCATCAGTATTACAAATATCAACACCACCATCATCACAACTAGGAACATCTCCGGTGTAAACGACACTATATGTATTCTTATCGGCATTGAAAGTTAAATGGTCTACTGGGTAAGCTTTATATCCAGTTGCCGTTTTAACCAGATCAACACGATCAGTTGTAGACAGCTGCGCATTCCCTAACGCATTCCAACCATCATTACCGCTAGCATTATAATTATTAACGATCACTACATATTCAGCATCACCGGTTACAGCAGCCCACTTAGGATCAGTTTCGGTGCCAGTATTAACTTCAATTGCAGTTATGCTACCGCTGACGTTCTTATTATCTTCGGTGAATGTATAACGCATTCCGCCAACATATGGAAACTTACCTGCATGACTGCCTTGTGGAAGCGTATCGATAATTGTCGTTGTTAGAAGATTTTTAAGCGTTGTGCCATTAATAGTCAAAACGGATAGATAGTTTGAGAAAGGCAATAACTCTAAGCTGCGTTTCCCTCTCTGAAATCACCAGATGTGATATCAGTTCTCACACCACCAGCACCCACAAGACCAATTTGAACTTTCTTTCCAATAACTGAATTTACACTTTCTTGATTTGCCCAAAACACCATGCCTTGAGCAATCAATGGTGCGACGTCAGATCCATGCTCGTCAGTACCAGCATCACCAGGTCGACGTTCATGATTAATATCTGTTGGAGAATTAGCAATCACATCGCCATAGGCTTTTTCTAAAGCTGGTTTATAAATAGCATCTATATGCACCCGCATGGCATCATTCTCATCGACGTCATCAATAAGATTATTATTATCAATAAAGGTTTCGACCTTTTCATGCTCAGCGCCAGTTAATAGGTCACTAGGTTCACGCTTGCCATCACGATAAAAGGTTTCATTAGTCAGCAGTGTGTTCTGCCCTACACATGACAAAAGATCACCTTCATTGTTAAATTTAATATCAACTTGACCTATTGCTTGCGCATATTGACCGGCTTGAACAATACAGGTTTTTCCAACTTCATCTTTTTGATTTACTAATTGAGCATAGATCCCATTATCGCCCTGACCTAGTTCTGTAAAGTCACCGAGTAACGTATGGGAATGTCCACCGACAATAACATCAATATCAGTTGTGCCTTCCGCTAGTACGATGTCTCGTGCATTACCAATATGAGATAGAACGACAATCTTATTAACCCCTTGGGCTTTAAGACTATTGACTGTTATTTGAGTTAATACTATCTCGCTTTCAAATTTAACATCGCCTGTACCTGTAGCGATAGTGGGCATATCTTCTAAGACCACGCCAATCACTGCTACGATTTGCTCATTTTCTTTAGCATCAGAAACTTCAGTTATTTTACGTTTCAACACTCCATCAAATGCAAACAGTTGATAAGGTTTTAGATTTGTAGAACCACTAAGGTTAGCGTCAAGACCCGTATCTATATTATTTGCCAGTAGAGGGAAGTTAACACTATCGATAAAACTAGCCAGTTTCGCCGTATCTAAATCGAATTCGTGGTTACCTAGTGCCATGGCATCTAGTCCCATTCGTGATAATAGATCTGCGTTTGCCGTACCTTCATTGAGTTTGAAGTAAGCTGTTCCCTGCCATGCATCACCGCCATGTAAAAAAAGCAGTGGTTGCTTTGCGTCAGTAGCATCTTCTTTAATTTCATTTGCAGCTTCAAGTATTCTTGGATAACCACCAAACTCATTGAATACAATTTCTCCGTCTTTACCCATGGTAAAACTAGACTTAACAGGATCGAAATTTGAATGGGTGTCATTAACATGAGCAATAGTTAAGTTAAAGCCATCGGTAGTTTGGTTATTGTCATCATCATTTGAACAGGCTGATAATGCAGCCAGTAGGGCTACAGCTAATACCGTCTTTTGTAGTTTCATTTTTATTTCTTCTTTGTAAAGGACCCGACGACAAAATAACAGAAGATAATAAAATAAACCACCAGCGTTAACAGCTTGTAAATTGAAAAAATACAACAAGATAGTTACAAAATGGAAGGTTGTTTCGATGCCAAAAATTGAGGGGGTAAATAAAAAAGGTATTGTTACACTGAAGATGATTGAACGGGTACTTGCTAAATACAAAATTCGATTAACATTTTGAATATTAATTTCCCACCCGACTAATGGTTACGTAAGCGTGTTACTTACGCTCCTTGGTGGTTGTAATTTTGTAGCGCTAATAAAAGTGAAAATAGTTTGTTTTGATTGATTTAATGATATTTGAAGTTAAAAAAAGCCAGTACGAAGACTGGCTTTATATTAAATCAACTTAGATTAGTAGCGACTTAAGTAGTCTTCTACACTGGCTTGTTCACGTTTTTTCAGACTAACACAGTTTCGTACACTCTCATCAAGCTTGGCTAACGTTCGAGCATACTCTGGAGTTTGTTCCATTTTAGGTGTGAAAAACTGCACCGTAGTGTCAAGTGCAGCAATATCACAACCGCTACCGGTATAATAAGGAATACTCGCCACCGCAAACGGAGGTAGCTTTTCCTTTATGGTCTCGTAATTGGCATAAACCCAATCTCTGAATCTTTGCTTACGCACGTTAGTATAAGTTTGACCTGATAAAATATATCTCAAGTCTGGCGCATTAATTTTATCTGTTAATGTATAAGCTAACACTTCTGTTTGCAGTTTATCAGTAGGTGCATAACCTAGTGCTGACATTAATCGAGTCCGCTTTTGAGGATCTTTGGTGGTCTCAAACTCACTCTTAACCAGTGACAATAATTTAGCGTCACCGTAATAAACTGCAATAGTGAGATAGTTACCAATCAAGTATGGATCAACGTCATTATTTCCAGCAATGTAAGATTTTGCTTCTTTTGTTGCTGTCGCAATAATCGCATTATCTTTTGCTTCAAATGCTAACAAGTTAATCAATGTTGGACGCAGTTTACTGATTGCTGGACTTTCACCGGATTTGGCTGCAACTCCATACTTTTCTATCGCACTATTAGCACGTTTTGCAATAAACTTGGCCCACTGCTGTTGATTACTCTCATCAATAAAAGTACGTTTCTGGGATTGCAAATAACCGAGGGCAGTCGATACTATTTCTGGATGTGGGTCAGCAATGAACTCGCCCAAAATATTAAGCAATTCACCACCTGAAATAAATCCACCGTCGAGTAAGGCATCAGCAGAAGATATAAGTGCTTTACGTTCACGTGCCGTTAAATGAGCTTGGGCATTCTGTAAAAGTGCTGCCATTTCTGTTTCATCTAACAACCAGCGGTAATAACCCATAGCGTCAGAATCTGGATAGATCCACTCTGGGGTATACGCGAGCTCAACCGTTTGTGTGTCACTGCTTAACAAAATGGTTTGTTGTGAAACCTCGGTACCTTTACCGTATTTAATCGATACCGGCACAGTCCAAGATTGCGGGTCAGCTTTAGTGCCTGCGGAAACAAAGCGACTTTGTTTTAGTGTTAACTTATTACCCACCAGCGACACTTTTACCAACGGGTAAGAAGATTGCTCGATGAAAGTACTGAGTACAGACCCAACATCTTTACCTGATGATTTTGACAGCGCGCTCCATAGATCATCCGCTTGAGTATTTTTAAAGGCATTATCTTTAATATATTGGCGGATCCCAGCCTTAAACTCATCTTCACCAATATAGTTTTCAACCATAGCAAGTACGGCTTCTCCTTTACTGTAGGCTAAGCCTAAACCATCCATGATATCGGCTTCGGTCTTGATCGGCTTTCGAATCGGTTTAGTTGAGACTCTTGCATCCATTGCCATCACATAGTTTTTTGAAAGTGACAGGTCAGATTCAAATTCAGGATGGAGCTGATGAGTGATTTTTGATGCCATCCAACTTGCAAATGCTTCATTTAACCAGAGGTCATTCCACCATTGCATCGTCACTAAGTTACCGTACCATTGGTGTGCTAACTCATGAGCAATGATAGATACGGCGCGCTCTTTACTGTTTTGGCTCGCTGTTTTTTCATCGACTAAAAGAATATCTTCTCTATACGTCACTAACCCAGCATTTTCCATCGCACCAAAAGGAAACTCCGGCACCGCAATGGTATCCAATTTTTCATAAGGATAGTCGACACCAAAATAGGTTTCTAACGCTGAAAGTACTTCAGGCATTTTCTTGGCTGCGTAGTGCGCTAGCTCAATTTTGCCTTTAGTGGTAATGACTCTACCGGGCACTTTCATACCTTTAACTGCTATCTCTTCAAATTGACCGACAGCAAAAGCCACTAAGTATGATGGCAATGGTTTAGTTTGTTTAAAGACATGAGTCGTTGCGCCATTTTTATCCGTCACTGACACTTCTGGAGTATTGCTATACACCTTCTCAGTGCTTGGAGCCGTAATCGTTACTTGAAAAGGGATCTTATATGCAGGTTCATCGAAGCTTGGAAATGCACGGCGAGCATCACTCATTTCAAACTGAGTAAATAGATAGGGTTGGCCAGCATCAATGGTCTTATAGAGGCCGACAGACTGCCTGTTATAAGGCGCAGTAAAGTCCATCGATAACGTATATTGGCCAGGCTCAATGATATGTGGGCAATCAAACAACACCACACCCGTCGATTGCATGGTGGCTTTCATTTCACAATCTTTGCTGCCATCTAATACGATATTGCTGGTACTGTATTCCAAGCCATTGAGTTGTAATTGCTTAGTGGCCTCCGTCACTTCAAGCTTTATTGAAGTACTGCCTGAAAAACTATCCTTTGCTGGATCTAAATTCAGCTTAACGCTTTGCGTTATAGGTTTGGCAACTTTGCTCAGTACATACTCATTGGCGAGTACATTAAAGCTAGTTGCACATGTCAGCGTGACTAAAGAAGCCGTAACTATTCGATACATATGATTCCCTGTTATCCAGTATTCCAATAGATCACCATTTAATGTAATGATCTATTGCTACAATTTAATCGATTAAGGACGGCTGTTTACCTAGCGTCCTTTGCCGCTATAAGATAACAAAACTTTAACGGTAACGGCAGTCGATTGAGAACAGAAAGGCCACCTTGTTGTAACAATTCATTGCCGTTCTAATGATGTTGGTGAGCCCTCTCCAAAATAGTAAAGGTCTCCGTCCGTATCAAACCGCTAATAAATTTAAAGCACAGCAATAAATCACCCTCATGTACCGATAGAAATCGCGGTATAAGTAACAATATAATTTGGCAAACGCGGCTTGAATTTGCGCACTAGAAAGGACAAGGGCTAAAGCCGAGTACGCGCAATCCTGTCACCGGGTGATCAAACTCTAAACGTGTGGCATGTAGCATTAATCTCGGCGCCATCTTATAAGAGTCACTTGTACCATATAGATCACAGCCAATAATAGGATGACCTATTTGCTGACTATGGATCCGCAATTGATGGGTGCGACCGGTCTCGGGTGTTAGTTCGACTCTGGTCACGACGGTTGCAGTGGCGGCCGTCTCAGGGGTGTTTTCTGTAGTGACAGCATTGCCTAAAGGACTCACAACCAAATGTTCTCGAGACAAGACTTTATATATTGAAAGGGCTGGTTTGCCCTCTTTCTCACAAATCTTCATTAATGGAAAGTTTGGCTTATCCTTCGCTATCGGCAGTGCTATCTCACCCTCGTCATTTGGCAAGTCACCCAACAATAATGCGGTGTACCGCTTAAGCACATTGCGCTCACTAAATTGCTTACATAAGGCGGCATTAATCGCTTTGTTTTTCGCGACCACCATAATCCCAGAGGTTCCCAAATCGAGTCGGTGCACTAGCGTACAATCTGGATAATCTTTAACTAGACGGTAATGTACAGAATCCCAGTTTGCGGGGTGTTTACCGGACAAGGATAAAAGGCCGGAGGGTTTATTGATCAATAATAAATTTTCATCCTGATAGATAATTGAAATATCTTCAAAACAAGGAGGTGCAATAAAATCATCAGCCGATGGCGGCATATAACATTCCTGGGGCGTTAAAACGGTTACTGATGCAGGAGTTTACCAGACTTAACTCTATTGGGGATTGAGAAGGTGCCGACCGATAAATAATCTTATTGTGGCGCAACTTACTCTGCTTAAGTAATCGCAATATTTATGGCATAGTGTAGCGCAGAGTCGCTATAGTCATATTATTGAATTTATATCCATTTATTAAAATAGAACCCCGAGGATTTTTTCATTTTGGTGAATAAAAAGTCACATTAACGCTTAACATTTCAGTGGTGATGTCTGTATAGTGCGGCGCTTATACTAAAAATAATAGCCACAATGGTAGAATTTTAGAAAGGAGAGTAGGAAAAGTGAGTAAGACAGTGGTGAAAATTGAGATAGAGAGCGCGCTGCTTTACACGCTCTCTGGGATTAGACATATAAATCGATGTTAGAAATCGATTCTAAAACCAACACTCATAATGGTGTCATCAAAATCAGAATATTGTTTCACATCAAACTGACCCAGCTCGGTATGCACTCGCGTCGACTTTGATAAACGGTACTCGGCACCAATGGCCCATTGTGACACTTCTGGTACGTCAGTGGCCGCGGCGCCGTATTGATCGTAAACTCGGCCGGCAATTTTACCGGTACCCGAGTCGTCCTGACCGTACTGCGCTTTTAACGTGAGTTTATCAATTTGATACTTAGCACTTATGATAAAACCATCGCCATCACGTTGCTGCCAATTATCTAAGTTAGGGTTAACGATTTTGGCACTCTGGTAGATAGAGCCGAGTTTTAAGTTACCATACTTATACTGGGCAACCGCGCGGAAACCTTTGATGTCTTCAACACCATCAGTGTAAGCAGCGGCGAGATAAAAATCACCGCTTTTAAACAGTTTGTCACCGTAAGTCACTGCGACTTGGTAGTTACCGTTATCACGATGAACATCGTCTTCTGCGTAATAGTTATCTTCTAGAATATAGCTGGCGCCAAATTGTAATTTGTTCCATTTAACGGTTTTATATTCTAGAGAATCACCCCAACGCTTATCACCGGCAAACAAACGGTCATGCTTTAGTGAATACATGTCCATTGCATCAGCGGTACCTTTAGCCATTTTAAATACTGGATCCATACGACCTGCAGCAAGTTGACCGACTGTAGAATGCTTTAACCCTAAGAATGTAGGACGCGCCGAAAATGGATTATTTTGCTTACCTTCGCTGGCACCATTTACGCCCACTTCGATTTGATAAAATACCGTAAAATCATCATTTAGCGCTGCATTACCCTTAATGCCTAATCGACTCCAGTTGTTTTCTAGAATGGTGCCACTTTTACCGCTATGAGTCGCACTACCACTGTCAGAGTTTGTAATCGAGTAATCGATACGGCCATAAAATTTGTAGGCGTCAGCCATAACAGTGGGTGAAGCTAGGATTGCCGCGGCAAGTAAAGTCAATTGAACTGTTTTCATCATCATATCTCTTAACATTATTATTGGTTTAAAACGAAGATGACTCCCCTGCTCTAAGGCGGTTAGGAGCCTTTTCAGCGCAAGTTTAGATTTTATTGTGTGCTACGATCACGCCGTCTTGACGCATCTGCCGATACAAAATGTCAGCTTGATGTAAATAGATATCCCAAGAATCTGAGCGCTTGGTAAAGCCCGTTGCGGCATAGCTGCCGGTATCACCGGTTGCTGGTAAATCATTGATTGAGAATAGAGAGCCGCCTTGCTGAAGGTGGACATTTAACGCATCGAACATGACGTTAAAGCCAATACGAGCGGGTTCTACATAGTTAATCGATTCATATTTTGACTGGCGGTAAAATTTCTTTAACGATGCATCTTTTATCTGAGTCTTTTCATCAGCGAAGATTTCGTCATAATGGGCTTTAGTAATTTGCTTGCTGTCGCGATTAACCACTAGGCGTAAAACGGCGGTCACACCGGTCCATTTGCCTTTTGCATCAAGTAACTTTTCTGCGTTCTGGTAAAACAGCTCATTTGTGCCCTCACCATTAATCTGCGCATGGATTTTAGCCGTAAGCGGCACCATAGACTGTTGAACGCTGTTAGAGGCACCCGCAACAATATCGATACCGGCATATTTTAATCGATTCGGCTCTTTTAACTTATTGCCTAAAGCAGGATCAAAATCGGGATTAAGCTCGAAGGTTAACTTGTCCTGCTCTACCATGAGCTTTTCCATGGTCAACGCAGACTGTACCCAAGCAGTCCCTTTCTTTTTACCCATAGAGAAGTTGTATTCAGACATGCGCTTAGGCACATTTTGGTAAAGACGAGTGTAGTAATTTGGGCGACCACTCTCATTAAATTCGGCAAAAATCACATTATCAGCATTATTGCTCTCAGTGACGATAGCAACACTGCCCATATGACCTTGACGAAAGCGGGCTTCTTGGAAGTAATAATCCCCTTTCAATAAACCCAATTGAGGCTGAATAGACCATTTAAGGTTAAAATTATCGTCTGCAGATTCTTCTTTAGAACCGACAGCAACATATTCAGGCTGACTACCGTCCGCTCTCGGAAGGCTGTTAATGGCTTTTAAGATCCCGTTAGAAGAGTAAGTCGCTCCGGAAACGGCATCAATGCCTTCATGGCCGTTATTCGCGACAACTTTCGCTAATAAACGCTCTGCATTGAGATAGAGAGATTCCGTTTCTTTTTGGGATTTTGTTTTAATATCAACAATATTACCGTTCTTAACCTCCACGGTTAAGGTAATAAGACTTTTCTTACCTTTAGCAGATACATCATGAACGCCATCGGCGTATTTGCCGTGATCCACGCTGCCAGCACAACCTGCAAGCGTCATAGTGGCGAGTAGTACAGCGCTGCTTACTAATGTTTTATTAAAGATGTTTAAGCTTTTCATTCTGTCAGCCTTTAGAAGTGTTATTTCATTGTGGCCAGAATATAAGTTTTAAAATTCTACACAATTGCGGAAAACCGCAATGTGATGAGTTGATGTTTATTTATTTGATCGGGTTAACATAAATAAAATAATTTTTTCATTTTTACTTACTTGTTATGATACTTATTAAAGCTAACCAACATGCCTAGGCCATTTTGTGAAAATATCACTTCCTATATTAACGCTATTATTTCTTTCTAGTTATAACTATGCGAATGTCATTACACAACCAGTAGCGCCAGACTTTAATATTATTAAAGTCGACACTAAGGGAGAACCTTATCGGTGTGAAGGGAATGCATTAATCACTAATAATGCTGTTAGCAGTAATCTCACCACCCTTAAATATTTTGGCACATCCATTAGTATTGATATATATGATAATAACGATAAAGATATAAACAGTGCATTCTGCAACGCACTACATGTTATTCAGGAATATCATTACCTAGCATCAAACTACAGTACTTACCCCCATGTCACCAATATTAAAAGCATCAATAATCAACCTGATAAAAAACATAAAATTGACCCAAAGTTGACGGAACTGATCCAGGCGAGTATTGATTGGCATGATAAAACCCATGGTTACTTTAACATCGCCCTATCGCCTGTCATCGATATCTGGCGCGGGTATCGGGCCAAATGTAAAGGTGAACGTAAGCTACAAGACCGTTGCAGCATTCCGACGGAGGCCGAGTTAGCGCAGGCTAAGCTATTGATTAATATTAAAGACATAGACTTAGATCTAACCAACAACACCATACAGATGAAAGCGGGCATGAGTATCGACCTTGGTGGGATCGCGAAAGGCTGGATGGCTGAAATGGTTTATAGGCAGTTAAAAGCAGATGGTGTTGAGAACTTCATGATAAATGCCGGAGGTAATATACGGCATTACGGCGTTCACCCCGAGGGCCGAAATTTTACCACTGCGGTCGAGAATCCCATTTGCAAAAAATACAATAATACACTCGAACAGTGCCAGAGCTTTGAAGGCCAATATCATGAAGTGGTGACAGGTAAAGATTTAGCCATCGTCTCAAGTGGAAATTATTTACGTTACTACCGAGTAAAAGGTAAAGAGTATCATCACATTATCAACCCAAAAACACTGTATCCAAAAAGTACTGGAATATCGACAACGATAGTGGTAAATAACAACCAACTTTTCGCGGATGTTATTTCTACTGCTCTATTCCTAATGCCTTTAAAAGAAGCACTTGCCTATGCTAATAAAAATAAAGATGTAGAAGCCGTTTGGTATTTGAATGTACAAGGAGATAAAGTGGAATCTGAGAAGTTTAATAGATACAAAAAATCATTTTAGACTAACGTTAACCAAATAATAATTTACTACCATCTAACTTTAGGCGGTGACGTTTATTAAAATAAAGGCACACCGCTCATTTATTATAAATGAGATTTTTTAGGAATGCTGTAGTGGTTTTCCGCAATATAGAGGAGACTGTGATTTATTTCTCTTCGTGTCGCTGTTTATAAGTACATTTTATGATAATGGCGTCATAATACTCAGGTGTCTCTTTGTTGAACTAAATAATGATAGCCAAGCTTCGCAAACTCATCATCTTAAGTACTATCGTGCTTTCATATTGTAGCTACGCCGATAATACCGAACCGGTTCGTGTCGGTGTATTGACCTTCACGCATCCTGATAAGGTCAAGCAACGTTGGCAGCCAACGATAGATAAGTTAGAACAAGACCTCAATAAGTCCTTTAAACTGATGGCCTTAACGCCCAGTCAACTTGATCGTAGCGTTGCCGAAGGCAAGTTAGATTTCTTAATCACCAATGCCTTAACAGGGGTGAGCTACAAGAAGGATTTTGGCAGTAGTAGCATACTGACACTCATTCCTTTAGGTAACAAAGATCCAAACTACTCCGTTGGCTCGGCATTAATTACTCGTTCGAACCTAGAGGTCACTAGCTTTAACGATTTAAAACAGCTGAATGCAGTCTCAAGTGATAAACAAGCGTTTGGTGGCTTTCAAATTTTTGCCGGAGAGATGGCCCATAACGGCCTCAACCCTTTCAGTGACTTTAAGCAACTTAAGTTTGTTGGGTTCCCACAGAAAAAATTACTTAAATTAGTTGTTAACGGCGAAGCCGATATCGCCATTTTACCGACCTGCGTCCTTGAGAACGCTATCAGTAACGGTGAGATAGATCCCGATAGCTTACATGTTGTTCTACCTAAGCAAACCTCTGGTTTTAACTGCCAACGCTCAAGCGAGCTGTATCCTTACTACTCTTTTTCAAAATTGGGTAAAACAGATCACCGCTTAGCAACCAATGTCATTCGCTCCTTACTATCGATCCATGCCGAAGACTCCGCGGCAATTCAAGGCCGTTATGATTCATGGTCAGCGACCGTCAATGATAGTGAGGTGTTTAAATTATTAAAACAGTTACAGCGATGGCCATTTGTCACCAACTGGACCTCGATATTTAAAAGCGCACTACCCTGGGCATGTTTTGCAGCCATTTTACTTTTGTTGGGTTATATCCACCATTTGCGGGTAAAACGTCTGGTGGTTTTACGCACCCAAGATCTACAAGCTGAAACTCAGCTGCATACTCAAACCCAAAAAGCGCTATTAGAACAGACAAAACAATTCTACAAGGCTCAGCGAGTACTGTTAACCGGAGAGATGGCATCAGGTATCGCCCATGAGTTAACCCAACCCTTAGCGGGGATCCGCTATTTAACACAGGGCTGTATTTATCGTTTATCCGATGAACAAGTCGATTTAAAAGAAGCGATGACAAAGGCGATACAGCAGGTCGATCGAGCGCAATCGACCATTAAACGATTTAGGCATTTCTGCCAACAGCCCAGTGTCATGAACCATTGCAGTCTCAATCAGATCTTGGATGAAACTTTAAGCTTAATGGCTGCAGAGTTTGGCAGGATGCAGATTGTTCCAGAGTTAAATGCAGAGCAAGTCTCTCTCAATGCCGATCCGAGTCTGCTACAGCAAGTTTTTGTTAATATTATCCGCAATGCATTGGACGCAATGGAAGGTGTCAGTTCACCCCAATTGGTTATTTCACTGACTAAAAACGAGCAGTATGCACAAATTGATTTCAAAGATAAGGGCAGCGGGCTCACAGAGAGCGCCTTAGAACGTTTGTTCTTCCCCTTTGAGACATCAAAAGAAAATGGCTTAGGCCTTGGCATGATAATCTGTAAGCGCATCATTGAAGAGCACCATGGCGAGATTAAAGCACACAATAATACTGATAAAGAGACAGATAATAGAGCGTCTGGTTTAACCATAACGATAATCTTACCCACGAAGGAGGCTTCTAGTGAATAACCTGTACCTTGTCGACGACGATCAGGCTGTATTGGATTCATTAACCTGGATGCTAACCGGGCTGGGTTATCAACCAAAAGGTTTTTTATCAGCAGATAGTTTTCTGCAAACAGTCGATCTGCAACAAAGCGCTATCGCGATTTTAGATGTACAAATGCCAGGAATGGATGGCAGCGCGTTATTGAATCATATGACAAAGGCCGGCAGTCCTATTACCGTTATTATGTTAAGCGGTCACGGCAATATTGCTATGGCAGTACAAGCCATTCAAAAAGGCGCGCTCGATTTTTTAGAAAAACCGGTTGACGGTGACAAGCTGGTGTTACTGCTCGAACAAGCGAGCGCACAGACGGAACAAAACATGCTCCGTAAAGCGACACGGCAAGCGTTAGCTAATAAGCTCGCAACACTAACTCCACGAGAACAAGAAGTGATGGAAAAGGTGTTGGAAGGAAAACTGAATAAAGTCATTGCTGCTGAACTTAACGTTGCCCAACGTACTCTAGAGTTACATCGCCAAAAAGTCATGCAAAAAATGCAGGTCAGCAATGTCGCGGAACTGGCATTTTTAATGGGGAAAAATATTGATTAGAGCCTCAAAAATCAAAGTTAACAGTTATCCTTGCGTGAGAGATCACCCCTTAGCTATGCAATGCGACTCCCTGGACTGCGGACAGAATTTGCCCATGTAGCACAAAACTCCCAACCTTTAACTTGGCAGACTAATCCAGCACTGTAGCGACTTTTAGCCAAGATGGACTCATGGTCACTAGGCGCATTGAGAACGGTGAAAAGTAAACCAAAAATCGACAGCATTAAAGTAAAGCAATAAGCTTTTACGTTATGCCCTTTTAAGCCATAGCTCGGCTGGTAATAAGGTGTATTCATACTGAGTAAGGCCTCCTGTCTATTGGGCTTCATTTAAGGTTAACGGATCTCCATTTAATTGCAACTCGCTTACGGATGAATCCTAGTCACTGTTTTCAGAGTTCTGTTCTTAGTTAAGTTTTTAGTTAAATGTCCAGCTCGCTGTTTACCGTTAGCAACAGCTTCGATCTACTTCTAACACTTTGTCAGCAATATAACCTGCTCTAGCTTGGGCCTACAAAACTGAATCGAGTCACCGCAGCAACTATTCGATTTGTTTCCTAGCCGCTAAATATTCTTGTTTCAATTGACTCAATAGTCCGAGTTCATCACGTTTATTGCGGCTACGGCCATGCAAAGAGGACTCTACAAAATAGCTAAACCAAGTTTCCAATACGCTAGCATTTAGGGGTTCACCTGCTGCGGCAATAGCCAATGAAGCCACTTCGGCAGTGCCCAGTTGAAAGTCGCGGCTACCTTTTCTAAGTGCATAAGATGCTGCTGCTTTTGGAGAGAAAGACAACATAGGTAATCCATGTAAATAGGGACTTTTCCTGAACATTTTAATCGCTTCTCGCCAACTACCATCCAGTACGATCAGCAAGGGTGTTTTACCGTCAGCTAATTCCGTTTGATCCACCTGAGCTACGATCTGCTGATTTTCAACCGCGTACTCTGAAGGGAAAACCACATAGGCTTGGTATTTTGAGTCTGCAATTATCGATAACATCTTACGGTTAGGTTCATTTCTGGACCAGATATAGGCATGAGTATCTGGCACAACATCGGCAATGAGACGGCCACTATTACTGGGCTTAAGGACTTCATCGTCATACATGATCAGCATAAAGGCTAGCTGCGTATTAACCAATTTGCGATAGGCACAGGTGCAATACCTTTTGGCTAATAAACAACGTTCACAGCGGACAACATTTTTGCCGCGGGCCGTAAACGGCTTAGATGATATGGCTTTACGGTATTGGTATAAACGATGAACAGCGTGATCTGGCAAATGCATGCTACGGTTGAGCCTCTATAGGAAATAAAAAAGCCTACTTAATCAGCAGGCTCATTGGTCGTCGGTTGCTCACTATCGTTCAATAACTATAGTATACGGCGTAATAAAAAATCAGCGCGTAAGCGTTTAATCCGCGTCATAATTTTACGAACAGGTTCGGGATAATTATGCAGCGTCTCGATTTGACTATAGTGGTACAGTCGCTCTGTATGCTGCAAAATATGAGTTTGTTCCGCTTCGAACTGCTCTTTCCAGCTTTCGTTATCATCTTGCAGTAACAATCCATTCTCTAAATCAAGTGCCCAGGCGCGAGGATTAAGATTACTGCCAGTGATTAAATGACGTTTGCTATCAGCGCTGATCCCTTTAAGATGAAAACTATTACGACCATCTTTCCATAAGTGAATATTTAACTGACCATTATCGATTGCCCACTGCTGACGCTTAGCAAACTTTCGCAGTGACTGTTCGTACATATACGGCAGTGCACCAATAGTCGAGAATGCCTCTTCTGGTGGAATATAAAAATCGTTAGCTGTTTTATCTCCGACAACAATATCGATTTTCTTGCCTTGTCTTAAATGCTTCGCCAAGGCACGCACTAAGATATAAGGCGGATTAAAGTAGGGAGTACAGATAAACAATGCATCTGCTGATTCTTCCACCATCGCCACAATAACTTTGTTTAAAATGTTCTTTTTACGGCCCAGCCCTACAAGTGGCGTGACACGGTTGCCTATTTTTGTTGAATTGAATGTGTATTCAGCTTTAGACAAACGGTGCTTTAAACTGCTCACTTCCGTTTTAGTCGGCAGATGCTCTAACTCTTTTGGTTGAGTCAAAGAGCTCACCGCAACATCATCAACTAAGTAAGTTTGGATCATGTCTCGCATACTGCGGGCAAGCTCAGCGGATTCGATGACATGGTAGCGATCGAATCGATACTTCTCCTCTTGATGGAGATAGATATTGTTAATGCTAGCGCCACTAAAGATCACCGCATCATCAACAATGAAGCCTTTTAGGTGTAACACACCCATAAATTCTCGAGATTTTACCGGCACACCCAAGATCTCAATCGGATGCTCTGCAGCTTCGATGACCTTGCGGTACATCAAATAATTACCGCTGTCGCCTTTGTGACCAATAAGCCCACGCCTTGCTCGATGAAAATCGACTAAGACTTTGATATCGAGTGCTGGATTATTTTGCTTTGCATCCATTAACGCTTGCAGTACTTCTCTGCCCGCTTCATCATCTTCAAGATAAAGGGCTGCGATATAGACAGAATGTGTCGCATTTTCGATCCGCTTAAGCAGCTCTGTTTTCAACGCTTTTGGTGTTAATAACCATTGCAGTGAATCAGACTGTAGCGGTATACCACCTAGCTTACTCAGCAAGGCTCTCTCCTTAATAATGCGTACCATCTTTATAATAGGTGCTAGGTGTTAACTCTCTAAACATAACAATGGTATGTTTAAGTCCAGGATAGGCACGTATAACGGCTTCACGGATCACCTTTTCTGCACGATGGTGTGTTTCGGGATCTTTAGGGAACCATAGCACTTCGACTTGCGCTGTATCGTTGACGCATTGTCCGCGTCTATAACTCTGACTACTAATACAATCGATAATGAATGATTCTGCATTTGCCTGACAAATTTCAGCTAGAACCTCAATCAGCTGGTCACTTAAGTTAGCAACGACGCTTTCTGGCATTCCATACACTTTAATATGTGGCATCAAGATCCTCCTAGATAAGGGCATAGAAATTACCGATTTAACACGCTCTCGGCAAGTCATTTCTACTGTTTAGCCCTCTTGAGTGCATAAAACAGCACTAAGTGTCACTATTCGGTAAATAATTAGACAAACAACGTCTACATATCAATGTTATCTCTGTGCTTTTATTCGCCAAGCTGTCGGTGATTTACACAATGATCACAGCTTAGCTAAGCGTCGTTTGTTATCATCACTATTCATTTATTTCACAGCAGAGATCGCGATGAATTTTAAATCATTATTAACCTTGATAGGTGTTTTGTTAGGCGCATGGGCTATCTTTCATTTTAAAGCGCAGTTAGGGTTACTGATGTTCCCGCTATTTTTTGGATTGGTGTTGTTTGTCACACTCAAACTGTATCATTTAATGAGCCATGATGACGGCGACAAACCTGAGTAATCCGCTTTGTTTCTTATAAAGGACAGTACATTGATACTTCGGCATATCATTTCTGCAGCGCTCTTGATGACCCTCCCAGGCATAGGAGTCACCGCAGAACTCAAGCTTGTATCCCCACCGCGCACCACACTCACAGCATTAACCGTTATCGCGACTAATCCAAGTGGCGTAACCCAGCGTCAAAATGCGGATAAATTATTTATCCCGGCAAGCACGATGAAACTACTCACAGCAGTGTCCGCTACTGCGGCACTCGGTAAGGACTTTCGGTACCACACTGATCTATACGCCGATAACCCTATCCAAGATGGCCAAATTGAAGGCGATGTCTATCTCTCTTTTACCGGTGATCCCACTCTGACAACTGAAGATATTCAAGCGTTGTTGAACCAACTTAAACAACAAGGTTTAAAGCACATTACCGGTAACCTTTATCTTGTCGGTGAACAATACGAGATCCAACATGCTCCGGGCCGAGTATGGGACGATTTAGGGATCTGTTACGCCGCACCGGTATCAAGTTATGTACTCAATAGAAATTGTATACAAGCTCAGTTTAAGCCAAGACTGGCAGACAATGCTGGTATGGTTGAACTGTTAGAAAGTGAACCTGTAGTAATTGAAAGCCGCGCTACATTTGATAAAAGTGGTCAGCGAGCGATTTGCAATTTAACGCTGGCAAGATTTGAGAAAAACCAATATCGCTTAGACGGTTGCTATCCAGGAAATAAAGCCTTGAAGTTATCTGTCGCCATCACAGACCCTGGTCTATACGCAATAGATAAACTGACTCAAATCATTAAACACAATGGCATGAGTGTTAACGGCAGTATTACCTTAACTCAGCAACGCGCAGGTAATGCTCTGTTAGTCGCTCAGCATCAATCAGAGCCCTTATCTAGTTTAATAACAACCATGCTATTAAAGTCTGATAACTTAATCGCAGACAGCCTCTTAAAACGCATGGGGCTGTATCTATTTGGATCCTCTGGAACATTTGCCAACGGTAGCGCTGCAATGACTCAGATATTATCTGAGCAAGGTGTTGACTTAAGCAGTGCCAATATTGTTGATGGTTCAGGCTTATCTCGCTATAACTTACTCAGCGCCAACCAGTTAGCTCAGGTTTTAGCACTCATACAACAAAACGAACACTACAAATACATCATTGATGCACTTCCTGTTGCAGGTATCACAGGCACGCTTAAATATCGTCATGGCTACGCTCAAGCCCCCCTTAAAGGCCAGATAGTGGCCAAAACAGGTTCTATGCTGGGCGTGGTGAATATTGCAGGGTTTATAAAACAAAATGATGCTTTGCCGTCTATTGTTGTGATTTTGCAAAACGGCGTCAGTCCGATACCTGTTAAGGCCAATGTCCCCACTTATGATGTCTCTATCTTAAAACAGCTTGTTAATAACGCTAAGCACTAGATTCACAGTATTAAAAGATAAAAAAGGCGGATTAAGTTAACTTAATCCGCCTTTTGATTGTTAGCGCTTTTTAGTTAAAAAAGTGATTCATCAATATTCATTATTGAAGCGTCGCCTGTCGCAACTTGAGACAAATGATAATCTGCTTTTGCTAACAATTTATCGAAATAGAAACGGCTTAAATGTTGCTTTTGTACCTTGAAGTTATTGTCTTCATGGTCATTTGCTGCATCTGCCATCGCCAGCCAGAAATAACCATAAAGGCTATAGCCAAACGCATCGAGGTAATCAACTGCACACGCATTAATTAATGCTGGCTGGGTAAGCTTATGCTCATTCACTTCACGACCAATCACTAATAGCTTCTCAAATAAGCCCAATACACTGGCTTTATCGGCGCTGGATACATGCTCAAACTGGTTAATGTTGGCAGTCTGTTCTGCAACAAATTCGGTTAACGCTTTAAGATTATCACCAGTGACTTTACGCCCTAAGAAATCAATAGCTTGAATGCCATTGGTACCTTCATAAATCTGTGCAATACGGGTATCACGTACCAGTTGCTCTATACCCGTTTCACGAATATAACCATGACCGCCAAACACTTGTTGCGCCATAATCGCGGCATCTAATCCACGATCGCTCAAAAATGCTTTTGAAACTGGAGTGAGTAAGCCGACATAGCGACTCGCTTTCGCTTTTTCATCTGCGTTATCAGAAAATTTCGCTAAATCTAATTGCTGCCCGGTATAAACAGATAACGCTCGCCCAGCTTCCGTTAACGTACGGACAGTGAGGAGCATGCGTCTGACATCGCCATGCACTAAGATGGGATCGCACGTCGCGCCCGTAGGTGAACCGCCTGCAGCAACACCTTGAACACGCTCTTTTGCATATTCCGACGCCATTTGGTAAGCCGCTTGTGACGTGCCCAGCCCTTGAATACCAATGGCGAGTCGCTCATAATTCATCATAGTGAACATGCACACTAATCCGCGGTTTGGCTTACCAATCAAATAACCTTCAGCATCGTCAAAATTCATCACACAAGTTGCCGAGCCTTTAAGGCCCATTTTGTGTTCAATAGACCCCACGGTAACACCATTGGCATCACCCAGGTTGTTGTCTGCATCAACCTTTATTTTAGGTACTAAGAACAGCGAAATACCATTGGTGTTAGGCAACTTAGCCAATACTAAGTGAATGACATTGTCAGTGAGATCGTGGTCGCCACCAGTAATAAATATTTTGCTGCCAGTGATGTTATAACTACCCTCTTCGTTGGGAACGGCTTTGGTGCGAATATTACGCAGATCAGAACCCGCCTGAGGCTCTGTCATATCCATCGCCCCAGCCCACTCTCCGCTGTACATCATCGGCAAGTACTGCTCTTTGATCGCTTCAGTGCCATGCGCATGAATCGCCAATGCGGCACCAGCGGTTAACGAACCATAAAGGGTAAAAGCATTACACGCGCTATAAGCCATTTCATCAACAAGCACACCGAGCATTTTAGGCATTCCCATGCCACCAAGCTCTGGGTCGCCACATAAACCCACCCAGCCACCTTCTGCATACTGGTTGTATACCGCTTTATAACCATCAGGTGTGATCACCTTATCACCTTCGTGACGAACACCTTGCTCATCGCCGCTGCGGTTAATAGGATGGATAAGTTCACGGCTGATTTTGTCTGCTTCATCTAAAATCGCTGCCGCCGTGTCCATATCGACAGATTCGGCCATTGCAGGCATAGAAGCCCATGTTTTAGGGGCATTAAATACTTTTTCTAGCAGAAAGCGCATCTCAGCTAATGGGGCGTTATATGGGTTCATACTCAACTCTCAAACGATAGATTAAAACAGTTGTTTCAAATCTACCAGATAACACCAAAAAAGAAAGCCTTTTCTTGCTCTATCTTTAAGCTACAACATCACGAATTCATGTGCCTAATCGGCATTCAAATGATCGTCTCAATGCGCAAAAAAATTGATGTTTAAGTTTTAGAAATGAAACTAATACTGATATTAATAGTACAAAAGTAGATTATGAAAGCAGCCAAAAGGATTTAGTTGGCTAGCAGTATCGCTCAATTAGATGAAATGGAAATGGAGCGAGTTTGGGTTGTCGCGGTGTTTGATGACGTTGCTTTTAATGCCGAGGCTGACGGTATGCAGGGTTGAACACTAAGACTGATAATGACCGACAATCCGAAAGACTAACGGCAATAGTCGTTATAAAAAAGCCGTAATCATGTCGTATTACGGCTTCCACACTTAACTGTAAATAACAGTTTCTTAAGTTACCACATCAGGTCGTCTGGAATAACGTAGTCAGCGTAAGGATCATCCGCCTCTACCGCAGTAACATTATCTTCTTGAGTCCATAAGTAACCAATCCAAGCTGGCACTAATAGATTGACTCGCTCAACAAGCTTGTGCGGCGCCAAATAACTCACATCTTCATGTCTGATAATGCCAAGGCGTCCATTTAATAGCTGCGCTTGGAGCTTATCATCAACATAAAGAGAGAAAATCTTTTTCTCGAAGGTGTAGTTGAATTTAATCTCTGCCGATCTAGATGGCGTGATGGCAAGTTTCTTAAATTCGGTCACTAACCCACGCACAAGCCCTTTTTCAGAAGCTTCAGAAAAACGTTTTTCGTTTAACTGCTTATCTATTTCAATTTGCGCTAGCTTCTTAGCGGCAATCTCTTGTTTGAGCTCATCGCTACCATCATCGACTTTTGCTTTTTTGTCACGACGTTTTTGAGTCTTTGTATCTCTTACTTTTTGCTTGCTAACCAAGCCAGCCTTAAGTAGCTGTTCCTGAAAAGGATTTGCCATATCTTGTTTTCTCTACTTTAACGTTGTTTTTGTTTCGCTAATTGACCGATTTCGGCCATTGCCGCGCCAGCACCACCGAGTGACCAGCCACCATCTACCGGCAATACAGCGCCAGTAATGTAAGACGCCATATCAGAGGCTAGAAACAGTGCTGCGTTGGCGATATCTTCACAGCGACCATTGCGTCTTAAAGGAACACCTTTAGCGACATGATTTTGTAACTCTTCTGTTGGTGCTAATCGATTAAAGCCTTCTGTACCTGCGATGGGGCCTGGCACAATTGAGTTTATTCTAATGCCTTTATTGCCCCATTCAATGGCTAACGTTTTAGTCAGCATGTCTACACCCGCTTTTGCAGCACAAACATGGACTTGCATTGCCATAGGGACAAAAGCTTGCGGCGCTGAGATCTGAATGATGGCGCCACCATGTTCTGCCATCAAAGGTAAGGCTTGCTTTAATACTTGAAAACTACCCAGTAAATCAATATCCATCACTGACTTAAAGCCGTTTTCTGATAACTTTTCGGCCGAAGCTGGGAAATTACCCGCCGCGCCACTCACAAGCACGTCAATAACGCTATAAGAAGCGCGAATATAATCAAAACCTAAGGATAATGCGTCTAAATCACGTACATCGAAGCAAGCTCCAATATGGTGACCTTGAGGATTTGTCGCTGTTAATTTGGCGACTGCGGCATCGACCTTGTCTTTGCTGCGGCTAGCCACCGCGACGTTAGCCCCTGCTTTTGCAAAACTAAGCGCTATACCTAAATTAATGCCACTGGTGCCACCGACGACAACAACGTTTTTTCCTTGGTAATCAAACATAGAGTGCACTCCACTTGCGGTATAAATTACGGTTAATTATCTAACTAACTTGTAACTTATATGACTGCACTCTTTTATTAAAGCATTTAATCGATACTGCTACGCTATTGACTGATGAATATCATGCAATGCTTTTAGCGGATCAGCAGCCTTAGTGATTGGCCGACCTATCACTAAATAATCTGAACCGGCTGCCAGTGCTTGTGGTGGCGTCATGACTCGATGTTGGTCGCCTTTGTCGCTACCGACAGGTCTAATGCCTGGAGTGATGAGTTTAAACTCTTGGCCAAACTTTGTTTTCAATAAGCTCGATTCCTGCGCCGAGCAGACTACTCCGTCGAGCCCTGCGCGTTGAGTTAAGGCAGCCAAGCGCAATACATGTTCAGAAACCGGGACGTTAATGCCTAACAATTTAAGCTCTTCGTCACTCATTGAGGTTAATACGGTGACAGCGATTAACAGCGGAGCTTTATCACCATAAGTCTCAAGTGCACGCTTAGCGGCTTCCATCATGGCAAGGCCACCTGAGGCATGCACGTTTGTCATCCACACACCCAGTTCAGCTGCCGCTGTAACGGCTTTTGCTACCGTGTTAGGGATATCGTGAAACTTCAGATCTAGAAAGAGATCGAAGCCGCGGCTATGAATATCATTAACGATTTGTGGGCCGAACAAGGTAAACATCTCTTTGCCAATCTTAAGTCGGCACATATCAGGATCGAGCTTGTCTATTAGCTGCAAAGCATCATTTCTATTATCGTAATCTAAGGCAACCAAAATAGGTTTGTTTGTCATTTTGTCTCCAATCGCTTTGCGTTTATCATTTTACTGATCGTATTTTTAGCGGAGGAGAAAATCACATTACTCTCCGTCTAACCCTCGAACTCTTTTTATACTTCCCCAATTTTTACAAGAGGGACAGTGCCAATACAGTCGATGGGATGGGAAACCACATTCGCTGCAGCGGTATCCAGGTCGAAATTTTATTTGCTGTTCAACAAGTTGCTCAAGCATCGATAGGCTCTTTTTTGCTTGACCATTTTCAGCCTGTTTGACGTGCATTTTCATTAAATGTTGAAAGCTTTTCATCGTTGGGTGTCGAATTAAGCCTTCTAGAATGAGTTTCTCTGCATCCTGTTCATTACCCTGAGATATCATATGCTGGGCTAATGTCACCGAAATACTGGCGCCTGCGCCCTTCTCGATAGCTTCTCTTAGGAGCTCTTGATATCCAATACTGTCATCAGTCAGTAAATAAACCTGCTTAGCAATTGTTAAGCAGTCAGGAAACAGGTCAATGTTGCAGGTAAGCAACTTCTCTATCGATTGCTTACACGCTTTAAAATCTTCTAATTTTAAGTAAAGTTCAGCGAGTGTCAGTAAGGCTCTTCCGCAACTAGCATCAAGTTTAATCGCCGCATGTAAACGCTTAAGTTTAATGGCATCATCATCCGTTTCAGCAGCCAATTCACAATAAAAATGAGCACTGTCATGCTTTAACACTTGTTGGCGTTTACGCTTAAGCTTTTTAATGATGTCGATAGCCTTTTGCCAATCTTTAGTCACTTGGTAAATGGCAATAAGATGAGTCTCAGACTCTTCGCTATGATCGTCTTGGTTTACAAGGTTAATAAAAATTTCTTCAGCGCGATCATAAAAGCCGGCGGCTAAATAATCTTTACCCAACTCCATCATCGCAATATCTCTTTGCTCTGTGGTTAAGCTAGGTCTTGCGATAAGGTTTTGATGAATTCTGATGGAGCGGTCGACTTCGCCGCGTTTTCTAAACAGGGAGCCCAACGAAAGGTGAGTATCTATGGTGTCGTCATCGACATCTAGCATAGATATAAACAGATCAACGGCTTTATCAGACTCATTAGACAGTAAAAAGTTTAAGCCGGTGAAATAATCACGACTCAGCTGTTCTCTCTGATTACTCTGCTTTTGCCTGACACTTCTGCGCCCCATATACCAACCGTAACCGGCGGCGATAGGAAGAAGCAGAAAGAGGATTTCTAACATATTAAGCGTCTACTTCCTTTGCTGCGCTTTCAATAACAGCAGTGCTATTATCCGATGTCTTAGTATCGTTTGGATTAGCTGATGCTGCCAACTGTTTTTTTAAACGCCTAATTGAAAACTTAAGTCCTGCAATATGATACATCGCAAATATCCAGCTCACTAAAAAACCAGATAGAAATACAAACGCAAGCACGACTGGCAACCTAAATTCACCCTGAGCAACAAAGTAACTGATGGTGACGACTTGTTCGTTCCGAGCGCCAAAAATAAGCGCGATGAAGAAAAAGGCGGCAACTAAAACGGCAATGATGAATGACTTCACGTTAAGCTCCAGACACGTGTTGGTAAGCTTTGATTATCTAAGAAAAAGAGCGAACTAGCTAGTGATACCTAAGTTTTAGATATAAAAAAGCCTCCCGAGGGAGGCTTTTAATACTTTGTAAATTACGCGTTGAGCGCGTCAACACGTTCGCGCAGTTCTTTGCCTGGCTTAAAGTGCGGTACGTACTTGCCTTCCAAATCAACTGATGTTCCAGTCTTAGGATTACGGCCAGTGCGTGGTGCACGATAATGAAGCGAGAAACTACCAAAGCCGCGGATCTCTATTCGATCTCCACCTTCCAATGTCTCGGCCATTTGCTCTAACATCTCTTTAATGGCACTTTCCACTTCTTTCGCAGACAGCTGCGACTGCCTAGTGGCAAGTTTTTCGATCAGTTCGGATTTTGTCATCCTATACCCTCTATTTATCAAGCCAAACACAGTCACCTTTTAGGGGTGCATGCACCCCTGAACTTCAAGGCGATTATTTACGAGCTGCTTTGAACGCTTCAGCCATAGCACTGCTCATGACGTCATCTTCTTGCTTGTTCAAGCTAGCCATTGCTTCTTTCTCTTCAGCTTCATCCTTAGCACGGATAGAAAGGCTGATAGTGCGGTTCTTACGATCCACACCCATGAACTTAGACTCGACTTTGTCACCTACAGAGTAAACTGTTGATGCATCTTCGATACGTTCACGAGAGATATCTGAAACACGAAGGTAACCTTCAACAGTCTCAGCTAGTTCAATTGTAACACCTTTTGCGTCAACTGCTGTAACAACACCATGTACAACAACACCTTTCTTCTTATCAGCAAGGTATGCATTGAATGGATCGTCTTCAGTTTGCTTAACGCCTAAGCTGATACGTTCACGTTCTGGGTCAACAGAAAGTACCACTGCGTGGATTTCGTCGCCTTTCTTGAACTCAGCAACTGCGTCTTCGCCAGTACCATTCCAAGAAATATCAGAAAGGTGAACTAGACCGTCGATGCCGCCGTCAAGACCGATGAAGATACCGAAGTCAGTGATTGACTTGATCTTACCAGAAACCTTGTCGCCTTTATTGAAGCGCTCTGCGAAGTCATCCCATGGGTTAACTTTACATTGCTTAAGACCTAGAGAAATACGACGACGCTCTTCATCGATGTCAAGAACTAGAACTTCAACTTCATCACCTAGGTTAACAACCTTTGATGGGTGGATGTTCTTGTTAGTCCAATCCATTTCAGAAACGTGAACAAGACCTTCAACGCCTTCTTCAATTTCAACGAAACAACCGTAGTCTGTTAGGTTAGTTACGCGACCAGTCAAACGTGTGTTTTCTGGGTAGCGTTTGCTGATTTCTAACCATGGATCTTCGCCAAGTTGCTTAAGACCTAGTGATACACGTGTGCGCTCACGGTCGTACTTAAGAACTTTAACGTTGATTTCGTCACCAACATTAACGATTTCTGATGGATGCTTAACACGCTTCCAAGCCATATCAGTGATATGTAGAAGACCATCAACACCACCAAGATCAACGAATGCACCGTAGTCAGTAAGGTTCTTAACGATACCTTTAACTGATTGACCTTCTTGAAGGTTCTCAAGAAGAGCATCACGCTCTGCGCTGCTTTCAGATTCGATAACTGCACGACGAGAAACAACAACGTTGTTGCGCTTCTGGTCAAGCTTGATAACTTTGAATTCTAATTCTTTGTTTTCTAGGTGAGCTGTATCGCGAACAGGGCGAACGTCAACTAGAGAACCTGGTAGGAATGCACGGATACCGTTTAATTCAACAGTGAAACCGCCTTTAACCTTACCATTGATGACACCGATTACAGTTTCAGCATCTTCGTACGCTTTTTCTAGAACGATCCAAGCTTCGTGACGCTTAGCTTTTTCGCGAGACAATTGAGTCTCACCGAAGCCATCTTCAACAGAGTCGAGAGCAACGTGCACGGTATCGCCAACAGAAATTTCAAGTTCGCCATTGGCGTTCTTGAATTCTTCAGCTGGGATTGGGCTTTCAGACTTAAGACCTGCGTCAACAAGTACAGTACCGTTTTCGATGCGTACAACGACACCAGTTACGATAGAACCTGGACGGAACTCCAAAGTTTCAAGGGATTGTTCAAATAGATCAGCAAAAGATTCAGTCATGTTTAGGTTACTTTCTTTAATAAACCACAGTCCATCCTAGACGCGGAGTCAGTATAATAATTTGCCTCATCCTTGGGGCAAATAGTTAAATACCTGCTTACGCAGGTACTCGAAAACTTTTATGAATATGCGTTAGCGCCATGTCTAACACATCTTCTATAGAAATATCGGTCGTATCGATAATAAGTGCGTCCTCGGCAGGAACCAAAGGTGCGACGCTACGATTCATATCGCGGTCGTCTCGCTCTTTTATCTCAGACAAAAGTTGATCAATTTTAACATCGAAGCCATTGTCCTGCAACTGATTATAGCGTCTTTGCGCTCTTTCCTCTGCCGTAGCAGTTAAAAAAAGTTTCGCAGGCGTTGCTGGGAATACAACGGTTCCCATATCACGACCATCTGCAATCAATCCCGGTGTTTCAGCAAATGCGCGTTGGCGACGCAACAATGCTTCTCTAACACGTGGAAATGCAGCCACTTTTGATGCCGCATTCGAGCACTCTTGACTACGTATCGTGATGGATACATCTTCGCCTTCGAGGACCACTTTGATGCCTCTACTTCCATTACCAGTAATGAACTGCACATCTAAATGTGCTGCAAGTAGCGTTAATGATTCTTCATTATCAAGTTCTACGTTGTGATGAATAGCAGCCAATGCTAATACGCGGTAAATTGCACCACTATCTAATAGCTTGTAGCCTAACCTTTCGGCAAGCAATTGACTAATAGTACCTTTTCCCGCACCGCTAGGGCCGTCAACAGTGACAACAGGAGCCCGTTTTAACATAAAATCCTCCACAAGAAATTCAATCTTCCTTGATATAACCGAAAATGAGCGCGCGTATTATAAACCATCTAACACTAGAAAGCGGCATCTAATTCAAATATTCAAGGATCCCATTAAGCAATGGTTCAGACTACTGAAATGAGTCTGAACCAACTAATCAAAGGTATTAGTACTGAGGCTACTTAGCGAGGGCCTTAAACTGATTAAAATAATCAGGGAAGGTTTTAGAGGTACATTCTGGTTCGTTAATGGTGATACCACAATCGGCAAATGCCAACATAGAAAAGCACATCGCCATTCTGTGGTCATTATAAGTGTCAATATTAGCAGTCTGTAGCTTTGCTGGCGGAGTCACACTAATATAATCATGCCCTTCATCGACAATAGCACCAACTTTGCGCAGCTCTGTCGCCATTGCAGCAAGGCGATCCGTTTCTTTAATGCGCCAGTTATAGATATTACGGATATGGGTCGTTCCCTCTGCAAACAAAGCCGCGGTTGCTATTGTCATCGCTGCATCAGGGATATGGTTCATATCGAGATCAACCGCCTTCAGTTTAGAGCCTCGGGCAATAATGTAATCATCCCCCCATTCTATATCAGCGCCCATTTGTGCGAGGACATCGGCAAACTTAACGTCGCCTTGAATGCTGAGCTTACCCACGCCAGTGACTTTAACTTCGCCGCCTTTAATCGCGCCAGCGGCGAGAAAGTAAGATGCAGAAGATGCATCGCCTTCGACTAAAATTTTGCCCGGTGAGATATAACGCTGACCGGTTTTAATTTCAAAAGAGGCATAATCATTGTTGGTGACTTTAACACCAAATTGTTCCATCAATGCTAGGGTGATATCAATGTAAGGCTTTGATACTAACTCGCCTTTAATTTGAATATTAACGTCGCCTTTCGCGAGAGGAGCGACCATTAATAGTGCCGTCAGAAACTGACTAGATAAATCTCCCGCTATTTCTACGTCCCCCCCCCTAAGCCCAGTGGCATTGATGGTTAACGGTGGAAAGCCTTCATTTTTCAAATAGGCAACATCAGCCCCTAGCTGACGCAGTGAATCAACAAGGTCACCAATAGGTCGCTCTTCCATTCTCGGTTCACCCGTCAAAGTAAACTCACCGTTACCCAGCGTCAAAGCGGCGCATAAAGGCCGCATTGCAGTACCTGCATTGCCAAGAAACAGAGTTTGGGCTTTCTCACTGTTGAGTGTGCCCGCAATACCGTCAAGTTCACAAACAGTATTGTTGTTTGATAAACGATAGTTCACACCGAGCTGTTTAAGCGATGCGAGCATATATCGAATATCATCAGAGTCGAGTAAGTTTGTTAATGTCGTGGTCCCTTCAGCTAGCGTTGCTAGCAATAAAGCGCGATTAGAAATGCTTTTAGATCCAGGGATATTGATAGTCCCGTTGACTTGTTCGATCGGCTCTAAACGTAATTGATTCATTGATAACTTCTTTATATGACTGCAGGAGTCAAACTCACCTGCGGGTTAACAGTAGATGTTCATGCTAAAAGCTTTTTATGTCACCACGACAAAATGACAGCTGGTTTAGCGATTGTTTGAACTTCGTAGTTACAAATTTACTGATTGCTGCGAAGTATTCAACACTTTTCTGCTAAAAAATGCCCTTTAGCTGCTAAATGTTACTCAAGAGGGTAAAACTGAACATTAATAGCGGTAAATAAGCTCGCTTGAGGCTGAACTTAGAACGGTGGAATGTTTTTTTGCCACTTTAAATACACATGAAATTAATCACAAGTGCTATTAACTCCCCCCTAATTTACGTTACCCTAGGTTTAACAAAAAATAATAATTAAATTGGGCCAATTAGGCTAATCAACATGAGGTAGATGGAGCTATGTTCAACAAACTGACCGCTATGCCAGCAGACCCTATTTTGGGTTTACTTACAAAATACCGAGAAGACAACCATGTGCAGAAAGTCGATTTAGGCGTTGGTGTGTACAAAGATGAAACTGGTCACACACCTATTTTGTCTTGTGTAAAAAAGGCTGAAAAGTACAGATTAGACACCGAGTCAACTAAAGTTTACATCGGCCCTACCGGTTCTGCTGATTTTAATCGCCTAATGTCAGAGCTTGCTTTTGGCACCGAAAACCCTGCCATTATGGCCAATAGAGTTCGCACAGTATCCACCCCCGGTGGCACAGGCGCCTTAAGAGTCGCGGCAGACTTTATCAAGCGTTGCAATCCTAACGCTGTACTGTGGGTTAGCGATCCGACCTGGGCAAATCATACTGGTTTATTTGAAGCGGCAGGCATCACGGTCAAGACCTACCCATATTACGATTATAAGACTAAATCACTCAAGTTCGATGAAATGAAAGCCGCGCTATCTCAAGTCGGTAGCAATGATGTGGTGTTATTGCATGCATGCTGCCATAACCCAAGTGGTATGGATCTTAATCAACAGCAATGGGATGAAATTATCGCGTTGACGGTTGAGCAAGGCTTCACACCATTAATCGACATGGCTTACCAAGGCTTTGGTGACGGTGTTGATGAAGATGCTTATGGCGTTAGAAAAATGGCCGCCAGTGTTAGCAACATGATTTTGTGTAGCTCTTGCTCTAAAAACTTTGGTCTTTACCGTGAGCGTATTGGCGCGTGTTCAATCATAGGCAAAAACGCAGCGGCAAGTGATATCGCATTTTCAGTTTTGCTTTATGTCGTGCGCTGCATTTATTCAATGCCCCCAGCCCATGGTGCCGCAATTGTTGAA
This sequence comes from Shewanella gelidimarina, assembly GCF_023283945.1. Classification (GTDB taxonomy): domain Bacteria; phylum Pseudomonadota; class Gammaproteobacteria; order Enterobacterales; family Shewanellaceae; genus Shewanella; species Shewanella gelidimarina. Next base: position 20,871 of record NZ_JAKIKW010000027.1, on the reverse strand, counting down.
ACAATTTTAGGTTCTGAAGAGTTGAAGCAAGAGTGGCTTGATGAGTTAACGGTCATGCGCGATAGAATAAATGGCAATCGCACCATGCTGGTTAACAAACTAAAAGAGATAGGCGTTACTCGTAACTTTGACTTTATTACCCACCAAAAAGGGATGTTCTCTTTTCTTGGTATTACGCCTGCACAAGTGGCACAACTTCAAAGCGAATACAGTGTTTATATGGTAGATTCAAGCCGTATTAGCATCGCCGGTATTGGCACTGGAAATGTGGATTACTTAGCAAAGTCGATTGCAAAAATTCTTTAACGGCCAGCCCGCTAAATAAAAAAGCCGCTAAGCAGCGGCTTTTTTATACTCAATCTATAAGCTTAAGCATTCTTCTCAGCAAATTCTCGCATAAAGCCAACAAGTGCGATAACGCCCTCTAAAGGCATCGCATTATACAAACTTGCCCGCATACCACCGACACTACGGTGACCTTTTAGGGCGACCAAACCAGCCCCTTTGGCGGCTTCAAGAAACACACTATCAAGTTCAGTATTTACCAACTGAAATGTGACATTCATGCGCGAGCGGTTTTCTATTGCAACACCACTGGTATAAAAATCAAGTTCATCAATACACTGATAAAGCAGCTTTGCTTTTTCTATATTAATTTGCTCAATCGCCGCAACACCTCCCATTGATTTTAGCCAGCTAAAGACCTCTGCAGCCAAATACCAAGCAAATGTTGGTGGGGTGTTATACATAGAGCCATGTTTGACTGCCAGCGTATAATCCATGATTGAAGATTGCGGTAAGCTAGGCAGCGCCAGCATATCGTCTCGCACAATAACGATACTGAGACCTGATGGCCCGATATTTTTCTGGGCGCCAGCATAGATGAGGCTAAACTGGCTAACGTCAATTTTGCGCGATAAGATATTTGAAGACATATCGGCAATCACAGGCCATGGACTGTTTAATGGTTCAAAAATTTCAATACCATCGACGGTTTCATTCGGGCAGTAATGTAAATAGCGATAATCTTTATCGATTTGAGATAAATCAGGTAAGGCGATAACATTTTTCCCGGTAGATTTTTCGACAATGTTAATCGTGTCGATGTTCCTATCGCCGGCAAGTTTTTTTGCCTCATCAACCGCTGCAGAAGACCAACTGCCGTCAACTAGATATAAAGCGCGCCCATCTTCACCAAGAAAGTTATTAACGACTGCTGAGAACTGACCTCGTCCACCACCATGCATAAAAAGAACATGATAATTTGCCGGGATATCCATTAACGCTCGAAGATCTGTTTCTGCTTGCTCCGTTAATGCAATGAACTCTTTACTGCGATGGCTTATTTCCATCACCGAAGTGCCCATGTCGTTCCAATCTAATAATTCTCGTTGTGCTTTTTGCATAACAGCTTGAGGCAACATAGCAGGTCCGGCACAGAAATTATAAATAGCGCTCACAGCATTGTCCTTATATCATTTTCAGCTAACACATTAATAGGTTATTCAATAATCTACAGTATATCGTAACTAACAGCTGATTAGTGGTTAGAAACAAATTAGTCATCAAGTAAAAATAGTCCATTATTTTACGCTAAAACAAAATCAGTAAGCACTAGTAAAGTCCTGCTTTTTGAACAACAATAGTCAATCTTATATATGAGTGTGGAGGTGAACATTATTGCTTATTCATCGAACAGCTTCACACTGTTTGCACGATAAAACTTCGCTGAGTTCCCTTAATGAGCACTTGAGTTCACATGTTGAGTCGACTAATAAAAATTAGAATGATAACAACACTTTAGTTGTTATAAACTGTTACTCAGGGCTCGTGGAAGTCTCACTTTTAATTGAAATAATAAAAATAAATGGTCAACTGGATATTTACATGTTTTTAAAATCAGCCTTTTTCTTTGGCACTATCTCATTATCTTTAAGTGCCTTGCTAAACACTCAACAAGTACAAGCCTCACAATTTGATACGGTATCAGATAAGTTCAAACAGAGTTTTCATAGTCAATTAAAAAAGAGAAAAGTGCCCGGTGGTGCATTTGTTATTGTCGAAGGAGACAAGATATTAAAGCTCAGCTACTACGGAAAACGCAGTAAAGGAGGCTCACTAAACGTTAATGCGAATACCGTGTTTAGATTAGCATCAGTATCAAAAACCTTTGCAGGCTCTCTCGCGAGTATGTTGGTTCAAGAAAATAAATTGGATTGGAAACAATCGATAAACGCTTACCTTCCCTCATTTTCATTAGCGGACCCTAATGGTAGTAAGCAAATTAATTTGGGACATATTATTGGCCAAAGTACAGGGTTAATGCCTAACAGCTACGATAACTTAGTGAATGCTGATGTGAACATAGAAAAAATTATCAGTAAGTTCTCTGAGTTAACACCTATGTGTAAACCAGGAGTGTGTTACAGCTATCAAAATGTGGCTTTTTCATTCATAGAGTCCGCGATTGAACAAAAAAGCGGACAAACTTATGAGAGTTACATCAATGAACGAATATTTAGACCATTAAACATGAACAACGCCTCAGTAGGTTTTGAAGCTTTCAAACAAGAAAGTAATAGAGCTGAGCCACATGTAAAAACAAAGTCAGGTTTTAAAAAAGTAAAAGTTAAAGCTAACTATTACAAACTGGCTCCTGCTGTGGGTGTAAACGCAAGTATTACGGATATGTCCAAATGGCTGATAGCTAACTTAGGGGAAAGACCCGCGGTGTTATCTCCAGCGGTCATTGCAGATGTAACGACACCAGGGGTTAAAACCACCAAAGAACTCCGCCGCCGAGATTGGAAGGTTTATCTTGATGATGCACATTATGGTAAAGGTTGGCGAGTTTATGAGTTTGACGGGCGCCCACTCATTTATCATGCGGGTTGGGTTGCAGGTTACGTCGCTGAAATTTCCTATTCACCAGAGCTCAATATCGGCATGGTGATGCTATTGAATGGTGAATCGAGAGTCATCGCAAAATTAAGCGCTACCTTTTGGCACGACGTATTTAAACAGCAAAAGTAATGCGAGCCGTAATGACTGCGATTAATCATCTTGATTGTATTAGAAATGTATAAACAGCAGAACTAAAAAAGGATGCCAATTGGCATCCTTTTTATTGACTTAAACAACCGCGTTATGCGTCGTCTTCAGGTTTCTCATCTGTCGCTGGTGCTTCAGTATCTGGCACTTCAGTAATAGTTGTGGCTTCAGTATCAAGCGCTTCAGTGATGATAGGATTACCCTCTTCATCAAGCTCAACGTCTTCATCTTGTATTTCATCAATACGCTGTAGACCAACAACTTTCTCGTCATCAGCAGTACGGATAATCGTTACACCTTGTGTATTACGACCAATACTTGATACGCCAGTAGCCGGAGTACGGACTAAGGTACCTTTGTCACTAATCAACATGATTTCGTCATTGTCGCCAACTTGCACGGCACCAACTACAGCACCATTACGGTCGCTGACTTTAATTGAAACCACACCTTTAGTGCCACGACTCTTAGCCGGATACTCAGATAACGAAGTTCGTTTACCGTAACCGTTCTCTGTCACCGTTAGAATCGCACCATCTTCTTTAGGTACAATCAATGATACAACAGACTGGCCAGCTTCAAGTTTAATACCGCGAACACCGGTAGCAGTACGCCCCATAGCACGTAGCGCGATAATCTCTTCGCCGGTTTCCGGATCGATTTTAACTTCACCCGTTTCTGCATTACGGGCTTTCTCGTTAAAGCGAACCACTTTACCTTCATTAGAGAACAGCATGATGTCGTCGTTACCATCGGTAATATCTACACCAATTAACTGATCGCCATCTTTAAGGTTTACCGCAATAATGCCGTTAGCACGTGGATTGCTGTATGCCGTTAACGCTGTTTTCTTCACCGTACCGTGTGATGTCGCCATGATAATATACTTATCATCTGCGTATTCACGTACAGGCAAGATTGCAGTGATGCGCTCACCTTCTGATAACGGTAGCAGGTTCACAATGGGACGACCACGAGCAGTTCTGCTTGCTAGTGGTAATTGATAAACCTTAAGCCAGTACATCTTACCAAAATCTGAGAAGCACAAAATCGTGTCATGGGTATTAGCAACCAAAAGCTTTTCAACGAAATCTTCGTCCTTCACTTTAGTCGCTGCTTTACCTTTACCACCACGACGCTGCGCTTGATAATCACTTAACACTTGGTATTTCGCATAACCAAGATGAGAAAGCGTAACAACAACATCTTCTTCGTTAATAAGATCTTCAAGACTCATATCAACTTCGTTAGCATTGATAACCGTACGGCGTTTATCACCAAAGTTCTCTAATACTTCATGAAGCTCTTCAGTGATGATCTCCATCAGACGTTGTGGGCTGCTTAGAATAAGAAGTAGTGCTGCAATAACTTCAAGTAGCTCTTCATATTCAGCAATGATCTTGTCATGTTCGAGGCCCGTTAGACGGTGCAGACGAAGCTCAAGGATGGCTTGTGCTTGTTGCTCAGTCAGATAATACTTGTCATCACGGATACCATATTCTGGTTCTAACCATTCAGGACGAGCAGCATCATCACCGGCCTTTTCGAGCATGCCTTTAACATGACCGAGCTCCCATCCCTGTGCAATTAGCTTAACTTTGGCTTCTGCAGGAGTAGGTGACGCTTTAATTAGCGCAATAATAGGGTCAATGTTTGCAAGTGCAACGGCGAGAGCTTCCAAAAGGTGAGCTCTTTCACGTGCTTTACGAAGTTCAAATACAGTACGACGAGTAACCACTTCACGGCGGTGAAGAATAAAGCACTCTAGCATTTCCTTAAGGTTAAACAGTTTTGGCTGACCATTTGTCAACGCAACCATATTGATACCAAAAGAGCACTGCATTTGTGTTTGAGCATATAGGTTGTTAAGTACAACCTCGCCTACTTCACCACGCTTGATCTCAATGACAATACGCATGCCGTCTTTATCAGACTCATCACGTAGGCCACTAATGCCTTCAATCTTTTTATCTTTAACAAGCTCCGCAATCTTTTCGATTAAGCGCGCTTTGTTAACTTGATAAGGAATTTCATGAACAATAATTCGCTCACGTCCATTATCTTCCGTTTCAACCTCTGCAAGTGCGCGCATAATGGCGCGACCACGGCCCGTGTTATAAGCATCAATAATGCCTTTACGACCGTTAATGATTGCTGCAGTTGGGAAATCTGGACCAGGAATGTACTCCATCAACTGTTCAATTGATAAAGCCGGATCTTCAATCAGCGCTAAACAACCTGCAATCACTTCACTCATATTATGAGGTGGAATGTTAGTTGCCATACCGACCGCAATACCTGATGAACCGTTAACAAGTAACGTAGGAATGCGCGTAGGTAATACAGCAGGAATAAACTCAGTACCATCGTAGTTAGGGACAAAGTCAACGGTCTCTTTTTCAAGATCCGCTAATAATTGATGCGCAACTTTATCCATGCGGATTTCGGTATAACGCATTGCTGCTGCAGCATCACCATCGACAGAACCAAAGTTACCTTGGCCATCGATAAGTGGATATCTCATTGAGAATGGCTGTGCCAGACGAACAATAGTGTCATATACCGCAGTATCACCATGTGGATGATATTTACCGATAACGTCACCAACGACACGAGCAGACTTTTTATAAGGCTTGTTCCAGTCGTTTTTCAATTCGCTCATGGCGAACAATACGCGACGATGAACAGGCTTTAAGCCATCACGAACATCGGGCAGTGCCCGTCCTACAATTACGCTCATGGCGTAATCTAGGTATGAATTTTTTAATTCGTCTTCAATATTAATTGGTGTTATAGATGAAGCCAGATCAGTCATAAACCGCTCGATCCCTTGAAATTTAGCACGCAATCCTTACAGATAAGAATAGTCATGCTTGAAAACGTGATTTGGCATTCTAACACAGTTATTTGACGGCGCTAGACCCAATACAGCATTCATTTACTATATGAAGTAATAGGCAATACTATTGATTAAAATCAAGGCATAAGTGTATTTTTTGGTCACTTTTAATGATTCCTAAGAAACCACGCGATATCCGCTTTGTTTATTGGCACTAATCATTATAATGAGCACAAAAGACGAATTAATCGATCTGAGGTAATTAATAGTGCAAAACAATCATAATGTCGATCCTGAAGAGATTGCTAAATTTGAAAAAATGGCCGCCACTTGGTGGGATCTAAACGGTGAATTCAAGCCTCTGCACAATTTAAATCCACTTCGCCTCAATTATATAGATCAAACCGCTGGTGGCATTTTTGGCAAGAACGTACTTGATGTTGGTTGCGGTGGCGGTATTTTGTCTGAAAGCATGGCTCGTATCGGCGCAAACGTGACCGGTTTAGATATGGGTGATGAGCCACTCGACGTCGCTCGTTTACATGCATTAGAAATGGGTGTTTCGGTTAACTATATAAAGAACACCGCAGAAAATCATCGCGATGAGCACAGACAACAATATGATGTCATTACGTGTATGGAGATGCTCGAGCATGTACCCGATCCAAGCTCAGTGATCCAAGCCTGCGCAGATATGGTAAAACCGGGTGGCTTTGTTTTCTTCTCTACAATTAATAGAAATATGAGAGCTTATGTCGAAACAATACTCGGCGCAGAATATTTGCTGAAAATATTGCCTGTTGGTACTCATGACCACAAAAAGTTCATTAAGCCTTCTGAACTCATAGCACTTGCGGATAACGCCGAGCTTATCTGTAATGATGCCGTAGGGATAACCTACAACCCCATTACGGATGTGTTTAAGTATACTAAAAGCTTAGAAGTCAATTATATGATTACCACAGTAAAGAATGACTGACAGTAACCCTTCTACAAAGCACCGTGCCATTAAAGCGGTGCTTTTTGATCTTGATGGCACACTTGCAGACACCGCTCCGGATATGGTTGATGCGCTAAATATCAGCCTGAGCCAATTTGGTTACTCGACAGTCACCTTAAGTCAACAGCGTAATCACGCATCTCATGGCAGCTTAGCCATGGTTCGCGCTGCCCTTCCTAATGCCAACGATGATATTCAACGACAAATACAATTGGCGCTGCTAGAGAATTATGAAAAGGTTAACGGTAACAACTGTGACTTATTCTCTGGGCTGTGGCCTTTTCTCAGCTTGTTAAAGCTTAATAATATTCCCTACGGCGTGGTCACCAATAAGCCTGCTCGTTTTACTCGGCCACTGCTGATTAAATTAGGCCTCGACAAACAGATGCCCGCCATTGTGAGTGGCGATTCAACACTTTATTCAAAGCCTCATACCGCCCCTATGCTACTGGCGGCTCAGCAAATAGGTGTTAGTTGCCAACATATTCTTTATCTGGGCGATGCAGAAAGAGATATGGTTGCTGCTCGAGCAGCCAATATGCAAGCTGGCTTAGCAGCATGGGGTTATATAGCGCCCAACGATGATATTAATGCCTGGCCAACAGACATTTGCTTTGCTAACCCAGATGAGTTGATAAAATGGTTCACCCTTCAGCTTAATGACTGAGTTACATTATCAGTATATTGATAAGTGAAGATCGCTCAAGGATCCTGCGATCTTCAAATCCATTTTTGGCTGTATAAATATTCATCTTCCGCTAGGAACCCAAATCAAAACAAGCTTTAAGGGTTAGCTGTTACTAACTGTCAAATTTATCCTCAAGATATCCACAACTTGTTCCCAGAATTCACACTTGCAAAAAACCCCGAACCTCACTATCTTGTACCTAAGAAATTTAAAAACACCATATATTGTGTGTAAGTGGCGATCAGAGACACTATTTAGCAGTTTGTGTCAATAAATTGGAAGCCACTGTTTTACGGTTTCGTTTGGATTGTTTACAGGGAAATGTACGGTGCACCTATGCAGGTCACTTTCATCAATATAAGAACCAAGGTTTATCTTTAATGAATAGTAATATGACAGTCACAAAACGCAGTGGCGAACGTGAGACAATCGATCTCGAAAAAATCCATCGTGTTATTGAATGGGCGGCAAAGGGACTGACTAATGTTTCGGTGTCTGAAGTTGAACTACGTTCTCACCTACAGTTTTTCGAAGGGATCCCAACCGAAGCGATCCACGAGACTATCATTAAAGCCGCTGCAGACTTAATTTCCCCTGAGTCACCTGACTATCAGTTTTTATCTGCAAGACTGGCCATTTTCCATCTTCGTAAAAAAGCGTTTGGTCAGTTTGAACCACCAAAACTTTACGAACATGTCGTTCACTTAGTAGAACTGGGTAAGTACGATGCCCACATACTGCAGGACTATAGCCGCGAAGAGATCGAAATATTAGGTAGCTACATTGATCATTGGCGTGACATGAACTTCTCTTATGCAGCCGTTAAGCAGCTAGAAGGTAAGTATTTAGTTCAAAACCGTGTCACTCATGAGATTTATGAAAGTGCACAGTTTCTTTATATTTTGGTTGCAGCGTGTTTGTTTGCTAAATATCCAAAAGAAACACGTCTTAAGTACGTAAAAGATTTTTACGATGCTACATCGACGTTTAAGATTTCACTACCCACACCGATTATGGCGGGTGTACGTACACCAACACGTCAATTCAGCTCTTGTGTGCTAATTGAATGTGGTGACAGCTTAGATTCAATTAATGCCACTGCATCTTCAATCGTTAAATACGTCTCTCAGCGAGCGGGGATTGGTGTGAATGCCGGTCGTATTCGCGCGCTAGGTAGCCCTATTCGTGGTGGTGAAGCATTCCACACCGGTTGTTTACCGTTTTATAAGTATTTCCAAACAGCGGTCAAATCGTGTTCACAAGGCGGCGTACGCGGCGGTGCAGCCACCCTCTTCTACCCAATGTGGCATCTAGAAGTTGAATCATTACTGGTACTTAAGAATAACCGTGGTGTGGATGACAACCGTATTCGTCACTTAGATTACGGCGTACAAATAAACAAGCTTATGTACCAGCGTCTTATCCAAGGTGGCATGATCAGTTTGTTCAGCCCATCAGATGTGCCAGGCATGTATGATGCGTTCTTTGAAGACCAAGATGAGTTCGAGCGTCTCTACCTTAAATATGAAGCTGATGACAGTATCCGTAAGCAACAGATTAAAGCGGTAGAGCTGTTTTCATTGATGATGCAAGAGCGTGCCTCAACAGGCAGGATCTACATTCAGAATGTGGATCACTGCAACACGCACAGTCCATTTGATTCAAAAGTAGCACCAATCCGCCAATCTAACTTATGTTTAGAAATAGCGCTGCCGACTAAGCCATTGAACAACATCAATGATCCTGACGGTGAAATTGCCCTTTGTACGCTTTCAGCGTTGAACTTAGGCGCGATTAAAAAGCTTGAAGAGCTAGAGCCATTGGCAGATCTTGCCGTACGTGCGCTCGATAACTTGTTAGATTATCAAGATTATCCGATTATCTCTGCTGAAAAAGCATCGATGAATCGTCGTACTTTAGGGATAGGAGTGATCAACTTCGCTAACTATCTTGCGAAAGAAGGTGTGCGCTATTCAGATGGTTCAGCAAATGGTCTTACTCATAAGACATTTGAAGCAATTCAGTACTATCTATTGAAAGCGTCAATGAACTTGGCTAAAGAGCAAGGGGCTTGCCCAGCGTTCCACGAAACCACGTATTCGAAAGGGATCTTACCTATCGATACTTATAAGCGTGACTTGGACAAAATCTGTGACGAGCCATTGCATATGGATTGGGAAACGTTACGTGAAGAGATTAAGACTCACGGTTTGCGTAACTCAACATTATCGGCATTGATGCCTTCAGAGACCTCTTCGCAGATCTCTAACGCCACTAACGGCATTGAGCCACCGCGCGGTCTCATCAGCGTTAAAGCCAGTAAAGATGGTCAATTAAAGCAAGTTGTTCCTGACTTTGAAAAATATCAGCATAGTTATGAACTATTGTGGCAGATGCCTAATAACGATGGTTACATACAGTTAGTTGGTTTGATGCAGAAGTTTGTTGATCAATCTATTTCAGCTAACACCAACTATGACCCATCTCGTTTTGAGGGTGGAAGAGTGCCAATGAAGGTACTGCTGAAAGACTTATTGACTGCTTATAAATACGGTGTGAAGACACTTTACTATCACAATACTCGTGATGGTGCTTCAGATAATCATGATGACATTACTTCCATTGAAGTAGAAGATGACAGCTGCGAAGGCGGCGCATGTAAAATCTAGTCTCAAGCAGTTATTCATGAGTATTAAACGTTAATTAAAGGGGGCAAAGCCCCCATTATCGGAAGATAGAAAAATGGCCTATTCTACATTTTGTCAAACACCTAACAATGCACTGCTTGAACCTATGTTCCTTGGGCAGTCAGTTAACGTTGCGCGTTATGACCAACAGAAATATGAAGTATTTGAAAAACTGATTGAAAAACAACTTTCATTCTTTTGGCGCCCTGAAGAAGTTGACGTCAGCAAAGATAAAATTGATTACGCCGCACTGCCTGAACATGAAAAACATATTTTCATTTCAAACTTAAAATACCAGACTCTACTTGATTCAATTCAAGGTCGTTCACCCAACGTCGCATTTTTACCGTTAGTATCTCTGCCTGAATTAGAGACATGGATTGAGACATGGTCGTTTTCAGAAACGATTCATTCGCGCTCATACACTCATATCATCCGTAATATCGTTAATGACCCATCGGTTGTTTTTGACGATATCGTTGAGAATAAAGAGATCCTTAAGCGCGCAACTGACATTGCAGCTTATTACGACGAGCTCATCATACTTAGCCAAGCATTCCACTTGCACGGTGAAGGTAGCCATCACATTAATGGCGAAATCGTTGAAGTCACTAAGCGAGAAATAAAGAAAGCACTCTACTTATGTATGGTGTCTGTTAACGTGCTTGAAGCCATTCGTTTCTATGTTAGTTTTGCTTGCTCGTTTGCATTTGCAGAGCGCAACGTTATGGAAGGCAATGCAAAAATCATTCGCCTAATCGCCCGCGATGAAGCATTGCATTTGAACAGCACGCAACACATTTTAAAAATCATGCATGCTGGTAAAGATGATCCTGAAATGGCAGAGATTGCTAAAGAATGCAAACAAACTGCCATCGACATCTTTGTCAAAGCTGCTGAGCAAGAAAAAGAGTGGGCTAAATACCTATTCAAAGACGGTTCAATGATCGGCCTAAATGAACACATCCTTTGTCAGTACGTCGAGTACATCACTAACGAACGTATGAAGTCAGTTAACTTTGAATCACCGTACGCGGAGATAACGAACCCACTTCCATGGATGAAGAACTGGCTCGAGAGTGACGCGGTTCAGGTGGCACCTCAAGAAGTTGAAGTTTCATCATATTTAGTTGGCCAAATCGATGCTTCTATTGATGAAGATGAGTTTTTAGACTTTGACCTTTAAGCACCTCAGCTTAAAAAAAGCCCCCATCGTTAGCCTGCAAGGCCAACCGGTGCTGTTGTTTAATCAACAGCACCTGACCTTGCTTGAAGCATTAGAGCAGAAGAAAGTGAAGACTTTTTCTGAATGCCGAAATGGATTTTGTGGGCAATGCAAAACTAAAGTGATTAGTGGTTCCGTTAGCTATATAACTGAACCGCTAGTGACATTAGAAGCAGACGAATGTCTGCCATGTTGTTGTATTCCAACGACCGATATAAATTTGGAACTTTCAGGGGAAGGTGCCGAAGTCGTTGTTAGGGCCCCCAAACACAAGCAACCTGAAACTCACGAATCTATAGATTAACGGCAACAGTTTAGATTGCAGAGAGTCATGACAGCAGTTTTATGACATTAATCTCTGTAGTTCATTTATTTCAGTGCATAACGCACTACCCTACCTAGACATAAGTCCACCATTAAACACTCCGCGAGTACACAACCCTGAACACTCGAGCCTCATCAATGCTCGGCATATCAAACTATAGACTCCTCCAAGCTCTCTATAACCTAAACAAGCCCCCGCTAATACCGGCTTCCTCACCTTATCCATATGCTCTCGCGCTCTCGTGCATACCGATTAGCGATTAGCGATTAGCGATTAGCGATTAGCGATTAGGAGGTTACACTGCAATAACCACTATCTGCCTCATTATTCGGGAAAATATTAACGCTCTTTTTAACTTATTTATCTAAACACAAAGCATCAATAACAAAAAAGCCTGTTTAGTTCAATACGCGAACTAAACAGGCTTTTAATGGAATATAGAACAGAAGCCTAAAGCGCGATAGCTAGCTCAGCACCTTGGCGTATAGCACGCTTGGCATCAAGTTCAGCGGCAACATCAGCTCCGCCAATCAGATGAACCGGAATTCCCGTTGATTTCATCTCTTCAAGCAGTGCAGTATTTGAAACCTGACCCGCGCAGAGTACAACGTTATCGACTGCTAACACCTCAGCCTTGTCATTCACGGTGATATGCAGCCCTTCATCATCAAACTTTTCATAAGATACGCCGGTTTTCATCACCACTTTATGCTGCTTCAAAACTGAGCGGTGGATCCAGCCCGTTGTTTTGCCCAACCCTTTACCCATTTTTGTGGTTTTACGTTGCAGTAACATCACTTCACGATGCTTTTCATCGAGAACAGGCTCAGTTAGGCCACCTGCAGTTTGGTATTCTTTATCGATGCCCCACTGCTTTAGCCATTTATTTGGGTTTAACGTAGACGACTCTTCTTCGCATAAATAGTGCGCCATATCAAAACCAATACCGCCAGCACCAATCAAAGCAACCTTCTGCCCGATTTCAACTTCGCCGTTGAGTACTTGTTGGTAATCAACCACTTTTTCACTATCAAAACCAGGTAAATCAAGCGGACGCGGTTTAACCCCCGATGACATCACTATTTCGTCAAACTTTTCATCTCTAATGACACTGGCATCGAGTCGAGTATTTAGACGCAGTTCAATCTTATGCAGTTTGATCTGGTTTAGAAAATATCGAATGGTCTCGTCGAACTCCTCTTTTCCAGGGATCTTTCTGGCTAAGTTAAATTGTCCACCGACTTCAGATTTTGCCTCAAACAAAACCACTTCATGACCTCGAGTCGCCGCATATACTGAGAACGCCATCCCGGCAGGGCCTGCGCCCATTACCGCAATACGCTTTTTAATATTCGCTGGGGTGAAGTTAAGCTCGGTTTCATAGCAAGCACGCGGGTTAACTAAACAGGTTGCTCGTTTAAGCGCAAAGCTATGATCGAGACACGCTTGGTTACAGCCAATGCAAGTATTGATAAGTTCAGGAGTGCTCGCTTCGGCTTTATTGACAAATTCAGGATCGGCTAAGAAAGGCCTAGCCATCGACACCATGTCTGCTTGGCCCGACGCAATAATAGATTCTGCTATCTCGGGTGTATTAATGCGATTAGTGGCGATAAGCGGAATAGACATCTCTTTCATCAGCTTTTCCGTCACCCATGCAAACGCGCCGCGAGGCACACTGGTGGCAATGGTCGGAATACGCGCTTCATGCCAGCCTATGCCGGTGTTTATAATCGTTACACCCGCGCTTTCTAACCGTTTCGCAAGTTGTACTACTTCTTCCCAAGTGGAGCCATTATCCACGAGATCAAGCATAGACAATCTAAAAATGATAATAAAATCAGTGCCCACTTTGGCGCGGATCTGATTTACGATCTCAACGGGGAATTGCGCTCTATTTTCAAATGCTCCGCCCCACTTATCGGTACGTTTGTTGGTGCGAGAGCTAACAAACTGGTTGATTAAATAGCCTTCACTGCCCATCACCTCTACGCCGTCATAACCTGCTTTTTTCGCCAGTGCGGCACTGGTTGCATAGTCTTTAATCGTTGCGGCGACTTGTCTTGTAGACATTTCAGATGGTGTGAAAGGGGTAATCGGAGATTTTATTTTACTCGGTGCTTGCGAGAATGGGTGATAACCATAACGCCCTGCGTGCAGTAGCTGCATGCATATCTTACCGCCGGCGTCATGCACAGCTTTAGTGACGATAGTGTGTTTCTTTACCTGCCATGGAAAACTCAACTGACAAGCATTAGGCGCCAACCGCCCACGGAGATTAGGTGAAATACCGCCAGTGACGATAAGACCTACTCCACCTTCTGCACGCTCTTTATAAAACACTGCCAGTTTCTCAAAACCGCCCTTTTCTTCTTCCAAACCGGTATGCATTGAGCCCATCAGCACACGGTTCTTTAACTGGGTAAAGCCCAGATCTAAGGGTTCTAATAAATGCGGAAACGACATTCAAACGTCCTTTTTAAACAAGTGATTTAATTCAGCATACATTGTGTAAACCATAAGCTCAATAAGTGAGTGATTAGATTCCTTTACAATTGAATTTTCCTTTCGAGACTGTTTTCAGTTAGCATTGTCATAATTCGGATTCAAAGGAGTGGCTGATGCCCGCTAAACCCTCAATATTTAAAAAGATATTCCTGCTTAGCTGGAATGTAATCAACGGCACAAGAAAACTATTTTTAAACCTTTTCTTTTTCGGTATTGTCATCGCACTCATCGTAGTATTAAGCGGTGAAGAGAGCATAGAAGTAGAAGATGGTTCAGCACTGGTGTTGAACCTTTCTGGAGCAATCGTTGATCAAAAACGCCATGTAGACCCTTTTGAAGCGGCAATGAAAAGTGGTAATGGTAAAGATGCTGGTGGCGAGATCCTATTAGCAGATGTCATTGATGTTGTTAACAATGCCGCGTCCGACAATCGGATAAGTCAGTTAGTACTCGACTTAGGTCACCTTAGTGGCACAGGCATGAGTAAGCTACAATCGATTGGTGATGCCTTAAACAACTTTAAAGAGTCTGGTAAACCCATTGTTGCTCACGCCAATTGGTACGGACAAAATCAGTACTTCCTCGCCAGCTTTGCAGATAGCATCACCTTAAACCCACAGGGCAGCGTTGAAATTGAAGGCTTAGGTCGTTATCGCCAATATTTTAAGTCTGCCTTAGACAAGCTTAAAATTAAAGCTCATGTCTTCCGCGTCGGTACATTCAAGTCTGCAGTAGAACCCTTTATTCGTGATGACATGTCAGACGCGGCTAAAGAGGCTAACTTAACCTTATTAAACGATTTATGGGAAAGCTACAGTACTACGGTTGGGCAAAACCGAGATATCACTGCAAGCAGTCTATCTTTGAGCGCAGAGGACTATTTGGCCCAGTTAGAGAAAGCTGAAGGTCAGTCTAGCCAAATGGCGCTCAATATGAATTGGGTTGATGATCTTAAAACGGCGGAAGGCTTTCGATTGAGCATGGTTGATGCCGTCGGTGAATCTGCCGATGGTGAGTCATTCAAGCAGATCGATTTCTATGATTACCTTTCAGTAACGGCAAGTCATCCACTGCTTTTATCAGACGCTAAAGTCGGGATCATCGTTGCCAAAGGCACTATCATGAATGGCTCGCAACCTGCTGGGCAGATTGGCGGAGAAAGCACCGCTAAGTTGCTTCGTAAAGCACGTTTTGATGATTCCATTAAAGCCGTGGTACTTCGTGTTGATAGCCCTGGTGGCAGTGCATTCGCATCAGAGCAGATCCGCCAAGAAGTATTAGCCCTTAAAACAGCCAACAAACCCGTTGTTGTCAGTATGGGCAGCTATGCAGCGTCCGGTGGATACTGGATATCAGCCAGTGCAGATTATATCTACGCCACCCCAACAACGTTGACAGGCTCTATCGGCATTTTCGGAATGGTTACCACCTTTGAAGACTCACTTGCGAGCATAGGTGTCCATACCGATGGTGTTGCAACTTCTGACTGGGCAGGCTTTTCTGTCACCAAAGGTCTCTCTCCAGGGATCAGTGCTATTATTCAGCGCCATATTGAACGCGGATATAACGACTTCATTTCATTAGTCGCTAAAGAGCGTGATATGAGTCTTGAGCAAGTCGATAGTATTGCACAGGGCCGCGTTTGGACTGGCCGTAAGGCACTTGAGCTTGGTTTGGTAGATGAACTAGGTGATCTACAAGACGCAGTATCGCGAGCGGCGGATATGGCATCAATCGAACATTTTGATACCGAAGTCATTGAGCAAGAGCTATCACCGCAAGATCTGTTTGTACAAGAGATGTTTGCTAGCGCGTCAGTATACATGCCACAAAGTTTGGCAAAAACCACGCTAATTGAACAACTTTTAGGTCAGTTTTCAACAGTTGCTCAGACATTGCAGACGTTTGATGATCCAAATGGTGTCTACCTTTACTGTGATACTTGCAGTGACTAAGTCATCAAGCTGTATCACTCACTAAAGTTTTATTAAATAAAGCCCAGTTTTACTGGGCTTTATTATATCCACACCTTTATAATCATCCCATTGTGTTCAAAAACAAAATCAAAACCAACATGACTAAACGCTGTATATATGTAGCCTACACAGGCGGTACTATCGGTATGCAAAAAACGGAACAAGGCTTTGCCCCTGTTGCAGGATTTTTGACTGGATGTATCAAAGCAATGCCTGAGTTTTACCATGAAGAAATGCCAGACTTTGTCATCAGCGAATACTCTCCCCTAATCGACTCATCAGATATGGCACCGACTGATTGGCAGATGATCGCTAATGATATCAAAGCCAATTATGACCTATACGATGGCTTCGTGATTTTGCATGGTACCGATACCATGGCATATACCGCATCGGCTTTATCGTTCATGCTACAAGGGCTTTCTAAACCCGTTATTGTTACCGGCTCACAGATCCCACTGGCACAATTACGCTCCGATGGACAAACTAACTTACTTAATGCGCTCTATATCGCAGCAAATTACCCTGTCGATGAAGTGTGCTTATTCTTCAATAACAAACTGTTTAGAGGTAACCGTACGACTAAAGCGCATGCTGATGGCTTTAATGCGTTTGCTTCGCCGAATTTCCCATTATTGTTAGAAGCTGGAATTAAGATCCGCTGGCATGCCGGTAAACTCGCAAAGGAGAATCCGAGCCAAACACTTAACGTGATTAATATCAGTCCACAACCGATAGGTGTCGTGACTCTTTACCCTGGTATTAGTACAGAAATCTTCGCCAATATATTACAGCAGCCCGTAAAAGCGCTAATATTGCTGACTTTTGGTGTCGGCAATGCACCACAAACACCCGCGTTACTTAAAACGTTACGTGATGCACACGAGCGTGGGATTGTACTGGTGAATTTAACCCAGTGTTTGCAAGGTAAAGTGAATATGGGCGGTTATGCGACGGGTAATGCGCTTGCATCAGCAGGTGTGATCAGTGGCTACGACATGACGACAGAAGCTGCACTGGCTAAGCTACATTATTTATTATCAACGGATCTCACCCCTGATGCCATCCGAAAAGCCATGCAAGTATCCATTGTAGGTGAGTTAACCCAAGATTAGACATTCAGCTTCTAGAAATAGATAAAGCCCTGCGCTAATAAATTAGCACAGGGCTTTTATGGTTAGGGGCTGTTGATCTTTCGAGCTTAGTTTTTGTTCGAATTCAATGGTTTTAGTACAAGGCTTGAGCGATGATGCTTAGCTGGCTAAGCGAAAAGCTCGTAACACAGTAATAAAAGCATTGAAACGAACCCGAAGGGCCGCGCTTCTTGGCTATTTTTACGGTGTTGTAGACTATTTGTGGAGAATGATTAAACGACATAGCCTCCGCCTTGTCAAAATAGCCAATAAACTGCGGCAAAAACAACCGTGAAAGATCAACAGCCCCTAATCTACAGCTCTTTTTCTTGAAACTCAGCGATAGTCTCGCCTTTGAACTGCTTCTTTAATTCCGACTTAGAGAGCTCGTTTACGTTACCTTCACTGTTAATGGTGAAGTGTTCCGTTTGTGTAAGCTTTCTAGCCTGATAAAGCATAACGACCTGTTGAGTCGATGCACGCTGCTCTTGTGTTAGCACGGTACCATCTTCCCACTTACCCAGTTCTACTGCACTCAGTAAGCGCTGGTAAACTTCAGCCGGCATATCATTAATGACTTTATTAATATCGGTCATACTCTTTTCCGTTTATGTAGCACGATTTGCATTCGAGTAACCAAGTAGCCAACAAAACCCAGCGTGAAAGCAGACACTGCAATAATAGAACGGGTCCCCTCTGCAGGTTCTCCCCCCCAAAACCAAGTGACTACACCGCCAATAAATAACGTTAATGCCAAAAAGCTCTGATTCATTAACTGATTAGAGCGCTTTATATGACTAATAACTTGCAGGCTTTCATTGTTGGCAGAAATGCTAGCTTTACAATGCGAGCACTCTTTGGCCATGCTTGAAATGCGCTCACCACAGCTAGGACACTTAACTAATGCCATTTACTCCCCTCAATACTCATTAAATAAACGTACCACTTACTTTAATTTGTCAACCACAGCGTTCATCGCAATCAACGATGCTTCACCAAGGTAAATACAGCGTTCAGGCGACCAACCTGCCATAAGATCAGGCATATTGTCGTTGTCTTTGAATGGCATTTCTAACGTGTTAGAAAGACAACCAAACGTATGTGCCACCCAGTTAGAACCGACGGTTAAGTTGGCTTGACCTGGCGCGTCTTTATCATATCCAAATTCAGTTTGAAAATCAGGGCTCGCCATTTGTAATGCATCTACAAATGCTTGCTGACGTACTGCATCTTCTTTGGTATAGGCTGGGACACCTTCACAGCCAGCAAGGAATACAAACGGTAAGCCTTCATCGCCATGCACATCATAGAAAAGGTCGACACCCGTTTCTTTCATTTTATTAACCACATAAAATACTTCAGGGCTTTTCTCTAAAGAGGGAGACTGCCACTCACGGTTAAGATTTGTTCCTACTGCATTGGTGCGCAAATGCCCTCGAACACTTCCATCTGGGTTCATGTTTGGCACAATATAGAAGTTGGCTTTGTCTAAAAGTGATTTAGCCGTAGGGCAATCGCTATCAAGCAGGTTGTTAATTAATCCTTCAACCAACCATTCAGCCATCGTTTCACCAGGATGCTGACGCGCAGTGATCCAGATATTGGCTTTCTCTTCGTCACCGTCACCGACTTTGATGAGCGTCATGTCACGTTCATCCAATGTCAGGCCTAAATGCTCTAAGCTGACTTGTGGATGTACCTGTACGGCCGCTAATAAGTCTTGATGACGCTCATAGCTGTACGGTGCAAAATAGGCAATTTGAATCGCATCGCAATCAAGATCCACCGCAATCGTTAACTTACCATCTTGGTAAGTCGTAGGCAGTCTAAACCAGTTCTGTCTATCATAAGTGGCGACCGCTTGGTAATCATCCCAACCTTTAACGTAAGAAGCTTTGTCCGCATTAACAATATTAAGCGTGTACTGAGTACCAACAACACCATCGAGTTTGAAATTAAACCATTGAAAAAACTCTCCACCTTCATCAGGACGAATGGCCAACTGCACATCGTCTTTATTGTCAGCATTGATTACTTCTATGTTTCCGCCATCAAAATTCGCGCTAATACGCATAACACTTCCTTTCTACTGTTTTAGGCTGTGATCCAGCTCGATTTCAATCTTTGCGCTATAGAATAAACCAAAATGTGATAAGGAGCAGCCTAAACAGTGTAAAAACCCCTAAAAATCGACGCTGTGTAAGCTTTCCGTTGCAGTGTTCTCTCAATACAGGGCTTTACCCACAACCTTAAATTCCATACAATCGCTGCAATTCCTAGAGATAGAGGGGTTTGATCCCCCTTGATAGACATTGCATTCGTAAAAGAACGGAGAAACAAATGACCCAAGCTAGACATTGTAACTTACTTATTCTGGGTTCAGGCCCTGCTGGCTATACCGCAGCAGTATATGCCGCTCGTGCTAACCTAAAGCCTGTCATGATCACAGGTATGCAGCAAGGTGGGCAACTTACGACAACGACAGAAGTTGAAAACTGGCCAGGTGATGCGGATGATCTTACCGGTCCAGCACTCATGGAACGTATGCAAAAGCATGCAGAAAAGTTTGATACTGAAATTATTTTTGATCACATCAATGAAGTTAACTTAAACGTCCGCCCTTTCCAGTTAAAAGGTGATGACGGCGAGTTCACTTGTGATGCACTCATCATCTCTACTGGTGCATCAGCGATGTACTTAGGTCTTGAGTCTGAAGAAGCCTTTAAAGGCCGTGGCGTATCAGCTTGTGCAACATGTGACGGTTTCTTCTATCGTAACCAGAAAGTAGCCGTTATTGGTGGTGGTAACACCGCAGTTGAAGAAGCACTGTACCTCAGTAACATTGCATCCGAAGTACATCTTATTCACCGTCGTGATAGTTTCCGCAGTGAAAAAATCTTAACTAAGCGCCTGATGGACAAAGTGGCGAGCGGCAATATCATCTTACACCTAGACAACACTCTCGATGAAGTTGTTGGTAATGCGATGGGCGTTACCGGTCTTAAAATGAAGAGCACTAAAGATGGTGTCATTAAAGATTTAGAAGTGGCTGGCGTATTCGTCGCCATTGGCCACAGCCCAAATACTGGCATGTTTGAAGGCCAGCTAGAGATGAGCAATGGTTATATCAAAGTAGAAAGTGGCCTTAATGGCAACGCTACCCAAACAAGTATAGAGGGCGTATTTGCTGCTGGCGATGTAATGGATCAACATTACCGCCAAGCGATTACATCAGCGGGTACAGGCTGTATGGCCGCACTTGACGCTGAGCGTTACTTAGACGCCAAGAAGTAATTGGTTGTTTCGATAAAAAGCAGGCTTTAAGCCTTAATGCCGATCAGTTAGTCAATATTTGATCGGTTGACCGATCTTCTCAGCATGCGAAAATCCGAATGTATTCCTTACATTCGGATTTTTTATGGACGTATCTCAAGCACTC
>NZ_JAKIKW010000026.1 GCF_023283945.1 Shewanella gelidimarina | reverse complement strand
ACAATACTCCTAGTAATAATGGCCTAACAAGACCTGTACTAGTAAGTATTTAGGATGGGAGAGCAAAGAGGCTTGTTATCTCTTCTGCCGCATAGCGGCTTCGTTCAACAAGCTGTTCAAGCAGGACAAATTACAGTTGGCTGTTTCGCTCCGCTCACATTATAGCCAACTACAATTTGCCCCTTAACAGGGCGTTATGTTTCTAAGGATGGAACAGTTTGAGTGAATTTATTACCGCAATTTGGCCATTACTCTGTCTTTCGATGCTTCCTTTATCAGTCTGGTATTTGGTGGAAGCAAAAAGTGTTTTGAATCTCATTAAGTCCAATCACCCACAGGTTTGGCTTGAGCTGGGAAAGCTTCAACTTATCAAAAACAACACCATCAGCAATTCTTTTAAGTTTATGGTATTTATACTAAAAGCTGAATATAGGTCGCTTAATGATGATAACTTATCAAGGAAGGGTAACTTACTAAGAGTTTTGTTAATTGGCGGACATTTGGTAGTTTTGTTTGCATTTATAGCCCCGATAGTTATTGGTCGACTGTAAACATAACAAGCTGCTAAATTCAGATTCACCAAGGCTGTCATGCCATTTGCTGAGCAAATCGCCCGCCAGCGCATGGTTCACTTATTAGCAGGGCGTTACCCAATACTTTCCCTAATGCCAAAAGTCATTCCCAGAGCTTTATCACTCACTCGTTTATGTCCAAACCGAGTTTGAAAGTGATCAAATTTAACTCTTCATCGTCCACAAAGTACTTTCTGATTGTGCTGAAATCGAGGGGTAACTCATAAGCATTGGCCTGTTAATGACTCATTGTATTTGATGACCACTACAATTGGATTAAATTCGCAATAGAGGTTAAGTTCTTAGCGGCTACATTGGTTTGTTGCTGTGACCACTTTGACTCAATATTAAGGAAAATAAAATGGGACTATTAGATTCGTTGATGGGAAATGCTTCAGAGGTCAACCTTGAAGAGCTGACAGAAGAACTTAGCCCAATAATGGCTGACAATGAGTCGTTGAGCTTAGCCTATAAGGCGGTGCGAGACATGTTTGTCTTTACCAATAAGCGGCTGATCTTAATCGACAAGCAAGGCATGACGGGTAAGAAGGTGAGTTATCATTCAGTACCTTATAAAGCGATAACCCATTTTGAAGTAGAAACGGCAGGCAGATTTGATATGGATGCAGAACTGAAACTGTGGATCTCTGGTCAAAAAGAGCCATTAGTCAAAGAGTTAAAACGCGGCACTGATGTGGTCGGCATTCAAAAAACCATTGCTAACTTCTCACTCTAAATCGTTATTCGACTAAGCTGGCATTAGGCGATTATTCCAATCGCTCAGTCCCAATAGATAACATGACGGTTAAGAAGAGTACCGCAGCGCCTTAGCTGCGGTTATGCCAACGCCAACTTGGTTTACTTAAAATATCCTGCCCAACAATCTCGGTTTGCCCGAGCTGTTTATCCAGTTCAATCAAGTTGCAATCTTCGAACTGATTTAATGCATTAATCAACCTATTTGCATGGGACACCACCCATAACTGACAACGGTCTGAGGCTTTAACAATAAGCCGAGATAGTGCTGGCAGCAGATCCGGGTGCAAGCTGGTTTCTGGTTCGTTAAGGACCATTAACTCTGGTGGTCTTGGCGTTAGCAAGGCGGCAACCAGTAAAAGGTAGCGTAAGGTGCCATCGGACAATTCAGCGGCATTCAGTGCTCTAAGCAGACCTTGTTGATGAAACTTTAGGGTAAGCATGCCATTAGATTCATATTCAATAACTACATGAGCACCGGGAAAAGCGTCACTCAAGGCAGTATCAAAGGCTTCTCGGTCACCGACTTCAAATATGGTTTGGATAGCGGAGGCTAGATCTCTACCATCATGATGTAGCACCGGCGTTCGGGTACCTAATTGTGACTTCCTTGCAGGGGCATCGCTGTCGCTGCGAAAATGATCATAAAAACGCCAGGCGCGAATATTATCTCGCAGGCGTATGACCTCTGGCGTTCGCTCAGGGTCAGCAAGTTCGGTAAAGATACTGTCGCTATGCTGCATGTGTACATTGAGTGTTTGCCAGCCCGCTTGCTTGGCGACTTCGGTGCGGCTTTTGACTAATGCTGAACGTCGTTCGACCAATACTGTGCTTGGGCGATACGAGCTACCAACCCAAATGGCTTCACGCTTAATTTGCGGATCTAAGCCAAACAAGGTGCTGGAGTCAGGCTTTGGTAGCCCAAGCTCAATCAAATAACTGAACTCATCACTGGCAAAACCGAGCCTGAGCCGTTTAACCTGCTGCCTTACTGTTGGCTCAATAGGCATTTCACCCGCTAACATGGCGCGCGATAGTTTCTCTGGTCCAGCCCAGAAACTGGAATCTAAGCCACCCTCTAGCGCTAAAGCATTAACCACACCGCCTTGTGCTGTTTGAGCAAGTAAGCGTAATGCTTTATAGAGGTTAGATTTTCCACTGCCATTGGCGCCAGTGACGAGGTTTAGTTTCGCCAGTGGAATAGTGACGTCACGTAAAGAGCGATAGTTTTGAATGGCGAGTGTGGTCAGCATATATATTCATAGTGGCAATTGGATCTCTTGCCACTTTAACTGCCAAAGACTATTGCTGTCTATGCACTAACTGAGTCTGCATCATTAGACCAATACATCACTGAGTACTCTTTGCCAGTTCTGCCCCATGATCTTATCGCGATCATTGCTACTAAAGCCGGCTTTACAGAGGGCTAGATCAATACGATTCATGCGATCGATATGGTTAAGTTCAGGGATCACCACATGTTCTGGTTCTACATCGTAACCCAGCACGTTTTTCTCGCGCAGGCTATGCCACCAACTAAGGTACTGTTTTACCCCTTCGGCATTATTGTTATTCAGTTTGAGTAAGTTCTTTTGGCCACGCAGTGGGTAATCATTGGCAATGGCGACAGCATCAATACCCCCAACATTAGCGACATGTTTCAGGTGGTTAATATAGTGATCAACCGTTGGCACTTTATCGTTAGTAAGCCAAAAGCTCATCATAAACACCCCAAATAGCCCGCCAGTATCAGCGATCGCTTTAATGACCTCATCGGGAGAGCAGCGAGCATGGTTGACGATGGCGCGCACTGCGCCATGGCTTTGAACGATGGGGGAGCGGCTAACCCGAGCGGTATCTAATGCTGATTGCGGACTTGAATGGCTGACATCGACGAGAATATGGTTATCATTGAGCTTGTTAATCAGCGCTTCACCCGCTTGGGTTAGCGGCAAATTAAGCCCGCCACTGGCATCATTATCGAGTGCGCCGCCACTAAATTGATTACCGTAGTGGTGCGTCAGCTGCAATGCTCTTAACCCTTTGGCATGAAATTCATCGACTTGGCTTAAACCGTTATTAATGCTGCCCTCTACGCAATCAGCTCCTTGGATTTGAAAGAACACGGCGGTGCGGTCTGATTGCTTGGCGCGGTTAATATCATTAGCATTTAGCCCCAAAATGAGTTTGTCGCTGTTGGCTTCAACTCGTCTTTTTGCCGCTGATATGCTTTTAATACACGCCTGATAAGTCCGTTTGTAGTTGGTGGTACCATCGGCTTGTTTCATCGCCTCAATGGCGGAAATATCGCAAAGATAAGCATCAATACCCGATGTCGCTAAATCGGCTAAATTGTCGGGGAGAAAACAGAGGCCATCAACAAACAGCCGTTTTTGGTTACTGGCGAATGCGGGCAGGGGGCCTAGTTGACTCAATACTGTACCTGCGGCAAGGCCTTTAATAAGCTGACGTCGATTGATTAGCTGCTGCATATTTCTCCCTTAGTGGGCATCGAGTCGCCTACTTTTATTGTTATTTTGGCTCATAGTAGCCTATCTGGTAAGACTATTCGATATCTTGACAATGGCTGGCCCATAAGTGACTATCGAGGCCAAATTGAAGTGAAATCATTAATAATTAAAGGCTTTTAAATCAAAGTCTAATATATAAAGTTTAACGAAATTAAGGGGAAGGCTATGTTTTATCGCACGTTAGCACTTGCACTACTATTGGTATTACCGGCGTCGGCTCAGGCTGAAAACTACTCAATTGGCACCGGTGGTCAAAGTGGGATCTATTACCCTTTTGGTGGGGCACTGGCTAAAGTATGGTCCGATAATGTCCCTGAGGTGAATGTTAAAGCGGAAGTGACAGCCGCTTCGGTTGAGAACACGATTAAAGTGGTTCGTGGTGACATGATCGCCGGAATAGCCATGGGCAATGTGGTACTGGATGCTTATAAAGGTGAGGGTAAATTCAGAAGTGCCATGCCAGTGAAAACCTTATTCGCACTTTATCCAAACCTTGTGCATGCCATCAGTTTAGAAAAATCAGGCATTACTTCTCTGGCAGATCTTAAAGGCAAACGTATCTCTTTGGGCGCACCTGCGAGTGGTACCGCAGTGACCTCGGCAGCATTGCTTGAGTCGATTGGTATTGATGTCAAAAAAGATATCACCGCGGTTTATCTTAATTACGCCGAAACAACCAACGCGCTAGCGAACGGTCAAATAGATGCCGGCTTTATTGTGGGCGGCCAAGGTGTGGGCGCTGTGACTCAAGTTGCGTTGACTCATAAGATCAATATTATCCCAGTATCAGCTTCTGAAAGTGCTGCGTTTATTAAACAGAATCCAGCCTATAGTAACTATACGATCCCAGCGGATGTGTATAACAGTGTGGGTGCAGTATCAACGTTAAGTGTGTGGAATGTGATTGTTGTGAGTGCCAATATGAGCGATGAGATGGCATTTAACCTGACTAAAGCCGCTTTTGAAAACATGGGTGAGGTGCAAAAAGTGGTTAAAGTTGCTGATGCCACTACGCCAGAAAATGCCAAGCGTTTAAAAGGAGTGCCATTACATCCTGGCGCGCAAAAGTACTTAGACTCACTGAGTCAGTAAACTCTCTCATCATAAGCACCTATATCCATAGGTGCATTGCATCATCGACAAAGGCAGCTAATAGTTGCCTTTGCGCTATTTAGGCTGTAATAACAACATTAAACAGCCTTGAGGACACAATATGACCCCTGTTGACGATAAAGAGGTTAACGAACAAGAGACGAGCAGTCAGGCAGATCAGCTTGATAGCAGTAAGCACGTGATTAACACCTTGCCTTATGAAACCTTGGTAAAGGTTTTCGGCTACCTCATTTTAGCGATCGCAGTTGCGCTGTCGTCATTCCAAATTTGGCAAGGGATCACATCGACTATCTCGGCGACCTATTTTCGTCCTGTGCATTTGTGCTGGGTGCTGGTATTGATTTTTTTACATTACCCACTGATCAGTAATCGCTATAACAAGGGCTATATGTTGGGGCGGTTGGCTGATCTCGCATTGTGTGGCTTAACAGTATTTGCGGGATACCGCATGCTGATTTTCGATTACAACGACATCGACCATCTACTGTATGGCTTAGGGACGGCTGATTTAGTGGCTGGAAGCGCCTTGGTGCTGCTACTGCTAGAAGGTTGCCGCCGCACTGTCGGTTGGGTAATGGTGCTGATTGCTACGCTGTTTTTAGCGTATAGCGCTTTTGGCGATATGCTGCCAGGTGCATTGGCGACCAAAGCCTATTCTTTGCAAGAACTGGTCCAGTTTCAGATTTTCTCTGCTAACGGTATCTTTGGCTCAGCACTCGGTATTGCTGCAACCACTGTGTTTATTTTTGTGTTATTTGGCGCCTTCTTGGAGGTGACTGGCGCGGGGAAGTTCTTTATCGACCTTGCGTTCTCTATCGCGGGGAAATATCGAGGTGGGCCGGCTAAAGCGGCGGTATTAGCCTCCGCTGGACTCGGTTCAATCTCAGGTTCTGCAATCGCCAATACGGTAACAACCGGGTCGGTGACGATTCCTATGATGAAGAAGCTGGGCTACACGCCGGAGCAGTCAGCAGGAATTGAAGCGGCGGCCTCAACTGGCGGGCAGATAATGCCACCGATTATGGGCGCTGGCGCCTTTGTGATGGCGCAGTTTACGGGTGTGCCTTATAGCGACATTATGCTCGCATCGATAGCGCCCGCGATCCTCTACTTTTTCTGTACCTTGCTCTATGTACACTTAATGGCTTGTAAGTTAAATCTGCAAGCTGCCAGTCGCACAGAGGCGGTGATGACGGTAATGAAGCAAGGCGCTCACCACCTTATTCCATTGGCCATTATTACTACGTTACTGATGATGGCTTATTCGCCGTTATTAGTTGGGGTGGCAGGTTGCGCCGCTATCTTGCTGACCGCAGCACTGCGTAAGCACAGCCGTATTGGCCTGAGTAAGTTTATCTCGGGAATGAAGAGTGGTGCCTTAATGGCATTGCCTATCTCGGTTGCGTGCGGCGCAGCAGGCATTATTGTTGGAGTGGTTGGCCAAACCGGCATCGGGCTGCAATTTACCCAGTTTGTTATGGAGTTCTCTGGCGGCTATATGCTGGTGGCATTAGGCTTGATAAGTATTGTGGCATTAGTGTTAGGCATGGGGTTACCTGTGACTGCCGCCTACATTGTACTGGCGGTAATGGCGGTGCCTATGCTGGGAGACTTTGGTTTACCATTGCTCACGGCACACTTGATTGTGTTTTGGCTGTCTCAAACGTCAAATGTGATTCCCCCTATCGCGCTGGCAGCCTTTGCGGCGGCGGGTGTTGCCAATGCTAACCCGATGAAATCCTCAGTTGAAGCCTTTAAGCTTGCGGGTGGCTTGTTTATGATCCCCATCATGATGGCCTATACCGACCTACTTAACCCCGAGGCGAGTATGATGGCGTTTGCTTTTGCTATCGTGCAGACGGCAACCATCATTGTTGCTATCGCTATATCGATTGAAGGCTATCTATTACGTCCACTTTCAAATGTTGAACGTATAGTGGCATTTTCAGCTGCGCCGTGGGTGCTATTTGATCCCTTCAGTACGGGCTTTGTGGGAGTCTTAGTGATCTTAGCTTTGATTGGCTTGCAGTGGAAAACGCGTGCGAAGGTAGCGGTATAAACACCCTAAGCTCAGCTTAAATAAGCCCCACGAATCGATAGTGGACTGATTGATTACATCGGTTCGGTTCGTGGTGTTGGCTTACTTATCGATGCACGCTTAATACTGAGCTCTTAATACAGAGCTCTTAAAAGAGGCTCTTAATAGAGGCTCTTAATGTTGAGCTCTTCATCGAGAAATATTAGTTGCGAGCGCTGCACTGACAGGTTTAACGGGTGACAGTGTTTTTATTCACTTTCACTTTTAATCGCTTTGGCTAAGGCAAGTAAACCATTGGTGCGTGATGGGCTTAATTGGCCTTCAAGCCCTAACTGCTTAAAATACGGGTTAGGGTCAAAAAGCGCTATCTCTGCGCTGGTTTTACCATTGCAGGCAATTAATAGCAGTGCGATAAGCCCTTTTACGATACGGGCGTCGCTGTCTGCGACAAAGTAATGTTTGCCCTCTATCTCGCAGTGATGCAGCCAAGCATTGCTCTCACAGCCCTTAACCTGAGCAGACTCGTTCCGCAATTCATCTTGCAATTTAGGTAACGTTTTACCGAGCAACATAATCTGACGATAGCGTTCCTGCCAGTTACCGGCATTTTCAAACAGCTGCATTGTAGTTGATACATCAGTTTCCAGTGCTAGTGTGAGAAATTGCTGTTTTGTTGGCTGGACTTGCTGACTCATATTCGACCTGACTTTAATGTGAATGATTATTTAAAAACACCGTTTTTGCTTTTCCTGTTTTCCGACTTTCCGGCTTTTTCGTCTCAGCTATTACCGTCTTAGCTCTATTCTGCTTTCTAGCTTCTTCAGCTTTCCGGATCTTTCGTCTCAGCTATTACCGTCTTAGCATTATCCTGCTTTCTAGCTTCTTCATCTTTCCGGCTCTTTCGTCTCAGTTACTACCGTCTTAGCTCTATTCTGCTTTCCTAGCACTTAGTATCGGCTCTTAACCGTCTCAGCTGTTATCTTCGATCCTAAAGCAACAATTCTTTCACTGACTGCATTGCAGTAATAAAGTTGTCGATATCAGCCTTATTAGTATAAATACCAATAGAGGCTCGGCAGCAGCCATTAAGCTGTAAACTCTGCATCAGTGGCATGGCGCAGTGGTGACCGCAGCGTACCGCAATACCTTGCTGATCTAATAATATCCCGACATCTTGATGGTGTTCAGCTGCAAGATTAAAGGCAACGGCACCGAGATTGTCACTGTGAGCGCCATAGAGTACGACATCGCCCAAGGCTTTGAGCGAGTCTTGTAAATAGATAAGTAACGTTTGCTCTGCGGCGCTAACTTGCGCTTTGGGCTGTGCGTCGATGAAATCAATTGCTGCGCCTAAACCAATAACTTCAGCGATTGGCGGAGTGCCAGCTTCGAGTCGATTGGGCAGTTGATTAAACTCAGTGCCGCTAAAACTGACGGTTTTAATCATCTCTCCACCCGTCATCAACGGGCTAAGACTATCTAATAGTGCAAAGCGACCGTATAAAACCCCGATGCCTGTGGGGCCATACATTTTGTGGCCAGAGAACACATAAAAATCACAATCAATGTCTTGTACATCAACGCTCATGTGCGCAATCGCTTGTGCGCCATCAACTAAGGTGATGGCGCCCACCTGTTTGGCTTTAGCAACTAAATTGCTCACTGGATTGACCGTGCCTAACACATTAGACACATGGCCGAGTGCCACTATCGCAGGCTTTTCGAGTAGCAAAGTATCAAATGCTGCGCTGTCTAAACGGCAATCTGTCGTTAATGGGATTGGCTTTATTATCGCGCCAGTGCGCTTAGCGAGTTCTTGCCATGGCACAATATTGGCGTGATGTGCTGCAGCATCAATTAAGATCAGGTCGCCCAGTTTAAGTTGAGATGTCAGCCCATTGGCAACGATGTTAATCGCTTCGGTAGTGCCGTGGGTGAAAATAATCTCTTCCCGACGGCGGGCTTGAATAAACTGGCATAGCTTGTCGCGTACCGCTTCATATTGCGTGGTCGCACGCGCTGATAAGAGGTGCGCTGCTCGATGCACATTGGCATTATCAAAATGATAATAGTGATTCATGGCATCAATCACTTGTTGCGGTTTCTGGCTAGTGGCTGCAGTGTCTAAATAACATAACGGGTAACCGTTGTTAGATTGGGCAAGCGCAGGAAATTGTGACCGTAACATTGTGAGATCCATTAATCTGATCCGAGGTATAAATATAAAAGGCGCGCAGATCTTGTAAGATCTGCGCGGCTAATGCAAGGCTAAAGCTGTTTATTATGGGCAGGGCAGGCGATATATCTGCGCTAATTCATTGAGGCGTAGCATTAACTCTGGTGAAATACTGCAATTGATACTGTCGATATTCTCTTTTAACTGCTCAATATTGGTCGCCCCTATAATGTTAGAGCCAACAAATTTTTGCGCGTTAACAAACGCCAATGCCATTTGTGCTGGGCTCATATTGAACTCTTTAGCGAGCTCAACATAGGCTTGAGTTGCCTCCAGCGCCATTGCAGATCCGGTATAGCGTGCAAAACGTTTAAATAGCGTTAAGCGAGCACCTTTTGGCCACTGATCATTGAGGTACTTGCCCGACAATGCACCAAAGGCCAACGGCGAGTAGGCCAGTAGCGGCACCTCTTCGCGGTGACTTATTTCGGCCATTCCGACCTCAAAACTGCGATTGAGCAGGCTATAAGGATTTTGCACTGAGACAATTTTGGGTAAGCCATGTTTCTCGGCTAGCTGCAAATACTTCATAAAACCCCAAGGAGTTTCATTGGAAATACCGATATAACGAATTTTACCTGCCGTCACTAGATCGGCTAGCGCTTCAAGAGTTTCAATAATGGGGGTTTGCTGCTCGCCATCATCTTGCTGCTCATAGCTCAGCTCACCAAAGTAGTTGCTGTTGCGATCGGGCCAGTGAACTTGATAGAGATCGATGGTATCGAGTTGTAATCGCTGCAGTGAGCTATCAACAGCTTGATGAATATTACGCCAGTCCAGAGACATGTTTGGCCTAATATAGTCACTCTTACCGCCTGGGCCTGAAACTTTGCTGGCAATAATTAGCTCATCTCGATTGCCGCGCTGTTTGAGGTAGTTACCGAGAATGGTTTCAGTAGCACCTTGGGTTTCTGCTTTCGGGGGGACAGGATACATTTCGGCGGTATCGATGAAGTTAATCCCTTCACCAATCGCGTAGTCTAACTGTTCGAATGCTTGAGCTTGGGTGTTTTGCTCACCCCACGTCATAGTCCCTAAACAGATTTTACTAACATTTAAGCTTGAGTGTGGCAGACGTTTATATTCCATAATGCAACTCACTTATTACTGAGAACGAGCAAAAGACGACTTAACCTGAACGCGGGTCGATGAATATCAGGTGAATGGACCAATCTGAATTGAGATTAGAACGTAAATATTAAATTATTGATTTAACATAAACTCTAGCTTAGTACCGAGATTACTGCCTATGCCAAGGCGGGGGAAGGTAGGTAATAACGGACTATTACTCGAAAGCTCGACATGGATGAGGGCAATAATAAATGGCGCTTCTTGCCCTAAGGCCAGCTTACTTAACTTGAGGCTACCAATTTTTTATCATAAAAACTATCAACTTAATACACTAGCTCTGTTTGGCTCAGGATAGGTCGCGTAACATGGTCACTTCACATGCATCATGGCCTGTGTCACCGAGAGGTGCATCTATATGCTTAAATGCCAGCGATTCGTAGAGTTTTATCGCTTCAATTAAATTCGCGGTTGTTTCTAAATAGCAGGCATCAAACCCTTGCTCTGTCGCAAATTTGATGGCTTGTAGTGCGAGTCGTCTAGCAAAGCCTTTGCCACGTAGCGCTGGCGCAAAGTACATTTTTTGCAGCTCACACACCCCTGGCTGATTGTTAAGTGGCGCTATTCCACCACCGCCTAAAATCTTCCCTTGATACTCGATGATCCAGTAACAGGCATTACTTGCTTGGTACACTTGGGTGAGGTCATCCAACGTTGGATCTGACACACCATAACCCTTGTCTGCCGTTAATCCATATTCTGCTGAAACCTGACGAATGATCTGTGCCATAGCAGCATTGTCATGGGCTGTTATCTCTCTAATGATAAAGCCAAACTGAGCTTTAGACTGCGTAACGGCTTTATTGTATTGGCGAAGTGAACTCTCTATCTGGGTTATTTGCTCGTTGGGCAGCTGTGCCATTATCTCGTTAAACTGCAGGTTTTGTTGTTCATCGAGTTTGAGCAGTTGTTTTTTACCATTGCTGGTGAGTTGTGCCATCAGGCTACGACTATCTTTGGGGTTGGCGGCTGTTTTGGCAAAGCCCTTGTCGACGAGATGGCTTACCGCTCGGCTGGCATTGGACTTATCAATATTAAGTCTTTCAGCTAACTGCTTTATCGAATAGGAGCTTTGCCCTAACTCAATTAAGGTGTGTGCTTGGACGGGCGATAGCGGTTGGTTACCACAAGCTGCATCTAACAGTCCTAGTTGGCGGATCAATTGTCTGGAAAGGCGGCGTAATTGTGAAGCCTGGCAAGGGGTATTTGGCATATCTCGATTCATCACGGGCACTTAGTTGCGAGTTGCATCTAACTTACGAGGACTATGTAATAAAATCAAGTACATTTATTTAAAGTCATAAACTAACGGCTAATACTGACTTGATCAAACAGAGATAGAGTTTGACCAAGTGCTGACAAATAGCGCGAGTTATGAACAGTAGAGTTCAGGATTAAGCATGGGTGCCATTGCCAAAATGATGGCTTGGGTGTAGATGCTTTGACGTGTGGCATACCCTTGAGTTAGCAGCGCTATAGCCCCGCCTTTTTGTTTAATATTAACCGTATCAAACATGCTATCCATTACATTACCAAGTTCTTCACCTTGAGTCAGTGCATGGTATACCTGTATTGGCAGCGGCAGCAGTGCGCTGCGACCCACGCTGACTTGTTCATTGTGAGCAATGGCAATATGAGCAAAGGTTGCAGGGCCATGATCAAATAGATCAACCCCACCTTCCATCGCAAGATAGTAATCTGCTTGATAATGGCTTTGGCAGTATTTGACTCGATTAACCGCTCCAGCTTGAGTTTCGGCTTCCGTCATCGGTTGCTCAGCGACAAGAGAGGGGGCATGCACGCCTTCGCACTCAATCATCGACTCTGGGAATAAGGTCGTTAGCGCTGCTTTAGCCGCGCCCACTTTAACTGGATTTTTAGATCCTACAATAACTCGAATAATGTGTGTCATGAATTGTATTACTTCTTTAGGTAGATGATGCGAACCGCTCGTATAGCGTGTATGGAGCTGTTAGTTATTGTCAATTTATAGCTTTTAGGCCGCGTAATGTCACTGCTTAATTGAGGCTATTTAGCAGCTTTATGGACTGGTTAACAAATAGGCTACAAATATTTATCTATATTAATCATTAGATTGACTAATCTGACTTAGGATCTGGGCTTGAAAAGGCGTGACTTACCTCAAGTTCGACACTTAGTTTGCCGGGCTAGATCCCTAAATCGCTCATTATGAGGGCTATGTCCGCTGTCTGTTTTTGTGCCTGAACGGATTTATATCAGCATCGAATGAATTAGGTAAACTCAGTGTTAAATTCAGGTTCAATTGGGTTACGAAACTGCAGTGTAAATGAAAATTTATTACATAAAAAAAGTGATACGGTTCACGTTGTCGCTATATTGTGAAAATCAATTACATAATACGAATACAGATCAATTTATAGACCCTGCATTAGGATTACCTTAATCGCGAAATCATTCCTTAGATATACATCTACAGGTGTTGAAACCCTTTCAAGGTAAAGCTAATGCAAAACGACGTGATAAATACACAACCAGTGACCCAAAACGAAGTGGCAGCGACAAATACGCTCCCTTGGACCCGAAAAGATACGACTTGGATGTTGAGTTTATTTGGTACCGCTGTCGGTGCCGGCATTTTATTTTTGCCTATTAATGCAGGAATGGGTGGCTTTTGGCCGCTGGTATTAATGGCGGTAATTATTGGCCCAATGACATACCTTGCCCACCGTGCTTTATCGCGCTTTGTGTGTTCATCGAAGAAACCGGGTAGTGATATTACCGATGTTGTTGAAGAGTATTTCGGCGTAGGTGCGGGTAAAGCCATTACCATGCTGTATTTCTTAGCCATCTATCCAATTGTTTTAATTTACGGCGTAGGTATTACTAACACGGTTGATAGTTTTATTGTTAACCAGCTAGGCATGGGTTCACCACCACGCTTTATTCTTTCAGGTGTCCTTATCATTGCCATGATGTCAGTGATGGTTGCTGGTGAGAAATTCATGCTTAAAGTGACCCAGATTTTGATATACCCATTAGTCGCTATTTTGGCATTTATGTCTCTCTACTTGATCCCCGGCTGGAAAATGGACGCGCTAAATGTTGTTCCTAGCACCGGTGCTTTCTTGGGTACTGTGTGGTTAACCATTCCTGTGCTTATCTTCTCTTTTAACCATTCACCCGCTATTTCACAGTTCTCAGTGGCATTAAAGCGTGAACATGGTAAAAATGCGTCGCGTAAAGCTGACACTATTTTAAAAAACACCACGATGATGTTAGTTGGCTTTGTGATGTTCTTTGTGTTCTCTTGCGTATTGTCACTAACACCAGCACAACTTGCAGAAGCGAAAGCAAGCAACCTGCCAATTTTATCTTACCTAGCTAACATGCATGAAAGTGATTTTGTAAGTTACCTTGGCCCTATCATCGCTATTGTCGCTATTTTCTCTTCTTTCTTTGGCCACTACATGGGCGCAACAGAAGGCATGAAAGGTATTATTCAAAAGCAGCTTCGTAGCAGCAAAAAAGAAGTGTCAGATAAGAAACTGAACAAGTTTATCTTAGGCTTTATGTTCTTCACTATCTGGGGTGTTTCGATTATCAACCCAAGTATTTTAGGCATGATTGAAGCATTAGGTGGTCCGGTTATCGCGGCGATTCTTTACCTTATGCCTATGTATGCGATTCATAAAGTGCCGGCATTGGCACCGTACCGTGGCAGAGTGAGCAACATCTTTGTGGTGGTTGCGGGCGTACTTGCTATCACGGCTATCTTGTTTGGCTTAGTTTCATAGATTGTAGCTAGGGTTCTGCTCGGGTATTTATCGTTGTTATTGGCAGCATCAATCCCCGGGCTTTTAGTGTCACAGTTTCATCAATGTTTGACCTTGGGTTAAAAAATCTTTCAACCCTTCCTCCTTTTTCGAGGTAGTTCTATGTTTAGCGCATTTGATATTTTTAAGATAGGTGTGGGCCCGTCGAGCTCTCACACTGTCGGGCCGATGAAGGCCGCTAAAGAGTTTGTCGACGATATACGTCAAGCTGGCAAGTTTGATCAAGTGACACGTTTGAGTGTTGAGATTTTTGGTTCTTTGTCGCTAACGGGCAAAGGACATCATACCGATATTGCCATTATTATGGGCTTAGGTGGAAATACACCTCAAAAAGTGGATATCGATGCGATTCCACATTTTATTGCCCAAGTGGAGCAGACGGAAACCTTGCCTATGGGTGAAGAGCAACGCTTAGTGGACTTTGGCCATGATGCGGTTATTTTTCATAATTATGCTCTGCCAATGCACGAAAATGGGATGTCGCTTCACGCTTACGCGGGTGATGAAAAAATCATGAGCAACACCTATTATTCAATAGGTGGTGGCTTTATTGTTGAAGAAGCTCACTTTGGCAAAGAAGCACAGAATCCAATTGAAGTGCCATACCCGTATAATTATGCCGATGAATTGCTCGCTATCTGTGAAGACACGGGCATGAGCATAAGCACGATCATGTTCAAAAATGAATTGGCATTTAACAGCGAAGCCGATATCTATAAAGGCTTTGCTGATGTATGGAAAACCATGCATGCGGCCATTGAAAAAGGCTGTAATACCGAAGGCGTTTTGTCTGGTCCGCTGCGTGTTCCACGCCGTGCGCCAGCGCTCTATCGCCAGCTAGTAACGGGCGAAAGTCTATCTAACGATCCTATGGAGATCGTTGATTGGGTTAATGTGTTCGCTATGGCTGTCAGCGAAGAAAATGCCGCTGGTGGCCGTGTGGTGACATCACCGACCAATGGCGCAGCGGGTATTATTCCTGCGGTTCTAGCTTACTATGACAAGTTTATTAAGCCTGTGGGTGAGCAAGAATACACGCGGTTCTTCTTGGCAGCTGCTGCAATAGGTTCTTTATATAAGCGCAACGCTTCTATCTCTGGTGCTGAAGTGGGTTGTCAGGGCGAGGTCGGTGTGGCTTGTTCAATGGCTGCAGCAGGTCTTGCAGAAATTATGGGCGGCAACCCTGCTAAAGTTTGTATGGCGGCAGAGATTGGTATGGAGCATAACTTAGGGCTTACGTGCGATCCGGTCGCAGGCCAAGTGCAAGTACCTTGTATTGAGCGTAATGCGATTGCTGCAGTAAAAGCAATTAACTCTTCTCGTATGGCGATGCGTCGTAACTGCCAACCGAGAGTAAGCCTAGATAAAGTGATCGCGACTATGTACGCAACAGGCAAAGATATGCATGTTAAGTACCGCGAAACGAGCCAAGGTGGACTGGCTATTAAAGTCACCAGTATTTGCGGCTAAATGGCTTCTGGCTAAAATAGGTGCAAGTAAAAGGCCATCTTTGATGGCCTTTTTTATTGTTTATTTTTCCGATAGAAGTCGATTAACTCAGCTTTCGCCATTGGTTGAGCGTAATAAAACCCCTGAATTAGGTTAATGCCTTTTCCGGCGAGATAGTCTACCTGGACTTTGGTTTCTACCCCTTCGGCAACCATCTCTAAATTCGCCTTATGGCCGAAAGTAATAATAGCATCGAGCACGCTGCACTTTAGATCGTCAGTACCAATCGTATCGATAAACATCTTGTCTATCTTTATGCTTTGCACTCCCAGTTTTTGTAAGTAACTAAAGCCCCCATACCCCGTGCCAAAATCATCTAATTTCACCCCGTTACAAAACTGAGAGATTAATTGAATTTCAGATTCGGCTTCCTTGAATTTTTTAATCTGCTCGCGCTCAGTTAGCTCAAAGCTCAGTCGTTTTATCAGTTCATTGTCGCGGTCTTTGAGCCAAGGGGAGAGTAAGCCCTGCTCCAGATGCTGAGCGACGATATTAATACTGACCCAACCCGTTAGCTCAGACAGATCCTGATAGACCTGCTCTAAAAGATTATCGGTAATGGCAATAATCAGGTTATTTTCCTCGGCGTAAGGAATAAACTGCCCCGGAGGTATTAGGCTCTTGTCCTTGAGTTGCCATCTGATAAGCACTTCCTGACCGATGACTTTACCCGTCTTGCTGTTAATCACTGGCTGATAATAAGGGATAAATTCATTATTACTTAATGCAGCAATGATCATGCCTTTAAGAGATGCTCTGGAGGAGCACCAGCTCCAAAAAATAATATTAAACAAGATGGCTATGATGAAACTCGAAATATACAGGTAAACATCGATCTCCTCTTCGAGCTCTTCATAGAGCCTGTCGCCAGCACGCAAGGTGATGCTGTAGTCCTTATTGGAGTACTGGCTGCTCGCCGAGTAGCGATGGTTTTTCTGCTGTAACTCTTGTTCGCCTCGGATCATGGTAGGAAGGCCTGGGACTGAGTATTTGAGTTGATAGCAATCGGCGCACTCGGAATCTAGATAATTATTGAGAACGCGACTGTTGATCACAGTGAGTAACCTATGCTCTCCATGGGATTGAACTAAAATAGTCTCTCTTCTTTGTGACAGGTGGCTAACTGTCGAGGCCAGAGTGAAATTATGTTCGGCGACAAAAATGGCGGGACTCATATTTTTAATGATCGCAGACCCAAAATTTGAACATTTTTCACCGTTGCTTAATTCAAGTTGAATGACTCTGACATAGAGAGGATTAAAATCCCGGCTGCTCAACAGTGCGAGATCGTCTGTTTTACAGTCAAAATTGAGTTTGTTTATCAGCTTTTCGTCTTGCAGG
The DNA here is from genome assembly GCF_023283945.1 of Shewanella gelidimarina. GTDB lineage: Bacteria > Pseudomonadota > Gammaproteobacteria > Enterobacterales > Shewanellaceae > Shewanella > Shewanella gelidimarina. Next base: position 61,879 of record NZ_JAKIKW010000026.1, on the reverse strand, counting down.
ATTTGGCTTATGTTATTTATTTTAATGGTTATTTGTTTGAGCGTATCATTGACGTGTGAATTAATGCTATAGCTTATAAAGGCAGGCTCCGCTGGGAGCAGAATGGCAAATGGGGTAACAAACAGTAATATGGAAACTAACCACTGATATTTTCTTATCTGTAGCAGAGATAGAGTCTGTTTTTTGAGTTGCTTTAAGTGTCGCATATTGCATTTAGACGAGGAATTTCAGGGGGTATGATAGCCGATTTTTATGAAGTGTGTTAGTACTTGAATTCGGCTAGTTGTTATGTAATGTCATTGTTTTCATATGTTTAGGTTATTTTTTGTGTAGATATTATCGAGAGTGTGAGAAGTGGTGGAAGGAAACGTAGCTGGGATAGTGCGGTGAAACAGATTTGAGTCACCCAGGTGACGGCACCTGGGTACAATTGCATTTTTATTTCTCTTCGTACATTAGGTAATAGCTCTGTTCCATGCCTAATGCGCTGTAAGTTTGCTGCGCTTTAGTATTGTCTTGCTCAACATAAAGTCTAAAGCTCGCTGCACCGCCATTTTGAGCGGCAATATCTTTAACGGCTTGATAGAGTTTATTATAGATCCCTTGGCGTCTATTCTCAGGGCGAATATAAACACTTTGGATCCAGTAGTAGTCTTTTGCGCGCCAATCGCTCCACTCAAAAGTCACCATTAATGAACCCGCTATTTCGCCATCGGCTTCAGCCACGAGGTAAAAACCTTTTTCTGGCGATGTGAGGAGTGTATTAACCCCTTTTGTTAGTACATCAGTGTCGAGCGCAAGGTCTTCTGTTTCCAGTGCCATAGCTTGATTGAAGTTAATTAGCGCTTGTAAATCGGTAGATTGGCCTTTACGAATTATCATGGTACATCCTTTTTTTGAGTCACTTTACCATGCGTGATAATTTTAAATTGCAATTTTTCGATTATATTGATTGATTGGCATTCGACTAAAGTCTAACTCTGCTACACTTTTTTTAGGGTTAAAGAAAGTTGAGGTTATGATGGATAACACGCCCCCTTCCGGTGACAAAAGCAGTCATGCTGGCAACGAAAAACAGATTCAGACGTTTAAACCGATTAATCACCCGCGTCATTTTTTGGCGACCCTGCTGACCTTTGGCGTTTGGGGGCTCGTTTGGTGGTGGCTTATCCTGCGCTCAGAGGGAAAGCATAAACAGTTCTTCAGTGGCTTTGATGATGCCTATTGGAGTTACTTGATTGAGCGAGAACAGCCGCCAGCAGCATTGCACACAATGCACTTCTCTAAAAATGAGAAAAACTCAAAATTTGAGGCGTAAAATTATGAATTCCTCAATGACCTAGGCGTTATCGTTGCGACTAATTTGTTGAAGGAGCCAGCGTGATATAGATCATCCCTGCCATTTAGTGCCTATGCTAAACTGCCGCGTTATTTTTCAAGCATGCATTTGCTTGTGTCTTCCTTTCCAATTGTTGCAAGGTTTAATTATGTCAAAACAACAAACTTCACTTTTTCGTAAAGTGTGGTCACGCTGGATGTCTGTGCCATTGTGGCTGCAGATCCTGATCGGTATGTTACTGGGGATCTTAACTGGCGTCGGTTTTGGGGAACAAGCAACCGTATTAAAGCCAATTGGAACTCTATTTGTTAATACCATTAAGATGCTTATTGTCCCTTTGGTATTTTGCTCGCTTATTGTGGGTGTCACATCGATGCAAGATACCGCCAAGATGGGGCGTATCGGTTTTAAGTCATTTGCCTTCTATCTAGGCACCACCTCGATAGCGATAGCCGTCGGCCTTGCAGTGGGTCACTTTTTGCAACCGGGTAAAGGTCTCGGTATGGTCGCTGGACCCTCTGATACGGTTGTTAAAGCGACGCCATCAGTAATGGAAACCTTAATTAATATCGTACCGACTAACCCTATCGCAGCACTTGCCAGTGGTCAGATATTGCAAGTGATTGTATTTGCCGTTGCCCTAGGCGTTGCTCTAGTGCTGATTGGTGACCATGGTAAGCCCGCGATAAAAGTATTCGAAAGCCTCGCTGAAGCGATGTACAAATTAACCGATATGGTGATGAAACTTGCACCTTACGGCGTATTTGGCCTTATGGCATGGGTGGCTGGCGAATATGGTGTGGGTATGTTGATGCCATTGATTAAAGTCATTGTGGCAGTGTATATCGGTTGCTTCTTACATATTGTTGGCTTCTACAGCATTGTATTAATTGTTTTCGCCAAACTAAATCCTCTACAGTTCTTTAAGGGGATCCGTAATGCCATTGCGGTCGCATTCACCACCTCTAGCTCGGCAGGTACGTTGCCAGTAAGTATGAAGTGTGCGAATGAATACTTAGGGGTGAATAAAAAAATCTCTAGCTTTGTATTGCCACTGGGTACCACCATCAATATGGATGGAACCGCCCTATACCAAGGTGTGACTGCGCTGTTTGTTGCCCAAGCATTTGGTATCGATCTTAGCTGGGTGGATTACATTACGATTATCCTCACTGCGACGTTAGCCTCAATTGGAACCGCGGGCGTTCCCGGTGCGGGTTTAGTGATGCTAACACTGGTGCTAACCACGGTTGGTTTGCCATTAGAGGGGGTGGCGTTAATTGCAGGTATCGACCGTATACTTGATATGGCCCGCACCGTGGTGAATGTTTCAGGTGACTTAGTGGCGACCACTGTGATTGCGAAGTCAGAAGGCGAACTCAACATAGAGCATTACAATGCTGGCGCAGAAGAGAGCGCTGAAATAGCAGAGCAGTTAAAGCTGTAATACAGCTATAGAGACAAAAAAACCGCTTATCTAAGCGGTTTTTTATTTTGTGGGACTAAGTCACCGATGCTCGCGAATAATAGGTTACTTTTTGCTGAGCACTAATCGGGTTTTATTGTCAGCATCTTGCAGCAATAGTTTGCCTTTGCTGAGCTTGCCTTGGGTGATGTCAGGCATTGCCTGCATAACATGCTGCTCTTGTTCCATTAAGGCATCAACACAGGCTTTCATGGTGCTACCCGCGGGTTGCAGCTGCAACGATTGACCCGATAAAACATAACTTCCAAAGAAATTATTGCAGCTATTGTTGCCCGTTAATTTACCTTCTGCTTCGAAAGTCAGTTGAGCTGGGCTATAGTCGATAACAGGTTGTCCGTTTGCAACTTCAATATGCCATGTCCCCTCAATCGCTAAATCCTCGATTTGGACTTGCTGAGTTGACTGGCATGCGGATAAACCTAGTAGCAAACCAGCTACGATAAGGGATTGTTTTATCATTTTACGGATCCAAAGTGATTAATATCGATATGTTGTAAGTATTTTAGCTCAAAAACAACTGAAATAAGGCGATTATTAGTGCAAAAAAATGTAATTAATTACCTCAAAATGCTGCATTGGGTCGGACTAAGTATGCTGTTATGCGGCGTCGGGCTGTTTTTCTTTACGGAAATGCAGCAACAAGTAACAGGAATAACGATTATTGCCAGTTTAGCGGGTTTAGGAATGGTGATGATGTCTCCTTTTCCCATTGCGTTGTTTCTACAATGGGCTAAGGATCAAACACCTGATCAATAGGGCTTTGTGACTAAAGACTGGCGACGCAGTTCGAGATCGTCCTCGGCAGCTTGTTGCATCGGTATTAGTGACTGCTGTGCATCGGGTGTAAAAAAGCTTTTACCGACGACGATAGTTAACTTTCCAGCTTCTCTAGAGATCTGTTTTCGCAGACGAGTAATTAGGGTCTCTAAATTCGCTTCACTGTCGACAAAAGCCAAAATGATGAACTTATTCTCCTCGATACGGGCTGACATATCAGCTTCTCGTAAGCTCTCAGTAATAATGCGTGCCAATAATCGTGCTTTCTGCGATACCGATAGCGGGGCATTTCGCATCAGTGGACTGTCGATCATTTCAATGATGATGATCCCAGCATGTGAGCCAAAACGTCGGCTCAAACTCAGCTGTCTTGGTGCCATGAGGCCAAAGCCATATGGGTTTAGCATTTGAGTGGTTTCATCTTGAAACGATAAGCGTCGCACTTGCTGCATTAAGTACACTTGCTTTAGTTCGCCTTGCAACAAAGAGCGCACAGATTCAATCACCGTTAGCGAAGCGGATGAAGCTTGAGTGGTGTCAGGATCGCAAATTAAAATACAACCGAACACCCGACCATCAGGCCAAGATAGCTGCAAACTCAATACTTGCTCATAGTGTGAAAAAAGTGCGCCAATCTCATTGGGTATTAATGAGCTTGTGCCATAGCAGCTGCTTGAATTTACTGGCCCAATCAGTAGTGAGTCTTCCAATAACAAGCCTGTTTTTAATGGACTGTCAGCATGTGCTTTACCGCAAACTATTTGCGCATCTTCAGCTGAAAATTGTACGACAAGGCTGGTTTTTGCACGATACAAGTCGTTAAGTAAATCGACTTGTAGTTGCCACCTTGACATGCTTACAGCTGGGTGGTCTTGTTCTCTTAGCCAAATGTTTTGATCTATGTGCTGGGCTAACATGATTAAACTCGCTAGTGACTATTTATGCTAAGAAATTAGCATAAAATAATACATGAATGACGCGGTACTATACTGTGTTTATTACGTTGTTTAAATGTAAAATTAGTGAAAACGTTGTGTAGATCTGCTTAATATGCGGTCATCGGATCACTTCGATTAAGCTTTGTATATTGCATGTTGTTAATGGGCACGTTTTAGCGCGATAAACTTGATATAATAGTCGTTATGGTTAGGGGCTGTTGATCTTTCACGGTTGTTTTTGCCGCCGTTTATTGGCTATTTTGACAAGGCGGAGGCTATGTCGTTTAGTCATTCTCCACAAATAGCCTACAACACCGTAAAAATAGCCAAGAAGCGCGGCCCTTCGGGTTCGTTTCAATATTTCTATTACTGCGTTACGAGCTTTTCGCTTAGCCAGCTAAGCATCATCGCTCAAGCCTTGTACTAAAATCATTGAATTCGAACAAAAACTAAGCTCGAAAGATCAACAGCCCCTAGTGTTATTACTCTAAAAAATAATGGAAGAAAAATATCAATATTCGGTTAGCGACGCTGGAAGATGTCTTGCCTCTTGCGGCTTTAGAGCAAAGTCAGTTACAAGATGAACTGTCAATTGAGCAGCGCAATAGCAGCTTTGATGGACAATCGTTTAGCCAAGCGGATTTAACCTGTCTGGTGAGCCAGCATTGGGTCGTGGTTGCTGAACTCGATGGGCATATTGTTGGTTATGTTATTGCTGGACGTTGGGCTTTCTTTAAGCAGTGGCCAATCTATCGTAACTTACTCAATCGCTTATCAAGAATTGAATATGACAAGGCAAGATTGACTGAGAAAAATTGTTGCCAGTATGGACCGATTTGGATTGCTACCGATTACCGTGGGCAGGGCATTTTTGAAGCGCTGGTGCAGTTTGTCAGAAAAGCAGTCTCTAAAGAGTTGCCTTATATGCTGACCTTTATTGCTGAAGATAATGGCGCTTCTTTTGCTGCTCATACGCGTAAAGGAGGCATGCAAGTTGTCGACTTTATTAGTTTTGATGAGCGTGATTACTATCTGTTGGTGTTACCAACGACTGAAAGCTTTTTCTAAGGATATTTATGTTGTCTGAACCCGTTGTCTCATTCTTTGCGCCTTATCAGCAATTAAATCTGCCTGCTTACGACAACCTTAAATTGGTTGTCGCGGTATTGACGGAAAAAGGCGAGGAGTGCCACGCTTTGGAAGCTGTATTAACGGTTGATGGTAAGCAGGAGAGCAGTTATCTAGTGCGTTGGAAGAAGCACTTTATCTACTGTGGTCGCACTAACTCTTATGCCAACAAGATTGATGAAGTGGCAGATCTAACTGTTATCGATGCGGAATCGATAGTGGTACTGCAGCCAGCGGTGTTGTCGATGCAACAAGTATCGTTTATGTGCATGGAAAATTCGCATTTTGACCATTGTTAGGCGTGTTTTCTGCTGCAAACGTTTTAGCTTTTTTTAAGGTCGGCCAGTGGCCAAGATAAACCTTAAGATATCAAGCTGCGCTTGAGCTTTAAATTAGACTGGGTCTAACAACTAAATCAATCAAACTTAGTTTGATAAAGGTCGTGGTACTTCGCCCATTCTAGTAATCAAGAGCAGAGCCAAGGGGCAAAGCGCTTGCGCCCGCTCTTGATTTCATAAGAGTCAATCCCTCAGCGCCCCGGCAAAATTTAAAAAGCGAAATTTCCAACGGGGGAGATTAGATTCTGTCGTTAGAGGATTGAGGTTAGTTAATGATGTTTACTGTTTATACGAGCAAAGGCATCTTCAACGTACTTCGGCAACTGCTATGGGGAATTGGCATTGTCTGTGAGCCTCGCTATTGATTTGTTCAACTCATTGCTATTTAGTATCGAAGTTCTAGCAAGTTTAAGCTGACCTTCATTTATTTACGTTACAGTCACCAGTGAGCTCTGTCTCAACAATGTTTGATGAAGAGTGACACTTGATGTAGAACAAGGTATTTCGCCGCCGCTATACGTTGGTGAGTATCGATACTGGCATCATAAAAGTTGCAGTAATGGTTTTTATCTTTAAATTTTTCGAAGCTTGCATACTTCGTCTGGAAAACAACATATGAGTAGTACATCGACACATAAACCTCGGCCATTGGTTGACCTGTTAGTGAGCATTGCTATCCCCGCTTTTATTCTAATGAAGCTAAGTGGTGAAGATCAGTTAGGGGCGAGTGGTGGATTAATATTAGCGTTAAGCTTTCCCCTAGGCTGGGGCATATTTGAGCTGATAAAATATAAGAAGTTTAATTTTATTGCCTTGCTTGGATTAGCCAATGTGCTGTTGACTGGTGGGATTGGTTTACTGGCACTGGACCTGAAATGGTTGGCAATCAAAGAGGCCGCTATTCCAGCCGCTATTGGCATTGCAGTCATTATTTCGACCTTCACCTCTAAGCCATTAATTAAAGCCATCATATTTAATCCTGCGGTGATGGATGTTGACAAGATTATCAAGCGACTGCAGCAAATCAATTGCGTGGCTGTATTTGAGCAGCGACTAATGAAGGCTACCTACTTGGTAGCGGGCTCGTTCGCGTTCTCCGCCATTATGAATTATGTACTGGCTAAATGGATCGTCACTAGCCCAACAGGTACCTCTGAGTTTAATGAACAGTTGGGACAATTGACCCTATACAGTTACCCGATGATAGCCTTGCCGTCTATGTTGATGATGATGGGAATATTTTATTATTTATGGCGCACCATCCATGATTTAACCGGGCTTAAACTGGAAGAGGTTTTGGCAAATAAGTCATAGTTGTGTCAGGTTGCAACTGACCAACGTCGTGGGATTCCATCCCGCACCCTAGCGGGTAAATCAAACTCCGTTTGATGAAAGGTCGTGAGCTTGTCACTTATCAGGCGATGCCTGACCTTTAAGTTAGACTGCGTCTAACAACTAACGTCGCTGCGCTTCGCCCGCACCCAAGAGCCAATCAAGCTGCGCTTGATAAAGGTCGTGAGCTTCCAGCTCACACTCGGGCAAAAGGGGGACAACAGCTTCCCCCTCTTGACCATTTATTTTATAAAGATTCCGAGCCGCCCCTAACGAAGTTGTCACCCTTGTGCTTATGGATAAATCGCTAACGCTTCCGATGGGGCATCTGATGTGAATGGATTCACGAATGCCGTGATGGCATGGATGCCAAAGAACGGCCTGCCCCGCGAAAGCTACGCCCACATCTGATAGGCAGGATGCCTGAATGTCTTGAAGTGCATGGATGCACGAGAAAGACCATGTCGGCATCACGCGATTTATTCCAACGCACTTCGGCAACTCCGATGGGGAACTGGTGTTTTCTGTTAGTCCTGAAGGTTAAATTTTACTCTGACCCCACTAATCTCGATTATTAAAATGGAAAATTACTCCCTAAACACCTAGTGCTGTAAAAATTACTGCATGGTACTTAAAGTTGGCAATTGCTCAACAAAAAGGGAAGCAATATGCTTCCCTTTTTGTTAACTCAAATTGTCATGGCTACACCTTAAACTGTCCAACCAGCTCACCTAGGTCATCTCCTTCCTGAGCCAGTTTTTGGCTTACCCCAGAAGTGTTTTGGCTCGAACTCATCAACTCATTGACGATATCCTGAATCGCAAAGACGTTGCGGTTAATCTCTTCAGTGACAGAGCTTTGCTCGGTTGCTGCGGTGGCGATTTGTGTACTCATATCATTAATAGATGTTACCGCTGACGTCACTGCACCTAAGCTCTCAGAGATAGCTCTGGAAGACTCAACTGAGCGCAAGCAACTTTGCTGGCTCGAATCCATGGTGCTCACAGCCAGTGATACTAGGTTGTGAAGTTCGGTGAGCATCTCATTAATCTCTAATGTACTGGCTTGAGTCCTGCTGGCTAAGCTACGCACCTCATCGGCAACAACAGCAAACCCGCGACCTTGCTCACCTGCTCTGGCCGCTTCAATGGCTGCATTTAACGCCAAAAGGTTAGTTTGCTCGGCAATGCCACCAATCACGGTCAATACACTATTAATTTTTTTAGATTGCTCACTCAATGAGTTGATATGATCTGCAGCGGTGTCTATTTCAGCCATTAGTGATGACACTTCGGTTAATGAAGTATCGACGCACTCCTGAGCCGTATTGACATCACCCGTTGCCGCAAGCGTTGCCTCGGCAACCTGTGATGTATTATGCGCCACCTCATTCGCTGTTGCTGACATCTCTGTGATCGCGGTGACCACTTGATCTGTCTCATTATTATGACTCGCTAATTGCTCGGTCATCATCAGCGTTTGACTGTTAATATTAGCAGCACCACTCTTGACCTCTAAAGTGACATGACTGACATCCTTAATGATCCCCTGCAATTTTTCAACAAACAAGTTAAAGGCACGACCGAGTTGCGCGATCTCATCATTGCCCTCGACAAGCAGTCGCTTAGTCAGGTCTCCCTCACCTTTGGCAATATCCTCTAAATTGGTCACCATGTTTCTTATTGGGCGAACCATCCGCTGGGCAATATATAACACCGCTATCGTTGTTAATAAAACAAGAATAAGTACGATTACCAAGACTGTTATCGCCTTGTCTTGCATATGCTGAGTGGTGATATTTCGATAGGCGCGAACCTCACTTTCGATATCATCAAGGTAAGCCCCAGTTCCTATTACCCAATCGGTGCCTGGAATCACCTGGTTGTAACTGATTTTCTCAACCAGACCACTGGTGCCAGGTTTATCGTGATGATAATTGAAAGTACCATCACCCATTTTTGCTGCATTGAGCAAACCTACAACAACTCTTTTCCCATTGGGATCTGTCATTCCAATGTAATTGTTCCCCTCTCTTTCAGAGCTGGCGCCATGGAATATACTGACTCCTTGCTCATCATAGATGAAGAAATAGCCTGACTGACCGAATCGAGCCTGCCTTAGCGCTGCCTTTACATCGCCTTGCTCACCCAATGATTGTTGGTAGACAACAATCTGGACAGCTATTTCAATGACCTCTTTTAATGCCGTTTTTCGATCACCAATTAACTTCTCTTTGAAAGATGATACGTTTTTTTCGAGGTTATTAGATTCAATGTTATAGGTAATAGCCATTAAGCTAAAAAAAACAACCACCACAGGTAAAAGGGCGAATAACAGCAGTTTATTCTTCAAACTCATATTCATCATTATTTCTATTCTCCGAGGGGGTTTTGCATTTAGCACACAATAAACAATTATCACCATTATCTAACTTGTTTGGCGTAAATCAGCATCATTTGTGTCAGTAGTTATAACAAGATCACATAAAGAGCCAAAACGAGTCAGCGTCAAGCCTAGATGAATATGCTAGAGGGATAAGCGGTTAAGATTACAATTGGAGTAGAATAAATGCTCTAATTAGTGATGAGCGGCTCGAATTCTGACCAATTTCATAAGGTTAGGCTTAGCGGTCGAGAACATCGTGGCGCTTTGCCCATTCTGTTGTAACGAATCGAGCAGCAGGACGGCTCGTTTGATGTAAATGGGTTTACGAATGCTTCGCTCACGTGATTGCCTTTAATAACCTCGGCAACTCCGATAGGGAATGGGTGTTTTCTGTCAGTGTGTAGCAACAGGTAAACAGAATTTGTATAAGTAAAATTGACTCTGACCCTCAGGGTCAGGTTAATCTTTTATAATTAGTAACTCTGATGCTAGACGATTGTGCTTTTCTAACCCAGTGTAGATGCGGCAATGACCGTCCATGAAATGGATGTCATGGCCGAGCTTCCACGGATGGACTTGTAGCGTGTCATTGCAGCGTCTGCACATGCGCTGACCGCAGGTCATTGGAACCAATGCTGCCGGAAGTTACCTTTCAGTTAGTAGATAGAGCTTGATACCGTTTTTGTTGATCGAAGCGCAACAATTTACCTAGGCCGTAAGGCTTCAACTATCATCAGATAGAAGGTGTTAATCCCATTAACACCAACTCATCGCCATCCCTTTGATACTTCAAAAACAACTGTGCAATATCATTGGGCGCTGTCTCAATGACCGAAAACCCATGTTGAGCATAGAACCCTTCAAGATGCGCAAGCGCGAAAATGTAAGTCTTACCATCGTCGAGCAAAGACTCAAGTTGCTGCATCAACTGATGCCCAATACCTTGGCCGCGACAATCTGGATGCACTAACATACCGGTTAAGATACTTAGCTGGCCAATTGGGCGAATGCGCGCGCTGGCAATGATCTTGCCGACACTTTCAGCGCTAGGATTAGTTTGGGATAACACACAAACAGACTCTTTCTGTAACAGCCGTGCATAAGGCATATATTGGCGATAGAACTTCTTCACCTCAATACGTTCATCGGGCGCTAACCAAGTTAATTGCAGGCTTGTATTCATTGCAGTTGTCATAAACCTAAAAGAGTGGGCGATTACTGAAAGTAAAATTGTCGCACTAAAGCAGGCTTACAGCTAGTTGTAGATGAATGGGCAGAGTAGATCTTTATTAATAAGAACTTAGGAGCTAGACGGTTGTGCTTTCTGACCAAGTGTAGATGCGGCTGTGACCGTCCATGACATGGACGTCATGGCCCGAGCTTCCAGGGATGGACTTGTAGCGTGTCACCGCAGTATCTGCAGATGCGCTGACCGCAGGGCATTGGAACCACTACCGTTGGAAGTTTATGGCGTTTGCTCACTAGTATCAATCTGGATCATGATGCCTATATGTAAACCATAAATATTCCAGACACAACTAAGATTTTTACCCTCCATGGTAAACCTTCATAAATGTTCCAGACACAACGAAGATTTTTTTACCTCCATGGTAAATCTTCATAAATGTTCCAGACATAACGAAGATTTTTTACCCTCCATGGTAAATATTCATAAATGTTACAGACACAACGAAGATTTTTTACCCTCCATGGTAAATCTTCATAAATGTTCCAGACATAAAAAAACCGCCATTAGGCGGTTTTATTAACGCTTAATAAAAAGCGTTTGTCTAATCAGTGAAGATTAAAGACCTGCGTCAGCGCGGAGTGCTTCAGCTTTGTCTGTCGCTTCCCAAGGGAACTCTTCACGACCAAAGTGACCATATGCTGCCGTCGCAAGGTAGATTGGGCGGGCTAGGTTTAACATCTCTGTTAAGCCGTATGGACGTAGGTCGAAGTGACGACGTACTAAATCAATCAATAACTCTTCAGCCACTTTAGCAGTGCCGAATGTTTCGATGCTGATTGATGTTGGCTCTGCAACACCAATGGCATAAGACACTTGTAGCTCACAACGATCAGCAAGACCAGCTGCAACAATGTTCTTTGCAACGTAACGTGCTGCGTATGCTGCACTACGGTCAACTTTTGATGGGTCTTTACCTGAGAAAGCACCACCACCGTGACGAGCCATGCCGCCATAGGTATCAACGATGATCTTACGACCGGTTAGACCACAATCACCTACTGGACCACCGATAACAAAACGGCCAGTTGGGTTGATGAAGTACTTAGTGTCTTTAGATAACCACTTAGCCGGTAGTATTGGCTTGATGATGGTTTCCATTACGCCTTCAATGAGATCGGCTTGGTTGACGTCTTCGCTATGCTGTGTAGAAAGCACTACGGCGTCAATACCATGGATGCTGCCATCACTGTTATAAGCAAAAGTCACTTGGCTTTTTGCATCCGGACGTAACCACGAAAGTGTCTTGTCTTTACGCACTTCAGATTGGCGCTTCACGAGCTTGTGTGCATACGTGATCGGCGCAGGCATAAGTACGTCAGTTTCGTTGTTGGCATAACCAAACATAAGACCTTGGTCACCGGCACCCTGTTCTTTAGGGTCTGCGCGATCAACACCTTGGTTAATGTCTGGAGACTGCTTACCAATGACATTTAATATAGCGCAAGAGTCGGCGTCAAAACCCATATCAGAATGGGTATAACCGATTTCACGTACGGTCTTACGGGTGATCTCTTCGATATCAACCCAGGCTGAAGTGGTCACTTCACCGCCAACCATAACCATGCCAGTTTTGACATAAGTTTCGCATGCTACGCGTGCTTTTGGATCTTGCTCCAAAATTGCGTCTAATACCGCATCAGAAATCTGATCGGCGATTTTATCTGGATGACCTTCTGAGACAGACTCAGAGGTGAACAAGTGCTTTGCCATGATGGAAAATCTCGTCTTTATACAATTTGAATGTGTAGAAGTATCTACATCTAGACGGCTATCTTAGTGGAAAACAAAAAAGAAGACACCCCCTTTCAGTTAATTTTGTGCAGTAATCCACGCTATTATGTCCCCATTAAATACAGGGTTAACAAGCTAGATTTTGTATAAGCTGCTGATAAAGTTGTTGTTAACGGTATTATTTTTGATACTTGTCCTGATAAAAAAATGATCAATGCATCTTGGGTTCGCTAGCAAATAGATGAATATCTTATTTTAACTAAGATTTAGTGTGCTAAAGATGGGTTAACGTGTTGTTAAATATGGTTAGCTTGTCATCGCTATTGGCTAATATGTATCGATTTTTTCATTCTGGGCGAATTAAATTTGCGTCCTACAGTCTAGTAGGCGAAAATATGGCTCCAAATTTTGCTGTAGTGAAGGTAAAGCAAATACCAAAGTTGCTGCCTCCTTCGCTAGATCTAAGCCTCAATACCCCAACACTACGCAGGAGAGAGCATGTCATCTCGTAAAGAACTCGCTAACGCAATCCGTGCATTAACCATGGATGCCGTTCAAAAAGCCAATTCTGGTCACCCAGGTGCTCCAATGGGGATGGCTGATATCGCTGAAGTGCTATGGAATGACTTCCTTAAGCACAACCCAAACAACCCAGAGTGGGTTGATCGTGACCGTTTTATTTTGTCAAACGGCCATGGCTCTATGCTTATTTACTCTTTACTGCACCTAACGGGTTACGCATTACCAATAGAAGAGTTGAAGAACTTCCGTCAGCTGCATTCTAAAACACCGGGTCACCCAGAATATGGTTACACTCCAGGTGTTGAAACAACGACTGGCCCATTAGGCGCTGGTATTAGTAACGCGGTTGGTATGGCGATTGCTGAAAAGACATTGGCTGCACAGTTCAACCAGCCAGGTCACGACATTGTTGATCACTTCACATACTGCTTCTTAGGTGATGGCTGTTTGATGGAAGGGATCTCGCATGAAGTCTGTTCTTTAGCGGGTACCTTAGGTCTTGGTAAGCTTGTGGCTTTCTGGGATGACAACGGTATCTCTATTGATGGCCATGTTGAAGGTTGGTTCACTGATGACACGCCTAAGCGTTTCGAATCTTACGGCTGGCATGTGATTGCTAACGTAGATGGCCACGATAGCGAAGCGATTCGCGTGGCAATTGAAGAAGCTAAGTCTGTCACTGACAAGCCAACAATGATCTGCTGTAAAACCACGATTGGTTTTGGTTCGCCAAACAAATCTGGCAGCCATGACTGCCACGGCGCACCATTGGGTGATGCTGAAATTGCAGCTGCACGTGAGTTCCTTGGTTGGGAACACGGCGCATTTGAAATTCCTGAAACAGTTTATGAAGGTTGGGATGCTAAAGATTCTGGCGCTTCAAACGAAGCAAGCTGGAATGAGAAGTTTGCAGCTTATACTGTAGCTTTCCCAGAACTTGCTGCTGAATATAAGCGCCGTGTCATTACTGGCGAACTTCCTGCTGAATTTGAAGCAAAGGCAAATGCCTTTATTCAAGAGTGCCAAGATAAAGCAGAAGGTATTGCGAGTCGTAAAGCATCACAAAATGCGATTGGTACTTTCGGTGCTATTCTTCCTGAATTGCTTGGTGGCTCTGCTGACCTTGCTGGCTCTAACCTCACTTTATGGTCTGGTTCTAAGGGTATTCAGAACGATCCAGCGGGTAACTACATCTACTACGGTGTGCGTGAATTCGGCATGAGCGGCATTATGAATGGTGCTTCTTTGCATGGTGGCTTCATCAACTACGGCGCGACTTTCATGATGTTTATGGAATATGCACGTAATGCAGTCCGTATGTCTGCCTTGATGGGCATTCAGAATATCTTCGTTTATACCCATGACTCTATCGGTCAAGGTGAAGATGGTCCAACTCATCAGCCAGTTGAGCAACTTGCTAACTTGCGTATGACACCTAACATGACGGTATGGCGTCCATGTGATGCAGCAGAAACGGCTGTCTCTTGGAAGAATGCTATTGAGCGTCGTGATGCACCAACATCGCTAATCTTTAGTCGTCAGGGCCTTAAGGCTCAAGCACGTACTGCTGAGCAGTTAGCTGATGTGGCTAAAGGTGGTTATGTACTGAGTGATTGTGCTGGTACGCCAGACTTAATCCTTATCGCAACGGGTAGCGAAGTTCAGCTAGCAATGGATTCTGCCGCAGTGCTAACAGAGCAAGGTCAGAAGGTGCGTGTTGTTTCTATGCCTTCTACTAACGAGTTCGACAAGCAAGATGCTGCCTATAAAGAGTCTGTTCTACCAAGCAGCGTGACTAAGCGTGTGGCTATTGAAGCCGCTCATGTTGATTTCTGGCATAAGTATGTTGGTTTCAACGGCGCTATTGTTGGTATGACGACCTTTGGTGAGTCTGCCCCAGGTGGCGATTTGCTGAAGCACTTCGGCTTTACAGTTGAGAATGTTGTAGCAACCGTTAACGGTCTATAATTTGCTTTAGCTTTAGCTTTAGCAATAAAGCTAATGATGCACCGACAAACTCGTCATAGGTTAGTTTGTCGATTGCGTCTATTGATTGCTTTATCCCCATTTTACTTAAACATGCATGTTCAAGTAGGATGGGCATATAAACCAACGGCTTACCAATTGCGGTAGGCCGTTGTTGTATCAATAAATCAGCCAGTAACAAAGGTAAAATAGTTAATGATAAGAGTCGCTATTAATGGTTACGGCCGTATCGGGCGTTCAATTCTTCGTGCGGTCTACGAGTCTGAAAAACGCGATCGAATTCAAATCGTGGCGATTAATGAATTGGCAAAGCCTGAAGCGATGCTGCATTTAACCCAGTACGACACCACCCATGGACGTTTTCACACCCAAGTTAAATTGAATGATCAACATATGATCATCGGTGATGATGCTATTAAGCTGCTGCATGAACCCAACCCAGAAAATTTGCCTTGGCAAGAGATGGGCATTGATATTGTGTTTGAAGCCACAGGGGTCATTAACGATAGGCAAGCTTGCGAAGCGCACATTAAAGCGGGTGCAAAACAAGTCCTTATTAGCAATCCATCATCAAGTGATGTGGATGCCACCATTGTCTATGGCGTGAATCACGACCTGCTAAGAGCTGAACATACCATCGTATCGAATGCGTCCTGCACTACCAACTGTATTGTGCCAGTGATTGATGTGCTCGATAAACATTTTCAAGTGAAAAGTGGCGCGATTACCACAATCCATTCCGCGATGAATGATCAGCAAGTGATTGATGCCTATCATGATGATTTACGCCGAACCCGTGCTGCAGGCCAATCGATTATCCCTGTTGATACTAAGCTAGCCCGTGGTATTGAGCGCATCTTACCTCACATGAAAAATAAGTTTGAAGCCATCTCAGTGCGTGTTCCGACCATTAATGTTACCGCTATCGACCTTTCCGTTACGCTCAATAAGCGCGTCGATATCGAACAAGTTAACAAGGTACTTAAACAGGCTACCGAAGGTTCGTACTCTGGAGTTGTTGGCTATACTAATGAGCCATTAGTGTCGTGTGATTTTAATCATGACCCACGTTCAAGCATTGTCGATGGCACGCAAACTCGCGTGAGTGATGGCCATCTGGTGAAGTTATTACTTTGGTGTGATAACGAATGGGGCTTTGCTAATCGCATGCTCGATACCAGTTTAGAGATGATTAAAGCGAGAAGGGCTTAAAGCTGGAAGGGCCGGAAGAGTCGAAAGGGCCGGAAGAGTCGAAAGGGCCGGAAGAGTCGAAAGGGCCGGAAGAGTCGAAAGGGCCGGAAGAGTCGAAAGGGCCGGAAGAATCGAAAGAGCTGGAAGAATCGAAAGAGCCGGAAGAATCGAAAGAGCCGGAAGAATCGAAAGAGCCGGAAGGGCCGGAAGGGCCGGAAGGGCCGGAAGAGTCGGAAGAGTCGGAAAATATTGAGACTATAGCAGGGCGAAGTCCGCTCTAGCCGCGAAGCGAGCACTCTAGAGTCTACTATTGAGTAAATAATTGAAGTAACTGATGGCATGGTGTTGTGTCCCTGCGGTCAGGTAACACGGTTTTGATTTTAATTTTTTTAACTTTATCTTTAACTTAAATCGTAAGGAAGCATCAAATGGCGATTCTTAATATGCAAGACATAGACCTTCAAGGTAAGCGTGTGCTTATTCGTGAAGATCTCAACGTGCCTGTAAGCGACGGTGTAGTAACAAGTGACGCGCGTCTACGTGCATCGCTGCCAACCATTAAGCTTGCGCTTGAAAAGGGGGCTGCTGTGATGGTGATGTCTCACCTCGGACGTCCAACTGAAGGTGAGTTTAACGCTGAGTTTTCAATGCAGCCAGTGGTTAATTACTTAACAAAAGCGCTAGATTGTCCTGTTAGCCTAGCCAGTGATTACCTTGATGGTGTTGACGCTGCAGTGGGTGAAGTGGTTGTTTTTGAAAACGTTCGTTTCAACGTTGGCGAGAAGAAGAACGACGAAGCATTAGCTAAGAAAATGGCTGCACTTTGTGATGTATACGTTATGGATGCATTCGGTACCGCGCATAGAGCACAAGCATCGACTCACGGTGTTGGTTTACATGCTCCCATTGCATGTGCTGGTCCTTTACTCGCGGGTGAGCTTACCGCCTTAGGCAAAGCACTTGATAACCCAGCGCGCCCAATGGTGGCGATTGTGGGTGGTTCAAAAGTGTCGACTAAGCTGACGGTACTAGAAAGCTTATCGACTAAAGTTGATCAGCTCGTTGTGGGTGGCGGTATTGCTAATACTTTCGTTGCTGCAGCCGGTCATAAAGTGGGTAAGTCTCTATATGAAGCTAACTTGATTGATGAAGCTAAGCGCTTAGTGGCGAATGCCCAAAGCCGTGGCGGTGACATTCCCGTTCCAACGGATGTGGTGGTTGCGAGTGAGTTCAGCCCAACAGCCACAGCGACACTTAAAGATGTAAGCGAAGTGCTAGATACCGATATGATTTTTGATATTGGTCCTGATAGCGCAGCAGCGTTAGCTGAAATTATCAAAAATGCCGGCACCGTGGTTTGGAATGGCCCGGTGGGTGTATTTGAATTTGACCAATTTGGTGAAGGCACTAAGCGTATCGCTCTTGCGATTGCTGAATCAAATGCCTTCTCTATCGCCGGTGGTGGCGATACTTTAGCGGCCGTTGATAAGTATGGTATCGCCGATAAAGTGTCTTATATCTCAACCGGTGGCGGCGCTTTCCTTGAGTTTTTAGAAGGCAAAGAACTTCCTGCTGTGGCAATGCTAGAGAGCCGTGGTAAGTAAGAAAAAAACAGTTTTTGTTAGATGGGTTACTGGTAGGGGTTTTAATCGATTTTAGTCGAGAGTAAACTAGCCGCCAGTAATGCTGTCATCAAAATCAGCAATATAAAAACTATAATAAATACCAGTAACCGCAGTTGAGTTTAAAGCAAGAATGCTGATGACTTAATTGCATAAAAATCAATCCAAACGATAGCGACCTCGGTGAGTCAAATCACCCTATTATTGGAGTAAAAAATGGCTTTAATTTCCCTACGTCAAATGTTAGATCACGCAGCAGAGCATGGATATGGCGTACCTGCGTTTAACGTGAACAACTTAGAACAGATGCGTGCAATTATGCAGGCAGCTGAAGCAACAGACAGCCCTGTGATTGTTCAGGCATCAGCGGGTGCACGTAAGTATGCTCGTCCGCAGTTCCTTAAGTATCTAATGGCTGCAGCACTTGAGCAGTACCCAGATATCCCTGTCTGTATTCACCAAGATCACGGTACTGATCCTGATATTTGTCAGCGTTCAATCCAATTGGGCATGTCATCTGTAATGATGGACGGTTCTTTGATGGCGGATGGTAAAACACCTGCATCTTACGATTACAACGTTGATGTGACTCGCCGTACCGTGGCATTTGCACACGCATGTGGTGTTTCTGTTGAAGGTGAAATCGGTTGTCTAGGTAGCCTAGAAACCGGTGAAGCTGGCGAAGAAGACGGCATTGGCGCTGTGGGTATCTTAAGCATGGATCAAATGCTAACGACACCTGAAGAAGCGGCTCGTTTTGTTGCTGACACTCACGTAGATGCGCTCGCTATCGCGATTGGTACTAGCCATGGTGCATACAAGTTTAGCCGTAAACCTACCGGTGACGTGCTACGTATTGACCGTATCAAAGAGATCCATGCACGTATTCCTAACACTCACCTAGTGATGCACGGTTCATCTTCAGTGCCACAAGAATGGTTAGAAATTATTAACCAGTATGGCGGTGCTATTCCTGAAACTTACGGCGTTCCACTAGAAGAGATCGTTGAAGGTATTAAGCACGGCGTACGTAAAGTCAATATCGATACTGACTTGCGTCTAGCATCAACGGGCGCAGTACGTAAGTTCCTTGCTGAAAACCCAACAGAATTTGATCCACGTAAATTCTTGAAGGCGTCTATGGAAGCAATGGCAGATATCTGTACTACTCGTTACGAAGCCTTTGGTTGTGCTGGCATGGGCTCTAAGATCAAGCCTAAGTCGCTGCAAGCGATGTATAAAGCTTATCAGTCTGGCGAACTTGATCCACAGATTAAGTAAGCATTACTGCTAATGGCGCTTAGATAAGCGTCTTAGATAAAAATACCTGCCTAGCGCAGGTATTTTTTTATCAAAAAGAGCTGATGTCTGCCATTGTCACTGCTCAATTTTAACTTCTTTAGCATCAATACTTGTTGAGCTGAAACTCAGTCAATAACTCCGTATCGTCAGCAGATGAGGACTGATAAATGGGTGTTACGCATGGCTAATTTATCTGTCTTGGGGTTAAAACGGTTTGTGGCTGTCAGCAATAACACAACCCTAAGTTGTTTGGATAAATATAAGAATATTTAAGTGTTTGATTTTAAATTCGCTGAGTGCAGATTCTAGCAATCTACATTGAGTGATAAAACGGTTAGATAATGATGCGGTAGGTTTTCAATTTACAGCGCTAAATGTTAATATCGCGGCGAATTTTAGGGTATTGAGTGAACGGAGTGGTTACAAAATGAAAACATTACTAACGGCAATGGCTGTCGTCATGGCGGCTCCTTTTGCTGCACATGCAGGGGCTGACTTTGTAGAAGGCGATAAGACCTTCGCTGGTGAAGCTGAATTAGGCGCGACGTTAACAACGGGTAACACTGATACTTCATCAGTAAAAGCGCGTTTAAAGTTGATGCAAGAGCTTGGTAATTGGGAAAACCAATACCTATTTGAAGGCCTTTATAAAGAAGATACCAGTGAAGTGACGGCTAAACGTTATTACGCTGGCGTTCAAGGTGATTATAAGTTCGATGAAAAGAACTATATGTATATCACCGCTAATTACGAAGTTGACCCTTTTACGGGTTATGACTTCAAAGCCATTGCTTCTTCTGGTTATGGTCATAAATTTATCGACAGTGGCAATATGTACCTTAGTGCTGAAGTCGGTCCTGGTTACATTTATAAGCAGCTTGATGACGAGCAGTCGGCCTTACTGGGTTACGATAATGAAGATAGCGTAGTGGCACACGGTGCGATGAACTTTAGCTACGACATTAGTGAATCATCTAAGTTTAGCCAGCTATTTATTGCCGATTATGGCGATAGCTTAGAAGGACGTTCAGAAACGGCGATTACAGCGAACGTTATTGGCGCATTAGCAATGAAATTTGCGGTTATTGTTCGATATAACAGCGAGCCGTTAGACGATAAGAAAAGCACAGATACCGAAACAAACATGACATTGTTATACGCTTTCTAGTGATAACGCGGTAATTAACGTTTGAGATTTATCTGTTAAAAGGCACCTATTCTATAGGTGCCTTTTTTTATAATGTAATTTTTTGTTTTTACAATGCATAGGTTGTTTGTTTTTTGTGGTTGTTTGTGTCGTAGCTGGCTCTTGCGCAACAAAAGTTACATCTTGTATTAAGTGGTTGTGATTGTTAAATAAACTTAGTGTGGTGGAGTTCACGAAAGTGTAACTGAGACTCTCCTAGCACTGATTGATCACGGACGTAAAGGCCGATAAACAGTAAACTGACAATCATTGAAATACTCAGAGTAGTTAATGTGTTTATAGGTCCAGTCAGATTTGATATTGAGTTAAAGCAGTTGGTGAATACTGAAACTGCTCAAACGCACCCTTTATCGAATATTGAATTTCTAGTGATACGTGATTTGATGTCATCTAGAGGTCAAGTCGTATCGACTGAATCTTTGTGTTTCAATTTGCTCCCGCTGGTTGTGACAGTGCAAGACATCGCACTGACGATAACGCACATAAAAGCATTCTTAGGCAGTGATACCGCCTCGATAATCGAGGTTGTCACTAATCAAGGTTATCTACTGCATACCAAAGCGAAAGTGCAGATGCAGAATAGCCCCTATGAAGCACTGTCGATTAAACAATTCTCTATGCTCTTACTGCTTGGTGTCATGCTCGTGGTGTTCTTAGCAACGCATTTTGAAACGACACCTTGTATTCGATTTTCCCTACCGGAGAAACTATTACTCGATGACAAAAAGTCAGTGTTAGTTCCTATCTACTCATCAAATGAAGCGCTATTCACTTATGAAGCGCGGTTTAAAAATATCGCAATGAAAATAGAGCGTTGTAACAAGGTGAGTTGGCATCAAATCTATGTAGCCTCATCCCCAACTGGGAACATGCTTAATTTTGTGATGCAAGATAACGTCGATAAAGGCGAGGCGTTTAGGAACTTTAAAGTATTGAACATCGAAGGAAACTGGGACTTTATCAACGACTCTTGGCTAAAAAAGGCAGGTTTTTGTGAATAGAAGTCTAACCAAAGCGTTATTTATAGGTTTTAGTTCAACGCCAATACTGGTCACTCTGATCTTTATTCTGGGGCTGTGTATGGCATTGGACTATTTTGTTGAGCCCAATGAAGATACGAGTTTGGTCTGCCATGCAGATGTTTATGATGCCAAGCAATCGATGTTCTTATCGGGTGGTTTAAAGTTTGATGTTCATCGAGTGGGTCAACAAATTGAGTTCCACATTGTCTACACTCATCCTGGTAGTGAAGAAGCTGAAATGACATCCTATGGTGAGCTTGTACACATTTCAGCCCCCATTTTAACTTATGAAATAAGACTGCAAGATGCCGATTTAAAGCATGATGAATTTCTAGAAAAGATAAGTGATTATATGGGGGAAACAATCGATATCGTCAAAAAATCTATCAATGATGGTGATGAACGGAATGGGCAGCCGTTCTACATTAAAGTGTTAGAGATGGATAAATCTCAGGGTTCTGTCATTATTCAAATCAGTGAACGTAATGCGCTTTGGGCATGTAAAATACAGTAATTTGGCATGAACTTTAATGGTGAAGTTTTACTCATTGTTATGATTTTTATTTTAAAAATTCTAACTGAGTTTAACTTTCTCGATACGTATTAGACTATAATTATTAGTTCGATGTATTTGTTTTGAAATGCATTTAAAGGATATTTGTGGCTAAAGTAAGAGTTAAGCAAGAAGAATCACTGTCAATTAAATTTCTGCACCAGATGGAAGTCGGCGACAACCGTCGTTTAGATCTGTATTTTTTCCTGCCTAAAGAGATGGGAATTAACTCCCAAAGCTTAAATGAAGACGACTACTATCACTCTTCGATTACTGGTCGACGTTCATATTACTCATCTGGGTTACACCTGCCGCTAGTTCAAAGTCGTTTTGTGAGTCAAAAAAAGCGCACGGTAGAGGAGTTTAGACTTTACCTCAATTTATTTGCTTATCAATTTGCAGTTGCCATTGAAACGGACAGTAAAGAACTCTCTCAAGTTGAAGATTTAGAGCAGTTTTACGTCTCGCTTGAAGAGCTAAGTGAGCAGGTTATTCATCTGCTCAAGCGTTTTAGGCGAAATGAACCCAGTGATGAAAAGTGGAAATCTTATTTCGAAAATGCCGATAATTATCTGTCGTGGTTGTGTGAACAACGGTTATTGAAATTACTGGCTCATGCGCCCAGAAGCAGTGATTTTAATGAGATAACAGAAAGTGTTGTGGCCTTATGTCGAGCCGAATCACAATACCGAGATGCCCATAAATATAACTCCTCTAAGACCATAAAAGATCCCAATCGTATCGCGAATAAAATGCACCTATTACGCAGATTAATACAACAAGGGGTGGTGCTAAAAGAGGATCTTAAACCGTTAGGGGTGGGCCTTAAGAAGATGACGACGGGTATTGCTACGGCAATGGTGATGTTGGTGGTTTCAACATTGATTATTAAAGCCCAAGGTGTATTTAGTGGCTTAACCATTGCCTTAGTGCTCACTCTGGCGGTGATTTATGGTTTCAGAGAGATCTTTAAAGACGACATTCGTAATGCATTGTGGCGCTTAATACAGCGCGGCCGTCCTCGTTGGAGTCGTTTACTGCAAGATACTACTAGTAAGTTACCTATTGCTAAGCAACTTATGTGGCTCGACTTTATGCGCAAAAATGAGCTTCCAGTTAAGGTTTCTGAGATTTTAAAAAGGCGCCATAGTCAAAATAAAGTGGATGCAGAGATTTTGCATTACGGTATTCACACTCGAGTATCCGCTAAAGGCTTTTTAGCGGGCTACTCAAGGATCCAAGAACAGGTCAACTTTAGCTTAGTGCCCTTTGCTCGAAATTTGGAACGTGGTAAAGCAAAAATCTATAAGGAACACGAGGGTAAGATTAGTAATGAATCCGTGGAGCGGCGATATCAAGTTAACCTTATTCTGGTGTTAAAAGAGGGGCGTGATGAACCTCAGTATGCACGTTATAAGATAACCATGAACCGATCTACCATTATTGAAATCACAGAAAGTGACCTTCCTTCTGGAATGAGAAATATGGATGAAGCCCCCTATGAAGATGATCTGTTAGCCCCCGATGCTGCAGCCGAAAATGATGAGACTCCCCCCGGCTAAAACATCCACTTAGCCGCTTAAAACATCTGACGGGTAAATGCTTGGCAGATATTCTGCTCATCAGTTTGCTTAGCCCGCTTAAGGGCGACTTCCGCATTACTCAAGAACTGTTCGAGCACCTGCCCACCTTGATAGGCAGCGATCCCGATGCAGATACCTTCTCCTAGCCCATTGTCTTTGAGCTTTGCAAGGGTATCAATTGCAAAGTAATGCGCTTGGTCTGAATCGGTATCGGGTAACATGATAATGAGCTTACCGAGCTGCCAGCGAGACATTTGGTATCGGTTTGGTAGCTCCCTTAATAACTGTATCTCAACCTCTTTTTGCCGACTTTCTAGTTGGCCACTATCACTCATGTGGCTGAGCATGCCTTCGGCGGCAATATCGAGCAACATAAGACTTGAGAAGTCTTTTTTCGCTTGGCTCATATTATTAAAGTAACGTTCAAGATCGCGGCGATCGCTAAATATGGTACTGCGATGTGGTACTAAACTTTTTTGGTCATTAGCATGCAGTCTTGATTTAGCCCGCTCAAAGGTACAGACAATATATTCAATATCGTTTGAACTGTCTAAATGCCCCTTCAATGTTGCCAACATGCAGGCGTCATTAGCACGATTGTTTGATGAAAATATCTGACCTTGCCAAGTGCCTTTAATCATCAATTGCTGTGATATTTGCGGCCACTTCTGTTTAAATTCCTCATTGAGCAGATCGGTAATCTGTAGCTTACGGCTATCTTTAACCTGCATCAGCGTATTAAATGCCTGATTAGATTTAATGATGACACCTTTAGCATCTGAGAGAACCGTGGCGATTGGATTATCATTGAGCAATTGATTTAACTTTGCTTCCTCTTGGCTATGTTTTAGCTCCCCGACATCTTCAAAAGTGACTAAGGTGTAGCTTTGACCATTATCCATATCGATTTCAAGTCGAAGTCTTACTGACAATGTAGCGCACTCTGAAGCATCGCTATCAAGCTCGCCTTGCCACTCATGGTTAGCTGTTAACTGCTCTGACAGCGCATGAAATTGATCATCGTCCATGTGTAATATGCGTTGTAAGCTACGGTCAGACAGTTCATCTATTTGAAGAGAGAGTAACTTGGCTGCCATAGGATTGGCACTGAGCACTCGACCCGCATCATTGATAATGATGTAACCAGAATCGGTGTTGAATAGTCGATTGGCAAGATCAATACTGAAGTCACGAGAGCGATGAACCATGCGATAGGAATGGGTTAGGTAAATGACAAAACACGCTAACAAGGTGAATAGGGTAGCGCCCCCCATGAGGATATTACGCCACTGTTCAAATTTGGCTGCAATGTCATCGTTTTTAACGTAGGACAGCAAGAAGTATTCACGGCGAGTCTCATACTGAGTGGTCAACTCGACTTTAAGGTAAACAAACGTGGCATCGTCACCGTGGAATTGGCCGAAATTACTCGCGGCCATCTTTCGCCAAAGTGCAGGGTAAGATTGCTTAAGGCTACCGCCCATCGTTTCAGGTAGTCGACCAATAGTGGGTGATTCGAGCACACCGGAGTAGAGTAAGCCTTGGGTGTCGAGCATCATTAACGGTGCTTGTTGACTGGAATAAGCAGGCTTAATATTTTGCAACATGCGTGACATTGAATTATACGCGACCAAATAACCTCTAACGGTTTGGTCTGGATTCTCCAGCCAAGCAAGCTGATACAAATAGGGCTCTAATTTACCATTAACTGGGCTAAATTCGAGCGGGGATGTGTAGATCTCGTTGCCACCCATGTTACGTGAATTTCCCAGTAAAGACGGTGGCAGTGCGTGATGGCCAAACTCTTCATCAGTGGCAAATTTGAGTTGACCTTGTGGGTCATATAACGCAATACCGAGCAGTTCAGGGATGTTATCAACAATGATGTCCCAATTATCTTGTAACTTGGCTAGGTTTGGCTCACTGGGGAGTTTCATGTAACGGTTTAGTAGTTCTGAGGTGGCAAACATCTGTGTTCTAAATTGCTGAAAAGAGACTTTGTCAGCAATCAGTGTACCCACAGCTTGTAGCTCACTGTAGCGTTGTGTCGCCCAGTCTTCTTGTAAACGTCTCTCACCTAAAGTGATGATAATATTTGTAAAAATAATAACCGATATTATTAATATGCCGATTTGACTCGCCGCTGCCAAAATTCGTTGTTGGGACCACTGGATCCCTTGAGCATTGATAAGTAGAGGTAATTTTCGGGTTAACATCAATCGCTAATTCTGATGGTTATTATAAACGCCATATTATACCAATTCGGCTATATATGTAATTAATTCAGCCTTGATGCACCGTTACTTTGCCTCTGCGCTAGGCTGAGGCTGAAGTTATGTTTAACGGACTCGATAGAATAGTCTCTGAGTCGTTAAATGTGCCTTTAACCTACTACGTCTAACTCCCTTTGCTTAAACGTAGCGCCTGCTGCTTCGACTAATTCTCGACAGGCATCAATGTCGACACCGGCTAAGCCATTAATGGCTGAAACCTGTACGTCGGCAATATAACGTGGGGCTTGTTCTATAAACTCGAGTACCGCGGGGTAAGCGCCTTTCAACTTAGGTTGGCAATGTGCTTGGTAGCTGGCGGCGGTATCGGCATTAAGTGATATTGACAGACTATCAACACATTCTGCTAGTTCAGGTAGAATGTTGCGCTTGTGGAATAGATTGCCTAATCCGTCAGTGTTGACTCTTACCTTGCCTCCTCGTGCTTTTATCTCTCTCGCTACGTTTAATAACGTTGGCAAGTTAAGTGTGGGTTCTCCGTATCCGCAAAAAACATATTCGTCGAATTCAGAGGTATCGCCAAGCAGTGCAATGACTTCTTCAGCACTCGGTTGACGATCGAGCCCCAGTTGATATTGGTGTACCTGTTTGCTGCCATTATGTTTTGGGCAGAATTGGCAACGTAAAGTGCATCTGCCGGTAATGTTCAAATAGCGACTGGTACGGATATCGTAAACAAGGGTAGCTTCGGTTTGTGTCGGTGCAGTCGTTGTCATTATTTTTGGTCGCTAGCAAAAGGAGATTAAGCTTAGCGAATACGCCGTACTTATTCTGTTTGCTGGATCGAATATTTCTATTTTCCCCTTTAATACTCATTTCATTACTGAGTGAAAGTGGCTGCTAATGGTTGCTAATGTTTGATGCACAAAAAAGGAGGCCATTGGCCTCCTTGTATTAAGTACGATAACAAAGTGTCTCTAGTTTGATACTTGCTCTGGTGGCTGTTCGGCTGCAGCTTTAGGTTGCCACCACCACTGATAGAATCGGCTAGAAGTGCGTTTGATATCATCAAGAATGATGTACAGCAAAGGCACCAAAATTAGCGTCACTACGGTTGAGAATAAAATACCAAATGCAAGAGAGGCGGCCATCGGGATAACGATTTGAGCCTGTAAGCTCTTCTCTAACAAAATAGGCACTAAGCCGACAAATGTTGTGAGTGAGGTTAAGATAATCGCTCTGAATCGGTAACAACCAGAGTCGACAGCTGATTGCACTATCGAATGGCCTTCTGCGCGTGCACGGTTAACGAAATCGACCAAAATCAATGAATCGTTCACCACGACTCCGGCAAGAGCAACAATGCCACACAAGCTCAAAATACTCATGTTGAGACCCAGGATAAAGTGACCAAATAGCGCGCCAATCATACCAAACGGAATAACCGACATGATGATGAGCGGCTGGCTATATGACTTTAGCGGAATGGCCATGAGTGCATAGATAGTAAATAGCGCAAAGAAGAATCCTTGCATCAAGCTAACAAGTGCACTTTGTTCATCGGCGCTACCACCATCGAGTGCGGTCGAGATATTCGGATATTTTTCTGCCAACATCGGCAAGAAATCCTCTTGAATTTCTGACACAACCTTTGACGGTTCCACTTTATTAGTATCTGCATTGGCGGTAATCGTTATCGCTCTTCTGCTATCAACTCGAGTAATGGAGGAGTACGAATCGCCTAGCTCAATCTGGGCAACTGTTCCGAAAGGTACCGCTGCACCGGTTGGTGTACGGATAAGCATATTCTCGAGATGACCCACTGTGCGGCGTTGCTCAAGTGGGTAGCGCACCATCACTTTAACTTCTTCTTTGTTACGCAAGATCCGTTGGGCTTCATAACCGTAGAAACCGTACCTAACTTGGCGAGCCAGATCTGACAGCGTCAGTCCAAGCGCTTCCGCTTCTGGTTTGATCTTAAGTTTTATCTCTTGGCTACCAGAGGAGAAGTTGTCGGCAATGTCGTAAACACCTTCGTAGCTTCGCAGCTTCTGTTTAAGCTCTGCAGAGGCAAGCGACAGTTGCTCAAGATTACTTGAGGTGAGTCTAAAGGCAATATCGCCACCAGAGTCATTGGTGCTGGCATTAATATTCAGTTTCTTAACGGCAAGCAGTTCAGGCAGCTGTTCACGCCAAGCTGAAGCGATGGTTTCGCCATCAACAGTGCGCTCTTCTCCCTTGGTGAGCTCGGCAAAAATAAATGCAGAAGTACGAGAACTCATATTAATAAAGCTGTGTTTTACCACTGGGTAGCCAAGTTCACCTTCCATATCATCGTTCATACGGTAGAGTGCTTCCTCTACTTCTTGAACCACTTGTAGGGTATTTTCTTCTGAGCTACCTTCATCCATTTGCAGCTGAACTTGGATAAAGTCTGACGGAATATCGGGGAAGAACACCCAGCGTACCTGACCACTAACCACCAGTGCGATAGACAGGATGAGTACACCAGTAAAGATGGCAACAGTATTATATCGATGCACAATGCAGCGCTCTAAAAATGAGCGGTAATTGTTATGGATGAAGTACTGTACCTTGTCGTTTAAACCGGCTTTTAAACGGCCTAACATGCCCAGTTGATCACGTGGCTTAGGTGGTTTCATATGGGCTAAATGCGCGGGTAAAATCAGTTTTGACTCCACTAGCGAGAACATTAAGCAGAGGATAACCACCATGCCGATAGATTTCCAGATGATCCCCTGAGGACCCGATACCATCAGCATTGGCATAAAGGCGGCGATGGTGGTGAGTACGCCAAAGGTTGCCGGCATCGCTACTTTCTTGGCACCTCTAACGACATTATCAAGTGAATGCCCATATCGCTCTATTTCACTATAGGCACTTTCGCCAATGACAATGGCATCGTCCACCACGATCCCTAGCACCAGAATAAAGGCAAATAGCGTGAGTAAGTTAATCGATAGTGAGAATGGCTCTAATGGCATGACTAACATGGCACCCAAGAAACAAACCGGTAGGCCCACCATGACCCAGAACGCCAACTTGATTTCCAAAAATAGTGCCAAAATCACAAACACTAACAAGGCACCATAAAACATGTTTGACAGCATCATGTTCAATCGACCTTTTAGGTAGTGGGTTAAGTCACCCCAAGTGTCGAGTTTAGCGCCAGTCGGCAAGAACTCGCGTTTCTGCTCAATATATTCTTTTACCTGTGCAGAGATATCTAAGGCGTTTTGATCATCAACGCTCAATATTTCAATGATTGCCGCGGGCTGACCATTAAAGCGAGTGTATTCGAGTCTCTCTTCAAAACCGTCGTTGATCGTCGCCACTTGTGGCAGCATTACGCGGCTGCCATCGGGCCGGCTACTCACCACAATTTGAGCGAAATCGTCACCTGTGTAGGCTTGTCCTTTTGTACGCAGTAAAATATCGCCATCTTTAGCGCGAATTGAACCGCCTGGCAGATCGATTGATGAGTTCTGTACCGCTTGTGCTACTTGAGAGAAAGTGAGTCCGTACTCTCGTAGTTTATCTTCCGATAATTCAATCGCAATTTCGTATTCACGTACGCCAGTCACTTGAGCTCGCGTAATCGCAGGCAGTGCAGCGACTTCATCACGAATGGTCTTGGCCAGTTCTTTCATCTCTCGAAGAGATTGGTCACCATAGACCGAGATCCAAATGACATTGTTCTCAGGTTTAAGACGGGTAATGTTGGGCTTTTCAATGTTGACGGGGAAGGTGGAAATGGCGTCAATTCGTAGCTTGGCTTCATCGAGAATATCTTGTGGATCGTAGCTATCTTCCACTTCAATGGTTACTGAACCCACCCCTTCGCTGGCAACTGAGGTGACTTTCTTTATGCCGTTAATATCTTGGATCGCTTCCTCGATCTTGATATTAATACCTTCCTCAATCTCTTGTGGTGCCGCGCCTGGGTAGGCGACTGAGATGTTGAGGTAGTTAAGCTCAAAGGTTGGGAAAATCTCTTTATTAATAATAACCGTGCTAAATAGACCGCCTATCAACAAGACCCACATTAATAGATTGGATGCGACATTGTTTCTAGCGAACCAAGCGATCATCCCTTTTTCAGCAGCCATTATTGTTCACCTTTACTAGCGAGTTTTTCTTGAGATGTCGACTCATCAGAACCCTCTAAAATGGAGCTGTTCTCTTCGCCTAAGACTTTGACTAATTGGCCATCTTCAACATTAGTCAGGTTAGTGACTGAAATGCGCTCTCCGCTGGCTAAGCTATCTTTGATGTAGACATTTTCTAGATCGGTGCGTACGACGTTGACGGCTCTGATCTCAACGCTGTTATCTTTTGTAATGAGGGTAACGGTTCCATGACGTACCAGGTAACGTGGCAACTTCACGATACCTTCGACAGTGCGACCTTTAATGACGGCGCTGACAAAACTGCCGTATTTGAGTGGCAGTTGACCGTCAACTCTAGTGCCTCTAAGGTAGGGATCTTTCACTTCAGCGACTAAATAAACCATGCGATTTTCTGCGTCAATGACGCCTTCGCTGCGAATAATCTTGCCTGTCCAAGTCACGATCTTACCAGCAAGATCGGCACTTAAAGTGACTTCTGTATCTGGGTTTTCGACCGATTCTAAATAGGCTAAATCATTATTTGAAAGTGGTAAGCGGATCTCCGCTATTCGAGTGTCGTAAAGTTCGCCTAAGTTAGTGCCTAAGGTGACGTACTGCCCAAGGTCCACATTTCGCGCCTTGATGATGCCATCAAAAGGCGCACGAATAACGGTACGCTCAAGGTTTCGCTCTGCTCTGGCGAGTGCGGCTTGTTGAAACTTAACATTGGCTTGCTCTTGCTTTAACTGCGGCAGACGCAGTCCTAATTCTGGCGGAATGCCGCCGTCGTATCCTTTCCAGTCATTTTTAGCCACTTCGCCCTTTGCGCGCTCCTCTTCAAGTGCCGCTTTTGCCTGTGCTACAGAAGCTTGAGCTTGCATTAGGTCAGCTTCGTAATCTGAAGGCTCAATCACGGCGAGTTCTTCGCCCTTTTTAACCACACCACCGGCAACGAATTTGTTGGATATGCTAATCATTCGGCCCTGAACTTCAGTGACCAATTGGGTTTTATATTTAGGGCTGACGATGCCGTAAGAGGGCAGGTTGAGCGATACCGTTTGCTGTTGAACTTCCATAATATCAACAATTGGGATCGGCGCTTCATCTGCTTTTTGTTCAGGTGCTTCTTTAGTACTGATAAGTACTTGCGCAGCCACAATAAAGAAAACAAGAATAAATAGTGGGGAAGCCCTTCTGATTACTTTTTTTATCATTATAATTTCGCTTTTTAATGTAATACCTTTCCTTTGACGTAAATTACCAGACTAAGCGCGAACACGATATTGTTTTTTGTAAATAAAATGTTTCAATTTATAGCGTTAGCACTAACATCTGTGGTTTTTTAAGGCACTACAGCATAAATAAAGGAGATTAAGGTTTTTGGGGGAGGTGGTTGGGTGAGATTTTTTACGGCTAGAAACAGAAAAGGATCACATTAAGTGATCCTTTTAAAAGAACAAGTAAGCAAAGTTTACTTCTTTTTCTTCTTCTTGTTTTTCTTACTATAAGTCTTGCCTGTGTCTTGTACTTTCTTCTTCCCTGGAGGCTTAGCCTCTTTGTTATTAGGGCGAAGATCTTTCACAAAACGACGCTTTAATGGCTGATCAATATAGCGTTCAATCTTGCCAACAATACGAACGTCATGGGCTTCAACCAGTGATATAGCCGTACCTTTGGCACCAGCACGGGCTGTACGGCCAATACGGTGAACATAAGTGTCTGCTGAGCGTGGCATATCAAAGTTGATGACATGGGTGATGTCATCGACATCAATACCACGGGCTGCAACATCAGTGGCAAGTAGTACGTTAACTTCACCTTTAGTGAAACGTCCTAAGGCTTGAAAGCGTGCTTTTTGCTCCATATCACCGCGCATAAAGCTGCAGGTGATGCCTTGTTTCTGTAATAAGCCTTCAAGGCTGGCAACCGATTCACGTGTTTTTACAAACACGATGGTGCGCTGCACTTCTTCTTGTCGCAAAATCGCACACAACATCGCAAATTTATGAGCTTTATCGTCAGCGATGTGGACCCATTGGTGGATCTTAGCTTTTTCGCTGCGTGGTGCTTCAGCTTCAACCTTGGCAGGGTTGTTTAACAACTGATGTGAGAAACGACCTACGTCGCTACCTTCAAGCGTTGCTGAGAACAACATTGTTTGTTTACGGCCAACAGACTCGATTGCGAGTGTTTCCACTGCGGCAGAGAAGCCCATATCAAGCATGCGATCGGCTTCATCGATAATTAAAACTTCAACTTCTTCTGCATTGAATAATCCTTTATCAAGGTATTCCATTAAGCGGCCTGGCGTGGCAACTAAAATGTCGACATTGCCTTTTAATGCATCTTCCTGAGCCGCGTAGGGAACACCGCCAGTAATGATGCAGGTATCAAAGTTTAAGCCTGTGCCTAAATGAGATGCATAGCGATGAATTTGACTGGCAAGCTCTCGCGTAGGAGTCAGAATTAATACACGAGCTTGACCACCGAATCGACGTGGAAAATCGAGTAAGTGTTGCATCGCAGGTAATAGGAAGCTCGCTGTTTTCCCTGTTCCTGTTGGCGCACGAGCAAGGATATCTCTTTGCTCCATGGCAACTGGAATTGTTTGTTGTTGTATCGTAGTGGGCTTGTTATGGCCCATTGCTTTTAGTGACTCTAACAAACGAGGGTCAAGCTGGAGATCTTCAAATAGCATGCGTTGGCATCTCAATAAATAATAGCCGCACATTATAAAGGTTTCAGGTGAGACTTGAAACGATTAGATCGCCGATCGCTACAGCTTTAAATAAAAACTTTTTGTTAATTGAACAAACTCATCAGTGTACTGACCATTTTTCTGACGTATCGCTAAGGTTGAGACTGAATTAACCTCCTGATCAATTGGCGTATTTGTGTCATTTGATGTGACTAGCAGCAACAACTGCCTATTGGGTAGCTTGCCTTCAACACTGGCGACGGTCACCACGTGTCTAAGCGCTAGCGGGTATTTATGCAGTTGATTGAGCAGTTGATTGGCTTCAGTGATTGGCAAGATAAGGCTCGCTTGGCCTGTGATTGGACTGAGCAAAGAGCTGATCGCCCTTAACAGCTCATCAAAACTCAGGTTGTCGGTATGACGCGCTGTGGCTCTTAGCTGGCTGCTCGATTGTGGACCATTGTCAAAATAGGGTGGGTTACAGATGATGTGCTCAAAACGCAGCTCTGTCGCTTCTGTGCAGTACTGTTGAATTGAACTCGTTAGCAGGGTTAACCTTTCAGCCCAAGGGCTGTGATTGAAATTGTGCTGGCAATCGAGCGTTGCGCTTTGATCCAGTTCAATAGCGGTTATTTGCGCTTGGCTGCGTTGAGCGGCCATTAAACTCAGCAAACCGCTTCCGCTACCGATATCCAGGATGGTTTTGGCATTCGTTAACGGTGCCCATGCGCCGAGTAGAACTCCGTCGGTGCTGACAGGCATGCCGCAGCGGCTGTCGTCGATATGAAACTGTTTAAAGCTAAAAGGCATGAAAGTTACAAAATGCGGGTCAGTGCCAGAATTGTACGCTAAATCTTCCTCAGCACAATCCAGATAGACATTGCTTTTTTAGCCCACGGCGAAGGCCAGTGTTTACTCGTTTTTAAGCGCTTGCTAGGCGAGCCGGAGGATGTTTCTTGCTTAGATGATAAATGGGTTGAATGTAAGTGATGAAAATTAAGTGTTAACAAAACGTTGTTATTCGTATCGAGAGTGGCAATTATTCGGTAGCGAATCTTGTTAAATGGATGTGAGTCTGATAATAGTATGCGCCCCCAAGAGAGGACAAAGCCTCTTTTTAGGGACGGTAAACCAGTTTTATAGCAATTTCAGTGACTGTTTTTTTGCTGTTGTTCATAAAATCGCCAAGCTTCGGTCGTATTTACCACTGGCTTGTGTAAACCAAATATTACACATTAGTAGTTGTCATCCTAAAGTGGTGCTGTAAAGGCGTGATGAGATGAAATTGTTAACAATAAAAAATAAAGATGGGGCATAAAGTGCAGAATAATCAAATGAGTATTGCTGATACGTTAGGGTTGGGTTTCATGACCTTCGCGTTCTTTTTAGGGGCGGGTAATCTTATCTTCCCTCCGTTAGCGGGATTTTTGGCTGGCGAAAATATGACCTTAGCCATGTTTGGCTTTCTTGTCACCGCAGTCGGACTGCCTCTTATTACGCTGATTGCTGTTGCTAAAGCCAACGGTAAAATTATGAGCTTATTACCTCCCATTGCTGCCACCGCACTTGCCGTCGCTATTTTTATCATTATAGGCCCTGCTTTCGCCGCGCCAAGAACCGGTTTAGTTGCTTTTGAAGTTGGTTTTAAACCTTTCTTAGACAATGCCGAAGCGACCTTTATGATTGCTGGTATTACCCTAAACGTCGCGCAACTTCTTTACACCTTAATGTTCTTCAGTATTTCAATGGTATTTGCACTGTACCCAGGAAAACTGCTGGATAATGTCGGCAAGGTATTAACGCCTATCCTTATATTGTTGCTTGTCGGTTTAGCTGCCTCGGTTATCTTTTTACCAGGAAGTCCGGTTGCTGCTGCTGTCGGTGAGTACCAAACTCACCCGTTAACGAAGGGCGTATTGGAAGGCTATAACACCATGGATACCTTGGCATCGCTGATCTTTGGTATTTTAATTATCGATATTCTGCGTAAGAAAGGGATAACAGATTCTAAAGCGCAGACGGGCTACCTAATTAAAGCCGCTCTCATTGCTGCAGGTGGCTTAGCGTTTGTTTATATTGCTTTATTCTACTTGGGCGCTACCGCGGCTGATTTAGCTGCGGGCGCTGAAAATGGCGGGGTGATTTTAACTAACTATGTGACTCATGAGTTTGGTACCACTGGCTTAGTGCTATTGTCCACGGTTGTGACACTGGCTTGTTTAACCACCGCCGTTGGACTGATTAGTGCTTGTAGCGAATTTTTTAATGAGTTATTACCTAAGATCTCATACCGCCGTTTTGTGATTATCTTGAGCGCGATTTGCGCGACGATTGCTAACGTCGGGCTGGCACAGCTTATTAGTATTAGCATCCCAGTACTGATGACGGTTTACCCTGTCGCAATTGCTTTAGTGGCAGTCACCTTCTTAACCGAACGTTTTGCTAAGCCTGAAGCGGCTCATCGAATCGTGCTTAGTGTTGCGCTTTTCTTCGGTATTATCGATGGTATTAAAGCGGCGGGTGTTGATGTTAGCGCATTTGATTTTATGCCTTTGCATGCTGAAGGTATGGCTTGGTTATTACCCACAGCAATAACGATATTTGCCTGCTTGATGATGAAGAAAGAGCAAGTAGCAGTGGCTGTAAGCTAAATCATTAACGCTAGTCTGCTTGAGTGAGATGGCAAGTACAGGCTTGATATCATAAGATAACGGCGGTGGATCAATGATCCATCGCCGTTTTTTATCTAATCGCAACATAATCTAAGAGAGTTTGGGTGCCAGCTGACTACATCCCTGATCCCGTAATCGATCTTTTTCTTGACCACTTGTGGTCAACCAAAGGCTTAAGTGACAATACGTTGGATGCTTACCGAACCGACTTGCGCCATTTTGACCGCTATGTTCAGCTTCACGCTGGAGATCTTATTGGCAGCGGTCAGCTCGATGTGCGTGACTACCTTGCTGTCCGTTTTGATAAAGGGTTCGCAAAAAGTAGTAGCGCACGGATGATGAGTAGCCTGCGAGGGTTTTATGGTTATCTGGTGATCAACAAGCAGATCAGTAGTGACCCGATGGCGCTGCTCGAATCTCCCAAGTTAGCGCGTAAACTGCCGGATTCTTTGAGTGAAGATGATATCGATCGATTATTATCGGAACCCAATGAAGAAGATCCAATTGAGTGCCGCGACAAAGCGATGCTTGAACTTTTGTACGCCACGGGACTGCGCGTGTCTGAACTGGTTGGATTAACCATGGAGCAAATTAGTCTGCGCCAAGGACTGGTTCGCATTGTGGGCAAAGGGGGCAAAGAGCGTTTAGTGCCTTTGGGCGAATTAGCCGTAACAGAGGTTGAAAGCTACCTAAAATATGCCAGAACCGAGTTGCTTAAAGGTAAACAAAGTGATGTGCTGTTCCCGTCTAAGCGGGCGCAACAGATGACACGGCAAACGTTTTGGCATCGAATTAAGCTTTATGCATTAAGGGCTAACATCGCCACGGCTATCTCGCCACATACCCTAAGGCATGCCTTTGCCACTCATTTACTCAATCATGGTGCAGATTTAAGAGTGGTACAGTTACTCCTAGGTCATAGTGATCTATCAACCACACAAATCTATACTCACGTAGCAACAGCTCGCTTAGCCAGCTTGCATAGCGAGCATCATCCCAGAGGTTAAGCGTTGTAGATTATTGGTGAGGTTCAAGCAGTAATAATGACACTTTCTAACTCAGAGATTTGCCAATAATTTGATAGGTTTCACGTCTGTATAATTTAGTTACAGCAAAAGATTTGCTTTCATTAGCATGAGTCTGTAACTTTTCAGCCCCAGACTAGGTCTAATCTTTATACCCTTAAATTGACCGTTACGTAGAATAGGATATCCAATGAAGTTCACCCGAGCATTTTCTTTGATCATTGCAATGATAATCGCCCCAGCTGCCCTTGCCGGGTCTACCACCAAAAATGATGACACCGCAGCTTTAGAAAAGAAGCTGTCAGAGGCATTAAGTGTCGATGTCATGTCGTTTAAAGAGTCACCCGTTCCTGGGCTATATGAAGCCTTAACCAACCGCGGTGTGCTCTACATTAGTAAAGATGGCACTATGCTGATGCATGGCACACTTTACGATTTAGACAAAGGCATGAAAAACCTAACGGAAGCTGCAATGGCTGGTCCGCGTATCGAGATGATGAAGCCACTTGAAAAGAACATGTTGGTCTACAAAGCCAAAAATGAAAAGCATGTTGTGACTGTGTTTACTGATGTGAGCTGTGGCTATTGCCGTAAGCTGCATAATCAAATGGATGAATACAATGATCTTGGTATCACGATTAGATACTTAGCATTCCCGCGTGCTGGCGTGCCATCGGCTAATGCTGATGAGATGGAAGCCGTTTGGTGTTCAGCTGACCCGCTAAAAGCGATGAGCGATGCTAAAGCTGGTAAGCGTGTACTAAATGCAAAGTGTGATGCGAAAATTGCTGAGCAATATAACCTGGGTCAATCATTTGGCATCAATGGTACTCCCGCTATTATCCTTGAAGATGGCAGCCTTGTTCCAGGGTACCAGCCACCTAAAGATCTATTAAGAACGCTAGAAGCGGCGCAGTAATCTTGTAGCGCAAGCACTAACGTTATGCATGGAAAAAGGTGAGCTTAAGCTCACCTTTTTTATGTTCATTCTAAAGCCTTCTTTAACAGTCTTTGTTATGCTGGTTCAGTCATTTTATTGAGGTAGTTACCCACAGTGATCCATAAGATTGTTCGCCGCACAAAAGTGGATGATAGCCACTTACCTGATTCATATTCTCCATTGTTAAAGCAGATTTATGCCAGCCGCGGTGTTAGCGCCAATGAGTGCGAGCTTAGCTTAGGCAAGCTGTTGAGACCCAATACAATGTTGGGGATTGATCACGCAGCAGAGTTGGTTGCTGACGCAATGGCGGCGCAGAAGTCGATCCTGATTATGGGTGACTTTGATGCCGATGGTGCGACCTCCACCAGTGTTTGTATGCTTGCGCTTAAAATGATGGGTGCAAAAAATATTGATTACCTAATCCCGAATCGATTTGATTATGGCTATGGTCTTAGCCCTGAAATCGTTGCAGTTGCCGCCCAGAAAAATGCTGAGATGATCATCACCGTTGATAATGGTATCTCCTCAATTGAAGGTGTTAAAGCGGCGAAAGCGCTCGGCATGACGGTGGTCATTACCGATCATCATCTACCGGGTCATTGTTTGCCAGAAGCTGATGCCATTGTTAATCCCAATCAGGACGGTTGCCAATTTGCCAGTAAATCAATCGCCGGTGTTGGAGTCGCATTTTACTTGATGTCGGTGCTGCGGGCCGAGCTGAGAAAGCGAGATTGGTATCAGCAGCAAGGTATTAGCGAACCTAACCTTGGATTGTTATTGGATATTGTCGCTTTAGGCACGGTCGCCGATGTTGTTGCGTTGGATACTAATAATCGCATTTTAGTGGAAGCTGGATTGCAGCGGGTAAAAGCGGGTCGTTGTCGCGTTGGGATCACCGCGCTATTAGAGGTGGCTAAACGAACACCGTCACGCATTGTTGCCTCTGATTTTGGTTTTGCCGTGGGTCCACGCTTGAATGCCGCAGGGCGTTTGGATGAAATGGCACTCGGGGTTGAAACCCTGTTATGTGAAGATATCATGCAGGCAAGAGGAATGGCGTCGGAGCTTGATGGTTTAAATGCAGAACGACGGGATCTTGAAACCGGAATGCAGCAAGAAGCGCTTAAGAGTCTTGAAAGTGTCGAGCTTAACGAAAGTGAATTGCCTTGGGGCATAGCGCTATTTCAAGCCGATTGGCATCAGGGCGTGATTGGTATTCTCGCCTCGCGGATTAAAGATAAGTATCACCGTCCGGTTATCGCTTTTGCCGATGCTGGCGACGGTGAGATCAAAGGATCTGCTCGCTCAATTAAAGGCCTGCATATGCGGGATCTTTTAGAGCTGATTAACAGTCGTCATCCTGGATTGATTTTAAAGTTTGGTGGCCACGCAATGGCGGCAGGCTTGTCGATTAAAGCTGGGCAGTTTTCACTGTTTGCCGAAGCTTATGATAAAGCGATACGTGAGGTGCTAGCCCCTGAGTTATTAACTGGGGAGTTGGTGTCCGATGGTGAACTGATCCCAGAGCAGTTTAAATTAGAGTTGGCCACTGAGCTGCGTAATGCTGGCCCCTGGGGGCAATCATTTCCTGAACCTTTGTTCGACGGTCATTTTCGAATTATTCAGCAGCGTATTGTGGGTGAAAAGCACTTAAAGTTGGTGTTAGAGACGGAGTGTGGCCGCATCATGCTCGATGCCATCGCCTTTAATGTTGATTTGAAGACTTGGCCTGATGCCAGTATCGGGCATGCTGAGATCGTGTATAAATTAGATGTGAACGAGTTTAGAGGCAATCAAACATTGCAGTTGATGGTAGAGCAAATAGCGCCAATGTAGTGTTTACCTTTGAATAAAGGTGAACCTAATCGCCTGCAGCGGACATATGTGCAGACACTGCCGTGACACGCTGCAAGTCCATCCTTGGAAGCTCGGCCATGACGTCCATGTCATGGACGGTCACGGCCGTATCTACACTGGATAATGGGTGTTTTAATTTATACCGCCGCGGTAAGGCTCTCAACACGGAAATGCCACAAAGTTGATTAGTCGATTTGCTAGACTGAGCTTTTTACCGAAAGCAAAGTCAACGTCGTGGTGCTTCGCCCACACCAGAGCCAAGGGGCAAAGCACTTGCGCCCGCTCTTGATTTCAT
Organism: Shewanella gelidimarina; assembly: GCF_023283945.1. Taxonomy (GTDB): domain Bacteria; phylum Pseudomonadota; class Gammaproteobacteria; order Enterobacterales; family Shewanellaceae; genus Shewanella; species Shewanella gelidimarina. The sequence goes on along the minus strand of NZ_JAKIKW010000026.1, from coordinate 22,337 downwards.
AAGAGTCAATCCCTCAGCGCCCCGGCGAAATTGTCTGAAAAGCGAAAATTTCCAACGGGGGAGATGGTGTTATTCGTTGCCTAAGAAGTTGGGGGGGGGGTAGATTTCTGTTTTTAAATTGAAAATACAGGAGCTGGAGCGTAGTGATTTTCGAAACCAGTGTAGATGCGGCTGAGGCCTTTGATGGCATGGATGCCATCGTAGAGCTCACATGGACGTGCTTGCAGCGAGCCTCAGTAGCGTCTGCACATGCGCTTGCCGCAGGCAATTGGAACCACTTTTGGCAGGAGCTAACCCATTTGTGCGCCCAAGTGAGTTAGATCTCGATTAAATCCATCAAAGTCTAAGAACTTTTAATAAGCTCAGTCAGCTCGTGTAGTATGCACTTAATGTGTATGAGGCAATGTGTACTTAAGGGTTATATGAGCGCTAGAGTTTTTAAGTTTATGGCAGGTCAGTCGTACCACTTGGATGGTTTAAAAAATGATCAGGTGTACTTTTCCAGCTTTGATGAACTTAATGACCCCTATGAAGGACTAATGCATTATTGTGAGAGGGGAATCACTCACACTCAACGAATGGCTGCTCTAACTCAAAAACTTAATCAAGATCACCAAAATGTACGTGAAGCAAGGAAAGAAGCGGACAAGTTATTAAGAAAACTTGGAAAAGAACGCTTTAATCAGCATATTGATGCAATCAGTAAACTTGAGTTTGAAGATTTTCTTAAATACCATAAAGGTCAAAGGTTTGTTCTGTCACTTTCAAAAGCTTATTCACCAGATCAATTCCCAGACCCTCTTGATAGCATGATGATGTGGGGGCATTACGGTAATGGTATGAAGGGGTTGTGTGTTGAATATAATTTTGAGGCATTGCGGCAAAGTATAAATGCCCTAAATGAGATTAACCTTACAACAAGAAAAGTCGTTTATAGTAAATCGGCTTTACCAGTAGTTAGGGCTACAACCTTGTTGGACGATTTGGCTATGAGTACGCATCAAACCTCAAACGAAATCCTTAATGCATTTTGTACCAAACAGGTTTCATGGAACTATGAGAATGAGGTGCGCTTAATAAGTCCAAAACATAAACTAAATGACATTGATGAAACCTCAATGACTAGAGTCTTTGTTGCGGCAAAAAATCAACAGTTGATGGAGAATGTGGTAGATATATTGAAACTAAAAACTCATAAACCTAAATTATTTGAGGTTGTTACACAGCCAAAAAATTACGGTGTTGGTTTTAAAGAAATTAACTATTGATTTCGGTTCGACAGCTTGCGTGTATCATAATGAGAGACTTGTTAAATAGGTGAAACCCTTTAAATTAGAGCAATAAATCTAAGAAGGTTCTGCCTAAAAATGAGTTTCGTTCTTTATTGGCCAGTCTTTATCATCCAAAAACACAAAGCATTAAAAAAGCCAGTTGAATTAACAACTGGCTTTTGTTCTATCTGGCAATGCTAGATAAGTGATTTTGACTAAAGCAAATTACTCGCCTTGGTCAACGCCTGCGCGGTTGATCAAGAACTGAGTAAGCAAGGGTACAGGACGACCCGTAGAGCCTTTGTTAGCGCCACTATTCCATGCTGTACCGGCAACATCTAAGTGCGCCCAGTTATACTTCTTAGCGAAACGAGATAGGAAGCAAGCTGCAGTAATTGATCCTGCAGGACGTCCACCCAAGTTAGTCATATCTGCAAATGGGCTTTCTAAGTGCTCTTGGTACTCATCCCACAAAGGCATACGCCACGCTCTGTCACCACTTTGCTCACCAGCATTAAGTAGCTCATGTGCTAGTGGGTTATGGCCAGAGAAGAGACCTGATGCGTGCTTACCTAGTGCAATAACACATGCGCCGGTTAAAGTTGCAGTGTCGACAACCAATTCAGGATCAAATCGCTCAACGTAGGTTAATACGTCACATAACACCAAGCGACCTTCTGCATCGGTATTTAATACTTCAACAGTTTGGCCTGACATTGTCGTCAAAATATCACCAGGACGATATGCATTGCTTGAAGGCATGTTTTCACAGCCCGCTAGAATACCAATCACGTTGATAGGAAGCTGCATGTCACACAAGGCTTTCATTGCACCGATAACGCCAGCAGCGCCGCCCATGTCGTATTTCATCTCGTCCATGCCTTCGCCTGGTTTAAGTGAAATACCTCCTGAGTCGAAGGTGAGTCCTTTACCAACAAGTACAATCGGCTTCTGGGTATTATCAACAGCGCCCTTGTACTCCATGATGGTCATAACAGATTCGTTATCACTACCACGGCCTACTGCGAGGTATGAATTCATTCCTAGCTTTTCCATCTGCTCTTCACCCACAGTTGTAACTGTTAGGTTTTCAGTGGCTTCAGCCATTTGGCGAGCTTGCGATGCAAGGTAAGCAGGATTACAGATGTTTGGCGGCATGTTTGCAACGTCGCGGCAAAGATGCATACCAGCAGAAACGGCCATACCGTGTTGAATCGCACGTTCACCAACGGTCAATTCACGTCGAGTCGGTACGTTAAACACTAATTTGCGCAATGGACGACGAGTCTCGCCTTTACGGGTTTTTAGCGCATCAAAGCTATATAGACTGTTTTGTGTGCTTTCGACTGCTTCACGTACTTTCCAGTACGTATCGCGTCCTTTGACGTGTAATTCAGTTAGAAAGCAAACGGCTTCCATTGAACCCGTTTCATTCAAGGTATTGATGGTCTTAGTGATAATTTGCTTGTATTGGCGTTCATCTAGTTCACGCTCTTTACCACAACCGACCAAAAGCACACGTTCGCTAAGCACGTTAGGCACATGATGCAGTAACAACATCTGTCCAGGCTTACCTTCTAAGTCGCCACGACGAAGTAGGTTGCTAATATAGCCTTCACTGATTTTATCTAGCTGTTCGGCGATACCGGACAAGCGTCTTGGCTCGTAAACACCTACGACGATACAAGCTGAGCGTTGTTTTTCTGGGCTACCGCTCTTTACGCTAAACTCCATGGGTTCTCCTAGATTCTTAAAGACAAATTTTATTATTTATTAGATAATGTCTGCTTGTGCCCAAAAAGGGCCTGAACATGGCGCACCCTAGAATAGATTTTTCAGGTGTTTTCTCTAGCCATGTTATGTGATTGTTGGTTACAAAACTACTAAAAGTAGACAGTTTACATGAAAGTTGTATTGATACCAGCATAATTCAAAGTTTAGAGACCGGATCCTCCCTGTGATTGTATTTAGATACCTGATTCGAGAAGTTTTAAAGGCACAAATAGCGGTACTTTTGGTGCTGTTAGCTATTTTTATTAGCCAACATTTCGTGCGAGTGCTCGCTGATGCCTCAGATGGCGAATTTCCTGCTTCCTTAGTGATGACATTGCTAGGGCTCAACATGCCGTTCCTGACGGTGTTAGTACTCCCCCTTAGTCTATTTTTAGGTATTTTACTGGCTCATGGCCGTATGTATTCTGAAAATGAGATGGTTATTTTACATGGCGTTGGTATCAGTGAATGGTACATCACCCGGATAACCTTGCTGCTTGCCTTGGTGAATATGGTCTTTACCGGCTTTTTGTCGATATATGTCACTCCTTGGGCGGAAGAGCAGCAAAACCAAGTACTAGAGCATGCACAGTCAGAGGCGGGTCTTGCGGCATTAACACAAGGTCGATTCCAGACAAGTCCCAATGGCCGTGCCGTATTATTCGTTGAACGTATTGGTCGAGATAATAAGCTCGATAAGGTGTTCGTGGCGCAACTGCCAGACCCTGATGATGAAACAGGCTTAGCCAACGTTGTGGTTGCACGTTCAGGCAAAGTGGTTGAAGACGAAACCGGCGGACAAAGATTACAGTTAGAAGATGGGGTGCAGTACCAAGGAAGCCCCAAGCGTGTTGACTATCAAGTGGTTGAATTTGGTGGTTATCAGATGCAAATCAAGGAGCAGGAGGGCGGTGAGCGCAGGCGTAAACTGTCGGCATTGCCTATTGGTGAATTAATGGATATCGATTCGTCTGAAGCCACGGCTGAATTTCATTGGCGTTTAGCGATACCTTTAGCCATCCCATTGATGACATTGATTGCTGTCCCTATGGCGCGGGTGAATAACCGCCAAGGTAAGTTTGCCAAGATGTTCCCTGCTATTTTGCTGTATTTGGGATACTTTGGATTAATGGTTGCTGGTCGTAAGTCATTAGAAGATGGGGTTATCCCTGCGTTCTTAGGGATGTGGTGGATCCATGCTTCGGCGCTGGCCATTGGCTTACTGTTGCTCGGAAAAGAGCGGCCCTCTGGGGCAAAACTGTCTAATGTGTTTAAGCGTAAAAAGGCGTCAAGCACATGAGAATTATAGATCTCTATATCGCCAAGGTCCTTATTAGCAGCTCCGCCTTATCGCTACTGATCTTGACTGGACTATCAGGGATTATTAAGTGGGTCGACCAGCTAAGATTAGTCGGTCGAGGGACTTACAGCATGATAGATGCTGGTATCTATGTGTTGTTCTTGATCCCACGCGATATCGAAATGTTTTTCCCCATGGCAGTGCTGCTGGGTGCATTGATTGGCATGGGAATGTTGGCATCTAATTCTGAATTAGTTGTCATGCAGTCATCTGGCTTGTCGCGCTTACAAATCGCCATGTCTGCTATGAAAACCGCTATTCCTTTGATGATTCTGGTGATGCTACTGTCAGAGTTTGTGGCCCCCGTTGCAGAGCAGCGCGCGAAAGAAATCCAACGTACCAAGTTATCTGGCGGCAGCTTAATCGAATCTAATCGAGGCGTTTGGGCTAAAGACGGTGACTTGTTCGTTAATATTGGCGGCGTTGTCGATACCAATCATTTACGCGATATTACTCTCTACGAATTTAGTGATACGACCAACCTTACCAGTACTGTGCACGCAGAAAAAGCGGAGTATAAAGATAAGTATTGGCAGCTGTATGAAGTAAGAAGAACCTCGTTAAAGAACAACCAAGTGGTGTTAACTAACTTAGCAGAAGATAAGTGGATATCGTCACTTACGCCAGAAAAGTTAAGTGTGGTGTCTGTTAAGCCCGAGTCGTTATCTATTGAAGGTTTGGTGGATTACTTAGACTATCTAAAGAATAACAATCAAGCATCGGCTCGTTATGAACTGGCGTTGTGGCGTAAGTTAATGCAGCCAGTCACGATAGCGGTAATGATGTTGGTGGCGTTGTCTTTTGTATTTGGTCCACTAAGAACGGTCACCATGGGTGCCCGTGTATTGTTAGGGGTTGTTGCTGGGTTTAGCTTTTATATTTGCAGTGAGGTCTTTGGGCCATTAAGCATTGTTTATGGCTTGCCTGCATTTATTAGTGCAGGGATGCCAGCGGTCATCTTTAGTGCTGCCGCCTTGTATTATATTCGCAAGTGATAAGCTAACACTCATAACACTCATAACACTCATAACACTCTTGATAAGAGCCAGTCATGATCAGCTTATGTCATAAAGTGTGCTAATAAAAAGCGCAATAAAAAAGCCAATAAAGCGTCTTTTACAAGGGCGATTATTGGCTTTTTTGGTTCTAGCGTTAGTGGCTAGCGTTTACGTTAAACGCCGCGCCAATTACGCATCTGATTTGCTTCTTTCGATAGTTCAACGACTTCTGAACGGGTCATCATGTCTTGAAGCGCTAGTTTATCGCCATTAATCAAGATCCATAAATTACCGATCCCGAGTAATGACCACACGAGTCTCGCGGCAGCTGTCACCATGCTGAGGTTCTGGCCGTTAGGATGTTGGACCTTAAGTCTCCAAGCACGCATGCCGAGCGTTTGGCCACCATAACTCCAAAAGCTGATGTAGAACACACCAACACATAGTGCAATCCAGAATTGATAAATCCCTTTATACAACGGAGTGTCATTTAAAAGATCAGACACCATTTCTTGTCCTGCCATGTCGATGAAACCGGCAGAAACTAGTGCAGTGAAGATACCAAAACCTAGCGCACCAGCAACCATGTAGACTGCTACAGCAAGAAGTAAATCATACATTATCGCGCCAAAACGCTTAAAAAATCCCGCTCTTGGAAAGTTAGCGTGTTCGCTATTGGGCATTGAAGTCGCAGTCATTTATATCACTTTATTTGTTGGTATCGAAAAGAAAGCATCTATTAGTTTAACGCGCTTTTGGGTCATCTTTGATGTAATAGATATCGGTAAAACCGAAGCGGATAAACTCTTTGTTACGGAAATCTCTTACCGCAGATGAACCCTTAGACGTGGTTTCAACTTGTTGTGCCATCATCAGGTAACGGGTTAAATCGATGCCTTCTTCAGCCGCTACAGCTTCGTATATGTCGTGAAATTTGTCATAAGCAAAGTTTATCTCTTTCGCTTTACCCTTGAACTTATAGGTGATTCTAGTGGCCATGGTTATCTTCTCTTTTGAAATTGGCTATATGATAACAAATCTACGCTATAAGGTATAAATCATATAACAGGCGTCGCTTGGATAGCCGCTGAGATCTTTATCGATAGCGTGGATTTTAAACCCTTGTTGTTGCCAATAACGATCTGCACCTTGAACGGCGACGAGACTGATAGTCGCATAACCATGTTGTAGCGCAAACTGTTTCAGCTTGCCCAATATCAAGCCTCCGGCCCCTTTGCCTTGGACGTTAGCTGACAAGGCTATATCGTGCAAATAAAGCGTGTTAGCGGCTTTGATAGCACTCAACTGCTGTTCTAGTGAAGGTGGGTTGTTAGCCACCCAAGGGTGTGCCAAGCAATAACCCACTACTTGATTGTTAAGCTCGAGGCCAAAGCAAGATTGTGGTGATGCTAGCCATTTACTCTGTAAAACCTGTAGCGATTCAGGTTCAATTTGAGGATAACACTCTAATTGGATCTCAAGGATTGTTGGCCAATCAGCGCTTTCGATATTGCGTAACTTCATTTTCACTTCCTATTACGATCATTACTCTTCAGTCGCTATGCACTGTAGCGTTGGATTAAGTGTTGCTTAAAGTGCTCTGGATTGAGATGCTCACCAGTCGCTTGCAGTGCCAATTCATCGGTTGTGAGTAAACTCCCTTTAGACCAAATATTATTGTCGAGCCAACCCATGATGGATGAAAGCTCTCCCTTGTCGATCAGTGTTTCAATCGAGCCTAATTGCTTCTCCATTGCGACTCTAAACTGAGCAGCATACATCGCGCCTAGCGTATAGCTTGGGAAATAACCCATTTCACCTACAGCCCAATGAATGTCTTGCATACAGCCATTTTTATAGTCGCCATCGGTATTAATTCCCAATAGTGATTGCATTTGTGCAGACCAGAAATCAGGCAAGTCAGCGACGGCAAGCTCGTTAGTGACTAAGGCTTTCTCTGCTTCAAATCGGAGCAAAATATGACATGGGTAAGTCACTTCATCAGCATCCACTCGGATATGACCTGGCGTGACGCGAGAATAGATGTTGAGCAGTTGTTCATGGCTGAGATTGCAATCTAGACGTTGTGTTAACTTAGGCTGTAACTGCTTTAAAAATGCAGCACCTCGCCCTAATTGCATCTCACAGAATAGGCTTTGGCTTTCATGAATCGCCATCGAGCGAGCAAGTCCAGCGGGTTGCCCACGCCATTCAAGAGGTAAGCCTTGCTCATATTTTGCATGACCCGTTTCATGAACTACGCCCATTAATCCACTGGTGAAGTCAGCTTCATCGTAACGCGTCGTTAGGCGCACATCACTGGCTACACCGCCGCAAAAAGGGTGGCTGCTGGTGTCTAATCTACCGTGGTTGAAGTCAAATTCAAGTAAAGTCATTACATCTCGACTGAATAGAGCTTGAGCGGCACTTGCTGTATGGGGAATAGCATAATGAGGTTGCTGTTTCTGTTTGTCTTGGACCTGCTCAATTAAGCCCGGTAGCCAACTTTTTAGCCCGCCAAATATCTGCTCTAATCTGGCTGATGTCATGCCCGGCTCAAACTTATCTAGCAGTGCATCATAAGGAGAAATATCGAGTGCTGCAGCGCGGATCTGAGCTTCCTCTTTGGACAGTGCTAATACATTTTCAAGATTGGGTTTAAATCCTTGCCAATCGTTTTGGTTGCGCTGCTCTCGCCAAGCTTGCTCACAGCGGTAAGCGGCTTTTGTTTTTGCTTCAACCAGACTGCCAGGCACAATATTGGCTTGCTGGTACTGGTAACGGATCTCTCTTAGGTTGGCTTTTTGCTGCCAATTAAGGTTTTCTAGTTCAGCTTCTGCAATGGTGTGCGCTAGCATCGGTGCTGTTTTTAGTGAGTGAATATGTTTGGCAAGTTCCGCCATTGCAGCGCCTCTGGCTTCACCTCCGCCCGTAGGCATCATTGCCGCTTGATCCCAATCGCCGAGGGCGCTTAAATGTTCAAAATGGCTAATGCTCTGAAAGTGTTCACAAAGAAGTGCATAGTGCTTGTGTGCAGATTGATTCATAAAAGTCAGCTGATAGTGATTAATTTAGCTATGCTAGCACGATATAAAGCGCTAAATAAGCGTGATTTACGGCAGAGTTATATCAATAAAATAGTTAATGACTAGGGGAGACAAAATGAAAATACAGCAGAGTGTTTATTTTCTTACCGGCTTTATTTTACTGTGCAGTTTTAATCTTATGGCTGGCAGTGACGCCTTTAAAGCAGGACCCGTACTGACTCAGTATGGAAAAATTGCCAAAGTCGAAAGTCGTTTGATGATCCCTAAGAATATACTGATGAAAGTGGTATTCGATATGAGTAAAGCGGCAGAACCCGGCAAGGTTAACCGCAGCCTAGATACGCTGGCGAGGTTTATTAATATGCATGTGAGTGAGGGAGTGCCGTTAAAGAATATTGAGCTAATGATGGTGGTGCATGGCGGCGCGGTCGCTGACTTTACTGATGATAAGTTTTATCAATCTGATCAGTTAAAGCCCAATGGCAATACTGAATTGATAAGTAAACTGTCCAAGCTTGGGGTTCATTTTTACATTTGTGGTCAAAGCGCGGCGTATTATGATGTCTCTCCGGCGCAATTATTACCGGGTGTGGATATGGCATTGTCCGCCATGACGGCTCATGCGATTGCAGCCAATCAAGGCTATAGCTTGAATCCTTTTTAAGGCGGATATTATTGTGTTTGGCTATTGCCTAAAGTTTGCTATGGTAAAACATACATAATGTTTCTTAAATTATGTAGTTAGCTACATTAAAGGGCGTTGAAACCCTACACCGCAGAGGATCATGCGGATAAATTGTGTTCATGGAGGATTTAATGATTTCAATTCTGTTAAACCAAGATAATTTACCTTATACCATTTCATTGTGTATCGTGTTTGTACTCGGAATTGTAGAAAGCTTATCTCTCGTCATTGGTGCCAGTTTCTTAGGCTTACTTGATGAGTGGACGCCCAATGACAGCAACGCCGATGCAGCAGGTGTTAGCGGCCTTGTTGGCTGGTTGTGCATTAACCGGCTGCCGTTACTCATTTGGTTAGTCTTAGCGCTATTAAGCTTTGCGATTGCAGGCTTTGCATTTAACTACTTATCTCTGAGCTGGTTCAACAGCTTGCTACCCCAATCCGTCTCGTTGTCCATTTCTTTGATGCTAATGGCGTTATGCTGCCATTTTTTCGGTGGAAAACTGGCTGGATTTTTGCCAAAGAATGAATCTTTGGCTGTATCGGTTGAAGATCTCAACGGCTGTGTTGGTACGTTGACAACGAGTAAGGCGGTGCAGGGTAATCCGAGTGAAGCTGTGGTTAAAGATGACTATATGCAACAACATTACGTGTTAGTGGAACCTGAGAGTGATGGTGTCGAGTTTCCGACAGGCACACAAGTGGTGTTGCTGAAAAGAAAGGGACAAGTGTGGAGTGCTGCGAAACTTGAATCTTAGCGAATATGTTGAACTTATAAGGAAGTCCTCCTTTCTACTAAATGCACTAGAGTGGAACTCGTGCAAGGCCTCTGAATCTTGCATATCCAAACAATAGCGAATTCAATATATCGAGCAGTGGCAGATCTCAAAGTCGTTAATGGCCTCCAGTATTAACGACCTTCCACCTTCCCAGCCTCCTCGCTCTCATAACGGAATGCCTCCGAAAGCTAGTGCAGAGACAACATAGTGTTTCACCTACTCCCCCCCTTAAGGTTTAACGGCTAAATTAGTGACTAATACTTTTGTGTTAGGTATATATTCAAAAATAGTATGTTGAATTTATAATCATTAAAAGTACGTTTTATCTGCAGTTAAAATATTCCCCCTTACATTAATAGACTGAAAATTATTAATAAAGCCTCTGGAACGATAAATCAGTTCTGCAATTTTTATTCATAAAACGCGCACTGACAATCTTTACCTTTGTTAGTGATTTGTTGCATTTAAATGCTTGTGCTAGGTTTTATAAATCCGCTTAGACAGTTCTACTGTCAAGTGGAACGTTTGTAGTTAAATAATCTAATAATTAATTTGGCCATTAAAGAGCCTTTTGCAAACCTTTCGGAGCGACATTTTATGAAATTGACAAAAATTGCAGCGACCTTAATAGCACTATCTGTTGGCGCGTCAGCGACAGTAACAGCAGATGAGCGTTATGTTATTCAAGTGGATAACAGCAAAAAGGGTGTTGTTAAAGCTTTGGCAAAGAAGATGGGCGGTGAGTTAAACCTTGATGGTAATGGGTTTATCGCAGCAACATTTTCAGGAAAAGATCTCGCACAAGTGAAAGGTTTGTTAAACAACCCTCATATTAAGCTAGTCGAAGTGGATCAGCGCCGTTCATTGATGTCATTCAGCGACGATACGGGTAATCCTATGACTGACCAAGTCACCCCCTATGCTGTTTACCAATCCAAGGTTAATGATGTTGGTTTTGTTGCGAGCGCAGGCATGAAAGTCTGCATTATTGATTCAGGTTTAGATCGTTCTAACCCTGATTTTGTGTGGGGTAATATTGACGGTGACAACGACATTGGTACCGGCAATTGGGACGAAAATGGCGGGCCACACGGTACACATGTCGCAGGCACTATCGGCGCGGCAGATAATAGTGTTGGTGTTGTAGGTATGGCGCCAGGCGTTGAAATGCACATTATCAAAGTATTTAATGCCGACGGTTGAGGTTATTCATCCGATCTCGCCCATGCCGCCAACCTATGTAGTGCTGCAGGGGCAAATATTATTAGCATGAGCTTAGGCGGAGGCGGTTCAAATTCAACAGAGTCTAATGCGTTTCAATCTTTCACCGATGGGGGTGGTCTTGTGGTTGCGGCTGCAGGTAACGATGGTAACAATGTGCGCTCATACCCTGCGGGTTACCCTTCGGTGATGATGGTGGGTGCAAATGATGCTAACAACAATATTGCTGACTTCTCACAATTTCCAACGTGTACTACTGGCCGAGGTAAAAAACAGAAAACAGATACCAGTATCTGCGTAGAGATTGCAGCGGGTGGTGTTGATACTTTATCGACTTACCCAGCAGGTATGGCCACCGCATCAAATATGGCAGTGGATGGTGTAGCGTATGCGAGTTCTGCAATGGAAAATGCAGGTTCGATAGCGGGAAGCGTATATTTCATGGGGACTGCCGAAGCGGAAGATGGCGCGGCAAACGGTATGATTTGTATGATCGACCGTGGTGTTATCTCTTTTTACGATAAAGTGCTTAATTGTGAAAACTCAGGTGGTGATGGCGCCATTATTATCAATAATGAACCAGGTATGCTTTACGGCACGTTGGGTGACGCCAATGCGACGACCATTCCTGCAGTGGGTGCAGCCTATGAAGACAGGGCGGCTCTTATTGCTGCGAATAGTGCTGATATTGCCATTGGCATCTCTAACTATGGGTTTATGAGTGGAACCTCAATGGCAACACCCGCAGTATCGGGTATTGCGGCACGTGTATGGTCAAACCATAGTGAATGTACTGGAACTGAAATCCGCGCTGCACTGAATGCATCTGCAATGGACGGTGGTGCTAATGGTCATGATGTGTATTTTGGTCACGGTATTATCGACGCGGCGGCAGCGGACACATACTTAACCACTAACGGATGTGCTGGGGGCGATAATGGTGGCGGTGGAGATCCAGGAACTGGCGATGGTCTAACGGTTACTGAAAACCATTATAAGCGAAAAGGCGTTAAGTACGTCGATCTTAGCTTTAGTGGCGCAGCCGGCAATACTGTTGATGTCTTTCGCGACGGCAACCTAGTCGGTACTTCTGTGAGCAGTGCGACATATACGGATACGATTAGCAGCAAAGGTGGCGGAACATATATTTATAAAGCGTGTGATGCCGGTACCCCAACCTGTAGTGTCGATGTTAGCGTAACATTCTAAACAGCCCCTAGTTAGAAAACAAAAAGGCCTGCGTTAGCAGGCCTTTTTAATGCATTTTGTGGAGACTACGAATCACTTAATGGTTGTAATATGGTGAGCGCAGGTTGCACGTTTTTAGGCCAAATCCGATAAGTCTTATGGTGCTTAATCAGTGAGTTCTTTTTGTTTCCAGCGCTTAACAGTAGATTATGTTTATAGGCGATTTCAGCAAAAGCTTGCTCAGGTGCGCGCACATAAAGTGTGATAGGTTTTATCAGCTCGTCGCCATCAATTCGTTGGGTAAATTGTTCATCTGAGATGATAAGGCTACAGTTGCCGTCACTATTAAGTTTGAGTTTCTTAGTCACTTCTTGGTCGGTAATGATCAGCCAATCACTGCTTTCTAACTCTGTCAGCATCGCCTTTAAAGATAAGCCTAGACCCTGCTGTTTATCGGCAATATAAGTGTACTGCTGGCTAATTTTTTGCAGAAGTAACTTTAGCTCTGCGTTCGCGCCCATGCTACGAGCTTGGCGGATCCAAAATGTAAGATCTTCAGCGAGTAGTTTTGAAAAGCTACGTTTTTTAAGTGCGGTAACCATCCAGCTGCATAAGAAATGGCTTTCACCTGCAGGGGTCTTTAGGCTACTGCTAGTGTCTGCTGATTCTGCCAGCGCGGCTAGGCCTGCGTTAGCAAAAATAAGAATGGCTTGGTTATAATTGATATCGGACATGAGATCTCCGCCGTGAAAGTGAGTATAGAGGACGGCGGAGGCATTATACCTAATGCGTATGCGGTAATAAACGACTATGCCTTAACATAGCCGTACTTTGGTTTATTTTAGTGCCAGTTTTGCTGCTGTAACTATCAGTTCAGGTGCAGGACGAACTTTAAAGTTAGGGTTTACGTATTGGAAATGCACCAATCCTTTAGCATCGCTGATATAAACGGCAGGGACCGGCAGTACTAGCCGTTTGTCGCCTTGTGGAGTTTGCCATAGATCATTTTCAAGTTTCATTTTACTCATATAGCGTTCAGTGGTTTTAGCGCTGGTAAAGTAGGCTAAACCAAAGGCTTTAGTGGTCGCTAAACTGGCATCAGACAACAGCGTGTAAGTAAGGTCTTGCTTCGTCATTGATGCTTTGAGTTTTTCAGGCGTATCAGGAGAGATGCCAATTAACTGGTAACCCATCTCGAGTAGCTGTGGCTCTATAGCCTGTAGTTGACCCATTTGTGAGTTACAAAAAGGGCACCAGCCACCACGGTAGAAAAAGATAATCGTTGGCTTACCCACAGTGATCTTAGCGATATCGACGCTAGCCCCATTGAGGTCTTTGAGCGATGCCGACGGAATGGTTTGGCCATTCATTAAAGGCATCACGCTTAATTCATCGGTCGCGATAGGTTTAGCTAAAAGCGGTAAACTAAACAGCAATATTGACAGGGCAGTGAAGGTTTTTTTTAACATTATTATTATACCTTTGAGTTTAGGGGGTACTAACTTAATAACACTAGACCTTGAAAAGCGCCAATAACTTTCATTGTGTATTCACAGGATCAAAAAAGGCACCTTTCGGTGCCTTTCTGTTTATAAAATAACTCTAAATTAGTACTGCTGGTACTGCGATTATTTTATCTTTTTAATTTTAGCGGGTGAGGCATTTTTGACCTTAACACGACGACCTTGCATGTTTTTCTCGCCTACCACCTGAGCGCCTACATTATCACTGCGCTGCTGTTTTTTCGCAAAACTACGGCGAGTTTGCAGATGCTTGATCAACACGTCGCGGCTACCCACTTCGTATCCTGGGATTGTCACACGACGTAGCTTCTGACCAATTAATTTCTCAATGTCGTGCAGAGTACGTTCCTCTTCACGGCTCACAAATGAGATAGCCACCCCTGATTTACCGGCACGACCTGTTCGACCAATACGGTGAACGTAATCTTCAGCCAAGAAGGGTAAGTCATAGTTTACGACGTATTCAAGACCTTGAATGTCGAGTCCACGAGCGGCAACTTCCGTTGCAACCAATACGCGCATTTTGCCCTCTTTAAATTCGCGTAAAGAGCGACGACGGGTACCTTGGGTTTTCTCTCCGTGGACAACGGCAGTAGGAATACCATCAAGGTTAAGCTCTTTTTCTAGCTTATCAGCAGCATCACGAGTCGCGGTAAAGACCAAGACTTGCTTCCAGTTTTTCTTACCAATGAGTTCTGACAGTAGCTCACGCTTACGGCGTTGCTCTACAGGATAAACCACTTGGCTTACAGTATCGGCGGTAGTGTTTTGCTTATCAGCTGTAATGATGGTTGGTTTTACCATCATCTCGCTAGCGAGTCTTTTAACCGGAGCAGAGAAGGTCGCTGAAAACATCATATTTTGACGTTTGCTATTCACTGCTTGTAGCAGCTTTTGGATCTCAGCGCTAAAGCCCATATCTAACATTCGATCGGCTTCATCGAGTACCAAGAAGTCGACATTAGACAAGCTTAAGTTACAGGCGGTGAGATGCTCAAGTAAGCGGCCTGGAGTCGCGATAATAATGTCTACGCCGCGCTTAAGTTTAATCGCTTGGGTTTCCATCTTAACGCCGCCGAATATGGTGGCGACATTAATGTCTAAGTATTTAGCGTAATCATTCACATTGTCGGCAATTTGCGACGCAAGTTCACGCGTTGGGGTTAAGATAAGCGCACGGGTATTTGAGCGTTGAGTGTCGCTTGGGTTATCAACCATTTTTTGCAAGATGGGCAATGCAAAGGCCGCCGTTTTACCGGTACCGGTTTGCGCACTGGCTAATACATCTAGGCCACGACGCACTGCTGGGATTGCTTGCTGCTGAATAGGAGTCATTTTTTCATAACCACATTCAGAGATAGCACGTAAAATCTCGGGAGCAAAACTAAAAGATTCAAATCTCATTATGAGGGGTCCTATAATCTACTATTCAACCGCTAGCGTACAGCGCTAACGCCTTGTCTACCATTAAAATGGCGGTGGCGGAGTATAGCAAACTTTCGCTTGGAACTTGCAGTTTTTTTATTACTTCATTTGCCAAATTATACTGATGGCATGAACGATACAGCCCATTTTGTCGCAGCTGGGTTTCTCAATTCGAAGCGCATTGAGGAGATAAGGGTTAATCGTTTGAATTCCTGATGAATGTACAAAGATGACATTTGCAATAAAGCAGCGTCGAAACGCTGCTTTGTCTTTAGATTGCCGTGGTGACTTTATTTAACCAACTTAGATCATCACCGTGCATATGCGGGCTGAGCTTTTCGCGTACCTGCTGGTGGTATTGGTTAAACCAGTTGAGCTCTGTGCTTGTCAGCAAGTCTTTATCAATGAGGCGTGCATCCATTGGGATAAAGGTGAGTACTTCAAATTCAAGCATGTCGCGTTCAGCGTTGGCTAATGCTACAGATGGTCTTACCGTGACGAGGTTTTCAAGACGAATACCAAATTCGTTAGCACGGTAGTAACCTGGCTCGTTAGATAGCACCATGCCAGCGACTAAAGGCACTGGAGTTCTATTTTTACCGATACCTTGTGGCCCTTCGTGGACACTTAAATAGTGACCAACGCCATGACCGGTGCCATGATCAAAGTCGAAACCGTACTGCCATAGATATTGACGTGCAAAAGAGTCTAACTGCTGACCAGACGTACCTTGAGGGAATTTGGCTTGGTCGATGGCAATGTGACCTTTTAATACCAGCGTCACCATTTTTCGTTGCTCATCGGTTACATCGCCAATCGCAATCGTACGGGTGACATCGGTGGTGCCATCTAGATACTGAGCCCCAGAATCGACCAGGTAAATACTGTTCATTGCCATCTGTGCTGGCGTGCCATCATTATGGTTGTAATGGCACATTGCGGCGTTAGCGCCTGTGGCTGAAATAGTATCAAAACTCGGCTCTTGATAAAGCGGGTCTTCAAGGCGGAAGCTTTCCAGTTTATCGGCTAACTGACCTTCGTCATATAAACGCTCAGCGAGGACTTCGCTATCGAGCCAAGCAAGAAAACGGCTGACGGCAACACCATCACGAATATGGCAGGCTTTGATCCCGCTCAATTCAGCTTCATTCTTTTTTGCTTTAGGCAATGCTACGGGATCTGCACCGGCAATCAGTTCAGCGCCGGCTGCTTTTGCTGTGAGCTGCAGCCATGCATTGCAGGTGTCGGGACTGGCGAGCACTTTTTTGCCTGACAGGTTAGCCAGTTCCGCTTCAAGGTCGGTTTCTGTCTTAAAGCTAACTCCGCTGCCCACATGCTGCTCGATACCGTCTGGCAGCTTGGTGACATCCGTAAATAACACCATATCGCCGTTAGCATGCAGCAAGGCTGTACCTAGGACGACAGGCAGGCGTGGTACATCTTTACCGCGAATATTGAGCAACCAGCAGAATGAATCTAAGGCGGCAATAATGGCAACGTCAGCGCCTTCAACTTTAACTGCAGCGCCAATCGTGGTGCGTTTTTCTAAGCTACTTCGGCCTGCACTTTGCTCGCTAAACGCCATGATCGGTTCGTTTGAAGCCTGTGGTCTGTCGCTCCAGTTGAGGTCAATTGGATTGTCCTTTACAGCGACTAATTCGATTTGCGCTTTATTCAAGGTGGCTTGCGTACTGTTGAACCATGAAAGCGTGTGCAATCTGGCATCAAAACCGACACTGGCTTTAGCATCAAGCTTCTCTGTCAGCCACTGTGCTTGTGGAGTCTCGTGCAAACTGAGGTATTCAAATAATTCGGCATCGACTTGTTGGCGAACCTGCACTGTGTAACGACCATCAACAAAGATTGCAGCGGTGTCTTTTAATACAATGATCATGCCTGCTGAACCGGTGAATCCGCTGGTCCACAACATCCGTTCATTGTGAGCGGGAACATATTCTCCCAAGTATTCATCTGCGCGAGGAATAATAAAGGCGTCGAGATTGGATTTAGCCATTTCGCGGCGAATAGCACTTAAGCGGGCTGCAATAGTAATAGACATGATGACTCCATAATTAAGCACTTGAGCGGCAAGGGTAAGGTTGGCTGAAGGCTGTTAAATGTGTACTTATTTAGCGCGGAGGTTATCACAACTTGAGTCGGCAAGGGCAGCAGCATTTAGCCATCTTGTTATCATTTATATAACCTTTGATAGGAACGTTCCAGTCAATCAAAGGTTTACCGAGGTGAGTTGTAGGGTGATTCGTGCGACTATGTTATTACGATAAATATCACTTACGCTAACGGCTATGTCCGTTACAGTGTATGGATGTAGCGAAAGGATAAGAACGAGTTATGCCATTTAATGTATGGGTACTGACACTTGCGCAAGCGTTTGCGATGAGTGCGACACCAATGATGATGTTGTTAGGCGGGATAATTGGTGCAGATATCGCACCATCGCCTGAACTGGCGACATTGCCGATTGCGTCAATGGTGGTGGGGGTAGCGCTATCGGTGTTACCTGTGTCTAAGTTGATGCAACGTTTTGGTCGCAAGCCTATCTTTATCTCAGGGGCATTGGTGGCTGCTACGTCAGGAATGTTGGCGGCTTATGCAACCTCTAAGCAAGATTTTGTCCTATTTTGCTTAAGCGGCATATTATTGGGATCTGCGGGTGCGGTGGTGCAGCAGTATCGCTTTGCGGCAATGGAGTCGGTGTCTGAAACATTAGCGGCTAAAGCGGCTTCGCGGGTATTACTCGGTGGCCTTGTCGCGGCGATTATAGGCCCTGAATTGGCCGTGCTTGGTGGCGTGATATCAGAGCAGGCCTATGTAGGGGCTTTTTCATTCTTAACTATCGTTAGCCTGATAGCCGCCACTATTTTATGTTTCTATCGAGAGCCAAAAATCGATCGCAGCTCAAGCCGTAAGGCGACTAAAGCTACTGGGCGTCCGCTTGCCGTTATCTTGACTCAACCTAAACTGTGGGTGGCGATTGCTGGTGCTACGCTGGGTTATGCCATGATGAGCTTTGTGATGACGGCAACACCACTGCATATGCACCATATCGAGCATCATTCGTTGGCCGATACCAAGTGGGTCATTCAAAGCCACATCATCGCTATGTACCTCCCTTCGCTGATCAGTGGCGTGTTAGTCGCGCGAATCGGGGTGTCAAAAATGATGCTGTTAGGGTTGTTGGCCTATTTGGTTACTATCATTACGGCGCTGCTTGGGCGGGATTTACTCAATTATTGGGCTGCTTTAGTATTGCTCGGCATTGGTTGGAACTTTCTATTTGTGGCAGGCACTGCCTTGTTGCCCCGTTGCTACAACACTGATGAGCGTTATAAAGTGCAAGCGTTTAACGATACGTTTATTTTTGGTGCTCAGGCAATGGCATCGCTCAGTGCTGGATGGGTTATTCATGCTCTTGGCTGGGAAATTCTCTTGATAATTTGTTTGCCTGTTATCGCCGCTCAATTGCTATTAATTGCTTGGTGGAAGTTCTCTAAAAGCCGAATGTTGCAGAAAGAACGCTCATAACCGCGGTAAGACTTGAGCTAGATAACTCATTCGACAACCCAGTCGCTGACCTAAGGTGATGCGACTGTAAATGCGGTCTAGTGCATGTGATATCGGCTTTTAGTTTGATATTTTCAGCGCCATTGTTGTAGCTTGTAAACTCTCTTGCTCGGTCGTTAGCAACCTCATTTGAAGAGGAAGCCATGACGACCGAGGATATCTCCTTTGTTTAGTGCTTAGCTCTGTCAGCTTGCAATAGGATAGAGAATGCTTCTTTCTCCAACTGGCGTATTCGTTCAGCCGATACCTTATGTGTCTCTGATAATTCATTTAGCGTTTTTTTCTTATTTGAAAGCCAACGCGAATGAATAATATTGCGACTGCGTTCATTCAACGATGTTAAGGTCAATAAAAGTTTATCTTTTTTATGTGCTCTCCACTGTTCATCTTCTATATTTTTAGCGATATCAGATGACGTATCGACAGTGAATGACTTTTGGTAGCCTTCATTCCCATCTTCATTAAGTGTTGCATCAAAAGAATCGTCACGTGCTTCCATGCGGGTTTCCATTTCGATAACAGTATCAATCGATATCCCCAGTTTTTCCGCCAATGCTTGCGATTCTTCCACGCTGAACCGTCCCAAATGACTTTTGAAACTGCGTAAATTAAAAAATAGTTTTCGCTGTTCCTTTGTCGTTGCAACTTTGACTAAACGCCAATTTTTCAATACATATTCACAGATTTCAGCTTTGATCCAATGAACTGCAAAAGTAGATAAACGAACTCCAACGTTATAATCGAATTTTTGAATCGCCTTCATTAAACCAATATTGCCCTCTTGGATCAAATCTTCAAAAGGTAGACCATATCCTTTATAGCCTTTAGCGATGTGAACCACAAAACCTAGCTGTGATATCGTCAATTTGTCCAGATACCTCTTGCTTCCAGTCTCATTGAGTTTCTTTGCAAGCTCTTGTTCTTCTTGCGGATCCAACCTAGGTATATTTCGCGCATAATTGATATAACATTCTAAACTTGTCGATGTTGAAGCTTTCATTGGTATTACCTTTGTAAATCTGTAGTAGCGGGTAGAGTATTGCTCTATCATTTTTAGCCATTAAAAAAATATAATATGTTTACCTTAATATAAGGCAGATAAACTACCTGATTAAAATCATCGTTATATAAGCTTAATAATAGAAGATTGACTTAATGTCTTATAATAATTGCCGGATTGACTCGGTTAATTTGATGAGGAGTTTATATAGCTGCTGCTACGATACATAAATTCAATATAATATATATGTAAAATAATGATAACTTTACATCAAGCTGTTAATTTTTAATCATTTTTTGTTTTATCTTGAACGGTTTGAAATGAGTTTATCTTTAATTTTAAATGCAAAGTCCTAAGGGCGATGTCCCATGGAAGTAATAATCACTCTCTTTAAATGAGCTTTTACTTGTTAAATCATAATAGCTTGTTGATGTCTTTAATTTTTTATTAAATAGATGCAGTTTTATTGTTAGTGCGTGTTTATGATTTATTTTAAAGTGAGTGAAAACTACTTAGGCTTTATATAAGGTTTTTAGCCCGCTGGTGTACAAGCAATAGCGTCGATAGGTGCCTATTGAGTTATGGGTATATTTGGCTGGGATATTCTATTCATTAGTTGCTTAGCCGTTATGACAGCGATGCTGTTATTGGATCACTGCTAGAGTTTAAACCAGATTGTGCACTATGGGTGATACCGGTATTGGAAGGTCTATCGCGATTAACGGCAAGACCTTTACGGGGGCCACAGGCATTGCCGGAGAGTTAGGGCACTGCAGAGTGATGACGAAGTCGGGAGAGTTTAGTGTAGAGCAACTGGCGAGTGCTGAATCTATTCTTGCTGGCAACAGCCATCGTTTTTTGTCATTCGCTTGTCATTTTCTAGCTGGCTTTAGTCACTATTTATCATTTACCGCTATTTATTACTGACGTTTTGTATATTTTATGCTAGAAAGTGTGACAGATATATCGACGTAGCCTTATGGCGTATAAATAGGCCGTATAAAAAGCGGTAACGGTCGAGCCAATGAGCTGAATACGTAATTCATCAGATAGTTGATTTGGTCTATTTTGGCGTTAATCAGGTATTAAGAGTTTAATTTTTAAAGTAAGGGTAGTGAAATGACAATAGGTGTAGGTGGTTCAACCGCAGAACAAGAGTTAGCCAAGCTGACTGATATGACCCAAGGCGCAGCGCCAATTACTCATGCAGAATATTCGGCACGCATTGCGAATGCGCAGGCGATTATGGCAGCCGAAGGCATTGCAGCAATATATATTAATGCGGGTACAAACCTTTACTACTATACGGGCACACGTTGGTATGCGAGTGAGCGTATGGTTGGCGCCATCATTCCTGCTAAAGGTGAACTTGAGTATATTGCACCTGCTTTTGAGGTTGATACGCTACTGGGTTATATGACGATTAAAGGCAAGGTGAATACTTGGCTAGAAGATGAAAGCCCTTTTGAATTGTTTGGCAATACATTAGCAGGCATGGGCATTGAAGCAGGCGATGTGGGCATCGACGAGTCGACCGCTTTCTTTATCTCTGACGGCGTTCGTCAAGCGCACCCACAATACAATTATGTCAGCGCCAAGGCGGTAACTGCAGGTTGCCGTATGATTAAATCAGCGCCTGAGCTGAGCTTATTACAACGTGCTAAAGACTTAACACTAGAAGTACACAAATCGGTCGCACGCATACTTCGAGAGGGCATTACCACTACCGAAGTTGAAGCTTTTATTAATGCTGCACACATTAAAGCCGGTATTCCCGCTGGCTCGTATTTTTGCATCGTATTATTCGGTGAAGACAGCGCTTATCCGCATGGGGTTAAATCTCCTAAAGCGCTAGACCTCAACGATACAGTATTGATTGATACCGGTTGTCAGCTATTTGGTTATAATTCTGATATTACTCGTACCTACGTTTATGGTGAGCCAAGTGCACGCCAGCGTGAGCTATGGCAGTACGAGCAAGATGCGCAGATAGCCGCGTTTGATGCCGCTAACATTGGCGCGTCATGTGCAAGTGTTGATCGTGCGGCGCGCGATACATTAGAAGCTGCAGGTTTTGGCCCAGGTTATAACGTACCCGGCTTGCCACACCGTACCGGTCATGGCATTGGTTTAGATATTCACGAATGGCCGTATTTAGTCCTTAACGACCACACTCCGCTCACGGCAGGTATGTGTTTCAGCAATGAACCCATGTTATGTGTACCCGGAGAATTTGGTGTCCGTCATGAAGACCATTTCTACATGACTGAGCAAGGCGCGGTTTGGTTTACTAAGCCGGCTCACTCAATCGATGATCCGTTCGGTTACGAAGCTTAAGGCTTAAGAGCGTTATTCGTTATTTGCTAGTTGCTAGTTGCTAGTTGCTATTATCGATGAGTAACGAGTCATCAATTGTTATGTGTTCTGGGGGAATATGGTGTTCGTCATGAAGACCATTTCTACATGACTGCATAAGGCGCGGTTT
>NZ_JAKIKW010000025.1 GCF_023283945.1 Shewanella gelidimarina | reverse complement strand
CAAAAAAGCGTAAGATCTTACGCTGATATTTACACTATAAAGGTATCACTCGGGCTTGTTCAACAATCGGGATAAGGACGCGGCTACGCGCGGCCTATCCTTATTCGTTATGTGCAATTAGAGCCACCTACTTGCTAAAAACCATTCCAAAACTAAAAATAGTATAGCTATTGATGGCAAGACTTTATCTGCTTTACAAGTATTTAGTAAGTACAAAAAAAGAACAAAATCATAAAGAATAGTAATAATAAAAATCAAAAACACTAACCAATTACCCAACGATAAGTGTGTACCATAAACATTAAAAATAGAGTCAAATGAATCTATAAATAATTTAGGCGCTATGCCAATTAATATCCCTAAAACAGGTACAAAAAATAGTTTTATTAATCGACTCAAAATTTGATAATCCATTTGCACATAACGCCGGCATCACCAGCCGGAGGTAATTGGCGACTTTTTTGCAGACCCACCGCAAAAAAGGTGCGAATTGCCGGAGGTCGGGTGCATGCCTTTGTTATGCATTCTCAAATTTATCTGTTTCTTTTCTTGTAACTAACTTGAATGACCAATATAAGAATATGAGGCCACCATACATATATAAAAAACCAGCTCCAATAAAGCCAATTTTCTTACAACAAATAAAGAGAGCTAAAATTGAGATAAAAATAAGACTCTCTTTCGTTGCTTTTTTATCTGGAAAGAAATAACCCCAAAAGCAAAAGATAAAATATGATAAAAGAGAACCGATAAATAAGAAATCAAAAATTAAGTCTCTTTCCGGAGAACCAAAATCATTTACTCCTCCCATTAGTAAAATATAACCTAATGCACCAGATTTAATTTCTAAGTTTCTATATGGGTGCCAAAACTTTCTCACCACTAAGTGATATGGATGAGGCCTTATACTTTCCATTTCAGTTTCTTTAACTAAAGAGAAAGGCATTGCTAGCAATAAGCCTAATATACCCAAAGGAACAAAGATGATTGTTGTAAGTAAGTTAAATGCTTCCAAGTTCTATTCCTGCATAACATTTGTATACACGCCTTGCGCATTTATCAGGTTAGACCAGCCAACGCGTGCATTAATAAGTAATTAATATATAACCGATTTTAACGATCATTCCCAAATCACCTGCTGGAAAAACGAGAATAGAGACTAATTTGCCTCGTATGTCCTGCAAAATGCGCAGACGAATCTCTTATCTCATTGAAGTTACATTACTTTATTTTTTTTAACAATAGCAAATCGTGCAGCCAGTACAATTACTCAACTTGATTTTTGAATAATATCAATAATACTGTATGTAAGTACAGTGTTAGAGGTTGGCGGAATTATGTCCTCAAGTCCCTTTTTAGAAGCTATTCGACAAGATATCCGTTTACGTGGTTATAGCATCAGAACCGAAAAGTCATACCTATATTGGATTAAGCGTTACATACTTTTTAATCATAAAAAGCATCCGTCAGAGATCGGTGCGCTAGAGGTTAAGTGTTTTCTGAGTTGGCTTACGACCAATGGACATGTCGCAGTCAACACCCAGAAAGTTGCCCTGAATGCCTTAGTATTTCTGTACCATAAATATTTGCACATTGAACTCGGGGATTTGGGTTTTACCCTTGCCAGTAAGCAACGTCGGTTACCAACAGTACTAAGTAAAAAAGAGGTCAGCAAAGTACTATCGCATCTAAAGGGGACTGCTAAATTAATTATTGAAATATTATACGGCAGTGGCTTGCGTGTTAACGAATGTTTAAGGCTGAGGATCCAAGATATCAATCTTGATAACTTCTCCTTGTTAATTAGGGATGGGAAAGGAAATAAAGACCGTCAAACACTATTGAGCCAGAGTAGTGCCAAGCAATTGACTCATTACATAGAAAAAGCGATTGTGCTACAACAAGCAGATAACCTCAATGGTATAGGACCATCGCTCCCATTTGCGCAGGGTAAAAAATACCCTAATGCTTACCGTCAAACAGCTTGGATGTTTGTATTTCCGTCTAAAAATATTTGCCAGCACCCGATAACCGGAATCACTTGTCGTCACCATAGGCATGACAGCACTGTTAGAAAAAAGCTGCAACCGGCTGTGCAACTAGCAAATATAAGTAAAAGAGTCACTTGCCATACTTTTAGGCACTCATTTGCCACCCATTTACTAGAGAAAGGGCGGGACATCCGTACCGTGCAAGAGTTACTAGGGCATAATGATCTCAATACCACTCAGATTTATACGCATGTTTTAGGGCTGCACTATGCGGGAACAAGTAGTCCGATGGATGATCTCTAGTTAATAGCAGGGCTACTTAGGTACAATTGGCAACAAAAATCAATAAAAAAGCGCAGCAGCTATTAGTCTGTCGCGCTCTTAGGTTTGACGAGGGAAGACTTATCCCCCGTGGTGATTAACGAGCCGTCGCTGCTTTCATGTTGCGAGTAAATTCAGCCAGTGCGCTGAGTAAATTGGCTTCATTGTCTTTGTTGGTGTCGATGATTTTTACCACAGCAGAGCCCGAAATAGCGCCCGCGGCACCCGCGTCAATGGCTGCTTTAACTTGCGAGGGTTCTGCAATACCAAAACCAAGCAATGGCGGCGCGCCATTAAACTCTTTTAAACGGTTAAGGATCTCGGTGATTGGCATACCGGCTTTTGACTCTGTGCCTGTTACGCCTGAACGTGACAGCAGATAGGTGTAACCTTCGCCTTTATCGCTAACGAGTTGCAATGTTTCGCTGTCTGCATTTGGCGGTGCGATAAAAATCGGCGCTATGCCATGCGCTTTAGCTGACGCAATAAAAGGGTCTGCTTCCTCAACGGGGACATCAGCAATAAGCACTGAATCTACGCCAGCGGCTTGGGCTTTAGCATAGAAAGCATCAATGCCATTAGCGAATACAAGGTTGGCGTAAAGCAGTAAGCCAATAGGCAAGTCTGGGTATTTAGCACGAATGGCTGTGAGCATGTCAAAGCACTGGGTTGGCGTAGTACCAGCGGCGAGTGAACGCAGGTTTGCCCCTTGGATCACTGGGCCATCGGCGAGTGGATCTGAAAATGGGAAACCAAGCTCAAGTGCATCAGCGCCATTTTCAACTAAGGTATCAATAATCTTCAGTGACAACTCAGGAGAGGGATCGCCTAAGGTCACAAAGGGGACGAATGCACCTTGATTCTTCTTATCTAGGGCCGCGAATGCTGCCTGATAACGATTACTCATTGCCACTCTCCTGCGCTGATTTTTCTTTTGCTTGGGTTTCTAATATGTCGGCCACGGTAAAGATATCTTTGTCGCCACGACCTGAAAGGTTCACCACTAATAGGGTCTCTTTGGTCGCTTCTTTTGCAAGCTTGACGGCATAGGCTATTGCATGTGCTGATTCAAGTGCCGGAATAATACCTTCGCTACGGGCTAACAACTGGAACATTTCTAATGCTTCATCATCAGTCGCAGACTCGTACGTTGCACGGCCAATGGCGGCCAGGTGTGCATGTTGCGGGCCGACTGAGGGGAAATCAAGCCCGGCAGATACCGAGTATGACTCTTCTATTTGACCTTCACTGTCTTGCATCAATGGGGCTTTCATACCGAAGAAAATGCCGGTTTTACCGTGCTTTAGCGGTGCGCCATGCATGGGGGTATCAATGCCTTTTCCAGCAGGTTCAACACCGATAAGCGCGACTTCTTCATCATCGATAAAGTCGGCAAACATCCCAATAGCATTGGAGCCACCGCCGACACAGGCGATAACCGCATCGGGTAGGCGTCCCTCACGCTCAAGAATTTGCTTTTTAGTCTCAGCGCCAATCATGCGTTGAAATTCACGTACTATGGTAGGGAACGGATGTGGACCTGCCGCCGTGCCTAATAAATAGTGCGCTTTTTCGTAACTACCAGACCAGTCGCGCATTGCTTCATTACAGGCATCTTTTAGGGTGCCAGAACCTGAGGTGACCGGAATAACTTCGGCGCCCATTAGCTTCATTCTAAAGACATTAGGCGATTGACGTTCAATGTCTTTCGCGCCCATGTAGACCTTGCATTTCAAATTAAGCAATGCACAGGCAAGGGCAGTCGCCACGCCGTGCTGACCCGCGCCCGTTTCTGCGATGATCTCTTTTTTACCCATGCGTTTTGCCAACAGCGCTTGGCCTAACACTTGGTTAGTCTTGTGCGCGCCGCCGTGAAGTAAGTCTTCACGCTTTAGGTAAATTTTAACCAATGGGTTAGGGCTAAGGTTACGGGTTAGCGTGAGCGCTGTTGGGCGACCAGCATAGTTTTTGAGTAGGTCAGTAAACTCTTTTTGAAACGCTTCATCTTCTTGCGCTTCGATAAAGGCGGTTTCTAGCTGCTTTAGGGCTGGCATCAAAATTTGCGGGACGTACATTCCGCCATATTCCCCAAAATAGGGGTTTAACTTACTCATAATCTGTTCCTTTATCGTTCATTTCTGTCTGCAGGCCGACACGTGTTATGTGGGCATACAGAGGGAGCTGTTGTAGCGCACTATTCGCGCTTTATGTGTGCTTAGTACTGACGTAGATGGCTAAATGTTTGGGCTATCTTCTGATGATCTTTAACGCCCGGGCTTTGTTCTAGGCCACTGTTAAAATCGAGCCCATAAAAGCCTTGGTTAGCGGCAAGCTTGGCGTTATCCGCGCTTAAGCCTCCGGCTAAAAGTGCTTCGCTGCGATTAGGGATAGCTTGTTGCCAATCAAATACTTGCCCAGTACCGCCAAACTGACCGTCACTTTTACTGTCGAATAAAATACGATCGACATTTGTCGGAATGTCTAATTTGGTATCGATACTGTCGCTTTTCACTGCAACCGCTTTCCAAATCTGGCAATCAGCTTTTAACGCTGCCAGCGCGCTGCGAAGGTCGTCTATTTCAAGCGAGGTTTCTTGTCCATGCAGTTGCACTGCATATAGCCCCAGTTGACTGGCAAGTGAGGCGATAATATTGCTGCTTTCGTTGACAAAAACACCCACAAGGTTAAGCCTGTGGCCCGATGCATCGAGCTGACGGACAAGTTCAATGGCTTGCGCTTTGCTCACGGCTCGGGGCGATTTTTCAGCAAAAATTAATCCCCCATAAACGGCGCCTTTTTTTGCCACCTCAACCAGATCTTCAATGCGGGTTAAGCCGCAGACTTTATTGTGGCCCAAGGTTAAGGTTCTGCAGGCTAAGTCTAAGTCATCTGCTGCCATTAATGAGCTACCAACCAGAAAACCATCAACCAATGGCGCCAAACGGCGTACCTGTGCTTGATTGTAGATCCCTGACTCACTGATAACGACGCGATCAGCCGGAATATGCGGCGCTAGCGCTTCTGTGGTGGCTAAATCCGTTGATAAGTCACGTAGATTGCGGTTATTAATTCCGATAATGGCGGAGTTAAGTGCAATGGCGCGGCTCAATTCTACTTCGTTGCTGACCTCGGTTAAAATGTCTAATTGATATTTTGCAGCTTCGCTCGCCAGTGCTTGATATCGCTTATCATCGAGCACCGAGAGCATTAACAATATGGCATCGGCACCTTGATGGGCAGCAAGTTTTATTTGGTATTCGTCAACGAAAAAGTCTTTACACAAAATAGGTTGGCGAACACGGGCACGGACTCTAGGGATGTAATCCATGTCGCCTTGGAAAAACTGTTCGTCGGTTAATACTGAGATCCCGGCAGCGTAGTGGTTGTAAACATCGGCTATAGCATCCACGTCAAATACATCGCGGATAAGGCCTTTCGATGGACTGGCTTTTTTACACTCTAAGATAAAGCCCGCATTGGGCGCTTTGAGTGCATCAAACAGACTGCGGTCTGACTGCTTAGGCATTAAGCTAGCCTCAGGGAAACGCCGTTTTAATGCGGCAATATGGGCAGGTTTAGTATCAACAATTTTGGTTAATACATTGCTTACTTTAGTTGTCGTATCATTGGCCATTGATGTTTCTCTTAAATCGCTATCGGTTTTTATATGAGTGCTGATATTAATTTTGTGGCTCACACTAAGCTCCTTTTCCCGCTTGGCTTGCATTGGCAAGCTCAGTGAGTAGTTCATACGCTTTGCCACTTTCAATGGTCGCTAACGCAAGCGCAGTACCGGCTTTGACTGAATCCGCCACTCCAGCGACATATAAGGCGCAACCAGCGTTAACGGCTACCGCATTCATATGGGCTGTTTTGCCTTTACCTTGTAGGATAGCTCGGGTAAAAGCAGCATTTTCTTCCGGCGCACCGCCCTCAAGGTCAGTCAATTGTGCGGTCTCCACGCCAAGTTCACTCGGGGTGAGGTAATACTCAGTAATGCTGCCTTCATTAAGCTCATGCACCAAGGTTTTACCGTGTATTGCGACTTCATCAAGACCGCTACCGTGAACCACCATCGCCCGCTTAATACCCAGGGCTTTGACCACTTGTGCGATTGGTGCGACAAGTTCTGCGCTATACACCCCAAGTAACATAAAGTCAGGGTGCGATGGGTTAATTAATGGCCCAAGAACATTAAACAGGGTACGGGTTTTCAGTGCTTGGCGCACGGGCACGGCATGGGCGACACCGCCGTGATAATGCGGCGCAAACAAAAAGCACAGGCCTAGGTTATCTAAACAGTCTCGTGCGGTTTCAGGTGCCATGGTTAAATCAATGCCAAATTGGGCTAATAGATCCGATGAACCCGATTTACTGGAAACACTGCGGTTACCATGTTTGGCGACTTTTGCGCCTGCTGCCGCGGCCACAAAAGCGGCGGTAGTGGAGATGTTGATGGTGTTGTGGCCATCGCCGCCAGTGCCAACAATATCCACAATCCCTTGCGCTACCGTACGCTCATTTGGGGTTGGGAATTGTTTTGCGGCTGCTCTTAACGCGTCAGCTGCGCCAGATATTTCATCAATTGTTTCGCCGCGCATTTTCATCGCAACCAGCATACCGGCCATGGTGACTTCATTCATTTCGCCTTGAATGATACTGCTAAACAACTTTTTAGCATCTTGACGATTGAGGCTTTCACCACGATAAAGAGATTCAAGCAGTGGGGCATTGTTGTTAGTTTGGCTCATTACTTTGTTATCCTTTTTCGTCAAGTTTGGCATTAGTTAAGGTTAATGATTGTGCAAGGTAATCTAATGACTGCACTAACAACTGGCTGCCAAGCGTGGTGAGTATGGATTCGGGATGAAACTGAAAACCCACCGCGTTATCTTGTTGATGAATAATCGCCATTGGCATGTCTTCTGTGGTGGCAATAATCTCTAGGCAGTCTGGTACCTGAGTGGCCACAAGGCTGTGGTATCGGGCAACAGGCAGAGGCGAGGGCAGGTTGGCAAATATGCCTTTACCATTATGCTCGGTAGGACTGGCTTTACCATGTACCACTTGTTTTGCTCGCTCGACTTTGCCGCCATAATGTTCAATCAGCGCTTGGTGACCTAAGCAGATCCCCAGCATGGGCACTTTACCTGCGACATTGGCAATCAATGCCATTAATGAACCCGCTTCATGGGGGGCACCAGGACCTGGTGACAACACTAATGCCGCTGGTTGTGTTTCATTGAGTAACTTATCGGCGATAAAGTCAGCATCGACATCATTTCGATAAATAATAACCTCATAGCCAAGGCTTCTAAATTGGTCCACTAGGTTATAAGTGAATGAGTCGAAGTTATCGAGTAGATAGATTTTCATCGTCCACCTCCCATCTTGATGGCTGAAATGACGGCTTGTGCTTTTTGTCTTGTTTCATCTGCTTCAGCTTGTGGGTCTGAATCATACACCACGCCAGCACCGGCTTGGATATACGCGGTTCCGTCTTTGACAAAGGCGGAGCGGATCACAATACAGGTATCCATATCACCGAGTCCGTTTAGGTAGCCCACGGCGCCGCCGTAACTACCACGTCGTGTTTTTTCTGCGCCGCGAATAAGCTGCGCGGCACTGACTTTAGGCGCGCCCGTTAAGGTGCCCATATTCATACAGGCTTGATATGCATGTAAGGCGTCAAGATCAGTTCTTAATTGCCCTGTGACTCGGCTGACGAGGTGCATGACATGGGAATAACGGTCAACTTTCAATAATTCAGGGACTTTACGCGTACCACTTTGACTGATCCGCGCCACATCGTTACGGGCTAAATCGACCAACATAATGTGTTCTGATAACTCTTTTTTATCAAGACGCAGTTCCAGTTCATTGCGGCTATCAAGATCAAAATCAATGTCGCCATTGGCTGTTTTACCGCGCTTACGGGTGCCTGCGATGGGATAGATCTCAACTTGGTTAGTACTGGCCTCATATTTAAGCGCACTTTCAGGAGACGCGCCAAAGAGTGTGAAGCCTTCGCCTCTAAAGTAAAACATGTAGGGACTTGGGTTAGTGAGCCTAAGGGCACGATACGCACCGAGCGTATTAGGGCATGGCAAACTAAAGCTACGAGAGGGCACGACCTGGAAGATATCGCCAGCGATAATGTGCTGCTTTAAGTCGTTGACCGTTTGCTTAAACTCGCTATCGGAGATGTTGACCCGCGTCTCGGCATTGACCACGTTTAGCGCAGCAACCGCAGGGAGTGATTGACAGGTATGTTGCAGCTGAGCCATGCGACTCGCCAATGTGGCTTGGATCTTTTCATTGCGTGGCTCGGCTAACGTATCAAACTGATGCGTAATGATATCAGCGCTTTGCTGCTGATGATCGACCAGAATTAAGGTCTCTGCGAGATAGAATAGATAGTCCGGGCAGCTATTGTCGCCTTCTGGTACTTGAGGTAATGGTTCAACAGTATCAATCAAGTCGTAAGAGAGTACGCCGCCCAAAAAGAGGTCTTCAAAAGCAGGGGTTTTGTCACAGCGAATATGCTTGACCAGCATTCTTAAGCCATCCAACGGAGAGGTAGACTTTAAGCGTGCGTCTTCATCAAGCTGGTTGCTATTTTTTTGTAGTTTGACGGTTAACGTGTGGCTAGATGATTCGATAAACTCTGTTGTCGGAAAGTTTGCGGTGAAAAAGCCCTTAATGGGGTCTAGTAACGTTTGACCATTTTCAGTCAATGCCTGAAACAATAGCGTGTAGCCATCGCAACGGATCTTCATTGCCGCATGGGTCAATATAATACTTTTAAGGTGATCTTTACTCTCAATCTCTGCGGACTCAAGCAACATAGTATGCGGCGCATCGTTAGTCACATGCTGGTATAAGCGTAATGGGTCGTCATGATAAGCGAGTGCTTCCTTTTGAGTCACCACTTTGGCCATTGTGTTTTGTGCCATGCTTATGCTCCTGCCTTGGTGGATAATGCGTTGTTCATTGTAATATCTCTTTTAAGGTTATTTTTCATAATGAGAAATCAAGAGCCTGCCGCTTGGGGGAACTGTATCTAATGGTATTGCTATCGTTTAGATACAAGAAAGCCCGCAATTGTGCGGGCTTTCTTGTTTAATTTTGTCTCAAACTGATTGAGCACAGAATTTCACACCACCCGCTAATTTGGGAAGTGCCACCACCAACTAATATTTTGGAAAGTTGTAAACTGTGTCATTAAATATTCAATCTCGTTTGTTGTCGTGACTATATAAAAACATTTGCAGACGAAGGCTGTCAATTGAATATTCCTCTTTTTGAGAAAAGATATTGAAAAGGTGGGGATAAAGCGCAGTTGAAGGCTAAACGGGTGTGGTTCTAGTGGTTTTGTAAAGGGATTGTCACCAACTTAATAAGCTGTGTACCAATGTGACAGCTAAGCGAAGGGCTAAAACCCATGCTAGCCCAGCGTCATTATCATGCGCCGGCTAAGCCATATCGCTACCAATAGGCTGTTATAGCAATATGCGGGGTAAATGCTTCAATATCATCATTGATGTCGCGGTTAGCCTTATGCTGGGGTTAAGTGATCAGCATTGAAAATCAATCAGTGTGGATTAAGTGTATGACTCGGTTAACTTCAATCCATTTATGATCCGTATCTTTAGTACCATTCAATACACTCAATCGATCAACCAATTAATGGCTATCGTCGTGATCCTAAAACCATTGTATGGCTCAGTAAAAGGCATAGCCATCACCAGCGTGGTATCAGTGCCATCTTGTGGTCGTTAATGTGGAGTGCTTTGCGAATTAGGCATCATGTCTAACAAGGCAGAGTTGTGCTTCTAAACCAGCTGACTCGCTGGAATAACCAAATTGATTACATTTTAGTTATTTAAATCCCCTTTCATTTGTAAACTCAAGTATTATATGGGGATGAAAGATGAAAATATTAATGAAATAAAATTGGTTGATCTGCACAGTCATACGACGGCATCAGATGGTCAACTTACCCCTTCAGAATTAATAGAGCGTGCTATCAGTAAAGGCGTGCAAGTGTTTGCTATTACTGATCATGACACTACAGATGGCTTAAAAGAAGCACACCAATACAACAACAATCATGAAACGCCATTGGAGTTAATCAATGGTGTCGAGATTTCAACGTGTTGGAATAGTTTCGATATTCACATTGTGGCACTCAATATTGATATTGAGAATGCAGTCATGATTGAGTTTTTAGCACACCAACGCGAACTAAGAGCTGCTCGAGCATTTGAGATTGGAGACAGGCTTACTAAAGCAGGCATAGAAGGTGCTTATGAAGGTGCTAAGTTCTATGCGGGTGATGCTGCGATTAGTCGCGGGCATTATGCTCGTTGGTTAGCTGAAAAAGGGTATGCCACGACGACCGCGAATGTA
Organism: Shewanella gelidimarina; assembly: GCF_023283945.1. Classification (GTDB taxonomy): domain Bacteria; phylum Pseudomonadota; class Gammaproteobacteria; order Enterobacterales; family Shewanellaceae; genus Shewanella; species Shewanella gelidimarina. The sequence continues at coordinate 68,595 of NZ_JAKIKW010000025.1, read as the reverse complement.
TTTAAAAAGTACTTGGCTCGAGGCAAAACAGGTTACGCGCCTAATAATTGGGATGATATGGCCAGTGCGATTGCCATTATTCATCAGGCGGGCGGCGTTGCCGTTTTAGCCCACCCCAGTGGTTATAAATTATCAGCTAAATGGCTAAAGCGATTAGTGCGAGAATTTAAAGCCGCGAACGGCGATGCAATTGAAGTGGTATTGGGCCAACAGACTATCGATGACCGCAGTAACTTAATTGCCTTAAGTGTACTCAATAACCTGATGTGCTCACTAGGAAGTGATTTTCATTTTCCAGGAAGTTGGATAGAGCTGGGTAAAAATATGTTCCAACCCCAAGGTGTTAGTTGGGTTTGGCAGTCAGAAAAATGGAAGGATGCACCATGAGTCAGTTTTTTTATGTGCATGAGGAAAATCCTCAAGTACGCCTAATCAGCCAAGCTGTGAACGTGATTCAAAAGGGTGGCGTCATTGTCTACCCAACAGATTCTGGCTACGCGCTGGGTTGCTTATTAGGTGATAAAGACGCAATGAGCCGAATTGCGCGCATTAGGCAGATAGACAACGACCATAATTTTTCATTAATGTGTCGTGATCAGTCTGAGCTTGCAACCTATGCTCGCGTTGATAACCAAGCCTATCGGGTGTTAAAACATAATACGCCTGGGCCGTATACATTTATCTTTAAAGCGTCAAAAGAAGTGCCTAAACGTCTTCAGAATCCAAAGAAGAAAACGATTGGTATTCGTGTGCCTGACAATGTCATTGCGTTGGCGTTGTTAGAAGCTCTCGATGCGCCTTTGATGTCTACAAGTTTGATATTACCGGGCGAAGAGTTTACCGAGTCAGACCCTGAGCATATTCGCGACATTCTTGAGCATCAGGTTGACTTGATTATTCATGGTGGGTACTTAGGCGAAAAACCGACGACGGTGATTGATATGTCAGAAGGTGACATTGAAATTATACGTGAAGGCGCTGGAGATGTGACTCCATTCCTTTAAGTTGTATTCAACGGTGATGTAAGGCGAGTATTGCTTTAAACCATCGTTGTTTACGGGTATAATCGCGCGTTTGCGAAAGAGTGGGTGTTACGGATGGAGGGAATTGTACAAAAATTGCCTTTAGCCAAGGTGCGAGGTAAGCCTTTAAAGGTGATGCCAAAGGACCTATTTATTCCACCTGAAGCCCTTGAAGTGTTTCTTGAGTCCTTTGAAGGACCGCTGGATCTCTTACTGTACCTTATTCGTAAGCAAAAGCTCGATGTGGTTGATTTACCCATATTTGCGGTAACGCAGCAATATTTAGAGTATGTGGATCTGCTACAAGGTGCCAAAGTCGAATTAGCGGCAGATTATTTGGTTATGGCGGCGACATTAGCCGAGATTAAATCTCGACTTTTACTGCCAAAGCCTGACGTTGAGTTTGAGGATGAAGAAGATCCTCGTGCCCAGCTAATACGCCAATTAAAAGCGTATGAAGTGATAAAAGACGCGCAAGAAAAGTTAGACGTTCTTCCGAGAATGGAGCGCGACGTATTTCAAGCTAAAGCGGTCCCAGCTGCCAATATTAAACCTGAGTTATTACCACCTGAAGTGTCACTCACCGAAGTTGCACGTGCGTTTACATCAGTGCTCAAGCGTATTGAAGCGACTGAAAACCACCATGTTGTTCGAGAAGTGTTATCCACTCGAGAACGTATGACTCAAATTTTGGCAAAGTTAAACGCACATACCTACCTGCCTTTCGAAGCTTTATTCGATTTTGAAGAAGGCCGGAGTGGGGTTGTTGTGAGCTTTTTGGCGTTAATGGAACTGGTGAAAGAGTTGTTGGTTGAACTGGTACAAGCTGAACCATTTTCGACTATACATGTTAGAGCGTACTAAGGATCTACTTCGTTGTCACAGATTAATCCAGAGCAGCTAAAGCAGTTAATTGAAGCGAGTCTTTTCGTGTTGGCGAAGCCGATGACGATTAAAGCGCTTAAAGAAACCGTACTTTCTGAGTTCAGTGTTTCTAGAGCAAAGGTACAGGCTTCAATTGATGCACTGCAGCTTGATTACGAAGGACGAGGCGTGCAGTTAGTCAAAGTCGCAGGAGGGTATCGATTTCAAACTCTTGTAGAACTGAGTCCTTATTTGCAGCCTCTATGGCAAGAGAAAGCCCCTAAATATTCTCGTGCAACAATTGAAACATTGGCCGTTATTGCCTATCGACAACCTGTTACCCGTGGTGATATTGAGTTTGTTCGAGGCGTTGCGATTAGCAGCCATATAATTAAGAGTTTAAACGATAGAAATTGGATTAAAGTCGTGGGCCATAAAGAGGTGCCGGGAAGACCAGCGCTTTATGCTACGACAATAGAGTTTCTATCATACTTCGGTTTGGACAGCATCACGGAACTTCCGTCGTTGTCAGATCCCGAATCATTGGACGCACTTTTCTCGACTGTGAAAAGTGTTGCCGAAAAAACAGAAGAGTCTACTAATGAGTGAAAAATTGCAGAAAGTCTTGGCCCGAGCAGGCCATGGCTCCCGTCGTGAGATGGAGGTATGGATTGCTGCAGGCCGAGTTAGTATTGACGGTGAAATAGCAACCCTAGGTGATCGCATTGAATCTGATGCTAAAGTGCGCATTGATGGCCGTGCTATTTCAATCAGATCTGAAGAAGATGTGATTTGCCGCGTGATTGCTTATCACAAGCCAGAAGGTGAAATATGTAGCCGTAAAGACCCTGAAGGTCGCCCTACGGTGTTCGATCGTTTACCAAAAACTCGCGACTCACGCTGGGTTGCGGTTGGACGTTTGGATATTAACACCTCTGGTTTATTACTATTTACCTCTGACGGTGAATTAGCTAACCGCCTTATGCACCCTTCAAATGAAGTTGAGCGTGAATACGCGGTGCGCACATTTGGTGAAGTTAACGATGCTTGTATCCAGCGTTTACGCATGGGTGTCACTTTGGAAGATGGTCCTGCGAGCTTTGACAAAGTCAAAGCCGCTGGCGGCGAAGGAATGAACAAGTGGTGGCATGTCAGCTTAGCTGAAGGCCGTAACCGCGAAGTGCGTCGCTTATGGGAATCTCAAGAGGTTCAGGTCAGCAGACTTATTCGAATTCGCTATGGCATGATTGAGTTACCTAAATCTCTGCCGCGTGGCGGTTGGATTGAGTTAGCGATGGAAGACGTTAACTACTTACGTAAAACTGCGGGTATGCAAGATGAAACTCGTAGCTTGCTCGGTACAGATAAACACAGTGTTGCGCGTGCTAAAGTACGTGGTGCTAAGATCCGTCGTGCAGTGCGAAAGCACAAAGTGACGGCGACACCGAATAAACCTACCCGCAGTCGTACTTAAATAACGAGTACGATTGGGATTAAAAAGGCCGCTATTTAGCGGCCTTTTTTTTGGTCTTATTCTTGGTTTAGCGCTCAGCGATTACTGTGCATTCAGCTGCTGACCGTTAATGTCGGCTGAGTCCTTGCCCATCAAATACAGGTAAGTTGGCATTATCTCTTCTGGCTTTTTAAGCGATTGTGGATTTTCAGCAGGATAAGCATTTGCCCGCATACCGGTGCGAGTGGCACCTGGGTTAATACTGTTGCTACGAATGTTACTGCCTTCGTATTCATGAGCGATTGCTTGCATCATGCCCTCGGTTGCAAATTTTGACATTGCATACTCTCCCCAAAATGAGCGGGCTTGGCGACCAACACTGCTTGAAGTGAAGATTAGCGATGCGCTTGCTGATTTACGCATGACTGGCAGTAGGGCTTTTGTTAACATAATCTCAGCAATCACATTCACTTTGAACACTTCTTCCACTGAACTCATGCTGATGTGTTCAAACGGACCTAACACACCTAACATGCTGGCATTGTGTAATAACCCATCTAAACAACCAAATTGCTCTTCGATAGTTTCAGCCATATCGACATAGTTTTTCTCCGTGGCTCCTTTCAAATCGAGCGGAACAATGGCCGGTTTTGGATAGCCTGCTTGTTCAATTTGGTCATATACGGCTTCTAGTTTTTTTACCGTTTTACCCAATAGAATGACAGTGGCGCCGTGCTGCGCGTAAGTCAGTGCTGCTGTTTTTCCTATGCCGTCACCAGCACCTGTTACTAATATAACTTTACCATTAAGTAAATCTTTTGCAGCTTGATATTCCAACATGAGTTAATACTTCCTCTGAGCTCAAACGCCCGTCACTTCTAGAGTCGCTGATATGATAAACAGCCGTTTAAAACAAACGATTAATTTTTACTCAGCTATTCGCTAACCGTTTGTGACAAAAATGTAGCTAAGTCAATACTTTTGCGTTAACTTGAGTTGAGTTAAGGGCTAACAATAAGCCCTATTGGTCATACTTTGCTGGCTATTGTGACCAATTTCCAAGTGAAAACAAAATTATTACAACAAGATTTGGGGAAAAAAGATGAAAAAGCTCTTTTTGGGTGTCGCAATCGCATCTGCATTAGGTCTCACTGGCTGTAGTGAAGACAGTTACAACGAATTAGTAGATAAAACGGAACCACTGGTCCCTCAGTCTGTAATCGTTTTCGATCCAGGTAACTCTGAGTTACCGTTACCTAACGATATCCTTTTTAGTGGTACCACTGACGGTACCATTAATATCCCACAAAACGCTGATCCAACCAAGCCGAGTGAAGCAAACGGTGATTATACCGATCCAAGCATAGCCTTGGGTGCATTAGATGGATGGTCTACCACAGCACCAATTTCTATTAAAGTTGCACCAGCGACGGACAGTGATGGCACTGTATTGACCTTGAGTAAAACATCGGTTGAACAGCCAGGTGCAGTGAGAGTGTTTGAAGCAACAGTGGGTGGTTCACTTTCTTCTGACCCTGAATGTAAAAGTGCTCCAAATATTTCAGCCTGTAAAATCGGTGCAGAATTACAATTTGGTGTCGACTTTGTATCGACGGCATCGGGTAATCAAATTGTCATCGTGCCGCTTAAGCCACTTAAAGCCAAACAGTCATATATTTACGCGACCACTAATCTAATACAAGATTCGGCTGGACGTGCAATTGCATCGTCGTCGACTTATACACTGCTAAAGCTCGATATTGAGACTAAGCCGCTTGAAACACCCTCACAGCTGTTATTGCAAGCTGCTGTTAATAGCTACGAAAAAGGTATGGCTGCCGCGGGCGGCCCAGATGCTGAATCAGTAAGTTATTCTGGACTGTTTACCACGCAATCTGTTGCAGACGTTTATGAGGTTTCCAAGCTACTGATAGCGGGCCAACCTGGTTACATGCCGGAATTTGTGATGCCACCAACTGACAGTGGTTATACCTTGGCGCAGGTTTTGATGATGCCGCCAGAGCACCCAGCCTATGGAGGTGCGAGTAAAGTCAATGTCTGGAATGCTTCACTAAAATTACCGGTATACAGTGAATGCTCATCAACAAACTGTTTTGATGCTGAAGGCAATATTGCAATCAATGGCTGGTGGACAGCAGCTTACGATAGCCCTGTTTCAGTATTGTCAGCGCTGCAAGCGGGCACACTGAGCCAAGAAAGCTATTTTGCACAAGCGATTGCAAATGGCATTGAAGATCCGGTTGCCGCATTGAGCGACCCCGCTCAACTGGCAGGTAAGTCATGGCTATTAGATGATGGCACTGCAGCAGATAAAGCACGACATTTAACCAAGTTTAACCCTATCCCACAGATCAAGAACTATGAAGTTGTTCCTGTGCAGATGACGGTACCTAATTTTGCACCAGCACCCGCTACAGGTTGGCCTACCACTATTGCAATGCATGGTTTAGGTGGTGGTAAGGAGATGGCATTTGCCTATGCAGGTACTTATGGTGAGTTAGGTGTTGCCACTGTTGCTATTGATATGCCTTTACATGGTGCACGCTCTTATGATGCTAATGGTGATGGTACTTATGAAGTCTCTGCAACAGATCCAAGTTTTGGTAATGTAGTCGGTAAACCTGATGCGTTTATAAACGGTAACCCATTAGTATTTATTAACATAGCAAGTACCCTGACAGTACGTGATAACTTTCGCCAGGCGACATTAGACCATTTAGCACTGCGAGCCGCACTTACTGGTTATGCCGGTAAGCTAGCAGAATATGGGATGGGTCAGGTATTTGATAATAATCAGATCAGTGCACAAGGATTGAGCCTTGGCGCAATCGTGGGTACTGACTTTGCTACTTATGCAAGTACTGGATTAACGCATCCAACAGGTGCTGATTTAAGCTATGTGTATAAGCTAAATGCTGCATCGTTAGTTGCGCCCACAGGAGGATTTGCAGGTACTTTTATCGGGTCTGCCACCTTTGGTCCAATGCTGTTTGACAACATTATTCAATCTGAAACTTTCATGGCACTAGTTGAAGAAGCGAATAAAGGCCCTGGTTACGAGCCTGGCACGCCTGAGTACGATGCTTTGGTTAAAGCGGTATATGACGCATTTCTGCCGACTTTTGCTTTTGCTGTACAAACGGCTGTCGATAGTGCAGATCCTATCAACCACGCTGCGATGCTGAAGGCGACAGGTCTACCTATTCACTTAATTGAAATTGTAGGGGACGGTGCAAATAGCCTGCCGGATCAAGTATTGCCAAACCGTGTTCCTGGATATCCAGTATCTGGTACTGAGCCATTAATTGAAAATCTTGGCCTTGCATGTGTCGATACAACAACAGTAGGCTCAGGTGTTGTGAGGTTTTCTAAAGGACATCACAGTTCAATTATCTCTCCGTCACCTGTTGAAGGCGTTACTGATGGCTTAGAAGATGTGGCAACTGTTGAGATGCAAACTGAAGCAGCTTTCTTCTCATATAGCGCAGGATTACCAGACGCCACTAGCCCAACTATTTATCTAGGTTTGGCTGTCGGCCCTGATGCTGCAGCGGCTGTTGTGCAACCTTGTATATAAAGTAGATTGATTTTTAATCGAATAAAAGCCCAGCTTATGCTGGGTTTTTTTATGGGCATTTTTTATTATTAAATAGGCTGTTAGAATAGCCGTAATTAACGAAGTTAAAAATCGATTGGGCTGGAGAATATTTTGGAATTTCTGTACGAGTATGGGTTGTTTTTTGCAAAAGCAGTAACGATTGTAGTATCGATTCTGGCCGTTGTGATCGTGGTATTGGCATCAACTATTAAGCACAAAACCGATAAAGGTGAGCTTAAAATCACTAACATCAGCGATGACTTAAAATCGTTGAAGCATGATCTTAAAGAAGAGTTGTTGTCTAAAAAAGCATTTAAGGCTTATGAGAAGCAGATAAAAGCAGACGAAAAAGCTAAAGAAAAAGCACAAAAAAATAATAAAGAGCCAGAGATAGACCCCAAGGTTTATGTTATCGATTTTAAAGGCAGTATCGATGCGAGTGAAGTGGCATCATTGCGTGAAGAAATTAGCGCGATTATAACCATTGCTGACAAAGGTGATGAGGTTATCGTTAATGTTGAAAGTGGCGGCGGTATGGTTCATGGGTATGGCCTTGCTTCAAGCCAGCTTGATCGTTTGAGACAAGCTCAAATCCCATTGTCTATTTGTGTCGATAAAGTGGCTGCTAGTGGCGGCTATATGATGGCTTGTGTGGCCAATAAGGTTTACGCTGCGCCTTTCGCTATCGTCGGTTCTATTGGGGTTGTTGCGCAGGTGCCTAACTTTAATCGTCTGCTTAAAAAGCATGATATTGATTACGAGCAGCATACTGCAGGCAACTTTAAACGCACGCTGACCATCTTTGGTGAGAATACCGATGAAGGTCGCGAGAAGTTTCAACAAGAGCTTGAAGAGACGCATGTGCTGTTTAAAGAGTTTATCTCTAAGTATCGTCCTGATCTTGATATTGCCAAAGTGGCGACGGGTGAGCATTGGTATGGTCAGCAAGCCATTGAACTTGGCTTAATCGATGAAGTGGCTACCAGCGACGATGTGATTATGAAGCTGGCCAATGAGCGCACTGTGGTTAAAGTGACTTACCAGCTTAAGAAAAAGCTTTCAGATAAAATAGCGCATGGCGCTTCTCTATCGTTTAACGCAATTTTTAATAGATTAGCAGAGAAGAATCAGCCGCTTAAGTAGCTTATGCTGATAGTAAGTTGATTAAAAACCTGCTGATGCAGGTTTTTTTCGTTAATTTAATCTTAAAGCTATGAATTCGTATTTAGATCCGCTAACAATATGACTAACCAGTCATTATTTAGTCGAGTGAAATGCATCAAATCTGCAGTTATAAACCTCATCTTATGGTTGGCGATCAATCTTACCCAGCCTATGAATTAAGGAATTTACTCCATTACTTAAAAAAACACTTTGGCTCCTCAGTTGCAGCGCAATTGTGCAACGATATTGGCGTAGGAGAAACAGAGTTGGCACACAGTCAATTTGTCTATGTATGGCAAGTTGATTATGCAATGACATACTTGCGTAATGTGAGTACGGATGCCGAAGTTGGAGTTAAGGCTGCTAGTGACTATAAATTAGCTGATTTGGGCTTTTTACTCGATTATTTAGCCAAATTTAATACCTTAGGTGAATGCCTAGCCTTTGTTATCGCCCATCCCGAATTGGTGGGTAGCTTTTCTGATATATTCCTTAGGAATGAAGAGGGTGTTTTGAAAGTCAGATGGCTTAATACTAATAAGCTAGAGACAGATAAATACAGTTGTCAGTTTCAGCACAGTATTGGTTCACTTATAACTTTTGCAGAAGAGTTGACGGGTGAAACAGTTCAAGCCAAAGACATTATCTTAGCTGAACCCAAACGAAAAACGCCATTCTTAGCTGCTCGAACGGGGGCTGGCATCCAATTTGATGGGGAGTTTTTTGAATGGTCGATAGAACACAAATATTTGAGCTTACCGATAACCTTTGAATTTACAGATATAGCATTAAGTCCAGTTATAGAAAGCGGGCAGTCTTATATTACAGAGGTTCTTGATGTACTAAGAGATAGCGCTCCTGAATTACCGAGTATGGAGGCCATGGCGTTAACGCAAAAGATCAGTACTCGTACATTGAGGCGCCGACTTTCGGCTGCTGGTACTCACTACCAAAAGCTAATTGATCAAGTAAGATGCCAAATGGCGATTAATCTAATTCTAAGCAGTGATCACTCTATTGAAGCAATCTCAGACTTAATGGGCTTTGGTGATGTAAGCCATTTCAGGCAGAGTTTTAAGCATTGGATAGGACATCCTCCAGGCCATTTCTTACGTTTACATAAAGGTTAAACTGAGTTTTAACCTCACAAAACCTTTTCAATTGCTTTGAGTACTTCATCGACATTTATTGATGGCAACTGCCAAGCTCTGGTGGCATAGCATCAATCCAGTCTTTAATGACGGTTACGGCTTCAGTGTGGGAAATGACACGACCTATATGTATGAGGCATTCGCTTTGAATACCTCACCGATGTTTACTGATATTTATTGATGGCAACTGCCAAGCTCTGGTGCCATAGCATCAATCCAGTCTTTAATGACGGTTACGGCTTCAGTGTGCGCAATCGCTCGAATTATTAGCGTGAGGCATTCGCTTTGAAACCTCATCGATGTTTACTGATGGCAACTGCCAAGTTCTGGTGCCATAGCATCAATCCAGTCTTTAATTACGGTTACGGCTTCAGTGTGGGAAATGACACGACCTATATGTATGAGGCATTCGCTTTGAATACCTCACCGATGTTTACTGATGTTTATTGATGGCAACTGCCAAGTTCTGGTGCCATAGCGTCAATCCAGTCTTTAATTACCGTTACGGCTTCAGTGTGGGCAATCGCTCTTCCTATCGGTGGCATTCTATCCTTGGGCTGATTGAGCTGTTGGCGATATACCAAGATTGAGTGCTCACCATCACTTGGAATGATGTCGTAAGATAATCCTTTTGCCCCGCCATCCCAGCCAGGTGGTTGTTTGCAGATACCATATTGATAACTGGTATGGTCGACATAAAAACCAAGACGCAGCCCTGAAATACTGGCAAAGCCGTCGGGGTTATGACAATGAGCACAGTTGATATCCAAATAACCTTTCGCCCGAGCTGTGAGTGAAGCGCTTTGGTCAAGGATGTCAGCCGTTTTACCTATTTCAGTAAGCTCGGGTACTCCAGTGAGTATATTGAGTTGCTGCCAGAGTTGTAATTGATTGGTGGTTTGTCCTTGATGATTAACATTGCGATTGAGCAGATGCGCTTTAATTCCGATGGGGCGAATACGCACGGATTGATCGTCACTGGCAAACGTAGATTGATGACATATCTTACATTCGGCGCGACTGGGTACATGGTAATCGAAGGCTTCTTGGCTGCCTTGATGGTTTAAACTGTGGGGAATATCCATGCCTGCTTGTTGTAGCGTAGCCTCGTTATTTTGCCAAATATAGGGCAGGGTGGTCCAGCCAGCTTCTCTATGAATAAGTAACCGAGTTTCAATTAGTACTTCATTATTCGCGCCAAGAACTTGTGTATCGAAGGGTAACGAGAACGTTTTGACTAAAACAGTGCCTATTGGCATCTCAAAGGTATCGTTTGGGTGATAGGCTAATTTTTCCCCTTGAGGAACAAAAATGAAGCGGTGTTTACTGGCATAGTTAGAGAATAACTGTGTTGAGAGCTGATAGGCGATCCCCGGTGCAATAGGCTCGGATGTCGGAATACTGGAGTCTATAAATAACCCATACTGCGACAACTGCTGACAATCTTCAGTCATTAAAGCATCCCAATTTACTTCACTTGTTGTGGCGTCACATGCTGACAGCGATGGGGCTGGATCTGTGTTGGGTTCTGTAGGGATGATTGGTGCGACTTCACTTGCGAGTTCTGTTGAGTCACTTTCACCGCCACAGGCGCTAAGAAGTAAGATAAAACTGAGGATAACTAGATTATGCATAAGTCACCTACATAGTAATGGGTTATTGAGTGTTAAGTTTTGGTATTGGAGTGTTGTAGTTAGAAAAAGGCCGGGATATTCCCGGCCTTTTTATTCACTTAACTTACTTTGAGCAAGATGCACTCGGTAGGCGCTTAATCCATTCGTTGATTAATGCAACACCTTCAGCGTGTGAGAGGCTGCGACCAATCTCTGGCATTCTGTCACCTGGGTTATTCGTGTCCATACGGAAGTGTAGAATAGATTCTTCTGGGCTTCCCGGAACAACGTCATAGCCAAGAGAGCCACCACCATACGCAACTGGTGACTTACATGTACCATGTGAATAACCAGCATCTTCAGCGTAATCTCTCCAATACTCGAGTTTTAGTCCTGTATTAGATGCATTACCTTCAGGGCGATGACAATGAGCACAGTTGATGTCCAAATAACCTTTGGCTGTTTTCATCAGTGCGGCATCGCTAAGGCTGCTCACGTTTGTTTCATCACCATCATTGTAGGCTGGCACTGTGTCTATCGTGGCGACCTCTGGAACACCTTGTAAAATGCCTGCTGCTTGCCACTTTAACAGCTGATTCATGCTGCCATCACTGTAGGCATAATCTTTGTTAAGTTGGCGTGCCTTTGGCCCGATAGGGACAAACTTTGCAGGGCTATCAGCATCAGGCTTAAATTGGTGACACTGTTTACACTGGTTCATACTCGGCACGACATAATCAAAGTTCATTGTGTCGCCGTTATGGATCACCTTTTTAGCTTGAATTGCGCCCGCTTTAGCGAGTACAGCATCTGCTTTTTCAGCGTTCCACACATAAGGCAGCGCAGTCCAGCCACTTTCACGATGGATTAATAATCGCGTTTCAACTAAATCTTCATTCGTTATGCCGCGCTTACTGGTATCTGCTGGGAGTGCAAATGTTTTCACTAAGACGGTCCCGACAGGGAAGTCCATTGATTCCATAGCTGAAAAATCGGCTTTTTTGCCCTCTGGTACAAATACGTAACGATATTTACTTGAGTAATCAGTAAATAACGGTGTATTTAAGTCATAAGGTAAGCCACCAGAATTAGGTGCGTTAGCCGGATTTTTTGCATCGGCAAACAAGTTGTAGTCAGAGAGGCTAGGGCAGTTGGCTTTTAGCAATGCATCCCAAGAAGCGTTAGCGCCTTCGGCTTTACAAAGGCTTAGATCTCCATTACCAACTAGGCCGCCTTCACCTTCACCAATAGTACCGCCGCCACCAATAAGGTTACCACCATCACAGCCCTCGGTATCATCATCAACGCCACAACCGAAGATCTGATCACCAAAGGTCACAGTATGAACGGGTAAACTTACCTGAGCACAGTTCAATAACTGGTCTTGCGTTTTTTCATATAAGATTTCAGGACTTGCAATATCGGTATTTTCATTGGCATACAAGCGACCAAAGGAAACATCGCCATTGTTGCTAGCGCAAACATTGTCGCTGCCATCGGCAGCAAAGGGGGTCTCTTGCAGTCCAAGGTAAGCCGCTGTGCCATTGTTCGATAGCGTTTCACCCAAACCGTCATAGAGTACGCCTGGGAAAGCGCCATGGGTAAATAGGTATCCCTTAATAATGTCATCAATCAAGTAGCCGTTGGGTTTCTGGCCATATCCAGTGATCACGTTATCATGCAGATAAATGTTACGCGGAGTTGGGCGCCACCCATCTTCAATCGGTTGTCCTGGTTGACCATAGTTAGCTACAAATGCGCTAATGTCAGGTTCAGCAATAAAGAAACTGGTGATTGCCACGCCCATGGTGTCGTGATTGGTTATTTCATTGTTAAAAATCTCAACGTCATCAGTCGACAGAATAATCATACCTGTGCCGGGGGGCACAATATGAACTCCTGCAGGATTTGCCGAAGCATTGGCAAAGTTTTTAGTATTGTTATCGTAGACTTTGTTGTTGAAAATTCTGACACTTGAGCCATAGCGATGGTTGTTAATTGGGAGGTCGAAAACAAGAATACCGCCAGTATTACCCATGGCTTCGTTGTCATAAACATCAGCATATTTTGAGTTTTCTATCTCAATACCTGCCACGTTTTCCTTTGCAATGTTACGCCTAACAACGATGTATTGTGATTGACCGACATAAATACCTGCGTCGGCACTGCCACGTACGTAGGTGTCTTCAATAAGAATGTTTTCACATTCTACAGGGTAGAGACCGTATGCACCGTTATCCTCATCAAGCTCGCCTTCCCAAACCGTTGCGAGGCGACGCAAGATAATACCGTTTGTATTTTTTAGTTTGATACCGTTATTTTTAGCTTCATTCACTGACAGATCTTGAATGATAATATTGACCGCATTCTGGACGAATATACCATCGCCAGAGTTCGCCTTTGAGAAATCAAGAATGGTTTCATCCTGACCGTAACCCATGATGGTTATATTTTTAGCATAGCTACCATCGCCGTCGACATCACCATCAAATAATAACGTTGATTCAATTTCAAATGTGCCTTTAGGCAGGACGATGACATCGTTACTTTGAGCATCAATCAATGCTTCTTGTATACGCAAGGTTAGGTTTTCACCGTCTTCAATCATTATCGCGCCTTCAGGGAACGTAGTCTCTTCTGGTGCAGGGGTGACAACGGGCGGCGTCTCTATTTTTGTTGTAGTGTCGTCATCGTCAGAAGAACAAGCCCCCAAGCTTATTGCAACTGCGGTAGCGATTAATGTTGGCATTAGCCAAGAAGGTTTCTTGTTGAGCATAGCGTCTCCAAATTTATTTTTATTATGCGCGCTCTAGATTGCACTGACGTACCAGATAAGCAATGTGAAATCAGGACAACAAGTTTGCAACATCTTGTTATCAAATAAATTGATGCAGACTGTTAAACACGATGGTTGTTGTTAGTTATTGAAAAGGAAAGTGAAGAGGTTGAAATTCAAACGAGTGTATTATTTTTGTTCAGCTTGATTTTTATTTGAAATACTTTACCGTGCAGTATCTGGTTAATTTTCATATAAACAATACGTTAGCCAGTAATGTTTGACAGGGTCGTATATTGATCACAGCGCAATAAAGGTGAGGTTGTTGATCTTTTGAAAGGGACTGGAGTTAAACCTTTGCCGTGGATAACGATGTCATTGGATATATCTTGGTTTAGAGGTGGCTCCTATCTAAATTATCAATCTAACCACTCATTTGTACTCGTCATCTAGACTATTACCCTGATAAGAGGGCAAAGCTGTTGCCCTACATGATCGGTCTCCCTATTAAGCTGTGATATCGATATTTTTAGACTAGATATCGATACCAAAACCAATAATAAACTGATAATCATTTGGTTCAGGTGTTAGCCCGTTTGAATCGGGTTGAGGGTTGTTGGTTCTGTCCCAAACGAATGACAGGTCAAGATCAAACATATCGGTTAGCTCAATCTCTAACGTCGCAATCGCATGGTGGGTATAACCACCAGAGGTTTCATTCCCGTACTGCAAGCGATATAGCGCGTTAAAATCTATGTCTCCTGTAATTTCAGTATCGTATAAGCTTTCAATAACCAATGCTGCGCTGCCATCACCTTTATTTTTATTCATTTCGACAGTATCAAATCGAGTATAGGTATAAGCGGGGCCACCACTGACACTCCACTCTGTTTTCGCATTATCAATGATGTTGTAACCAAGACCAGAACCCAGCGTCACTCGATAATCTATGTTCAAAAATGGGTCAATATAGATTTCACCGAATACCGGTCTAAGATAAAATTGTTTGGAGATGAACCTGTCAAAGTTACTGTTAATTCGGTGGTTATTTATGCGGTTTTCACCATCTGTTTCTGAGTAGTTGCCGATGTAGTCGAGATTGAATCGTGATTCTGTCGTGCGTCGCTTCGTCTTGGCGAGTGCACTGTAGTCTATCTGGTCAGTGTTACCTTTTCGAAAGTTTGCCCCTAAGGTAATTTTACTCGACCAATAGTTAGCTTCGGTTTGCTCTCCCGCGATAATCGTCATTATTTGGTGACTATCAAACTCCTCACCATTGATATAGGACTTGCCATCTTTGACGAGTAGTCGACCCGTTTTAGTGCTGAGATCAGTAAAGCCGATACTCATAATATGACGACTTTGCAGCACTTTCACATCTTCCCAATCGATAAATACGCTGTCGAGCTCATCACTATCGAATTCGAGTTTGTCGTCGTAAAGGTTAACGATTTCGCCTTTGAGTAACTCCAATGAGGTGAGTTGTAGCCAATCATATTTACTGTCTTCAGGCGGAAATATTTGTTCAGGTGTGATTCGAGCCGGCGTTAAGTGAGTGACTGTCTCTGCGGCTAAAATCGAGGGACTAAAACAGCCGACAGTAACGCTGCCTGCAATTAATATGCAGTAGCTACATCTTGTTATCATTACCTTCTCCCTGAAGCTTACTTGTCCTGAAATTCAATCGATTACTAATTTTTGGTCTAATAGCTTAATAATCTACAAAGTTGGCAAGCAAGCTTCAAGAACTATGTTTGTTTTTAGCACTTTTTTAAAGTGCTTGTTGGATCCAAGGCAGCATAAATTCAGCAATTTGTGGCTGTGCTTTTGCATTTGGATGGATCCCATCTCTTTGCATCAACGTACTGTCTATGACAATGGATTCCATAAAGAATGGCATCAGGGTGATTTCGTGCTCTGCTGCGAGTTCTTTATAGACATTGCTAATTTGTGATGCATAGCGGGGACCGTAGTTAGGCGGCACCATTATCTCGCTTAACAGCACTTTTATCTGTTTTGTCTTTGCAAGTTCTATGATTTTTGTAAGATTATCTTTCAATTGTTTAGGAGGAAAACCACGCAGTCCGTCATTGCCACCTAGCTCAATTAAAATAACGTCAGGGCTTGCAGATTCAAGCAGGGCGGGCAGTCTACGCAATCCGCCAGCTGAAGTTTCACCACTTACAGAGCCGTTAATGATGGTATGTTGAGGCATATTTGTTCGTAATAGATGCACCCATCCTTCATTTTCTGGCATACCATAGCTTGCACTTAGGCTGTCACCTAGGATTAATATAGGGGCAGCACTCAGTGGAAAACTGCTGAATATAAATAATATGACAAAACCACATAGTCGGTTTTTAAGGTTAAAGAAGGGTTTTATGTCTGAAAATAGCGCCATAACAGTAAGCCACCTAATTAAATCGGTTAA
The DNA here is from genome assembly GCF_023283945.1 of Shewanella gelidimarina. Lineage (GTDB taxonomy): Bacteria > Pseudomonadota > Gammaproteobacteria > Enterobacterales > Shewanellaceae > Shewanella > Shewanella gelidimarina. The sequence continues at coordinate 52,502 of NZ_JAKIKW010000025.1, read as the reverse complement.
TACTCAAGAGGGAGAGTTGACTATCCTCAACGGCATTAATATGGATGTCAAGCAGGGGGAGAGTGTTGCGATACTTGGGCCGTCGGGTTCCGGTAAGTCAACCTTGCTTGGTTTACTTGCCGCGCTGGATTCTCCTAGCCAAGGATCCATTCTACTTGATGGCGTGGCACTTGAAACGTTAAATGAAGAATCTAAAGCGGCACTTCGTAAGCAGAAAGTGAGTTTTATCTTCCAGTCCTTTATGTTGGTCGATACCTTAAACGCGCTGGAAAACGTAATGTTACCGGCAGAGTTGGCCGGGATTGCTAATGCCAAAGAAAAGTCTCAGGCGATGTTAGAACGTGTTGGATTGAGCCACAGACTTAATCATTTCCCTAATCAGCTATCTGGCGGTGAGCAGCAGCGTGTGGCAATCGCCCGTGCATTTATCTGTGAGCCAAAAGTATTGTTTGCCGATGAGCCAACGGGGAACTTGGATTCAGCCAACAGCGATAAAATCGCTGACATGTTGTTTGAACTCAACCGTGAGAGTGACACCACACTGGTGCTGGTGACTCACGATATGATTTTGGCTAGCCGATGTCAGCGACAGTTCATTATGGATTCAGGCAACTTAAGCGAAAAGATAAGCGAAAAAACAACGGATAAGCAAGCAGAAGATACTGAACTAGAAACGGCAAAGATTGCTGTGAATGAAGAGGCAAGTTCATGGAGCTAAAACTTGCATGGAGGCTGTTTAAGCGAGAATTGTCTCAAGGACAACTGCTGCTGATTATTCTCGCTATCACCCTAGCGGTGCTATCGGTAACCGGGTTAGCTTCTGTCAGTGAACGATTGCAGCTCGCGATTAACGGGCAAGCTTCAAAATTTATTGCTGCTGACAGGATTATTAACTCACCCAAAGAGATAGATCCCGCGGTTTTAGCTATCGCTGACAAGATAGGCCTTGCTCGTGTGACCAGCATGCAGTTTAACTCCATGGTATATGCTGGGGATGAATTCCAACTGGTGACGGTAAGAGCTGTTGAAAAAGGCTATCCACTCAAGGGCAATATTGAACTCAGCACTGGGATAGCTCAAGGGCTGCCGAGCGCAGACGATATTTGGTTTGAAACTCGATTAGGCGGTTTACTTGGGTACCCGCAACAGATTGAAATTGGTAATGCTAATTTTAACTTATCCAATGAGATTATCCGCCTACCCGATGCAGGATTTAACCCTTTTGCATCTTCTCCTGTGGTGTTGATGCGGATTGAAGATGTGGCTAAAACACAAGTTATCCAGCCGGGTAGTCGCGTGACATACCTTTACCAATTTGCAGGAGATGCTGCAAAGCTAGAAGCATTTGAGGTGCAAGCTAAACCGCTACTCAATACCAGTCAGCGCTGGGTTGATGTTCAGTCCGGTGACTCGCCAATTGCCAGTGCCGTTAAACGTGCTGAGCGCTTTTTATTACTCGCAAGCTTACTCGGTATCGCGCTTGCTTGTGCGGCCATTGGTATTGCGGCGCAACGATATTGTCAGCGCCACTATGACGTGGTGGCCATGTTGAAGACATTTGGCGCTTCAGCAAAGCAAATAAGAATTTTATTTGGCACCCATCTACTGCTAGTGACTGTTGTGGGTGTTGTTCTTGGCTTAATCGGTGGCGTTGGGCTTGATCGCACGATCACAGCATTTTTACCAGTAGAGATAGCCGCATACAATCCGCCGATGAGCAGACCATTACTGCTCGGGATCGGTACCGGTTTTATCAGTGCCTTTATGTTTTCGGCATATCCTCTAATGCGATTATTGTCTATTCCGCCATTGAGAGTGTTGCAGCGCCAGCTTGAAGGTTTGCAATTAGGGATGTGGCTGCACCTCTTATTAAGCTTAAGTGCAATGGCATTGTTGGGTTACTTGTACTCACAGAGTCTGCCATTAACGTTAACGGTAGTTGCCGCAGTATTATTGTTAGGCACTTTACTGAGTGTTTTAGGCTTCTTTATGATCCGCTTGGGTCATAGTGTTGGTATGAAAACCACTAACCCATTGCAGTTAGCATTGGCGGGGCTTCGCAGACGAGCACGGCAAAATGCAGTGCAGTTAGTCGGGTTCAGTAGCGCATTGGTTTTATTGTTAACCATTTTTGCATTGAGACAAGATCTACTAAACGAGTGGCAAAAGCAGTTACCCGAAAATGCGCCCAATTACTTTTTGGTCAATATTGCGCCAGAAGAAACAGCCACTATTGCAGATTTCTTAAAACCCCATGTAAAAGTACCGCCGGTTATTTACCCTGTGATCAGAGGACGTTTAACCGCGATTAATGACGAGGTACTGATCTCTTCTGAGCAGAAGAAAGCGGGTGGTGAGGGACGGGTTGGGATCTCGCGGGAGTTGAATCTCACCTTCCGTGACAGCATGCCAGACAATAATGAAATTCTTTCTGGTCGCTTTAATCAGGATATTTTTGATGTCTCTGTTGAATCCGGTGTTGCTGAACGTTTGGAATTAGCCTTGGGTGACAGGTTAACTTACACCATTGATAATCAATCTTTGACGGTGAAAGTGGCGAGTATTCGAGCTGTGCATTGGGAAACATTGCAGCCAAACTTCTTTATGATCTTCACAAAAGAAGCATTGGCGCCGTTTGCCTATACCTCCATGTCGAGCTTTCACTTAGAAGAGTCACAGCGCGGCGTTATTTTATCCTTGATAAAGCAGTTTCCAACAGTGTCGATTATCGATGTTGGCGCAATGGTGAAGCAGTTACGCGAAATCATTGATCAAGTTTCTTTATCACTGACCTTAGTGCTGGTATTGGTGTTACTTGCAAGCGCGCTGGTGATGATAGCCCAGACTGAAGCTGGAATGGCAACCAGACAACGTGAACTTGCGGTACTAAGGACATTTGGAGCATCTGGTTGGTTACTTAGAGCTGCCACAGGACTTGAATTTGCGCTACTAGGGACGATTGCGGGAGTGTTGGCGGTTATCGTTGCTGAGTTTACCTTGTACTTATTGAAAACTCAGGTGTTTGAACTCAACGTTTATATGCATTGGCCTTGGTGGGGGATAGCGCCATTGTGTGGTGGTTTGGTGGTTGCTTTACTTGGACTTTGGAGCTGTCGTCAGCTGTTAAACAAATCGTGCAGTGAACTGCTTAAAGGGCATTAAAGCTCAGAGATTGATGGCGGGGAGATTGTTGATTATCTTCCCGCTTTTTCTGTTGAACGAAGCCAACAGCCCCTAAAGTTCAAGTTATTTAAACAGTGCGTTTAATGCACTATCAATTGTAGGGTATTTAAATTCAAAGCCCGCAGTTAACGCCCTTTTAGGCACCACATATTGTCCTTCTATTAACAAAGTCGACATTTCACCTAGCGCCAGTTTCAGTCCAAATGCAGGCACTGGAATACAGGCTGGGCGGTTTAATGCGGCGCCTAATGCCTTGGTGAAATCTTGATTACTGATAGGCGTGGGTGCGCATCCATTGAATATCCCACTGGTTTGTGGGTTGTTAAGTAAGAATTCAATTAAGCCAATTAAGTCATCTTGATGTATCCAACTCATCCCCTGTTTGCCATTGGCGATAGGCCCGCCTAGACCAAGTTTAAAAGCAGGTAACATTTTTGCTAACGCGCCACCTTGGGAACCAAGTACTAAGCCAATGCGAATAATGCATACTCGAGTGCTTTCAGTTGCAGCATTTTGCGCTTCTTGTTCCCACTTGTGACAGACTTTATGAGTAAACTCTGCACGATTTTCTGAGCTTAGTTGCAGTGTTTCATCAATATGTCGTGAGCCTTGGCTACCATAGTATCCGACGGCTGAAGCGCTAACGAATGTGCTTGGTGGGTTATTACTTGCGAGGATCAATTGGGCCAGTTTGGCTGTTATTGACCAACGGCTATGGCATATTGCTTTTTTTTGCGTGTCAGACCACCTTTTTCCCGCTATGGGTTCGCCTGCGAGATTAATCACCGTATCAAAACTGTCTAAGTTCGCTAATCCATCTAGAGAACTAAGGTAGTGATGATGCGTCCCTAAACGCTCAGCGGCATGCTCAGGGTGCCTTGTCAGCAACGTCAGTTGATGATGACTTAACCGTTTTACAAGCTGTGTACCAACAAATCCACTGGCACCAGTAATCAATATATTCATAGGCTTTTGTTTTTTAAGGGCTCTTAATAGAGTCTACGTTAGTTAAGGCAAATAGGATCTATCGTTTTGTCGTCTTAGCCAAAAAATAGTTCTATTACTGCGTATTAATGCCATTTGTTCCGTTAATGAATAACCATAACCTCTTAAACTCTAGCGCCTTAAACTAAAGCGGTGATTTTTATAAAAGCATGCGATAATTCAGAAAATAATTGATCTTGTTACTGTTGCTCGTATTATTAACTCGCCTAAAAGCGTTGAGTTGTTGGTGATACTTGGCACATTTTTATAGTTACTGTTTAGTCGCGTTATGGTTTTTACATTTGAAATACAAAAGCCGCGATATTATTAATCAACAAGGATTTTTTAATGACCCGATTTGAGAATCAAGGCGTCGCATTTAAAGGGTTTGCCATCTCTGCATTTATTGTGGTGATCCTCGCGGGGATCAAGACGGCAAGTCCGATTGTTGTTCCGTTTGTATTATCGGTATTTATTGCCGTGATCTGTAACCCGATGATTAGCTGGCTTACCCGTCATCGTGTCCCAAGAGGGGTTGCGGTATTAATGCTAATGGCATTTATTGTCCTGATGGGTTTGTGGTTGGCGTCTATAGTCGGGACCTCTATCAATGAGTTTTCCACACAATTACCTTTTTATCGTGATCAGTTAATTGAGCAATTTTCTTGGATTGTCGACAAATTGGCCACGCTCAATATTCAGATCTCTAAAGAACAAATACTGGCTTACTTTGATCCTGGTGTAGCATTGTCAATGACCACCAATATGCTGACCGGTGTTGGCAGTGTCATGGCTAACCTGTTCTTAATCATCTTAACCGTTGTGTTTATGTTGTTTGAATCTAATGGGTTTTCAAAAAAGATGCATTTTGCACTTGATGATCCCGATATGCGTTTACAGCAAGTTGACCGTTTTTTAAATTCAGTCAATCAATACATGGTGATTAAAACCTTGGTGAGTTTAGCAACGGGACTCATTGTTGGCGTGGGCTTATACATCATTGGTGTCGATTACGCATTGTTGTGGGGCGTGATTGCTTTTCTGTTCAACTATATTCCAAATATTGGTTCTATCATTGCCGCCATTCCTTCGGTATTGCTGGCCTTTATACAAATAGGCCCTGGTGCTGCAGGCGCTGTTGCTTTGCTGTATTTAGGGACTAACGCGGTTATGGGCAACTTCGTTGAACCCCGATACATGGGACGCGGTCTTGGCCTGTCGACTTTGGTTGTTTTTTTATCATTAATATTTTGGGGCTGGTTGTTAGGTTCTGCCGGCATGTTGTTATCCGTCCCGCTGACCATGATTGTAAAAATTGCCTTAGAGTCTAGCCAAGGCGGACGTTGGTTAGCAGTATTAATCGGTGATGATATTGCTGAAAATCACGATGTTCCCGAAAACGATTTAAAGATTGAAACTAGTAAGAAGTGAGTTAGATGCAGTTATTTATTGAAGCAATAAAAGACGTTACCTTTGGTAATGATGTGAGTCGGCTATTTCATGGCCGTGGTGGGCGTTATCAAGGAGCTGAACACCTTTGCTTAGATTGGTATGCGCCAGTGGTACTGCTGACCAGTTTTAAGCCACTCAATGAGGATGAACTCTCAGTCCTCACAGAGGCTATTGAGCAACGTTGGTGTGAGCTAAAGAGTGTTGAACCAATAAATCTGGTTTTTCAGTACCGTAGTGGCGGTGAAACGCACACCGATATCCTTAAAGGTGAGGTGCCTGAAAAGCACATTGTTGTTGAAAATGGCGCTCAGTTTCAAGTCCATCTGCTACGTGGCCAAAATCATGGCTTATTTTTGGATATGTGCAATGGCCGCCAATGGGTTCGTGAACATAGCGCAGGCAAAAAAGTCCTGAATTTGTTTGCTTATACCTGTGGTTTTTCTATTGCGGCGCTGCAAGGCAAAGCAACTGAGGTGGTTAACATTGATATGAGCAAAGGCTCACTATCGATAGGTAAGCAAAATCACATGCTAAATAATTTTGGTGCTGGGGCGCGCTTTCTTGGACATGATATTTTTAAGTCCTGGGGAAAGTTAACCAAGCTTGGACCTTACGATATTATTATTGCGGATCCACCCAGTAATCAAAAGGGCAGTTTTGTCGCGACAAAAGATTATGCACGCCTGTTAAAACGTTTACCTGATCTATTGGCACCTGATGGCGATATTCTATTATGTTTAAATGCGCCTGAGCTGAGTATTGATTTTTTGAAAGAACAAGTCGCTAGCTACAGCCCGAGTTTGCAGTTTTGTGAACAGATGGCTAATCCTGCTGTCTTTGAAGATATTAATCCTGATAAAGCACTAAAAGTATTGCGGTATAGACAACAAGAATAACCATTTATTTCTAGTTGTCAGGATAGAATAAAATAAAGTAAACAGGCCAAACATGTGTTTGGCCTTTTTTTATGGCTGAGCCTAATAATTGAGTCGATCACTCAGTGCTGATTGCCCATGAGACTCAATGATCTTGGCGATATTATGTCGTCCTCTATGCTTGAGTACCGAGATCTCATTGATAACCATTTCTATGTTAATGCGCCTAGAAGTGAACTGGTACAATGCCTCTGAAACGAACATCTTCAAGTGGGATGGGTATATATATCGACAAATCATCATCCTGATCAAATAATTCGACTAGCTTTCCTGCTTCATAGTCAATTAATGCATTCATTATAATCAACCTCTAACTTTAATTCGTGCGCTTAACTGGATAGCATCTGTGATGCCGTGTATTAATTGATAGCAGTAATGATTAAGTATATTTTTTATTCACGTTAAAAATGTTTTTTAGCGCTGTAAGGAATAAGAAAGTGAAAGACTTTCACCCAAAATAACGAAAAATGGCAGTTTATGACTATTTTAGGGCGGATACAGCAGATCTTACCGTTTAAACTGAAAGTTTTCTGTAAGTGGTGGTTGAATGCTGTTACAATCAGCATCAGAAACACGGCATAGTTGGCATGTTTTAAGAAAGGCAAAATGTCACACTATTGATGACATGCTTTTGTACCCTACACCTAAATCAAAGATCCGGAGTTGTTATGGAAGTTCAAGAATATGAAGGCGCATATTATCAACTACAAGACGAGATGTTAGAGTCTTTACCTGTTGAAATGGATGAAGAAGCATTTTTGGATTAGGGAAAATCACTGAATAAGCCTATCTTTTTTAGGTTTTATCAAGATGAAATAGCAACCAGTGGGTTGCTATTTTTGTTTGTAGAACTAGCACTTTAGATAGGACGGACTACGTCATGCTAGGAAATCAACAGAAAACACCATTTGGCTTTTGATGTTGATTTTATGCCGTCGCTTTGCTCTTTTCTAATTTTACCGTAAGCGAAGCGTTCCGTAGTGACGCAGTTACGTGCCGTAAGGCTGTAGGCCGTTCGTCTAAGATTTTACCGTCTTTGCTAGCACCTAGAACCTCTAATGAGCCTAGCAGCTAACCGTTAACGTTTCTCTTTTCTGGCACCACTTCGGTAATAATCCATTTTCCTTTGCGCTTATTCAAACGTAAGGTTCTGTCATCAACCCAAAATTGCCCACCACGTAGCCCTGTGATTTTGACGATGACAGTGACATCTTCTGTGGTTTTACGAAAGAAATCGATATCGACTTCATCGACTTCCATTCTGACGTCAGTCAATGATAGATTGAGTACATGCCGTTGCACTGAGGCGGCAATATAATAGTGGGTAAGGATCTCTTTCATTGGATCATCAACAAACAGTTTTGCTTTTTCGACGTCACGTTCGACGTAGATAGCATTTAAGAATCCAAGAGAAGACAGCTCAGGTGTGCGCATAGAGGGGACGGATGCATCGGCTAGGATAGAATCGCTATCCGTATAGTCACAAGCAGAAACAGCGAACAGCGCAATGATAACAAGAAAGTATTTCAACATAGATAGCTATTATTAGTATTTCTAGCAGTATCACGATTCTCCAGCCTTAACGCAAGATTTTAGTGCGATACTCCTTGCATTAAGGATGTGTTCATTCAGTGGCTATTCAACGCGCTGAAGACCCGCTGAGAACTCGACGCTAATCGTATGTCCTCGGCTCCGGCATTCTAGGTAGCAGCTCCATGGGTTACTCTCGGCAATGGCTTTTGCATTATTCTAGTTTCGTCAATCTATGGTCCCTCCGGTTTGCAAACATTCAGTCATTCTTCCCTGTACATGTGACATCCTTTATCTGACCTCAATAGACCATATCGGTGCTATATCAAATGTTCCTATACGTAACATGAATACATCGAACCCTGCCTAGGGAAAACATTCGAGATCCCATTTCTGCTTTGCATTGTTTTACAAGGGAGTAACGATTATCTCAACTATGCGCCTTGAATTGAAAGCTTGAGTATTTCTAAATGGACCATATTTCCATGTAATTGGTATTAGATCGCAGTCAAAGCTTGACCTAGATAAAGATCTCAGGCATATCTGTATAGATAACTTATAAAGGTTATCCACAGAATCTGTGGACAAGTGTGTTGAAGACTATTTTTTGTTTACTTAAGTCGTTAATATATCAGTTAAAAATAGACTGGTCATTTTTTGACGCATTTCTGCTGTGTTCACAATTCAATCTTCAAATTCTTACTTTACACAGCCGAACAACAGCTAATACGATCGCATCGATCCTAACTCGGTTGATTTTAAACCAAAAAAAAGCCTGCATCAGCAGGCTTTTTTAGTATTGTAATATTAGCTTTCGTTTTGCGCAGCTTGAATTGCTGTTAAAGCAATAGTGTAAACAATATCATCGACGAGTGCGCCGCGTGATAGATCGTTTACTGGTTTGCGCATACCTTGCAGCATAGGACCAATTGATATCAGGTCTGCACTTCGTTGAACCGCTTTATACGTTGTATTACCTGTGTTGAGGTCTGGGAATACAAATACGGTTGCTTGACCTGCTACAGGGCTGTTTGGTGCTTTAGAACGAGCTACATTCGGCATCACTGCAGCGTCATACTGTAAAGGTCCATCAATCACTAAGTCTGGACGTTTCTCTTTGGCAATACGCGTTGCTTCACGCACCTTATCAACATCTGAACCGGTTCCTGAACTTCCCGTTGAGTAGCTGATCATCGCAACGCGAGGCTCAATACCGAATGCAATTGCTGATTCAGCAGATTGAATTGCAATATCAGCCAATTGCTCAGCACTAGGATCAGGGTTGATCGCGCAGTCACCATAAACGAAGACTTGATCTGGCATCAACATAAAGAAGATAGAAGAGACTAAGTTTGAACCCGGTGCTGTTTTGATTAACTGCAGCGGCGGACGTATGGTATTAGCGGTCGTGTTAACGGCACCAGATACAATGCCATCAACTTCGCCTTGCGCCAACATCATAGTACCGAGCACCATGTTGTCTTCTAATTGCTCTTTAGCAACGACTTCAGTCAAACCTTTATTGCGTCGAAGCTCAACCATAGGCTCGACATAACGGCTACGTGCTGACTCAGGTTCAATGATCTCGACACCTTCACCTAAGGTTACGCCTTGCTGAGTGGCAATACGCTCAATCTCTTCGCGATTACCCAGTAGAACACAACGTGCAATACCACGTTCAGCACAAATGCTGGCAGCTTCAATTGTTCTAGGTTCATCACCTTCAGGTAAAACAACGGTTTTACCTGCAGCACGTGCAAGCTCTGTTAACTTGTAACGGAACGCAGGTGGCGATAAACGGTGCTCACGTGGTGAGTGCTTCGTTACGCTTTCTACCCAGCTTTGGTCGATATGCCCAGCAACAAACTCTTGAACCTGTTCAATACGGACGGCATCATCAACGGGCACTTCGTGATCGAAACGCTGTATGTTAAGCGATGTTTGCCAAGTATTGGTGTCAATCAGGAATACAGGCAAGCCTGTTTCGAACGCTTGCTCACAAAGCTCCATAATTTGCGGCTCTGGCTCATATCCGCCCGTTAGCAAGAGTGCGCCAACTTTTACGCCGTTCATTGAAGCAAGACATGCTGAAACGATAACATCACTACGATCACCTGAAGTGACGAGCAACGAATCGGTTTTAATATGGGTAACCATATTGGGAATACTGCGAGCACAAAAGGTCACTTTGCGCATACGGCGGGTGTGCATTTCACCCGCATTGATGATTTTGGCGCTTAAGTGCTTTGCAAGATCTGATGCGCGAGGTGCCACTAGATCAAGGTTGTAAGGCACACTGCCTAAAATTCGAATTTTGCTCTTACCTGGAAGTTGAAACATGCTTGCTGCATCAGCGCGCTGAATATCATCGTTGGTAAAGACTTCAGATAAGTCTGGACGAGCACGACCTTCGTCATCAACGGGGGCGCCAATTTTGTTGATAATGGCACCAATGAGACGTTTATTTTTATTCCCACCCCATGAATTATGTGAGATCTCTAGGCGGTTCATTAGCGCAGTCGCACTTTCATTACCAGGAGTGGCGACAAAAATCACATCAGCATCTAATGCTTTAGCAATCGCATGGTTCACGTCGCTTGAGAAAGGGTGGTTACGAGTTTGCACTAAGCCTTCGACAATGATGGTCTCAGTATCGTCTGTGCATTCAGTTGCACGAGCGATAATCTGCTCCATTAATACGTCTGTTTTATCAGCACGAATGAGGTTTTCAGCATGAGCCATATCGAATGGTTCGAGTGGATTAACCGTGGGTGACTTGCTTAAGATGGTGGTTGAACGTTCGGGCCCACGATCCATTGGACGTTGTTGGGCTATCGGCTTAAAAAAGCGAACCTTAACACCGTGACGCTCAAGCGCACGAACCATACCTAAACTAATAGATGTTAACCCTACACCAGTCCCTATAGGGATGAGCATAATGTTGCGAGACATAAATACCTCTTGAAACTCGAGAACGCCACAAAAGTATGGCATTAGAAATGTTGTTTTGAGCTGCGAAGCTATCTAGCTTGCAGCTCAAGATGAAAATAGATAGGTCGGTACTATTTAATTAGCGCAACAGAATCTTGTGCGATAACCCACTCTTCATTTGTTGGGATCACCATCGCGACAGGACCTTCATCTTTGGTTATTTTACCTTGCTTACCAAAACGGGCAGCGGTGTTACGCTCGTTGTCGACTTTAAAATTGAAAATAGCCAATAAGCTAAGTACTTTCTCACGAATGAGATCAGAGTTTTCACCAATGCCGCCAGTAAATACCAGTGCGTCAAGACGCCCTAAAGGCACGGTGTAAGAAGCGATATACTTAGCTAAGCGATAGCAGAAAATCTCAAGCGCAAGTGTGGCGCCTTTATGGCCTGACTCATATCCTTCTTCAATACCGCGGCAATCGTTAGTCAGCTCAGATATACCCAATAGGCCACTTTGCTTGTTCATCAAGTTGTTCACTTCATCAGGCGTATAGCCCAATTTATTGATCAGATGATATACGATAGAAGGGTCAATATCACCACAACGGGTGCCCATGACCAGACCTTCTAGAGGTGTTAGGCCCATAGAAGTATCTACACTCTTACCACCTTTAATCGCAGTAACAGATGCACCATTACCGAGGTGGGCACAGATAATATTAGTATCAGAGATCTCTTTGCCGAGGGCTTTAGCCGCTTCACGGCTGATGAATAAATGGCTTGTGCCATGAGCACCATAGCGGCGTATACCGTGTTCACGATACAGTTTGTATGGAAGAGCATAAATGTAAGCATGTTCAGGCATAGTTTGATGAAAAGCGGTATCAAACACTGCAACCTGTGGAAGCTCAGGAAAAGAAGCTAGAGAGGCACGAATACCAATGAGGTGAGCAGGGTTATGAAGAGGAGCGAATACTGCACTTTCTTCGATACCTTTTATTACTGTTTCGTCAATGATGACCGATTGTGTGTACTTCTCACCACCGTGAACGATACGATGACCAATCACTTGGATTTTTTCGGCAATTTGTGGATGTTCACCCAAAATGTCTTTGACAATATACTCGACAGCTTCTCTGTGTGCGGTAAATGCACCTAGGTTAGCTTGGTGCTTCACACCGTCTACTTTCCATTTGATTCGAGAATCTTCTAGCCCAAAACACTCGGCTAGACCAGAAATTTGGTCATCACCAGTTAGCGCATCAATAACCGCAAACTTAAGAGATGAACTACCACAGTTAAGCACTAAAACCAGTTTATTTGACATGTTTAAACCTTTCGCAATAAGTAATGAAATCGTTTGATTCACTGTTTAATAATAACTTCTATGGCAACTATAGGCCGAAGTCGTAAAATGTGCCCTGTTAAAAGAGCTAAAATCTGTTGCTTACCCGGCATAGAGTCTTGGGGCAAGCTGAGTGTTTGTGCTAGAGTTAGGCTTGTTATTGATTCTTATAGGAGCCATTTTTGAGCATTTATGTTCTCAAAACCCTAGGTGAAGGCCGTCGTTATATGAAGACTTGGCCTATGGTTAGACAACTGAGTTTTTACTTTCCTGAGTATCGCGTTATGCGCGCCACTCAAATTGCTTTGCCATTAATGCCATTTTTGGCCATATTGGCGGGTGCAAGTCAGTTATACCTGCACGGTTGGGATTACCTACCTCAGGCCATCACCATTGCTTTGTTCTTTATTAGCTTACCTATTCAAGGTCTGCTTTGGTTAGGTTGGCGTTCTCGCCATCCCTTGCCGTTATCTTTATTTGACTGGGGTAATCAGTTATCAACAAAACTGCTGCAAATGGGGGTTAATTGTCGACCCTTAGGCGCTAAAGCTTGCTACTTCGATATGGCGCTTATTCTAAAAGCGGCATTCGAGTGTTTGGATGCAAGTTATTGGGAAGAGCTTTAGCTTTTGTTTGCTTTTATTGCTGAACGTAAGAACATTTAGTAAATTGCATTAATACCCATATCGATGAAGACTTGCTTTATCTGTTCCATTGTTTCAGAACTTGGAGGAGATATCTGGTTGAGTTCATACTCTTCACCCATCGCTTCCCATTTATGTTTACCTAACTCGTGGTAGGGCAGTAATTCTACTTTTTCGATATTGCTCATTGGCTTAATAAACTCAGCCAGTGCTTGTGCTGATGGAATGTCGTCTGTAAATCCACCGACAACTACATATCTAATCCAGGTTTTTTTACCACGTTTGTGCAAATACTCGGCAAACTGCAACGTACGTTGATTACTCACTTTTGTGAGGTCGATGTGCTTTTTGTCGTTCATCTGTTTTATATCAAGTAACACCAGATCGGTATTATCGAGTAACTCATCAATGACTGGCGTATATTTACGCACGAATCCATTGGTGTCTAAGCAGGTATGAATACCTTCTTTTTTACAGGCTTGAAAAAGCTCAGCAACGAACTCAGCTTGTAATACAGCTTCACCGCCACTCGCCGTGACTCCACCACCACTGGCTTCAAGAAAAGGTCGATAGCTAATTATTTGGCTCATTAGCTCATCGACTTTAATTTCTTTACCGCCGTGTAGATCCCAAGTGTCGCGGTTATGACAGTATTGGCAACGCATTAAACAACCTTGCATAAAGGTGATAAATCTTATGCCAGGTCCGTCTACGGTCCCAAAGGACTCTAGGGAATGAATTCGACCTATTACTGCCATTTCTGCTCCTTAATAAGACTGGTGTAATCTTGTACTACACCAGTCAAATCAACACTAAGTGACTAACTGGCTTACAGACCTTTAGTAAAGGTACGTGTGATAACGTCTTGCTGTTGCTCAGGGGTTAGCGAGTTAAAGCGCACTGCGTAACCAGAAACACGGATGGTTAGTTGAGGATACTTATCTGGATTAACCACGGCATCTTCAAGCATTTCACGGTTCATCACGTTAACGTTGAGGTGTTGACCACCTTCACGGCTATCGTTATGTGCAAAGTAACCATCCATTAGTGCCGCAAGGTTGGCTTTACGACCATCTTCATCTTTACCTAACGCATTAGGTACGATAGAGAAAGTGTAAGAGATCCCGTCTTGTGCATGAGCAAATGGTAGTTTAGCAACTGATGTTAAAGAAGCGATAGCGCCATTTTCATCACGACCGTGCATTGGGTTTGCGCCTGGAGCAAAAGGTGCGCCTGCTGGACGTCCATCAGGTGTGTTACCTGTCTTCTTACCGTAAACCACGTTAGAGGTAATGGTTAAGATAGACTGAGTTGGAATTGCATCACGGTACATCTTCATGCTGCGGATCTTAGCCATAAAGCGTTCAACAAGCTCAGTTGCTAAATCATCAACGCGTGCATCGTTGTTACCAAACTTAGGATAGTCACCGCTGATATCGAAATCGACAGCGATACCATTTTCGTCACGAATTGGCTTTACAGTACCGAATTTAATCGCTGATAGTGAGTCAGCAGCAATCGAAAGACCCGCAATACCACACGCCATAGTACGACGTACATCTCTGTCATGAAGCGCCATAAGCGCAGCTTCATAAGAGTACTTGTCGTGCATAAAGTGGATGGCATTCAATGCAGATACATATTGAGTTGCAAGCCAATCCATCATGGTGTCTAAACGACCCATAACGTCATCAAAATCTAATACTTCGTCAGTGATTGGCGCGTACTTAGGACCAATTTGAGTCTTAAGTTTTTCGTCAACACCACCGTTGATAGCATAAAGCATTGTTTTAGCAAGGTTGGCACGCGCACCGAAGAACTGCATGTGCTTACCAACAACCATAGGGCTTACACAACATGCGATAGCATAATCGTCAGATGCGAAATCTGGACGCATTAGATCATCGTTTTCATATTGGATAGCGCTAGTATCAATTGATACTTTAGCCGCGTACTTCTTGAAGTTTAGCGGTAATGCCTCTGACCATAGAACCGTGATGTTTGGCTCTGGGCTAGGGCCCATGTTGTACAATGTGTGTAAGAAACGGAAGCTAGATCGAGTCACTAGAGTACGGCCATCAAGACCCATACCCGCGATTGACTCTGTAGCCCAAATTGGGTCACCTGAGAATAACTCGTCGTATTCTGGTGTACGTAGGAAACGTACCATACGCAGCTTCATCACGAAATGGTCAACCATTTCCTGTGCTTCTTGCTCAGTTAGTACACCTGCGTCGATATCACGTTCGATAAAGATATCGAGGAAGCTTGAAGTACGACCAAGTGACATTGCTGCGCCGTTTTGGCTCTTAACAGCGGCAAGGTAACCAAAGTAAGTCCACTGGATTGCTTCTTTAGCGTTAGTCGCAGGCTTTGAGATGTCGAAGCCATAGCTAGCGGCCATCTTTTTCATTTGACCAAGCGCTTTATGCTGCTCTGCAATCTCTTCACGAAGTTGCATAGTGTAAGACAAGTTTTCGCCAGTTTCGAAGTCAGCTTGAAGCGAACCGAATTGAGCAAACTTATCTTGCATAAGGTAGTCAATACCATATAGCGCGATACGACGGTAATCACCAATGATACGACCACGGCCGTAGGCATCAGGTAAACCGGTTAAAATGCCAGACTTACGACAGCCCATAATTTCAGGGGTATAGATGTCGAAAACACCTTGGTTGTGTGTTTTACGTAACTCTGAGTAAACATACTTGATGTTTGAGTCCAGCTCACGGCCATAAGCGGCACAAGAACTTTCAACCATACGAATACCACCGTTGGGTAACATTGCACGCTTGAGCGGTGCTTCTGTCTGTAGACCAACAATAGTTTCTAAATCTTTAGTGATGTAACCCGCTTCGTGAGAGGTAATTGTTGATACTTTATCTGTATCAAAATCAACAGGAGCGTGAGTGCTGTTTTCTTGCTTAACACCAACCATCACTTTATCCCAAAGTTCGGTTGTGGCTGCAGTCGCTTCTGCTAAGAAAGACTCATTGCCCTCGTAAGGAGTGTAGTTAGCTTGAATAAAATCACGCACATTGACTTCAGTTTTCCAATCGCCTGACGTGAAACCTTCCCACGCGTTTGCAAACTGTTCAGTTTTTTCGGTCATCGTACTGTTACCTTTTGTTTGGGATAAAGGTTATTGGGTATCGGCTTTGCCTTAATACACCAATAGCTATTTTAAAACGCCTCTTTAACTCTATCGCTAAGAAGCGCGTGGAAGTGAGCACACTTCTCTGAAATCTGTTTGGCTTTCTTCTATAAGTAACATCGTAATGCTTTGGATGTTAACTCTATAAATTGGTAAGACCAATTAACCATGTATATATTAGCATGGCAGTCAGTATGCTGCACCTTTATCAAAGTGGAAATCGTTCATAAATCCTAAAACTGTTAACAAGGCAGCATTTTCTGAACAATTTAATGTTTGCATCCTTTTACGATGTCAGGTATTCGAGAGTTGGTCTGATTTTCGCAAGTAGATTTTTAATATCAATATTTGCTTTGATGCTACTGGTTGATAAAACTAATGATGAGTATCAAAGATATTGATAAGAATTATAGATGAGAAAATGAGGAAGAGAGCGGAGGACTCTCTTCCTTATTATCATTTAAAGCAGTGCCGGTATACCTGTGATCATACCAACCGCTAGCATCGCAGCCAGACAGATAATAAAAGCTAACCCAGGGATAACGATACGGTCAGTTACCGACAGTGATTTGGCGCGTTCTTTATCACCAATTAGACCATTGTTGTCTAAGAACATGGTCAATGCCCACGCTAATACTGGGTTTGCCACAAAGGCGGCAAAGATACATATACCCGCGGCTTGGCTGTTTTTGGTGTTTTTCACCATCTGCATACCCGCTTCAAGCAATGGTAAAAACACGCCGACTAAAAGTGCAATCGACATAACAGGACGCCAGACCGTGATATCCATCGGATAACCAATGACAGCGACAGCGATACACATAATGCCGAGCAAAATAGCACCCGCTGGAATAGGACGCTTAGCAATCGCAGCAGGGATCATGTAGGTCCCCCAAGATGAGGTGATATTACCACCACCGACTGCAGTTCCGACAATTTGACGTAGAGAACAGGTTGTCATTGTGTCATCAACGTCCATCAATACTTTCTCAGCACCTTTTGGATAGTTGAGTTCTTGGAAAATTCTGTGTCCCAAAAAGTCTGGTGACCACATCGCCACAGCGAGAATGGCAAACGGTAATGACGCGATGAAATGTTGGAGGTTAGGTAAGCCTAACTGCCAGCCATATTCAGTTGATCCCCACCAATACATAGGGTTTAAATTTGGAATGCCTGGTTCAGTTACAAACTGAAGGTCTAGCCCCGCACCAAGTGCAAAAGCCAGTATTATAGCGGCAATTGAACACAGTGGAATGGCTAGCCAGCGCTTACCTATTTTAGCGAGGTAAGAGTAGAGAATGACGTTGGCTAATAAAATAAAGAAGGCTACATAGCTTAAGCTGTAATCTAAAGCATGTTTAGCCTCAAGCCCGCCAGCCCAATCAAATAATGAGGTTATTTGACTTTTAGCGCCCATAAAACCTAAGAAAACGAGCAAGCCACCTGCCACACCACTGCTGGTCAAGTTAACTAACTTCGACCCGCCTTTAAAGTAACTAAGAATGAGGCCGAATACACCGAGCAAAATGGCTAATGCTAGTGGATGAGCTCCTGCTAGCGCGATAGCACCAATCAATGGGATCATTGGTCCATGATTACCGGCGAGATTGGCTCGGGGGTTAATAAATCCTGAACTAATAATACAAAAGAGTAGGGCCGGAATAAGCATTTCAACTCGCACGACTTGGATAGCAAATTCTGCTCCCAAGTTGACGTGTTCCCAACGGTCTGACAGACCAGAGGCCCATGCAGCCATAACCGCTGAGTACATTACAGTGATACCTATGGTACCGGCGATGGCAGGAACTAAGTCTTCCCATTCGAACCTAAAGTCTCTACCTGGGAGGTTAAGCCCCCAACGTTTTGGCTTCATGATTTTCAGTTCATTATCCAAATACTCTTCGCGGGTATTGAACTCTGATGCTGGACGGTGAAGTGCTTGATAGCTCTGTTCAGAGCCTTCTAGGGCTTCATTTTTTACTGATTCAGGCATAATTTCTCATTCTCCGAGAAGAATTTAGGTGATTCATCGGGATTCGTAACAGCTATGGGTGTTCCCTGTGAATTAACAACTTTTATCGCAATAAGTGTAGTCGACTTAAAGCCTTTGTTAACGCTTCTGTAACGGCTAAGTGCTTTGACGTTGTTGTTGCTCAATGCGGTTACAGTGGTATTCCTTTACATATTGCAAATTGGTCTGACCAATTTACCTCAAGAATATTAACATAGCCACCTAGGTACAACATCAAGTATCAAAGTTATTGAATGTGCTGTTTGGATAATTTGAGAGCAACTTAACAACTTATACAGTGATCACTAAACAATCGAATAATAGGCATGTAATTTGCCTTAGTGTCTAGATCAATAAATTCGACAAAAACGCTCAAATTATAACCGTCAGTAAAGTTGCCTTACTATTGAGCAATCATAGTCACAATAATTGGACGTTTGTCACACCAGATCTAAGTCTTGGTGTGATCTATGCCCGTTTTGGTGTTAATTGAGGAATGATCGAGATTTATCGGTAACCACAAAATGGCTTATACACGTGCTTGAAATTAACTCAAATCAACTGAATTGATAGCACTGCTTAACAACTTACTCATCATCCTTGTTAATCTTTAATCAGCGATTGATGATCCTTTTTTCTTTGTTGTTGTTTTTCATTCATCCCTAAATAATACCAAGTGACAATTTAATCTTCCTTTTATACAAAGCCTTACGCTATTTGTTGTTGTTTTTTACAATTTTAACAACTCGATTTTATTGCCTTTTCATATCAATAATAATGATAGCGATCATCATTATTATCCAATTTTATTGGGCGTGTTATTAGGTTAATTTTGTTCTCAGACCGAGCGAAGCTATGGATTAACAGGAGAATTTAATGAATGTAGCGCATATTAAGTTTAGTGACGTAAAGGCGAGGGGGAAGCATGACTGCACATAGTCAACCAAACCTCATTCCTTTAACGCACCAAACGGAGGCGACAACGAGCCCCGTGAATGCTGCAAAGCCAAGCTTATACCAGCAGGCAGAAGGGTACGGTACAGATAAAGTGATTAAAGCCAAATGGGAATCCTTCGGTTTGGCAATATTTGCTGGTGCATTTATCGCATTGGCTTTTGTGTTTTACATTACGGTCACAACAGGCAGCAGCGGGCCCTGGGGGCTCATCCGTCTAGCGGGAGGACTGGCTTTTAGTCTTGGCTTAATGTTGGTTGTGATCTGTGGTGGAGAGCTGTTTACAAGCACTGTATTGAGCAGTGTAGCTTGGGCACAGAAAAAAGTATCGAGTACGGAGCTGCTTAAATGTTGGGTACGAGTCTACGCAGGAAATTTTGTGGGTGCGATGTTGATGTTGTGCATGATCGTCATCGCAGGCATGCAAAATTTGAACGACGGGCAATGGGGTCTCAACGCCCTTAATATCGCGCAACACAAGCTACACCATGGTTGGTGGCAAGCATTTGTATTGGGTATGTTGTGTAACATGTTGGTTTGTCTCGGTGTGTGGATGACATTCGCCAGTAAAGATGCATTAACTAAAGCTATTCTTTTGATGCTACCTGTTGCCATGTTTGTGAGTAGTGGCTTTGAACACAGCATTGCAAATCTGTTTATGGTGCCTCTCGGTATCGTTATTGCCCAATTTTCTGATCCAAGTTGGTTCGAAGCACTCAATGTGACGCAAAGTCAATTTGCAGATCTTACGATAAATCATTTTATTATCAATAATTTAATACCCGTTACTTTGGGTAATGTTGTCGGCGGCGGCCTATTTGTTGGTTTGGGATATTGGTTAATAGAAAAGGCCGATCCAACAGCAAATCAAAGGACTGCATCTTCAAATAAAGAGGCCTGCTTAGCGGAAGTGATTGCGTTAGCGACTTTTGATACTCAAATCGACACCCCATTAGC
This sequence comes from Shewanella gelidimarina, assembly GCF_023283945.1. Lineage (GTDB taxonomy): Bacteria > Pseudomonadota > Gammaproteobacteria > Enterobacterales > Shewanellaceae > Shewanella > Shewanella gelidimarina. Next base: position 32,421 of record NZ_JAKIKW010000025.1, on the reverse strand, counting down.
AAAACAAGCAGAACCTGAGTCTTCACTTATTCAGAGTAACAGCTGTTCTCATCTATTCCCCGGAGTAAAAACAATGCCAAAAACAATTCAAAGACTAAATGTAAGCGATCTTATGAACCCGACACCATTCACTCTTACCGCAGATCTTTCTGTGTATGAAGGGCTTAAACAACTATCAGACAGCGCGAGTCGTGGCGCTCCTGTGGTCAACGAAAAAAAGCAGTTACTTGGGTTTATCTCACAACAGGATCTGTTACGTAGTTTATGGTCTGAAGAGTTTGTTCGTGGTATTAGCTTTAAAGTGGGTGACTTGATGCAAACCCAAGTATTAACAGTCTCGCCTTTAGATGCTGTTGCTGACTTGATTGAGTTAATGGTGGTTGATAGAAGCAAGCTATTCCCAGTCAATGATAGTGCTATGTTGATAGGTAATACGTTTAAAAGCTATGAAGAGCGGCTGCGCGGAGCGAATGCCAGCAAGCCGAGCGTCTTCCCTGTTGTAGATGAGGGCGTGTTATGTGGCGTTATCACGCGAGAAGATATCGCACAAAAAGTATGTGATCTGTACAAGTTTTAAGTCTGTTTTAGATGAAGAGGTGCAATACTCCATTGCACCTCTTCACACTCTATTTAGCTGTTAGCGGCCATTTTTCGATATGAGTTTGTGACGACCTAGGCGTCTAGCTTCAGTGATCACGCAGTCTCTTAAAGGGTTTGCCCCTGAATCATTGCGCCAAACAAATGAAAGATTACGCTGCATATTTAATTCTGGTGTTAATAAAACCACTAACTCGCCACTAGCAATCTCTTTTTCTACATCTAAGTAGGGCAGGCTACTTAAATAAGTCCCATTCTTGACGAGTGCTTTGAGCACTGAGACATATTCATACTCTTTCCATACATGCAGCTTTTCAATGATCCCATGAATCGCACCCTCAAAAATACGACGCGTACCGGCACCTTGTTCGCGCAGTACCCATTTGGCTTGTTCTAGCTGCGCTAAGCTTGCTGATTTTGACTTGGCATAAGGATGATGTGGTGATGAAACGACCACAAGGTGATCATCTAGCCATTGCTCTTGGTGAAGACGACTGTCGTCGTTTCGTCCTTCGATGATGCCAAAGTCGTATTCGTAATTAAGTAAGCCTTCGATCACGTTTTCGGTGTTCTCCACCATCAAGTCAATTCGCAGTTCTGGGAAATCGGTATCAATTTTACTTATAAGTTCTGGAAGCAGATGCTCTGCGGCGGTTTGACTTGAACAAATTCTAAATCTTCCACTGATAAGGTGTTGTTCGTGAAGGCCTAATTGAATCTGTTGCGCATCTTGTAACAAGCGTTTGGCTTTTGGCTTAAGCCAGTTGCCCCAGTGGCTTAGGGTGAGTCTGTTCCCTTGGCGAATGAAGAGTGGTCGACCTAGCAAATTTTCTAATTGTCCTAGCGACATACTGACAGCTGACTGTGTCATAGACAATTTTCTTGCTGCCGCGCTGACACTTTCTAAACTGGCAACGGCATCAAAAACCATGATTTGCTTAAGAGAGTACTTCATTATGTATATTGCTTTCCCTAACTGAAAATTTGCCAAATGGAAACTATCAATTTTATTGATGATCTATAAAGCCTGATTTTAGGGGGGGAGCTTGAGCTACACAAGTTAAGTTGGCTAACGGTTTGAAAAAATTAGAGGCGGCTCACTCTTCTAAATATAGTGTGCACCCAAATAGTACCATTTGATTAAATGTCTCTGTGTTTACTGCTTTTCAAGGTGAGCACTGAGATGGAGAAATAGCCAGTGTCCTGCCTGTTACTATGAAAGCTTCAACGGCAAATCAGTAAGTTACCTTATGTAGCCAATAGTGGCGTTTTTTGCAGCGTGTAAAGTAACGGTTTAAACATTTATCAAGATATGAGTTAAGTAACGGGTTACTCTGGCTGGTGCCGATTGTAAATATTGATTAGAATCGGCCATCGCACACTTTAGTGTCGTCATCCCGCTTCTTATATTTAACTCAGGCTGTGTGCTTTCATGAGATCGTTATCAACCACTGCATTGCTATTAACCCTTGGTTATTTTGTTTTATGGTGCCTAGGGCCTTTGTTACTCACAGAGTATGGCTACTGGTACGGCTTACCTATTTGGTTCTGGTTTTCCTGCATTTTGGCGCCACTGATGCTCATCATTTTTTTGGTGAGAACGCTAGGGAAAACCAATGACTAGTTTATTTCCCGTTTTGCTTTACTTAGTACTGAGCCTGTTAGTGACACGCTTTTGGAGTGCTCGTCAGTCACGTAGAACTGATGAGGACAGTGGACTCTATACTGATAAGGCAAAGCGATTTTTTATCGGCGGTGCATTTCTCAGTGGACCATTACTCGCATTAACGTTAGTGGCCACTTATACCAGTGCGAGTTCATTTATCGGCGGTTCTGGCGCTGCTTATAAATATGGACTTGGTTGGGTGTGGTTAGCCCTTATCCAAGTGCCTGTCGCACTATTAACCTTAGGCGTGCTGGGCAGTCGATTTTTGGCGATGAGGCGACATCAACACGTGACCCTTATTGAGTGGCTGGATGCTCGTTTTCAAAACCCTTATCTAAGTACTTTTGCAATGGTCAGCTTAGTGGTTGGTTTTATTGCCATGATTTCGGTACAGTTTATCGGTGGGGCTCGGTTACTCTCTGGCGTTACGGGCATAAGCTATGAGCTTGGCTTAGCAATTTTCGTTTGTACGGTATTGGCTTATACCTTGACCGGGGGCTTTAGGGCAGTGGTATTAACCGATGCCTTGCAAGGTATTGTCATGTTGTTAGGGCTGTTTATCCTGTTGCTGGTGATATTGTCGCAGCCACAACTACCGGAAAAAATGCAGCTACTCGCTCAACAAACTCCAGCGTTGTTTAGTCCTCACAGTATCGATGACTTTTTATCTTGGCCAATGATGTTGTCGTTTTGGTTGTTGATCTGTTTTGGCACCATGGGCTTGCCGCATACCGTTGTACGATTGTTGGCGGTAAAAGATAAAGCCTCATTAAAAACGGGGATCATTTGGGGTACCATCATTTGCTTCTTTATGACGTTAATTCCACATTTATGTGGCGTGCTTGGCCGGGCTTTATTTCCAGATTTGAGCGTGCCAGACAATATTATGCCAACACTCATGTCAGGTTTGTTGCCGCCATTAATCGCGGGCACATTACTGGCAGCGCCTATTGCGGCAGTGATGTCGTCGGTTGACTCGATGTTACTGCAATCAGCGACCAGTATCGTTCGAGATGGAATGGTTAAAGTGATGCCAAATCTATCAGCGACAAAGCAAGTCTGGTTGACTCGCTTGGTGATGCTGTTAATTACCCTCAGTGCATGTTACTGGGCATTGAGCCCACCCGATATGATTGTTTGGATTAACTTGGCGGCCTTTGGCGCCTTGCAAGCGGTATTCTTGTGGCCGATTATCGCAGGGCTTTATTGGCCTTCGATTACCGGAAGTAGTGCGCTGGCTGCCATGGTGAGTGGCATGCTGAGTTATCTGTTATTACAAACCCAAACACCTTTGCTTTATCAGATCCACCCAATTGTACCTGCGTTATTATGTTCACTGATTTTCATGTTAACGGTACAACAACTCACATGCTATTTTGCGCGAAGGCATTCGGTTGCATGATAATACAAGTCAATTGCCGCTTACGGTGTGGATGATGCATAGATAAAGGCTCTACATTGGTTTATATTTGCAGCCAAATAACAATAATATGGCCGTAAAATGAATCAAGCTCCTCCCTCGAACGAACAGACACCCGCGCTCGCATCAGCCCATGCTAACAATAGTGTTGATGTGCAGAGCAATACTTGGCAGATGCCAGACACGCTAGTCATCATTTTCTTTGTCGCACTGGCCGCGGCATTAATGACCTACTTTATCCCCGTTGGTTCGTTTGAAACACAAGAGGTTAGTTACGTCATTGATGGCGTTGAGAAGAGTCGCAGCGTTATCGACCCCAGCTCATTTTCCTATGAAAAAGATGCCAATGGTGACCCTATACTCAACCCTGTGAGCTTATTTGAAGGGGGAGGAGGCGCAGGTTTTTTTAATTTTGCATTTGAAGGTCTAGTCTCAGGTTCCAAATGGGGTAGCGCGATTGGCGTCATCATGTTCATGTTAGTTATCGGTGGTGCTTTCGGCATTGTGATGGCAACCGGCACGATTGATAACGGCATATTGAAGTTGATCGACAAAACCCGCGGCAATGAAACCCTGTTCATTCCAGTGATATTCATCTTGTTCTCTTTAGGCGGCGCCGTTTTTGGAATGGGGGAGGAGGCGATAGCGTTCGCAATCATTATTTGCCCATTAATGATAAGGCTTGGCTATGACGGAATTACCACCGTGATGGTGACGTATGTGGCGACCCAAATAGGCTTTGCCAGTTCCTGGATGAACCCTTTTAGCGTTGCGATTGCACAAGGTATCGCGGACGTACCTGTGCTGTCGGGCTCAAGCATGCGAGTGGTGATGTGGCTCGGGTTTACATTAATGGGCTTGGTTTTCACTATGCGTTATGCCGCTAAAGTCAAAGCGAAACCAGCGTTTTCTTACAGTTACACCAGTGACCAATACTTTCGTGATAATGCGAGCGAGTCTAAGCTTGATAGCCGCTTTAACGTAGGCGATATATTGGTGCTATTCACGATTGTGGCGACGATTGCGTGGATAATCTGGGGCGTGATTGCCAATGCGTGGTTTATTCCTGAGATCGCCAGTCAGTTTTTTACGATGGGGATCATCGTTGGGATCATTGGCGTGGTGTTTAAACTCAACAATATGAGCGTTAATAAGGTTGCGGCTAGCTTTAAACAAGGCGCAGCGACTATGTTGGAGCCCGCGGTATTAGTTGGTTGCGCGTCAGGGATATTACTGTTGTTAGGCGGCAGTAATGCCGCTAATCCAAGTGTGTTGAACACCATTTTGAGTGTGTCAGGTGAGTTTATTGGTCACTTGCCCAGTGTTATGTCAGCGTGGTTTATGTTGGTGTTTCAATCGGTGTTTAACTTCTTTGTGACCTCTGGTTCAGGTCAAGCTGCTCTAACAATGCCATTGATGGCCCCTTTAGCTGATATTGTTGGGGTTACGCGGCAAGTGGCCGTACTCGCCTTTCAGTTAGGTGATGGCTTTACCAATGTATTGGTGCCGACGTCAGCATCCTTGATGGCCACTTTAGGTGTGTGCCGAGTCGATTGGGGGCAGTGGCTTAAATTTATTTGGCGCTTCATGGTCGCACTGTTTTGTGTATCTAGCGTGATTGTTATAGCGGCTCATTACTTAGGGTTTAGTTAAATCCAGATAAAGCGTCAGTGCAGGTAACGCAGCAATGTTTATAAACGCATTGAATGCAGTGTGAACGTTTTAACTGATATAAAAAATGGCATCCGAGGATGCCATTTTTATGTCTAAATAAGCGTTAAATAATAACGCTTAATTTCTACATTATTTAGAACGTGATTTCACCTTCAACAAACCATTCACGTCCACGTGCGTTGTAAACGCTACGTGGGTAATGTGGCCATGAAGTGTTTGTTGGGTCAAAGTTAGGACCAGCATCAAACATATTAACTAGACCGGTAGATACTTTGATGTTGTCAGTAAAGTTATAACCAGCAGTTAAGTTCCACTTAGTTAGAGAAGCAACTTCATAATCGCTCTCTTCCCCGTCACCTGATTCAGCAAAAGACTTATAAGCTGTACCATGCATACGTGCAGTGTGATAAGCGCCTAAAGTCGTTTCAAAGTCTTCTAGGAAGTAACCCAGTACTAGGTTCGCACGGTACTGAGGTAAACCACCATTGTAGATATCATCATCAATGTCAGCAGTAGGATCTAATTGCCCTTCTGAAACAAGAATATATGTACCATTGAAATTTAGCTTGAACTCACCAATCGCTTCAAGATCCCAGCCGTAACCTGCGGTAACATCAAGACCGCGTACTTTCTGGTATGCAAGGTTTTGTGCAACTGAGTTGATGTGTGTGATAGTGCCATCCGCATCACGAGTGATCATATCTTCATATAAATCATACTCACGTGCAGCTTTTGAAGCACTGATGTCACTCACCATGTCATCAAGTTTCCACTCCCATAAGTCAATAGAAGCGTTTAGCGAATCGCCGCCCCATACTGCACCAATGTTAGCTGTGTAACCCGTTTCTGCTTCTAGGTCTTTGTTTGCACCAGTTGTACTATCGATATGTAGTTCGTTACAAACCTCATTGATAGTAGGGTTTGAGCTTGTCTCACCAGGTGTTCCACCCATAGCAGCACACTGCTTGAAGTCGATAACTTGGGTAAAGCCTTGAGTTGGGTCACCGTATACACGGTGCATATCAGGAGCTCGGAATACGCTGCTGATAGAACCACGAACAAGTAATTCATCAAGTGGACGATATTCAACAGTAACTTGTGGAGATAAGTTGCCGCCAACATCGCTGTAATCATCGTAACGTAGAGCAACGTCAATGGTTAGCTGCTCTAACACAGGAATGCTCATTTCTGCATAAGTAGCCCAGAAATCACGCTCACCTTTACCTGATGAACCACCCGTAGTTAAGATATTTCCTTTCTTAGATTCTGAATCAGAATCTGTTTGGTAATCTTGTTCTGTATATTCTGCACCGAATGCGAACATAACATCACCTGCAGGCAATTCAAACGCCAGACCCGTAATGTTTGCTTGGATATTTTTCTGTGTTGATTGAGCATTTTCAAATGGCGTATAAGACGCTGCATCTACATCTGCATCAGACATGTTATTTAGCAGTGAATTACCTTGTTTACCATTTTCACCCTCTGCTGTAATGTAATCAAACATGCCTGCAATGGTTGCATAGCCACTGCGGAATACATCAACGTTTGTGCGGCCATAGTTTACTGAAGCCTCCCAGCTATACTCGTCAGCAATTAGACCTTCAAGACCAGCGCTAAAGAAGTAGTTACGAGTATTCGTTTCGCCAGTACGGTTGCCAAACTCATGTAAACGACGAACGTAGTAGTAATCGCCATCGGTAGCATTAGCAAAATCACCACCTAGAGCAGTAGATTTACCGTCTGTGAATGTTTTGCTTAACCCACCAGCACCAGACACTGTTACATCATTACCTGCGACTTTAATGTCGTAGTCATTGATAGCCATTGGCTCAATGTTTGTGGATGATTTAGCTTGAGAGACATCTAGACGACCTAAGAAAGTGATATCTTCGGCTAACTCATAGTTGAAGTTAGTTGTGCTGATGAATCGATAGCTTTCAGGCTCAAGATCACGTTGCTTTGAGCGGTCATAACCACAAATGCTACGCGCTGAATCCCAGAAGAAACCGCCAGCAGTACACTCTTCAGCTGATAGCTGACGCGCGCCTTCAGCACCCTTACTTGAACCTGCAATGCGTGCTCCATACGAGCTATATTGCGAGAATGCACTGTGAGGTACTTTATCAGTATTTAGACCAAAATTTTCACGGTCAGTTGCTCTTAGTACTTCGTTGTTGGTGTATTCAATAAAGGTTGACACATTACCTTTATCTGAAGATGAACCGATAGAGAATGCGATTCTATCGTTCATTCCGCCACCATTAGTGGTATCACCATGACGATACTTAAGCGCGGCACCGTCAAAATCTTTTTTCAGGATGATGTTGATTACACCACCAACAGCGTCAGCGCCGTAAATTGCTGAACCACCAGATTGTAGTACTTCAATTCTTGCAACTGCTTCCATTGGAAGGTTTGCGGTATCAACGAAGTTATCCGTTCCGCCAGCAGGTTTTGGGTACTGGTTAAGGCGTTTGCCATCGATAAGCGTTAGTGTGCGGTTAGCACCAGCATTACGAAGACTGATAGAAGATGCTGCAGGAGTAAAACCGTGAACTGATTGGGTTGTCATTGCACCCGTTGTAGATGTCAGGCTTTGTAATGCGTCTTGAATACTTGTAAAGCCTTGCTTTGCCATGTCATCAGCACTTAGCACTGTAACGGGTGTCGCTGTTTCCATATCAGTACGCTTGATACGAGAACCGGTAACTTGAATACGTTCAACATTTTCTGCACTTTCAGCTTCGGCCGCAAGAACAACTGGCGAGCTAAGCGCTGCTGCTGCACCACTTACTAACGCAAAGCGAACTGCTTTGGCCAATCTTGAATTAACTTGCATATCATTACTCCCTGGAAACTTATAATAATTATTTGTTTTGTTTTGTTTTAATTAGAAATATCTTTTTAAGGTGTTTCAAATGTAAATGAAAATATATTTCTCAGCGGAATAGAACCATAATTAATTAACCGTGGCAACAATCTAGTTACAGGTGTTTGCTTTTGTCCTTAGTGTTATTAGTATTATTTTATTATCAACTCAGCATCATTTTATTTACATTTGAGGGTGTGGGGCAATAACCGTCAAGTTGTTTGGCTGATTATTAATCGGTAATAGGTTTTAATGTTGTTTAATTGTTAGTTCGGCGTTGTTTTTTGTATTGGAGGTTGGTGAGGGCAATTAACGACTGGGTAACATGAGAGGTTTGGAATATTTTTTAAATAAGGAATAAATAACGAAAAGCGTGACTTAAGTCACGCTTGGTTTGCAGTGTTAAAGCCTGCTTTGTTGCGTTGCTGTGATGCTTGTAGAGGATGTCTCAGCTTTATTTTGCGCAGTAATGGTCACATCTTCAATGTAACTATAGCTTTTTCTCTTGCTGTACTAAGCAGCGTTCCCCTTGAATATATTTGACTTGTAGTGACTTAAATACCTTATTGCTACGTAAGTCACAATGATGGTTGCCACTATTAATTCAAACTTAGCTGTTAATAGTAAGTTAATAGAAAGGCTATTCTCACCATAAGTCGTCATTATCCAAGTCACAGTTTTGAATAAAGCCGTTGCACCAATAACCAGTGGGAATGTGAATGCAGCGTAACCTGGGCTAAAAGGCAGCTTTAATAGGTTAAAGAAGGCAAGGTAAATAATACTGGTCATTAATAATGCTAGAGTCAGTAATACGCCAACAATAACGATTGATGGATGCTCTGATATAGTGAGGTAACCTGCTAAAGACAGACTTGCTGGTGCAGCCATAATGGCAATTGTTGGTTTTGCTGCATCAGGGATCGGTTCACAGAAAATAAGTCTGTAAAGCATAATGGGCAACATGACGAGGTAACTTAGCATCCCAAAGTTAAGAATCGCGTTGGCAATCCAATGGTTTTGAACCTGAAATAGTTCACCTTGTGGAAAAGATACTGCTGCCACAATCATTCCAATGGGGGGGACAAACCAACTTGGCACCATGTGACTAAGTTTAAAATCGACCGCTCTGTTGTAGATAAACATAAACAGAAAAATGATATGAATAGCTATAGCTGCAATCCATAATATTAAAGCGAGTTTCTGGCTATAGTGTCCAATAGCGGCAGATACGACCATTAGGCCCATGGCAAAGGTGGGGATTACGCTACCAATGACTGGGTGAGATAACTCAGCGATGAGCACTTTTGGGTGCAGAGCAAACTTGGCAACCAACATCAGTAAAAGAATAGCAGCAATCAATGCACCAATAATTTGTGCATTGCCACCAATACTTGGTGACATACTTTCCCAAGACCAGCCGAGACTGGCAATTGCTAAAGCCAGTCCCGCCATGGGGCTAGGTAAGCGAGCTACTCTTTGTTTTAGTCTGTTATCTGTCATTATGTTTCTCCAAAATACAATCTCTATGCATGTATTTTAGAATTAACTGACGATAATAAAAATTGAAGTTAACTTAATCATAGGTTCAACTTATTTTAATGTTGGTTTGAGTAACGATATTAGGGCTTTAGCTTACAGCGCAACAACGTATGTCCTAGGCCGATACTGTCTATATCTTCGTCTACAAAAAGACCGGCTTGGCTGATAAGCTTTAACAAGGTTTTACTGTGGTACATACGACTATTACCGTTGGCAATAGCGGTAAAGTAGAGGGATGTTGCATTGACACAAAAGGCACCAGCTTCGAACGGTTGGCGATCCCAGAATGTCTCCAAAATACACAGTTCACTATTTTGGTGCATAACCGATACCGTTCGTTTTAAAATACTGAGGATCTCAGTTTCGGAAAAGCAATCTAAAAATTGACTCATCCAATAGAGATCGCCATTTTCACAAAATGGATTGCTTTCATCGAGCAGATCAGTGCTATAGGCTTCAACACGCGTTTCGACACCGGCAATGCGGACATTTTCCATTGCCACGTCTAATTGGCCTGGCAGATCCATTATGGTGACTTTTACAAGGCTGTTATAGTCAGTGCAAGCCAAGGCCCATTTACCAGTATTACCACCCACATCGACGATATGCTTTGGATTTTCTTTAAAAATTAACGGTAATAAAGAATCAAAGGCGTGGTCCGAATAGTAATGATCAAACTCAAACCAACTCTTTTTTATGTCATTGGGTAATTGACTTAAACCAGGATAAATAGTCTGCCAATCTCCCAGCGAAGTTAATCCTTTAGGTTTACCCTCTAGTAGTGAAGCTTCCAACTCAAAAAGGCCTTGATAGCAGACATCATGGGTAAAGTTTAAGTTAGTTTTTGCCATGTCATCATGCAGTAAAAAATGACCAATCTTGTCGAGTACATAGAGGCCATCGTTGAGGTATAGCAGTCCCATACTAAGCCCCATATCGATTAGTACTCCAACAGCATACTCGGACAACTTGGACTTTGTTGCTAAATCGGTTGTACTACAGCCTTTTACACCACTGTCAGAAATAATTTGTAATAGGTCAAATTTTAACAGGCAGCGCGCAACCTGAAAGCTAACGGGAGCAAAAGCTATTTTTTGCGCTTCAAACTTAGCGTCAAAAGCACTGATTAAACGAGGGGAACGGTAAAAAGGCATAAGGTAAACCTAACAAGGCTGCAACAGTATTAGTGGAGACGTATCTTACATGCTACAGTCTGAACATTGTTTGAACTGGATCTTGCTTCACGTTGATTTGGGAGATTAAATTGCCGTTAATCAAGAGTTGAGTCAATTAGAGCCATTTGTATCTTAGTGTAAGGGAAGAAACGATGCTGGTACCTTTGACCTATGTCGGTCGTCAAGCCAGTCGAAGTGATGGCCAGTCAAGGCGCATTGAGATTTTGGAGGCAACGTTAAGGTTAATCGTCACAGAGGGCGTTCGCGGTGTGCGTCACCGGGCTGTCGCGGCAGAAGCAGGGGTTCCTTTAGCATCAACCACCTATTACTTTAAAGACATTAAAGATTTGATTAGTGATGCACTCACTTTTTTTGCTGAAAAAACCTTGTGGATGAACAAGGCACTAGAAGAGCAAAGCTATGAGTTGCTCAATAACATGGCTCAAGTGAGTCAAAGCTTGTCTAAAGAGGCGTTACAGGCATTGATCGTTGAAAGTTTAGCTGAATTTTTATGTGGGCATATACGAGAGCAGCTAACGCATCCTGATGATCGTATTTTGGAGAATGCTTTTCATGAAGAAGCATTACGTAATCCACAACTTGCCACGTCGATTACCCTACTTGATGAAACGTTATTGCAAAGCATAAAGACATTTTTTAGTGCTTTGGGCTCTCAAACAGCTTACGAAGATGCACATCAAATTTTGGCTATTATTCGGTTACTTGAATATCAATTTTTACTCAGAAAAAGGGTAGATGAAGTGGTGCTGAAAAGTGTGGTGGAAACTATGGTTAGTCATATTGTTAGAGCAATAAAAAACCCAAGCTAGTGCTTGGGTTTTAGTCTGTAGGCTTATTGTTTACTGAAGGTTTTCAGCATCACTAAATTCGCCTTGGAACAGAGCTGAAGAAAGGTAACGCTCTGCAGCTGATGGTAGTATAACCACAATGTTCTTACCTTCAAATTCTGGTAATGCAGCAATGCGGTTCGCAGCAACTACAGCAGCACCTGATGAGATCCCAACTAAAATCCCTTCTTCTTGCATAAGACGATGCGCCATCTCAATCGAATCTTCATTAGAAACCGCTTCAACACGATCAATAAGGTCAAGATCTAAGTTACCTGGAATGAATCCAGCGCCGATACCTTGAATTTTGTGTGGTCCAGGTTGAATCGTTTGGCCCGCGAGTGTTTGCGCGATAACCGGTGAATCAATTGGCTCAACCGCTACAGAGGTAATTGCTTTGCCTTGGGTGTTCTTTATATAGCGGCTAATACCGGTAATTGTGCCACCCGTTCCCACGCCTGCGACAATGACATCAACTTCGCCGTCAGTATCATTCCAAATTTCAGGGCCGGTCGTTTTCTCGTGAATTTCCGGGTTTGCAGGGTTATTAAACTGCTGCAATAGTACGAATTTTTCAGGTGCCGACTGGCGAATTTCTTCTGCTTTGTCGATGGCGCCCTTCATTCCCTTAGCGCCCTCAGTCAGCACAACATTGGCACCTAATGCTTTAAGCAATTTACGACGCTCTAAACTCATGGTATTAGGCATGGTTAATGTCAGTTTATAACCTCTTGCAGCTGCAACGTAAGCAAGCGCAATACCGGTGTTACCCGATGTGGGTTCGATAAGCTCTTTTTCTTGGGTCAATATGCCTTTTTTCTCGGCATCCCAAATCATATTCGCGCCAATGCGGCACTTAATGCTAAAACTGGGGTTGCGTGCTTCAATCTTGGCAAGAACATTACCATTGCTAACACGGTTTAAACGGACTAGTGGGGTGTTACCAATTGTGTATGAATTATCTTCAAAAATTTTGCTCATGGGCTGCTTGCTCCTTAATATGCATGGGTAAAGCATAATCGTCTTTCGCCGCAATAGAAGTGATTGTTTGTTCTTCGTTATTCCTTTTTGTTATTAAAGCTAATGCTGTTATATGTATTCAATAGTATTTGTAACAAATTCAATTGTTAACCTAAAGTAACCGCAGTGTTACTATGAGCGCTTGCGCAGGTTATCTGCACCTTGTGACTGGAAAGTATAGATGAATAAATCAAACACAGATGAAGCGATAGATCCTAAGTCATTAGTCACTCCATACGCCTTTAAAATAGCCCCAGATGTACTTTACAAACCGTTAGCGAGCCCTTTAAAGCGTGTGTTAGCGATTACTGTCGATGGGTTGCTTGTTGCCGCTTTGGCCGAAAATGCGGGTTGGATCTTTGTATGTATCGTCGTGCTCACCGTCGTGATCCACAAAAGAAGCCGCACCATGGGTCGTGCCGTAAAGTGGGCTCTTTACGCTTTGATGTTAGTCGGAATGGTGCTTGCACTGCTAAACGATGAAGAGGAGAGTCGCAATCATTTACCACTAAGCAGTCAGATTGAAGTTACAGCGCTGCGATCGGAGGGCAGCTCTGAAACATTGCAGACCGTGTCGGAGTTAGCCAATTACTTACCAGAGATAATTTTTGCAAGTAATTGCCAAGATTACGAATGCGCTCAACAACGTTTAGTCGCTGTTAAAGATGCGTTAGCACATTCCAAACTTACGGCAATTGAGCAAACCCGAATATTACAAGAACTTATCAATGATCTGCCTTTATCTGAGCAAGAAAATGATGCATTGAATGCTCAGTTAATAAAAACGGGCATTAAAGAATTGCCGATAAAGAGTAATAATGTGTCTTCCACCGCTGAAACCTTCGCCGGAGACAGCGTAACAGATGCACCCGCGAAGGTTGATGAAGACGATTGGCTGGCAGAGGCTGATGTTAGTGATTCGGACAGCGCTGAAGATCCTCAATCAAGCCCATTAGCTTGGTTAATCGGTTCCCTTAATGATCTGGGGTTAGGCTTTGGTTGGGCTGCTTTTTACTTCACTGTGTTTACGGCTTGGTTTGATGGACAAACACTGGGCAAGAAACTATTGGGGATCAGCGTTATTCAGCTCGATGGTTCCAAAATTACCTTGTGGGCGGCCTTTGGGCGATATGGCGGTTATGCGGCTGGTTTTACTACGGGTTTATTAGGTTTCATCCAAATATTTTGGGATGCTAACAGACAAGCGATACAAGATAAGATTTCTGCCACCGTTGTTATTGATTTAAGAAAGATCCCACTTGAACATCCACAGGATAAAATAACGGTTAACCCCCTAAATGCGCCCACTCATGCAAAAGTTGTAGATAAGTAATATTATGTATACCGTTTCAGGCGAGTAAACGTTAAGCTGAATACGAAAATAGACAATATGTTGCGTATTACAGATGCAGTTTTCCCTTTCAATATGGAACTTAATGATTAAAGAGTCTTTTATAAAGGCCGATTAAGGGATGTAGAGAAGCTGTAAGGGATTAAAGGAGAGTGAAGTTGCGGATCTTAGTGGTTGAAGATAGCCAAGTTGTATCAAGGGTAATGCGTCATTTAATAACCCAAGAATTAGATTGTGTGGTCGATGTCGCTCCCGATATGGCGAGTGCTAAAAAGCTATTATTAGATAATGATTACTTTGTCGCGGTAACAGATCTCAATCTTCCAGACGCGCAAGACGGAGAGATAGTAAAGCTGGTGCTTGCACAGCAACTCCCTTGTATCGTATTAACGGGGAGCTGGAACCCTCAAGAACGTTCACGACTGTTGCAATTGGGTATCGTCGATTATGTGCTAAAAGAGAACCGCTTTAGCTATGAATATACGGCCAAATTGGTAAAACGTTTACAGCGTAACCAAAGCGTTAAAGTGCTGGTGGCAGACGATTCATTAGTGAGTCGTAAGTTTATTCGTAGTCTATTAGAGCAGCATCTGTTTCAGGTTATCGAAGCCGATGACGGTTTAGCCGCGCTCGATATTCTCAAAGATAACGCTGATATTAAACTGCTTATTACCGATTACAACATGCCTCGGTTAGATGGTTTCGGACTGATCATTAAAGTCAGAGAGCAGTTCAGTCGAGAAGATATGGCGATTATTGGTTTGTCGAGTGACAGTGATGAAAGTCTGTCGGCTCGATTTATTAAAAATGGTGCGAATGACTTCTTACAAAAGCCCTTTGTTCATGAAGAGTTCCATTGTCGGGTGCTCAACACACTCGATGCCTTAGACATGATGGCGAAACTTTGGGAACAAGCCAATTTAGATTATCTTACCAACGTATTTAATCGACGTTATTTCTTTAGTTTATATGAAGACAAGTTGCCTGCAATCGTTCGAAATCAAGGGATGCTGTCTTTAGGGTTAATGGATATCGACTTTTTCAAAAAAGTGAATGATACCTACGGCCATGATGTAGGTGATGAAGTACTTATCGAATTTGCGGCTCGATTAAAGCAGTCTTTTTCACAGCACTTTACCGTCGCTAGATTTGGCGGTGAAGAGTTTGTTATTGGTTTCAAAGGACTCAGTGTCGAGAAAGCATTTGCATTGTTAGACCGATTTAGAATGCAGCTGGAGAGCAAGCCGGTAACGACCAGCAAAGGAGACTTAACGATTACCGTCAGCACTGGTGTCGCAAGTTTTATCGTGGGTGAGAGCGTTGACGACATGCTACAACGCGCTGATGTCGCATTATATGAAGCCAAATCGAGTGGACGTAATTTGGTGTGTATAGCCTAACATTAACCAGGTGATTAAAATGATTAAGGGCTTAAACGGTTTTGTTTAAGCCCTTTTTATTGGCTGTTATATTATTTTTTTAAAGTGATTTAAAACCCTAGAGGATCCAGGCGTAACTCATTTTCATGAAATAGGTTTCTTCAGTTTTCATTAATGAGTCAATCGAATCGTTAGATTTTAAGCCATCAGAGTAGCCTAAATAAAATACGCTCTGTGGGTTAAGCTTGTAGCCATAAAGGATCTCGTTACCTAAGTCTTGCTGCACCTTATTCGGTGAGCTGTACAGGTAAAGGCTTGGATCTCTTTCAATATGGGTGTAAACACTAGAGAGTCGAATAAAGTTATGAATATCGATATACCAGCTCAATCTTAGGTCACTTAAATTGGCGGTGAACAAGCGTCCGTCATCCACATCCATGGTGCGGTAGACATGCGACACATCGAGTGCTATAGAATCAGTTACATTCCAACTAACGCCTGGATTAAGCAGGAACTTAGTCCCCAATTGGTCATTAGAAAAATCGATACTATCACCGTAATCAATATCCACTTCTAGAAACAATGTGCGAGTGGGTTTCATATTGGCGTAGAACCAGCCCATCGTTTCGTCAAACATCTGGCTGTTATTATTGACTGCTAGACTGGCGCTATCATGGCGCCTACCCACACGTTGACGATTCGTTAACCCAAACGCAGTGTAACTTTGCCATAACCCCTCAAATTCAAGCTTCCCTTCGGCTTCTTGTTCTAGTTTCTCACCCGCTTGATTATGGCTAATGTCCCAATCTCCACTGAGTCTAATTTTGTTGAAGCTGCTGTCTTGTGGATACCAGGTGTAGCCACCCCCAATGACTAATTTGCTAAAATCTACTTTTTCAATAAAGCCTAAGTCAGCTCTAAAGTCCTCAGACACTGACTGATACTGCGCTACAGTGTTCCAATTGCGGGTTTCATGTTCATACTTTGCTAAATACATATCACCATTAATGGCATCGGTACTATTTGTGCGTAAAACACGCTCATTAATACCGCAGTCATTTAAATCACAATCGGTTTCCGGTAAACAGTCGCTGTTACTGCATAAGGTTTGTGAAAACCCCTGTGGATATTGAGTATCAGAAACAACATATTGCCCGGTAAATGTATCCTGCTCTGTGGGCTGGTACTTAACGTCAGCGCTGGTGACATAGTTATGATAGTCATCACTGGTTTTAGCGGTGACTAAGGCGCCCATTGACAGCTCCTTACCGACGTCATAACGGTAACGACCAGCAAAGTTCTGACTTTTTTCATCAATAGTGGCGATATCAGAGCTTAAGTTGCCTGGTACCAGAAAATTAGTGGTGCTGTCGTTAGTCGCCAGTGTTGCAAAAGTATGGTCGCCGACTTTACTCGTGAGTTTGAGTCCATAATCGGGCGAGACAATATTGCGGGTATGCAGCAGGTTTAATTGCGTATCAAAGTAATCTTTATTATCGAGAAAAAAGGCGCGTTTCTCTGGATAAAATAGCGCAAAAGTGCTGTTAATATCGAGCTGACCAGCATCCGCTTCTACTTGGGAAAAATCAGGATTTATGGTTGCACTTAATAAGGTACTTGGGGTTATCCCCCAGCGTATATCCAGACTGGGTTCAACGTTGTTTTCACTATTCCAATCACTGTTTAATGCATGTGGACGCTGGCTATTTCGATTAAAAACGACGGACGGAGTGATCTGTAAATCGTTGCCTTGCTCTAGATTAGACATGCCGCTCATCACCCCTAATTGGCATAACTGACAACTGTTGTTTCTGTCTATAGCGTGGCTTGATATCCTATGCTGCTCATTTCGTGGGTAAAATCTAACCAGTTCGACGCCCCACTTTTTCTGGTCGGCATTATCAAAGTTGAGTACTCTAAAGGGCAGTTGTATTTCGACTTGATACCCAGTTGCGGTACGTTTCGACGCGGCGTACCAAATACCATCCCATGCATCACTTTCTGATCCAGTAAGCTCATTTTCAATCGAGTCCATTTGTACGCCGTACGCGTTGACAAAGAACTGATAAGCCAATCGAGCATCATTAAAAGTATCGAGCTTTATACCCACTAAATCATCACCCCAAACACTGTCACGATCACTCAAATTAGCTCTGATCTGAGAGGGGTTGGAGTCATAGGCAGTAAATGCTAGAAATAGGCTGGTATCCGTTGAGTAGAGCTTAACCTCAGTTTTTACGGGGGCGGTAATATTTTCCCCTGGACTGGTTTCGATTGTTATTTGAGTCGACACAGCATTTTTCCACTGTGGCTCATTAAATTCACCATCAACCTCAATGTTACCAGCGAGTGATGGAATTTGAATATTGAATTGACTTTCTTGTCCGGCGTTTGCCTTCAAGGAGCAGGTCGAGACAGCGATAATCAGTGACGTCGCGAAAATAGTGGCTTTATTCATTTGTTTTTATTATTGAAAGCTAGGCATTTAGGTGTGTGAATTGTAAAGGAAGTGTGTGTTAAAAAGGTAGGCTATTTGTTACAAATGTTGTCTGAGGGGAGGCAGTTGCTAACGCTAGAGTAAACAACCGTTAAGCCATGAATAAACCTGGTTTAACGGCGTTAATCGGATATTTACAGCGAGTTACTCTGGTGCGATAGCGCTGTTTTTGTATGCTTCACGATATTTATCGACCCACATTGAAGTAGCACCACAAATCGCGACTGGCATTACAACGAAGTTGAGGATTGGGATCATCGAAAACAGAGTGACAGCAGCACCAAAGCTGAAGCTGGTGCCTTTTGTTTGATTAAGGGCAAATTTCATCTCAGGGAAAGGCACTTTATGGTTATCAAAAGGATAGTCACAGTATTGAATAGCCATCATCCATGCACTAAAGAGAAACCATAAAACGGGCGCGACCGTTTGACCCACAAAAGGCAGTAAAAACAGCAGCAAAAAAACAATGGCGCGAGGCAGATAATATTTAAGCTTTATCCATTCTCGACCAAAAATACGCGGTAAATCTTTGATTAAATCGATTCCACCACCAGTATTGAGCGGCTTGCCTGTTAAGAGCTGTTCTACCTTTTCTGCCAGCAAACCATTAAACGGCGCCGCTAGCCAATTCATCACTGAGCTAAACACAAAAGACAGCACCACTAATAATGTCAGCACTGCTAGTGGCCATAAAAGAAAATTCAACCAGGTTAAGTATTCAGGGAGTTGGCCCGTTAGCCAAGCGAATACTTGCTCCAATTGCCCGAAAGCAAAATAGATCAAGCCTGCAAAGATCACTAAGTTGATCGCAAGCGGGATAAACACAAAACGCCTTAGTCCGGGTCGTTTAATTAAACTGAAGCCTTCTAAGAAGTAGTTAACACCGCTTTTTTTTGTTACTGGATTGGTTTTATTCATAGAATTCTTTTTAGCTAAAATTGCGCATTAGCACGATTGTGAGTCAGTCGGATTTTATCCGCAAGTGAAAAGCCGTTAATCACTGATAAAAAACGTTACAAAATGCTGTTAGCTTTGGTAAAGTTAGCATCGGAATAACCCCATCAAACTTAGTCGCTAAATAAATTAGCGTGGAAGTGACCAAAACGGCATCATGAGACTTAAACAGATAAAACTTGCCGGATTCAAGTCATTCGTCGATCCAACCAAAATTCCCTTACCCAACCCTTTGAGCGCCATTATTGGTCCAAATGGTTGTGGAAAATCAAATATTATTGACGCTGTGCGCTGGGTGCTGGGTGAAAGCTCAGCTAAACATCTTCGTGGCGACTCTATGGTTGACGTTATTTTTAACGGTTCAACAGCGAGAAGACCGGTATCTGTCGCCAGTGTAGAGCTATTATTTGATAATCAAGATAATCGACTTGCCGGGGAATATGCCAGTTATCAAGAGATAGCGATAAAAAGGCAAGTGAGCCGGGATGGCGACTCGAACTACTTTCTAAATAATCAAAAGTGTCGTCGTAAAGATATTACTGACCTCTTTATGGGGACCGGACTTGGTCCTCGAAGTTACGCCATTATCGAGCAAGGAACGATTTCTCGTCTAATAGAGTCTAAGCCGCAAGAGCTTAGAGTATTCATTGAAGAAGCTGCGGGGATCTCTCGCTATAAAGAGCGTCGACGTGAAACTGAAAACCGTATCCGACATACTCGAGAAAACCTATCACGGCTGGGCGATATTCGCTCTGAACTGGGTAAGCAATTAGAGAGGCTTGCTGAGCAAGCTCAAACGGCGAAGCAATATAGAGAGTTAAAGCAATCTGAACGTCAATGCGAATCGGAGCTGGTGGTATCTCGTTACCATGAGCTTAATCAGCAAATAGAGGGTTTTAACCTTCAGATTGGTAAGTTGGAAGTGCAGCAAGCCAGTCTATTAGCAGAGAAGCAGACGCTTGAATTAAGTTTGACTGAGTTAAGCTTGCAATTAAGTGAGTTAGACAGCCGTGAGCATGAGCAAGTTGAAGCCTTTTACTTGTCCAAAACACATATTGCCAAGCTTGAGCAATCGATGAAACATCGTGAGCAGCAAAATGATAGTTTAAATCAACGACTGCGAGAGATCACAAGGCAAATAGAGTTACATCAAACCGGACTCCATAGCGACACTCAAACCCAGACTAGACTTCAAGAACAACAGCAACAATCTCTGCCAGAAATGGAAAGTTTACAACGTCAAGTTGCCAACGAATCAGCTCAATTAGTACAAGCTACTCAACGCCATAGTGAGCTTTCAGAGCAGTTTCAGATAAACAGTAGCACAGAGGCTAAAGCGCATTTAGCCGTAGAGATGAATCGAAGTAAACTGAATCACAGTGCCAATGAGTTTGTTCAAAAGCAAAAGCTCGTCGCTAGGCTGACGGAGAAAGCGCAACAGCTTAGCGAAAAGCTTGCTGAGCTTAAGGCTAACGCGTTAACGAGTCAGTGCGATACGCTAATGACAGAGACCGAAGGTGAACAAGAGGTTTATGACGAGCTGAGTTTCAATATTGAAACTCGTCAAAGCGCAAGCGATGCGCTTAAAATTGAACTCGAATCCGTTAAAGTCAAATTAGCCGATGAAAAAGGGCGTTTGTCCGTAGTTTCGCAGTTATTACCTAACGAAAATGACATCACCTGCACTCAGTTATGGCAAGTTATTGAGGTGACTCCTGGTTGGGAGCGCTCGGTCGATTTATTACTGTCTAATGTGCTCAACTCTCCAGTACTCCTCGACGATGTTACTGAAATGACCACTGGGTTTAACGCTAACCCAATGACTAACCATGTGATTAATACGCCGGTGAATTTGCAACCATGGCTAAGTCAGGTTAAATGGCTAGAAACTAAAGATGAAGCCATACAGCAACGCGCGGTACTTGCTGAACATGAGATGTTTGCTACCGCCGACGGTTATCTTGTTGGAGCTGACTTTATCGTTGAAAAAACAGCGGAGTCAAGCTCGTTAGTGCAACTTAAGAATGAATACAGTGAACTTGTTGAAGCCGTAGATAATACCGAAAGCAAGTTAAGCACGTTGACACTGGCACTGTCTAAGCAAGCGCAAGAGCTAGCACCATTAGTCACAGTTCAGCAGCAAAAACATCAACAGATCCAAGCACAAAAAGTGATTCTAGCGGGATTGCAGTCACAACTTAAAGCGATGCAACATGCTATAAATGACACTGATGAGCGGCATAAGCAGTTACTGCAAGAGCTGACAGAAACCAGTCAAGAGCAGCAACAGCTATCGACTCAAAAAGTGCAGTTACAACAGGATGCTCTAGCATTACAACATACTTTTGAGCAAGCTCAACAAAGAAAGCAGACCGCTGAAACCGACAAACTCGCGGCATCTACGTTGCTCAATAAACTAAAAGTCTTGCTAAGCACCTCTGAACAGTCACTTAAAACGCGACTTAAAAGTGAACAAACTATCCAGACTCAAGTCGCTTTAATAGGGCAAAAGGTTAATCACCAGCAGCAACGACTTGAAGAGCTTGAACACAACGAAAAGCAAGTTCTAGCGCAACTGGGTGATAAAGAGAGTGGTAGCGCCAATCATAATGCACTTCCAATAAAAACGCAGTTAGCGCAAGCATTGGAAGTTCAACAAGTGAAACAGCAAGCATTAAGTGGTATTAGACAGCTACAGGCAGGACTTCAAGAGCGGTGCGATAGTGCTGGAGCTAATAAAAAACAACAACTTGTAAAGATTGAAGACTTGACTCAGAACATGAGCACGTTAAAGTTACGTCGTGAAGGTTTAAAAGGGCAAATTGACAGCCAGTTCAGCCTAATCAATGAGCAGGGGATCGATGTTGAGCAGGTATTGTTAAAACTCGATGCGAATCGTACCACTTTATGGCGTCAAAAAGAGTTAGAACGTTTGCGATCTCAAATAGTGCATTTAGGGGCCATAAACCTCGCCGCTATTGAAGAGTTTGAACAACAAAACGAGCGTAAAAGCTATTTAGATAGCCAAGATGAAGACTTAAATTCGGCATTGAGTAGCTTGGAAGAAGCGATTCGGAAAATTGATACCGAAACCAAAAGTAAATTTAAAGATACTTTTGAGAAAGTGAATAAAGATTTAGGCATTTTGTTTCCAAAAGTATTTGGGGGGGGGAGTGCCTATTTAGCGTTAACGGGGGATGATCTTCTAGAAACCGGCGTCACGATTATGGCTCGGCCACCCGGTAAAAAGAATAGTACAATCCATCTTCTTTCTGGTGGAGAAAAAGCGTTAACGGCTTTATCATTAGTTTTTGCTATTTTTAGATTGAATCCAGCACCTTTTTGTATGTTGGACGAAGTTGATGCACCTTTGGATGATGCCAATGTTGAACGATTCTGTCGTTTAGTAAAAGAGATGTCCCAAAGCGTACAATTTATATATATTAGTCATAACAAGATCACCATGGAATTGGCCGATCAACTTATCGGTGTGACTATGCATGAGCCCGGCGTTTCGCGCATTGTGGCGGTAGATATCGATGAAGCGGTGGCGTTAGCCGACGCTGGATGAATATAGGAATTACAGGGTAACCAATGGAAAATTTGCGACTGGTATTGCTTCTTTTAGGGGCGATAGTGATTATTGCCGTACTTGTGCATGGTTTTTGGTCTATAAAAAAGCAACAACCTAAAGGGTTCAAACAGAGCCCTATGACCGATATCAATCGAGAGCGCAGAGATTCTCAAGGTTTCGATAACGATGGTATCGGCGAAGTGAGGATCATCAAGGCGCAAAGTGATCAATCATCGGTCACTGAGCAGAGCATTGAGCCATTAATGGCAGAAGCGGGCGCAACGGCTAATGTCGACACTGTATTTGAATCTAATGTTGATACCACATTTAGTTTAACTGAAGCGCCAACTCAGAAAGCCGCTCGCGCAGCAAAAACGACTCGAGTAGAGCCTTCTTTGTCAGAAGCTGAACCTGATCCTGATGTGTTTAAGGAAGATACACCGATTCAACCGTCATTATTTGGTGCTGACGAACCAGTATTAAGCACTGAAGCTGCCCAAGAAAGCTTTGTTGCAGAAAGTGTTGAGGAGCCGCAACCATTAGGTGAACCACAAGATGTGTTGGTATTACATGTGGTGGCTAAAGAGGGTGAAGAGCTTAACGGAGCAGAGTTGTTACCTTGTTTACTGACATTGAACTTCAAATTCGGTGAGATGAATATATTCCATCGCCATGAAGACAATGCAGGGACCGGGAAAGTGTTATTTTCAATGGCTAATATGGTTAAGCCCGGGGTATTTGACCCCGATAGCATGGAGCAGTTCTCGACCCAAGGCGTGGTGTTGTTTATGACATTACCTTGCCACGGCGATGCATTGAGAAATTTCTCTATTATGCTTAACTCAGCTCATCAAATTGCAGATGATCTCAACGGCATTGTACTTGATGGTGGCCGCGATGCGTGGCTCGATAGTACGAAACAGAATTATATTCAACGAATTAAAGCGCAGGTTTAACGCAGAGCCAACTTATTAGTTAAACCGGTTTTTAAAAGGTCGCTTCGGCGGCCTTTGTTATTATGTGGACAAAATAAATGCACGCTATTGAACTAGAAATCGCAGCACTGACTAGCCAACTTAATCAGCACAATTACCATTACTATGTGGATGATAATCCTACGATTCCAGATGCTGAATACGATAGATTACTTAGACGCCTTAACGAACTTGAGATGCAACACCCTGAATTGGCGAGTGCAGCCTCTCCCACACAACGTGTTGGCGGTGAGGCGTTGGCGAAGTTTGACCAAATTACTCACTTAAAGCCGATGTTGAGTTTAGATAATGTGTTTGATGAAACTGAATTTAGCGCATTCCATTCAAGAATTGTCGATAAAGTGGGGACAGATCTTAGTTATTGTTGCGAGCCTAAACTCGACGGTTTAGCGGTGAGTATTGTTTATCGTGATGGCGTATTTGAACGTGCCGCGACCCGTGGCGATGGCCAAACGGGAGAAAATATCACTGAGAATGTACGCACTATAAAGTCGATACCATTAACGCTTCGCGGTGATAAGTTTCCTCCACTGGTTGAAGTTCGTGGTGAAGTGATTATGCCGCACCAGGCATTCGATGCACTTAACAAACGCGCATTAGCGAAAGGTGACAAGCTGTTTGTTAACCCTCGTAATGCGGCTGCAGGTAGTTTGCGTCAGTTAGACAGTAAAATAACAGCCAGCCGAGCCTTAGGTTTTTATGCTTATGCGTTAGGGGTGGTTGAGCCTGAAACGTGGGAGCTTGCCGACAGTCATTATGGCCAGCTTGAACAATTGCGCTCTTGGGGCGTGCCAGTCAGTCAAGAAGTTAACGTCTGCGAGTCGATCGCCGAGGTGATGGAATATTACAATGATATTCAACTGCGTCGCAGTGGCTTAGCGTTTGAAATTGACGGTGTGGTGATTAAAGTTAATCAAATAGCGCATCAGTTAAGCCTTGGCTTTGTGGCTAAAGCCCCTCGTTGGGCTACCGCGTTTAAGTTTCCGGCACAAGAAGAGATGACCCTGTTAGAGGGCGTTGATTTCCAAGTCGGTCGTACAGGGGCTGTGACGCCAGTTGCACGTCTTAAACCGGTATTTGTGGGTGGCGTGACCGTCTCAAATGCCACGTTGCATAATGCGGATGAAATAGCTCGTCTTGGGGTTAAAGTCGGCGACACGATCATTATCCGTCGCGCCGGTGACGTTATTCCACAAATTGTTGCCGTGGTGGCTGAAAAACGCCCTGAAAACGCTGAAGATATCGAATTTCCTACACAATGCCCAGTGTGTCAAAGCCTAGTGGAGCGTATTGAAGGTGAGGCGACTGCACGTTGCACTGGTGGACTATTCTGTGAAGCACAGCGTAAAGAAGCCATTAAACATTTTGCCTCTCGAAAAGCGCTCGATATTGACGGTATGGGTGATAAAGTTGTTGAGCAGCTAATTGATAAGGAACTTGTCGAAAGTCCTGCCGATCTATTTAGGCTGACAGCATCAGCGATGACGATGCTTGAGCGCATGGGGATGAAGTCTGCGACTAAGCTTGTGGCCTCTATCAATGTGGCAAAAGAGACGACATTTTCCCGTTTCTTATATGCGTTAGGGATCCGCGAGGTGGGTGAAGCGACGGCAGCGAACCTGGCCGCCTACTTTAAAACATTGGATGCGCTTAAGGCCTCTAATGCAGAAGAATTCATTAAAGTCGATGATGTTGGCACCATTGTTGCGGCACATCTTGAGCACTTTTTTGCGCAGCCGCATAACCTAGAGGTTATTGATAAACTCATTGAAGCGGGCGTATCTTGGCCAGTGATTGAAGACGTTGCTGATGAGAATTTATCGCTGAAAGGGCAAACATGGGTATTAACAGGCACCTTAACGCAGCTTAACCGCAATGATGCGAAGGCACAGCTTCAAGCGTTAGGTGCAAAAGTCGCAGGCAGTGTATCGAAGAATACCGACTGTTTGGTTGCCGGCGCTGCAGCAGGGTCTAAGTTAACCAAAGCGCAAGAGCTTGGCGTAAAAGTGATTGATGAAGATGCATTGATTATCATCTTGTCTTAAAAGTTATCATGGTCAATAACAGCTCCTTTTTAAGGAGCTTTTTTGTGTCATAAAACTCAATCATTGAAATTGATAAGTCTGGCACCATATCTACCCTGTTGATGGTGACTTTTGTAATGGCAATGGCTTTAGTCACAACACCCGATTTAACTCAAAGGAGATGATTTGAATTTCAGCAATATTACTTGGCTTGACGATAAAGGCCATATGAAGCCCCCGCTGATGCTTTACCTGATATTGGTTTTTCTTGCACGGGGTTGGTGCATATTAGTGGCATCTTTAACACAAGCGAGCGATAGGGCTGGCTTGGTTGCGCTGGTTTATCCACAAAAGTCCGATTTCTTAATGGCATTAATGGCGGGGGCGGGCGCCTTAGTGGTCTACGCGGTCATTATTGCAGAAAGAAAACGTACTCCTCAGTGGGTACAGCCTCTATTTCCTTACATGAAGTGGGTGTTACTGGCTTTATTGTGTATAGATGCCAGCTTACTGGTGCAACGGGTATTACATTCGTACTACGTTTATAGCTGGAGTGTGGGATTGGATGCGCTTTTTCTGTTTTGGAGCACGTTATATTTGTTTAATTCAAAGCGATTGACACATTATTTTTCCGATTGGAAAGCACCGAATGAGTAGCCAGTGACTTTAATTAGTTTACGTCGCTTCTAATCTGACTATGGATAGCGGCCTTATAGAATAACACTTACCTTGCTTTACCTTCCCTTGCTGCGAAAACATTTAGCATACTATGGCTGGTGGCAACGCCGTATTAGTAGTGACAATCTTGTTTGATAACAGTCTTTTTGGAAGGACTCTAGTGCTGAGTTATTTCAATCTGTCGGTATTAAGTGCAAACTTCTGGGATCATAGGCAAAAAAAAGACGCTGTATAAATACAGCGTCAAAAGAATCTGCAATATCGACAGCATTCGATATTATGATCCAGGGATATTGACGAAAAACCTTCTTTAGTTAAGCCATAAGCAGCACTCGATTACGACTAGCCTTAATAAAAGGACAATTGACAGTTTGCCTTTGAAACTAATAGTCGGGGCTATCAATGCCAAAGAGCAGAATTAGAATACAATAACCTCACATTGTATACAATATCCTTTGGCGGTATTGTTGAATTAGTAAGGGATGATTACGCTATAAGTTATAACTAATGGCTAAAGTGTTCATTCGTCATGGTTCAATGCCCGGAAAAACATCACTCTGTTAGAGGTAAATCGGCCGACGTTAGAATGACAGATGTTAGGATGATTAGTCTAAATATCATTGCGAGACTCGCTTCTGTTTTTAGCTACGTCAGTATTTGCAATGCACTGAGACGATGTTTCATCTCATATCAACGTCGACAATTGTATCAATGTTCATTAATCATAACCGTCATAAAATTGACTTACTAACTGTTATTCACAGCAGAAAGCTATTATTATCGAAATATGAGTAAGATTGATATTCCAATGCTTTAGCGTCACTTTAACTCAAGCTAAAGTCATTGGTCACAATCTCCTATTTCAAAAGTGAGGCGCTTGGTAGATTGAGTGTATTTCACTGGAGTAATCAGTAATGTCCAAGGGCGTTAAATTACCTTTGTCACAGTTGATCGTTGGTTTAACGATTAAACTGCCTTTGTCATGGACTAATCATCCTTTTGTATTTAACCAATTTGAGATTGAAAGCGGATCGCAGATAGAGTTGATTAAAAGCTTGAATATCTCCTATGTGTATTTAATCGCAGGCAAAGAATTAATCACGACGACAGCTGCACAACCGATAGCAACAGTGGTAGAGAAGTCCGCAGAAGACTATGCAAAAGAGCAGCTTTCATCTCTACGAAAATCATTAAGAATTAGCCAGCAACGATTCCAAAAGTGCGGTGTAGAATGTCGCACTGCGTTTTCAAAAATAAGTGCTGAACCGGAGGGGGCCTACCGAGCCGCAGCAACGTTAGTTGAATCACTGATGGATCACATTAAGGAAACTCCAATACCGTGCCTTGCATTAGTCAATAGTGGTGAAGACAGCGCGATAACCGAGCATGGCGTATCCGTTGCTGTACTATCGATGATGTTGGGGCATTTACTAGACTGCACAAATTCTGAGTTGCGTGATATGGCGATGGGTGCATTATTTCATGACTTAGGGAAACTTAAAGTGCCTGATGTCATCCGGCGGAAAAAGTCGAATCTATCCGATCATGAGGTTAACTTTTTAAAGATGCACCCTAAGTTTGGCTATGACATGATGACCAAACAAAATCTATTTCCTGAAGCGGTGCTCGATATTGTATTACATCACCATGAATGGGCTGATGGCAGTGGTTACCCTAACGGACTGAAAGGGCCTGCAATCGCATTAACCACTCAAATCGTTGCACTGGCAAATGATTTCGAGCAATTACTAAAGGGGGGAGAAGGGCGTTCTCCGCAAGTCGCTTTAGGCTATCTTTTTAAAAAAAGAGTGGGTAAGCATGCACCATCATTGATTTCGGCACTGGTCAAAGTGCTTGGGATCTACCCTCCCGGTACATTAGTGTTGCTATCAAATGCTCAAGTTGCAAAAGTGCTGGTCACCACACCTTTAGTGAAGCAACCTCACGTGCTTGCATGTGATGAAAACGGTGAGAACACAACACTACGATATTTGATTAAAGAAAATATATCGATTGAGAGGGTCGTAAAGATTGATGAGTTAAGTAAAACAGCATTAACAAAATTAGACCCCAGTGCTGATATTAGTTTTTACTTCAGCCCTCTGTGAATCAGTTTAAGCAAAGATAAGGATAAAGATGATAAAGTCAGTTTGTATTGTAGGCTGTGGCTGGTTTGGCCTACCGTTAGCACAGGCAATGGTTGCGCAAGGAATTAGGGTTAATGGTAGTAAACGCAACGCTGAAAATGCCGCTTTGCTTACTGAGCATGGTATTAATGGGTTTACATTAGACTTATCGCTCGACGAACAACTAGAGCAAAATCAAGGCGCCATAAAAGTCGCGCTCAATACTGATTGCCTGGTGGTCAATATCCCGCCTAGTTTAAGAAAAGACCCCGACGGTTATTTAGTTAAGCTGGCAAGATTAAAAACCTTGATCAACGATATCACTTATCAAAAAATTATCTTTATCAGTACGACCGGGGTCTATCCTTCACTTGAAAAGCTGATGATTGAAAAAGATGCTGTTGCTCATTCTGAAGTTAGCGGCAAGCTGCTACAAGCCGAAGCCATGTTTTCAGCGCTAAGTCATAGCTGTATTGCTCGTTTTGCGGGTTTAGTTGGGCCTGAGCGTCACCCTGGGCGTTTTCTTGCCGGTAAAACTGAACTATCTCAGCCCGAAGCACCCGTTAACATCGTTCATTTGCATGATTGCATACTGGCGGTCTCTAAATTAGTTTTTGAGCCAAGCTCAAACGGGACGTATAATGTTTGCGCGCCGAAGCATCCGGCTCGTCAGTCTTTTTATCAACAAGCGGCTTTAGAATTGGGCTTAGTTGCGCCGCAATTCATAAAAGAGAGCGGTAGCGGAAAAATCATTAGTAGCGATAGGTTAATGAAAGAGCTAAATTTTGAATATCAGTTCAGTGATCCCATGGATATGCTGGTTGCCTGTTAAATATTAAGGAGTGTTATGAAGCAGTTTAAAGTCTTTTTGGGAAGTGCAATATTGGCGTTTTTTATGCTGTTACTGCCACTACAAAGCGCACATGCCAAGCAATATGTAGAAGGTGTCGATTACGTTAAAATCGGCGGGATCCCTGAAGCACAAAAGCCAGTAATAAGAGAGTTCTTTTCCTATAATTGCGGTCATTGCTACAAACAAGACCCGCTTTTTGAAAAGACGGCACACTTGCTTGAAAATGATATTCAATTTGAAAGAACCCCTGTTGGTGCAGGGCGTACGAGTTGGATATTAAGTCAAGAAGCCTATTATTTAGCGCAGAAATTCAGTGTCACTAAACAAGTTCATGGCAGTATCTTTAGCCGTATTCATGAAAAAGGGGACGCATTCACACGCCCTGACCAATTAAAATCATTCTTTGTTAGCCAAGGTCTAGATGCTAAAAAGATCGACGCAGCGATGAATTCTGCTGATGCTAAACTGGCCTTGATGAATTATGACACTCAAGCTCAATTAGCTGAAATTCGTGGGGTACCGTCATTAGTCGTTAATGGGCAGTACCTGATTAAAGTGCAACCTCAGTCACCTGAAGCGCTTGCAGAGTTGATTAAATATCTGAGTCAGCTTGAAGACTAAGCGTTGAATTGAGACTAGAAGCCCACTTAGAGTGGGCTTTTTTATGGCTATTATAGCGTCGAGCAACAAACGCCAGAGGGTACGTCTTGGGAGCAGCTAAGCAGCAGTTTGGGGATTGAGCATGATGCCTAATCAAGAGATCCCCGCGGTGACCCAAAACTAGCAAGCTATTGGACAAAAGCTCGTTGGTGCTTAAAGTACTTCAGCATCTAAAAACCAAACTAATCAAACTTCGTTTGATATAAGGTCGTGGCGCTTCGCCCACACCCGAGCCAAGGGGGAAAGCGCTTGTCCCCCTTAACAAACCCTCAGCGCCCCAGACGAAGTTGTCTCCCTCATACTTATTCAAAATAGCCTAACGCTTCCGATGGGACATCCTGTCCCGCGAAAGCTATGCCCACGTCCGTGTGGGCATTACGGCTATTTCTTCAACGTACTTCGGCAACTTCGATGGGGAATAGAGTATTCTGCTGGTTCACTTCAACCTGATATCCTTAAGACTTATGACCAAAAACTAACAAGCTATTGAACAAAAATAAGCTAGCTTAGCAGAACAACTTGGGAATAATTGGGAGTCATCCCGGCAAGGCTTCTGGGCCGGGTTCTAGTGCCATTACCTAAAACATCTACTTATGATGGAAAGCAGCTCATCCACTATGTTCCTTTGCAAGCCGCCGTGAATACCTCCATGTAGGCTCTGCTGAAAAATCCCTTTTTCAGAAGCTTGCACGTTCCACAGCAGATGATCTGCCAGCGAGTTCAGAGTAGCGTCTAGCTCATTTCTGGACAAAAGCTTGTTAGGTGAATCACTTGGAAGTTCGGTTTATCCATTAGGATAATTTATGGGTAACGCGGCAGAAAAGCAAAAGTTGTATTGTAGTGGAAACATTTTCCTTGTGGCTGCGTTTGTTATGCATTCACAGCTTTCCAACTTTGAATATTTTTGCCTTGAACCCCATATGTTGCATGTTTCCCATCAACCAGTTTTTCTGATCTTCACTTAGCTTATCGTTTCTAGATTTGACTTCTACAAAGAAAAAATCATCATTATCATCATATACTAACAAGTCTGGCCAGCCACAAAAGTTTTTCCAGTAGTTCATTACCATGTAATTGAGAACTTTCTTAATATTTTCCAATCCTAATACATTCATTACCTCTTTAGCTTTAGAGATATCTTTTTCTCTATGTGCCCAAAGGTATTGTCTAAAGTTTGAACTGCATTCTAACCAATAGTCGAACAGCCAATCTAAATCATCTAGCTCGGATAGATGCCAATCTATAAGCTCTTTCTGTCTTTCAAAGTACAAGTTACTTCCAAAGTCATCAGGCAAGATTGTCGTAATCATTCCTTCCTGACATGTGTTTGTATCAAAGTCATTTCGACTACCAAACTGAACAATTCTCCCTTTACTATCGTCAGCGTCTTCAATGACCAAAAACATAAAAATACCAAACAAGACATGAAATGGAACACTTTCTACTTCTAAAACTTTGAACCCTTGCTTATTGAAGTAATCAGCTGCATATTCTTCAACAGTAACAATACCGTCTCCATTGCGGATACCAACCTTCTTTTCGCCTGTATTAACATGCTCAGCATTAACAAGGATAACCTCCGTATTAGTCGTTTCGATTACTTCTTGCTGACTCTTTTCGCTGTACTCATACTTTGGATTAGTTTCATGTTGTTTTTTTATTTCAGAAATAACCTGCTTTTCAACTTCACGTCTTTTTTCTGGGAAATTAAATTCAGATGAGTTGTAATCCAAAGGGTCTAAGTTTGGGTTGGCATCATAAAACCTTCTTGTTGTTTCAAAGAATATCTCACGCCAATAATATCTAACAATTTTCGTTGTAGCCCCATGCATAGGAGCTGTTGGTGCCGCAACAGCCTTTAGCCCCCTACAAACTGGACATATGTTTTCTTGGAATCCAAGTGTTACAGGAACTTGCTCTTTGGAACCCTCCCAAGAACCCATTTTGAGTTGGTGAGGTAAGAATCGTTCACCATGCTTTTTATCACAAGAGCACATAACTACTTCATTGCAATCTTTACAATGATATTTACGAATCAAATCATATTGATTTAAACAAGTTACATTTTCATGACCACAATTTTTCATGACTTATGCATAACCTTATATTTGGCTGCATGTTCGTTTTCACGCAGACACCACTGTTTGTTCTCTGCACACTATAAACGTTAAAGGTATTTTTTTTCAACCAGTTAACTAATCGTATTTGAACATAAACGACTCAATTGGATTGTGGGAAGTGAGCGCTTGGTTTAACGAGACTTCATATGCAGATCGTATTTTGTATTAGAGCAAATTGCCAGTCATTAGCTCTGCTCGGTTAAAATTGGTTACCTGATGCATGTTGGATTTATAGTCCTAACAAACTTTGGGGCTATAGCGCCTTAGAGCTATCACTCTAAGCCGTACCTGTCGGATAGGCGGCACTTGTCACCAAGTACCGCCCTCCTAAGAACCGGACGTGCAACTTTCACTGCATACGGCTCAAGCCTCCACTAAGGCGTATTCTGTTACCCAGCA
>NZ_JAKIKW010000024.1 GCF_023283945.1 Shewanella gelidimarina | reverse complement strand
TGCTTGAGATACGTCCATAAAAAATCCGAATGTAAGGAATACATTCGGATTTTCGCATGCTGAGAAGATCGGTCAACCGATCAAATATTGACTAACTGATCGGCATTAGAGGCTAAGCCTCCCTTTTTAGTGGTATTTCAGTTTACATATTCACGTTTAAACTAGTGGCTGCTGCCCCAGTTTGCATGTGCTTCAAGTAGCTGACTGTCATTGTGACAAGTAGCACAAGTTTCTTGAACATTTAACAGTTCGTATTCTGATGCAGGGATACCCAATGTTGTAAGCGCAACACCTTCTTCTAATAATATTCCGCCCATAGACTGGATATGAGAAGCTGTAGAAGTGTTCAAGCCATATGGCGCTACGTGACAACTAACACACGCTGCTGTTTGTGGAGAGACTACAAGTTGCTCATCTCCATAAATCGGCTTACCGTCGGCATCAACACCTGTTGTTACTTTACCAAAAGCAACTGGCGCAGCATCGCTAACAATCTTGCTTAGTGAATAACCATCTTCACCGTGGCAAGATTGACACTCAGTTTTCTTGAAGAACAAGTCACCAGAGCTGTCATATAGGTAATGCTTGCTATGTACGATAACCGCTAAGTTAGAGCTAGAAGTCTTTCTATCACGTGTACCGTTATGGCAGCTTGCACAACCATCCATGTCATTACTGAAACGATGCTTAATATCAGTGGTGTGACATTGCTGACAAGCAGTCATTTCTGCATGTTGAGTTCGTGGAGATTTATCAACTGCAGTGCCAGTGCCAGTGAAGTAAGCAGTATCTGAAACAGCGTATGGACCTGAGTTTGATATAACACCGTCATCAGACACAACACAATCTTCTACAGTACCCTTGCTGCTAAAGCAAACATGAATTTGACTGCTAAGAGCAACGGTTACGCCTTCAGTATTCATCACGTCTTTTACTTTGAAGTAGTCATACTTATAAGCATATTCTTTATCAAAACCATCATCACCTTCTACTGGCATCAAAGATTCATCTGTAATAGTAATGTCGATGGTATTATCAGCGCCGGCAGAAAATAGGTTATAACCTACTTTCTGGTAGTTAACGATAAAGTCATCATCGACTACGCCGTTAAATACGATAGCACTTGTAGATCCGCCATATTTATATGGAGTTGGATCAATTTGAGCCAAGGTAATAGTGTTGTCACCGTTAGTGACTGTCATGTTTGCAACAACAGTTTTAGCTTCAGCATTATAAGTCATGCTATTGAAGGTGACTGTTGTTTCAGTGGCTTGAAAAGTTGTATTCTCAGCGTAGTGACCACGTTCTGCACCACGTTTACCATCAGGATCGTTGTGACAAGAGACGCAGTTTTCATAGTTGTCTCCTATCTGATCATCGCCCCAGTGCCAGCTTGGTACTGCATATGGGCTGTTGTGGCAGCTCATGCAAGTGGCAGTATCTAAATCTGCTTTCCATGCATCAGCCATAGCAACATTTTCGTCTGGCTGGTGACATGTTTGGCAGTTAGAGGCAGATTGTGGGTAGATGCCGTTATAGAAAGAATGGCTATGGATATCATGTGCCATTGCTTTAATTGAACCATCAAATTCGACAGTGCCAATAACTTTGTCATCTTCATCTTTTACATCTTTCATGTACGAGTTGTAATCGGTATGACAGAAAGTACAAGACTCAAGGGTGACATGTTTTCCGACTTTGTCTTTTTTGCCGTCTTTGTCTTTGTCGTCGTGCATTGATAGCGCGCCATCTTGACCTGGACGATGACAAGATTGACAGGTTTCATTTGCGATAACGGCTTTAGGTTTATCTTGCGCAGTGTCTGAGCTTGGTTGCCAATAGTAGAAACTGTTATTGACTAAGCTTGTACCTGCATCATTAGCTGACTTTACGCCTAAGTAAATACCGTTTGTCGCGTCTGCTGAGTAGGTATATTTTTCTAAGGTATCAATTTCTTTGTTTAGGGTTAGTGTGTAGCTACCATCACCGTTATCGGTTAGACAATCTTCACAGTTTTTACCTTTGAAATAAGAAGAGCCAGTGAAGTGGCCTTCACCTTTATCTTTGTTAAAATAGCTTAGCCAGATATCACGTGGCGAACCTTCAATATCCGTGCCTGCAACTTCATCTTCATTACCCATTCGGCCAAATGAAACCGCGCTAACATCAGTTTGTTGCATGCCAAATACAGCAGCGCCGTTAGCATCTGCTAAGTTGAAGTTTACGGTTAAGAAACCGTCTTCGCTTACGCTAGCTGAAGTAATATCAGCTTGTACATGTGAAACTGACCCGATAGGTGTGCCAACTGGACCTGGCTTTCCGTCTTCGCCAGTTTTACCATCATCGCCACCACAACCAGACACTGCTAGTGAAAGCACTCCTGCTGTTAGTAGCGCTTTTGAAGCTGCGCTTAAGTTAAATAATTTCATCATTTTTTGTCCCTGCAATAGTTTTTTAATCATCACCAAAATGGATATAAGTTGAGAACAAATCTCATTAACCCACCATTAGTGTGCGGAATTTTATTTCCATCTCTAAGGCTAACGAAGCGGGAGGTTTTTAGCAGGTGTTTTAGCCGCTTTATGTGATTAAGATCTGACTATTTCTTTAGGGGTATATAGAAAAGGGCGTTTTTAGGACTATTTTAATTATCGATTAAGATTGAATCGACCAAAAAGGCTGAAGTGTTGACGCATTGTTGACTTGGAGTGGTGCGCGGTAACAGTATTTAAGTCACTGTCATAAAATAAATAAATTACGTTTTACTGACGTTAACTTTTAACAAGTTCAAGTTTTGACTTAGGTAATAAAAAAGGATGGGAAAGCGAGTTCCTCATCCTTTTTACCTGTAATGCCTTCTACTACTTTTTGGTAATTTTAGTCGACTTAACGTACTTCAGTTAGTTAAGCATATGGTTCTCGGCAATCTTTTCTGCGCTATGACAAGTTAAACACGTTTCAGTCGCCATTTGAGCATTCTCAAATGTATCTGCTACGACACCACCCATGTTTTCGATATGTGATTTAGCGGCGCTTTTCTGCTCACTACTTTGGTAGCTATCAGATACGTGGCATGATGCACAAACCCCAGCTTGTGGACTGGAGAACGTTTCGTCTTTACGGTTCCAACGCATTGGAGTTGAACGTGCATTTTCTAAGCTGTAATCGCTGTCATCGTGACAAGCGGTGCAGGTTTTAGTATCGACTAAAGACTGGACATCTTCTCGACCATGAGCTTTACCGAATGTACCGTGAACTCGGACGATCATGCTATTGTAATCACCCGCTTCATGACACTGTGCACAAGTGTGAAGGTCTGCGTTTCGGTAGTGACTAGCGCCTTTTCGAACAACCATGTCATTGTTGTGACAGCTTGCGCAGTTGTCATAATTTACCGCACTTGCACGTTCGACCCCAGCAGTACCATCAAGCTTTAAGAACTCAGTTGTTGCTGCATTGGCGCTAAGGATCCCACTACAGTTGCCCTCAGAATCGAGTTCAACTAAGGTTGACGCTTTATTCTTGAAGCAGGCACTGAAGCTTGCTGATAGCGCCAAGTCTGCGCCATTGTCAATCGCCTTAGCTAATGCTGGTAACGTATAGCCAGCAGGTGTTGCATCAACGACAACATTAAAACTACCATCGTCATTTGCAGTTACAGTACTGCTAGCGCGTGATGCTAAAAAAGCGTCCGGCTTAACAGCATCAACAGCATTGGCATAAATCGTCAGTCTAGGTACGTAACTAGCGCTAACAACTTCTTCACCCATCATTAAGTTGACGGTGAAGCTAAGCTCTGCCACCTCTGTATTCCACATAATATTGCTGTAGCTTGTTTCGATGATCTTACCCGCTTCTTTTGCTGATTCACGACTATCTTTATCGTGTCCGGCGAAGTGACGGAAGGCGCCACCGCGAGTGTTACCATCGTTTGAGGTATGGCAATCGACACAACCGATATATGCGGTGCCACTGTCATCAGTTGTAGTACGGCCACCGTAGTGGTAATCGCCGTGACAGCTTTGACAGCTATCTGCATCCATATCTTTAAACCAATCTAGCGCGTGCACCGTTACATTTTCAGGCAGTGTTTCTGCTGTTTCAGTGTACTGCACATGGCAGCTTTCGCAGTTGGCGGTAGCGGCAGGGTAGTTGATTGGCTTTAACGGATTACCTTCCTCATCAACTTGTGTAGTCCGGTCATATTTATAGCCAAAAACGGGGTTCTTAGCGGCGTTGCCAATGACAGTGTCAAATTTGCCTAAGGCGCGGCGGTCATTTTCTGTTGCGCCAGTATGGATAGCGTGCACTAGCCCTTTAATGGAACCATCGACGGTAAAGTGGGTTTCATTACCTTCTTCATCTGTGCCTGCACCAGAATACTGAGTGTAGTCAGTGTGGCAGAACAGGCAACCATCGGCCGTATTGCCATAGTTACCATGACGGATGTGGTCTTCGCCAACATGGCAGCTGGTACACGTTTGGCTTTCTAACACTAGTTTGGGTGAGCTAACTGATTGCTCTGTTGCTGGCTCCCAGTAGTATGATTCAACATGCTTAACTTTATTGGTTCCTGCGCCATAGGTCATCAGGTAAATACCTTGAACCTGTGTGGCATCATAACCGTAGTCTAGGCTCTTAGTATCAACGATATCAGGTGCTGTAATGCGGTACTTACCACTACCAAGATACTCAAGACATTCTAGTCCTTCTTGGCAATTACGGTTCGGGCGCCAGTTATCTGTTCCAGTGACTAAGGTGTCATTTTGCTTGTTACGATATGACAGCCAAATTTCACGTTCACCATCGGCACGTGAATCTACAGTGCTGCTATTGCCTTCTGAATCGGTGATCTCGTAAGGTAAAAATGCTTCTGCTCGCGTTCCCATACGACCAAAGCTAACGCGCAGTGGATCAGTTAGATCCTCTAGTCCGGTAACGGCAACGCCGTTTAGGTTAGTAAAGTTAAACTCTATTGTAAGGGTGGAGTTTGCTTCATCGTAGCTGGCAAGTTCAACTTGGGTTTTAACTGCGGTCACATCGTTAATGTGCACGGCAATCTCGCCGTTATTGCCGTCTTCACCATCTTTTCCGTCGCTGCCGCAACCCGCAAGCGCAAAAGAGAGTGCGCCGATGCCGATTGCTGATTTTACAGCTGCTGCTAATTTATACCGATTTATCATCATTTTATTCCCTGCATAGGTTTTATCTGCTGTGAGGTTTTTACCTCTTAAGCGTGAGGGGCTACCTCAACATGATCTTATCCAAAAGAGGTCGTTGCCTGTAAGAGAGATCGGCTAAATGTGAGGTGTGTCTTTGCGTCGGTTACAGTATGTTAAATGTTTTTAAAGCACTTACTTAACAAGTGGTTAGGGTGCAGTGGCTGAGGGAGTTAATAATGAGTTAAGCTTGGCAGGTGAAAGCTTAAATCTAACTGAAAATGATAGATAGTTTCACGATGATAATTGATTTGAATCAATCTTTATGGCCAGCTTTATGTGGGTGTTTTAACCTAATAGTGACATCTCGCGCTGAGTTGTAACTTAGATGTTGGTTTTTTGTATTAAAGCGGTGTCTTGGAGTGCCTTCTAAACAGTCCCTTTAGGGGAAACTGGCAATTTAGTCATGATAATGCGAGTAAAAACATCACCAAAGCAGCTGGGTTGATACGTGCTTAAGGCTATCTGACAATAAAAAAGGAGGCTAAAGCCTCCTTTTTATTACTCAATAATTAACACATTAGTTACCGTGGATCTCAAGCAGTTGACTTGGATTGTGACAAGTCGAACAAGCTTCTGCTGAGCGAGTTCTAACATCAGCGGCATCCATACCATCTAAAATCCCGCCATTAGAGGTGATATGACTTGCGCCTGAATCACTTAGATACTTCTGATGGCAACTTAAGCAAGCACCAGCATCGGATGATACCCAAATATCCACTCCGGTCGTAGTGTCGCCATAACGCCATACACGGTCGGTTGCTCGACCTAGCTGGATGCCGTCATCGGTGTGGCAGGTTGAGCAATCCGTTTTGAGAACCGTACCGGATTGTACACCCGCATATTTAAGATAATGTCCCTCTGCTTCGTGGGCTTTATAGGCAAAGCTGGTCGGCTTCATGCCTCCAGGGAAGCTATCATCGCCTTTGGTGGTTTTATCTGACGTGTGGCATGTCTGACAGTTATAACCATTATTATAGTGATGATTTTCTTGATTGTGACACCCCTGACATTTTGCTGCGTCAATGATTGAGCGGCGCATCGCAGCTTGGGTACCATCGTCAACACCTGAACCAGACCAAACAAAGTGATATGGCAATTCTTTAACCGCAACGGAGCGGGTATTGTCAGAGCATGCAGTCATGACCACTTCAGCAACAGCGTAACCGCCGTTATTAAAGCAGACTTCAACAGCAGACCACAATTCGAACGTTTTACCGTCTGCATCTGCAGGCATATCAAAGGTGCTGGCAACAATGCTAAAGGTCTTAGTGGCAGCATCATAGGTACCATCTTGCAGCTTAAAACGTCGTAAACTGTATGATGCATCAGTATAAGCAGGGAAGTCCCTGTCACTGTCCCAGGCAACAACGACACGTGTTCCTTGGTTGATAAACTCACCAGCAATAGCTGCGCCAGTGGCATCGGTGATCTGGACATCAAACATCAGTTTACCTGCGGTATCTAGCCCAATATTGCTAAACGTTACGCCCATGGCCTCGGCATCAGTGTATGCCTTTAACACATCGCCATGACGCTTCTCAGCATTTCCGGTTCCTCGATAGGTGTCTGTTGCATTGTGACAAGATACACAGTTGGTGCTTGAGTGCGATTGTGAGGGTTTTTCTGTGTGACAACCTACACAGGCTGTATTGCTTAGATCTGCTTTAAACAGATCCGCATTGGCGGGGGCTCCATCACCTTCTACGTGACATGAAGCGCAGTTTGCTGCGGGTTTCTGCGGGAAGGTGACTTTACCGTAATCATGTAAACTTCCTCCGTAGCCAACAATTTTATAGGGTGCGGGTACTGATCCTTCTGGGGTGCTTGTTTCTCTGTCTTGTCCTTTATGAATCGCGTGGATCATATAAGTGAAATCGACGCTATTACCACTTTCAGGATCGCCAGAGGTTGCAGTATGACAGCTAGCACAGTTCTCTAAGTCAACTCGTCGACCACCATGTAGTTCAAGGCTTTCAGGTTGATGACAGGTATAGCAAGCGGTAATATTGACCACATTTCGAGTCTGGATCCCGCTGGTTTCACCCGAAGAGGGTTGCCAATCGTGATGAGCATTCGCCGTTGCTTGTGGTAGCTTCAGCTCTAATGTTGCTCTGTGGGTATTGTCTTCACCATAGGTTACGGCAAGTGGCTCTGTGACATTGGCAATGTTCTGCATGAAACTATAGCTATAGCTGCCATCGCCATTATCGACAAAGCAGTCTTCACAGTTGCTCGCAGCTTCTACATTTGCTTGGTATTGCGGAGATGGTATTAGCCCTGTTGTATCATCGGGCAGATCGCCTGGTTGTTTTAAGACATTAATATATGCTTGCCATTGATAACCGCGGTTATATTCTACTTCATCGATGGTTTCGCTCACTTGAGCTAGCTGGGCAATTCCAAATCTGAGGTCGTAATCTTTTGTTAGCCCGAGTACGGCTACGCCATTAGCATTCTCTAGGTTAAACCCGACAGTAACGACACCTTCTGTAACCGTGGCACTGGTAAATTCTGCCATGACCGTAGAGGTACTACCAATATCAACACCTACAACGCCATCGACACCATCAGCACCGTCGTCACCATCACTACAACCAACCAGCAGTGCGGCGCAACTTAATGCAATCAAACTGAGTTTTGAGCTTTTAGTTTTGATTTCCATAATTTTGCATTCCATTATTTCTAATCACTAAACGATTAAAGCCTAACAACGAACGTTGTTAGGCTTATGATTATTATTTTATCGGGTGAACACTTAGCACATCGTAGGTTGCACCCTGCCCATGACACGTCGAGCAGCTTTCAGTCCCTGCTGTAGCATCAGCTTCGCTACCCTTAAAGACAGCGCCTTGTTGAGTCATATGTGACATTGATGTGTCGCTAGTATGACAAGCACTGCATATTGCAGCTGTCGGACTCGTAAAGGTGCCATCATCAAATGCTAATGGCTGCACTGCACTATCAAGCGGTAAGGCGGCTGTCAGCACGCCAGCGTCATCTTCAGTGTGGCACTGAGCACAATTTCCGATATTGCCTGGGTAGTTAATATCAGGATAGCTTTCACGTGAACCCGCATGCAGCGTATGGACTAAGTGCTTATAATCTGCAGTTGATGCGGCAGGATTATCAGCACTGGCTTCAGCTTGCATATTACGGTTGTGACAAACTTGGCACTGTCCTTCAAGATCATTTCGCGAACCGTGGTAGTTCAGCTGCTGATCGCCATGGCAGCTGCCACAGGTTTCGTTGGTTACCACGACTCGGCGTCCAGTATCACTCAGTGCCATAGCACTAAAGAACTGATGGCTCGACTTGAGGTTGGTGGTGTTGTCTGTTTCAGCACAATTTGCCAGCATATCGTCATCGCTGCAGAGCTTACCTTGAATGGCCAACGTACCTATGCCTGCGGTTAATTCACTAGGAACGGTGAGTCCGCTGATTTGATACGTAAATAGTCCATCACTGCCGGAGATTGGTGCCGTTTGCTGTAGCTTGATTGAACGGGCACTGCGGGTGGTGTAATCGACACTCACTCCCCAGTTGGCATAAATCCGTAGGTCATTGACAAAATTAAGCTTATCGGCACTTTCTGTGTAAACTTCGTTGGTTGCAGGGTTAGAAAGCCTTACCGCTAACTCAACTGTGGTCCCTGTTAATACTGCACTGACGATTTCCACATTAAATTGGCCAAGAACAGCATCGGTATCGGCTTGACTATGGGCGCTCATGGTCCATTCAGCATTGTGGCAAGCGACACAATTACTATTGTCTTGCTGGGTTGGGTGACCTTGGCCCGCAGGGAAGTCAATATTGGTATGACAACTGCCGCAAGCCTCCA
The DNA here is from genome assembly GCF_023283945.1 of Shewanella gelidimarina. Taxonomy (GTDB): domain Bacteria; phylum Pseudomonadota; class Gammaproteobacteria; order Enterobacterales; family Shewanellaceae; genus Shewanella; species Shewanella gelidimarina. The sequence continues at coordinate 70,481 of NZ_JAKIKW010000024.1, read as the reverse complement.
TAGTGGGCACGCGAGCCCAGTTCATGTTTTCGGTTAACGTTTCATCAGCAGCATGGCAAGTTTGACAGTCAGCCAATGAAACTGGGAAACCGACTAAATGCTTGCCGTGCACCATGGGGGCAAAAACATTGTCTGGATTACTGACTTTATCTAGATTATGACAAGTAACACAGGTTTCCACTTCATTGTATTTGCTGCCATGAAAAGCCAAATCATTGTGGCAACTATTACACGTGTCCATTTCAATGAGATTACGGGTGTAAGCAGGGGCGCTCCCCTTATCTTGCCAGTCATGATGTTGGTTAGTCATTGGCAACGCTGTACCATCGGGTAAAGCATCGCCGCCCACTTTGATGACCACTCGCTGAGTAGCACCAGACATAAAGCTAATGTCATTCATGCCGTCAAATGCACCACTAAAAGTGTAGCTATATTGCCCATTCTTATGGTCGATAAATTCGCCGTCACACACGTTGGAGCAAGACTCTGACGTAAAATATTGCCACTGGCTGGCATTGCCTGCATTGGTATAGCCCATGGGGAGCAACTGAGCGGCTATATAGGTCGCAGAGGGAATACCGACCACAGGTTCATCTTGCTCGTTGGTGATGCGGTAGTTAATCGTTGCAATACCAGCATCGAAAGCAACGTCGTTGACTGCGATGTTAAGCTCGGCGATTTCTGTTGCTGGTGGCCCGCCGGGTTCTCCAGGGTTGCCAGAATTGCCATCATCGCCGCCGCAACCCGCTAATATGGCGATTAGACCTAGAGGAATACTTTTATGAAGTCTTGATTGGGTGATCAGTTTCATTTTTCTTTCCTTGAAATCCTTTAAATGACAAAACTACAGTTGATAACTAAATGTCAGGCCAAAATAGTGAGCGTTATAATCGTGGTTTAGGTCGCCAAAAATCAGCACGTTAGGAATTGAATCAACGGCTAGCCCTTGGTTAAGCCAGTCTGAATCTTTGTAGTTTTCAAAGATCCAGTCGAAGCGTAATGCCATCTTTTCTGCTAACTGATACTTAGCAAAGGCATTGATGTTGTGTTTTTCTGCAAAGTAATCGCCATATGGCGAGGTGAGCCCTTGAATAACATCGGTATCACTTTGGCCATCAGAATAAGAGTAATCTAAGCCCAAGTTGAGTTTGCTATCGAATAGGTTTTGGTAGTCTAAGCCTGCCCCCACGAGCGTTGACTGTTCATCGGTGTTTGCGTACCAATTGGGTAACCCAAAGTTAGTGCTGCCCGCTTGTTTACTGTCACGCCAGTCTTGATTGAGGTAGGCATTAATATTGAAGTCTTCATTCACCCTATAACTGGCTGAAATGTCATAGCCTTGAATATCAACACTTGTCAATCCAACTTGGGTATCATCATAGTCATCAAAGTTGGCATGAACGTTAGCGCTCGCGGAAAAGGCTTCTGAGCCACTGTAGGCTACATTTAGCTTATATTCTTGGCGCTCTCTATCGGCAAGGTAGGACTTTCTTAAATAAGGATTACTCGGGCTTGATGTGGTGGTGACGGCGTTATAGGCGCTGCCGGTTCTATCGCTTGCAGTGGCTTTTATCCAAGCCGACCATGCTGGTGAAATACGGTAGTTGAGTTTTGCATAGAGTGTGTTTTGCTGTAATGAATCTCTATCTAAGTCACTATAGTCATTGTGATCATAGCGATACCCACCGTCGATATACATACTGCGGGTAAATCGGTATTTGGCGCCGACATCGACCAACTGTTTAGTTCTGTCATATTCAGGGTTTACTGCAGTACCGGCATAGTAGCTATCAGTGATAACTTGAGGATAAGGATTGAGCGTTGTTTTATTGTCTCTATCGGAATAATCGTAACGCGCTCGAACGCTCAATCCACGTGCAAGCCTTCCAGAGTACTTTAACTTCATGTCTGTTGTATCAACCTGCCCATCGAGGTTACTGGCGGGTAGGGCGGGTGAAGGACCATTAATGGTTGCGGGTAGAAAGGCTTGGTCTTGGGTAAAGCTGGCAACACTCAAATTCATTAATACTTGATGACCATTGCCGCTGAGTTGTGCGTTTGCTCCAACACGGTAGGCTTTGTTGTCAGGGGAGGCTGCACTTTGGCCTTCATAAGCCGCGCCAAAGGTCGGAGTGAATGCCGAGTTCCAACTAATGGCTTGATGATCGTTTTTATATTGGCTGAAAGAGGAATCGATGCCGATGAGCCAACCTTTACCGTTAAAGTAGATTTTGGCCGCTAACTCATCAGTACTGTCATCAATAGGCTGGGCCAGCATGGCACTATTGGTTAATAGGTTGCCGGAAAAACTCCGCTTTCCTTGTCGCTCCTCATGTTGATAATTGATAGTGGCCTTATAAAAGCTACCTTTATAGTCAGCTCCTAGTAAAAACCGATCGCGTAACGTTTTGAGCGTCGTATCGGTGACATCAGCGTTTAATGTTGGCATTTGTCCTGTGGTTGCCCCAGTTTGCCAGCTGTCGGGCAGAACGAGTTGGTCGCCACTGTTTCGATAAGGGCTTAATGCAGCATTGGTATCGTAATTGGCTAATCCTCGATAACCGAGTGCAATTTGATATTGTCCAGGACGGCCAGTTTCAATTTTTGCGCTACCAGTGTCATAACCGAGTTTGTCGGCTTCGATTAGAGTTTGATAGCCGGTTGCTGATGTGTAGTTAACATCGGCCTCAAGATGACCAACCGCACCGTCGGTGTCAGTGCCGCTAGTATTACCAAAATGGATATCACTAGCATCATTATAAGCGGCGCCAACGCCAACACTGCCACTAAAGCCTGATGATGTTACGCAGCGTTTGCATTGCCATTTTTCAACTTTTGCATTATCACGATTTGCACTTTGCAATCCATAGCCATCAGCAAGCGCTGGTGTGATGGAGGCGCTTATTGCTAACGCTATCAGAGATAGTTGTAAAGGCTTGTTAATATGGAACGGTAAAGTTTTCATGGTTGCCACTCCTTGTTAGCGCTGCAGCAGCTTGCCAGATGGATGATTAGAACCATGCACTTGAGAATGGCAGTTCATACAACTCTGACCGGCATTAAATGCATTGGGGTTACCACCGAACACAGCATTTGAAGTATGCCCAACAGAAGCGTGGCATTGCTGGCATAACATCGGTGGTTTACTGATAAGCATGGCTTCATTGACACTGCCATGTGGATTATGACAAGTCGCGCAATTTTCGGTAACTGGGGCATGTTCCCATAACTTGGGTCCGCGTTTTTCGGCATGGCAAGAGTAGCAATTTTCATTAACGCTCATCTGCTTTAGACTGGCGTCGGCGAGTGTGCCGTGTGGATTATGACAATCGCTACATACCATCTGTTGCCATTTAAGCGGATGAGATGACCGTTTGTTCATATCCGCTTTTTGCTGGGTATGGCAGCTGGTACAAACTGCAACTTCTGTCGCTCTGTCCGCAATAGGGTCATGTCCGGTATGAACTTGATGACAGTTGGCGCAGCTGACGTCAGCATTGTCGTGATGGTTGCCACTCCATGCCATACGTTCATCATCGTTGTGGCAGCTCATACAAACACTGTTTTGTTTGTCGGCAGGGACAGGAGAGTTGGAACCAAAGGTGATCATTGGTTCTTTACCGCCGCGGTTATGTTTGCCCAATGGTCCATGGCAAGCTTCGCACTGCAAATCAGCCATTGGGGAGCCTTTGACGTCGATATTGCCGTGGACGCCATCGAATAACGCCATGACCTTAGGGCTTTTGCGATGACACATTAAACAGGTGTCAGCGCCTTTAGCCGAATACTTACCCTCGGCGAACTTTTTGTCTAATAACGCTTCGACCTCTTTAGGGGGTTGGTCATCCCATGGGGCAGACATGACATTAAAACTCAATGTCACTGCGGTGAGCATAAGTAGGTTGATTACCTTACTTGAGAACCATCCTGTGTTCTTATTCATCATGTCATTCCCATTCCATTCGCTTTTAATGCGTTATTTTTTGGATTGTTATATTAGTATTTATGTAAATTACTAACTTAAGATAATAGAACAAAAATGTGACAAGTCCATAACATATGTAAGGTGATTTAGGCTTCTTGTTGCTGTTCTTTAAAGGCTAAGTCGAAAAGCGTGATCAAGATCACGTTTGCGTTCTTCCCGCTAATTACTTGATAGAAGTGTAAATAATAACCATTATTATTTAGTGTAATTTAAACGCGGACGATTTATCTGTTAACAGTCGTTTATTAGTTGAGAGTTTTGTCACATAATAGAGAACACAATTGAAAATTATTATCGTTTACAGTTCGAAATATTGATCTAGGTAAGGTTTTTTAATCCTATGGTCATTTAAAATCGATACCAATTCAAAGAGAGTTGAGGCCTGTAATTAGGTGGAATGCACAATGAAGTTAAGTGAATTAAGTCCAGGCGATTTCGCCAGAATTTCTCAGGTAGGGCAAATTGATCTACCTGCTGTTGTAAAGCGCAAACTCCTATCGATGGGGATCACTCCAAATACTCGATTTTCTTTGATCCGCAGGGCACCTATGGGCTCTGGCGTAGAATTAGACATCCGAGGCAGTAAATTATGTATGCGTCGAGATTTAGCAGATATTATTGAGGTTGAAAAGTCGAATGGATAAGCAATTTAACTGCGTCACTGTTGGTAATCCTAACGCGGGTAAGTCGACTCTTTTTAATGCGCTTACAGGTTCTAATCAGCAAGTCGGTAACTGGTCTGGTGTCACGGTCGAGAAAAAAACCGGTCAATTCGCTCTGCAAGATACCGATGTCTTTCTAACTGATCTTCCAGGCATTTATGATCTACTGCCTGCGGGCAATAGTTGTGATTGTTCACTAGATGAGCAAATCGCGCAGCAATATTTAGCTGAACAACCAATAGACGGCATTATTAACCTTGTTGATGCAACGAATATTGAACGTCATTTATATCTGACTGTTCAACTGCGTGAACTTGGTATTCCTTTAGTTGTTGTGCTAAACAAAATCGATGCTGCCATTAGCCGTGGCATTCATATTGATGTTGCACAAATGAGTAAAGAGTTAGGCTGCCCTGTTGTTGCTGTCTGCTCTCGTGATGAACAAGATATTGATAAGGTGAAGCAGCAGTTTGTTGCTTTGCTTGATGGCAAGGTATCTGAAGCGCCTTTGGTGCTTGACTACGATACCGAAATTGAATCAGCCGTGACTAACTTACTTGCACAAGATGAAACGTTGAGCCGAGGCCGCGCGTTAGCGATGCTTGCCAATAGCATAGGGTGTGGTAAATGTAAGAATAGCCAAATGGCCAGTGAAGTAGAGCAATACTCTCAAGCATTATCTCATCAAGGTAAAGATATTGAGATTATGGTGGCGACCACTCGTTTTAACTTTGTCGAACAGGTCTTTACTGGTTCTGTGAAAAGTGACAACGCAGAAACATTAACTGACAAGCTCGATAAGGTCGTACTGCATCCAATCGCAGGGATCCCAGTATTCCTGTTTGTGATGTATTTAATGTTTATGTTTAGTATCAATGTTGGTAGTGCGTTTATCGACTTTTTTGACATGACAGCAGGCGCTATTTTTGTTGATCATCTGGGCGCATTGATGAGCAGTTTTGGCTCGCCAACTTGGCTGGTGACGATTGTTGCGGGTGGTATTGGTCAAGGCATTCAAACGGTCGCGACATTTATCCCCGTGATTGCAGCACTTTTCTTAGTACTTTCAGTGCTAGAAGGCTCAGGTTATATGGCTCGCGCCGCCTTTGTTGTTGATGGATTAATGCGCCGCATTGGTCTACCGGGTCGTGCATTCGTGCCTATGATTGTAGGCTTTGGTTGTTCTGTACCAGCCATTATGGCAACACGTACACTTGGCAGCGAACGCGAACGTATCGTAACGGGCATGATGGCGCCGTTTATGTCTTGTGGTGCACGTCTTCCTGTTTATGCGCTGTTTGCAGCGGCTTTCTTCCCAGAGTCTGGGCAGAACTTAGTTTTCTTACTTTATCTTATTGGTGTTTTAGCCGCGATTGGTACGGGCTTACTGTTACGCTCAACCTTATTGCCGGGAACCAGTAGCGCCGTTGTTATGGAGTTGCCGAGTTACGAAAAACCTAAGTTTAAAACTGTAATGACTCGAACGGGTAAGCGTACCAAAAGCTTTATCAAGGGCGCCGGTAAGACGATTGTCATCGTTGTAACCTTACTGAACTTTGTTAATGCCATTGGTATGGACGGTACATTTGGTCACGAAGATAGTTCTGAATCAATACTGAGTGTAGCCAGTCAGCAAGTGACACCGTTCTTCGCACCAATGGGCGTAGAACAAAAAAATTGGCCAGCAACCGTTGGTATTATCACCGGTATTTTTGCTAAGGAAGCCGTTGTAGGCACCTTGAATAGTCTTTATTCAGATGGCAGCGCAGGCGACGAAGAGCTTGCTCCACTGTCTGAAACATTTGCTGCAGCGTTAACGACGATTCCTGAAAACTTATTTGGCATTGCACTTGACGATCCGCTGTCTATTTCAGTTGGCGACGTATCTTCATTAGAATCAGCTTCAGAAGAATTAGAAGTTGATGGCTCTACCTTTAGTGCACTACAAGCCGGTTTCTCAGGAATTACAGCGGCATTTGCATACTTGCTGTTCATTCTTCTATATACACCTTGTGTTGCTGCTATGGGCGCCTTAGTGAATGAGTTTGGTGGACGATGGGCGGCATTTGCTGGAGTTTGGACGTTTGCTTTAGCCTACGGTACCGCCACCGTGTTTTACCAAGGGGCTACGTTTGCTCAGCATCCATTGCAATCGAGTTTGTGGATTGGCTTTTTCGTTATCGCACTAGTGGTATTTTATGTGTGGCTAAAGAAGAAAGGCAGAAAAACACAAATGATTATTCCTGGTATTAAAGTGATTACCGAATAGCGCGATTAGCGTATACTCGATATGTATAAACAAAAGCAGCGATGATTCGCTGCTTTTTGCTCTTTAAATGGCTATGCTGTAACCATTAGTCGTGTTTTTAAGCGTGAACCGTTGACCCTAATATGGATCTATAGGATTATGCTTTTTCGTCATTAATCATCGTTCGCAAAGAGGAATTCCATGAGTCATGTGGACACTGAAGTACGTCCTAGTAACTTCATACGTAATATCATAGATGAAGATCTTGCCAGCGGTAAGCACACCAGTGTGCATACTCGCTTTCCGCCAGAGCCTAATGGTTTTCTTCATATCGGCCACGCAAAGTCTATCTGCCTAAACTTTGGTATTGCACAAGACTATAAAGGTCAATGTAACTTACGTTTTGACGATACCAACCCTGAAAAAGAGGACATTGATTATGTGAACTCTATTCAGGCCGATGTGCAGTGGCTAGGTTTCCAGTGGGATGGCGATATTCGTTATTCTTCAAATTACTTTGAACAATTGCATCAATACGCTGTTGAATTGATCACTAAAGGCTTGGCATTTGTTTGTTTTTTAAATGCAGAACAAACGCGTGAATACCGTGGCACATTGAAAGAGCCGGGTAAGAATAGCCCCTACCGTGATACAACACCTGAAGAGAACTTAGCGCTATTTGAGAAAATGCGTAACGGCGAATTCAAAGAGGGTGAATGTGCACTAAGAGCCAAGATCGATATGGCATCGCCGTTTATGTGTATGCGCGATCCCATTATTTATCGTGTTCGTTTTGCTCATCATCACCAGACTGGCGACAAGTGGTGCATATACCCTATGTATGACTTTACCCATTGTATTTCGGATGCGATTGAAAATATTACTCACTCGCTTTGTACGCTTGAATTCCAAGACAATCGCAGATTGTATGATTGGGTATTGGATCATCTTGATGATTTCCAAGCACCAAACCGTACGCGTCAGTATGAGTTCTCAAGATTAAACCTTGAGTACACATTGATGTCTAAGCGTAAGTTAAATGACCTTGTTGTACGTAATCTTGTCTCTGGTTGGGATGATGCGCGTATGCCAACCATTGCAGGCTTTAGACGCAGAGGTTACACCGCAGCTTCAATTCGTGAATTCTGTAAGCGTATTGGTGTGACTAAGCAAGAGAACATGATTGAAGTCGCAATGTTGGACGCTTGTATTCGTGAAGAGCTTAATGAGTTTGCTCCACGCGCAATGGCTGTTATCAATCCTGTTAAATTGGTGATTGAAAACTATCCTGAAAACCAAATTGAGATTGTTCAAGCACCGATACACCCGAGCAATGAAGAGATGGGTAAACGTCCATTGTCATTTGGTCGAGAGATTTTCATCGACGCGGATGATTTCCGTGAAGAAGCTAACAAGAAGTTCAAGCGTTTAGTACAGGGTAAGGAAGTTCGTTTACGTAATGCCTATGTGATTAAAGCTGAGCGTTGTGATAAAGATGCTGACGGTAATATCACCACTATTTACTGTACTTATGATGATGAGACATTGGGTAAAAACCCAAGTGACGGTCGTAAAGTAAAAGGGGTGATTCATTGGGTTGAGGCGTCGACTGCCAAACCTGCTGAGTTCCGCTTATATGAGCGTTTGTTTATCGACACCAATCCTGCTGCTGCAGAATCAGTTGATGAAGTGCTAAACCCTCAGTCATTAACAGTTAAGCAAGGCTTGGTTGAAGCTGGCTTAGTTGATGCTGCACCTGAAAAAGCTTACCAGTTTGAGCGTGAAGGCTATTTCTGCGCCGACAGTAAAGATTCAGCTAAAGATAAGCTTGTCTTTAATTTGACGGTACCCTTACGCGATACTTTCGCTTAAGTCCATATTCAGCCTATTTTCTGAATGATTAAAAAAGCCGACATTACGTCGGCTTTTTTGTGTCTGTAGATATCGCGAAAATTACTGGTACATTGGACCGAAACCCACACTCCATAAGATCACGCTAGAGGCCATCAATCCGACTAAAAGTACTAATCCTGCAGTCACCACTGAGCTTGCATAGATAAAACCTTTCTCTTCGGGAATATTCATTATAATGGGCACGCCGGTGTAAAGGAGGTAAACCGAGTAAGCTAAGCCGGCGAGTCCAACGATCATAATGAACCAGAGTGTTGGATACAAGGTTGCCAAACCTACCATGAATAACGGGGTGGCAGTATAGGCGGCAAGCTCTAATGCTTGGGTGTAACTGGGTTCTGCATCAAAGGTTTTGGCCATCCAAAAAGCCAGATATGCGAGTGCGAATACGCCAGCAATGAGACCAAAGTACATACCTGTAGACATGATGAGTGCGCTATCAGATGTCAAAAACTGACGCTCTCCAACACCAAGATCCCAACCAATTTTTGAAGTCGCGAAATAAGTACAAATAGCGGGAATGAGTGCAACGATTAATATGTGGCTCAGACTGCTTCTAAGTGCTTCGTGGTTTTTTTCGATTGTTTGCCACTCTTCTTTTGGATGAGTGTAAAGCCCCATTAAGTGATTCAATATCATTATAGTTATCCTTGTTTAGCATTTAACTTTTAGATTAAATTGGCTCGCCAAACTGCAGACGAACTTTTTACAGCTCTAAGGCTATTTATTGAACAAAACTAACCAAGAGTCAAGCCAATCATTTTAAGCATAGGTGTTAAGCTAGGATTGTGCAGAGAATAACTGATAAAATAGTCAGCCTAACGAACAGAGCAAAGAGCCTTAGCATGCAGCAGTTACTTGCACCTATTTACTCATTTTTAAAATGCGAAACACCAGATAGTTGGATTGAAGAGGCGAAAAAGCCAGAGCAACTGAAAGGCTTGTTAATTGATCATTGTAACTGTGAGTTAAAAGCCGCGCAGACAGCGATGTTTTTGATCCGTAAATACGCCATCGACAAGCAAAGTGGACAGATATTATTGAACTGGGCCAAGCCTTATGAAGATTTTGTCTACATCAAAGATCGTGATACCGGCGCCTTTTTGTCTAAAGAGAGCAAAAAAAATGAATTTCTAGGGGAGTTGGTTGCCCGTAAGGACTTTGCTCATAGTGACGATCTCATCCAGAAGATGGTGCGTCTTATTAAAGAGGAGTTTCACCACTTTGAGCAGGTATTGGAGATCATGCATCGCCGCGGAATTGACTATCAAAATGTTAGAGCTGGTCGCTATGCCAAAGGCATGATGAAGCAGGTGAGAACCCACGAACCTGCAACGCTGATAGATAAACTGATTGTGGGTGCATTCATTGAAGCCCGCTCGTGTGAACGTTTCGCAAAACTGGCACCTTATTTAGATGATGAGCTTAAAAAGTTCTATATCTCCTTACTGCGTTCAGAAGCGCGTCATTATCAGGACTATTTAAAGTTGGCTCAGGCTATTTCTACGACTGATATTGGCGATAGAGTTACGCATTTTGGGGCGGTTGAAGCAGGGCTTATCTCGTCAGCGGATGAAGACTTTAAGTTTCATAGCGGCGCGCCAGTCATGGCTGTAAGTGCTTAAAGAATGAAGCTTTAAGAAACAGGCAAGTAACCCTACTTGCCGAAAGGAAGCTCGATAAGTTCAATATTGTCTTGGCTAACACACAACATGCTACCTTGCTCATACCAATCACCAACGACGATACGACGTTTACCATTAGTGAGCGAGTGGATAGCAGGGCGGTGAGTGTGGCCATGGATCATCTGCTGCGTTTGTGTTGAATCAAGTAATTCAAGTACCGCATCTGGTTCTACATCCATAATGCTATAGCTTTTTTGCTGATTACTACTTTGGCTACGGCTTCTTATTTTTGCTGCAATACCCAGCCGCTTTGATTTGGGCAGATGCGCATAAAGCCATTTAGTCCATGCCATATTACGGAATTTTCTAAAACGTTGATAAGGTTTGTCGAGAGTGCAAAGGCTATCGCCGTGCAAGATGACGGAGTCAATGCCATACAAATTGAGGACAACGACTTCAGGCAATAACGTCATGCCGCTACGTTTGGCAAATGTACCGCCAATTAAAAAATCTCGATTGCCGTGAATAAAGTAAACAGGCATTTTTTGTGCCGCTAATTTGATTGCATCGGCGAGTTGATTAGCAAATGGTTCGGCAATATCATCGCCCACCCAGACTTCAAACAGATCACCTAGGATATATAAAGCTTCGGTATCGGCAAGTTGAGTGTCTAAGAAGGTGAGAAAAGCTTGGGTAATATCGGGGCGATCTGCACTTAAGTGCAAATCACCCACAAATAATGTGCGCATCGAGTTAATCTTACTCTTCGATAGTCACTTTTTCGATGATAACAGCTTCTAGCGGGACATCTTGATGCATGCCACGGTTGCCAGTGCTTACTGCTTTGATCTTATTTACCACGTCCATACCTTCAGATACTTCGGCAAATACACAATAACCCCAACCTTGAGCTGACTCAGACTTAAAATCTAAGAAAGTGTTGTCGTTGATGTTGATGAAAAATTGAGCGGTTGCTGAGTGTGGATCTGAAGTACGTGCCATAGCAAGCGTACCGACTTTGTTCGAAAGGCCATTGTTTGCTTCGTTTTCAATGGTCTCACCGCAAGGCTTCTGCTCCATATCTTCGCTAAAACCGCCACCTTGGACCATAAATCCGTCGATAACACGGTGAAAAACAGTCCCGTCGTAAAAGCCTTCTTTTACATACTTGACGAAGTTAGCTGCAGTTTTAGGTGCGTTTTCAGTATCTAAAGAAACCTTGATGTCGCCGTGGTTGGTATGAAGTGTGATCATAATTTTAACTCTCGCAATTTAACACATTGTAAATAATGGCTGGATTCTAACGTAATTGTGCGGTTGCATAAAGCGTTCAGTGAGATGACTATTTAAAAAGTGCGAACAAGACTTAACTTAATTAATCATTTGGCAAACGTAACTGAAGTATTTCGCATTAGTGTCAATAGTGGATGCCTTCGCAATGTAATCTAGACGATATTAAGAGCATCTGTTCATTTTTGCGTACTTGGTGCGGGAAAACTGCTTGGAACCGCGAGTTTTGCAATGGTAGACTGAACAACTTATTTCCAAATATAGCCGTTGAAGAGAATAATCAATGTTGAAGCTTTACAATACTCTTACCCGCCAAAAAGAACAGTTTGTACCGATACAGCCAGGAAAAATAGGCATGTATGTGTGTGGGGTGACCATTTATGATTTATGTCATATTGGTCATGGACGTACCTTTGTTTCGTTTGACATGATTGTTAGGTACTTGAGATACAGTGGCTATGATGTGAATTTTCAACGCAATATTACCGACGTTGATGACAAGATTATCAAGCGCGCCAATGAAAACAATGAAAGCTGTGATTCATTGACCGAGCGTCTTATTGCTGAAATGCATCGAGATTTCGACTCTCTCAACATGGCACGTCCAGATTTTGAACCTCGTGCGACATTGCACATGCCTGAAATCATCACGATGGTTGAAAAATTAATAGCCCGTGAGCATGCCTATATTGCGTCAAATGGTGATGTGCTATTTAGTGTGTCTTCTTTCCCTGAGTATGGGCGCTTGTCTGGGCAAAACCTCGATCAACTGCAAGCGGGGGCGCGGGTAGAAATCGAAGACGCTAAGCGCGATCCAATGGATTTTGTGCTGTGGAAGATGTCTAAACCTGGTGAGCCGACTTGGGATTCTCCTTGGGGACCGGGTCGTCCTGGCTGGCATATTGAATGTTCAGCAATGAACAGCAAACATTTGGGTGACCATTTTGATATTCATGGTGGTGGCTCTGATCTGCAGTTCCCACATCATGAAAATGAGATTGCGCAGTCTTGCTGCGCTCATGATACACCGTATGTAAACTACTGGATGCATACGGGTATGGTGATGGTTGATAAAGAGAAAATGTCCAAATCTTTAAATAACTTTTTCACCATCCGTGATGTATTGAATCACTATGATGCAGCAACAGTGCGTTACTTCTTGTTATCTGGTCATTATCGTAGCCAGCTAAACTATTCAGAAGATAACCTTAAACAAGCTAAATCGGGATTAGAGCGGATCTACACTGCGCTTAAAGACTTAGATTTAACGCTAGAGGCTGCGGCAGCAGAGCAGTTTGTGGCTCAGTTTAAGCGTGCAATGGATGACGACTTTAATACACCAGAAGCGTATTCAGTATTGTTTGAAATGGTGCGAGAGATCAATCGCCTTAAATTAACTGATATGGCTCAGGCATCGGCGTTAGGTGTTGCGTTAAAGCAGCTTGCGGATGTATTGGGTATTCTTTCGCAAGATGTCGACACTTTCTTTAAAGGTGAGGGCTCTGATGATGAAGTTGCTGAGATTGAAGCTCTCATTGTTGAGCGTAACCGCGCACGAACAGAAAAAGACTGGGGCGCTGCGGACGTTGCACGCGATGGGCTTAATGCGTTAGGTGTTATTTTAGAAGATGGGCCTGAAGGCACGACTTGGCGTAAAAAGTAAACCGATTACGCTTAATTAGAAAGCCTGCTTAATAGCAGGCTTTTTTGTGTCTGGAACACTTATGCCACATCCCATGGATGGGAAAATGTGGTATTTGTGTCTGGAACACTTATGCCACATCCCATGGATGGAAAGTTCTGTTCCCTTTTCTAAGTAATAGGTCTGGAACACTTATGCCACTGTTTACATAATAGATGGAACGGAGTGGCATTTATGTTTGTAACCTTTATTTATCTAAAGGCTCATCGTGATATCGCTCGCAAGCGTATAACGTGTTCTCAAGTAAGCTGGCAATGGTCATTGGGCCTACACCACCAGGTACTGGCGTAATAAAGCTAGCATTTTCAGCAGCTTTTTCAAATTGTACATCACCGATAAGTTTGCCATTTTCTAAGCGGTTAATACCGACATCAATAACAATGGCACCTGGCTTAATCCATTCACCGGGAATAAACCCTGGCTTACCGACGGCCACGACAACTAAATCAGCCTGTCTTACTTTCTGTTCTAAATTACGGGTAAAGCGATGACATGTTGTTGTCGTGCAGCCCGCAAGTAGCAATTCGAGAGTCATTGGGCGACCAACGATATTAGATGCGCCAATAACGACGGCGTCTAAACCATAAGTATCGACACCCGTCGACTGAATGAGCGTCATAATGCCCATTGGTGTGCATGAACGTAGCACTGGAATGCGCTGAGCGAGTCTGCCTACATTGTAGGGATGGAAACCATCGACATCTTTATCTGGACGAATACGTTCAATAACTTTTGATTCTTCAATATGCTCTGGTAGCGGTAGTTGCACCAAAATACCGTCAATAGTGGGGTCATCATTACATTCATCAATAAGTGATAACAACACTTCTTCAGGCGTTGTACTGTCTAAATCGTATGAGCGAGACATAAAGCCAAGCTCTTCACAGGCTCTGCGTTTACTCGCAACATAAACTTGTGAAGCAGGATCTGCCCCAACAAGAATCACGGCTAAACCAGGTACTCTTAGACCTGCCTCTTTACGGGCGGTTACTTTGTCTTTGAGCTTAGTTCGAATGGTTTGAGCGATAGCTTTTCCATCGATTTTTTGAGCGGTCATGGGGCTAGGTGTCCTTTATACGGCGCGATAATGGAAAACGGCGTCATTTTAACAGGACATATGATAGGTGTCATTGATTTAGACCGCTAACAAACAATTCTTAAATACGGATAATGAGTACAAGGTAAAGTTGTAGAAAGTATCCATTTTATAGGTGGGTGAGTGCTGTTATTAATCATGCAAATACAGGTATAAGCAGGATAAGTTGCCATTTTGCCGGCAAGATACTGCGGTTATGCTTTTTATGCTGACAATATTGATCAATAAATGGATTTCATGAGCGGAGCCGCTATATTAAATGGTCTGTTAGATTGGCGGTATCTTGTGCACATTGCTGACGATAGCAGCAGTGAACGATGTTGTAGCGTGTTAAATAAGCAGCCGAACGTTTTTTTTAAGAAAGTCGTTGACGGCTTTTAGACTAGGGGATAGTATGCGCTCCGTTCTCAACGAGATAGTTCGTTTAGAGCAGAAGCAGAAAATATCTCCCAATACTATATTTTCGTTATGTTTCAATTTCGGTGATTAGCGCAGCCCGGTAGCGCATCTGGTTTGGGACCAGAGGGTCAGAGGTTCGAATCCTCTATCACCGACCACATTTTAAAACTAACGTGAAACGTTAGTTGCCCAGTTCAGGAAATGAATTTAATTCATTGCCGAGCGCCCGTAGCTCAGTTGGATAGAGCACCCGCCTTCTAAGCGGGTGGCCGCAGGTTCGAATCCTGCCGGGCGCACCATTTTGTGGTGATTGTAGCTCAGTTGGTAGAGCCCCGGATTGTGATTCCGGTTGTCGTGGGTTCGAGCCCCATCAGTCACCCCACTCTTTCTGTAAAGAAGTTGAAAAGCGACCCTAGGTCGCTTTTTTTACGCCTGTAAATCGTACTTTGAGGCTCGACTCCAGCGCATTCGATAGCTATAATGTCGCGTCTTGATAATTATCAACTAAGAGTGACCAGTGCCAAACATCAGTGTTTATGGGTATTTTGGTTAAATTTACGAGTCAAGAAACGAATACCTTAATAGTTGATTTTTCGACTATTGCAAAGGACGACAGACATATTTAGAGGTAATAAAATGCAAGTTTCTGTAGAAACCACACAAGGTCTAGAGCGTCGCCTAACTATTTCGGTACCTGCTGAGCAGATCGAAAATACAGTTAAAGAAGCATTAAAAAGTGAAGCTAAGCGTGCTCGTATTGACGGTTTCCGTAAAGGAAAAGTACCAGTAAGCGTTATTAACAAGCGTTACGGTAAAGCTATTCGTCAAGACATCACTGGTGAAGTGATGCAGCGTAACTTTGTTGAAGCTATTATTGCTGAGAAGTTGAACCCAGCGGGTGCACCAACATTTGCTCCTGGTGTTGCTGAAGGCGAAACCTTTGAGTTTGTTGCCACTTTTGAAATCTACCCAGAAGTAGAGCTTAAAGGTTTAGAGTCAATTGCTGTTGAGCAACCTAAAGCTGAAGTTACTGAAGCAGATGTTGACGCAATGATTGAAACGCTACGTAATCAACATGCTTCATTTGAAGTTGTTGAACGTGCAGCTGCTGAAGGTGATAAAACTAAATTCAACTTCGTTGGTTCAGTTGACGGTGAAGAGTTTGAAGGCGGTAAAGCTGAAGACTTCGAACTACAACTCGGCAGCGGCCGCATGATCCCAGGTTTTGAATCTGGTATCGAAGGTCATAAAGCCGGTGAAGAGTTCGAAATCGAAGTCACTTTCCCTGAAGATTACCACGCAGAGAACTTAAAAGGTAAAGCAGCTAAGTTTGTTATTACCCTTACTGAAGTTCAAGGCGCTAACCTTCCTGAAGTGAATGACGAATTCGCAACACTATTTGGTGTTAATGAAGGCGGAATCGACGCGTTACGTGCTGAAATCAGCAAGAACATGGGTCGTGAGCTAGCGCAAGCGCTTAAAGCAAATGTTAAAGAACAGGTTCTTAACGGTCTTGTTGAACAAAATGCTTTGGATCTGCCAAAAGCATTGATCGAAGGCGAAGTAGAAGTATTGCGTAAGCAAGCTATGCAACGTTTTGGTGATCAAGCTGCGAGCATGCCTGAGCTACCAGCTGACTTGTTCACTGAGCAAGCTGAGCGTCGCGTTAAAGTGGGTTTACTACTTGGTGAAGTTATCAAGACTAGCGAACTTAAAGCTGAAGACGAACGTGTTCAAGGTCTAATTGCTTCAATGGCATCTGCATACGAAGATCCAAGTGAAGTTGTTGCTTACTACAATGGCAATGAAGAGCTTATGCAGAACATGCGTAACGTTGCACTTGAAGAGCAAGCAGTAGAACAGTTACTAAAAACTGCAACTTTGACTGAAAAAGAAGTCAAATTTGAAGAATTTATGAACAAGGCAAGCGGTCGCGCGTAACCATCGCTTGACTTAAATGGCTATTAGCCATTTATAATGGCTCGTATGAGGTTCCTCATGCGGGCCATTTTTATTTAGGGATTATTAATAATGCAAAATGCACCAGAATCAGTTTTAAATGCACTCGTTCCTATGGTGGTTGAACAAACTGCTAAAGGTGAACGCTCATATGATATTTATTCTCGTCTTTTAAAAGAGCGTATCATTTTCTTAGTTGGCCCCGTAGAAGAGCACATGGCTAATCTGGTCGTTGCACAATTGCTGTTTTTGGAGTCAGAGAGCCCTGATAAAGATATCTTCCTTTATATTAACTCTCCAGGTGGTTCTGTAACGGCGGGTATGGCAATATATGACACTATGCAGTTCATTAAGCCAAACGTTAGCACTGTGTGTATTGGACAAGCGGCAAGCATGGGCGCATTCTTGTTAGCTGGCGGAGCGGAGGGCAAGCGTTATTGTCTGCCTAATTCGCGAGTGATGATCCACCAACCATTGGGTGGTTTCCAAGGCCAAGCGTCAGATATCGCTATTCATGCCAAAGAGATCTTGGGCATTAAGAATAAGCTAAACACTATGTTGGCAGAACATACAGGCCAGCCGCTAGAAATCATTGAGCGTGACACCGACCGTGACAACTTTATGAGTGCTGATGAAGCAACTGAGTATGGACTTGTCGATTCAGTGATGAATAAACGAGGCTGATTTTTGCTTTAGGCTGAGCTATGCTGAGTGATGAAGTAATATAAAAGAATTCTGCAGCTGATAGGCTGCAAACAGAGGTAAGGTAATGGGCGAAAACAAAGGTACCGGTGACGGCGGCAAGCTGCTGTACTGCTCTTTTTGTGGAAAGAGCCAGCATGAAGTGAGAAAACTTATTGCTGGACCTTCTGTATATGTTTGCGATGAGTGCGTAGAACTCTGCAATGACATCATTAGAGAAGAGATAAAAGAGATTTCTCCTAAGCAAGATCAAGACAAGTTACCAACACCGCATGAGTTAAGAGCGCATTTGGATGACTATGTTATTGGCCAAGACAAAGCTAAAAAGGTGTTATCTGTAGCGGTATATAACCATTACAAGCGCTTGAAAAATGCGAGCCCTAAAGATGGTGTCGAATTGGGTAAAAGTAATATTTTGCTGATTGGCCCTACAGGTAGTGGTAAAACTCTGTTAGCAGAGACACTTGCACGTTTCTTGGATGTGCCGTTCACTATGGCCGATGCAACGACGCTGACAGAAGCGGGTTATGTTGGTGAAGATGTGGAAAACATCATTCAAAAGTTACTACAGAAATGTGACTACGATGTAGAAAAGGCCCAACGTGGTATTGTCTATATTGATGAAATTGATAAAATCAGCCGTAAGTCTGACAATCCATCAATTACACGAGATGTATCTGGCGAAGGTGTTCAACAAGCTTTACTTAAGCTGATTGAAGGTACGGTTGCAGCCGTTCCACCACAAGGTGGTCGTAAGCATCCACAACAAGAGTTTTTGCAGGTAGATACCTCGAAGATTTTGTTTGTTTGTGGTGGCGCATTTTCGGGCTTAGAAAAAGTCATTGAACAACGCGCAAACGTGGGTTCAGGCATTGGTTTCGGTGCAAACGTAAAGGGAGACGCTGATAAAGCGACAATCTCTGATATGTTATTGCAAGTAGAGCCAGAAGATTTAGTTAAGTTTGGTCTTATTCCTGAATTTATTGGTCGACTTCCTGTTTTAGCGACCTTATCTGAGCTTGATGATGCTGCACTTATTCAAATTCTTTCAGAACCTAAAAATGCGATAACAAAGCAGTTTGCGGCGTTATTTGAGATGGAAGGTGTTGAGCTAGAGTTTAGAGAAGATGCGCTTAAAGCGATTGCAATTAAGGCGCAGACTCGTAAAACGGGTGCGCGTGGATTGCGTTCTATCGTCGAAGGTATTTTACTCGATATCATGTATGACCTACCATCAACAGATGATGTTGTGAAAGTGGTGGTCGATGAGTCGGTAGTAAAAGGTGAATCATCACCTATTCTTATCTACGAAAATAACGAAGCCCAAACGGCTAGTGCTGAGTAAGACATCGTCTTAATTACACTCGAGCATTAAAAAGGAGCCTTTATGGCTCCTTTTTTGTGCAGTTTATTAATTAATTGTTATTCGCCATTGAAACCTATCGAATCATCCCAATATACTCTTAAGTATTCATATAAAACGGAATCGAGCTATGACTCTAGAGCGTGATACGCGAATCGAACTACCCGTACTACCACTAAGAGATGTAGTGGTTTATCCTCATATGGTAATTCCGTTATTCGTAGGACGAGAAAAGTCCATTCGTTGCTTAGAAAAAGCGATGGAACAAGGTAAACAAATTATTCTAGTCGCCCAGCGTGATGCTGAGTTAGACGATCCTACCAGCGATGACATTTTCGATGTTGGTACAGTAGCCTCTATTTTACAACTGCTTAAGCTTCCTGACGGTACTGTTAAAGTCTTAGTTGAAGGCGGTCAGCGTGCGCGCATAGATAACTATTCTGAGCAGGACGAGATATTCCAAGCGACTGCACATTACCTTGAATCTGAGCCATTAACAGATAAAGAGGAAGAAGTCTTAATTCGCTCGGCTGTGGGGCAGTTTGAAGGCTACATCAAGCTGAATAAAAAAATTCCACCAGAAGTGCTAACATCACTTTCTGGTATCGATGAAGCCGCTCGACTTGCAGACACCATGGCAGCACATATGCCGCTGAAGCTTGAAGATAAGCAGTCTGTGCTCGAGATGGTTGATGTTGGCGAACGCATCGAATATTTGATGGCGATGATGGAATCTGAAATCGATCTGTTACAGGTCGAAAAACGGATCCGTGGTCGCGTTAAAAAGCAGATGGAGAAGAGTCAGCGCGAGTACTATTTGAATGAGCAAATGAAAGCGATTCAGAAAGAACTTGGCGATATTGACGAGTCTCACGATGAGTTTGAAAGCTTAGCTAAAAAGATTGAAGAAGCGAAAATGCCTGAAGAGGCTAAAGAGAAAGCGACAGCTGAACTTAATAAACTGAAGATGATGTCACCTATGTCGGCTGAAGCGACCGTGGTGAGAAGTTATGTTGAGTGGATGGTGGCAGTGCCTTGGCATAAGCGTTCGAAAATCAAACGTGATTTGGCTAAAGCGCAGGATGTACTCGACACCGACCACTTTGGTTTAGAGAAAGTCAAAGAGCGCATTCTCGAATATCTAGCAGTACAGAGCCGTGTTAAACAGCTTAAAGGTCCGATTTTGTGCTTAGTTGGGCCGCCAGGTGTTGGTAAAACATCACTGGGTCAATCTATCGCTAAAGCGACGGGTCGTAAGTATGTGCGCGTTGCCTTAGGCGGCGTGAGAGACGAAGCGGAAATCCGCGGTCATCGTCGTACATACATAGGTTCTATGCCAGGTAAAGTCATCCAGAAAATGTCAAAAGTGGGGGTTAAGAACCCGCTATTTTTACTTGATGAAATCGATAAAATGAGTAGTGATATGCGGGGCGATCCTGCATCAGCATTACTTGAGGTGCTTGATCCTGAGCAGAACTCCACCTTTAGCGACCATTACATGGAGGTTGATTACGACCTGTCTGATGTCATGTTTGTCGCGACATCGAATTCAATGAATATTCCAGGTCCGTTATTAGACCGTATGGAAGTGATTCGTCTGTCGGGTTATACCGAAGATGAGAAGCTCAATATCGCTAAGCAGCATTTGTTGCCGAAGCAGATTGAGCGCAATGGACTAAAAGCCAAAGAAGTTACCGTTGATGATAGTGCTATTGTCGGCATTATTCGTTACTACACTCGTGAAGCGGGTGTACGTTCGCTTGAGCGAGAGCTATCAAAGATCTGTCGTAAAGTCGTTAAGAGAATCTTACTGGATAAAAGCATCAAGCATGTTTTAGTCAACCAAGATAACCTCAAGTCTTTCTTAGGTGTACAGCGTTGTGATTACGGCAAAGCCGAATCAAACAACCAGATAGGCCAAGTGACAGGACTTGCATGGACCGAAGTCGGTGGTGATTTGCTGACTATCGAAGCGACCTCGGTACCAGGTAAAGGTAAGTTGTCTTATACCGGCTCCTTAGGCGATGTAATGCAAGAGTCGATTCAAGCGGCAATGACGGTTGTGCGTGCACGCGCTGAGCAACTGGGCATTAATCCAGATTTCTATGAGAAGCGTGATATCCATGTGCACGTTCCAGAAGGTGCAACACCAAAAGATGGACCTTCAGCGGGTGCTGCTATGTGCACTGCATTGGTCTCTAGTCTTACGGGAAATCCTGTTCGCGCCGATGTGGCGATGACAGGTGAAATAACCCTCCGCGGTGAAGTATTACCTATTGGTGGATTGAAAGAAAAACTACTCGCTGCGCACCGTGGTGGAACCAAAGTCGTTCTAATTCCAAAGGAAAATGAACGAGATTTGGAAGAAATCCCAGCAAATGTGATCGCTGACTTGAAAATTTATCCAGTGAGATGGGTTGAAGAGGTACTGAAACTGGCACTTGAACGACCAGTAGAAGGCTTCGAAGTAGTATAAAACGTGGACTAACGCAATAAATTACCGTATTGCACAAAAAAAAGTACAAAATGGGGCTTACCAAAGTGTCTAGCTGTGGTAGCCTAAGTCTGTGGAGAGTCAGTCGCTCCAGCCCTCGGCGCGACTGGTTTTGAGCAGTATCCTAAATTATTTCTTTGGTTTTCCTATAAGGCTTGAACTTTAGTTCTAAGCTTGTTATAAAAAGCCTCCGCAGACCGCTCTAGACATGGATTTGGTTGCGGTACAAAAATTACATTCAAGGGGATGACATGAACAAATCTGAACTAATCGAGAAAATCGCTTCTGGTGCTGACATTTCTAAAGCCGCTGCTGGCCGTGCATTAGATTCTTTCATTGGCGCTGTTACAGACGGCCTAAAAGAAGGCGATAAGATTGCTCTTGTTGGTTTTGGTACTTTCGAAGTACGTCAGCGTGCAGAGCGCATTGGTCGTAACCCACAGACGGGTAAAGAAATCAAAATCGCTGCAGCAAATATTCCAGCATTTAAAGCTGGCAAAGCGCTTAAAGACGCTGTTAACTAAGATACTCGTTATCTGCAGCCTTTGTAAGGTTATTGTAGCAAGCACTGTTTAAACAGTGCTTTTTACGAGAAAAAGATTGTTATTAGGTTTTTACCTAGTAGTGGTCGACAAAAGTAAAGAGGTTCATTTCTCTTTACTATTAAATTACAAAAAGGCGCATCCAACGAGTGATGCGCCTTTTTATTTTATTAATCGCAACCAGCGAGAAGTCTGATGTTAGAAAAGATTCGTGAAGGATCACAAGGCCCAATTGCAAAAAGCATTTTAGTCCTAGTGATTCTTTCATTTGCATTTACGGGTGTGAGTAGTTATTTAGGTTCATCAACTGAGGTTGCAGCGGCTACCGTCAATGGTGAAGAGATCAGCAATTCAGCTTTAGAGCAAGCCTATGACAATGAGCGTGGTCGTCTTGAGCAACAATTAGGTGATATGTTCTCAACGCTATCTGCAGATGAAAATTATATGCAAAGCGTTAAGCAGAGCGTATTAGAGCGCTTAGTCGCTGAAAAGCTATTAGATCAAAATGCTGTTGAGTTAGGACTACGTGTCTCTGACGAGCAGATCCGCGCAGCGATTATGGTCGAACCTGCATTTCAGACTGATGGCATATTTGATAACGATCGTTATCAAGCTATTTTGCGTCAACTTGGCTACCAAGCTAACTCTTTCAGAGACATGATGCGCACCGATATGACACGTCGTCAATTGGTGGCCACTTTAGTCGGTTCTGAGTTTGTATTAGCAGGTGAAGCTGAATACTTGGCTAATATCCAAGGACAAACGCGTGATATTAATTATTTGGTCATCGACTCTGCGCCTTTCATTGCCGCAGCAAGTGTTACTGATGAACAGATCCAAACTTACTACAACTCAAATCTTGGTCAGTTTGTAAGACCGGAACTGGTAAGCCTTAGCTACATCGAACTCGACGCAAAGCAGTTAGCGGATGGTGTTGTTGTTACTGAAGCCGACGCTAAAGCTTATTACGATGAGAATAAGGCGCAGTATCTGCAGCCAGAGAAGCGCTTAGCAGCTCATATTCTTATTGGACTTGATGACGATGATGCCGTAGCAAAGGCTGCAGCGATTTATCAAAAACTACAAAATGGTGAAGATTTCGCCGCGGTTGCTAAAGCTGAATCTCAAGATACATTCAGTGGTGAGCAAGGTGGTCAACTTGATTGGTTTGAAGCCGGTGTAATGGAACCTGAGTTTGATACTGCATTATTCGCATTGGATAAAGGCAGTTACTCAAATGTGGTTAAGACTAACTTTGGTTATCACATTATTAAAGCGTTAGACATCCAAGCGGGTGCTGAAGCTCCTTTTGCTGACGTAAAAGATAAAATCATTGCACAGTTGCAAGCGCAGCAATCGGTTGATAAGTTCTACGAACTACAGCAGATCCTTGCCGATACAAGTTATGAAGTCCCTGACACTTTATCTGAAGCGGCAACTGAGCTCGGTGTTGAAGTTAAGACGACTCCTGAGTTTACGCGCAATAATGCTCCTGCTTTGTTCACCAAGCCAGCTATTTTGAAAGAAGCATTTTCTTCGAGTGTGTTGCTTGATGGTATGAACAGTGAAGTGCTTGAAGTTGAGTCAAACCACGTTGTCGTAGTCCGAGTTAACTCTCATAAAGCTGCTGGTACTATGGCGCTTGAAGAGGTTAGAAATGGAATTGCCGCACGTTTGAAACAAGAACAAGCTAATGAGTCTGCGCGTCAACAAGCGCAAGATGCTATGGCAGCTTTCAAAACTGACGGTGTTACGGCTGATTACCTAGCGAAAGAAAAACTTGCACGTTTCGAGCAAGATATTGATGGTGCAGTCGTCAATAAAGCCTTTGCTATGGCGCAACCAACAGAAGGTTCAACTGTTGATACAGTTGCACTCGCTAATGGTTATGCTGTTGTTGTACTTGATAAAGTCAATACAGCAGAAGGCGTTGATAGTAATCTTATCGATGCATTGAAGCAGCGTTTAAGCTCACAATACAGTGAGAATGATTATCGCGCAGTGATTGCTGGCCTAAAAGCGAAGGGTGAAGTGCTTTACCCTGTCGTTGAGTAAGCGACTGGCAGTACACGCTTAATAAGAAGCCGGCATTCGCCGGCTTTTTTGTGTCTGTTGTTTAGGGGCTGTTGATCTTTCACGGTTGTTTTTGCCGCCGTTTATTGGCTATTTTGACAAGGCGGAGGCTATGTCGTTTAGTCATTCTCCACAAATAGGCTACAACACAGTAAAAATAGCCAAGAAGCGCGGCCCTTCGGGTTCATTTCAATATTTTTATTTTTTACTACAAGCGTGTGTTACGAGCTTTCGCTTAGACTGCTAAATCATCGTTCAAGCCTTGTACTAAAATCATTATTTTTCACGGGAAAGAGTCGAACAAAAACTAAGCTCGAAAGATCAACAGCCCCTAGAAACAGCGGATTTTATTTCACTATTAACACGATTAGCCTTTTGTTAATGCTTAATGTTGCTAAACCGGAATACGGAATACGGAATACGGAATACGGAATACGGAATACGGAATGCCAGTGTAGCGTTTTAATCTCATTTAAAATCAACCGTTATTTTTAAGTTATTGGCTTAAAGCATCAACTCCAGATCAAAGTATCAGTCCTAACTAAGTGCCGAGGTTATTGGTGATATCGAGGTGAGGCTTAGTAGGTTATCGCAGGCTGTGGCTAACGTACTCAGGAGCATTGGAATAAAGTCACGGTATTAAGAGGTACAGTTTAACCGGGTGGAGTTCAGGTTAGTTAAGCAAGTGCTTCAGAGCCGTTTAACCGCTCGGTAAGCAATGCTCTGTTCTTTTGGGGTTAATGATGTGCAAGGGCTAAAATGGCCGTCATATAACGCAACAGTAAGAATTGAAGGCATAAAAAAACGCCGCATAAAGCGGCGTTTCACTAACGTTATCTCTATTTAGATAGAAACAACGTCAAATTCGACATTTGGATTGACGTCTTGCTCATAATCTATGCCTTCAACACCGAAACCAAAGAGCTTTAAGAACTCTTCTTTATATTCACGGTAATCAGTGAGCTCAGATAGATTTTCTGATGTCACTAGTGGCCAAAGATCACGGCAATGTTGTTGAATTTCTTCTCTCAATTCCCAATCATCTAAACGTAAACGGTTGCAGTCGTCAACGTCAGCAGCACTGCCGTCGGCTTTGTAAAGGCGTTCATTGAACATACGAGAGATTTGTTCAATACAACCCTCATGAAGGCCTTCAGCACGCATCTTCTTAAATACCATCGCAATATAAAGTGGCATTACAGGTATTGCGGAGCTAGCTTGAGTCACAACACTTTTTAGTACCGCAACGTTAGCACTACCACCCGTTGCTGAAAGCTTAGCATCAAGTGTATGAGCGGCTCTGTCTAGGTCCATTTTTGCTTTACCTAAAGCGCCGTGCCAATAGATAGGCCAAGTCAGTTCGGTACCGATATAGCTATAAGCGACGGTTTTACAACCATCTGCTAATACACCTGCTTCAGCAAGTGCATCCATCCATAATTCCCAATCTTCGCCGCCCATAACGGTGACGGTATCGGCAATTTCTTGCTCGGTTGCAGGCTCAACATTGGCCTCAATGATGATGTCTTTATTGGTGTCTACGGCAGTCGCCTTATAAGGTGCACCGATAGGCTTTAATGATGAACGGATAAGCTCACCACTATCAGGAAGTTTACGCACTGGCGATGCTAGTGAGTAGACCACCATATCGATTTCACCGAGATCTTGTTTAATCAGTTCAATCGCTTTTTGCTTCGCTGCGTGACTAAAGGCATCACAGTTTATGCTTTTAGAATATAAGCCTTCAGCTTTAGCAAATTTGTCGAATGCGGCTGAGTTATACCAACCGGCGGTACCTGGTTTTGTTTCTGTACTTGGCTTTTCAAAAAATACACCTAAGGTGGCTGCATCACTGCCAAATGCTGCTGTGATACGAGAAGAAAGACCATAACCACTTGAAGAACCAACAACTAATACCTTTTTAGGACCATTAGCAATTTTGCCTTTAGCTTTAGTAATGTTGATCTGTTCAAGTACATTGGCTTCACAACCAACAGGGTGAGTCGTTGTACAAATAAAGCCACGCGTTCTAGGTTTGATAATCATATTTTCTATTTCTCTGAAAAAATTGTATCTAGGATAAATAAACTCACATCAAATGACACTCAATTTTCGCTAATTTTCGCTAATTTGAGCATTTTTGTCAGTGGTTGGAGCAGTTTACTTTTTACGAGTAAACAAACTATGCTCCTGTATTAGTCGTTGGGTGTATTCGTGTTGAGGTGAATTAAACAGCTGCTCAGTGGTTGCTTTCTCAATGAGTTGGCCTTTTTTTAACACCATTATTTTGTCACTAACGTGACGAATAATATTCATATTATGGGACACGAAGATGTAAGACAGCCCCATCTCTTGCTGCAATTCAAGTAACAGATTTAGAATTTGTGCTCGTACCGATAGATCGAGCGCGGTGAGAGCTTCATCTGCAATGATTATTTTAGGGTCAAGCATCAGGGCGCGTGCTACGGCCACGCGCTGCTTTTGGCCTTCGGAGATCATGTGTGGATAGAAGTCTACATGCTCTGACAATAAACCGACCTTTCTTAGCTTATCAACAACTAAGGCTCGTCTTTCTTTTTCTGTCAGGTCAGTGTTGAATTTAAGCGGTTCATCGAGTAGATCGCCAATCGTTAATCTTGGATTTAACGATGTATTCGGATCTTGAAATATCATGCGGATCATACGGCAACGTTGTTTTAAATCATGTTTCTCTAATGACTCACCTTCAAAAAAAATCTCACCGCCACTCCTTATCTCTGCACCCACAAGAATGCGAGCAATCGTGCTCTTGCCTGATCCTGTTTCGCCGACGATCGCGAGTGTTTCACCAGTGTTTAATTCAAATGAAACAGGTGATAACGCTTGATTGTATTGACGTTTGAAACGCTTATAACCAGCATAGTAGCTTTTGCTTAGGTTAGTAACTTTAAGTAGAGGTGTCGTCATTACAAGACTCATTGTGGTATGGGAAGTGACACGCAAAATAGCGATCTTTCTTATGGCATAAACTCGGTTGACTGACGCATTTTTTTTGCGCTTGCGGACAGCGTGGGCCGAGTCGACAGCCAATGGGCAAGTGTTGCAATGCAGGCGCGGAACCAGGCAAGGTTTGCATCATTGACTTATGCGCTAACTCGCCAGAGTAGTCTGGTGCGTTATCGATCAGGGCTTCAGTGTATGGATGAAAGGGGCGCTTGAGCAGTTCTGCCGTCGGGCCCGACTCCATAACTTGACCGCAATAAAGAACGGTCAATTGATCGCACCAGCCTGCCAGCGTATCGAGCTCATGGCTAATCAATAAAATAGAGACGTTCTGCAACTGGTTTAGCTTACTCAGTAATCTAAAAATCTGTGCTTGGGTGCTGAGTTCCATCGAGTCGGTGGGTTCGTCAGCAATGAGCAATCTAGGTTGATTGGCAACCGCCATGGCAATCATGACTTTTTGACATTCACCTTCAGACAGCTCCCACGCATAACTCTCCATGACTTTTTCTGTATTCTTAATGCCGACTTTGTGTAGCCATTTCTCAGCGGTTTTTTTCTTAAACTTGCCACGTTTCCAAAAAGGTAAACTTTTATTGGTGGGCATGGCCTCAATAATTTGGCTACCGACAGATATCGCAGGATCTAGACTACTTGTTGGGTCTTGAAATATCATTGCTATCTCACTCCCCATCAAGTTTCTCCGCTGCTTAGAAGACATCTCCATCAAGTTCTGCCCATCCCACATCATGCGATCGGCAGTGACAGTCCAATTGTGGCCTGGAACACCTAATATGGCTCTTGCCAACAAACTACGTCCAGAGCCAGACTCGCCAACTAAACCGTGCAGTTCGCCAGGGTTGATGGTTAAGCATACTCGTTCAAGCGCCTTGACGCGGCCGCGAGGTGTGTCAAGTTCGATGGTGAGATTTCTAATATCAAGAAGTGGCATATTGTTAGTTTCTTATCGGCGATAGCGCCGACCTTAATCCATCACCGACAAGGTTAATGGCAAGTACGCTGCACAAAATAGCAACACCGGGAATGGTGACAGTCCAGGGTGCTGTCAGTATGTTATCGAGCCCTTGGGACACCATAGCGCCCCATTCAGGACTCGGGGCTTGTGCGCCGAGATTAAGAAACCCTAGCGCTGCAATATCTAAAATGGCTGCTGATATCGCCAGTGTTATTTGAATAATAACGGTTTCCCAGACATTGGGCATAATAACGTACCAAAATATTTGTATCGAATTTGCGCCATCAAGCTTAGCAGCCGTTACATAATCTTTTTGCAACTCTTCATGAACCGCTTGATGGATAGCTCGCACAAATTGTGGCGTTAGCGCTATCCCTACAGCCCAAAATACATTTCCCAATCCTGGCCCCATGACGGCGACAACTAAAATGGCCATCAGTAGTGACGGGATAGACAATAATGCATCAAGCAGGTGGCTCAAAATTGAGGATTTAAGGCCTTTCATCATGCCTGATATCGAGCCGATGACAAAACCGACGCTAAGGGAGGCGGTCACTATCGCCAATGCCATGCCAAATGTTAAGTGTGCCCCATGAAGCAGCCGGCTAAAAATATCTCGGCCTAAATCATCGGTCCCTAAAAAGTGTTCAACGGTACCACTAGCATCCCAAGATGGCGGTAAAAGTAACGCTAAAGGGTCTTGTTGTTCTGGTGAAAATGGTGCAATCCAAGGGCCAAAAATAGCCAAGCCCAATAAGCAAATGACTGCCCATAGACCCATTAATGCAAAAGGGTTATCAGCAAAAGCTTGCCATAGCTTGCGCATAGGCGAGGGGATATCATCTTCCTGATATATGCTAATTCGCGGCATAGATTTCTTTCCTGCTGATTGGATTGAAGGCGTTATGTAATACTTCAATGAAAATACTGAAGAAGATAATAATTAATGCCACGCTTAATACTCCCCCTTGAATCACCGTGTAGTCGCGCTGATATATGCCAGAGACTAACCAACTCCCCACTCCTGGCCAAGAGAAGATGACTTCGACTATCATGGCGTAACTAGCGAATGTTCCCAGCATTAATCCCATATTTTTTAACACAGGAATAAAGGCATTCGGCAGGGCGTGACGTAACACTATGGTCCCTGTGTGTAGTCCACGAGCTTCAGCTGCACGTATGTAAGGCTCATTCATAATATGAAGCATTGCTGAGCGGGTGATTCTAACCACGACCGTGAACGGCAATACTGCCAGTGTGATTGCGGGTAACACAATATGTTGCATCGCATCTAGAAATGCAGATATACGGTATATTGATTGAGATAAAAGGGTGTCTATCAGCATAAAGCCTGTTACGGGCTCAATCTCATAGAGTAAATTTATCCGGCCTGAAATAGGCAGCCAACCCAGCTCAACCCCAAACCAGAGTGATAACGTTAATCCTAGCCAAAATACCGGGATAGAGTAACCGGTTAGCGTTATCGCCATAATCGTGTGCTGGGTAATTTTGTTCTTGCTCAGAGACGCTAAAATCCCCAAAGGCACCCCAAGACACATCGCCAATATACCCGCTACGATAGCCAGCTCGAACGATGCAGGAAGGACTTGAATCAATTCGTCGATAACGGGTTTTTGTGATGTAATCGAAACACCAAGGTTGCCGCTAACTCTTTGCTCTGTATAGGCTAAAAACTGACGAAATTGATTACTGTCGAGCTTGTATTCACTGCGGCCCAACGCGAGTTGCTCTGCTGTTGGAGACGCTATTCCTGTCAACGCATATTGTTGTTCAACGGGGAAATGACTGGTAGCAATGAATAAAACACCGATAAGGACCAGTGATGTGGCGAGGAATAAGTTAAGTCTTCTTAATAAATAACGACCCATTAGTGCATGTCCTCAGGGGCTATTTTCATAGTATTCTCGAATGAAATCCCACCAAAAGGAGTGAGCTGGGTTTGTTTGATGTTTTTTTGCTTGAAGGTGAGCTTAGTTGCATGGGCAAAAGGTAACATCGGTAGCTGTTCATTAAAGAGTTTTTCTGCTTGTTGATAGAGTTTTTTTCGGTCTGACTTAATTGTAGTCGCTTTTGCTTTGGCCAATATTGCGTCCATTTCTGGATTGCACCATTGAGCTCGATTGCTCGAAGAACTTTGTGCATCGCAGCTTAATATGGGAGAAAAAAAGTTATCAGGGTCGCTATTATCGGCATTCCAGCCTATCAGCACAGAATCATAATCCCTGCGATTAAGCTTTTGATTAAATACACTCCAGTCGTAGGTCACTATATTGACACTGACTCCTATATTGGCCAAATCAGCCTGAATCAATTCTGCCGTTTTTAATGCATTAGGGTTATAAATACGTGCAACGGGCATTGCCCATACATCAATATTGAGTTTCTCGATGCCAGCTTCTTTTAGCAACGCTTTGGCTTTTTGTGGGTTGTAATCATAATGACTACGGTTGTATCGATAAGCCCAAGACTGTGGTGGTAACATGCCAGTAGCTTCAATAGCCGTTTCTTGGTATACAGCTCGTAAAATATTTTGTTTATCAACGGCATAGGCGAGTGCTTTTCTCACTCTAACATCGTTAAAGGGGACTTTCTGGGTATTAAATGCCCAAAAGGCGACGTTAAAACCGAGTTGGGTGTCGAGCTCTAAGTGATCATGCTGCTTTATAACGGGAAGCTCACCTGCTTTAGGTAGCGCTGACACATTACAGTCGCCGGTAATCAGCTTGGTTAATCTGGCTGTACTTTTTGGTGTTATGTCAAAAACCAGATGTTCAAATTCGGGAAGTTTGCGCCAAAACTGCTCATTTCGGTGATAACGAATATATTCATTTTTGACATATTTTGTCAGTTTAAAAGGCCCAGTACCAATGGGGGCGCTATCCAATAGCTCCGGATTATGTTGCGCCAGCAGCGTATCGGCATACTCTTTGGACAAAATGACCGAGAAACCCGTCGCGAGATTGGATAGAAAGGAGGCATCGCTGACGTTTAAATGAAACACAATTTCGTCTTCAGCGACTTTTTCAATCTGCCTAATCGTTTGACTTAACCCGATACTTTGAAAGAACGGATAACCGTTTGCTGAAACACTATGGTAAGGGTTTTCGGTATCAATAATGCGGTTAAAAGAGAACAAAACATCGTCTGCATTAAAGTGTCTGGTTGGAGTGAAGTAATCGGTTTGGTGAAACTGGACGCCGCTGCGGAGTTTAAATCGATAAGTCAGGCCATCGTCACTACCTTGCCAAGAGATGGCTAAAGCGGGGACAATAGAGCTTGTCACTGGGTCGTAATCAACGAGCGTGTCGTACAATTGTTGTGAGGTGGCATCAATAGTGGTGCCCGATGTCACTGTTTGTGGGTTAAAGCTTTCAGGATTGCCTTCTGAGCAATAGACTAAGCCTGTGGGGATCTTTTGAGGTCCACAGGCAACAAGTAACAAGCTTATCACCGATAAACAGGTTACAAGACCTATTCGCTTTAGCTGCTGTTTCATTAAGCAATCATTTTATGATCTGAACGTTAATAGGCATTTTAACAGTGCCAAGAGCTTAACAGCAATTATTTATCCAGTAAGTTGTATTTCTTTAAGATCCCGCGAAGTTGATGGTAGCTTAAACCAAGCAGTTCAGCGGTTTTTTTCTGGTTAAACTGTCCCGCTTCTAACGCTTGTTTTAGCAGACTGACTTCATTCTCTTCGCAATGGGTTTTAAAATCTATTGGGAAGTTGATTGCGTCAGTTTTAGCTGGCTCAGCCACAACGCTCGCCACTGGCGTGTCGTTTGTTTGTTGTCTCTCTTTGGTTTTAACTCGTGTTGTTGGACGATAAGGTGATGCAAACGGATCAATAGTGATATGAGTGATTGCAGTCCCTGATTCAGCGTTGCGATAGACGCTACGTTCAACAACGTTCTTGAGCTCTCGAATGTTGCCTGGCCAGCGATACTCCATTAGCTGCTTTACTGCACTGGGGCTAAAGCCTTCAAATAGCTCCAACTTGAGTTGCCTTGCCATTCCGACGGCAAAATATTCTGCAAGCGTCATGATATCGTCTGGGCGATGGCGTAACGGCGGCAGCGTAATAACATCAAATGCTAATCGGTCTAGCAAATCAGGTCTAAATTCCCCCGCCTCAGCTAAAGAGGGCAAATCCTCATTAGCAGCACACACTAAGCGAACATCGGTGTGGACGGTTTTGTTGCCACCGACACGTTCAAATTCGCCGTATTCAATCACTCTTAATAGCTTTTCCTGAATAAGGCCTGAGGTATTGGCCAGTTCATCTAGGAATAATGTACCGCCGTTGGCACGCTCAAATCGACCTTCGTGTTTTTTATTGGCACCGGTAAATGCACCTGCATCATGGCCAAATAGCTCACTCTCTAATAAGTTCTCACTTAATGAGGAGCAATTTAATTTAACAAAGCTTTGATCCCAACGCTTTGATAGGTAATGTAAACGCTCGGCAATTAACTCCTTGCCTGTGCCACGTTCACCAATGATCAGTACAGGCTTAGAGAGAGGGGCTACCTGCGAAATATGTTCAAGGACCTCTAACAATGCATTAGATTGTCCAATAAGATTGTCTTGCTGAAATTGATTGCTCACAGTAAGTTTTAGTCTTTAACGCTAATAATTGGTGAAAATAATAATATGATGCCCTGTTTATAAATGGAAGCAAAAGTTAAGGTTTTGGTTAAGTCATTGTATAATAAGTAAAATGAAAAGTTGGCACGAATACTGGATAGTATTTATCGAAACCAACGTTAATTAGAGGTAAATATTATGGGAATTTTTTCACGCTTTGCAGACATCATAAATTCTAACATCAGCTCATTACTTGATAAGGCTGAAGATCCAGAAAAAATGGTACGTCTGATCATCCAAGAGATGGAAGATACGCTGGTCGAAGTTCGCTCAACATCTGCAAAAGTACTTGCAGAAAAGAAAGAGATTATTCGCCGAGTTGCTAAAGTACAGCAGCAAGTTCAGGACTGGGAAAGTAAAGCTGAACTGGCATTGTCTAAAGATCGTGAAGATCTTGCCAAAGCTGCTTTGATTGAAAAGCAAAAAGCGAATGAACTAGCTGAAAGCTTGGCTGCAGAATTGGTGGTGGTTGAGGAACATATTCTTCGTTTAAAAGAGGAAGTTGGTCAGCTACAAGAAAAGTTAGCTGATGCAAAAGTACGTCAAAAAACTATCATTATGCGTAAGCAAACTGCCTCTTCTCGTCTTGAGGTGAAAAAGCAGCTTGATTCAAGCAAAATTGATAACGCTATGAGTAAGTTCGAGCAATATGAGCGTCGAGTTGAAGGGCTAGAGTCACAAGTTGAAGCTTACGATTTAGGTAAAAAGAGTACCTTAAGTGATGAGTTTGCAGCACTTGAAGCAGAAGATTCTGTCAATGACGAGCTCGAAGCGCTTAAAGCTAAAATGAAAGCTAGCAAGACTAAAGCAAAAGCTAAATAACAACGGATTGGAGGTGTTTTATGAACCCGGACATTTTAATCGCACCAATTATTATTTTCTTAATTATTGTTGCACCAATATGGCTAATACTGCACTACAGAAGTAAGCGTCAGGTAGGCCAAGGATTGACTGAAGAAGAGTTCGGTCAATTAAATGAGCTTATTAGCAAGGCTGACAAGATGTCACAACGAATTGAGACGCTTGAGGCCATCTTGGACAGCGAGGCACCACAATGGAGGGGGCGAGATGAATAAATCATCAGGCTTTTCCAGCGAGGCAAATAATTTCAATTTAATCATAAAGTAAAGGGGGAAGTAGAAATGAGTGAAGGCAAAAGCAGAACTTTATATCGAATTCCTCAAACAGGTAAAATTGCCGGTGTATGTGCAGGGATTGCAGATTACTTTAATTTTGAAACATGGCTAGTCAGAGTGGTTGCCGCCTCAATATTTTTACTTGGCGGCACAGGGATTGTGTTTATTATCTATGTATTACTTTGGATGATATTAGACATCAAACCGGGCACTGACAAAAATAAGCTTAACCACAAGGACATTGAAGTTAAGAAGAAGGTTTGGCAATCCGGTGAGCCCGCTAAGATGGCATTAAGTGATGTAAATACTCAGTTTAGAACGCTAGAGATTAGATTACAGAATTTAGAGCGATACGTAACATCTGACAACTACGATCTTAAAGATCAAATCAATAACCTATAGTTCGAACCAGGGCAGCATATACACGTATACTGCCCTAGAACTCCTTTCAACAGGTTCAATTTCTGTCTATGGCAAGTATCAAACGTTCTTTTCAAAAGTTCGGTAAAAAGACCCAAGCCGTAGCGCTTCGTACTACAGACAAGCATTTACGTCTTGCTGTTACTGGCCTTGCAGGCGCAGGTAAAACGGCATTTATCACCGGTCTGGTTAATCAACTGCTGCATTCTGGTGTCATTGAGGGCAATACACAGCTGCCTCTATGGCAAGTGGCGAGAGATAGCCGCCTTTACGGCGTGAAGCGAG
The DNA here is from genome assembly GCF_023283945.1 of Shewanella gelidimarina. GTDB lineage: Bacteria > Pseudomonadota > Gammaproteobacteria > Enterobacterales > Shewanellaceae > Shewanella > Shewanella gelidimarina. The sequence goes on along the minus strand of NZ_JAKIKW010000024.1, from coordinate 35,963 downwards.
ATCTGCAACCTAATTTGACTATCCCGAGTTTTAATTATGAAGGGGCGGTTAATTCCATTCTCACTGAACCGTCATCATGGCCAACATCAACGCGTAATATCAGTGAATTAAGACTTGCTATACGCTATCGTCCAGCGAAGGGCTTATTGTCAAAGTTTACTGATAGCGCCACGCTTTATCTCGATATTGTTGACTACCCCGGCGAGTGGCTACTTGACTTGCCAATGCTCAAACAAAGCTTCCAGCAGTGGTCTGTATCGCAGGTAGCACGTACTTCAGTATTCAAGCATTCAAGTTATTACGCTGAGTTTACTCAAGCGATTAATAGCATTGATCTTGCGGCAACGGCCGATGAAGCAAAGTTGCAGCAAATTACCGATTGCTATCAATTATTGCTGCAAGATTGTGTTGAACAGCATGGATTTTATTATGCCCAACCTGGACGGTTATTGTTACCCGGTGAACTTGCTGGAACACCGGTGCTGGCACTTTTCCCCTTAATCAATGTGACAGACGAGCAGTTCGTGATACTCGATAAAAGTGCTTCAAACAGTTTTTACCATACGTTAAAGCAGCGGTACTCAGAGTATATATCGCGTGTAGTGAAGCCTTTTTACCATGATTATTTTGCCAAATTCGATCGTCAGTTGGTGCTAGTCGACTGTTTTACCCCATTAAACCGTGGGAAAGAGCAGTTTGAAGATATGAAAACCGCGCTTCAGGCTGTGATGGAAAGTTTTCAATTTGGTCAATCCAGTTTATTAAAACGTTTATTTTCGCCAAAAATAGACAAGCTCCTTTTTGCTGCGAGTAAAGTTGACCATGTCACACGTGATCAACAAGGTCATGTTCTTTCTTTGCTAAGCCAACTGGTACATCAAAGTCAGCAGCAGGCTAAGTTCGAAGGCTGTGAGGTCGAGACGATGGCAATCAGTGCCATAAAGTCGACGACTCATGGCATGGTGAAACAAAGTGGCCGTGACATCGAGGTGGTAAAAGGCTTAGACCTTGCAAATCATGAGCCGGTCACCTTATTCCCTGGAGAGGTACCTAAAGCGTTACCCTCTGCAGATTTCTGGCAGGATCAAGGGTTTGATTTTGTCAGCTTTGCCCCCAGAGCCGCGGTTGATAAACAACTCAACAATGCCGATTTTGACCATATTCGCCTCGACCATGTATTGCAGTACTTAGTCGGTGACAAATTAAAGTGATTTCTTATGGCTACTGATAATATTTCAATAAAGAAACAACAACGTTTTGACCATATCGAAGACGATAGAGAAGCAATCATCGCGCCTTCTGCGACATTCTCTGCTGATGACGATTTTGTCGAAATTGAAGCGCTTTCTGAACAGCAATTTGAGACCAAATTGGACGATAAGTTTGACCATGTTGCGACGCTTAAGAGTGACCTTTCGTCAAAACGCTCGGGTAAACGTGCTTGGTTAGGCAAAGCGTGTTTATTGGGTGTGCTATTTATTGCTGTCGTTGAAACCGTGTTGGGTTTATATGATGCTTTTATCCAAAGTTCGTGGTTATTTTCGCTATACGCTTTGGTCGTCACGCTAGTGGTCTCTTGGACGGTAAAAGTAAGTTTTCTGGAATGGCGGAAGCTTAAAATGCTCAAAAATGTCGAAGACACACAGGCGACAGGTATGCGACTGCTCAGCAGTATGCAGATGGGGGAGGCAGACCCATTTATTGACAAGTTGCTAAGCCAGTTACCTAAAAACGTACAAAATGAACGCTACTTGCAACAGGTAAGTGTTGAGCATAATGATGCTGAAAAGTTGACACTGTTCGAAGCGACGGTATTAACCGAGCGAGATATTGTGGCAAAGAAAATCGTCAGACGTTTTGCGCAGGAGTCTGCTTTACTGCTCGCAGCAAGTCCTTTGGCGGTACTTGATATGGCGATTATTCTGTGGCGCAATCAAAGTATGATTAATCAGTTAGCCAAGTGCTACGGGATCGAGCTTGGCTATTGGAGTCGGGTTAAACTGATCCGTGGAATTATCAGTAATATTATTTACGCTGGTACCAGTGAAATAGTCACTGACTTGGGGGCTCAGCTATTGTCTGTTGAGATGTCCGGTAAGGTGTCTGCTCGACTAGGGCAAGGCCTTGGCGGTGGGTTACTGACCGCCAGATTAGGCTATCAAGCCATGGCGTTGTGTCGACCACTTGAGTTTAATCAACAATCGAAACCGACGTTAAAAGGGATCCATAAAGAGCTGTTATTAGATCTAAAGGAACTCACTTCAATGGTACTTACTAAAACGAGTAAAGCTGAAAAGCAGACCGTATCCGGCAAATAAATGACCTTGTGCAACCTATTCGTTTGATGCTTAATGACCTTATCAACTCAGCACGTAACATTTATTTTACAAGCAATATCCTATAAATCTTTTCTAAATATTTTGTAATTACCTTGGACTAGTTCAAGGTAATTGTCTTATACAAATTGCATTAAAAGTTTGACCATTCAGCGGGAATTCAAAGCCCTGTAGGCGAGATGGGGGATTGAAGCTAATAGTTATTCTATATCTAAAGCCCACAACGAAGTCTAAAGGGCTTTGCCATTTGCTTTAAACGTCAGCCGCACTACGTGAGCGCCTCAGATTTTCCACTTCTGCTTTGCAGTGGCTTAAAAGGGAATAACCATTTTTACACCAATGCGCCTTGAATTGAAAAGTCTGAGGCGCTCTGAATTGGTCAAATACTTAATGCAATTGGTATTAACCATATCCCCGCTAAGACTTGTATCTTGAGACCCAATAAAATGGGCTGGTCATGGCGAGCACATCGTTGCCAACTATGTAGTTTCAAATTTGAATTTCTGAATTGGTTGGTCCTATACAGGCGAAAATAACAACTATTATTTTATTGCGTCTGTGTCACAAGCATGAAATAGGGAAAGAGATATGCGAGATAGTTGGCAGTTGGCAACACAAGTTATCCATGCTGGGCGAGAGCCAAATGAATCTGGCGCACTGGTATCACCTTTGTGTCAAAGTGCGACCTTTGTATTTGATAGTGCAGAGCAGGGTGGTGCGAGGTTTGCGGGTGAAGAAGCTGGCTATATTTATACGCGCTTAGGTAATCCTACTACCGCAGAGTTAGAGCGTAAAATTGCAGTGCTTGAAGGCAGTGATTGCGCTGCTGCAACTGCATCGGGTATGGCTGCCGTCTCCGCTGCACTATTAGCTAACCTTCAAATGGGCGATCACCTTGTTGCCTCAAATGCAGTCTATGGCTGTACGTTTGCGCTGATGAATTCGCAGCTGGCAAAGTTCGGTATCGAAGTTACCTTGGTCGATTTTTGTAACCTAGCGGAGATTGAAGCGGCAATTAAACCGAATACCAAGGTTATTTTTTGTGAGACGCCAGTCAACCCTCATCTAGAGGTCTTTGATTTGGACGCTATAGTGCGCATTGCCAAACAGCATCATTTAGTCAGTATTGTCGATAACACCTTTATGACCCCGTTACTGCAGCAACCCATTAAGCACGGTATTGATATTGTGATCCACAGTGCCACCAAATACTTAAATGGTCATGGTGACGTTATCGCCGGTATTGTGTGTGCCAGTAGTGCGCAAATAGAGGTCATTAAGTATGAAGTACTCAAAGATATTGGTGGCGTGATCTCTCCTCATGATGCGTGGCTTATTTTAAGAGGACTTAAAACCCTAGATGTTAGAATTAACCGACATTGTGATAGTGCAGAGGTTGTCGCACAATTTTTGGAAGACCATCCTAAAGTTTCGAAAGTGTATTATCCAGGACTGAAGAGCCATCGTGGTAATGCATTAATAGGCCGTCAGATGAAGCGCGCTGGCGGGGTGATAGCGTTTGAACTGGACGCTGACTTACAAACATCCATTGGCTTTATTAATCAATTGGATCTGTTTTCGATTGCAGTCAGTTTGGGGGATGCAGAGTCGCTTATTCAGCATCCAGCCTCAATGACTCATTCCCCCTATAGCGAAGAGCAGAGAGCCAAAGCCGGCATCACTGACAATTTACTGAGGATCTCAGTAGGCTTAGAAGCGGTAGAAGATATTATAACGGCTTTAGACGAAGGTTTAGCGGCTTTATAATTTAGATTTCTTGGGTAATGTAAAAGCGCTGTGAGTCAATACTTACAGCGCTTTTTGCTTATTTACAATTGAATCTCACCGCCATAGTGGAACGATGTTTAGCGTTAGATATTCCAGAAAGTGTGCGCAATGATATAAAGCGCAAACATACTGATAAAGTTTATGATAACGCCTGCTCGCATCATCTCTGATTGTTTAATATAACCAGAGCCATACACGATGGCATTGGGGGGGGTCGCAACAGGAAGCATAAATGCACAAGAGGCTGCGATACCAATCAGTACAGACAGCATGACCGGTGATAGGCCAAGTGCTTCAGCGATAGCCGCAAACACTGGCACCAATAGCGCAGCGCTGGCAGTATTACTGGCAAACTCGGTTAGCATGACAACAAAGGCAATAACGGCAAAGGTAAACAATGCCATGTGCGTATTACCGAATATATCGGTTACCCAATGGGCAAGGAAAATACTTGTCCCCGTTTCTTTAAGCACTGCACTTAGCGTTAAACCACCGCCAAACAATATCAATACACCCCAATCAGTTGTTGTTTCTATTTTCTTCCACTTCACTAAGCCAAGACCCGCAAGAGTGACGACGGCAGTGAGAGCGACGACAGTATCGAACTGGCCAATTCCCCCAAGAGCTTGTGAAATAGGCTTACTGAAAATCCAGCAGCAGACTGTGGTGATAAAAATTAATAACGTCAATTTACCTTGGAAGGTGAGAGATTGCTTTTCAGTTTTTATCTCACAAATCATAGACAGGTCGGGTTTTAAATATAAGTAAAGACCCACTAACATCAGCGGTAACATAATCGCCACCGTAATAAGCCCGAACTCAAGCCAGTCACTAAATGATAAGCCAACTTGCGCAGCCGCTATCGCATTTGGGGGGCTACCGACCAGTGTACCTATACCACCAATGTTTGCTGAATAGGCGATGCCGAGAAGTAAGAATAAGTAGGTACTTCTGTGTTTTTTGATATCTATTTGATGCAAAATACCCAGTGCTAGCGGTAACATCATTGCAGTGGTGGCGGTGTTACTAATCCACATCGATAGCCCCGCAGTGATCCCAAATAGCATGACACAGGCTACAGATAAGCGTCCTTTTGATGCCGTTAATACCTTCTGGGCTATTAACTTATCAATACCTTGATGATTCAAAGCGGCAGCTAAAACAAAACCACCAAAGAAAAGGTAAATAATGGGGTTGGCAAAATGACTCATCGCAGCTTTGGTTTCAAATACCCCAAAAAGCACAGCGAGGATCGGGATCATAATGGCAGTAATACTGATATGGATAGCTTCTGTCAGCCATAATATCGCCGCGAAGGTCAACAACGCTAGACCTGTATTAACTCCCTGCTCAAAGGGAAGAAAGTTATACATTAGCAGCAGTAATATAATATCAGCGGCCAGTATTAACAGATTCTTTTGCTGTCCGGTTATTTTTCCGCTGATCTTGTCGGGAACTTCAGTAGAGTCTATTGACATTTTAATGTCCATTATTATGGTTGATGACAACACTCTAGATGAGTAACGATTAACTTCAAAATAACTCCGGCTGTAACTCCATGACAGAATCGTACTGCTGTTAAAGTGATGTTGTCCGCGATAGTGGCCATATATTTGATGTTGAACCGCTATAAACGTCTGCTGCTTACGAAATAATCTATCAAAGTTAACCTTATCAAATAGCTTAATGAGTTAATTGAAAGTTTAGTGTCGTGCTCGTTCTGTGATCAAGATCGTGCTGTAGAACTTTAGCGTGAGATGTTGGTCTCCTATTGGCTAATATCGTGGCTGTGATCTACATTTTGCAGGTAGCTAAGGAAAGGGATGAAGGCTACAACCTAAAGGATCACATAAGGAAATAAATCATGTATAAAAAACTATTACCCGCTTTATTGCTATCAAACTTAATGTTTTTGCCAGCTGTTCAGGCGGCAATTGAAAAAGTAGAGCCAGAGAGTGTTACGCAGAGTACTCAAGATCATATTCAAGTTGTGAATATCAATTCCGCTAGCGTTGAGCAGTTATCGTTATTGCGGGGCATTGGCGATTCAAAAGCTAAAGCGATAGTTGATTATCGGAAAACCCATGGAAAATTCGATTCGATTAATCAATTGTCGAATGTAAAGGGCATTGGTGACAAGCTGATTGAACAAAATAAAGCCGTTCTTAGCCTGTAAGTCAGTGTGTTTTGAATTCATGTTGGTAGATAAAGCACAAATAGGCCCTCAAATGAGGGCTTTTGTTTATAGAAACAGCAATTGAACCCATACTCAGGCTTCTAATGCGATAATGACTTGATTGGAATGCATTCATGGTAGATAATGCTGCCGTTCTTGAGAGTATCTGCTCTCAACGAAATCAATGGTGACCCTAGGGTCCCCTCGCAATGATAACTTGTGAACTCGGCCAGACCTGGAAGGGAGCAACCGCAGCAAGTGACTCATGTGCCGAGGTGTGGCTCTGGGGAAACCTCCAAATCTCTAGTACACCAATAACTCAGTTCAGAATAACCTCAGGTGATACACTTGGTGGTACATTCCATGAGCAACACTTAATCTGATTCATCCCCTTATTTGTATCCATCTCTTCATGGCATCCGCTATGCGTGTATAGTCGTACCAGAAGAACAACGAAGTTCATTGATAGACGATAGCCAGAGGTTACTCGCAGTCTCTGTCCATCGATAATCAAAGGGCTGTTGACTTGACATTAAAGGTTATTTTACTGCCTATATGTGACTATTAACAAAGACAAAACAATGTGCGTCAAGCGACAAATATTAATAAATATCAATAGATAATCATCTATATTGTTTCTATACGACAGTTTATCCGCTCCAGTTTGATTACCCTAAACTCTTCTTATCTCTATCAACACCATATAGCCCTCATTATGTTTCATCAAGGCAGTTGGTATTGCTTTTCAAGGTATTCAAAGATGACGTATTCTATTTCAAAGACTCGCCTGTACCTGGCTACCGATAGTCTGGATTGGATGATAAACCGCAGCATTAAGCAATCTCTCTCGCTGCAAGATGCCGTGCCTTTAGCTGCTGGAGTAGACAGCGTTCCCAATAAGCCCGTAGAAACCTTATATATTCATATTCCCTTCTGCCACACTCTGTGTCGTTTTTGCTCATTTCATAAGGTTAAGTTTCAAGAGACTCTCGCCAGAGAGTATTTTAAGGCATTGAGGCAGGAGATACGCGAGGTCATCAGCAGAGGCTACCGCTTTAACCGTGTGTATATCGGTGGCGGGACCACTACGATCCTCGAAGATGAGCTGATCAAGACGATAGAGCTTATCAAGAGCTTGACGACAATCCGTGAAGTCTCTTGTGAAAGTGACCCCATCTATTTCAGTGAAGGAAACCCTAGCCAGTTGAAGGGCTTAGTGGATCGTATGTCGATCGGAGTACAGAGCTTTGATGATGTCATACTCAAAAGCACGGGGAGATTTGAAAAGTTTGGATCAGGTCAGCAGCAGGCTGAATATGTCAGCCGTGCTATCGAATTATTCCCTACTGTGAATGTCGACATGATGTACGGCTTCAAGGTCCAGACTGCAGATTCAGTGCGACAAGACCTGCTACAGACCATGGCGCTGAACCCAGACCAAATCACCACGTATCCTTTGACTATTGGGATCGGAAAGAACCGCAAAAAAGCAGGATGTTTGGCAGGAGACCCTCATGAACTGTGGCCTCAGTTTTTGGCGGTGAAGCAAACACTGGCACAGCGATATGAGATGGATTTCCCCTGGACTTTCAGTCGTAATTTTGGGCAGCCAGTTAAAAACAAATATGTACTCGACGGCGAAGATTGCCTGGGCGTCGGCTCTGGAGCGTTTGGTCGTTTCGGCGAACAATTTCGTATTTCAAGCTTCGATATTGCAGATTACATCCGCTTAATGAACCAAACGCGATCCGGGACTTGTTATACTAAACCGCTAGAAAGTAAAGCGGTGATGCAGCACCACTTAATGATTATGATGGGACACGGACATTTAGATAATCAAGTGTTTAAGGCTCATACCGGGCGTTCTCTATGGCAGGCTTTTCCGCTGGAAATGAGTTTTTTACTGGCATCGGGAGCGGTTGTAAAACAGGGAGATGATTATCACACTACTGAACAAGGGCAATTTATCGCCCTGAAGATGTTTGTTGGTTTCCTTAGTGGCATGGATCACCTCAGAGAGCAGGCGAGGGAGCTGCCATTAACCAGCATTTAGTCGTTAATGACTACAAAACATAAGATAAACGCAGGGGCGTTTATTTGAAGTTAGCCTAATACTAAAATAGTTCGACATCAAAGGCCTCACAACGATGTAAGGTCTTTTATGTTTCTGCTAGAGCGTGTGTTCAGAGTCTAAAGTATGACCGACAGGGTTAAGCGTCAGGTCTAAAAATAGATGAAAGTCGCTACACTAAATGATTCACAATCAGTAGTTGATCACGCTGAAGCTTTAGGAGAAAACCTGCAATCATATTGTTTGCTTTCCCTTTTTGTTTAACCTTCTTTCTTTTGATTTTCTTTTAAATATGCTCTGGATTTTTCGAGTGCTTGTTGGATCTCGGATTTCATTTGTTGAAGTTCTGCGTAATTTTCAAAAAAATGGGTATCAACTAAATTCCTTATGTAGCGAGTGGGTAGTTGATTGAGAGTAATACAGCATAGATCAGCAAGGTAGTCTTCGGGTAACTCGTCTAACAAACCTTCATCTGAAAGCAGCTCAAGTAAAAGAACTTCATAGTAATTTCTAATTTCTAGTTGCATACACTTCTCCTTGAATAGTCTCTGTATATGATGTCGTCAACCTAATGAGACTGGATTTTATAAGTTTATTCGCACCACACTTTATTGGCGGCTAAAAACAGTTGGCTATGTCGAATGTTCAGCAAGTCCTTATCGTTACTGTATCCCCCTCCAATAACACAAGCAATGGGTATTTCAGCTGACTTCGCTTGTTGTATAACATCCTCATCTCGCGTAAATATCCCAGTGGTACTGATATCAAGATAGCCCAGATTGTCATCGATGTGAATATCGACGCCTGCATCGTAAATGATAAGATCAGGTTGATGCAGGCGAATAAGATAAGCGAGGGCTTGTTGCACCGTTTCTAAGTACTGTTTATCAGTGGTTCCCCGTGGCAGCTCAATATCATAATCCGATTGCTGCTTTCGGGCGGGAAAATTCTGTTGGCAATGGATAGAGCAAGTAATAATATCGTCAAAAGCGGTCGTGATTGTCGCGGTACCGTCACCTTGATGTACGTCGCAATCGAAAATTAAAACAGTTTCAATATTAGGCTGCTTTAATGTTTGCAGCGCAGCGTAGCTCATATCATTAAAGATACAAAAACCACTTCCGAATTGATGGTGAGCGTGATGATAACCACCACTTAAGTGGATAGCACAGCCGTACTCAATCGCTTTTAAACACGTCAGTTCAGTCCCTGCAACAGAGTAGAGTACTCTTTCAACCAGCGTCTCACTCCAAGGAAAGCCAATTCGACGCATTGACTTAGCGTCAAGTGTTCCTGCAATAAATTTGCGGACATAATTGGGACAGTGAATACTGGCTAATTGTGTTTGAGTGACTTTTTCTGATGCAAAAAATTGCGTTTGTGAAGCTATTTTCTGTTCGAGTAAGTATTGGTATAAATAACGATATTTTGTCGACGGAAAGCGGTGCTTGGAAGGTAACGCCAGCTTGGAATAGCTGGCGTGATATATGAGGGGGATCATACTCTAAGATACTTAAAGTTGCTTTATTGCCCAGCCCATAAATTCTTTACGTGTTTTCTCATCTGCGTGTAACCACCAGTACTGCAGCATCTGTTCAGCTTTTGCGGCATCATCAGCAGTTGTTACTGTTTGAGTCGCTGTAACGGCTGTGGCTGCGACAATAGGAGAAGGTTTACTTACTGGAGCCGTAGGTACAGCTGAAGTTGCAGCTACGCCTGCAACGGCGCCAGTAGCAACAGCAGCTTCTACATCAACATCTGTTGCAGTGTTGCCGCTAAATAGACGCGAAACAAAAGATTCTTCAGCGATATTAGTCTGAGCAACTTGGTAATCAACGACCTTGTTATCTTGTCGAGTGATGACGACTTGAGGAGCCTTAGCAAATTTAGTGGGATGCTTTACAAAATCACCGTCAGCGGGCTTCATGTGGTACTCATAGTCACCATCCACTTTAAGGGTGATGATAAAAGGAGAAGACTTTATATTGGTTTCGCTATCACTAAAATCATCTTCGACAAGATCATTGTATCGAACGGCAATCTTGTGGGTACCATTGCTGAGTTCGAGTTCAGACTTATGATTAAATAAACTGGTTTCAACTTCCTGTCCATCAAGCGCGATATATTCAAATGACATTGGAATATTCAAATTTGCAGCAAATGCTGCAGAGGAACCACATAAAGCGAGAATAGCGGTTATTGGTAGTAGCGGTTTCATTATTGCTCCTTAACGATTTTGGCCCTTGAAAGGTCGCTCGAATAATTGGATACGATCTTCAATGTAGCTGGTGGCTTGTCGACACTTGCCGAGGCGAGAGTGTTGAGCAAGGATCTCATTCTGTAGCTTTATTTTGTCAGCACTATGACAGTTATCAAGAGAAGATTGCAAATTTTCAATTTTTTGTTCAATAATCTTAGCCCAGTTCAAATGTTTGTTAAGTTCTTCATACAGTTGATGGCTATTTTGCATAACATTTGATGCGATCCAGCTAAAGCCGCTTTGCTGGTGAGCTCGAGCTCCACGCTTTATTGCATGCGCTCGTCGAGTGCGTTTTTGCTGCTCTAGCGACTTAATATTAATACCGGTTGTAGCAAGTGCTCTGCGAACGGCACTAAAGCGGTCTTGTATTTTTTCACAGCTAGATATAATAGTGTAAGGAGAGCGCTTAGCATTGATGAGTTGTTGTAGCTGAGCGACATTTTTTGAAAGCTGATCGATACAAGGTTTAAGTTGAGCGCCTTCTTGCACAAATAACTCATTATTAAAACGCTCAACGTCTTGCATCATTTTTCGCTGCCCAGCGGGCAAGTGAGCATCGTGTTGCAACACCTCTTGTTCTAGCTGCTTTAGTTGGTATTTAAGTCGATTGATGAGTTCGCTGGTTGTCATGCCCATGCACTCCAGGCCAATTGTGCTGCGATTAATAGAATCATGGTGACGAAAATAGGGCGAATGAACGGCAGTCCAAACTTAATGGCTGAATGTGCGCCAATATAAGAACCAATCATCATACAAATCCCCATAGCGAGGCCTATGGTCAAATGAACTTGACCCATGACCAAAAATATAATGAGCGATGTTAAATTGCTGGTAAAGGTCATTGCACGAGCAAGCCCTAAGCTATAAAGCAAAGGAAGTTTATGCATACCTGTGCTGGTGACCGTCCAGAATGCACCAATGCCAGGTCCTGCAAAGCCGTCGTAAAACCCGAGAGGTAAGCCTTGCAACCATTGCATTCTTTTACGCTTAGGTTTAACGGGTATATCACAGTTTTTACAGCCCATGGCATTAGGCTGAAACAGAGTGTAAATAGCGATGGTAATAATAATTAACGGTAACCATTTTTCTAGCCACTGGTTATCGATAATCGAAACCACAAATGTGCCGATAACTGCGCCAATGAAAGTGGCGATAAAAGTGTGATACCACAAGCTAGGAGAGAATAATCTTTGCTTATAATAAGTAAATGCCGCCATAGATGAGCCAAAACAGGCTGCCAATTTATTGGTGGCAAGTGCCATGTGAGGAGGGATCCCCATGGCTAATAATGCAGGGATAGAAAGAAGTCCGCCGCCGCCAGCTACAGCGTCGATAAAGCCTGCAATTAAGCCTATCAATGCCAACAAAGCCCAGCTACTTGGCTCTAGTAATAAATCCAATCGTTGTCCTATTCAATAACGCGTCGAAAAGGTGGTAGGGCATCTAATAATGATTTTCCATAGCGCTTGGTGACTAAGCGTCTATCTAAGATGGAAATCCGGCCATAATCCTGTTCTTTTCGAAGTAATCTACCACAACTCTGCACCAATTTGCGCGAAGCATCTGGGATTGTCAGTTGTAAAAAGGGGTTTCCACCCTTTATTTTAATATATTCTGAATGAGCTTGCTCAACCGGTGACGTTGGCACTGCAAAAGGTAACTTAGTAATGATGAGATTAGTTAAATAATCACCGGGTAAGTCGAGGCCTTCTGAAAAACTGCCAGTACCAAAAATAATACTGGGTTTGCCATCATCGCAGCGTTGTTTATGTTGCTTTAGGATCTCTTGTCTTGGCAACACGCCTTGGACCAGTAATCCTGTTTTTATTTTACTTTCAACAAGGTCTACGACTTTTTCCATTTGCCAATAAGAGGCAAATAGCACCAAACTGGCCATTTCATCTTCAACGAGTGCGATGATCTGCTTAGCTAACTCATCGGTATAGTTGTCATGTGTTGGCTCTGTATCCATATGGGGTAAGAATAACGTCGCGTTTTGCTCAAAATCAAATGGTGAGTCGAGTGCAAGATAGCGACTGCCATCGTTTATGGATAAGCCCACTTGATGAGTAAAGTGATTAAAGTTATTGAGCGCTCTGAGTGTGGCACTACAAAGCACCACACCCGCCGCCTTTTCCCAGAGTAAATTCTCTAGCATAAAGCCGACTTCGATCGGTGAGACACTGAATAAGTAATCAGCCTGCTTACCTGTGAGTTGTTCAATCCAGCGTGCCATTGGCGCACCTTTAGGGTTATCTTGCTTAGCCATCATTTTCCATAGCTTTTGCAAGTTTTCAATGCGCTGCAGCATAAAGCCTGTTTCTGACAGTAGTGCTTCAGATTGGTGTTTGGGAATATCACCATCTTTTATTGCTTCATTGAGCAAGGCCAACATTTTGTTGAACTGTTTCAATGCCACATTGGAAGCTGTAGCGAGGTTTTCGGCAAGAATAAGCAGTGCTGGTGGTAATTTACCGTGTTCGAAACGAAAGCGGTTTTCTGGGTTATCAAATTGGTTAGCTTGGGCATCACAAAAGTGAGCCACTTGGTTGAGTAGTCCGCTAATATCGCCAACATGGTCGAGCATCGCCTGTGCAGGCGCAATGATATAATTGCTCTTAATCTGGTTTTGCAGTTTTGAGGTTGTTTTGGTGAGTTTTTCAAGCCAATCAGTCGCCCCACGGATGGTGGATTGAGCGCTACTAAAGTCACGAGCGACAATGGGCAGATGGTGTGCTTCATCGATGACATAATAAAGATCAGCAGGATCGGGCAGAATGACTCCACCGCCCAATTCCAAGTCGGCAAATAGCAGACTATGGTTGGCGATTAACACGTCCCAAGTATCGAGATCTTCTCTGGCTTTATGAAAAGGGCAATTTCGATGACTGGCCAATTGCTTATGACAGCTATGTTTATCACAGGCAATCTGTTGCCATAAGTGATCCGGCAGTGGTTGGGTTAATGTATCGCGCTCACCATTCCAGCGAGACTCTTTATAGTCCTTTAGCAGTCCCTTTAACATATCAACCTGGCTTTGATCTGGCTTTGATTGCCACATTGCCATTTGATTACTGTCTTCAGGACCAACAAGCATCTCTAACTTAGATAAACACACATAGCGTTGTCGTCCTTTGACTAAGCCAAAGGTAAAATCTAGTCCGGAGTGCTGCAGAAAAAAGGGCAGATCTTTATGCAGTAATTGTTCTTGCAATGCGACGGTTGCAGTCGCGATACAGACCTTTTTTTTATTTGCTAACGCTAAAGGAATGGTTCCCAAAATATAGGCCAGTGATTTACCAATACCAGTACCTGCTTCAACCACGATGATGCGTCGCTGTTTATCATATTCACCCGCAAGGGTTTTTGATATTTCCGCAACAATATAATTTTGCTCTCGACGAGAGCGAAAATTGGGCAGAGCTGAAGCAATACCTTTATATATAGTACGGATCTGAGTTTTAACGTCTGCGGATAACATGAATGCACTGGTCCAGTAAATAATGCTGTACATAATAACAGTGATTACATAGCCTAAGAAGTGTTAAGTGATTATTCGTGAATTTATTTGAGTAAACAGCCATGACCCCAACAACCAATGTGCTTCAGACAATAAAGGGGCGTGTGCTAACCCGCCATGCAATACATCGACAAGATGGACTGTGCCTACAGTACTTTATTGCTACACAATCTGGACCGGTAACCGTTGAGCTTCCGCAGCAAGAGCATGTATGTTTTATTCGTACGATTGATGAAAACATTATTAATCAACATCAAGATTTAAAGCACATTCGTCGTAAGCGGCTAACGCTTAAAAGTTTCCAAAATGAAGACGTCACTGCGCTGTATACCCGAGATCTGAGACATCAGCGCAACCTAATACGGATTGCGAAAGATCAAGGTATTGAACTCTTTGAAAGTGATATTAAAGCTGAACATCGATATTTAATCGAACGATTTATTGCTCTTGATGCTGAATTTAGTGGTCATTTTGAACCTGTGGTACAGGGAGCCCAGCCACGTTTTATCGCTAATAAAGCCAGACGAACAGAGGCTGTACAACCGCTTAAAGCCATTTCACTCGATTTTGAATGTAGTTTTAGTGGGGAACTCTATTCTGTTGGTTTATACGGTCAAACAGAAACCGGTGTAGTGTTTGAAAAAGTGATTATGGTGGGTGATCCACAACCGGTTGAGGTTGATTATATTCAGTGGGTTGAAAACGAACCCGCACTCATTCACCAGTTGATTGCTTGGTTTGCAGATTACGACCCCGACATTATCATTGGTTGGGCGGTGGTGACTTTTGATTTAGCCCTTTTATATCGGCGCGCGAAACACCATGGTATTTCGCTGACTATTGGGCGCAACAACCAACATTTGGGCTGGAAAGTCGATGATAAATATAGGCCAGAGACACTGCGATTACCTGGAAGAGTGGTACTCGATGGTATTGATTGGTTGAAAGCGGCATTTTATCAGTTTGATCGTTATTCACTTGAGTTTGTGTCGAGAGCATTGTTGGATGAAGGTAAAGCTATCCACAATGTGGGTAACAGAATGGATGAAATTAATGATCTGTTTGCCAACGACAAGCCCGCTTTGGCGCACTATAACCTCACTGATAGTCGTCTAGTCTGGGATATATTTGAAAAAACACAGCTGTTTGAATTTGCTGTAGAGCGAGCAAAATTGACGGGTCTTGAGCTTGGACGCGTGGGGGCATCTGTAGCGGCATTTATGAATTTGTATTTACCGCACCTGCACCGAAGTGGTTATATCGCTCCGAGTGCACCCGCCAGCGATGGCATTGAGAGTCCCGGTGGCTATGTGATGGATTCCGTTCCAGGCCTATATCGACATATTCTGGTGTTAGATTTTAAGAGCCTTTATCCATCCATCATTCGAACATTTCTAATTGATCCTAAAGGGTTAGTTGAATCATTACATCAACAAGAGTCTGACACCGTAGCGGGCTATTTAGGGGCAAGGTTTAGTCGGAAGGAACCCATTTTACCTCGATTAATTAAGCACCTTTCTGAACAACGAGAGTTGGCTAAAACTAACCACAATGCGCCGCTTTCTCAAGCAATAAAAATTATCATGAATTCGCTATATGGTGTGCTTGGCTCTCGAGGTTGTGTTTTTCATGACGCTAAGCTCGCGAGTTCAATTACCATGCGTGGCCATGAAATAATGAAGCAAACGCGCAGCTGGATAGAGGAGGCAGGCTTTGAAGTCATTTATGGCGACACCGATTCTACCTTTGTCTGGTTAGGTAATGATTTTGATGAAAGTAAAGTGCAGGCCACTGGTAAGGAACTTGCTGCAAAAATAAATCAACTATGGTTACAGCGACTCACTGATAAATTCGGTATTGATAGTTTCTTAGAGCTAGAGTTTGAGACTCACTTTGAACAGTTTTTTATGCCAACGCTCCGCGGTTCTGCCGAAGGTTCAAAAAAACGTTACGTCGGCACAAAGAAAGATGGGCTTGGAAAAACAACATTAGTGTTCAAAGGAATGGAACAAGTACGTAGTGATTGGTCGCCGCTGGCGAGAAGAGTACAGTATGAACTCTATGAACGGTTATTTAACCAGCAAGATATCGAAGAGTATTTAAAGCTGACTATCATTCAGTTAAACAGTGGTGCCTTGGCTGAAGAACTTGTTTTTGTTAAAAACTTACGCCGAAACCTTGAAGATTATACTGCAAAGTCATCTCCGCATTTAAAAGCGGCAAGAATACTCTTTGAAGCAACCGGTGATCAAAGTGTCACCAAGAAAGGGGCAAGAATTGAGTACGTAATGACAACGTCAGGCGCCGAACCACTATCTCATCAAAAATCCCCCATTGACATTGATTACTACATTGACCGCCAATTAGGGCCTATTGCTGAGCCCATACTTTCAATAATGAATAAAAGTTTCAGTAAAGTTACATCAAATCAAATGACGTTAATTTAAGCAATGCCATATTAACGCCTTGCTATCTTTATGTTAACAATTGGTTCGATCCCTCGGCTGTTATAGGCTTGTCAGTTAATTTGGTGCAAAATATGGCTATTTATGTGATGTTCGTCTTTGAGTGATTGCTAATATTTTGCTAACCTCGTCTGCAAATAGGATAGAAAGAAAACAACGGAATGGAAATATATTGAATGAAGCAGACTGAACATAATTAAAGGTTAGGCAGAAGATGAAAAAGACTTTAGTAGCATCGGCATTAGCCGCAGTAATTTTTGTACCCTCAGTATCAGCAATCGAAGTTTATAAAGATGATAAAAACGCAGTAGAAATTGGTGGTTGGATTGATGCTCGAGTGATCAATACACAGGGTGCTACAGAAGTCGAGAATGGTTCGTCGCGTATTAATTTTGGTTTTACCCGTAATATGGGCGATGGCTGGAAAACATTTGCAAAGATAGAGTGGGGCGTTAACCTAGTTGGTAATAGTTCAATTACAAACTCTAGCGGTACTTATTCTAATGAATTCACATCAGAGAGTAACGACTTCCTAAGCACTCGTTTAGGTTACGTTGGACTTGCTCATGATACTTATGGTTCATTAACCATTGGTAAGCAATGGGGCGCTTGGTATGACGTTGTTTACAATACCAACCTCGTTAACACTTGGGATGGTAATGCCTCTGGTACTTACACACTCAATAAAGCGGACGGCGCTATTAATGGTACCGGTCGTGGTGACAAAACGGTTCAGTACCGTAATGCATTTGGTGATTTTAGCTTCGCAGTTCAAGCACAGCTAAAGCAAGACAGCTTCGATTTGTATGAAAGCGATAACTTCCCAGGATTCATTGACGCTGCTGCGGTTGCCAATAATAACCCGATAGCGACGGTTCAGTACGACAACACTTACGGTGCTTCTGCAACTTATAATGTGTCAGATGATCTAGTCATCACCGCGGGTGCTAACGTAGGTCAGTTTGATGCTGACTACCAGTCAGGAAAGTCTGTCAGTGAAACTGATTTGATCTTTGGCGCGGGTGCGACTTGGGGTGAGTTCAATGGCAAAGGCTTTTACGGCGCAGTCAACGTAAACAAGCAAGAGTTCCACGATACTGATAACTTGAACCGTTATATCCCTGAAGCATGGGGTATGGAATCTCTGTTCTCTTATAAGTTTGATAATGGTCTTCGTCCTCTTGTTGGCTACAACATCTTAGAAGCCGGTGATGAATACGGCGATGCTTACAATGGCGATGTGTTCAAACGTCAGTTCTTGCTTGTTGGTTTACATTACGTTTGGGATGACAACACTATGTTGTATCTTGAAGGTCGTAAAGACTTCAGTGATTTCACCAGTTCAGACAAAGCACAACAAGCAGCGATGGAATTCTCGGAAGACGACGGGATCTCAATCGGTATTAGATATTACATGTAATAGCTAATCGGTCATTACCCTGGATTACCTAAGGTAATGATGATTAAAAAAGCCAGTAGCTTAACGCTGCTGGCTTTTTTTGTTTCAAATCGACTTGTTAACAAATAGTGCTGATAAGAGTTTCAATTGACTACGATGGCTGCTTATTACTATTTAGGCGCTATAAGTAACGAGTGCAACCCTCATAATTAGCACTATCACTGTATTTTATCTCTTGTCTGTTTTTAGTCTCTATCGATGACCAAATCTCCTAAAATGCATGATTCGGCTTTTATCTAACATAAAAAGGTAGAGCTGAGGCTTTTACCCATACTGTGAAATCAAATCGTTATCGACAAAGATGTTTGATGCAATCCCTCTCCCTTATCACCTCAAAACTAAAGTTCTTAACTAGGCCAATGGTCTGGGAAAAATAATTATTCTAAGAAAGTCACAAATAGCTATTTTGATACAGCAGTGACTCAATAGAGAGTTTTTCACTGTAAAGGCATAAGTGTATTGTTTGAAAATCAATCAAGAGCCATTTTTTGTTAATTATTTGAATATTTATTCAACTCAGATAGGTTTTTTTAACTTTTATCAGTTAATACAACTGCTTATTATTTTTGTGTGCGTCATATCTCTTACAATGTAGTTGTAAAAATAAACTTACAACATAGGTCTTCATGATCAATTTTCTTTAGACTAACTTATGGTTTTAAGAACATATCATCAATAAATATCAGACATTCTATCGGCTAAATTGCCATGGCGAGTAGCTATTCTGATGAGTGAAATTCAGTTTAAACGTTAAATAATAATACGTCTATGAAATGCTGTATGAATAAAATAGCGCTTATTAACAGTGGCTTGCGGTGATTTTTGTGTTGTTTTTTTACTTGTTGATATTTGATTGTGATTTTTTTGCTAGCACTTCCCCCTTACACATTTGTAAAAATTATTTTTAGGGAACTTAATTTTTTTAATCTCTAATGATCCACAACTCCTTGCTCTAAGCCTTGATGGCTAAGTTGTAGCCAATCGATGTCACAATTGTTGTAAAAATGTTTCCAATGTGTTTTTATTCGTGTGCAAATGAAACCAAATGTAAATTTTGCGTGTCATTGTTGTTAGTTCGCGTAAAAAATAAAACAATAAAACAATAAAAGAAAGTTCAGGGAGATCGACAATGTATAAGAATAACTTACTTGCTAACTCAGTGCGTTTAGCACTTGTTAGTGGTGCTATGGCAGCCGCTTTTACTGCACCAGCAGCATTCGCAGCAGACGAAGAAAAAGTAGAAAGAATTGAAGTTACAGGTTCACGCATTAAGCGTACTGATTTAGAAACATCTTCACCAATGACAACGATTACCGCTGAACAGATGGCTGTTCAAGGTATTCAGGATGTTGGTCAATTCCTTCAAAACAGTGCTGTTATGTCAGGTTCACCTGCTATGACAACAACTAACAATGGCGGTAATGGTGGAACGTTCGTAGAGCTTCGTGGTCTAGGTTCTTCTCGTACCTTGGTATTGGTCAACGGTCGTCGTCCAGTATCTTCTGACTTCCAGTCAATTCCGAGTTCGATGATTGAACGTATTGAAGTATTGAAAGATGGTGCTTCAGCTACATACGGTGCTGATGCAGTAGCAGGCGTAGTGAACATTATTACTCGTCGTGATTTTGAAGGTATTGAAATTACGCTTCAAAACAGCAACTCTTTTGATGTTGATGCAAACAATCAAAACAGCTTCAGCTTAGTGGCTGGTAAAGCATTTGATGATGGTCATTTTACCGTTGGTGTTGATTACGTTAAGCAAGATGAAGTTTACCAGGGCGATACAGATGTCGATTTCTTAAATAACCCTTGGGTTGTTTATGGTGAAGCTGCAGAAGCATCGTTCTACAAGAACGGTCTTATTGGCGAAGGTCCTGATGCTAACTCTTATTTCTTAGGTAGTGGTTCTACTCCTTGTGGCCAGTATTACCTTGCTTCAGGTCCAAACCAGACCAACGGTAAGTGTGACGGTGGTATTGCTCAACTAGGTGATATGCGTGAGTTTACTGATGCTGACACTTACAATTACAACCCTGTAAACTACTTACAAACTCCTTACGAGAAGTTGAACTTTTTCGCTGAAGGTCATTTTGATTTTAACGATAATGTTTCAGTTTATTCAGAAACACGTATTAACCACCGCAAATCTCGTCAAGAGCTAGCAGCTGTTCCGTACGATACCAATTATGACCCTGCTTACAAGGGTACTACTCCAGACGGAACTGAGTTTAACGGTGTATCAAAAGATAACTACTACAATCCATTTGGTGAAGATGTACTTCGTTCACGTCGTCGTATGTTAGAAGGCGGACGTAGTTTTGAGCAAGATGTAACACGATTCCAGCAAGTTATCGGTTTTGAAGGTGATATCGGTGAAAACTATTATTACGACGTAAACTATAACTATGGCCACAGCTCTATAGCTTCTACCGATTTCGGTCAGCTATATGGTCCAAACCTATCAAAAGCAATGGGTCCTTCGTTTGAAGATGCTGACGGCAATATCGTTTGTGGTACTGTTGATGCGCCTATAGCAGATTGTGTATCAATGAATGTATTTGGCGGACCAGGTTCAGTAACTCAAGAGATGCTTGATTATACTTCTGCTCCATTGGCTGATACTGATACTTACACTCTACAAACAGTTACTGCATTTATTGGTGGTGATTTGTTTGAAGCACCAGCTGGTAGCATTTCTGGTGGTGTTGGTTACGAATACCGTAAAGAAGAACTTAACGCAGTCAGAGACTCTGGTAAGTTCATGGGTGAAGTAACTGGTAACAAGAGTAAAGGTACTTCAGGTTCGTTGGAAGTTAACAGCTTATTTGGTGAGTTCGTTCTTCCAGTACTTTCTGATTTGCCTGGTATTGAACGTTTAGATTTGAAAGCTGGCGTTCGTTGGGATGATTTCGATGCATTTGATGCAGCGACTACTTATCAGTTAGGCTTAGAGTGGGGCATTATGGATGGGCTACTATTCCGTAGTACATACGGTACAGTATTCCGTGCTCCTGGAATTGACTCTTTATATTCACCAGAAAGTGATACATTCTCAACAGCTATTGACCCATGTGGTTCAGGTAACTGGGGTAAGCTAGACGGTACTCAACAGGGTAACTGTATGGCTGATGGTGTACCATCAGGTGGTAGTAACAACAATGATCAACAACAGTTAGCGCAAGCTGGTGGTAACCCACTTCTTCAACCAGAAGAAGGTGATACATTTACGGTTGGTATCGCTTACTCTCCAAACTTTATCGATGGTCTTGGTGTTACTGTAGATTATTGGGCAATTGAGCTTGAAGATGTAATTGATTCAATTGGTGCAGCTGACTCTTTGAATGGTTGTTATTTAGGTGGTGTTGCAACGTTATGTAACAACGTTGAGCGTTCTAATGGCGAAATCTCATATATCAACGAGAAGCTTGTTAACCTAAGTCGTATGACTGCCAAAGGTATGGATGTTGAAGCTAACTACGCGTTAGAAGCGTTGGCTGGTGACTTTGCATTTAACCTTTCTTGGACGCATTTCCTAGAACGTAAAAATCAGGTTTATAACTCAGATACTAACTTGTTCGAAATGGAAGACCTAAACGGTCGCTTTGAGAATGATACAAGTTATGCAACTGATAAACTTAACTTCACAGCGGGTTATACGTGGGAAGATTTGTCTATCAACTACAACATGAACTACCTCTCTGGACTTGAGTATGATGATCTAACATATTGGGGTACTACTCCAAATGATCCTGCTGACCCAAGTAAAGGTAATCACCAGTACACAGTTGATTCATTTGTATATCATGACGTAACAGTTGCTTATAACTTTGATTTCGGAACTAAGTTCAGCGTGGGTGTTACTAACATCAGTGATGAACAACCTCCTTTCATCGAGACTGCAAATAATGGTAGCACCGATGAAAGTACTTATCGTTTATTCGGACGTAGTTACTTTGTTCGTATTAGCCAAAAGTTCTAAATCTAATATATAAAATTAATTAAGCTTTAAACGTAAAACCGCCAATCTAAGCATTGGCGGTTTTTTTATGTTTGAAGATCTCATAGGTTAAATGGGTCGTTGATGTAGGTTTAATTAGCTTTTTTTTTGCTAAGCGTGAAGTTTTTAGCTGGTCAATACATCTAATTTAACCTTCCAAGGAGTGTTGATTTTATAAGTAAGTGTACGAAAATCATGCAAGCGCAAAAGATATGACTAGAGAAGCTGTTTGATGACAAATTATAGTAATTTGCTTTCTCGACTGATTAGGTTAAATATTTGTTAAATGATTGGGTTCGTTTTTAAATTTAACAAAGTAGATTGTTATCAGATGTTTAGGTGTGTATTTTGTGGTTTTTCTATCTTCTATAAATCGTTGATAAATTCAAATTGGATGGAAAAATATGCCTTCTGCTTGTTTTCTATCCTCAAAGCTCGGTTTGTAGCAGTTTTAGGACATTTCAAATGTTGACACAGGTCAACATTTTGTGGAATGATGCTAGCGGGTCTACACCCTCGAAGGTGTAGTAAAGGGAAGATAATAATTAACAATCACAATAGAAAGACGAGCTTAGGCACTGGGAACTAAAGTAAAATAAGCAGACGCACCCTGTTGTCGATAAGTTAAAGCTTTTTTAATCACTTCAAATTGGTTGGGAACTATGTCCAAGGTAAGCAATAAAACAAAAATCGCTACAGCGCTCATTGGCGCATTAGCCTTAGCAGGCAGCAACTTAGTGATTGCAGATCCTCTTTCTGACGCTCAGAAAGCAGACAGTAAAATTCACACTGAAGCTGCAACGTCTCAGAAAAAAGTTGATAAGTATTTTGACCAAGCTCAGGACATGTTGTTCGAGTATGGTTCAGTTGCTGATGAACGTGAATCACTAAAATCTTATAACGATTATGTAGCTGGCTTGGTTGCGGACCAAGAATCTACCATGAAATCTATTCAAGGTGACATCAACGGCGTTGATTCATTACGTCAGGGCGTAGTGCCATTGATGTTCAAAATGGTTGATGCACTAGAGCAATTTGTTGCTCTCGATCTACCGTTTAATCTGGAAACACGTGAAGCACGAGTGAACAATCTTAAGACGCTACTTAATAGCGCTGAAGTCACATTGGCTGAAAAGTATCGCCTCATTCTTGACGCATACTCAATTGAACGTGAGTACGGTACTACTCTTGCGGTTAAAACAGGGCAACTTAAGCTAGACGGTAAAGAGGTACTAGTAGACTTTTTCAACTTCGGTCGTGTATCACTATACGCAATGAGCTTGGATCAGAAGTCTGCGTGGATGTTTAACGGAGAAACTAAAGGTTGGGACCAGTTAGAAGATAGTAATCTTCGCGAACTCACCAAAGGTATCCGTATTGCTCGTAAACAGGGCGCACCAGATCTATTCTCGTTACCAATTCCTGCTGCGGAGGCTGCACAATAATGAAGAAGTTAATTACTACAGCAATCGTTGCTGCAAGCCTATTATTCACCGCTGGTTTCGCAAGTGCTGCAGATGCACCTAAAACAATTGACCAACTGCTTAATCAAGTAAAGGTTGATCGTGCTAATGCATCTAAGACAAACGCGAAGCGTGAGCAAGAGTTTAAGAATGAGCGTGGCGATAAAGCTGCATTGCTAAAGCGTGAAAAAAACGCACTAGCAACGGAGCGTCAACGCGGTAAAGATTTGAATCAAGCGTTTTTGGATAACGAGCGTAAAATCGGTCAGTTAGAAGAAGACTTAAAAACAGCTCAAGGTGACTTGGGTGAAATGTTTGGTGTTGTTAAAGGTGATGCTGGTGATTTCGCTGGTAAGCTAGCTGGCTCTAACATTTCTGCACAGTATCCTGGTCGCGAAGTATTCATCGCTGATCTTGGTGCACGTAAGCAACTTCCAAAAATTGACGAGCTAGAACGTTTCTGGGAAGAGCAGCTGTTTGAAATGGCTGAATCTGGAAAAGTTGTTAATTTTGAAGGTTCTGTTACTGCAATTGATGGTAGCGTTCACAATACAACGGTTACTCGTATTGGTGCATATAACCTTCTAGCAGATGGCAAATACGTTGTATTTAACGCTGATTTAAGTCTCATTCAGGAACTGTCACAGCAGCCTGGTGGTTACCAAGTTAAATCAGCAGCAGCCTTCCAAGAAGCGACTTCTGGTACTGCTAACCTTTATGTTGACCCTGTTCGCGGTGTTCTATTAAACATCTTTACTCAAAAAGCAACTATCGAAGAGCGTATTGAAGCGGGTGGAACCATTGGTTACATCATTATCGCGCTACTTATACTTGGTGGCATGATCTCTATCGAGCGTCTTATTACGCTAGGTATTGTTGGCGCTAAAGTTAAAGCTCAACGTAAGAATATAGATAACCCAGGTAATAACGCATTAGGTCGTGTACTTAAAGCATACCAGGACAACAAAGATGTTGATGTTGAAACGCTAGAGCTGAAACTTGATGAAGCAATTCTAAAAGAAACGCCAGCGCTTGAAACACGTATCTCTATCATCAAGGTACTAGCGGCTATCGCGCCTATGATGGGTCTACTAGGTACAGTAACCGGTATGATTGCAACCTTCCAAAGCATTCAATTGTTTGGTACGGGCGATCCTAAGTTAATGGCCGGTGGTATCTCTATGGCATTGATGACAACGGTACAAGGTCTAGTTGCGGCGCTACCGCTGATGCTTATGCATGCGATTGTTATTGCACGTAGTAAGTCAATCGTACAAGTTCTAGAAGAGCAAAGTGCGGGTATTGTTGCTTCACACGCAGAGAAGAGGAAAGCCTAATGTTATTCCTGATGGATATCTGGGATTCCGTCAGGGGCTTCATGGCCGCCGGAGGAGACATCCTCTGGTTAGTGGCAGGTGTATTGTTTGTCATGTGGGTATTGATGCTTGAGCGCTACTGGTATCTCAATTGGATATCACCAAAAGAGCACTCAGCAATCATTAGCGCATGGGAAGCACGAGAGGATTCAACCTCTTGGTATGCACACCGCATCCGTGAAGCTTGGGTATCCCAAGCGAAGCAAGATTTAACGGCACGTATGCTGCTTATCAAAACCTTAGTTGCAATCTGTCCTATGATAGGTCTGCTAGGTACCGTAACCGGTATGATATCAGTATTCGATGTGATGGCAGTTCATGGAACGAGTAATGCTCGTATGATGGCAGCTGGTATTTCAATGGCAACCATGCCGACAATGGCAGGAATGGTTGCAGCGTTATCGGGAGTATTTTTTAGTACTCGCCTTGACGCAAAAATGAAAATCAGTTTAGCGAAGCTAAAAGACAGCATGCCGCACCACTAGAGAGAGATTGAACATGGCACGTAGAAAGCATTCAAGCGTAGACGAAGAAGCAGAGATTGATATGACACCGATGCTCGACATCGTGTTTATCATGCTGATCTTCTTTATTGTAACAACCTCGTTTGTAAAGCCATCAGGTCTTGACTATAACAAGCCTGAAGCGTCACAAGCGACTAAGAAGCCTTCTGCTAACATCTTTATTGGTGTGAGCAAGACTGGTGTCATCATGATGGAAAACCGTCAAGTTGATATCGAACGTGTAACTGCAAACGTTGAGCGTATGCTTGCAGAAGCACCAGAGGCAGCGGTATTAATTCAAGCAGACCAAGACGCTAAACATGGTTTAGTGGTTAAGGTTCTGGATAACGTTAAAGCTGCGGGTATCGATAAGATATCTGTGTCGGCGGGGAAAGACTAGTATGCTGAGAGGAATAGTATCATTCATTATTGGTGGTGCTGTGACTTTTGCTTTGTTTGTCTTCATGGCCTTTTTGGTAGGTGGCGGTCCAACCCGCCACGATGCCTCGACAGAATCACCTGTCATTGAAATAACCATGAACAAAGACGATGCATCAGCGCAGAAAAAGCCAAGGGTTAAGCCTAAACCGCCTACGCCCCCAGAGCAGCCGCCAAAGCCGGACGTAACACCGCCCGATAACTCATCTGACATCGATACTAACATGTCATTTAACATGGGTGGAGTTGATGCCGGTGGTGCTAATACTGGATTTAAACTAGGTAATATGATGACGCGCGATGGTGATGCTACGCCAATCGTACGAATCGAACCTCAGTATCCAATAGCAGCGGCACGTGATGGCAAAGAGGGTTGGGTTCAGCTTAGCTTTACCATTAACACATTAGGTGGTGTTGAAGACGTTAAAGTCATCAAGGCTAACCCTAAGCGTATCTTCGATAAAGCCGCTCGTAGAGCCCTGAAAAAGTGGAAATACAAGCCTAGAATTATCGATGGTAAAGCGCAACGTGTTCCAGGCCAAACGGTTCAATTGGATTTCACTTTTGATAAAGGAGGAAAGTAGGTATGAGTAAAGTAACTTCTATCGCTGCTGCCTTAATGCTTTGTCTTGGGGGAAGTCTTGTTATTGTGCCTGCTGTTTCTGCAGCAGAAAAATGCCCGATTGAGCAACGTAAATCTAAGGCTGTAGGCCAAAGTGCGGCTAAAAAAGTACAGAAATCATTTAAAGCATATACTGAAGGCAACATAGACGAAGCTATAGCGATATTGTTGGAAGTAAATGCTAAAAATAGTTTCGATAAAGCTTATGTTGCTCGGATGCTAGGTAACTTCTACGCCGAAAAAGGGCAAATGAAAACGGCGGTTAAGTATTTAAAAGCAGCCGTTGAGTCAAATATTCTTGGTGGCGTTGATCATGCTCAAACTCTAAGACTTTATGCGGATCTCTTAATTCAAGAGAAAAACTTTAAAGAGTCTATTCCAGCTTATTACAGTTGGATGGAGTTTACTTGTAAAGAAGATGCAGGCGTATACCGTCGTATAGGTATTGCGTATTCTGAACAAAAGCAGTGGGACAAAGTTCTTGAAGTTGCAGATAAAGGTCTAGGAATTGTTGACAAGCCTGATAAAGGTTTGTATCAAATGAAGCTGACGGCTTACTTTAACCAAAAGAAATACAAAGAAGCCGTAAAAGTCCTCGAGACAATGGTGCCTTTGTTCCAAGACGATAAACGTCTATGGGTTCAGCTCGCTCAGTTCTATTTGATGACAGAGGAGTTTACAAAATCCTTGGCCACTTATGACTTAGCGTATATGAATGGATTCTTGGAGACTCCGGGTAACATTCAGCGTTTAACGCAGTTGTTAGCACAAAATGGTTCGCCATACCGTGCTGCTCAAATCTATGCTAAGCATTTGAAGTCTGGTTTAGTGAAGGAAGATCAAAAAACCCTCGCTATCTTGGCAGGTTTCTATCATAACTCGAAAGAGTTTAAAGAAGCTGCTGCGACTTACGGCAAAGCGGCCGCGATAAACAATGACGGTAAGCTTTACCTTCGTCAAGGACGTGTCTTGTCTTTGGATGGTAAAAGCAAGCCTGCAATCGCAGCCCTTAAAAAAGCACTTGATGCTGGCGTAAAGAACCCAGGAGAAGCTCAGTTTGAGCTTGCATTATCTTATCTCAACCTGAAGCAGTATAAGAGCGCATATAAGTATGCGAATCTTGCAGCTAAGGATAAGAAAACAGCAAGAGCGGCTAAGAGTTACCTGTCTTATATCAAAGAAAAAGCGCGCGTTCATAACGTAACACTTTAACTTTTTGATATCGAAAAAAGCCTCTTTTTAAGAGGCTTTTTTTATGGGCGCTAAACAAGCATAGTGATGGTTTTAAATTAGCTTCTTAGGTGAATCAGTGTTTCGTTAAAGGCGCTGTTACTGCGCATTTTCATTGTTTGTTGTTCGACAGTCTCAAATAGGGTTTCAAGGTAAACGTTCGCGCTCGGATAACAGATACAACCCGTTAGTTCATACGATATTTCAGAGTGGCTATTAGCTTGAAATGCTTGATTGAAATCGGCAATTTTATGTTCTAATCTATCGATTACAATTTTTGTACCCGTCTCGTCAGTTTCAAAAATACCCAATGCAAAGGACTGATTATCAAGTCTTGCTAGCAGATCACTGGTACGCATAAGTGCATCTTGGACTTGCTTCATGAATAATTCTAACAATTGAGGCTGGGAAATAGTTTCATGAATGTGCGGGCATAGATACAATAAGGCCAGACTTTGGTGATCACGTATATGGCGATGCCATTCTCGATTGAATACTTCCATAAAATAGGTTTGGTTATACACACCTGTTTCAGGATCTCTAAAACCAGAATTACTAAAAGAGTAAATCATGAGCCACTCCTAATGAGACTTGTGGTTAAGTATAGAAAAGATCGCTCACTTACATTGAATAAAAGGAAGATTAGAATGAAAAAGGCGATAGTCGCACTATCTATTAGCATGGTACTCGGTATGACGGGTTGCGGTGATAAAGCGAATACTCAATTAAATGAATCAGATGTAGGTACGAGTACGCAGTTAAGCCAACAACAAACAGTAGAACAAACTTATTTGTTATTGGTCGATAATTATTTTAAAGAGTATTTAGCGCTTGAACCTATTTACGCTACGTTCGTTGGGGTTAATGATTACAACGATAAATTTGGTGATGGATTGTCTGACGAATACCTGACACAGCGTCATAATTTGAATAAGCGTTATCTGAGTGACGTTAAAAAAATCGACCGTAGCAAACTGTCTAATGACTTAAAGCTAAGTTATGACATGTTCACCTACGACCGCAATGTCGCCATGGCGGATGAGACTTTTCCTAACCATTTTATGCCAATGAATCAGTTTTACAGCACCGTCATTAGCATGGTGCAGCTTGGCAGTGGCGAAAGTGCTCAACCTTTTCAAACCGTAGAAGACTACCGTAATTGGGAGAAACGTTTACAAGGATTCATCGAGTGGATGAAAATGGCGCAAGTGCGTATGGATGAAGGGATTGAGAGTAAGGTGGTGTTACCAAGAGTGTTAGTCGATCGCATCATTCCTCAACTGACGGCTCAATTAGTTTCAACCCCAGAAGATAGTCTGTTTTACACCCCTATAAGCTTAATGCCAGAGTCGTTCTCTGTTGCAGACAAAACAGCGCTCACCATTGAATATAAGCAACTCATTACTGACGATCTTTTACCTGAATTAACAGCACTACGTGATTATTTCCAAAACACGTATCTAAAATCTGCTCGTGCAACTGACGGTTGGTGGGGCTTACCCAATGGCAAAATGTGGTACCAACATCTTGCTAATACTCATACTACAACGACGATGCCGGTAGATGAGATCCATAAAATTGGTTTAGACGAAGTTGCCCGTATATTGTCAGAGATGGACAAAGTGCGCCAACAAGTCGGCTTTAAAGGTGATTTAACCGCTTTCTTTGCTTCACTATCTTCTGAGCCGCAGTATTTCTTTGAAGACCGTCAGGGGCTTATCGATGGCTATATGCAGCTTAAAGATAAGATTAATGCTGAGCTGCCTAAGTACTTTAATATCATGCCAAAGGCTGATTATATCGTTAAGCCAGTAGAAAGTTTTAGAGAGCAATCGGCAGCGGGTGCGTCGTATGAATCTCCAGCGGTTGACGGTTCACGCCCTGGGGTGTTTTACGTCAATACCTATAACCTTAAGGCTCAGCCAAAGTGGGGCATGACCACTTTATCACTGCATGAAGCGGCCCCCGGTCATCACTTCCAGATTGCGATTAAACAAGAGTTGA
The DNA here is from genome assembly GCF_023283945.1 of Shewanella gelidimarina. Classification (GTDB taxonomy): domain Bacteria; phylum Pseudomonadota; class Gammaproteobacteria; order Enterobacterales; family Shewanellaceae; genus Shewanella; species Shewanella gelidimarina. Next base: position 6,255 of record NZ_JAKIKW010000024.1, on the reverse strand, counting down.
CGGGCGTACCTGAGTTTCAACGCTTTGGTAACTACACGGCATTCGAAGAAGGTTGGGCTTTATACTCTGAATATTTAGGTATTGAGATGGGGCTATTTACAGATCCGTATCAGTACTTTGGAAAGTTATCAGACGAAATGTTACGTGCTATGCGTTTGGTGGTGGATACAGGGTTACACGCAAAAGGCTGGACTCGTGAGCAAGCAATACAATATATGAAAGATAACTCGCCCATGGCTGAGTCTGACATTATTGCGGAAGTCGAACGCTATATGGCGATACCAGGACAAGCCCTATCTTATAAAATTGGTCAGTTAAAAATATTGTCATTGCGTGCACAAGCTGAAAAAGCGCTAGGCGATAAGTTTGACTTACGCGCTTTCCATGATCAAATATTGACGTCGGGCTCACTGCCTATGGAAGTGATGGAACTGAAAATTAATGACTGGATAGCGTCACAACAATAGAATACATAACTGGTAAACCCCGCTGGAATGTCCGCTAATATTTGGGATATACTAGCGGGGTTTAATTTTGCCAAACAGGCAATTATTTTTAATTTATAGGAGTTAATCCATGGTACAAGCAACAGCAAGACATCTACTAGTAGATACAGAGCAGCAGTGTGAAGAGCTAAAACAACAGATCCTTGGTGGTGCTGATTTTGGTGATGTCGCTAAAGCAAACTCGTCTTGCCCATCTTCTGCTCAAGGTGGTGATTTAGGTTCATTTGGACCCGGTATGATGGTTAAAGAGTTTGATGAAGTGGTATTTAACGCGCCTTTGAACGAAGTTCAAGGTCCAGTTAAAACACAGTTCGGTTACCACTTGTTAGAGGTGACGAGCAGAGGCTAATCCGCCTGCTGTTTAGTTGTCTATAAAGGATAAGGCATGCTCGAGCTGTATACCGACAGACTTAGGTTAAGAACCGTTATCGCCAGCGATTGGGATGATTTTTTATACACTAATTCATGTGAAATATTGAATCAGTACGTTCGTATTCCTCAGTCTGAATCGGTCATACGCCAAAAGTTCGAGCGTGTGCTCACCCCCAATAACCTTAAAGAAGACCAACAGTTATCTTTGGTTATTGAAGCGGTGCACAGTAAGAGTTTTATCGGTTTTTTGAGCTTGCATAATGTAAGCCAAACACTTGGGCAGTTAGAAGTCGGCTATATGCTGCATGACAACGCGCAAGGAAAAGGTTATGCCACTGAAGCTTTGCAAGGGTTGATAGATTGGGCATGTATTGCGCTTATGCCACATAAATTTATCGCACATTGTGCTGACCTTAATATAGCGTCAACAAAAGTACTCGAAAAGTGCCATTTTCTGCAAGAAGGTTTGTTACGCCATAACTGGAAAGTGGGCGATGAATGGCTAGATGAACGATTTTATGGCCTCCTTGTGGCAGAAAGAGTTTAGCCACGCTATAAAGCGTGCGCTCGCTTGATGATTTGAGTGTTATAATGCCAACAGTTTAGTAAATTTAAGGCGAATTAAAGTGAGTTCAGATACTCCAACGCTGACATTAAAGTCAGGCGAAGAATATATCGAGTTATACAAAGTATTAAAAGTCCAAGGAATGATAAGCGGTGGCGGAGAAGCTAAGCATATTATTTCGGAAGGCAAAGTGACGGTTAACGGTGAAGTAGAGACCCGTAAACGTAAAAAAGTCATTGCGGGTGAAGTTGTCAGCTTTAATGACGAATCAGTTCAGATTATTGCAGCGTCCGAAGAAAGCGAGTAGAGGATTAATATGCAGTTTCCAGATGATGATAACGGCAAAATGCTACAAGCAATGGCCGATGCAGGTATCGATCTATCGCTTGCACTTGATGTCGACTTCTTTTTGGTTTTTGAAGACCAACGCGATGCAGAGACAGCAACTGAAGAGCTAGGCAAGTCAGATCTAGAAGGCGAAATTGAGCTTCTCTTAAATGACGAGTCAGGTAAGTGGGAACTTATCGTATGCCTCAATATGGTTCCTGACTACAACACCATTGTAGAGCAAGAGCTTAGCTTGCATGAGTTTGCTCAAGAGTTTGGCGGCGTGACTGACGGTTGGGGCGTAATGCAGAACCAAGAAGGTGACGACGACTTTGCTGATGACGACCATGAATGTAGTGATGATTGTAAACACTAATGAGTGTTAAACATCAGCTCTGAAAATGAGTTTTAAAATAAGCCACTTTATTAGTGGCTTTTTTGTGTCCAGACGTTGAGAATGTTAAAACAAAATAATTGCCACAGAGGGAGAAAAGAATGGCAAGAATGATAAGTTTTGGCACGCCGGTAAACGATGCTGAGCGTTGGGCATTTTCATTGCTAGCAGATGAACTCCCAGAAGATTATATCTTACTCACCAATGTAGAAATTCCCACTAAATCTGGTCTGGCAATGGAAGTCGACGCACTCGTTATTGGCGAGTGGGGCGTTTACGTTGTTGACGTTAAAGGCTATATCGGCCGATTAGATGCAGGTTTGCATGCTTGGTCACTTGATGGACGTGAAGTCGACAATAGCTTAGCTAAGGCTAACTACGTTGCTCGTGTCTTGGCGGGCAACGTCAAGCATAAGATCCCTGTCGGTGTTTATGCTCCTTGGTGTCAAGGCATGGTGTTTATTACAGGCCGTAAAGGGGAAGAGATTGAGCTTGAAAAACATCAAGGCTCTTTGAGTATTTATACTCCAAAACAGATTGTTGCAGCGCTAACCACAGAGTGGGGGCTGACTGCACCTAGAAAGCATCAAGTGACAAATACCCAAAAAGAGCTGGTGCTTGAAACCATTGGCCAAGTCGCCATCGTTGAGCAACGTAATAATAAAATCCAAGATTTCACTAAACTAAAATGCCTATTTATTCAAAGTGGATTAGAAGTCTGGCAGGCTGAATATAATCCGGGTGAATGGACCGCTCCATGGCTGTTAAAAGTATTAATCCCGACTCAGTTTGACGATAGCAGCCAATCTGAGACCCATGAAGCCCAGCTTAGAACTGAATTTCAACGCCTACAAGCGTTGTCTGGCTGCAGTGGTGTGCCTTATTGTGCGCCATTAATACAAGACGGCGAGCAACTCGTTTTGCCTATTCGTATGCCGCGTGGTGTGCCGCTTAACGTGCTTGAGTCGGAGCAGATGACCACTTATCAGTTGCTTGAAATACTGCGCCGCAGTGTGTCGGGCTTACAACAGATCCATCGTCGCGGCTTTACCGTCAGTGGCTGGACGAGCAACTGTATTTTTGTATCAGACATGGGTGATGTCGAATTCATTGATATCAAAGACACACTGAGTGTTAACAACGATATCAAAGCCTATGCACAAGGGTTCTTAGCGATCGCTGAGCAGACTAAGCAACCTCGAGTATATCAATGGTATCGCGCCGCTGTTGCGGGTGAAACCAATGACTTAGATGCACTGCGCTGCGATCTCTCTGCATTGATCGACCAAGGTGTTTGCGATACGGTGCCTGAACACATTGAGATCACCAAAGGCGCCGTTATTGATCATCATTTTGAATTAGAGCAATTTATTGCAGCCACTAAGACAAGCCAATTTTGGCGGGCAAAACACCTGCAAGGACAATACCAGTGCGGTATATCAATTTATAGCAGCGTCGAAGCTAATTGGTCTATGCTCAGCAACACTTATCGGAGTTTAGCCAAACTTTTTCACCCCCATATAGAAAAAGTCCTCGCCTTTGGCCAACTGCCGCAAAGTGAAGAGCTGTTTATTGCTCGAGCGTGGGAGTATGGCGTCTCCATAGATGAGTTAACGGTCATTGAGTTGGGTCAGCCTATTAAATGGTTTACCCAGCTGCTTACAGGCTTGCAGTATATGCATCAAATGGATATCTACCATGGGGCTATTTGTCCTAAAAATATCATCTGTAATCCCAATAAAGCGATTCTGGTGAACTTTGGTATTGGCCTCGATATCGCCGCAAGCCATTATGCAAGCCAGTATGCGGATCCCACGCTGTGGGATGTTGAAGGGCAAGCTGAAAAAGATCTTTATGGACTAGTGGCCAGTTTTATTGATGCGTTGGCTCCCGAAAATGTCAAAGGTGATTTAGGGCAAGCAGGGATCCTCCAAGCGCTAGAATCCTTCGATAGGCAATGGTTTGGAGAGGCTCTTTTTGATGCTTGTCATAAAGTGTTGCGCTTTGAAATCGTTGTCCAACCGGGTATCAGTTACTTAGAACTGTTCGACATCGCAGAGTTACAGTGATAACACATTGGTAAATAGCCAATTTGTTACGTCTCTCTATAGGGGCTAAATAGTTCGAGTAACCAATCAATAAACGCTTGTACTTTTAATGATAGGTTGCTCGATTTCGGCGTTAAGAGGTAGTAGCTGTATGGGCTAGTGAATTTCGCTACAAAAGGGATCACCAGCTTGCCACTTTTAAGCTCATCTTCAATAAAAAAGCGTGGAATAAGTGCCACACCCATACCACTTACCGCCGCTTGGCTCAGCATGTAAAAGTGTTCTACACCAAACTTGTTTTTTGTTGTTAGCTTAATCCCCACATCTTCAGCCCAAAGCTGCCAAAGATCAGGCCGCGTCGTATGTTTTAGCAGTGTCATCTGGTTGATTGATTCCAGAGATGTTAACTGCTGGCTTAATTCGGGTGAACACACAAGGCAAAGATCTTCATCCATTAACTTCATCACATTGACCCCTTTCGGGATTGAGGTGGCGCTCCGTACTGCGATGTCATATTTAGCGCTACTGAAATCAACATCAAAGTCACCAATTGAGAGATCAACATAAAGGTGCGGAAATCGAGATTTAAAATCCTCCATGCGTGGGATAAGCCAACTAATGGTTAAGCTAGGGAGCACGTTAATGGCCAAGGTTTGAGTGCGTAACGGATGATCAATTAGGTCGGCAGTGGCATTATTAATCGTCTGCAATGCTGATTGAACATTAATAAAGTACCTCTCGCCCTCATCGGTGAGCTTTAGGCTACGGTGCTGCCGAATAAACAATGGGGTACCCACATACTCCTCTAATATTCTAACTTGCTTGCTGATAGCACCATGAGTCACAAATAGTTCTTTACTAGCAATTGTAAAGCTAAGTAGTCGAGCAGCAGCTTCAAAGGCGCGTAGAGAGTTAAGAGGCGGAAGATGAGAGTACATTCGTTATGCCTTGTTTTACTTTGTATGAGTTCTTACATTGGTTCTCGTGTGAGTTTAACTCACGCTAACAATACGATAACTCCTTTGTGTTTTGACTGCAAACCTCGTTTAATAGCGGCACTTTACTTATTAACTTAACCTGAGCCCAAATGACAATTGAACTCACCATAGAGCTTATTGCTCTGCTATTTTTTGTGGCAGTCGTTGCCGGCTTTATCGATGCAATAGCAGGTGGCGGCGGTTTGTTAACCATTCCTGCGCTTATGTGGGCAGGTTTACCACCAACAGTCGCATTAGCCACTAATAAATTACAAGCCTGTGGTGGCAGTTTCTTTGCCAGTATGTACTTTGTCCGTAAAGGTCTTATTAATTTGGCAGATATGAAGCTAAGTATCCTCTGTGCCTTTATTGGTGCAGCAATAGGGACCATTGCCGTGCAGATGATAGACACCGCTTTTCTTGAGGTTATGTTGCCGTTTCTGATTCTAAGTATTGGCGGTTATTTTCTGTTTTCGAAAAAAATTACTGAAGAGGAAAAACACCAAGTACTGACACCGGCAGTATTTGCCTTTACGGCCGCATTAGGTGTGGGTTTTTATGATGGGTTTTTTGGTCCAGGTACCGGCAGTTTCTTTGCATTAGCATTTGTCTCCTTGGCGGGCTACGGCCTTGCGAAAGCGACAGCACACGCTAAAATTCTCAACTTCTCTACTAACATTGCCTCGTTGATCTTTTTTGCCATCGGCGGCAAAGTTTTTTGGATGCTTGGGGGAGTCATGCTGGTAGGGCAGGCAATCGGCGCGACACTCGGCTCGCGTTTGGTGCTGACTAAAGGCACTAAAATCATTAAGCCATTAGTGGTGACGATGTCGATAGCCATGAGCATCAAACTGTTGTCTGAACAATATGATCTTTTTTTCTGGGTCTAGGCACCTTTGAATGAAAGTGAGTCTTGCAATGAAGGCGAGTGACATTTTACGTCTTCGATAGTGGTTGAAGTGGTCAACTAATTTTGGCCAAGGACTTAGAGTCATTCTGAAATAATCGTTCAGACTCTGCAGGCGTCAAACCACCGTTGTACTGATGTGGCCTGACTTGGTTGTAA
>NZ_JAKIKW010000023.1 GCF_023283945.1 Shewanella gelidimarina | reverse complement strand
TTTTGATTGCCTCCTAAGAGGCAATTTCGAATAACTCAACACCTGTGAGTGCCCACACAGATTTGCTTGTCATATTGTTAAAGAGCGTGACACCATCTTTCATGTGTCGCCGAAGACGCTAGGTCGTTGGCTTGAGGAGGCGTATTCTACACTCTCCAGTGTCAGCGTCAAGTGCTTATTTTAAGAAGTTTTTCGAGTGGTGATTTCTTAATCAGAAGTCAAACCCGAAGCTCTTAAAGCGCTTGTCACCTGAATCAAATCTCCGAAGAGTTTTAACTCTCTAACACCGCTGCAAGTCCCGTACTACCTAAGTAGTTGGCCTGCTGTGCCGTGTCAGTGGGTGCGAATTATAGGGAATTCCTCAGCAAGCGCAAGTGCTTTTTTAAGAAAAAACGTCCTTTTTTCAATGTTTTTACTTAACCACACTTTAGCCACGACTTACCCTCAGAGTTATCCACAGATCTTAGCTTAAGCGTCTGTTTTACATACAACACCGTGAATTTAATTTGGATCTAAACTCAAGTGATACATAGATAAATATGCTATTTAGTGTATCTGTGTCTACCTGCCACATTCAATCGCAATATAAACACTATATTGTCGTGGCTTTAGCAAATGTGAGCACATTGGGTAATGGCACTCGTAAAACCTTAAAAAAATGACAATAAAAAAGGGTGACTTCTCAGTCACCCTTTTAATTATTTCATGAAACGAGTGCTTTTAGCTCAATTTACCGTGGCACTGCTTATACTTCTTACCTGAACCACAAGGGCAAGGATCATTTCGACCCACTTTCTCGCCGTCACGCACTTGCGGCTGTGTAGCCACTAGTGCTGCACTTTCTTCTGCACCGACTAAAGCTTCAGCTTCTGCGTGCTGATAGTCACGACGGATCTTTGCATCTTCTTGACGACGACGCTCTTCCATCTCTTCAACATCGGACTGCGCTTGTACCTGTACTTTAGACAAGACACTGATCACGTCATGTTTAAGTGATTCGAGCATTTGTTGGAATAATTCAAATGACTCACGCTTATACTCTTGCTTAGGATTCTTTTGTGCGTATCCGCGCAAGTGGATACCTTGACGTAGATGATCCATGGCAGAAAGGTGTTCTTTCCATAGTCCATCTAAGGTTTGTAACATGACTGCTTTTTCAAATTGACGCAGTACTGACTCACCGACCATCTCTTCTTTTGCTTTGTATGCGTTAATCCATGTTTCAACAATACGTTCGCGTAATGTCTCTTCATGCAGTTCATCTTCTTTATCTAACCACTCTTGAACAGGCAAGCTCATTGAATACTCTTGCTGCAAGCGTTGCTCTAAACCTGGTACATCCCATAACTCTTCTACTGATTGAGGCGGAATGTATTGATCCATTAACTCTTGAATGACGTCAGTTTGAATATTGGTAATAGTGTCTTTAATGCTTTCAGCATCCATTAGCTCATTACGCTGAGCATAGACAACCTGACGTTGATCATTAGCAACATCATCAAACTCTAGCAATTGCTTACGAATATCAAAGTTACGGGCTTCTACTTTACGCTGTGCGTTTTCAATAGCACGAGATACCCATGGGTGCTCAATGGCCTCACCTTCTTCCATACCCAGCTTCTTCATCATTGAAGAAACACGGTCAGAAGCAAAGATACGCATCAAGCTATCTTCCATAGATAGATAGAAACGAGATGAACCTGCATCACCTTGACGACCAGAACGGCCACGTAGCTGATTATCGATACGGCGAGATTCGTGACGTTCTGTCCCTAGAATATGTAAACCACCGGCATCAACAACTTCATCATGACGAATTTGCCAATCTGCTTTGATGGTAACTCTCTGCTCGCTAGTCGGATTCGCAATGGCGTCAATTTCCATATTCCAGTTACCGCCTAACACGATATCGGTACCACGACCGGCCATGTTAGTCGCAACGGTTACGGCGCCAAGACGCCCAGCTTGAGCCACAATGTCAGCTTCACGTTCATGAAACTTAGCGTTCAAGATCTCATGTGGGATCTTTTGCTTCTTCAATAAACTGTGCAGTAATTCTGATTGCTCAATGGATACCGTACCTACCAACACTGGTTGCCCACGCTCACGGCAGCCAATAATGTCTTTAACAATAGCGGCATACTTTTCATCAGCTGTAAGGTAAACCAAATCTGGATTATCAATACGTACCATAGGACGGTTAGTTGGGACGACTACTGTATCGAGTCCATAAATATGTTGGAATTCGAATGCTTCTGTATCGGCTGTACCCGTCATACCGGCTAGTTTTTTATATTGACGGAAGAAGTTCTGGAAAGTAATGGATGCTAAAGTTTGGTTTTCATTTTGAATATGAACACCCTCTTTAGCTTCTACTGCTTGATGTAAACCTTCAGACCAACGACGGCCTGGCATAGTACGGCCAGTATGTTCATCAACAATAATGACTTCATTGTCTTGAACAATGTAATCAACATCTTTTTCAAATAAGGTATGAGCACGTAGCGCTGCAGTCACATGGTGCAGTAACGAGATGTTAGCGGCAGAATATAATGAGTCGCCTTCAGCTAACATGCCACGCTCAGTCAACAAGACTTCGACCTTTTCTTGGCCGCGTTCTGTCATATGAACTTGTTTGGCTTTTTCATCAATAGAGTAATCACCTTCACCAATCTCATCTTCAGTGTCTTCTTTTTCTTGCTGAATGAGGTTTGGAATAAGGGTGTTAATCTTGGTGTAAAGCTCTGAGCTATCTTCAGCTGCACCGGAAATAATAAGCGGTGTACGCGCTTCATCGATTAGGATTGAATCGACTTCATCGATAAGGGCGTAATGCAAGGGACGCTGCACTCGCTCTGCTGGCGAGAAAGCCATGTTGTCACGAAGATAATCAAAGCCGAACTCGTTATTAGTTCCGTAGGTAATGTCAGCGTCGTAGGCAGCTTTCTTCTCTACCTGACCAAGACCCGCAACATTAATACCAACAGTTAAACCAAGAAACTCAAAAAGAGGACGGTTATTGTCGGCATCACGTCCAGCTAGATAATCGTTCACGGTAATGACGTGAACACCTTTGCCCGTTAAACCATTGAGGTATGCTGGCAAGGTTGCTGTTAACGTTTTACCTTCACCGGTACGCATCTCTGCAATACGGTTACTGTCTAGGATCATGCCACCAATCATCTGCACATCGAAATGACGCATTTCGAATACACGCTTTGATGCTTCACGGACAGTAGCGAACGCTTCAGGTAAAACAGAATCTAATGTTTCACCTGCATTGAGTCGTTCACGAAAAAGGGTTGTTTTTGCTTTTAAATCTTCATCGGATAACTGCGCGTACTCTTCCTCAAAACCATTAATTTTATTAACGACTTTTCCGAAAACTTTAAGTGTACGATCGTTGCGACTACCAAATACTTTTGTCAGTAATTTACCAAACATCTGAACCACTTCTATGTTGTTGGCCAAGTCCCTTTAAGAGCCTGAAAGCCTAATTTAGATTAACCTGCCTTGCGGTAGACATATTTTTGCGGATCGATCTGCTGTCCACCGCGTAACACTTCATAGTGCACATGAGGCCCGGTTGAGCGCCCAGTACTTCCCATAACAGCGATTTTATCGCCCTTCGCGACCACGTCGCCTACAGTTACTGACAAAGCTTTATTGTGACCATAACGAGTTCGTAGACCATTACCATGATCAATTTCAACGAGCTCACCATAACCAAACATCTTGTCCGCCCACATAACAACACCACCTGCAGTAGCGATTACATCGACGCCCTCTTCTCCAGCAAAGTCGATGCCTTTATGCATCGTTCGTTTACCGTTAAAAGGATCATTTCGTAAACCATAGGACGAGGATAACCACCCTTTTTCAATTGGTCGCCCAGATATAAAACGTTCTCTATCTATATGGTGATTAGATGCTACCGTTTCAAGTAGTGAGAGCTGAACATTATTATTATCCATTCGTGATACCAGCGCATCCATATCGGCAATGAGCTGATCGAGTTCGATGTTAGTACCTAATTCACTGATACCACCAACACCGACTTCTGAAGAGAAATCAAATTGATCTTCTAATTGATTGTTTAAAGCAACCTGCTGACCCAACGCTTCTAAACGACTGAGCTTAGCTTGCATACGCGCAACGTGGGTGACCAACATCGACAATTGAGTTTCAGTTGCACTCTTTAAAGAGTTCAACTCGCTTTTTTGCCCTTCACGAGCTAAGCGTTCATTATCAGTATTAGTCTGTTGCTGTATAAGCTGTTTGGCATTGTGTTGATAAAGACCTGTACCTGCTGCAATGAGCAAGATAGGTAGAAGCAACCAACGCTTTCCCGGTTGCCAGCGTGTGGCACCGTTTCGACCTTGAATAAAAACTGTTACACTCATAGCCTAATTAAGCCATTTTATTATCATATGAAAAAGCCCCCACAAGATCTCAGTCAATTACTGCATCAGCAAGGGAACATGCCCAACTTAGCTGAAAAAGCAGAACTGCTATTACACTTAGATCACTACGTAAAAAAAGTGCTAACTGGCCCAGTGATAGAGCAGCTAAAAGTTGCCAATCTACGCCAAGGTATCTTGGTGATTGAAACAACGACGGCTGCTTGGGCTGCAAGAATTAACTTCCAAAAACCCAAGATACTGCAAATGCTGCAAGCCGAAACGCTACCCATGCTTACCGCTATCGAGGTCAAAGTCAACCCAAGCTTGTTAATGTATGCAACAAAACCCAAACTAGCTCACAACCACATAAGTGAAAATGCGGCGGCTCACATTGAAGCTTTAGCTGAACATGCCGAAGGCACTCTGGCGGTAAAACTAAAACGGCTGGCTGCATTAGCCAGCCGTCCAAAGCGATCTTAATTCATAATTAAGCGAACACGGCACCCGAAGGTACTGAGAAGCTTACTGGGGCGTCAGCTTCTTTTTCGAAACTAACGATTTCCCAGGCGTCTTGCTGGGCAAGCATTGCACGCACTAACTGGTTGTTTAGGGCATGTCCTGTCTTGTATGCACAGAACTCACCAACTATTGCGTGACCCGCTACATACAGGTCACCAAATGCATCAAGAATTTTGTGCTTAACGAACTCATCCTCATAACGCAGGCCATCGGGGTTGAGAACTCGATATTCGTCAAGTACAACAGCGTTTTCCATACTGCCACCAAGCGCTAGGTTATTAGCCCTTAAATATTCAATGTCTCGCATAAAACCAAAGGTTCTCGCTCGACTGATATCTTTAATGAAAGCAGATGATGAAAAATCCATTACCATGTGTTGCTGACTGCGGGCTATTTCTGGGTGATCAAAATCAATCTCGAAATCAACTCTAAAACCTTTAAACGGTTTTAGCTCTGCCCACTTATCGCCATCTTCAACACGAATAGGTTTGGTGATCTTGATGTATTTCTTAGCTGCGGCTTGTTCTTGAATACCTACCGATTGCAGCAGGAATACAAAAGGACTCGCACTACCATCCATAATGGGGATTTCAGGCGCATCAACTTCAATGATAGCGTTATCAATACCCAAGCCGGCTAATGCTGCAAAAAGATGCTCAATTGTCGATATACGGACACCATCGTCATTAACCAATGCTGTACACATTGTTGTTTCGCGAACTTGATCGGCTACAGCTGGAATTTCAACTGCAGGCGACAGATCCGTACGAACAAGAATAATGCCGGTATTGACTGGTGCGGGTTTAACGATCAAAGTCACCTTGTTGCCGGAATGCAATCCAACACCAGTAGTTTTAACTATTTCTTTGACTGTTCTTTGAAAAATCATGTATTTACCCGTTTATTCGCTCAACAAAAAAGCACACCCTGCACACTAATTAACCGTGTATGGCGTTGCTGGACGCATATCTTAGCATATCTTAGCGAGTTCACCAAAAATGACCCCGCTTTAAGACAATACATTAGTATTACCTCACATTACTTAACACGCTATTAACATTGATTTTAATCTGCTTGCTTACGCAAAAATGCAGGAATGTCTAAGTAATCAAGGTCGTTCTTTTTCTCTGCTACTGGTGCGACTGCTGGCTGAGTTACTGCCGCGGTATTACCGTGCGATAACGTAACCGAAATAGGATCTTCCGCAGCAAATGTTTCCGCTGGCACAATAGGTTCTGGACGCGAAACAGGCTTAGTGACTAACTGGATATCCGCCTTTTTCTCAGCACCGATACCTGTAGCGACAACCGTTACACGTAATTCATCTGACATCTCAGGGTCGATGACTGCACCCACGACAACAGTGGCATTATCTGAAGCATAAGCTTTTACATGGTTACCCACGGTTTCAAACTCTTCAATGCTCATATCCATACCAGCCGTGATATTAACCAGTACGCCACGTGCACCCGCTAGATCGATATCTTCTAGCAATGGGCTTGCGACTGCAGCTTCAGCAGCTTCTTCTGCACGATCTTCACCACTTGCAACGCCGGTACCCATCATGGCGTTACCCATTTCTGACATAACCGTTTTCACATCGGCGAAATCGACGTTAATCAGACCTGGACGAGTAATCAACTCAGCGATACCTTGAACAGCGCCAAGCAGTACATTGTTAGCCGCTGCAAAAGCATCAAGTAAAGAGGTACCACGACCAAGCACTTTAAGTAGTTTCTCGTTTGGAATAGTGATCAACGAGTCCACATTCTTAGCAAGTTGCTCAATACCTTGTTCAGCGTAGGTCATACGCTTTTTCCCTTCAAATGGGAAAGGTTTAGTGACAACGGCTACCGTTAAGATCCCCTCTTCACGAGCGACCTCAGCAACCACTGGCGCAGCACCTGTACCAGTACCACCACCCATACCCGCTGCAATAAAGATCATGTCAGATCCCTTAATTGCATTACGAATACTTTCTCTATCTTCTTCAGCTGCTAAACGACCTATTTCAGGGTTAGCGCCAGCGCCTAGACCCTTGGTTACATCGCGGCCTAGTTGAATAGTGGTGCCTGCAGATGACTTACGTAATGCTTGCGCATCCGTATTAGTCGCTACGAATTCAACACCTTCAATATTGTGCTTAACCATATGCTCGATAGCATTACCGCCACCGCCACCAACACCGATGACCTTAATCACCGCTTCATCTGTATGACTATCCATGATCTCAAACATGGTGTTTTCTCCGTTTGCCTGCGTTGCTAAATTAAAATTCGCCTTTAAACCAACTTTGGACCCGATTCCAAAGACTGGTTACCCCTTGTCGCTCAGGACGCTCGAACTGACGTTCAATCACTCTGCGCGCTCCATAATGAAGCAACCCGACTCCAGTAGAGTAAATAGGCTGATCCACGTATTCATATAATCCTTTTACTGGCAACGGTTGTGCCATTCGAACTGGCATACCAAATGTTGCTTCGGCAATATCAACCGCCCCTTCTATCGAAGCTGTTCCGCCAGTAATAACGATGCCCGCTGCAACTTGATCTTCAAGTCCACAATCGCGCAATTGCTTTAATATCAATTCAAATAGTTCTTGGTATCTTGGCTCTACTACTTCAGCAAGTGTATGGCGCGACATACTACGTGATGGTCGCCCACCCACTGAAGGGACTTCGATACTGTCTTCACGACTGACCATAGAGCTACGCGCACTCGCATGTTGCACTTTGATCTGCTCTGCATGCGATAATGGCGTTCTAAAAATTTTGGCGATGTCGTTAGTCACTTGGTTACCCGCTACTGGTACCACAGCGCAATGACGCAATGCTCCATTGGTATAAACCGCGATATCTGTAGTACCACCACCGATATCAACCAAACAAACACCAAGATCTTTTTCGTCGTCAGTCAACACTGAGTCTGCTGAAGCGATGGCAGAAAACACTAAGTCATCGACTTTAAGTCCGCAACGTTCAACACTCTTAGTAATATTCTTTGCCATATCATTCGCACACGTAACGATATGCACTTTGGCTTCCATACGCATGCCTGACATGCCTATAGGGCTCTTAATTCCATCTTGGACGTCGATAGCATATTCTTGCGGTAACACGTGCAAAATACGTCTTTCCGTCGGGATTTTGACTGAGCGTGCCGTATGGATAACGTTATCGACATCTTCTTGCGTCACTTCTTCATCGTTAATCGACACCATGCCATTTTCATTCTGGCATTCGATATGCTTGCCTGAAATGCTCAGGTAAACAGAAGAGACTTGGCAATCTGCCATTAATTCCGCTTGATCAAGTGCTCGTTGCACACTGCGTACAATAGAATCGAGATCGTTTACACCGCCTTTATCCATGCCGCGCGACGGATGGTTGCCTAGGCCGACAATACTGATCTCGCCATCAGGCAATACTTCGCCAATGATCACAGCAACTTTCGAAGTCCCTATGTCCAAAGCAACGATCAGATTTCTATCTAGATTCTTAGTCATTAATTAACGGCTCTCTGTTTGTGCATCATCCCAATCTACGGCCAATCCAGTGTCGTAGCGCAAATCCACCACCCCTACCTTTTTATCTTGCGCTGCAAGCTTGGGGTAGACATGAATAAATCGTTGTATCCTTGCCATACTATCTTCACGGCCAAGCTCAAGCTTGATACCGTTGTTTAATTCTGCATGCCATGCATGCCTTGCACTTAAGCTCAAACTCTGCAAAATAAATCCGTTTATGGTTAACAACTCTCCCAGCTGCTGGTAAGTTGTTAACACTGATTTACCTTGATTCTCTGGTCCAGTAAGCGACGGTAAATTCGGTATTCCCTCCTTCACTGGCGCGTCAAATACATCACCATAGGTATTGAGCCAAGCATCGCCGTTCCATTGGGCTACCGGTGTCTGTTCGACTAAATACACTTTTAACTTTGCTGGCCACTCTCGCCTAACCGATGCTCGATAAACCCATGGCAGATCTTCCAATGCTTGTTGCACTTCATTTATGTCTGCAGAGAAAAAACTTCTCTGCATTAAATCTTGTAGCGCCACTTGAATCTCTTTATCTGCGGTATAACGTCGCTCGCCTTTAATCGCAACAGCTTCTATCGGCAACGCATCAGCATCATTCAATACCGCACTGAGTTTAAAGGCCGCAGCTGAAAGCCCGATTAAAACACACAATAAAAACACTAACCCAAAGCATAAATACCAGTCCGCTTTTAACAGCAAAATCCGAACACGTTGGCCTTTATCGCTCCAAGACATCCTCACGTCCTCTTTTGAAGTCGCGAAGACAGAAAACCGGCCATTATATAGACCTTATTCCGATCGTCAAAATTTACAGCGTAACTCACTGAATATCTTTCTAAGTTACCCATTTTTATCTTCAGCATGTTTTGAGTCAAACCCCAAATTTGACTCTGCCAAATTTCGCGATAACAAGCCAATGTTACCCGCCCCTTGAGTGAGAAGCAGATCACCGTGTTGAAGTAGTTCCGGCAACACGGTTTGCAGCTGCTCGGCACTGGCAACAAAAACAGGTTCGAGTTGACCTCTAACACGAATAGAGCGACATAATGCCCGACTATCGGCTCCCGGTATAGGCGCTTCGCCAGCGGCATAAACATCAAGCAATAACAAGCAATCAACTTGAGACAGTACTTCAACAAAATCTTCGTAAAGATCGCGAGTGCGGCTGTAACGGTGCGGCTGATAGATCATCACCAATCTTCGTTCAGGCCATCCCTGTCTAGCCGCTTTAATCGTGGCTGCTACTTCACTAGGATGATGACCGTAATCATCAACCAGTTTGATCTCACCTTTACGAGTTTCAAAATCTCCAACTTGCTGGAAACGGCGGCCAATCCCCTGGAACTCAGCCAGTGCCTTAATGATTGCTTCGTCTTCAATGTCGTCTTCACTTGCTACCGCAATTGCCGCTAATGCATTTAGCACATTGTGCTCACCCGGCAAGTTGACCGACAATTGCAGATCTTCTACCCCATTACGCTTAACGGTAAATTGACTGCTATAACCGGTTTGCGAGAAGTTGGTGGCTTGTACATCAGCCTCTTCACTAAAACCATAAGTGACTATTTTTCTGCTAAAGCGTGGCAATAACTCACGCACAATAGGGTCATCGATACAAACAACTGCGACACCATAAAAGGGAAGGTTATGAATAAAGTCGACAAATGTCGTCTTTAACTTCTCAATATCGCCGCCATAGGTATCCATATGGTCGGCTTCAATGTTGGTCACTACGCTGACCATGGGTTGCAGGTGTAAAAAGCTCGCATCGCTTTCATCAGCTTCAGCGATTAAATAACGACTATGGCCTAGACGAGCATTAGTGCCCGCACTATTCAACAAGCCACCGATGACAAACGTTGGATCGCGATCAGCCTCAGCATATACACTGGCGATTAAGCTCGTGGTAGTAGTTTTACCATGGGTTCCAGCTACCGCAACGCCATGACGATATCGCATCAACTCAGCGAGCATTTCAGCACGCTGTACTACTGGTATGCGCAATTCCTTGGCCGCAATGAGTTCTGGGTTATCTGCACTAATCGCGGTTGAAACCACCACAACGTCCACATCTTTAACTTGACTGGCATCGTGGCCAATATGAATAACCACACCTAACTGTGTTAGTCGCTGTGTAACCGCATTTTCAGCAATGTCCGAGCCACTTAACTTGTATCCCTCGTTAACAAGCACTTCCGCTATACCACCCATACCCGCACCACCTATTCCAACAAAATAGATATGCTTGACCCTACGCATTTCAGGGATCATGGTTCTTAGCTGCGAATACTTCTCTGCTTTGTTACTCATCTCAACCCTTTTCCGCTAATTTAATACAGACGTCGGCGACTCTTTTTGTTGCATCGAGTACTGCCACATCTCGGGCGCGCTCGCCCATCTTGCATAACTCTTTTCTATCTGATGCCAGCATCGACAGCTTGGTGATCAATTTACTGCTATCGACCACTGGTTGAGGTAGCAAAAACGCCGCTCCAGCCTCTACTAATACTTGGGCATTCTTAGTTTGGTGATCGTCCACCGCGTGCGGGTAAGGGACGAGCAAACTGGGTAGTCCAACTGCTGCTAATTCTGAAACGGTCAGTGCACCAGAGCGACAAACGACAACATCTGCCCAACGATATGCTGATTCCATATCATCGATAAACTCAGCCACTTTAACACTGCCATCTTGTCCTAAATGCTGGTATTCACTTTTCACCGACGCCAAATTATTGCGTCCGACTTGATGCCATACCGTCATAGAGTGGGTTTTACTCACTCCCTCAAGGACACTTGGCATCACATCATTAAATATTTTTGCACCTAGGCTACCGCCAACCACTAAGACTTTAAGTGCATCTTCTTCGCATGCAGTATCCCTATTGCCGCCAAGAGCGATGAGTTCTTTACGGATGGGATTACCCACGGTTTCAGCGGTGACATCGGTAAAGGTGTCAGGAAATGCGCATAACACTTCATTTGCCACCTTGGATAACAACTTATTGGTCATTCCAGGAATTGCATTTTGCTCATGTAATACCAAAGGAATGCCAGATAGCTTGGCGGCAACACCACCTGGACCACTGGCAAAGCCGCCCATGCCCATCACCACATCAGGCTTAAAGTCTTTTATCACTGAGCGAGCCTGCATAACCGAACGTAACACCTTAAAAGGCGCCGCTAACTTACGCAGTAAGCCATTACCTCTAACACCTTTGATATCAATAAAATCGATATCAAAACCATGTTGAGGGACCAATCTTGCTTCCATTCTGTCTGCCGTGCCTAACCAACGCACCTTCCAGCCTTGCTGACTGAGGTATTTCGCCACCGCGAGCGCCGGAAAGACATGGCCGCCAGTGCCACCTGCCATAATTAAAATGCGCTTCTCTGATGCTTGGTCAGTCATTAATTTACTCATTATTTTGGACCTCGCCCTTCTACGGCTTGGGTCACACTTAATCTTCTTTCGTAGTCAATTCGTATCAACATCATTGCCGCTGCGGTCATGACCCATAAACTACTACCGCCATAACTGATAAACGGCAAGGTTAATCCTTTGGTCGGTAACATACCGATACTCGCACCGACATTCACCACGGTTTGGAAGCAGATCCAGATGCCAATACCGTAGGCAAGGTAACCATCAAATGCTCGCTCAAGCGCAAGGCACATGTTGCCTAATTTTATTGCTCTCAACGCCACAAATAGCAGTACCGAAAGCACCACTATAATGCCAATAAATCCTAACTCTTCACCGATAACAGCAAAGATAAAATCGGTATGAGCCTCTGGTAAATACTCAAGCTTCTGAATACTGTTGCCTAGTCCCTGACCAAACCAGTCACCTCGGCCGTAGGCCATTAGCGACTGTGTTAACTGATAGCCGCTGCCAAATGGATCTTGCCAAGGGTCTAAAAAAGAGGTGACTCGGCGCATACGGTAAGGCTCTAATGCCACCAACGCCACGAACGCTAACACGCCGGTTAAAATCAACGCGAAAAAGTCCAGTAAACGTGCCCCCGCTAAAAACAACAGCCCTACAGTGCCCACAAACAACACCACCACGGTGCCGAGATCTGGCTGCATCAAAATAAGAAATGCATACACGGCAAATACGACAATCGGCTTATAAAACCCTTTGGCATTTTCTCTAATTTCTTGGTGGCGTCTAACCAAGTAGCCCGCCATATATATTGCAAAAACAAACTTGGCGATCTCAGCAACCTGTATCCGAATAGGACCGATGGATAACCATCGAGTTGCACCGTTTACCGTGGTACCAACAAAGAGCACAGCAACTAGCATGATGCCAACAATCAGCAGTAAAAACGGGCTGAAGTTCTGCCAATGCCGCATCTCTACTTGTAGGACAACACCAGCAATAACTATGCACCCCACTAAATAGGCGCTGTGACGCCAAACAAAGTGAAATGGATTGCCTGTTAAACTCTGCGCTTCAGGCATCGAAGCCGACATCACCATCACAAACCCAAAGCAAATCAATGATAATATCGCAAACAGTAATGCGCGATCATACAACTGCATTCCCGGCGCAGATCTATCGGTAAATAAGCTTGATAGCGACCATTTAAAACGGTGACTAAACAGACTTAACTGCTTTTCATTGCTAGGCATTTAACTTGCCAACTTCAGCACGAAAATCATCACCACGCGCCATAAAATTAGGGTACATATCTAAGCTGGCACATGCCGGTGACAGGATCACAATATCACCTGCTGTCGACTGTTCATTCGCCAAAGCAACCGCTTCTGCCATCGTATTTACGGCCAATGCGCCCTCTTTTAAAGCCGCAATTTTGCCACCATCTTGCCCAAGAGTAATTAAGATACTCACTTTTTCCAATGCCGTTGCAAGCGCCGAAAAATCAGCGCCTTTACCATCACCGCCAGCGATAAGAATTAATTCACCTAAATGTTCACTTAAACCCTCAATAGCTGCCACTGTGGCACCGACATTAGTGGCTTTAGAGTCATTGACGTAGGTGACGCCTGCAATATCAGCAACCACTTCACAACGATGTGTGAGTCCATTAAATTGCTGGGCGACTTCAACAAGGTATTGACGTTCGATACCCGCCGCAGTCGCCAAAGCCATTGCGGCGATGAGATTGGCATGGTTATGACTGCCGACTAAGGCTACATCGCGAATGGCCATTATCTGGCTACTGCCATGCACTATTTGTCCCTCGACGACTCCCCAAGCATCGACTTCAGGAGCATCTAACCCAAAACTGTTTTGGTTCATTGGACTGTTCGGCAAAGTGAGCAGATCTTCTCGGTTAAATAGCACACTCTTGCTTTGGTCATACAGATTCAACTTGGCTTGTCGATAAGACTCTAAATCACTATAACGGTCCATATGGTCTGCACTAATGTTCAAACAAGTCGCCGCGATACAATTAAGACTATGAGTTGTTTCAAGCTGGAAACTCGACAGTTCAAGCACATATAGCTCTTTTGGCTCGAGTAGTAGATCCAATACTGGAATACCGATATTGCCGCCCATCGCGTATGACAGTCCGGCTGCCGCAGCCATCTCACCCACTAAGGTGGTGACTGTCGATTTACCATTTGAACCTGTGATAGCAATGACACTTGCAGGGCTATTTGCTAACGCTCGAGCAAATAGCTCAACATCACCAATGACCTCAATACCCATATCAAATGCAGCGCGAACCTCTGGTGTTTCAACCGAAATACCTGGGCTTATCACTATCTGAGAAGCCTGAACTAAATAACGGCAATCAAATCCGCCAGCAATCAACTCTACGCTAGGATAGGCAGCAGCCAGCTTGTCAGCCCCTGGAGGTTTCATTCGACTGTCCATAACCAAGGGGGTTATCCCCTGCTCACACAGGTAGCGCACAACAGATAACCCTGTTGCACCTAACCCTAAAACGATGTGTGAATACTGCTGTGCCATGTTATACGTCCGTATTATCTAAGCTTCAATGTTGCAAGTCCTAGCAAAACTAGGAATAAGGAGATGATCCAAAAACGCACAATAACTCGTGGTTCAGGCCAACCTTTCAATTCATAATGGTGGTGTATAGGTGCCATGCGGAAAATACGCTGGCCCCTTAATTTGTATGATCCAACTTGCAAAATGACCGACACCGTCTCCATCACGAAAACACCGCCCATGATCACCAGTAGGATCTCTTGACGGACTAATACCGCGATAGCACCTAATGCCGCCCCAAGCGCTAAAGACCCAACATCGCCCATAAACACTTGTGCAGGGTAGGTGTTAAACCACAAGAAACCCAAGCCAGCACCCACTATAGCGGTACAGACAATCACCAATTCACCTGCCCCAGGCAGATAAGGTATATGCAAATAATTAGCGAATTGAACATGGCCAGAAAGATAAGCAATCAGTGCAAATGCAGCGGCAACCATCACCGTTGGCATAATAGCCAAACCGTCGAGTCCGTCAGTTAGATTCACCGCATTACTTGAACCGACGATAGTGAAATACACTAGCACGATAAAGAAGCCCCCAAGTTGAGGCATAACATCTTTAAAGAAAGGCACTACTAACTGGGTTTCACCCGCAAGATCAGCCGACGCATAGAGGTAAACCGCAATAACAATGGCCGCCAGAGACTGTAGAAGATACTTCCATCTTGCGATCAAGCCTTTAGTGTCTTTACGAACGACTTTGCGATAATCATCGATAAATCCAATGGTGCCAAAGCTTGCTAAAACAAACAGAACAACCCACACATAGCGGCTACCCAAATCACCCCAAAGCAATACACTAATGAAGACACCTGCAAGAATAAGTAAGCCACCCATCGTCGGTGTACCACTCTTACTAAAGTGCGACTCTGGACCATCGCTGCGCACGACTTGACCAATTTGCAATAACTGCAAACGCTTAATCATCTTTGGTCCCCACCAAAGACTAAACATTAATGCCGTCATCAAGCCAAGAATGGCTCTAAATGTGACATAAGAAAATACGTTAAACCCACTGTAAAATTGGGTTAAATACTCCGCCAGGTAAACCAGCATTAAACAAACTCCCCGCGACCAAAGGCCATTGTTAAAGCTTCAACTACACGTTCCATTCTCGCACTGCGAGAACCTTTGACTAATATGCTGATATCTCCAGGACGTTCATTAATATAAGCTATTAATTCTTCGACCAATTCCTTGATATCTTTATAGTGTGTAGCACCAAAAGCAACACTTGCACCTTCACTTAGCTCGCCAACACAAAACAGTGCATCAACACCTTTTGTTTTAGCTTCTTTGCCTAGATCACGGTGCAAAAGGGCGGCATTGTCGCCTAATTCCCCTAAATCGCCCAGCACTAAACACCGATCCCCTTGAATTTTTTGCAGCCAGTCAATCGCAGCACCGACCGAAGCAGGGTTAGCATTATAACTATCATCAATGACGGTTACGCGGCCTAAGCTGGTTGGCAACATTCTACCTTTTACCGGTTTAAGTAAGCTTAACCCTTGGCAGATATTATTTAATGTCAGTCCTAACGCCAGACAGATACTTGTGGCCGCTAATGCATTAAGAACTTGATGACGTCCAGCCAGCGGCAAAGCCACTGACTCATGTTGATCTGCATAGGAGATATTGAAGTGGTATCGACCCCCTTTATCAGCTTGTAATGCTGTTGCTTTAACCTTGGCGTCGGCATCAATCGCAAACGTCAGTTGCGCTAAATGCTTAGATGCTTCTAACATCACCGCCGCAAATGAATCATCAGCGTTGATAATCGCCGTGCCATCCGCTGCTACATGATTGAATATTTCTGCTTTGGCCTTAGCAACGCCAGCTAAAGAACCAAATCCCTCAAGATGTGCCGAAGCCACGTTATTAACCATCGCAACATTGGGCTTGACTAAGCTCGAGGTATAATCGATTTCACCAGCATGATTAGCACCTAACTCAAACACACCAAATTGGTCTCCAACCTGCAAACGCAATAGCGTCAGCGGCACGCCAATCTCATTATTAAAGTTACCCGCGGTATAAAGCACTTGATGCTGCTGAGACAAAATAGTCGCGACCATCTCTTTTACGCTGGTCTTGCCGTTTGAACCGGTCAACGCAACACAAATAGGCGCTAACTGTCGACGAACATACGCGCCAATCTCGCCCATTGCCCGCTGACTGTTTTCCACAATAATTTGCGAAACCGCAATCGGTAATAAACGTTCAACCAATACCGCTTTTGCACCAAGTTCTACTGCTGATGCAACAAAATTATGCCCGTCAAAATTATCACCTTTAAGTGCAACAAAAAGGGTTTTGTCACATACGGCACGACTGTCGCTCGACACATGTTCAATCGACAGGTCTTCACCGTGCAGTTTACCGCCGAGGTGCTGAGCTATTTCAGTCAGTGATAGCGTTATCATGCATTACCTTCCGCTATCGCTTGCGTAAAGGCTCGTTCGTCGTAATTCAATTTTTCACCATTAACTTCTTGATAGGTTTCATGTCCTTTACCCGCGAGTAACACCATGTCACCCGCTTTAGCCATCGCCACAACCTCTCTTATCGCTGTTTTCCGATTGACTTGTGATTGCGCTTTTTGCGGTTCAGTAAATCCGGAAAACACATCCGCGATAATTTCTTCGGGGTTTTCACTGCGGGCATTGTCACTGGTAACCATCACGTGGTCGGCAAACTGTTCTGCACTCTGGGCCATCATCGGACGCTTGCCAGCATCACGATCACCACCACAACCAAACAGACACCATAGCTGTCCTTTACAATGCACTCTTAATGCCCGTAAAGCGTGTTCAATGGCGTCGGGCGTATGTGCATAATCAACCACCAAGGTAACCTTGTTGGTTGTCGTGAAACGCTCCATTCGTCCTGCAACGGGGGTGAGCATGGTGGCAGACTTAACAAGAGCAGCCATATCTTCACCTACAAGATATAGCGCGCCTAATGCAGCCACTAAATTAGACAAGTTAAAGTCACCCAGTAATGGTGACACCAGCGTAGCTTCACCTTCAGGCCAAACGAGGATGCATGACACACCGCCATCATGATATTGACAATGCTTGGCGTAGATATCCGCTTTGGTATCACCTTTAATGCTGAAAGCTAATGTTTTAGACGCTGGTGTTTTAGCGGAAGAGGTTTGTGCTAACCATGATGCGCCAGTTGCGTCATCACAATTAATCAGCCCTGCGCGTAAAGAGCTAAAATGAAACAGTCTCTGTTTTGCCGCACCATAAGCCTCCATCGTGTGATGATAATCAAGATGATCACGACTCAAATTGGTAAATACTGCAACATCAAACGGTACCGCTTCAACGCGGCCTTGCACTAAGCCGTGACTCGACACCTCCATCGCACACGTATCGGCATGGCTAAGTTCAAAATCTTGTAACTGCTTAATAAGGGTGATTGCATCCGCAGTGGTATTGCCACTGTCAACTAACTGGCCCCACAAGCCATTGCCTAACGTCCCCATTACCGCAGCTTGCTTATGTTGAAGTTGCTGCAACTGAGCGATTAACTGGGTGACTGATGTTTTACCATTTGTCCCGGTCACACCGATAATTCGTGGGCGTTGACTCGACATTGGGTAAGCCTGCGCTGCGAGCGCCGACACTTGTCGATTAAGCTGAAAAAAAGCAATTTCCAGTCCCATCTCGGAGGTAATATTGCCATGTTCTTCGGGAGAATCGGTATGCACCAACACTGCCGCGGCGCCCTTGGCAAAGGCGGCCTTAATATACTGTCGCCCATCGACCTGATAACCAGGGACTGCAACAAATAGATCTCCCACTTTTAGCGCACGGCTATCAAGCGTTAAATCATTAAAAACGTCTCTTCCGGAATAGTGAAACCAAGGAGCAAGGAGATCTCGAATTAACATTATTCTGCATTCCTAGATAAAACGGCCAAACGAACTTTCTCGCGGCTAGAAATTGGTTCTACATTTAACATCTGCAGCGCAGCAGACATAACGGATGCAAAGACAGGAGCTGCGATATCACCGCCATAATAGCGATCGCCTTTGGGCTCATTAACGATAACGGCAATGGCAAGTCTGGGATTATGTACTGGAGCTACTCCAGCAAAAATAGCCACATAATCCTCACCATAACCTCCGGCAACGGCTTTACGGGCAGTCCCCGTTTTACCTGCAACGGGATAACCTTCAATATGCGCTTTACGTGCCGTGCCGCCTTTCTCCGTTACGCCTACGAGCATCTCCATCACGCTCTGCGCGACTTCAGCGGATATCACTTGAGTACCTTCAGGTTTTTGCTTGAGTTTTAAGATTGAAACTGGATAAAGCACACCTTTACTGCCGAGAGTCGCGTACATTCTGGCCAGCTGCAAAGGGGTCGCCATTAAGCCATAGCCAAATGATAACGTCGCCCGTCCGAACTCAGACCAACGCCTACGGTCATGGATAAGACCTGCACTTTCGCCTTCGAGGTTAATCCCCGAGTAGTTGCCCAAGCCCATCGCTTGATAAGCACCTAATAACTCTTGTACTGGCATTGATAAGGCTATTTTGCTCATACCAACATTACTGGAGTGAACAAGGATGCCGCTAAGAGAAAGGTCACCATAATTACGCCCATCACGCACTATCTTGCCACCAATGCGTATACGACCTGGGCTGGTTTTTATAATGTCGTCCAGTTTGATATAGCCTGCATCAAGTGCTGCAGCTACTACAAACGGTTTAATGGTTGAACCAGGTTCATAGGCATCGGTTAAGGCGCGGTTGCGCATCCGATAGCTCTGTAAATTCTCTCGAGAATTGGGGTTATAAGATGGCGTGTTGGCCATCGCTAGCACTTCGCCAGTATTCACATCCAGCACCACAATCGATGCAGAGGTGGCTTGATTAACTTCAGTGGCTTTTTTTATCTCTCGATATGCTAATTGTTGAATTCGCTGATCGATACTTAATACAAGATCATTCGGGCTTTCACCCTCTTGCACCATATCCAAACGCTCAACCACGTGACCATCTCGAGATTTACGCACTTTCTGTTTACTCGGCGTCCCCGTTAACCAATCATTGTAAGTATTTTCAATACCTTCGATGCCAAGATCATCAATATTAGTAATCCCCACTAACTGTGCCGATATCTCGCTCGTTGGATAATAGCGACGCGATTCGGGCTTAAGATAGATTCCGGGCAGTTTGAGTTTTTTGATATAGTCAGCAACCGCTGGGGTGACTTGGCGTTTCAAATAGGTAAAGCGTTTACGCGGATTAGCTTGTACACGTTTGAGGATTTTATCTCTTGGCTCGTGCAGCACGTCGGCTAATGCTTGCCAGCGGCGCATATCAACAAAACCATTTTCATCATGCACCACTTTAGGGTCGGCATAAACCGCCTTAACGGGTACGCTGACCGCTAACATTTCACCATTACGGTCGGTGATCAAGCCACGCTGTACTTCGCGGCTAGTTGTTCTTAAGGTACGCATATCACTTTCATGACGCAGCTTTTCCGGCTCAATAATCTGAATATAAGCCGCTCGCCCAATAAGACTGCTAAATAACAAGCAAACAAACGCCACAACAACGTATAAACGCCATTGAATTAACTGTGGTTTCTGTTTGCGTTTTGCTTGTTTATTCATCGCACTCTTACTACTACCTCTTCTTTAGGTAATGGCCGTCTCATATTGAGCTCTTTGGTCGCCATTCGGGTTACCCTGCTATGTTCTGAGCGAGACTGCTCTTCCAGTAGCAGATTTCGCCATTCAATATCTAATCGGTCTCGCTCTTGTAACAACAGCTCCCACTGACTAATGTATTGCCGGCCTTCGTAACTGGTATACACCACGGCAATGGCATTAAGCATCACCAAGAGTGCGACCACCATGACCCATTTGTGGTGCCATAAATCGAGCAGTACAATACGGGGCAGATTAAGCTGCGATTTACTCACCGTAGTCTTTACTGTTCGTCGAGATCATAGGGTAAGCGCTCGCCAATACGCAGGACTGAACTGCGCGATCTCGCGTTACGTTCAACCTCTTCCACTGACGGCTTAATGGCTTTACCTATGCCTTTTAACTTACGTGTTTTGTTAATTTCAGCTTCGGTGATAGGTAGCCCATGTGGCACACTTGCCCCTTGGCTGTGACGGCGAATAAAACGCTTAACCATGCGATCTTCTAATGAGTGGAAGCTAATCACTGATAGGCGACCTTCAGGTGCGAGTACTTTTAATGCCCCTTCAAGCGCTTGATCAATTTGTTCAAGCTCACTATTGATATAAATTCGAATCGCCTGAAACACACGTGTTGCAGGATGCTTATTACGCTCTTTATTTTTAGAAATACGTGCGATAAGGTCAGCTAACGCTTTGGTGCGTAAAAAGGGCTCTTTCTCTCGATCGGCCGCAATACAACGCGCAATATGTCGAGAGTTTTTCTCTTCGCCATAGGTCTTAAATACCCATGCCATATCTTCAATTTCAGCGCGGGCAATCCATTGAGCTGCCGTTTGACCTTGTGAGTTATCCATGCGCATATCAAGAGGGCCATCGCGCAAGAAACTAAAACCACGCTCAGCGTCATCTAATTGAGGCGAAGACACACCAAAATCAAGCAATACACCATCGATTTTGCCTTTAAGGCCTAACTCTTCTACATATTCTGCTAACTGTCCAAAGCCGCCATGCACAATTTGGAATCGGCTATCGTCTTCAAACTGCTGGGCTGCAACAATAGCTTGCGGATCTCTATCAATAGCGATCAAACGACCATTAGGCCCTAACTGTTCTAGCACTTTTCTTGAATGTCCACCGCGGCCGAAGGTACCATCAATGTAGATGCCATCTTCCCGTATGTTTAGGCCTGCGACTGTTTCTGTCAGCAAGACGGATAGGTGTTCAAATGATTGCGTCATGTTCATCTTCTATTGGTTAATATCACTCGTTAGAGCGAAAAGTCAGCTAAACGTGGGTTAGCTGCTAAATCTTCATTAAGAATCGCAATGCGACTCTCTTCAATCTGTTGCTGCCAAGCAGCTTCGTCCCACAGCTCAAACTTATTAAGCTGACCGACTAACATCGCCCGCTTTTCTAAATTGGCGTATTGACGTAAAGGTGTCGGCAGTAAAATTCGGCCATTGCCATCAAGCTCACATTCATGGGCATAACCAAGTAGCATGCGTTTGATCGCGCGCTCGGCAGGTTGGGTATCTGATAATTGGGATAATTTAGCGGCAACTTGCTCCCACTCTTGTATTGGATAGACCAGTAAACAAGGTGATT
Organism: Shewanella gelidimarina; assembly: GCF_023283945.1. Taxonomy (GTDB): domain Bacteria; phylum Pseudomonadota; class Gammaproteobacteria; order Enterobacterales; family Shewanellaceae; genus Shewanella; species Shewanella gelidimarina. The sequence continues at coordinate 69,324 of NZ_JAKIKW010000023.1, read as the reverse complement.
GAATATCGACAGTAATCACTAATTGGCTGTTATGATGGGCATGCAAAGACTCACGGTACCGTTTCGGTATCGCGACCCGTCCTTTAGCATCTAAGCTGATAGCACTCGCCCCAGAAAACACCTTAAGTCATCCTTGTTAAATTATTAAAATCCACAAATTTCCACATTTCCCCACAACAGCTAAGTTTAGGGACAGAATGCAAGAATTGTCAAGGATTCTGCTCTATTTAAAATCCAGTAACCAAGCGGGTTAGCAGCCAGTTTTCATCTAGTTGCAATCGAGTGCACAAATAGGGGATTTTGTGGGAGCTAGGTTATTCAAAATTTCTAATCAGTAGGAAAAACAGACAGTAGAGAGCAATAGAGTGGATCTGAGGTCATACTTTAGTGGTGCTTTTTCCCTACACCCTTTTATTAACAAAGCTTTAATTAGCCTCTTTACCTAAGCAAAAGCCACTTTCAGAGAACTGCAGATAAAATAGGGTTAACGATATTTAACCCATTAACATGCCTTAATCATAAATATCTTGCACTCAAAACACAGGATCTGTGTTGTCAGCGTCAGGTGATTCGGGCAGATATCAATGCGATTAAATCCCCCAATATCGCGGAGTCTTTGACTTAAACCATCACTCATTTCGAAAAACATCACCAGCAGGCTAAATTTTAATCAGTTGCGGCCGATATATAAGGTATCAATAACTTACAAAGAGGGAGCCGTATGATCAGTTTAGACAGTGTTTATGCCATGCTTGCACGACCACCACTGCGTGAGATTAAACAGAAAAATGGCGTAAAGCCGGTGGATAATAGTGCCGCGATTGCAGCGGATAGTCATGAACAACCGCAATCACAACTGCCGCCAAATTTAGAAAGACGTCAGTCTCGAGAAGAAAGACGTAAAACCCCACCCGGCCTTTATCAGCTAGAACCAAGGTTAGAAAGACGTAAAAACTATGTCGAAGATAGGCGTGATGACGAAGAACGACACTCTCCAGCTGATCAAGAAGATGACTCGCCCTTTCCTCATATCGACATCAATATCTAACGCGTTCTCGCCACCGCTTCTTTCCAGCCATCATACAGAGTGGCTCTAGCAGCATCATTCAGCTGCGGTTTAAAGCGTCGCTCTATGCCCGATTTATGCTTAAGCTCTGCTGTAGAACTCCAAAAACCGACCGCTAATCCCGCTAAGAAGGCAGCCCCCATCGCCGTGGTTTCAGTTAACTCTGGACGCAACACTTCTACATTAGTGATATCGGCTTGAAACTGCATTAAAAAGTCGTTGGCGACCGCTCCTCCGTCCACTTTTATCTGCTTAAGCTGCACACCACTATCTTTACTCATCGCATCAAGCAGATCTCGACTTTGGTAGGCAATGGCTTCAAGTGCTGCACGAATAATATGATTACGATTGGCGCCACGTGTCAGCCCAACTAATGCGCCTCGAGCGTCAGGATCCCAATACGGTGCACCTAATCCAACAAATGCCGGCACCAGATATACACCATTGGTGTCATCTACTTTTGATGCAAAGTACTCCGTATCTTGTGCATCTCGAATAAGACCTAACTCATCACGTAGCCATTGAATGGTCGCGCCACCCATAAATACCGACCCTTCGAGCGCATAATTGACTTCGCCTTTAGCCCCGACCGCAATGGTTGTTAGTAAGCCATGCTTTGACTTCACCGCTTCTGTGCCCGTGTTCATTAATAAAAAGCAGCCAGTACCGTAGGTATTTTTTGCCATGCCTTCATCAATGCATAGTTGACCAAACAACGCTGATTGCTGATCGCCAGCGATCCCTGCAATCGCGATGCTACCACCCTCACCCACAATACGGGTGTGACCATAGATCGCTGACGACGGTTTGACTTCAGGAAGAATGGATCGCGGGATATTGAGTGCATTAAGCAGCTTTTCATCCCACTCTTGGCGATGAATATTGAACAATAACGTACGCGAGGCATTGGTTGGATCGGTGACATGCACTTTACCTTCGGTAAGCTTCCAGACTAACCAGGTATCTATGGTGCCAAATAAAAGCTCCCCTCTTTCAGCCCGCGATCTTACGCCATCAACATTGTCTAGGATCCATTTTATTTTAGTACCTGAAAAATAAGGATCTAACAGCAAGCCAGTAGTCTCTCTAACGTAATCTTCAAGCCCCTGTGCTTTCAATTCATCGCATATCGCTTTGCTTCTTCGGCATTGCCATACAATGGCGTTATAGACTGGCTTACCCGTTACTTTGTCCCAAATAACCGTGGTCTCACGCTGATTAGTGATGCCAATCGCTGCGACGTCCTCACTATGAATATCGGCTCTTGCCAATGCTTCTATTAGCGTTGAGCTTTGAGATGCCCATATCTCCATCGCATCATGCTCAACCCAACCCGGCTTTGGATAAATTTGCCCAAACTCTCGCTGCGAGCTCGCCACCATGTTGGCGTCATGATCAAAAACGATGGTTCTAGAACTGGTAGTGCCTTGATCAAGCGCTATGACATATTTCTTTGACACAAAAAACTTCCTTATTGACGTGTATCTTGTAGCAGGCCGATTTCCGGTTGCACAATATGACTATTATCCGCCGACGTTTCACCCTCATAGATCCAGGTTACTTTCACAACCGTGCTGACATCATTAACAGAGGCAACCACTTGAGTCAGAGTCACTTTGGCATCGGTAAGTGCTATTACCGCACTAAGTTCACTTTTTGATGAGGTCTACGTCAGCATTTTTGTACCAGAAAGATCAATAGCCCTTAGCATGGGCCTTTAGACCAAGCACAAAGATAATTATTAGTCTTTTTTACCATAAAACTCATCTAATAATCCAACCCCAATAGAAAGTAAAAAGCCTCGCAATTGCGAGGCTTATCACTTTACTGAACAACACTCACGTGTTGAAAGTGTCATGCTACTAACAATATTATCAGTTTAGAAACGGTAACTTGTTTGAATACCGACTAACAAAATATTACCGCTGGTCGTCCCACTAAAAGTACCACCAAAGTGTGCAGAAGAATCATCTGATGGGATACCAGGACGAGGTTCAACCACTGGTGATTCATCAGCAAAGATGTAAGTCAGGCCAAAGTCCATATCGAAGTTTTCGCTAATACGGTAACCCATACCGGCACTCAACCATAAACGATCCATTTCTGGTATCGTCAAGGTGCGATTCGCATCAGATACTGCAGACATATCGTAAGCAACACCCGCTCTCATGCTAATAGTGTCATTTAACTGATAAGTCGTACCCAATGCAAAACGATAATTATCTTCCCAATTTTCCTGCTTCACTAGTTGAGTCGGTTCAGCAAGTGACGGAATAACCGCTTCTAATTTGTCGAACGAGCTCCAATCAGTCCAGTTAATGCTGGCATGAATCGCTAACTTCTCACTGAGTTGATGGAATGAAGCAATCTCAGCAGTTGCTGGTAATGACAACTCCATAGAGCCTGCCATCTCCATGTTTGGGTCCATAGGGTTAAATGCTAAACCCTTAGCCTCACCTTCCAGATTTTGATCCACGGCTGAGCGATAGTTAACGCCGATACGGTTATCGGCATTAATTTGCCAAGCACCGCCTAACTGCCATCCCCAAGCAGTATCATCACCTTCCATGTACTTAAGCGTTGTTCCCTTCGGCACAGGTAAGTTACCAATAGGCGTTGGTAAAATTGCATCAGCTGAGCTTTTCGCGCCAATACTGCCTTCACCAATAACAAAGCGTACACCAGCACCAATACTGAACTGCTCATTAATACGGTAAGCCACATTGGGATTAATTTCTATTGTCGTGACTGACGCTTCATTACCAAATTGAGTACCGCGGAACTCATCATCCAGCTCAGTCGCCATGCCAAAGTTGCTTCCAAGCGCAAGGCCTACAAACCACTGTTCGTTTATCTGATGTGAGACATAAAAATTGGGAATAACGGCATCGTCAGCAATGTCGTTAGCAGAGGTCGGGTTAGTGCCATCAGTAGAAGTCACATCGCCATTAATATCGATATTAGGCATAACCAAAATGGCGCCTGCCGTCATTTGGGTACCCGTTAAATAGGTAAGCATTGCCGGATTACGAAACTGTGCTGCTGCGTTATCAGCCATTGCCGCTTCACCAGCAAACGCACGCCCAAGGCCCGTAGCTGAGTATTCAGCTAGCTGGAATCCAGCAGCTTGAACCTGTGTCACATTCCCCAAAAGTACCGTGCTAACGGCAAGTGTTAATAAACGCTTATTCATTTTTATTCTCTAATTATGTAATTACAACAAGTAGAGTAATCACTCCACTTTAAAGTGGGGCGAATTTTACAAGCACAGAATATCTTTACAAGCGTTTTAATAAAAACAGCATAAAACACCACCTAAAAGTATTAAGCGCAGTGATAACACGTCACAGATCACAGTTTAAAATTTAAAACAGGATACAAACACATAAAAAACGTCGCTAAAGCAGATAACTAAATAAAGTAAATTGAATATAAAAGACAGTGATTACAGAGCGATACTCATCATAAAAAGAAAAACAAACGTACACTCAAAAAAACAAATGCTAGCAGCATAAATCACTACCGAAAAATAAATGGATGCAAAAGGTCTTAAGGGAAAACTTAATAAGCATATAATTACAATGCGTTAACTGGTTATCGGTAACGTTTAAAACAAAAGCCATTTAGGTTTAAACCTAAATGGCTTTCGTAAAACAATACGCTGGTACAGATGTACGCTTAACAATCACATCTTCAGGCTTTGGTTAAACTCTCCATGCCGGTAAGTTTGCCTCATATGTTGCAATCGCATCGGACTGAGCTAACGTCAATCCAATCGCATCGAGACCATTTAGCAAGTTGTGTCTGGCAGACTCGGCTATTTGAAAGCTAAACACCGCGCCAGACGGCGACGTCACGGTTAATGCTTGTAGGTCAACATTAACCTCAGCGCCTGGCTGCGCTTCAATCTCTGTGATCAATTGGGCAACTTCTGCTTCTGTTAACTGAACGGGTAATAAACCATTGTTGATTGAGTTGCCATAAAAGATATCAGCAAAGCTCGGGGCAATAATGGCTTTTAAACCAAAGTCAGCTAATGCCCATGGGGCGTGTTCTCGACTCGAACCACAGCCAAAGTTCTCTTGCGATACTAAAACTGAAGCTCCCTTATAGCGGGGCTTATTTAAACTAAAATCAGGATTAGGCTCATGACCTGCATCATCAAGATAACGCCAGTCATGGAACAGGTGAATGCCAAAACCATCGCGGGTCACCTTGGACAAAAACTGCTTCGGAATAATCTGGTCTGTATCAATGTTTGCGCTATCAATGATAACCGCAAGCCCAGTGTGTGCAATAAATGGTTGCATAACTTAACTCTCTAGTAAGGTTTACGGATATCAACAAAATGACCTGCAATAGCTGCAGCAGCGGCCATAGCGGGACTCACCAAGTGAGTACGGCTACCTCGCCCTTGTCGACCTTCAAAGTTACGGTTACTCGTCGATGCGCAGCGATCACCCGCTTCTAGCTTATCGTCATTCATTGCTAAGCACATAGAGCAACCCGGTAGACGCCACTCAAAGCCTGCATCCAAAAATATTTTGTCTAAACCTTCGGCTTCAGCTTGCTCCTTCACCAGCCCTGAACCTGGAACCACTATCGCAGTAACCCCTTGGGCTACTTTACGTCCTTTGGCATGCTCTGCTGCTGCACGAAGATCTTCAATACGAGAGTTAGTACATGAACCAATAAAGACCTTATTAATGTCGACATCTGTCATTAAGGTGCCCGCCCTCAAATCAACATACTGAAGCGCTTTCTCGATACTGGTACGCGCGGTAGAATTACTTTCATCGCTAGGGTTAGGCACTAATTGATCAATCGCCACCACTTGCCCAGGATTGGTCCCCCAGGTTAACTGCGGGGCAATATCGCTTGCTTCTAGTACGACAGTGGCATCAAACGTGGCATCGGTATCTGTTTTTAAATCAGCCCAAGCCGCAATGGCTTGATCCCAATGAATACCTTTGGGTGCAAATTCACGCCCCTTTAGGTACGCAGCCGTGGTGGCATCCGGTGCAATCATGCCGGCTTTGGCTCCCATCTCGATAGCCATATTACATACCGTCATGCGACCTTCCATCGTGAGTGCTTCAATTGCTTCACCACAGAATTCAACAACGTAACCGGTACCGCCATCCATACCAATGTTACCGATAATCGCCAGCACAATATCTTTAGCAGTGATACCTTCAGCAACGTGACCACGCACTTCAATCTTCATGGTCTTGGCTTTTAACTGACGTAATGTCTGCGTTGCCATCACATGTTCAACTTCCGATGTACCAATACCAAATGCTAATGCACCAAAAGCACCATGGGTTGCGGTATGTGAATCACCACAAACAATAACGGTACCCGGCAAGGTAATGCCTAACTCTGGGCCCATTACATGCACAATACCTTGGTTTTTATGGTGAATATCATAAAGGCGCACACCAAATTCTTTACAGTTACGCTCAAGTGTTTCCACCTGAATACGCGCCATAGGGCTTAACGCATCTAAGCTGGCACTGGTGGTAGAGGTGTTGTGATCCATGGTCGCAAAGGTTTTTTCTGGCGCGCGCATTTTGCGACCCGCAACTTGCAAACCACTAAATGCCTGCGGCGAGGTCACTTCATGGACCAGATGCCTATCGACATAGATAATCGGCGCTTCACCTTTTGTCGCCACCACAATATGGTCATCCCATACCTTTTCATATAACGTCTTAGCCATTGTTAAACACCTTCTCTTACAAGCTGAGCAATATAATCGCCCATTTCACGGGTTGATTTTGCATTGTGACGCTCCTCAGCTGGCAGTAACTCACCGGTTAAATAACCGTCACCTAATGCTTTACCTACCGCTAACTCTATCGCCGTTGCGGCAGCTTCTTGCTTTAAGCTATGACGCAATAACAAAGCTGCAGACAAAATCTGCGCCACTGGATTGGCAATACCTTGGCCAGCAATATCTGGCGCACTGCCGCCAGCGGGCTCATACAAGCCAAAACCTGAACTGTTCATACTGATAGACGATAGTAAGCCCATAGAGCCGGTTAACATGGCAATCTCGTCAGAGATGATATCGCCAAATAAGTTAGAGCAGAGCATCACATCAAACTCATTGGGACGACGTAATAGTTGCATGGTCGCATTATCAATATAGATATGTTCAAGCTCAACATCTGGATAATCTTTCGCTACTGTTTCAACCACTTCACGCCATAACACAGAACAAGCTAATACATTCGCTTTGTCGACTGAGGTGACTTTTTTGCGACGACCTTGAGCAGTCTCAAAAGCAATTTTAGCGATGCGAGTGATCTCTTTACGGCTGTAGCGCATGGTATCAAACGCTTCTTCGTTTTCACCTGCGCCCTGACGGCCTTTAGGCTTACCAAAATAGATACCACTGGTGAGTTCTCGCACGCAAAGTATATCGAATCCACGCGATGAAATATCACTGCGCAACGGTGACATATGCTCAAGCCCAGCATGTAATTTAGCCGGACGCATATTACAGAACAGTTCAAAGTGGCCACGCAGCGGTAATAATGCTCCACGCTCTGGTTGATCATTTGGCGCTAAGTGTTCCCACTTAGGACCGCCTACTGAACCAAAAAGAATAGCGTCAGCGGCTTCGCAGCCTTTTAGAGTTGCATCAGGTAGCGGACAACCTTGATTATCAATAGCGGCGCCACCAACATCGTAATCCGTATATTCAATAGAAAGCGCAAAGCGTGCTTCTATTGCCGTTAGCACTTTACGGGCTTCAGCCATGACTTCAGGACCAATACCATCTCCAGCCAACACTGCTATTTGATAACTCATACGACAACTCACTCCTTTAATTTTTTCTTTATAGGGTGCATCACACTATTGCTGTGCTTAAAACCTAAACACAACCTAGCTCTTGCTTATTCAGTTTGATTTTTTGTTTACAATCGGCAACTTTGTCGGCTCGCCAAGTTAGATTCATCACGTGAATTAAGGCTTTAACAGAAGCCTCAACGACATCGGTGGCGAGTCCAACACCATGAAAGTTTTGGTTACGATAACTGGCAGTGATATCGACCTGGCCTAGTGCATTTTGCCCTTCGCCTTTTGCGCCAAGTTGATAGCTGGTGATATCAATCTCGCAGCCACTCGCACGGGCAACGGCTTTGTAAGCTGCATCGACGGGGCCATTACCAATGGCCGCTTCAGTAATCACTTCGCTGTTAACTTCTATTTTAACGGTGGCCGTCGCACTCCCTTCGGTAGAATCCGAATGGACCACTAATTGCTGTAATTTAAAATGATCATCGTCCTCCGCTTGCGCTTCCATAAAGGCGAGCGCTTCAAGATCGTAATCAAATACCTGGCCTTTTTTATCAGCTAACACGAGGAAATCGTTATACAACACGTCCATATCGTAATCTTGCTCGCTATAACCGAGTTCACTCATACGATGCTTAATAACATGTCTTCCTGAACGTGACGTCATGTTCAGATTGCTACGGTTTAACCCTATACTTTCTGGCGTCATAATCTCGTAGGTGTTTTTCGCTTTTAACATGCCATCTTGATGAATACCGGAAGAGTGTGTGAAGGCATTAGCGCCCACAATAGCTTTGTTTGCCTGCACTGGCATATTACAAAGCTGGCTCACCAAACTCGAAGTACGATGGATCTCTTTGGCATTAATACCAGTCTCTAGACCCAAGGTGCCTTTACGAGTCGACAAAATCATCGCGATCTCTTCTAACGAACAGTTACCGGCACGCTCACCAATACCGTTGACGGTGCACTCAATTTGGCGGGCACCGTGCTGCACTGCCGTAATAGAGTTAGCCACCGACAAACCAAGATCGTCATGACAATGCACCGAGATAACGGCTTGGTCGATATTAGGTACTCTGTTAAACAAGGTTTGAATAATGCCACCGAATTCACTCGGTACGGTATAACCGACAGTATCAGGAATGTTTATGGTGCGAGCACCCGCCTTAATGGCCTCCTCAACCATTCTACAAAGGTTATCAATCGGGGTTCGACCAGCATCTTCACATGAGAATTCAACATCATCGGTAAAGCGGCGCGCGTACTTAACTGCCGCCACTGCCATTTCCAATACTTGATCAAAAGAACGCTTAAGCTTACTTTCAACGTGAATGGTTGAGGTTGATATAAAGGTATGGATACGAAATTGATCAGCAACCGATAATGCTTGTGCGGCTGCATCGATATCTTTTTCTAATGCTCTTGATAGTGCACAAACACGGCTATTCTTTACCGTTTTAGCAATCGTCTGCACCGACTTAAAATCACCCGGTGATGACACCGGAAAGCCAACTTCCATGATATCAACGCCAAGACGTTCCAAGGCCAACGCAATTTGAAGCTTTTCTTTAACCGTTAAACTAGCAGCTAATGCTTGCTCACCATCACGTAGTGTCGTGTCAAATATAATCACGCGGTTAGACATCTATTATCTCCATTGAACTTCAAACGTTCAGTTATGCTTTCAGGCAATTTAAATACAAAAAACCCCGCGTATTGTGCGCGGGGTTTATAAATGCTGGCTTTCTCAAGCGTGTAGCACTATATCCGCCGCGCAGTGACTGCGAGAATGAGAATGAGGAGTCGGAATAGTGTGCTTGTGTGTTTCATCAATGATTATTCATCTTTATTAAATAAATATTCCAGCATTAGTTGCTGACAGAGTTAATTTTTAACGCGACCAGCCATCTGTGTCAAGTCTAAATTGCTCAACTTCAGCATTTAACAAGCCGAACATTGCTTACGCAAAAGACAATGGCAACGATTAAAGTTAATTAAAAACGCTAGAGCGAGATATTATTGCTAAGCAGCACTAAAAATAGAGTGATGTCGCAATATTCTCAACTGTTTAGCTTTTTTATGCATATTTTTAGATAAAATGGTTATAATAGCTTCGTTCTGCTAATGGAAAGCGGATTGAAGAGTTACCACTGGAGCTAAAAATGGATTTTAGGATCATCGTTCTTTGTCTGGCATGCTGGATTTCGCCAGTCTATGCGGGGACGTTAGAACAACTTGATCAATTAAATACCCTTGTATTTCAATATCCAAGTCAAGCATTGTCAGAGATTAATACGCTTGAAGGTCACTTTGAGGGGGTTGTAAGATCAGACTCTATATTAATGCGCTTAAGTGCGCTTAAATGTGAATCCTATATCCAACTTGGCGAAAATGCGGCAGCTGTCAATCTCGCACGTTTAAGCGAAGCTAGGGCAAAACAGTCAGGACTTGAACAAGCTCGGCCCTACTTTTTAAACTGTATGGCGCAAGCTTATGCAAACGTCGGTGACTATCAACAAGCATTGCCACTGTTATACTCCTCAATTTCATTGTCACGTCAGCTAAAACAGCCCCAAGCTTTGATCAGTGGTCTCTGGCTAAGAAGCCTGCTTAATGCCAATGTTAATCACAACAGCGCGGCCATTGAAGATCTACGATTAGCCCTCGATATCTATCCAGACATGACTCAACAAAAACAAAAATGGACTTGGCCGCCTAAAGGCTACCTGTACACATCAATGGCCAAACAGTTGGCGGAGATAGGCGAACAAAAAGAGGCAGAGAAAAATCTAAAAAAAGCCTTGAATGAAGAGACAACACAAGGAAAAGTGTTACTTTTTATTGCGCTTGATATGGCAAGGTTTGCCCAGCAAAATCAGCAACCAAACCTACGTAATAAGTATACTCAGATAGCAAGAGTCAAACTCGCCGAGTTAGGTACACCATTGGAGCTTGCGATTGCTTACAAAACAATTGCACTTATTGATTTTGACAGCGGGAAATACAGCAGCGCAGAACAACTATTAAACCTCAGTTTAAGTACATTTCGTAAGGAAGCTGATGTCATTAACACTATTAGCGTTTTATGGCTAAATGCGCAAGTTAAACTAAAGCGGCATAATGAAGCTGCAGGTTTGACGCTAATGGAGCAAGCAATATCATTGGCGAAGGACAATGCTCGTTACTCAGATTTAAAAAATTGCTATGCCACTTTGGCGACTTACTTTGCAGAGCAGGGAAAGTTCTCACTCGCGTATCAATATCAGCTTAAACAATTAGACGCTCTCGAAAATGAAACGCTATCGATTAAGCATATTTGGTTATCTCAGCTAAAGGCAGATTTAAGCCGCAAAGAGCAGATCACCCCGCCAACACACTCCCTTATCACGGCAACGACATCCAATGGGATAATGTTCAGTTCTTTCTTCCCCATCGCGTTAGTGATTGTCAGTTTGGTTATATTTATCACTTGGTACCAAAGAAAACTACCGCAACAAAAACAAACTGAACACCTCATAGTCAATCTTGACACCAAGATGGATAAGAAGCAGTCTCTTGAAGCACTGCTCAATATCAATAAACAGGCTGGCTACCCTTTGTCCTTATTAGTCTTTAATCCCAAGCATATTATTGCTGCTGATGTGCCGATTGTTATAGAGCAACTACAAACAAAGTTGCGGGAACAAGATGTGTTATTACAGCAATCTGATCAGCAGATCATTATCGTGCTGCCACATACGTCAGAGCAAGGTGCGATGAATGTGATCAAGCAGCTCTCGAGTACTATTTCAGTGTGGCAAGAAGAGAGCAAAGTCAATATTGGCCTAGCATCTATGCAACAGTTTGATGATCTGCATTCAATGATAAAGCGAGCCAATATTAACCAACTAAGAAAACTAAAAACGAGCTAAAACCAAGCTCATTATCCTTCGGCTAAGTAGTTTTCGATCTCATCCAAAAACTCACCACCAAAACGTTCTAATTTTCGCTCACCAACACCATTAACCGCCAGTAACTCAGCGGGACTGGTGGGTAAAATAGAGGCCATTTCAGCTAAAGTGGCATCGTTAAACACCAAATATGGCGGTACATCTAGCTCCTCGGCCATGGTGCGTCTCAATAACTTAAGTCTGGCAAAGAGTTTACGATCATAATTGATTGGCGCTTTAGGATTATGGCCACGGCGCTTAGTGGTTTGAATGACGATTCTTGGCTCTGCCAGTAATAACTCAACTTCGCCTTTTAATACCGTTCGTGCTGAAGGGTTAAGGGTAACGGAAGAGCCACGAGTGATATCTTGGTTAGCAAGCCCTAGATGGATAAGCTGGCGAATCACACTTAACCAATGTTCATGGCTTTTCTCTTTACCTATTCCCCAGGTCGAAAGTTTGTTGTGCCCCCGCTCCATCACAGTGGCCGCTTTAGAACCTCTCAACACTTCAATCAGGTGGTTAACACCAAAACGTTGCCCGAGTCGATAAATGCACGACAGCACTTTTTGGGCATCTTGAATGCCATTGTATTTTTTCGGTGGGTCCAAACAAATATCACAGTTACCGCAGGGCTCTAACGCGCTTTCATCAAAATAGTGCAGCAAGACTTGGCGACGACATGTCTGCGCCTCAGCGAAGGCAGCCATCGTGTTGAGCTTATGAAACTCTACCTGTTGCTGCGGCCCCGGTTCCGATTGATCAATAAGATGCCTAACTCTACCGATGTCGGCAGGGTCAAATAGCATCAGCGCTTCAGAGTCGAGACCGTCTCGACCTGCTCGGCCCGTTTCTTGGTAGTAAGCTTCAACGCTTTTAGGAATATCGTAGTGCACCACGTAACGCACGTTGGACTTGTTGATCCCCATGCCGAAGGCCACGGTTGCCACGACAATATCCAGTTGATCTTTTAGAAAGCGATCTTGCACATTGGCTCGCTCTTCTTGAGTGCGACCAGCATGATACGCTTCGGCCTGATGCCCCTGTAGGCGCAAACGTTCAGCAACTTCGTCCACTCTGCGACGACTGCTACAATAAACGATGCCACTGTTACCATTTTGCGCATCAATAAACTGCCGCAACTGATTAGCCGCATTGAGCTTTTCAGCGACGGTATAGCGAATATTAGGTCTATCGAAGCTCGTCAGTAACGAGAATGGCTTTATCGTCAATCGCTCACAGATGTCCACCCGTGTGGCATTATCTGCCGTGGCGGTTAATGCCATGATAGGCACCTGAGGAAACTGCTGTCGTAATCGGCCAAGCGCTGCATATTCAGGTCTAAAATCATGGCCCCATTGCGAAATACAATGCGCTTCGTCAATGGCGAATAAAGAAATATTTAGCTCATGGAGTCGGTCAATAAAGCTTGCTTGCAGTAACCGCTCTGGTGAAACGTAAAGTAATTTTAGTTCGCCATAACGCATCTGCTGCAAAATCTTTAGGCTCTCTTCCCTAGGTTGAGACGAGTTAAGATAAGCTGCGGCCACGCCAGTCTGAGTCAGGCTGTCGACTTGATCCTTCATTAACGATATCAGTGGTGACACCACTATCGTTAAACCTGAAAGTTGCAATGCGGGCAGCTGATAACACAGGCTTTTACCACCGCCAGTCGGCATGATCACTAAGCAGTCTTGTCCAGCGCAGATCTGTTCAATGACCTCACGCTGACCGTCTCTAAACGTGCGATATCCAAAGACAGACTGAAGGCTTGCTGATAACTGATCGACCGGTTGTTCGATTGCCACCTTATCCATAGTGAACCTGTGTTAAATATAAGGCCGACCATTCTAATGGAGCGAACTGCCGTTGTCTCTCCCCAAACGGTTTATCGATTGAAATTTAAACTTGCAACACAGGCTCAATTAGCGATAGATTAAATGCTCTAACACTAAGCGGTTGATCCTAAAAGAAACAAGCAGGGAGCAAAATGAGTAATATTATTCAACAAGAAACATTACGCAGGGTCGCTGAGGTGTTTGACCAACATGTGCCGTTTCACAACTTACTCGGCATGGATATCAAACGTTATGATGTGGAAGGCGTTGAAGTTGTCGTCGAAATGAAGCCTGAATTGATTGGTAATATCCATCAAAAAATATTGCACGGTGGCGTTACGGCAACCGTACTTGATGTTGTTGGCGGATTGACGGCTTTTTCTGGCCTAGTCGCCAGCCGTGATGACTGGAGTATTCAAGAGTTAGAGAAACGTATTCAAACCTTAAGCACCATCGATCTTAGAATTGATTATTTACGTCCTGGACGTGGCGAGATTTTTACCGGGACTGGTACCGTCATTCGCGCAGGCAATCGAGTGTCAGTTTCCAGAATGGAACTGCATAATGAAAAAGGCGACCATATTGCCTTTGGCACAGGCACTTATATGGTTGGCTAATCGACGAACGCATAATAAGCGATAGTGAAACCGCACTCATCGCTTTACGCTAACAAAAATGACCGACTCAATACCTAAGCTCACGATAGCCATTTTATAAAAAATGCTTATATGTCTGACTCCGGGCTCATGTGGCGGCATTTATTTCCTCACTGTCACTATCTTCTAACACGGCAGTGGTAGATAAACACTCAGGCAAACTTGAGTCTGCACCACTACGAGATTACAATTGCGCCCTACTCCCTCTTTTTAGCACATTCTAATGCAAGATATTGAACACCGTAAAGGCATCACATTTGCCATTTGCGCCTACACCCTGTGGGGCTTCGCTCCGCTGTACTTCAAATTGCTAACTGATGTGTCTGCAACTGAGATATTGTTGCACCGCGTACTTTGGTCATTTGTTTTTGTAGCGTTATTAATGAGCTTTTTTGGCGGCTTTAGTCGTGTCAGACAACTATTAAAAAAGCCCAAACAATTAGCCGTTCTGTGTATCACCTCGTTATTAATCGCCGCTAACTGGCTGCTGTTTATTTGGGCGGTGAATAACGACCATATGCTCGATGCCAGTTTAGGTTACTTTATTAACCCTCTGGTTAATGTACTTTTAGCCATGCTGTTTCTCGGTGAGCGCTTGCGCAAACTGCAGTGGGCTGCGGTTTCTTTAGCCGCCATTGGTGTGTCGGTACAGCTAATCTCGTTTGGCTCTATTCCACTCGTATCGCTTGCCTTAGCAGGCTCTTTTGCTTGTTATGGATTACTGCGTAAGAAAGCCAATGTTGATGCAAAAACGGGCTTACTGGTTGAGACCGCGATTTTGATGCCAATTGCGCTGATTTATCTATTAAGCAATATGGGCGATTCAATGACGCATCTGTTGAACAATGACATGCATCTCAATCTATTATTGCTCGCAGCCGGTGTAGTGACGACGGTGCCACTATTGTGTTTTTCGGCGGCGGCTGTGCGGATCCCATTCACCATGCTCGGATTTTTTCAGTACATCGGACCCAGCATCATGTTTATTCTTGCAGTAAACTTGTTTAACGAGCCCTTTGATATAGAAAAAGGCATTACCTTCGCCTTTATTTGGGCAGCGCTAGCCCTGTTTACTGTCGATATGTTCTATAAGCGAAAACAGAAAAAGTAGGCCTTACAAATACTAAAAAGCGAACCCTTAAGGTTCGCTTTTTACGTAATAGGTCTTTAGACTTATTTGATAGCACTTAACAGCGCATCAGGCTGCGCTATGCTCAGTAGTATTGAGTAGCCTCTTAACGTGGGGATCACCACCACGGCGTCGGTCTCAGTTATCGCCACAAATGCCTTTTGCTGATCTGACAATCTAAACCATCCAAGCTGAAAGCCTGGCATGCCCACACCGTTAACGCGAAGATCCGGTTTTAAACTAAGATCAGCTCCTTGTTGCCAAGCTAACTTACGGATCTCTAGCTTATTAACATCTTCAATCGGTAGGGTAAAACCATAAAAAGGCACATCAACCGTTACAGAATCTGTCGTCAAAATGAGCTTGGCATCATTAACGCTATACAGCATCCAACTAAACGCACCGACCATAGGTAGCAGTACCGCTGCTATTACCACCTTGCTGGTTTGCGGCAGTGCCTTGTAGTAGATGTAAATGCCCAATCCAATAAAGCCGACCAGTAAGGCAATAAAGCTCCAGTTACCTGTCGAACTGAGTGGCGCAAGATCAAAGCTCTGAGTCATAGTACGTTCCCATCAATACAGTCGCTCTATCCTTGGCCACAAGACATACTAGGTCAAGATTAACTTGGCGCAAAACACTTATAAATCTAATGCTAGGATCTTAGATTTACGTTGATAGTTATACAGCTGCTTCTTTTTCCCTGGTAGCTCATCGACTTCAACAATCGTAAAACCATGCTCTAAAAACCAATGAATACTGCGCGTAGTTAACGCAAACAGCCGTGAGTAGCCCCTTACCCTTGCTTGGCTAATAATATTTTGCAGCAACAAACTGCCACGATCAGCATCTCGGTATTCTGGATGCACGACTAAACAGGCGAACTCCCCCGCGTTGTCCTCTTCAAAAGGGTAGAAGGCAGCACAACCGATCACTAAACTATCGCGCTCAATCAGCATAAACTGCTCTATCTCAACTTCAAGCTGTTCACGCGAACGACGCACTAAGATCCCTTTTTCCTCCAGCGGCCGGATAAGATCTAAAATGCCGCCGATATCTCTGATAGAAGCACGGCGCAAGCGCTCTGCACTTTCAGTCACAATTTGCGTTCCGATACCGTCCCGAGAGAACAGTTCTTGTAGCAGCGCACCATCATCTAAATAACTGACAAAATGACAACGACTCACGCCATTACGGCATGCATCAATACTGGCTTGTAAAAAAGCGTTGGTCCCTAGACAGAGTGGCGCTTGTGCTGGCAAATTATTGAGTATGCTTTGGGCATCGGTCGGCATCAATTCAGCAAGGACGTCTCCATGCTCATCCATAATCCCTTTATGCGCGCTAAAGCCAATCATCTTGTCAGCCTTCAACTTAACCGCAATTTGCGTCGCAACCTCTTCAGCCGTTAAGTTAAAGCTCTCTCCAGTGACTGAAGCTGCTACAGGGCCTAATAAAACGATGCAGCCACTGTCTAACTGCCGTTTGAGTCCGTGAGTGTCAATCCGCCTCACCCTACCGCTAAGGCTATAATCCACACCATCTTCAACCCCTAATGGCTGCGCAATAACAAAATTGCCACTAACCACATTAATTTGAGCGCCCTGCATGGGAGTATTGCTCAAACTCATCGACAGCCGAGCGGTGATATCCAGTTGCAATGCACCAACGACTTGCTTGATCACTTTAAATGTATCTTCTTCAGTGATCCTCACACCATTGTAATACTCGGGGGTTAGGCTGTGCTGAGCGAGTGCTTCATCGATTTGTGGCCGAGCACCGTGAACCAGCACAATCTTGATCCCTAAACTATGCAGTAGGGCGATATCGTTAATAATGGCTTTGAACTGCGGCTGCGCAAGCGCTTCGCCACCAAGCATAACGACAAATGTTTTACCTCTATGCGCATTGACATAGGAAGCTGAGTGACGAAAACCATCGACAAGTTCTGTAGTACGCACGCTAAATCCACCTTATAGTCTAAATAGACAGTCGCAACAATCTGCATCATTGATAAACACCAATGATGATATTGCATTTTAATTCATTTAAACAGCATTTATTTTCACTTTTAGATATAAAAACAACATTATTAAGCATGTGAATTTAAATGGTTGGACCCTATTATGCTAATGATGGCAGAAGTGAATAATCAGTCGTTGTCGCGGCGGAGGGTATTACCGATAATAGGTGCGGATTTTAAGACAAAAAAAAGCCTCTAAAAATAGAGGCTTTTTAAGATGCTAAAAGTAAGTTACTACTTCATTTTAGCTTCTTTGTAGATAACATGCTGACGAATAACTGGATCAAATTTCTTGATTTCCATTTTTTCAGGCATGTTACGCTTGTTCTTTTCAGTCGTGTAGAAGTGACCAGTTTTAGCGCTAGATACTAGCTTGATCTTCTCACGATTACCTTTAGATTTAGCCATGGTTTATTATACCTTCTCGCCACGGGCACGAAGTTCAGCAACAACTACTTCGATACCTTTCTTATCAACGATACGCATACCCTTAGTAGAGATACGTAACTTCACGAAACGTTTTTCAGTTTCTAACCAGAATCTGTGATTCTGTAGGTTAGGTAAAAAACGACGACGCGTAGAATTCTTTGCGTGCGAACGGTTGTTACCAACCATTGGTTTCTTGCCAGTTACTTGGCATATTCTTGACATGTCAAACTTCTCCAAAACAATATATATAACGCTCGAGCATTAATGTACCTCGAACACGGCCGTCGCCTGAGGCACACAACAGAGGGCGCATTTTATACAGGATCTAAAATAAAAGATCAAGGGTTAGATTAATCTATCCACCCTCGTTCAGCGAAAGAAACTATCTCTCGATCGCCTACAACCATATGGTCTAACAGGGAAACATCGATAGTTTGTAGGGCTTGTTTCAATCGCTCAGTAATTCGTCTGTCGGCTGTACTTGGCTCTGCAACTCCAGAGGGATGATTGTGACACACGATCACAGCCGCAGCTTTTTTCTCAAGCACCAAGCTCACCACATCTCGTGGATAAACTGACGCAGAATTTATTGTGCCCCTGAATAATTCAACGAATTGAATCACCCGATGTTGGCTATCTAATAGTAAAACAGCAAACACTTCGTAGGCACGATCCCCTAATTGTCTCATTAAATAGTCTCGAGTTAAATCAGGATCCGATAAAATTTTACCTCTTTTTAGATTTTCTTTCGAAATTCGCGTACCGATCTCAACAGCAGCCTGCAATTGAGCATACTTAACCGGACCAATTCCATCTATACGGCATACTTCTGCTTGAGACGCTGTCAGCAAGCTTCTAAGCCCGCCAAACTCGGTAATCATCATACGAGCTAATTCAACGGCACTTAAGCCCTTAAGGCCAACCCTGAGCAATACTGCAAGTAACTCCGCATCCGATAGTTGCTGTGCACCATTAAGCAGTAGCTTTTCTCTTGGCCCTTCGCCTTGTGGCCAGTCTTTAATTCCCACAATAACCTCCTTGTTATTATTTAATATTGAGTATGGTCGAGAATTTACCAACTTGTTCATCAACTGGATTAGGATTGTGATATCTTAGGCCGCACATCGGCTGCACGGATAGCATTAAAATCCGTCAAAATGATAATGGAAAGAGTACGTATGGGTTTGAAAAATAAGAAAGTCCTTTTAGGTATTGGAGGTGGCATTGCTGCCTATAAATCTGCTGATTTAGTTCGCAAACTAAAAGACCGTGGCGCTGACGTTAGAGTCGTCATGAGCCAAAGTGCGCAGCAATTTATCACACCACTCACCCTCCAAGCTTTATCTGGCTATCCAGTTGCCACCGACCTGCTCGACCCCACTGCAGAAGCCTCCATGGGCCATATAGAATTAGCCCGCTGGGCTGACTTAGTCATTATTGCCCCCGCCACGGCAAACTTAATTGCGCGCATGAGTATCGGCATGGCCGATGAACTCATCACCACCACATGCTTAGCAACAGAAGCTCCTATAGTGCTTTGCCCTGCGATGAATCAGCAGATGTACCGCAATGCAGCGACGCAAGCCAATTTAAAAACCGTAGCACAACGCGGCTTTACCATATGGGGCCCAGATTCTGGCTCACAAGCCTGTGGCGAAGTGGGCCCTGGCAGAATGTTAGAACCGGTGGCGATTGCAGAGCGAGCCGAGCAGCTATTGGGGCCAAAATTGTTAGATGGCGTGTCTTTATTGCTCACGGCAGGACCCACCCGTGAAGCCATAGATCCCGTAAGGTATATCTCGAATCACAGTTCAGGAAAAATGGGCTTTGCACTTGCTAGCGCGGCTGCTGAGATGGGTGCAACAGTCACACTCGTTGCAGGACCTGTAAACTTAGCCACTCCAGCGAATGTGACCCGTATTGATGTTGGGTCAGCACAAGAGATGCTTGATGCCGTGATCCCAGAAGTAAAAAACCACCAAATTTTTATCGGTTGTGCGGCGGTGGCTGATTATCGAATCGCGGATATTGCAGAGAGTAAAATAAAAAAATCTGCGGAGCAGATGCAGCTTGCGCTCGTTCGAAATCCTGATATCTTAGCCACCGTTGCCAGCCATGCTAAACGTCCGTTTACGGTTGGTTTTGCAGCAGAAACAAATGATGTCGAGCAATACGCCAAAGGTAAACTGGTGCGTAAGAAACTCGATATGATCGCCGCCAATGATGTGTCTAACAGTAACATTGGTTTTAATAGCGACAATAATGCGCTCAGCGTGTTTTGGCACGATGGTGCGACACACTTTCCCGCTGTCGACAAACAAACTTTAGCCAAGCAATTACTCACTCTAATCGCAGAAAAAGTAAAAAATTAAATGAAAACACCGATTGAATTAAAGATTCTAGACTCTCGTATTGGCACCCAGTTCCCACTGCCAGCTTATGCGACGCCAGGTAGTGCTGGAATGGATTTACGCGCTATCACTGACACTCAGCTCACCATACAACCGGGTGAAACTGTGCTAATCCCAACCGGTATTGCAGTGCATGTGGCAGATCCAAGTTTGGCCGCCATCATATTACCTCGTTCAGGCCTAGGCCATAAGCACGGCATCGTGCTCGGTAACTTAGTGGGGTTAATCGACTCTGATTACCAAGGACCCTTAATGGTTTCTTGCTGGAATCGGGGCAGTGAACCATTCACCATCGAGATTGGTGACCGTCTTGCGCAGTTAGTCTTTGTTCCCGTCGTACAAGCCGAATTTAAGCTTGTGGATGAATTTGATGGCTCAGACCGCGGTGCAGGCGGTTTTGGTCATTCAGGTACAAAATAATAAATTACCGCGTTAAACGCATCACCACATTTTGTAGATAGCACGGAGCTACGTTTCCTTGCTATCTCGCTCAGTAGTATTCGAGTGAAGGACTAATAAATGGCTGCAAGCCCAAAAATAAACCGCCGTGAACATATTCTTCAATGTTTGGCGACAATGCTAGAAACAAATCCAGGACAACGTATAACCACTGCAAAATTAGCAGCTGAAGTTGGCGTATCAGAGGCAGCCCTCTACCGTCACTTTCCGAGCAAAGCACGCATGTTTGAAGGCCTAATTGAGTTTATCGAGGAGTCACTGCTTTCTCGTATCAATCTCATCATGGATGAAGAAAAAGACACAATGAAACGCTGCCAACAGTTATTGCAACTGCTGCTGGTTTTCGCCGAGCGTAATCCCGGCATTTCGAGGGTATTAAACGGTGACGCCTTACTCGGTGAACACGAGCGTTTACGCAGTCGAATTGGCCAACTGTTTTCTAAAATTGAAACTCATCTTAAGCAAATCCTACGCGAGAAAAGCTTACGCGAAGGCCAAGGCTTTAGTATCGACGAAGCTGTTCTGGCTAACTTACTGCTTGCGATTGCCGAGGGCAGAATTGCCCAGTTTGTCCGTAGTGAGTTTAAAATAAAGCCTACCAAGCACTTTAATGAACAATGGGCATTTGTTCAGCAACAACTGCTGCAGAGCTAGCCATTAATGCGCTAAGTGGCGGGCCCTCCGCCACTTACTTATTAGTTAACTTTCCCATTGAAAATTTATTACTTTTCCCCTACTCTCTAACTGCTTAAAAATACAACTCTTTATAATTAAACAAGGAAGTATTATGAGGATAACCTCTCTCATTAGCCTAGTTGTGCTTATTGCCACAGCTATGCCGGCCTTTGGCGCAGACACCACCCTAACTATAGCAAAACAATTTAGTCGCGGAGCGGAGTTTAGTCATCTAAAACTCTCACCTGCCGGTGACTATATCGGCGCTATTACCAAACACGATGGTAAAAATAAACTGTTAATATTGGATGCTAAAACTAAGAAATTACACCATGCAGTATTTTTCCCTGGTAATGCTCAAGTCGGTAACTACGCATGGGCTAATGATGATCGAATCGTTTTGCAAAAAGAGTATTTAAAAGGCTGGCAAGATACTCCCATCTATTATGGTGAGTTATTTGCTGTTAATGCTGATGGCTCTAATGCGCAATATTTGTTTGGCTATAACGGTGGCGAACAACAAACAGGTTCAAACCTAAAAAAGAACACAGCTATTCGAGCTACCGCTTATATTTTAGACCCACTGCCAAATGATGACCGTTACATGTTGGTTAACGCAATACCTTGGAATAATAAACGTACCCTTGATTATGAGCAAAAACAAGACGTTTACCGTGTCGACATATACAAAGGGAAACGCAGAAAACTGATGCGAGCGCCAATTGGCCAATCTAGATTCTTAACTGATTTTAAAGGTGAGGTTCGCTTTGTTGTTGGTGAAGATAAAACTAACACCACTAAAGTGTTTTACCGCAAAGATGGTGAATGGATAAATAGTGACCAACTTTCAATTGGTCTCCTTGATTTTAGGCCTATTTCTTTTGCTGAACAGAAAAACAGTATTTATGCCGCAGGCCGTGAAGATGGGCAAACTTTAGGTGTGTACAGCATCGATCTTGAAACAGGCAAGAAAAAGAAAATTATTCAAGACGAAGTTGTCGACCCAAGCAACTTTTGGATAAACCAGAAAACTAAAAAATTGTATGCCGTAGAGTTCGACAACGGTTACCCAACCTACGCCTTTGTTAACCCAAAAGAACAACACTCAAAAATACTTAAACAACTGATAGCGGCTTTACCTGGTCACCAAGTCCAAATTGTCAGTGAAAATAGAGATTCCAACCTACTCATTATAAAAGCATCTAATGATCGCAACCCAGGCGACTACTACATATTTGATACTGAAAAAGTAAAGCTTGAATATCTAGCATCTCAAAAACAATGGCTCGACCCTGAACTAATGGCTGAAGTTAAACCTATCAGTTTTGTCAGTCGAGACGGGATCAAAATAAGTGGTTACTTAACATTACCTCATGGTAAAGAAGCCAAGAATTTACCCTTAGTAGTAAACCCTCATGGAGGCCCTTATAACGTCAGAGATTGGTGGGGCTTTAACGCACAAAACCAAATGTTAGCCAGTGAAGGAATGGCGGTACTACAAGTCAACTTCCGTGGTTCAGGTGGTTACGGTAATGCCTTTGAAAAGGCTGGGTACCAAAAGTGGGGCACTGATATTCAGTATGACATCATTGATGCTACGCAGTACGTTATAGAGGAAGGCTACGTTGATGAAAAGCGTATCTGTATTGCCGGAGGTAGTTTTGGTGGTTATAGCGCCTTACAAAGCGCCATTATCGAACCAAACATGTTTAAGTGTGCGATTGGATTTGCCGGCGTTTACGACTTACCACTCATGTTTGAGGAAGGTGACGTACAAGGACGCCGATCAGGTCTGAACTACTTAAAAGAGGTACTTGGTGAAGACCAAGCATTATTAAAATCGATGTCGCCAACTTATAATGTGGGTAAACTCAAAACCAACATTTTATTAGTTCATGGCGGTGAAGATGAAAGAGCTCCCATTGAACAACTTGAATCATTAGAAGATAGTCTCAATGAAATCGATTATCCCTTTAAAAAGTTAGTGATGGATGATGAAGGTCATGGATTTTATGATGACGGACATAGGGCAAAATACTACAGTGAAATGCTCAGTTTCTTAAAGACCAACCTTAAGCTGTAATCCCTCAAATAGAAAAACCGACTAAATTAGTCGGTTTTTCTTATCCCAAGCCAGACTTTTGGTGTATATTTGCATCAAATCGCTGTGCCTCCGTGCATCTTAGCGCCAAAGCAAAGCGTTAACGCTCTACTATTACTGTTAAGCGATACCTGTCAAATTGCGAACCGCAACTAAGATCACCAGAGACAGCACCACTACCCATTAAAGTGGAGGACATTATGACATCAAAAGAAGCTATCCTCAGTGAATCAGCACAATTAGTACAAGCTGCGCTACTTGAACGCGGACTTGAAACCCCGATACTCCACCTCGTATAGCCAAAATTTACGTTGATGACACCTTTTCAGGTCTTGATTACGCCAACTTTCCCAAAATGACCTCTTAGTCCTTAATCAAGCAGATCTCATACCAATACATTGGCAGTATTTAACTCACAATGTTGATTATTTTAGTTATTGTTCCCATCATACTTTTGTTTTACTCTACCTTTGTAACCTACATGTTGAAAATAAATTAACACAATGTTTCCACAAGGAAGTTGTATGAAACTAATCAAAATAATTAGCTTTGCCTGTATAACCTTGCTTAGCAGCAATATATTTGCAAAAACAAACGAAGCTGCGAGGCTATTTAGCCGGGCAGCAGAGTTTTCTCAAGTCAAAATATCCCCAGGCGGAGATTATCTTAGCGCCATCAGTCAAAAAGATGATAAAGCAATGCTACTCATCTTAGATGCCAAAACTAAACAGCCTATTCATGTTGTTTTTTTCCCTGGTAATGCCCAAGTCGGACGCTATGAGTGGGTCAATGACGAGCGAGTTGTTTTACAAAAAGTATATTTAAAAGGTTGGAGTAACCAACCACAATATTTTGGTGAGTTAATTGCCGTTAACGCCGATGGTTCGGATTCAACTTATCTATTTGGTTACAAGGGCGCTGAACAACAAACGGGCTCAAGAGTAAAGAAGACAAACACAGCTATCCGCGCAACAGCGACCATCTTAGATCCATTACCTGACAATAAGCGTTTCATGTTAGTTCAAGCACTGCCGTGGGGAGGAGGAGGTAGCAACACAGCAGAGAACACCCAAAAGGTTTATCGCGTAGATGTGTACAAAGGTTCACGTAAGAAAATAGCTTCATCCCCAATCCCTTACGCTAACTTCCTCAATGATCATGAAGGTAATGTCCGTTTTGTCAGTGGCACTAAAGATTATGTCAATTCGACACTTTTCTATCGTGATAATAACGAGTGGGTCGATACCGCTAAACTCAACTTAAATTTGGATGCTATTGCCCCTATCGCATTTAGTAATAAAAAAGACAGCCTTTATGTTACAGCGAGTGAATCTGGTGGGACTAGAGGTGTCTATTTACTAAATATAAAAACGGGCGATAAGCAATTAGTCAGTCGCGATAAAGTCGTTGATCCAAGTAACCTGTGGATAAATAAAACCACTAAAAAATTATATGCTGTCGAATATGAAAACGGCTACCCAACTTATGAGTTTGTCGACTCTAAAGATCCTTCGGCTGTATACATCAAACAGCTCTTAGCTGCGCTACCGGGCCACCAAATCCACATTGTTAGTCAAACAAATAATGCTAAAAAAATGATTATTAAAGCCTTTAATGATCGTAACCCCGGCCACTACTACCTATTTGATGCTGACGCGATAAAACTAGAGTATCTAGTCTCAAAAAAGAAATGGATAGACCCTGAGAAAATGGCCGAGATCAAACCAATTCATTTTACGAGCAGAGATGGAGTGGAGATCCATGGCTACCTTACTTTGCCAAACGGATTAGAAGCGAAGGAACTCCCCTTAGTCGTTAATCCTCATGGCGGCCCTCATGGTCCTAGAGATTGGTGGGGATTCGACCCTCAAAACCAGTTAATTGCTAGCCAAGGGGCAGCCGTGCTACAGGTGAATTTTCGAGGCTCTGGTGGCTATGGAATCAACTTTGAAAATGCGGGCCATCAAAAATGGGGGACTGAAATTCAATATGACATTATCGATGCCACAAAGCATGTTATCGAACAAGGGATCGTAGACAAGGAGCGTATCTGTATCGTCGGCGGTAGCTTCGGTGGATATTCAGCTATTCAAAGCGCAACCATTGAACCAGATTTATTTAAGTGTGCTATTGGATTTGCCGGCGTTTATGATCTGCCATTAATGTTTGATGAGGGTGATGTTCAAGGCCGACGAGCAGGCAAGCGCTACCTAAAAGAGGTGTTAGGTGAAGATGAAAAGCTATTAGAATCTATGTCGCCAACTCATAATGTGGGTAAACTCAAAGCTAACATTATGTTAGTGCATGGTGGTGAAGACGAGAGAGCTCCCATTGAACAACTTGAATCATTAGAAGATAGTCTCAATGAAATCGATTATCCCTTTAAAAAGTTAGTGATGGATGACGAAGGTCATGGCTTTTATGATGATGAAAATAGAGCAAAATACTACAGTGAAATGCTCAGCTTCTTAAAGACCAACCTTAAGCTCTAATCCCTCAAATAGAAAAACCGACTAAATTAGTCGGTTTTTCTTATCCCAAGCCAGACTTTTGGTGTATATTTGCATCAAATCGCTGTGCCTCCGTGCATCTTAGCGCCAAAGCAAAGCGTTAACGCTCTACTATTACTGTTAAGCGATACCTGTCAAATTGCGAACCGCAACTAAGATCACCAGAGACAGCACCACTACCCATTAAAGTGGAGGACATTATGACATCAAAAGAAGCTATCCTCAGTGAATCAGCACAATTAGTACAAGCTGCGCTACTTGAACGCGGACTTGAAACCCCGATGCTGCCCTGCGAATTTAGTCCTGAAGAACGTAAGGATAAAATTGAGCATCATATGCGCGAGATTCTAACGTTAATGTCGTTAGATCTACGTGACGACAGTTTGACCGATACGCCACGTCGCATTGCAAAAATGTACGTTGATGAGATATTTTCAGGTCTTGATTACGCCAACTTTCCAAAAATCACCGTGATTGAAAACAAGATGGGCTTCGACGAGATGGTCAAGGTTAATGACATAAGTCTCACCAGTACTTGCGAGCATCACTTAGTCACTATCGATGGCCTAGCACGAGTAGCTTACTTGCCGCGTAAAAACATTATTGGCTTATCCAAGATAAATCGTATCGTACGCTTCTTTGCGCAGCGGCCACAGGTACAAGAGCGCCTGACGCAACAGGTTTTAGTTGCACTGCAAACCTTACTAGAAACCAAAGACGTCGCCGTTAAAATGGATGCGGTACATTACTGCGTTAAATCACGTGGAGTGATGGATTCAACCAGCTCAACAACCACTACAGCATTAGGCGGTATTTTTAAATCTAATCCTGCCACACGTGCTGAGTTTCTTAGTAATTAGGTTCTAGGTTCTAGGTTCTAGGTTCTAAAATATTAAAGCAGATTCTAGAACGAGCCTTCGGCTCTTCTAGGCCGCAGCAAACCGCTGCGAGAAACTGAAAACAAAAAAGCAAAAGCTAACCTAATAGCTTTTGCTTTTTTCTAGAAGTGAACTTGTGAGCGTTCTCGAAGTGAGCCTGCGAACGCTCTAGTAATCTGAACTTATCTTTTAAATACCGTACTGGTCGCGGTAAGCGCTCACTGACGCCAGCTCTGTTTCCATACCCGATTTTGCAGTCAGGTAGTTGATTAAGTCTTCAAGCTTAATAATTGACACGATTTCACAACCAAAATCACGCTCAACTTCTTGAATGGCAGATAATTCACCATTGCCTTTCTCTTGACGATCTAATGCAATCAAAACACCCGCTAACTTAGCATTGTGAGCCGCGATAATTTCCATTGACTCACGAATGGCTGTGCCAGCAGTAATGACGTCATCGACTAACATCACCCGGCCTTTAAGCTCGCTACCGACTAAGCTCCCACCTTCACCATGTTGTTTTTTTTCTTTACGGTTAAAGCAATAAGGCATATCGATATCGTGGTGATCACACAAAGCAACCGCCGTTGTTGTCGCAATGGGAATGCCTTTATAGGCAGGACCAAACAGCAAATCGTATTCAATTGCTGAATCAACTAATGCCGTTGCATAAAAGCGACCAAGACGCGCTAAATCACGACCGGTATTAAACAAACCAGCATTAAAAAAGTAAGGGCTAGTGCGGCCTGATTTTAACGTAAACTCGCCAAATCTAAGTACCTGGCGTTCAAGGGCAAACTCAATAAACTCACGTTGATAGGCTTTCACAATCTCTCCTTAAAAAATGTAGGGCAACTCAAATTATTTTAATCACTTTATTTATGCTAAGTACTGACAAAAAGCACTTACAAAAAGGACCCCGTAGGGCCCTAGTAACAACAATACGATTTAGCTTAAAGATGCTTTTTGAATATCAACGATCTCTCGGATACCATGCTTAGCTAATTCTAATAAGCTCAATAGCTCTTCATGACTGAACGGCTCGCCTTCGGCTGTACCTTGAATTTCAATCATCTTACCGGTTTCAGTCATCACAACATTCATGTCGGTTTCAGCTGCGCTATCTTCGATATATTCTAAATCGCAGATAGGTTCGCCTTTATAGATACCAACACTAACAGCAGCAATAAGGAACTTAAGTGGGTTAGTCTTTAAAATGCCTTTACCACGTGCCCAGTTGAGTGCATCAACCAATGCAACACAAGCACCAGTAATAGCAGCAGTACGCGTACCACCGTCTGCTTGAATAACATCACAATCGATAACGATAGTGTTTTCACCCAGTAGCTTCATATCAACAGCTGCACGTAGTGAACGGCCGATTAAACGCTGGATCTCTTGAGTACGACCAGACTGCTTACCACGAGCCGCTTCACGGTTCATGCGGCTATGTGTAGAACGCGGCAACATACCATATTCAGCAGTAACCCAACCTTGGCCTTGGCCTTTAAGAAAACGCGGTACACCCTCTTCAAAACTGGCGGTACACAGCACTTTAGTGTCACCAAACTCAACTAGAACCGAACCTTCGGCATGAGCGGTAAACTGACGTGTAATAGTCACTGGACGAGATTGTGCTGGAGTTCTGTCGCTTGGGCGCATGGTGAATTCCTGTATTTGAAAACATTGGGGTAATTTGGCTGCATATTATAGGGACATGTGAGCCAGTATGCTATCTGAAAAATAAAACTCATCTTAAAATCCCGACAGTAAATTAAGGCTAGATCCTGCACCTTCATGCTAATTGAGTATATAATCACAACTCACTTAGACGAACTACACAGGAAATTATTCATGATCCAAAGCATGACAGCCTATGCTCGCATTGAGCACAAAGCAGATTGGGGCACCGCCTCTTGGGAAATCCGTTCCGTTAACCAGCGCTACCTAGAAACCTACTTGCGTTTACCAGAACATTTCCGCAGCTTAGAGCCTGTGCTTAGAGATCGTCTTCGTAAACGTTTAAACCGCGGTAAAATTGAAGTTAATCTACGTTATGACCTCAATGAAGGTGATAGCAGCGAACTGCAACTCAATAAAGAACTCGCTAAGCAAATTATCAACGCCGCTAATTGGGTAAAAGATGAAGCTAAGCAAGGCGAACTCAATGTCGTTGACGTACTGCGTTGGCCTGGTGTTATGTCTAGCTCAGAGCAAGATATGGACGCCTTAGGTAAAGATCTCCTGGGTGCATTCGACTTGGCCATCGACGAATTTATTGAAGCTCGTGGCCGTGAAGGTGAAGCAATCAATACTATGTTGCAAACACGTCTCGACCAAATCGTTGAGCAAGTTGCCGTGGTTCGTGGTCATATGCCAGCCATTATGCAATGGCAGCGCGATAAGCTGACTAACCGTTTAGCCGAGATCACCGGCGAACTTGATCCAGCCCGTATGGAACAAGAGATGGTATTAATGGCACAAAAGATGGACGTTGCCGAAGAGATGGACCGACTTGACGCACACGTTACCGAGACACGTCTTATCCTTAAAAAAGGTGGCGCACAAGGCCGTCGACTCGACTTTATGATGCAAGAGTTCAATCGTGAATCAAACACCTTAGCCTCAAAATCTATCAGCGCAGACGTCACAGCCGCCGCAGTAGAACTTAAAGTGCTTATTGAGCAGATGCGCGAGCAGATCCAGAACGTAGAGTAAGGTTCGCCGCAGCTCGCGCCAGCCGCATAATCATTGTTTATAAAGGATTTTTACAAACAACAAGTTCGCGACAGTTCATTCCAACTCGGTGGGTTCCACTTTATATTGGTGGTTAATTTGGTGGGTGTGCTATACTCCGATTGATTTAGAATGGTGGGTACCTGCAACCCCCCAATTTAACTGGAGTGCGCACCGATGGGCAAGTTAACAGCGAAAGAAATAGAAGCTAAAGCGAAGGGCAAAGTTGGACGGTTCGCTGATGGGGACGGCTTATATTTTGTCGTCCCAAAATCTGGCAAGCCTCATTGGATGTTAAGATTTACTTCCAATCAAAAACGTAAAGAGATGACTCTTGCTAAGTACACAGATCTGTCTCTCGCAGATGCGCGAGTAACGGCATCACTTAAAATGCAACAACTCCGACTAGGTATTGATCCCCTATTAGAAAAACGCCGCAGTGAACAAGGTACAATTAAAATCGTTGATGATCTTTTTGCTGATTGGCAAGAGAGTAATATAAAACGCTTAAAGCACCCCTCTATACCTGCGCGTGTTTACCGCAAAGATATTGCGCCTATTATTGGCGAAATCAAACTTGATAGCATCAATGCTCGAGATATAAGACAAGTTCTAGTTTCCATCAATCACTCTGGTCGTCCAACTATCGCTAATGATGCTTTAGGTTATTGTAAGCAACTATTTAATCACGGTATAAAGCTAGACTTGCTAAGCGCTAACCCTGCAAGTGCATTTTCTGTAACAGATGCGGGCGGCATCGAAAAAAGTAAAGATAGAATGTTAAGTATTGAAGAACTTAAATTCTTCTTTGAAAAAGCGCGTGAGAATCGTGACAGCTTTAGCCGTGACAACTATCTCGCTTGTGCGTTACTAGTTACTTTAGGAGTTAGGAAGTCGGAATTGGCAGAAGCACCTTGGAAGGAATTTGACCTAGAAAAGCAAGTTTGGAACTTATCGAAAGAGCGCAGTAAATCAGGTGTTGGCATTACTATTCCATTACCTGAAGTTGTCATGGACTGGATACAAGAGCTAAAGATAAGGGCTTGTGGTTCTGAATATGTGTTTCCAAGCCGACGCTCTAGCAAGAACCCACATATGGGTAAAGACACACTAAATCGTGCTATCACCAAACTCTTTGGTCATGAAGCAGGTAAAAAGAAACAACCACCAAACAAAATGGCTGATATGGCACACTTCACAGTGCATGACTTAAGACGTACTTGCCGAAGCATGTTAGCTAAACAAGGGACGCCGGGGCATGTTGCTGAGCGTTGCTTGAACCATAAGCTCAAAGGTGTGGAGGGTATATATGACCGATATGACTATTTTGATGAGAGAAGGGAAGCCTTTGTGCAGTTATCTAATACGTTGAGAGATATGATTTAACTTAGTTATACATAGATTATTACATCACAAAATAAGTCTAGCTATTTAGCCTATGATAGCTAGATACAGTGTAAGATTCGCTTATGAACCTTACACTATCAGAAATAAATCATATCGATGAGACTAATGCAGTAAATCGCGATTTATCATCAAGTCATTAACCCATTGTAAAACCTCCGACTGAACCCAACCAACTGAATTTCTAGCTAAAGTGATTTGTTTAGGAAACTCATTTTTTTTGATTAAGTTATAGATAGATGTTTTTTTTAATCCAGTTAATTCGATAACGTCGCGTAATTTAATCACTCGATCGTTATGTGTGAAGTGTTTAAACTGTGCTTGCGTGCTTACTTGAACCTCTTGCATTTTAATTCCTAAACGTTAGTAGAAGTACTTATTGAGGAAAAGTTAGAAATTATTCACGTCGAATACAACCCCTAAATGTAAAAAAATAAAAATAATTTCAATGCTATTTCTACCTTTATTTTTTTACTCAATCTTAAAAATAAATTTGCATTTCTAGTTCTGACTTATTAGCTTTAATAAAAAAATGCATATGCAATCACCAATTAATTTATTGAACATGTTTACTAGAAGTACGAAAAAAAAATTCAAAGAAACAAACAAAGGGGAGCTAAGTGATAGTGAAAATATTCAATGGCAAGTACCAACTCCATTGAATACGACTTTATTGCCTGTATTAGCTTTTGAAGCTGAAATGCTGCCAGAAGGTGTTCGAAACTATGTCATTAAACATGCTCTTAGAGTTAATAATGCCCCAGTTGATTATGCCGCTTTGTCTGTTATTGTCGCTGCAGGATCTTTAGTCGGAGGAAGTGTCGAAATCCACCCTAAGAAAAATGATACAGAGTGGGCACTTGCTCCTAATCTATTTTCTATGATAATTGGTGAACCCTCCGCTCAAAAAACACCCATGTTAAAATGCGGTTTAAATTTACTCGATTTCGTTCAAAAAGTGTCAATTAACAAAATAAATATAGTTAATAGCTCTTTTCATAAACTTCAAAAACAAGAATATGAAGCTCAAAAAAAGAGTATTAATAATGAAGCGGAAGAGCTAATTCAATCTGGAGAAGTAGAGCAAGCTTATAATGTCTTAAAAAAGATGGGTGAGTTAGATGAGCCTGGCCAAATTATTCGAGAAGTGACTATCAATGATGCAACGATCGAGGCTGTATTAGATGGCTTACAGACAAATCCACATGGTTCGTTAATTTTCCGTGACGAAATAAACGGATGGTTAAAAGCTATCGAGCAACGAGAGCTAGAAAGAAGTCTGTATCTAGAGGCTTTTGATGCATCTAAAAGCCCTTATGTACAAAAAAGGATAGGTCGAGAGGATGTGACAGTACCTCGGTTAATTTTGTCACTTTTAGGCGGGATACAGCCCTCAGTAATTTTACATTTACTAAGTTCATCAAACCACTCAGGTCATACAAACGATGGGCTATTAGAGCGTTTATTACAGGTTTCTATTTATCCAGATAAAACCCACGCTTACTTCGTTGATGAGGCTCCTGATCATGCTGAAATAGAGAATGTTCAAAACATATTTTTAACGTTATTTAAGTTAACACAGAAAAAAGGCATTCTCGGTTTTAAATTCATGGATGATGCACAGAATGTTTGGTCTGAATGGTCTGCGAAACTAATACAAAAAACTAAAGAAGCTGATGTGTCTTTGCAGTCTTTTTACGGTAAGAATCATGCAACTTGCGCCAAAATCGCATTGATACTGCACTTATTAGATGAAGCGTCTAATGCTGAAACTAATCAGGAATTTAACCCTTCCGAAGTGATTAATTTGAAAACTGTTGAAAATGCTATTGGATGGATGACTTATCTTGAGAGTCATACTAAACGTATCCTTGCACTAGTTAGCTCGAAAAATGAATTATTACCCGCTGAATTTCTGTTCAACAATTTAAATAAGTTAGCTCCCAAATTTACTCGTCAGCAACTGTCTCAAAAAAACTGGAAAGGCTTAAATAATAAAGAAGATCGAGAATTAGCAATTGCTGAACTTATTAAATCTGGTTATATATTTGAAGTGAGCAAGCCGAGTAAGGCATTTATTGTAAACCCATTACATCAGTTATAAATAGAATTACACCTGCAACACCTACAAACTTAATTAATTGCAGGTGTTGCAGGCGTAAAACATAAGAAGTATTAACTACTTACCAAACGGTAATATTTTTTCTGAGTATTTTCTAGCTACCCACTTTAGTAATAACCTTGTTTTCATATCTATTTCATCACTAATACTGAGAGATACATCAGGTTGAAATATATGTTCAGCGATATAGTCTAAATGAATCACACGTAACTGCTTAATCAAATCAAGTTTCAATTGTTCATGACTGCCAAAACCTAGGTATGGTTCTTTTGTTAGAAGTTTTTCTTCAACACAATATTTTAAAACGCTATTAATGATGATGAAGTCTTTTGTTTGTTCTTGTTCAATAGAAATTGCTCGTTGTATTATTTCGTAGGAGTTCATATTTTTAATTTAAATTTAATAACTTTAATGCTACTAATCAATTTAAAAGTAAGGAAATTTCAAATTATTTTATAGATGTTTTGATGATCAGGCTCTCCAAGAGGGACACCACCTTGAGTCAATCTGTTTTGATTTTAACTTTGTTATAGGCACCGCAGGTCGAGCATAATTGGTACAATTGTATAGTGAGTATACAAACTAAGTTTGTCTCATCTCGAATAATATATTATGTTTAATTAAAAAGTAATGGC
Source organism: Shewanella gelidimarina (assembly GCF_023283945.1). Taxonomy (GTDB): domain Bacteria; phylum Pseudomonadota; class Gammaproteobacteria; order Enterobacterales; family Shewanellaceae; genus Shewanella; species Shewanella gelidimarina. Next base: position 35,510 of record NZ_JAKIKW010000023.1, on the reverse strand, counting down.
TACTACAATTTTAAGATTTGAAAAACTAAAAACGAAAACAAACATCCATATGGCAGGTGCTCATCAGCATCGCTTCTCAAATACTCCAAATGCAAACCCTGAATTATCCGATCAAAATAAAATACTAATAGGCTCGAACAATATTACAAAAGATGTTGAGGGGCTTATTTCACACTATAAGATTAAGCCTCGCAAGAATGCCGTTTTAGCAATGGATACACTACTTACTTTATCACCAGAGCTGCTTTGCTCTAAAGGTGATGTTGTTACTTTCCAAAATACTGCTAAGGACTGGTTAAAACAAAGATTTGGTACTCGATGTGTCAGTGCAGTGCTTCATATGGATGAAACAACACCACACATCCATGCCGTAATCGTCCCTCTAAGTAAAAATAAGGCAGGAAAAGTAAGGTTGAATGCTAGAGACTTGTTTAACCCCATAAAGCTTTCTGCGTATCAAAGAGAGTTTAATTCATATATGAAAGATGTATTCCCAACTATTTTGCCTCCACAGCACGGAAGAAAAACCTCTCATAAAAAAATTAAAGCATTTTATGAGGAGCTTGAAAATGACGCAAAGTTACTAAAAGAAAAGCAACTGAAGGTCTATGAGCTAGAGCTAAAAAAGCAACAAAAAGCATTAATTCAGAAGTTTATTGAGCGTTGCATTCCCGCACTAACGATATGGGCAAACAAATTAGAATGTGAATTACGTAAAGAGGTGGGTGATTATTCAACGAAATTAAGTATTAAGTATAAAAATAGAAGCAAGAAACTACAGTTCGAGTTAGAAGAAACTTTTGAACAAAACCCTGAGTTACTAGATTTGAAGAATAAATTTGAAAATAAATTTATTTAATGTGTTAGTGGGTACTTTTTTGCATCCGATTTTTTAAATCAAAATATAATATTTGATACGTTCAAATTCAGAACGTTGAGGAACTAGATTTACATGTTTTCTATAAGCTAACACCCGCCTACTCCTCTTTGCTTATAAGGCTTGTAGCCCTCACAAGCCCAACTCGCTTCACCTATGGAATGAGAGCGGCTAGGTAAACCCCTAGCACCTTTGGCTTAGTGACCGTCCTCCTAAGTTAATTTTTATACGTGAAAAATAAGATCTTTTATATCCGAATATTAATCATTTTGTCATGAAAGCCGTAACTCCTAACAACCAACGACCCAAAAGGTACTGGAGATTCGAACCTCACTCATCAATTCAGGGTTATCCAGCCTTGAAGTCACATATTCACCACAATACATGCTCAACAGCCCAACAAGGAAAAGTTAAACCTTTACATGAACAAAGCATCGCTTATCATCTAGTTTCAGCATAATGATTAAACAGAATAAATGTGAGGATACGCATGAGTACATTTTTTGGCTGGACGGTTATAGCCATAATATTTTTTGTCATGGGAATGACATTCGATTTAGGTGCTGTTGCATATGCAAGTACACTTCAAACAGGTTCGGGTTCGACTTCAGCATCAACGTTATCAGTTTGGCCTATTTTCACTACAGTTGCTTTTAGTGGCGCTTTGGGAGGGTTGGTTCATGCGCTCGAAAGCGATAGCACTCATCAAATTCAAGTACCTTTCAATGGGAAACTAGCTGACACTGGTGCTTGGGGCCATATTTTTATAGGTTTTTGCGGTGCTTTTGTTGCTGTGGCCATCATGATGGCTATTTTCGGATTTAATATAGGCCATGCTCTTGGAATAAAAGCTGATTTTGCTGAGGGGCTAAAGTATTTTTTCTACCTCGCCGCTGTCGGTATTATAGGTGGATACTCAGGGTTACCCATTATAGCTCTGGTTAGCAATGCAGCTTTAAAAAAGGTTCAACAAGAGGTCGACCAATTAAAAATTTCAGAGAAAGTAACAAAAGAAACAATGGGAAAAATGAAACTCAAATTAAGAGAAAAGGATGAACAACTCATATCCGTTTCTTTACAAAGTATTTTACTAACAGCACAAAGTTTAGCTAACATGGGTTCATACAATGAAGCTATACTCAAGATTGAAAAAGAGTATTTACCATCAAAAGATGATGACTCAAAAGCCTATCACTGGCTTGCTTATTGTGAAAAAAGACTAGGTAATGTTACAAAAGCGATAGAGCATGTGACAATGTCAATCCAATTGAAGCCCTCTAGGCTCGGTTACTATAACCTAGCTTGTTATATGAATATTTTAGACTATCCTAAAGATGAAGTTATTCGTACAATACAGAATGCTTGGAAGTTCTCAGATACTAAACTTGATCAAGAAAAGGTCCTCTCTGGATTGCAAGATGATGAAGATTTTGTTAGTCTTGCCGAACAGAGCGATTTTAAAGCATTAATTACCCAATATAAATTAAAACTAGGATCCTAAAGGAGACTTATATGATACTTTTCAACAAGTTACTTCTCAACACTATGCTTTTGGATGAACAACCTAGCGTATAATGGTTCTAACTCAATTAAAAAAAACCCGCCTAAGGCGGGTTTTTTGTATCTAGGGTTTTATTTATTCATTCGAATGGTGGGCTAAATGGTGGGCTAAACAAATAAAACCTTACACGAAAACAAATAAAGTATTATTTTTATTACGATTGATAAGGCCACCCTGCATTCAGATCCAAAATGTTGAATAGGGTTTAAGCCACATCCCTTTTAATTAGAGCCCTGCAAATGCGGGGCTTTTTTATTAACTCTATATTCATAAATATTGTCTAAGGGGCAGCTTCTAGCGAGCCAGTCTCTAATATTGAGACAAAGCAGGCATACCGCTCAATGCTATCTAACAAGTCTGATTGAGTCGCTGACACCCGATATCGATTATCGCTTTTAATATTCTAAAGTCACTCAGCTTCTAACCAAGCCGCAACGGCCTGCACTGGTTGATCTCTTTGTTCTATCCACGCCACCCAAGCAAATTGCTCAGCCGTCCATGACTTGGTATCAATACGCTCAATTTCTGCTGTAAATGTACTTTGCTGCCTTCTATTCGATTTAATCACTTGATGACGCAGCACAGTAAAATCATGCTTCAGTTGTTTATTACGATTCTCACCGCGTTTAACCTCCGTTTCCAAGCCTGCCCCCACCAAAGCCAAGTGCAGCTCAATAGGTGCACTATTGCCTGTTTGGTTATCGAAGCTAGCGGTTAGTTGCAGGCCTTCAATAGAAACAGATAATGCTCCGACTTCCGGTTGTACTTTGCTAAAGACATCCCCTAATTTACGATCAAACCAACCCCGCCACTCTTGGCCATTAATGACAAACTGCGGAGTGTAAACCTGGCCAATGTGCTTGGCGTTAAGATGATCATATTGCCGCTGACTAAAAGTTTTCGCTGCAAAAGGATCTTTCCAACCGATGTAATCCCAGTAAGTGACATGAAAAGCAATGGGGAAGTATTTATGCCAAAGTTCGGTCTGTTTGCTAAATGCAGACAGCCAAGTCTCTGCCGGAGGGCAACTACTGCAGCCTTGTGAGGTGTATAGCTCAATAAAGTATGGGCGGGTCGTCGTGCTTGTCTTATTAAACTGAGTCAACGTTTGCGCGGCCGCTGTGGTGGTAACCAATAACCATCCACATAAAACAGCTACAACAATAGAATTCATTAACATTAGCTAAATCTCCTTGGCTTTCTACAATAGACCTAGCCAAGAAGAAAAAGCATTCACTACTGATTTTAGAGGTACCTATGCAGCCCTACATTACCGTTAATTGTCATTGCCATGATTATTTAGAATTGGCTTGCATGAGAGGCTATCAACTAAAAATTGAATTACATAATAAAGCGCCACTAACGGCCCAGGCAATAACGTTAATCACTAAGGCTGACAAAACGGAATGGCTGATAGTGAAACAGGTCGTTAAGCAAAATAATAGCCTCAACGAAATACGCTTAGATCAAATCATCGCGATAACACCCATTGATACCGCAGCTGATTTTAAGCGTATTACGATTGCGCCTTAGCCACCTCAACTTGGCTACCGCGAGTAGCTCGATGATAAAGAGCCAGTAGTAGCATTGCAGCGAGCAGAACAATACACCATGACCATATCGGGTCTACCTTAAAGTTAATTAACTGAAAGCCCAATAACGCACTAACGGCCGCTATAAACGCAAAAGGAAGCTGGGTAACCACGTGCGCGTGAGGCTCACAGCCCGAGCTGGTAGCACTAATCACACTGGTGTCCGAGATTGGAGAGCAGTGGTCTCCAAATACTGATCCGGCCATCACCGCGCTTAATACCGGCAGCATCAACGTCGAATCAACGGCGACTGCAATCTCGGCTCCGATGGGGATCATAATGGCAAAGGTGCCCCAGCTTGATCCTGTGGTAAACGCCATTACAGCGCAGAGGATAAAGGTACCTGCGACTAACATATTGCTTGAGATAAATTGTTCTGCCCAACTGGCCAACAATTTAGCCACGCCTAAGTCAACAATGACGGCGCCAATCATCCAAGTGAATAGCAAAATGGATATTGCAAAACTGATGACCTTAATTCCCGCAAACATGTCCGCCACAAGCTCCTGAGCTTTGCGTCCAGCAAACTTCAGCATAAAGACGGCAATAGTCATTGCTAAGATACAAGCATCGCGCATGGCCGCGCCAATATCAGCCGAGGTGATCCACTGGCTAATATCCGCTGATTGCGAATTAGATGCGCCCGACCATAACGTGAAAGCCACCGATGCTATCAGTAGGCTAGCCATAGGGACTCCCAATAACCACGGATTACCCGCTTCGACCTCAGCAGCTTCTGATTCCGTTGCTGCAGTATAGGTAAAGCCGATACCAAACCAAGCCACCAATAGCGACAATATAATCACGGTAATCGCGTAAAAGTTGAGCTTTGCTATTTCAATAAAGGATTCTAGCGGCGAGAGAGGCAATAACGTGATACTGGCTAAAATAGCCATGACATAAGGGCCCCAACTGGAGAAAGGCAACAATGCACATAATGGCGAGGCATTTGAGTCAACAAGATATGCAATTTGCTCTTTACTCATGTTATATCGTTGACTGAGTGGTTGGCATACATGTCCCACCGCCAGACAGCTAAAGATACCATCAATAAAAACCACCCACCCCAGCACAACAACACCGACCCGCGCCTGACGACCGCTTTGAATTCGATGATATAGCCAATCAGCAAATGATTTTACCGCGCCGCCTCGGGCAAGTAGCTGTGTCATCATGCCCAGTAACACCATCGCGGCCAGCACGTTAAGGTGCCAAGCTTGCCACTGCCCATCAGCATAAAATTGCATCCAAGCTTTTGACGATAAATATACCGCCGTATTAACAGGGTTAAACTCGCTGATAATAAGTGCACCTGAGATAATACCAACACCTAAAGCCACAAGTGTACGTCGTAAAACTAAGGCTAACACTAAGGTTAAAACCAACGGAGTCAGCATTAAGATATTGCCTAACATGGCTGCAATTCCTGTAGAAATAAAGGGATGGATACTAACGACTTAGTCACAAGTACAAAAAAAAGCCACTCTCACAACTTTTATCGTAAGATTTTGCTTCATTTAGCATAATTAACTATTCACTTAGACCCCGTCGCTGCTAGAATCGGAGCTATCATCATGCTACCAAAGGGACTCCCATGAGCCTTGAACTATTGTCAAAATTGGAAACAAAAATCCAAGCAGCACTTGAAACTATTGAGCTACTAAGAATGGAGCTTGAAGAAGAGAAACAGTCGAGCACAAGTTTGACAGAACAAAACCAACTGTTACAACAAGAATTGAACTCTTGGAACGAAAAAGTAACAGGTTTAGTTGGTCTGCTTAACGAAGAGGTTAGCTAACCTTTCTTAGGTGAGTTTACGTAATCGTTATTTTTGCAGTTGTGTCGCTAAGTAAGTTCACATAGCGACACCTGCGAAAATGATTACTACGAATACAGCTGGTGCGGCCAATCAAGGTCAGCCCTCGCCGTCTTTGCTGCTTCGTATGGAACTGCGAGCATCTGCTTTAACGTTCTACGTCCGCTACTCGCAATAAAACCATGTTGCTGTTTTACCGATAAACAATGCATAAAGCCGTTGTTAGGCTGTTTGCATGTCACTATTTTGTGTCTCAATTAAGCCATTGAGTTCCAATATAGCTTGTTTAACTTTAGGTAAACTTTTCCTTGGTAATAAAAATCGTCCTTTATCAAATTCAATTCGACCCAAATCTTTTACCCATATTACTCCAGTTAAAAAGATGCGCGCATGTTTAACGATTAGCTTTGGTGCATAGACAGGAAAAACTCTCACTAGACCTCCCCACAACGTTGTTTATTGTTATCTGTGTTGGTTCGACAGGTGTTTTACCATGAGAGTTTCATTAAATCGAAAATTAATTTGTAAAGAATTGAATCAAATTTAAACAACTTATAAATTCTCATCCCAATCAAGCACCTAAATAGCATCACCATTAAATTGTCGCTTGCCAATTTTTTGACACCCTGTTAACGTTTAGGTGTTACTCAGGGTAACGTTGAGCTTTTTAGCTCCGTAGCCGTGCTTCTTGCGACCAAGAAGCACGGTTTTTTTATGCCCGTAATACTAGGTTAAATATATCCCCACGAGCAGACACAAAAAAAGGAGCACTAAGGCTCCTTAATATTTGCGAGATCGCATTTACTTCATTGTGGTCAGGTAGTACGCGATATCAAGTAGTTCATCGTATGACTTGATTGCACCTGTTTCAACACGGTACTTACCATTAACAACCAGTGCGGGTACACCAGATATTTTAGCATTCTCAGTCGCACGCTTCATGTTCGACATTTGAGCGCTCACCATGAATGAGTTTGCAGCAGCATCGAATGCCTTACCGTCTACACCATTAGCCACAAAAATCGCTTTTACATCATCACGGTTAGTAAAATGCTGTTTTTTGTCATGAATGGCTGAAAAAATTGCAGTTTCCATTTTTTCATCCACTTTTAACTGATGCGCCACGGCAAAAGCACGAGACATTTCCACGCCCATGTTGCCATTGATGAAATCAACATGGTTTTGCTTAAAGACAACACCTTCAGGGAGGCCAGCCTTAATTTTTGGCACTTCTGACTTGGCAAAGTTATAGCAATGTGGACAATAAAAAGAGAAAAACTCGGTAATTTCAGGCTTTGCCGTTGCAGGCCCTTGATTAACGACTGTGTAATGCACACCTTCTTTGTAATCTGCAGCCATTGCAGCCATAGGTGCAACTAATAATGCAAATGCGACCAATAATGCTTTTTTCATGTGGATTCCTTGGTGATGCTAAATGCATCTTTAATAATTTTTACAATAACATAATGCCCTTTCGAGTCGACCTCAAGCGCATAAGTTCATTTTTCTGTTACAAAATGAGAGTTTTAATACAATTCAATACTGTGGCATTAAACTCAGTGGTGGCTCATCAAGTGCGGCAAGTTGTTCTTTAAAGGCTAAAATTTGTTGTTCCCAGTATTTTCCTTCAGCAAACCATGGAAAATTCATTGGAAATGCAGGATCTGCCCAACGACGACTTAACCACGCATTGTAATGCAACATTCTCATCGCTCTTAAAGGCTCAATAAGTTGTAGCTCTCGAGTATCGAACTCACAGAACTCTTCGTAAGACTCTAACAACACTTCTAGCTGTAAAGTCTGTTGCTGCCTATCACCAGCAAGCATCATCCAAAGATCTTGTACTGCGGGTCCCATTTTCGCATCATCTAAGTCAACAAAGCCTGGGCCATCAGGCGTCCACAATATATTGCTTGGATGCAGGTCACCATGAAGCCGAATATTGCGGTATTTTTGTGGCTGCCACATCGCGCTAGATTTCTCTAAGATTTGCTCAACCACGGTAAAGTAAGGTAATGCTAAGCTTTTTGGAATATGACCCGACTCTTTTAACCACTTAAGCGAGTCATCACCCAGTAGCTGCGGCGACATAGTATCGCGATAGACAAAGTCTGCCTGTTTCGAGAACTGGTGTATGCGACCGATAAAACGGCCAACAGACTCTAACTGTTCAAGGTTATCAACTTCAAATGCTCGCCCACCAATAGAGGGAAATAGCGCAAACCTAAATCCTTTATACTCATGTAAAGATCGGCCATCAACAATTACCGGAGTGGCAATAGGCACCTCTTGCTCCACCAGCGCAGCAGAAAAGTCATGCTCCTCTTGGATCTGTTGATCTGACCATCGCTCAGGCCGGTAGAACTTCACCACATAGCGCAGACCTCTATCACAACGGAACTGATAGACGCGGTTTTCGTAACTATTGAGTGCCAGTAAGCCCGTTTCAGGGTATATGCCTAACGTTTCAATGGCGGTCAAAATAAGATCCGGCGTCAACGCTTGGTAATGAAATGCTGAATCTTCATCTGCGGTGGCTATCGCTGTCTTAATCGGCTCTATTCTATTCATCTATTAATGCTCTAGCTAAAAGTGACTCGGTGTAACTCAGGCTAATGTTATGCTTGCGCCACAAGGTAAGACTGCATCAGTTCGGCTAGATAGACCAGCACATCGAACTCGTCTTCTCTCTCAGTTGAAAGCCAACATATGTCGCCATAAAATTCATAATGCAGTTGTAGGTGGGTGCCTTCAAACTCCAATAACCATTGATGCCTATCTGCGCCCCATTGTCTTTCAACAACCCTGCAATCAATCGCCGCGGCAAAAGGCTCAGCAAATTGGGCAAACAGCTCAAAATCAATATCTGCTTGTACCGACAAGCTCAAGGTTTGACGATCTAACGTAATAGCATTTAGTTTCATCTAGCTAACTCTCACGACTCTTTTGTATGGGGTGTACTTGTCGAACGTTATCGAATTCCATTTACTCGGCAGACGATATCTGGCTTTGACAAACCAATGTTTTACCATCGGCAACACACAAATGGCCACACACATAATCGGCATTTTTATCATCACTCAAGCGCAGTAAACCTTTGCCTTTGGCATGACATTGTTCAACCGACGCATAGTAACCACTTATAAACTCTGCAGACTGCTCGACACTCGGCTTTGCTGCTGCGCTCGGATAATAAAGCAATGTCCACTCTGGTGAGTCAGTACATGCCGTTAAACCAAGAGATAAAAATGAAATGAAGCACACTAAACGCAATTTCATGCTGAAGGTCCTCTAAATAAAAAAAGGCGAACAAATGTTCGCCTTTATCGTAAGCAATTTAGCTTATTCTACACCGCTTCGTCAGCGATTGATGAACTTTACTGGCATCGCTTTATTTATTTGCTTTGGCTTTAGCCTTGTCGATCCGAGTAACACGGCCTTCAAAGCCGGTCACAGTACCATCACTAACGCCATGTTTAATGGCTGTTTTACATATCGCGATAGCCGCATCAAACTCACCATTGTCGTTGAGCAAGGTCGACATGTGCATTAGGCCAATCCCTTTGACTTCAGCATCTGGATTATTTGTCTTAGTTTCAGCAGCATAAACGGTAAACAGTGCTGTATATCGCTTAGATAAGTTTGCACCATACGTTACATATTCAGCTTGTTTACGTTGCTTATAACACTCCGCAACGGTCGAAGACATTGCAATATATTTCGCTGCGGTATCTGTGGCAGCGGCAGTATCAGCTATAGCCTGAGTTAACTTAGCATTTGCCCAAGCGACATCAACCTCTGCGGCTTTTGGCTCTGGCTCTGGCTCTGGCTCTGGCTCTGGCTCTGGCTCTGGCTCTGGCTCTGGCTCTGGCTCTGGCTCTGGCTCTGGCTCTGGCTCTGGCTCTGGCTCTGGCTCTGGCATGATTTCAACAACTTCCCCTTCAATATCAAGCTTTTTATCAATGCTCGCCCCTTCATCAGGCGGGCTCGACAATTCAGCCGTCGTATCTGGAGTCACGTCTTTGACTTCTGGCTCAACCGCTTCATTTGCAGTTTGTTCATCCTGAGCTTTTTTTTCATTTTCTTCATTTGCTAATCGCTGAGTACGTTTATAGAGATAAACGCCTATTATAATGAGCAAAATAATGGCAATTACTTTCATTGTGTTCCACCAGTGGTTGGCCAGAGACTCATATGTGAGTCTTGTTATGCATTTTAAAACGCGTAAAAATAGAACGTTATTATTAATGCATTCTCTTTCATACAATCAAGTATTTATATCTCTTTTTTAACCGGGTATCAAAATTAATGCACTATATTGGCCAAAATAGCTCAAAAGACAGCTTTATAAGCAAAAACTCAGTCTATTTTTACAAAATAGCTATCGATAAACCCAATCGCGTTTAAAGCGCTATTTTGTGCGCACCTTCAAATTTTCAAGCATCCGTTTTGTTTGTCGCTCTCTAGGCTTTTATGATATCAATAACCCAGTAACTGACTAAGGTATACCATGGCTTTCGAACAACTTTTAAGTGGCAAATTGCTTAGCGAGTTTAGAACCATCTTTGCTATGGTTGAAATCTACTGCAAAGCACACCATGGAAGCGGTAATGCTGGCTTATGCCAAGATTGCCAAGACTTTACTGAGTATGCTCATACCCGATTAGATAGATGCCCTTATGGACAAGATAAGCCAACATGCAACAAATGCCCAGTGCATTGCTATAAACCCCATATGAAGGCCAAAGCGAGAGAAATAATGGTTTATGCAGGCCCTAGAATGTTGCTGCCACATCCGATTATGGCAATAAGGCACCTGTTATCTGAACGTAAGGACGCTCCGGTAAAACCCCCAGTAGAATGTTCAAATCGGCACCTTAGAATCAAAGTAAATATTAAAGATTAATGCCTCTTTAAGTTAAACGCTTATGTAAAACCCATCAAGGTATTCAAAGCGCTAAACACGTCTAATCTCAAATAGAAAAAGCCATAAAACGCACGATGACTTTAAATAGTCGCGTGCGCTTTCTTGTTGTATCAGAATTTCACTACTAGACTTTTGGAAAGTAAAAGGACTTATTTGAACGACGGCGCATTATTTTGCAGCTCGTTGGGAACAATCAGCATGGAGGCTGCCGCTTTGACCAGAGAGATCCTACTCGTAGAAGACAACAAAGTCATGCTGCTGATGATATCGCAAATGTTGATTTCTCGTGGCTATCAAGTAGTGACCGCTAAGCATGGTTTAGAGGCATTAACTCAACTTGACTCGCACCCCAATATTCAATTAGTGCTCAGTGATTGGATGATGCCTGAGCTCAACGGTATTGAACTCTGCTATCACCTTAAGTCCCCACAATATTGCCGCTACATATTCTTCGTACTGCTCTCAGGCCGCGATGATAAGGACTCCATTGTTGAGGGGATCAATGCGGGTGCCAATGATTTTGTGGCAAAAGATACCAATATCAATGAGCTAGATGCAAGACTCAAGGCAGGGTTCAGAACATTAGAGCTACACAACCAACTCGTTGCTAAGAACATCGAGCTCGATCGTGCTTATGCGACAATTAAGCAAGATCTAGAGTGCGCCAGTGATCTCATTCAACGCATGCTGCCTAATCAAACCCGTTTTAAAGGCGTTGAAATTAACTATACCCATATTCCCAGTGCGCAAATTGGCGGCGATATGCTTGGCTGCATGCAGTTAGATGAAGATCATATTGCTATATACCTATTTGACGTCGCGGGTCACGGCGTCGCTTCAGCTTTAATGTCTTTTTCCATTCAGCAAAGTATCAGTTCTAATTCCGCGACCACTTCGAACGTCAAACGCAAAAAAGATACTGACCCCTTTTATAGCCTTATCGAGCCAAGCGAAGTCATTTCACACCTAAATCAAAGCTATATAAGCCAAGATCAAAACAACCTTTATTTCACCATGGTGTACGCCGTGTTGAATACCAAAAGTGGGTTACTTACCTATTCTTTTGCCGGACACCCACCGATGATCTGGCTACAGAAATCAAAGAATTACTGTGAATTCATAGAACAAGATAGCTTTGTTGCGGGCATGTTTGACTTTGCTGACTACCAAACAGACCAAGTGCAACTTCAGCCGGGCGATAGGGTTTTCCTCTATTCCGATGGGATAACAGAAGCAGAAGATCAACATAAAAACCAATACTCAGAGGCGGGGTTAAAACAACTCGTTCTAGCACTAAGTAATGAGCCTAGCGGCACACAGACTGACACCATTGTCACCAGAGTAAGTGCTTGGAGTGGCGCAATGCAGTTTGATGATGACATAAGCCTACTTGCCCTCGAATGGCAAGGCGAATAAAGAGGAAACATTATGCAATTTGATATTATTGAAAAAGGTCAATACACCATAGTTCAGGTGAACGAAGGCCGATTTGATGCAAAACTGGCTCCCGCATTTAGAGAACAGCTAGAACGAATCAAAGGCAATATTCGAGAGCAGTTAGTGCTTGATTTAGGTCAAGTTCGCTTTATGGATAGCAGTGGTCTTGGGGCCGTAATGGGTGCTTATAAAATGCTCCGCAACACCAAAATTAGTATTGTGAACCCACAAAAACCGGTAATAGATCTTCTTAAGCTAACCCGTATGGATAAGCTCATTCTAAGCCATCCAACAATTGAAGATGCACTGGCTCCAACCGCTTAAAGAGGTAGATGTTATGAAAGGAATGATTCTCGCCGCAGGAAAAGGCACTCGTATTAAGCCAATATCTTACGCAATTCCAAAGCCAATGGTCCCCATACTCGGCAAACCGGTAATGGAGTCGATGATCCAATTATTCGCTAAGCATGGAATAGATAAAATCGTAATCAACACCAGCCACTTAGCCGAAATTATTGAAAACTATTTTGGTGATGGTCACCATTTCAACGTACAGCTTTCCTATTCCTATGAAGCAACTGAAGTTAATGGGAAGTTTGTTAGCCAAGCGTTAGGCTCTGCCGGGGGTATGCGAAAAGTACAAGATTTCTCGGGCTTTTTTGATGAAACTTTTGTTGTTGTATGCGGCGATGCCTGGATTGACCTCGATCTCAAAAAAGCAGTCGAACACCACAAGAGCCACGGAGGTCTGGCAACGATTATTACCCGTGAAGTGCCTTCATCGGAGGTCAGTAAATACGGGGTAGTTGTGACAGACAAATATGAGCAAGTGGTTAGCTTTCAAGAAAAACCACTCGAGTCAGAAGCTCTTTCTAACAAAATCAACACTGGGATCTATATCTTCGAGCCTGCCATTTTTGATTTTATTCCTAAAGACGTCGAATTTGATATCGGCAGCGATCTGTTCCCACTACTAGTAGAAAGAAAGGCACATTTTTATGCCGTTAATATGGACTTTCAGTGGCTAGATGTCGGAAAAGTCAAAGATGTTTGGGAAGTGACCAGCGATATTTTAAACGGCAAAGTAAAGGGCTATCCCATTCCGGGGACACAGCTAGCTCCTGGCGTCTGGGTGGGCATTAACACTCAAATCGACATCTCAAAATGTAAAATCACCCCCCCCGTCATCATCAGCAGTGGCTGTGAAGTCCAAGATGGTGCAACGATTATTGGCCCCGCTGTTGTCGGTGCAAATTGTAAGGTTGACGCAAAGAGCCTGGTCAGTAACACCTTGATTTGTGACTACATTCATTTAGCCAATGACGCTTACATCGTCAACAAAACCATGTTTGGCGATTACTTATTAGGCCATGACGGCTATACCCAACTGTTAGCGGATTGCTTATACGTACATATACTGAAAAATCGTAACGTCTCTAGGCCCTTGATGGGTAGATCTAGCATTAACGACATCTACAGCACGCTGGCACCTAAAGCTAATCCCGTGCCGTTACAGCAGGTTAAATAAGGTTAGCTTATGGACGTGAATACAAGGAAGTTTCACAAAGAATATCTCAGTAGTTTAGAGGCTTCTAGAGAGGTCGCTGATGACATAGTGCCTTACTGGAATAGCCTCGGGATTGATGAGTCAATAGTCGGTCAAATGGAGCTTTGCCTGGTTGAAGTCGTTAACAATGTTTTTGAGCACGCCTATGGCAACAATGACGGTGATAAGTTTGAAGCGACTTCGTATCTGACCAATGCCAAAGATCTTATCGTTGAGATCTCTGACTTTGGTCAATCCATACCTCATGGTGTTCTTGAAGAGTTACTCAAAACAGACTTTATTGAGCCCTTAGCAGATGATCCCGAAACTTGGCAGCAAAGCCGAAGAGGACTGAAGATCATTCAAGAACTGTCAGACAAGTTAGAATATTTTTCGCACCAAAATCGCAATACCTTAAAGCTACAACGTAGCGCAAGCTAACCCAATACCGAACCACTGCTCAGTCGACATGGTCCGACTTAATGCAGCCGGAAGATGGAAATGTGCCTTATCGTACCGATAAAAATAAGTGCACGGAGAGATGATAAATGGATTTTTACTTCAATGAGTTCGAGAAACGCACTCCACCTCAACCGGCAAGTTACAGCCCTTCACGGGAATTGCTATATCAATACTTAGCGACATGTAATATTGCGTTAGGAATATGGTACTTAGTTTGGCGCTGGGGCTTTGCGCTCAACTACGATGCAATGTGGTTTTCACTGCCTTTGGCCTTTGCCGAATCCTGCGCCTTTGTGGGTTCTGTCCTCTTTGCCTTTAACCTCTGGAAAACAGCTGACGAGCCCATAAAAAGTCCACCAGCCACCATTAATGAATGCATCAATGATCCGATGGATGACAGGCCTATTTGTGTGGATATTATGTTTCCCACTTACGACGAGGAGCCAGAACTCGTTGCACTGAGTATTCGAGATGCCCTAAAGGTACGTTACCCCCATGAAATAGAGATGAGGATCTTTATACTCGATGATGGCAGACGTCCCGAAATGGCGCAGCTTGCAGCCAATATGGGCGTTGAATACATTACTCGCGATAATAATGTCGGCTACAAAGCCGGTAACTTACGGAATGCGTTAGAGCAGACTTATGGCGACTTTATTGTTATTTGTGATGCTGATACCCGCCCTTTTCCGAGTATCTTAGAGAATACTTTAGGTTACTTTAAGGACCCAGATGTCGCTTGGGTGCAAACACCGCAATGGTTTTTTGACTTGCCCGCCGGAGAAAGACTCCCTGCTTGGTTAAAGAAACGCTTGGGCACTCCTGTCAGCTGGCTTGGCAGCGCCTTTGAAAAAATCTATGGCCCAGTCACATTAGGCCGTGATCCATACGCAAACGATCCACAAATGTTCTATGACGTCATTCAGCGTCGTCGTAATTGGGCCAATGCTTCGTTTTGCTGCGGAGCAGGTTCTATACACCGTCGAGAAGCGGTTATGGAAGCGGCGTTACGCAGCTATAGCCACCAGATAAGTCAAGAGCACGAGGAAGTAGAAAAACAGATCCGTAAGATCACAAAGGAGAAAAACGTCGACAAGGATATCTCGACTAACTTACGCCAAGAGATCATCTTTGATACTGAGTTTACCCCCTATAAATTCCACGTTTCAGAAGATATATATACATCACTCATTCTGCATGGCGATACCGAGCGAGAGTGGCGCTCAATTCAGCATACGCAGATAGAAAGTAAGATGCTGTCACCACAAGATCTACAAAGCTGGACCGTACAACGCTTTAAATATTCAGGCGGTTCAATTGATATCTTTATGAACGATAATCCGCTGTTTAAAAAAGGCATGAACCTGAAACAAAAGCTAATGTATGGTGCCAGTTTTTGGTCAAACCTATCGGCTATTTGGAATATTATCTTCCTTGCTTGCCCTATTGTGTATTTCCTTACCAGTATCGCGCCCGTGAGCGCCTATGACACCACTTTCTATATGCACTTCCTACCCTTCGTGATCACTGCTGAGCTTGCCATGATGGTGGGCACATGGGGGGTGTCAGGTTATCAAGGTAAGACCAATTTCCTGTCCTTTTTCCCGGTTAACTTACGTGCTTTATGGACGGTACTACGCGGTAAAAAAATCAGCTTTCCAACCACGCCTAAAAGTCGTCAACAAGGATTATTTCTCCATTTAGTGCTCCCCCAAATTTCAGTTTTTGCACTGAGTCTCGGCAGTATGATTTTTGCTTGGTACGCCTACAGTAGCCAGTCATTTGGCACCTACTCGCTTGGCGGTTTGATCCTCAATAGTTTTTGGACCATCAATAACATGATGGCCATGTGGGGCATGATAGCCGCCGCATGCTGGTCACCACCAACAGATGATGCCACCACCACGATAGCAACAGCCAAGGAGTTGGATTATGGAATCGAGTAGTTCGTTCGTTAAAGCGCGTCATCACATTGTATTCTTAGCGGGGCTGTTTACCGCATTAGCCGTCGCTTTCACCATAGAAACGCGTGAATATAACCAAGTGATGGGTAATCTTTCATTTGCCCCGTCGGAGCCCATCCCCTTTCGTGAGACTCGAGTATTGACTGAACAAGAGTATCAATGGGCTAAAACGGCTTGGCGATATTTTGAAAATAACTATCAAGACAACACCGGCCTAGTCAATTCAGTAGACGGCTACCCATCAACCACGATGTGGGATACCGCTTCCTACCTCATGGCGCTAATTTCTGCCCATAGGCTCAATGTGATTCGCTATGAAGAGTTCAGCCTTAAGATGGAAAAGGCCTTAGCCACCCTATCTCGAATACCACTGGTAAGAGATGAGCTACCCAATAAAGCCTACGACACCCGAACTTTACAGATGGTGGATTACACTAATAAACCAACCGAAAATGGCATTGGCTGGTCGGCTATCGATATTGGCCGAATTCTGGTACCAATGAATATTTTGGTTTGGCAGTACCCTAGATTTAACAAGCAGGTTAATAGTGTATTGCAACACTGGAAAATAGGGGCAATGACTAAAGATGGTTACCTATTTGGCTCAAGACCGGCGGCATCAGGCTCCGGGTTAGAGCTGGTGCAAGAGGGTCGTATTGGTTACGAAGAATATGCTTCAAAGGCGCTGAGCCTAATGGGCCGAGATGTGTTCAATGCATTAAAGTACGCTGACTATCTAAAGTTTATCACTATTGATGGTATTGAAGTGCCCACCGACAGTCGCGATCCCGCCAAGTACCATGCACATAACTATGTGGTCAGTGAGTCATACATTCTTGATAGCATTGAATTTGGCGCTGACAGCGTATCAAGAATCTTTGCTTTTCGTGTTTATAAGGCTCAAGAGCAGCGCTATAAACGTTCTGGGATTATCACCGCCGTCAGTGAGGATCATATAGACCAAGCCCCCTACTTTGTGTACAACACCGTATTTTCAGATGGTGAAAAATGGAACACCATCACCGATACTGGCGCTGACGCTTCTGACTTTAAAACCCTCTCAACCAAGGCAGCCTTCGGCTGGTATGCCCTATATGACACGCCCTATGCAGACAAATTAATCACGGGGGTCGATACGCTTTATTCCGACAGTAAGGGTTGGTACTCAGGTTTATACGAAAAGACGGGAGAAGCCAATAAGGCCATCACCGCAAATACTAACGGTATTGTTTTAGAGTCG
The DNA here is from genome assembly GCF_023283945.1 of Shewanella gelidimarina. Lineage (GTDB taxonomy): Bacteria > Pseudomonadota > Gammaproteobacteria > Enterobacterales > Shewanellaceae > Shewanella > Shewanella gelidimarina. Next base: position 18,088 of record NZ_JAKIKW010000023.1, on the reverse strand, counting down.
CTGGCATATATACAAAATGGCGCTCTGCTCAACGTCGGCGTAGATAACCAACTATAGAGGGATGCGTATGCAACTTATTTTACTCGTATGCTTAGCTCTATTACTTATAGCCTGTGGTAATAGCTACCAAGGATTTTCCAGTGATATTGTCGATCGTCATTCTCATTGGCAGGTGCCTAAACAGCGCTCTGGAGAGCTCACTGAGCAAGAGATGGAAATGGCCACTATCGCTTGGAAGTACTTTGAGAATAACTATCAAGAATCGACAGGCATGGTCAATGCGGTAAATGACTACCCCTCCGTTACTTGGTGGGATGCTTCGTCTTATTTGGCCGGCATGGTGAGTGCTTTAGAGTTCGGCATTATTAAAAAAGAGGAGTTTGACCGTCGTTTTATTCGTTTTATCGCCACGCTAAATACCATTGATCTTTTTATGGGAGAGCTCCCCAACAAAGCGTATAACACCCAAAATGCGTCCAAGGTGGATTATGCAAACCAGCCTGGCGAGATTGGGTACTCCGCGTTAGATTTAGGCCGATTACTCATTTGGCTGCATATCATCAAGCATCGCTTTCCGCAGTATGCCAGTGCCATTGACTCTGCTGTATTACGTTGGAACTTTTGCAACGTTGTCGATGAAACGGGCACCATGTTTGGCGCACTCCTTGAACCTGGTAAACCCGTGCAGTATCTACAAGAAGGTCGACTAGGCTATGAAGAATACGCCGCTAAAGGCTTCGAGCTTTGGGGGTTTAACACAAAACAGGCGTTAATGCCTGAGCCCTACGCCACCATTAATATGTATGGTTACGACATTCCCTATGACACTCGTGACCCAAGAAGACTCAAAGCCCACAGCTACGTCGTCACTGAAAGTTATGTGCTAGATGGTATTGAATTTGGCTGGGATGTCACCGCAGACCGCAGTAAACACGATAATAACTATAGCCACGCTTGGGTGGCTGAATTTGCGCTGCAGATCTATCGAGTACAAGAGCAGCGTTACCAAGAAACCGGGATTATCACCGCAAGAACCGAGCATCAGCTCGACGGAGCTCCCTACTTCGTCTATGACACCATCTATACCGACGGCTTTGCCTGGAACACGATTTCTGAAGCCGGCGCCTTCTTACCACAATACTCGGCCGTTGCCATCAAAGGGGCGATGGGGATGTGGGTGTTATGGGATACCGAATATACCGATCTGCTGTTTGAACACGTCAGCCATGTTTATGACCGAGAAAAAGGCTTTTATGAGGGTATATTTGAGAATGGCACTGGACTCATTAATACGTTCACTTCAAACAATAATGGTATTTTGCTAGAAATCCTACTGTATAAAAAACAAGGTAAGTTATTACAGTATCAAGCAACTACCGCGCCTAGCCTTTGGGAAAAAGCATTACAAAGTCCATTTGGATACGAAGGGCAATGCTTACCGAGAAAGACTGAAGCAAACTAACTCAGCTTCCTGATTGGGGTAATATGCTACGACAATATGTTCTGCTGTTATTGCTGCTTAGCCTTCAAGCTTGTGGCCTTGTATACCAGGGAGTTCAATCTGGTGTCTCTGGCGTGAATGAATCTCAGCTTATCAGGCAAGGTCGGCATGGCGAATTATCCGAACAAGAGATCGCTTGGGCAAACACAGCGTGGCAGTATTTCGCCAACAACACTCAGCTGTCTTCTGGGCTGGTTAACTCTATAGACAACTATCCCACCATGGATATGACTTCACTGGCCGATTATCTCATCGCTCTGCAAGCCGCTGTGCAGTTCGAGTTAATCTCAACCAAAGCCCACGACGAACGGCTCTCTATGGCGATACATTTCTTGGTAAATATGCCATTAACACGCCAAGGAGTGCCAAATAAAGTCTACTCAACCAATACCCGCACTATGGTGAACTATGCCAATCAACCTGCAGAGTTAGGCTGGTCTGCTATCGACATAGGTCGGTTACTTATTGCATTAGCCATCACCAAACAGCACAACCCAGAGTTTTCTGAATATATCGATAAAGCTGTCCTGCGTTGGAATTTTTGCGCCCTCGTCTCCGACAAAGGCGAGCTGTATGGTGGCGCTATCAACAATGGACAAGTCACCCGCTACAAAGAGGGGCGCTTAGGTATCGAAGAGTATGCCTCCTATGGCTATTTAGATTGGCAAATTATTCCTAAAAAATCGATGACGCTAGAGCCTTATGAAGTGGCGACAATCAATGGCATTGATCTTCTTTTTGATGGCAGAGACCCGCGATTTTTTGACGTCCTTAGGCCGGTCTTTAGTACGCCTTACCTCTGGTTAGGACTCGAGTTCAATTGGGATGATATTAACGATATGCATTCGCTCGATGCACAACACACCAATGTTCCTCTGGCAGCAATGGCTGACTCAATTTATCAGGTACAGCAAAGTCGCTGGGACGTTGAGCGTATCTATACAGCAAGAGCAGAACATGTTGTATCCGGCGAGCCCTATTTCGTCTATGACGCTATCTATGCCCTGGGTACTCCTTGGATCACCGTCGCCGAAGATGGCAGTAGCCACGACCAACTCGCACTCATCTCTACTCGAGTCGCTTTTCAAATGTGGGCCCTGTGGAAAACGGACTACACAGAACGCCTAATAACATTAGTGCAAGAGCTATATCACCCGCAACGTGGCTGGTACGAAGGGCGCTATGAAGTATCAAGTGCTTATGAAAAAAGCATCACTTTAAAAACCAATGCCGGCGTACTAGAAGCATTACTGTACAAGGTCAATGGCAAACTGTACCAAGCCAAAGAAAACAAAGAGTATCGTGATGTGCGCTTTAACTCACGCTTCAATCATCCCGGTAAATGTCTAGTGGAGACTTTTGATGAGTCATAAATATCGATTGATACTCGCGTTATCATTACTTGTGCTACCAATCGTTCGACCTGTATTTGCCACCGCACTTAATCTTGACTTGCGCCCCTTTAGTAAAGGCAACTACCTGCTCGCAAAAGGCCGCTACCCACAAGCGGCAACGCACTGGCACCAATTAAGTGTGGTACTGCTCAGTAACCCCAAACAAGTATCTCAACAAGTGATGTGGCAGTCATCGGGATTAGCGGCATCACTTGCGGCTATTGCCGCAGATAAAGCTGAAGATCCCATCGCGTATCAATACTGGGCAGACAGTACACGTTACCTCTTAACAGGAGGGACTAACTGGTCGCAAGTGCAACAAAAACTGCATCAACGTTTAGAAACCGCAAACACTCAACTGTCGGTTGCGATGCAAGTCAGCGATGTAACCAGTGGTATTGATGAGGACCTCGACATTGAGCTTACCGCGCTGCAATTATGGGATGAAAAGCTAGCATTTTTCGCCTTCACAACACCAAAGCTGGGTCTTAATCGTTACGATGCCAATAACAACATAAGCCAACCCATTCCAACGCAAACCTCCAGCCCAGCACAATCACAACACTCGAGCTCAGGTAAAAAACTCTCAGGTTACGATGCTAACTTCTCCCATGCCCCCTCTTTTACTCCCGCACCACGGTCCAATAAAGCAGCATCTTTGGCAGATATCGAAAATAACGTCATCGATGCATCTGATGCTGGGCTTGCGGCCGCCGCTCAATCTCAGCTGAAAGAGACCACTAACGCCTCCAACACATCTTCGCAAGAGGGAATTAAGCCAACCAATCGGCTTGGAATTGGCAGTATTAACCAAACACAAGAATTGAAAGTAGAATCATTGCAAAAACGGCAGATTGAACCCATTCCGCAGATGAAAGAAATAGAGACTCTCGATAAAAGTAACCTCAAAGAAAATGAAGTTGAGGTAATAGATCCGCCACTTTAAGGCTTGAAAGTAAATAGATAGCGACGTAAAAAACCCCATAGACCTGATGATATTCAGCTAACGTATATCCAAACGATGGGGAAATAGCACCTTGCTGTTTTACCAATCTATTACTACATTTTAATAAGCTTCATGTGAGTGCTGTATCAGCACTCAAGCGCTCAGGAAGAGTTAACCAATGAAAGGATTCATTATGAGAATACACAAAGAAGATCTCGAACCCATTTACCGTGCCGCGAGCAACCAATTTGACTTAACTGAATCCTCCCACCAAATAAGTCTACTTGAGCTAGCCGACTCTTTATTGGATCTAAAATACACCTCTCCAGCGCAACTTGTCGCATTAGCACAAAAAGAAGATTGCCCACTGATGTTTAAGTTAGCCGTGAAGCTGGTGCAGTCGCGCAAATACTTACGACAGATAACCACACCTATCTCGATTGGTATCGTCTTTGCCATGTGGGGGGAACATCATCGCCTATTAGAAAAAAGTGCCACTAACATCAATGGTGAGAACTCATTGCTGACTAAGGTGACCCAACTGATGTGGGCGTGTAAAGGCACCAAAGTGGATTGGCATTTATACCCCGTTGATGATGGCTGTCCTCACGGCAGTTTCGATATTGCCAGCCGTATTGCCCATCGCAGTACCCAGCCAGAAAAAATATCCGTACTCAACCTCAAAGATGGAATAAGTAACAACCATGGCCCTTTAGCCACACTCCATGATGTTGATGATTCCAGAAAAGGCGGCGCTATCATTTATGGTTGTATGCAAGCCCTCTCAGATGGTGTTGATGCGGTTATTTATACCGATGCTGATAACTCTGTCCATATGGGGCAACTCGGGCTAATACTGGCGCCTTTTGTGGCAAATAACTCTCAAGTCGTACTCGGAAACCGTAAAGATCCCCGATCTATTTTGGTCAAACAAGAACAACGCTGGGGGGTCGGTATTAAAACCCTCAGACACATGCAAAGAATGGTCGGTTCACCCATTTTTTCCAAAGGTATTCACGACACTCAGGCCGCTTACAAGCTCTTCAGTCGTGAGGCACTGCAGCATATTTTAATGAAACCCAGCGTATTTGATTTCTCATTCGACACTGATTGGATTTTAGCCGCGATGCAACACCAACAAAGCATTGCCACCGTTCCTTTCGCCTTTATTGACTCCGCAGCTGAATCCGCCTCAATTGTCCAAGGGCCGATGAGTACTTGGTTAATTTTATTACAAGGTTTAGTCAAAGCGCTTCGAGCAAGAGGCGCTGATTACAACAAAGAGATGGCTCTGTTAATTGATAACGAGGTACAAACGGCAGAAGATTTGGAGCGCATTATTGATTTACTTCCAGATGAGCTCGTAAATGCAAAAGATGCTGAATTAGGTGATGTTCAGCTTATGAGCCCTAAAGCATTAGCGTCTTGGCTAGCCAAAGTTAAAGCAGAACAACTCATGACCACCGCTTAACTGCGCGTGTATGCCAATATTTGCCCCACTGACACCCCATGTTTAGCACCCGGTTTCAGTCAACAGATAAAAAGCAAAGGATGTAACAATGATAGAGGTTAATGAATTAAGAGCACTATGTGGGGACGATGACTCCATGGTAAAAATGCTGCTCACCATTTACTTAGAAGAGTATGGCGAGAGTGATAGCGTACTCAAAAATCGTTTCTCCAGTGACGATGTCGATGGCTTGTTTCAAATCTCCCATGAGCTTAAAGGTATGTTTAGTAATTTATGTGCCAAAGAAGCAATGACATTAGCTCAAGTCATCGAATCCAGCTCTCAAGCAGGATCTCTTCCAGACCAAACCGCAATCAACGATTTATGTGGCAAAATAAAAGAGATTAACCAGCAAATTGAAAGGATTTTGCAATAAGTCGTATATTGCAACGGCTCATATTGAAAAAGAGCATACTCCATATAACAGTGTGCTCTTTCGCTATATTGAGCACTGTAAATAGCCATTTCACAAGGGCCAATACCGCACTTCAACCTCAGCGACAACAGGATCCCAAACCACCGTTACAGCAACCAGAATCGCAAAGAGTCTCAAGAGTGATATTGGGCGCTGATTATTCGCAAAAAATACCGATCCAGTTTCAACGTAGAGCAATTATCCCACATATAGCATCCATAATTCCCAGCAACTCATTAGCAAAAAAGGCGACTCTTCAAAACTCAGGTTTTCTCAGCAATATCGTTGATGAAGCCAGCCTTCAAGTACCTACGCTTGTAAAAGTCCCTCTTAATCGTTACGAAAAATTACTCATTAGCAAAGCACAGCGATATATTGATAAGAACTGGAATGAGACGACGGGATTAATCGATTCAGTCCAGGGATACACACATGCCACCATGTGGGATATTGCCAGCAGTATTGCCGCTATAATGGCCCTGGAAGCACTGGAGGTCAGTAACCAACAAGTGACTGACTTGCGACTCGAAAAACTGCTCTCTACGTTATACAAGCTGCCCCTCTACAAAGATAAACTCCCCAATAGGCAATACAATACGATTACCGGCAAACCCTCTGGTCGCTTTAGCCAAACGTCATCTCATGGAAACGGCTGGTCAGCATTAGATCTTGGTCGGTTATATATTTGGTTAGCCATCGTTGCAAAAAGAAAACCGCATCTCGCTGGTAAGGTTGAACTCATCAAAGAGAAGTGGCAGTTAACGGCAGCGGTACATAATAAAACGCTGTACGGCACCAAACTCACCTCTCAAAAAGAGTATTTTCGCCAAGAAGGTCGACTGGGGTATCTGCAATATGCCGCTACGGGTTATCGCCTAATGAATTTAGATGTGGATAAAGCCTTTTTGTGCGATCAGTTAAATAAAGTGAAGCTTGATAACTTTGCACTGAAAATTGACCCCCGTAATCTACCGTTTCTAACGCTCGATCCTTTTCTGCTTTACACCATCGAGGTCGGCAATGAGGTATCTTGCTGGAATCAGCTCGATAAACTCTACCAACTGCATGAAGCAAAATACAAGACCAATCAGAGGTTAACAGCCTATGCTGAGGATTCATTAAATAAGTCCCCTTGGTTTTTATATAATAATATTTATTACCAAGGCCAACCTTGGTATAGCGTCTCACATTCAGGCAAACCTTTTGCAGAGCCACAAACATTCAGCAACAAAGCAGCTTTGGCTATAAGCGTGATTTATCAAAGTCAGTACAGTCAAAATCTAGCAACACAGGTGATAACCAATAGCATCCGACATACCGAGATCCCCACCGGACTTTACCGTGATGGAAAAACAAATACCGCCTATAATATAAATACTAACTCACTGATCTTAGTTAGTCTTTGGTATAAGACTCGCAATAGAAGGGCAATTTTAGAAGAATAAAAATTGGTAAAACTGATACACCGCATGGAATCGTTCTGTTAGGGAAACGCATTTGAGAAAGCGCCAAGGATGGACAGTCAAAGCCACGTTATGGGTCTTCCCCCTATGTATTGCAGCGGCTGACGCTCTAGCAAGTGAGCACCAAACCGAAATGGCAAAACATGCTCCTAAGGCGGCTGAGACAAGCGTCATCAATCATTCAACAACAAAAGAAGTGCCCGCTGCTACCGAAGCTGATCTCATATGGAATGGTGCAACCAGCTCATTCATGCTGCCGTTTGAAACTTGGGATTCTGATACGCCTTGGTACAAGCGCTGGAGCGCGAGTGTCAGCATTGGCTACCCGTTGATCGACACCCCTGCCACTATCCCTGTCAATGCCACCACAGGGCCAAGTAACCAGAACCTTACGGCAAGCTTGTCACTTAAGTATTCGATTATTGGTCACTGGTTTATTTCTGCAACCGCTTATCACTATTTTGATAAGGAGTTACAGCAAGCATGGAACCCTGACTTTACCTATGTGTTTGGCTATAGCGATTGGCACCCATACACATTTAGTCTGCTGTACTCTAACTACGGTGGTAACCGCTTCTCTCCCGAGCCTGGTGGCAAACATACTGAGTTTTCTCAAGGAACGTGGGCACTCGGTTGGAAATTTCCAGTGACTAAACCGTTTATCGATTGGTTTTCCTTTACTGATGAGGGAGCGATTGGTTGTCAATTTGATTATAACTATACGCCGGAATATTTTGATCTCGCCAGCATCGAATATAAGACCAGCCACCAAACAATAAGCTTAGGCTGTAAATATTCGATAGTGGGAAATTGGTACGCTAATGCAAGCGCTTTTTACTATTTAGACAGCAGCCAGAAACAGCCCTGGAATCCTGATTTCACCTATGGATTTGGTTATTTTGACTGGCACCCAGGAACCATAACAATTCAATATAATAACTACTCAGGAAACCGTTGGAATAGTGCCGACAGAGGGCCTGATACGGGTCGATTTAAGGATGGGTCCTTAAGTATCAGTTATTCATTCGACTTCTAAGTTCGGCTACATCAATACTGCGTACTTAGAGACTTAAACGATTGAACACTTTTTGATGGCACTTGGGACATTTGTAAGAGTGGCGATGGATCTTACAGCCACACTCAGGACATGGCAGCATCTTTCTATCCTTACTCAACAGTAAAATTAATACCCCAATCGGCCCCAAAACATAACCCAATAATGCTCCCGCAACGATATTGCCTTTGTAATAACCAATGATGGTTGAAAGCACTAACATCAGCAGATAAAAGCTCAGCCAAAATACAATATTATCCATAATCAAAAGACAAAATTCACCGTGAGGCTGAGCAAATCGACATCATCTTTTTCACCATATACCAGTGGTGAAGTGACAAACTGTGCTCGATTACCTGGTTCGTGTGAAAAGATAGATTGCATCTCAAGATTCAGTGAAAGGGTCGAAGTGGCATCGTAACGAAGTCCTAAAGTCACTCCCTTACTTTCTCTAAGCTCGTGACTCTCGGCATATACTAAGTAAGGCGTAAAATCATCAAGTGCATAACCGACACTGGCATACCAATTGATTTGCAGCTCATCATATTCTAACTCCGCCATCCACTGCCAAGCATCCAAACTGTACTCAGCTCCCACAGTGTAAACATCAAGTTTATCGGTGGCAGGGAAAGGTCGTTGAATATACTGAGTTTGCATAAACCCAGTATGAATCCGATAATTAAACCCAACTAAATCAATGTACACACCCGTCATATAGTCGGTATCGAATTGTAATAAAGTCCCTCCCAACTCCACCTCATTAAGTCGCTCAAATCCGTAGTACGGCGAGATAGTAAGCGATATTTCATCCGAAATTTCATAATGCCAAGCCAGAGAAATACCGTCGTAGGAGGTAAAGCCCAAAATGGCATCGTAAACCTCTTCTGGTGGGCGCGCCCATGTATAAGCCTGACCAACATAATAAAACTCAGAGACGAGAAATAACGGTAAACGCAGTCGTCCAGCTCGCACTTCAAAATCAGCAAACTCATAGCCTAAATATGCCCATTCAAGTTCTGGATCGCTCCAGTCATCTTGGGTACGTTTAACCACTTGAGCTGATGCGTTAAACCCCTCAAAAATATCAATATCAAGTTGTAAGCCAAATAAGGTATCGCAGTCATAACAAATTTCATCGCTAATCTCGCGGCTAATAAATAACGGGGTTTTATTGTCTGTTTTACTGATCGACGTCGAACCAAAACCACTTAGCAAAATGTTATCTGTAAGCTCTATTCCCGCTTCTGCATTTGCTGTAATGCCTAAGCTCAATAATAAAATGCTGTACTGACGGTTTAATAACATGGCTACTCTCCTTGTGGCACGGTAATTAAGATATTCACTTCATCCGGAACCGACTCAACCGGCGCATACGCGATACCATTGGGGTTTTCATTTAGCCACTTTAGGATCTGTTTTATATCATCACTATCAAGCTCTTCAGGTGGTGATCCTTTGCCCGAGAAAGCTAATCCTGCCCAATAGCCATTCATCTGTGACACAGATTTACCCAGCAACATGCTGTAGAACTCTTCGCGATGCATAGAGGTTTCGGGTAGATCGACCAGCACAATTTTGAGACTGCCGCCGACTTTTTTAGACTTGCCTCGATATAACATTCTGGCTTTGCTTTTACTCAAGGGAGGTAAATCATTATTGAGGCTGAAAATTGCAAACTCGACGTCGGCGCTTTCATCCGCGTCAGTTTCTAAGGCCCAGAGTGCAGGGGATAAGGAGAGAGTCGCCATCAAAACGACAAATCTTATATTAAAAAACATGGCACCAAAGTCTAATCCATTAAACATATAAAAACCTTCAATCCTAGATAGTTTTTGTACTTTTGTACTATGCTGAATATAGTCAAGAGTCATGCAATACACAAGGACATGACCAGCACGTTCAATTCAAGGAGTAGAAATGAACTTATTGAATCGCATTTCAATAAAAACAAGGATGTTGGCATTAGTATTACTACCTTTATTGTTCACAGCATTTTTATCCGCGCTGGAGATAGAAAAGCAAACTAATAATGTCCAAGCACTCAATACTCTCAACCACAAGATTACCTTTTTAGAATCTTTTTCTGCACTCAATATCAAAATAAATCAAGCTAGAGAGCAGCTATACGCTCAAGGTGATTCATTCGTATTAGCAGACTTCACACCGATAGTTGCGGAATTCCCTCAGCTACTGCCCAAGGCATTCACCACAAAAAATATCGATGATATCCAAGCATGGTTTAATAGCACTAAAGACGCCTTAACAGAATCACCTGAGCTGACACAGGTGAGTATTGTTGATTGGTCTACTTGGATAAACGAGTTGCAAACACAAGCGCTAATGGTGCTAGAAAAAGATAAGCTAGATGTACCGGAGCAGATTAACCAAAACCTCACCATATTATTTCAGTTGCAATGGCTATCGCTTTGGTCCGCAGAAGAGAAATGGCTTATTAACCAGTTACTCATCGATAGAAATAACACCGAGCTGTTGATTCAATTGAACATGAGCACTGAAAGGCAGCAGCTCTATGTGGAACGCTTTATCAATATTAGCGCCAAACCTGAACAAGTCGATCTTCTACTGACGACATTTTCAGACAAAGCATTTGAACAAAGCTACCAACTGCGCCGTCATATTCTGCATGAAGATATTCTGGTTGATAGCCCAGAGTCTAATTTGCAAGCCTTTAGTCAACGCTTAAGCCTTATTCAGTTTGTAGTGACCAAATTTTCAGATCAATTAACCACTAAAATCCACAGCGAAATATCACAATCAAAAAAACTGATCATCCTTTTCTGCACTGCTTTATTTGCATCGTTAATCATCATAGGAACCATTGGCGCCAACCTCTACCGACGTATTCTTAACTACCTGCATCATGTAATAACAACCATGTCTAATATAGAGGAAACCCATGACTACTCTAATAATATTAACGAAAACGGTAATGATGAACTCAGCTTATTTTCCAAAAAACTTAATAATCTAATTCATGAACGTTACTTAAATGATGAGAAAATTTTACGGGCTAAATCTGATGCAGAAAAAGCCAACCAAGCTAAAAGTTCATTTCTCGCCAATATGTCCCATGAAATCAGAACACCATTAAACGGGATTATTGGTATGTCTGAAATTCTTGCTGGCACCAAACTGACCCCCGTACAAAACGAGTACCTGCAAACGATCGAAACATCATCACATACCTTACTATTACTGATTAACGATATATTGGACTTGTCTAAGATTGAGTCTGGAAACCTTTCCATTACCAACACCGATGCCAATATCGCCGAGGTCGTCTACGACACGTTAACCATGGTGTTAGCCAAAGTGGTAGAGAAAAACCTCGACCTGCAAATTGATATCCCGACAAATACCCCTTACCTCATTGCACTCGACGAACACCGTATGCGACAAGTGCTGATGAACCTGTTGTCGAATGCGGTCAAATTTACCAGCGAAGGCTTTATAAAAGTGGCTATCAGCAGTCGTTTTGATGAAAAACCATATGCCAATATGCAGATTAAAATTTATGACAGCGGCATAGGGATAGCAGAAGATAAGCAGCAACAAATATTCTCTCCATTTACCCAAGAAGATGGCACTATCACTCGACAATTTGGTGGCACCGGCCTTGGCCTTGCGATCTGTAAGCAGTTGGTCGAATTAATGGGCGGAGATATCAAAATCAGTTCAGAAAAAGGTAAAGGCAGTTGCTTCTCCGTTGAACTAAAAGCGCGAATTATTGCGCAAGAAGCACCTAAGCAAGATGAGTTCAAGCACCTTACCGCCGCATTAATATCCAGTGATAATCACATTATTGAAACCATTGAGGATGCCTGCATCAGACAAGGGGTTAGGCTCAATTATCATTATTTATCCTGCTTTGACCTCCAACAAGATCAACAAAAGTTTGATCTGCTTTTTGTTGATAATTCCTCTATTACTAGAGAAGCCTTAACCACATTACCTGAGTTACTATCTCAACAAGATATTTTCACGGTTGCCATCAACACCCCATCAGAGCAGCGTACGCTTGATAATATAGACTCCACCATCACGCTCCCATTACTGGGAAAACGACTTGGCAATGCTATTCGTAACGGTATAGAAAATAGAGTACTGCGCGCAGAAAGCACATCTGAAGCGGAGCAAGATACCCGTGACAACAACCCCGATGATACAAAAGTAAAAGTCGTGATTCTTATCGTCGAAGACAACTTGGTTAATCAAAAAGTCGCTTCACTGCTTGTGAAACAAGCTGGATATGATTTTGTTATTGCTAATAATGGACTCGAAGCATTCGAGTTCATCAGTAAAGGGGAAGTCATTAACGCTGTTTTAATGGATTGTATGATGCCCATTATGGACGGTTTTACTGCAACTGAAAAAATCAGGGCATGGGAGGAGTTAAACTCAGAACAACGACTCCCTATCATCGCACTGACCGCCAGTGTATTAGATCAAGATATTGAGAAATGCTACGAATCCGGCATGGATGACTACCTCGCAAAACCCTTTAAGAAGGATGTGTTGATCGACAAGCTAAAGCGAGTCTCCAAGATTGCCAGCTAAACCTCTTCAAATATAACGCCTCACGTCGGTGATCCCCTTATTACCGACTGCGACTACAATTTCATTATGAGTCAACAGTAATCCCCTTTCAAAATGAAAGAATACCTTTGCTCTGGTTGAATATTCAACTTGCATCCCGATGATTAATAGTATGAAATAACAGCAATATGAATGAGTTTAATGACTTTGTATCACAAGGGTATTGGTGGCTCTCTTTGCTTGGCGGTCTTCACTGCTTAGGCCTAGGTTTATACATCCGCTATATCTATCGCGAAAAAAACGGTAACCAGAAGATTTTAGGCAGCATATTCAGCCTAATGGCGCTGTATTTTTTTACCGGTCTACTCACCAAAGATAACGCTCCTGCGCCAATCCATTTTATCTTTATCTTGATTATCCCAATCTACTTCTTATTGATGCCGATGCTCTATTTGTACTGTCATCGAAGTTTAAATGACGCAAAAGCACCCAGCGGATTTTCGCCTCACTTCTTCCCTGCTTTGTTCGTCGCCATGACGGTATTAGCAACAGCCGGTTACCGCGTATTACACCAAGGGGAACTGCCAGACATATCATTGAGCTTCAATTCAGGTTTAAGCCATCTAAATCACCTAAGCCTTCTAGGGGCGGCGCTGCCAGGGCTGTTGTTTATCCAAACTGCGCTCTATTTTTACTTTATTTTAAAGATGCTTAGTCGCTATCCAAGCCGTACATCTAGACTGCATCAAGAGAGCCTTAAGGATATAAAGTTCCGCTGGTTGCTGGTACTGACTCTGGCGTTAATGAGTAATTGGATTGTCAGAGCCGTGCTGGTCATCTTACCTTTTTATTTCGGCGAACAACTCATTCACATTAACCATGTGGCGACAAAATTAGTCCTGCTGCTCACCGTTTATATTCTTGCCATTTATGGCTTAAAACAGATCACCTACGCTGCATTTTTACGTGGAAGATTAGCACAGTCGCAGCAAAAATCACCGATGAAGGCCAGTCAGCAACTGCTCAGTTCAGAAGAACTCGCCTACTTGCAAAAGTTAATGCAAGATGAAAAAAAATAAGCTAAATACCTGACATATTTCATGGATTTCATAATGCTAGTTGCGATAGGGTATGATACCAATTGCGCTAAGTATCTGTTCATTCAGTGGGAATTCAAAGCGCTAAAGGTAAGCTGGGAACTCGATGCTAATCGTTATTCTATATCAAGCGTTCCCCACGTAGCTTGCACTGCTTTGCATTGACAAGTAAGGGACGAACCACTGTCTCATCAATGCGTCTTGAACTGAAAGATTGAGCATTTCTGAATTAACACCCTACTTAATGCAGCTGGTATTAGCGCTTATTTCATTATAAAAATTATAGAAAGATCTTGAAGGGTAGGAACAACCACATGAAAAAAATCAATAAGTTAACCCTACTTGCTACCGCAATGGCAACATTGCTCGGTACCAGTATGGTGACCTCTGCAGCAGAAAAAACGCACGACATTATTATCGATGACTTTTTTGATATTGGTGGCATGAGTTCAGTGGCATTAAGCCCCAATGGTAAAAAAGCGCTTTGGCTAGAGAACCGCTGGGACAAAGAACTGGATAAAAGCCAGCGAGATCTCTGGCTGCTGGACACTGAAAGCGGTAATTCTAAACGCCTCACATTCACCAATGAAAGTGAATCCAGTCCACAATGGAGTCCAGACGGGCAACATATCTACTTTCTCGGCAAGGTAAAACAAGAAGCGGCCAAAGCACCTTACAACGGCAAGACACAAATTTTCCGCATCGCCGTCACTGGCGGTGACATGCAACCGATGACTAAAGAGGTCGAAGGCGTTAGCGGATTCCAGCTAAGCCATGACGGTAAGAGCGTGTATTTTTTAGCTACTAAAACAGTTAAAGATAAAGATGACTGGGCCTCGATGCGTGCAGACCACTCAGCCCCTAAATATGGCCATGGCGAACGTAAAACGAACCCGTTATACCAGCTTGACCTGCAACATTTTAAGCAACAGCTATTAATCGATGACGATAAAGTTGTTTGGGAATTTGAAGTCAATGAAGATGGCAGTAAAATTGCCCGTATCACCACTGACGATAATGAGTTAGTTCGGTTAGAAGGTTGGTCTGATGTCGAGATATTCGATACCAAAACAAAAACCAATAACACCCTCGCCGATACGCAATGGCGCGACCAAGCCCCTTCACCTTACGGCTGGTTATTAGGTTTAAATTGGCAAGAAAACAATAACCAGCTTGCCTTTAGAATCGATTTTGACGGCCATCCAGGTAAGCTCTTTATTGCCAATGCGAAAGCAACAGAAGCCCCATCGCTCGAAGTCACACGTAGCGGAGATGTCACCTTAAACTCAGGCGATATAAAATGGAGACCCAATAGTGATGAGATCTGCTATCGCGGCGCAGATCATGCTCGAGTAAAGCTATTCTGTACTGAAATTGACGGTGACGAACAGGGTGATACGCGCACGGTCATTAATGGCGATATGGTCATTGGCAGCTACAGCTTTAGCCAAAATGGTAAACGCGTTGCCTTTAGCCACAACGGTCTCGATCACTTTGCTGATATGTTTATTGCGGATGCCAATCGCAGTCGAGCCAAAGCAGAACGTCTGAGTAATATTAACCCACAAGTCGAGAGTTGGAAGCTCCCTCAAATATCCATAGTGAGCTGGAAAGCACCTGATGGTAGTGTTGTCGAAGGAATATTAGATTTGCCCGCGGACTATAAAAAGTCTGACGGTCCGCTACCATTAGTGGTGCAAATTCATGGTGGTCCAACATCAGCAACCCCCTATGCTTTACAGCATCGCTCTTATGGCCGTTCAACATTCACCGCCAAAGGCTGGGCATTACTGTCGCCTAACTATCGTGGCTCTACTGGTTATGGTGATAAGTTCTTAACCGATTTAGTCGGTAAAGAACACGACATTGAGGTAAACGACATTATCGCAGGGGTCGATCACCTTATTAGCGACGGCATTGTTGATGGTGACAAAATGGCAGTGATGGGCTGGAGTAACGGCGGTTACCTAACTAATGCCTTGATCAGCACGACTGAACGTTTTAAAGCGGCAAGCTCTGGCGCCGGTGTTTTTGATCAACGCCTGCAATGGATGCTTGAAGACACCCCAGGCCATGTAGTCAACTTTATGGAAGGTCTGCCTTGGGAAAAGCCTGAAGCCTACACCCAGGGTTCATCACTCAGCCATGTCGATAAAATCAAAACACCTACCCTTATCCATATCGGTGAAAATGACCAGCGAGTACCAGCCGGTCATGCACAGGGGCTATATCGCGCTCTCAAGCATTATCTCAATGTACCGGTTGAGCTCATTGTTTATCCTGGCGAAGGCCATGGATTAAGCAAGTATCAACATCGTAAAGCCAAAATGGAGTGGGATCAGAAATGGTTCGAGCATTACGTACTCGACAAGCCCTTTAAATAGCAGCTCCAACACATAAAAAAAGCGCCTATATTGGCGCTTTTTTTATCCACTCATCTGCCTTTAAATTAACAACAATGACTTTAGCCTTGGTTAATGCTAAAAATGATGCTCATGGTTCACTAAGCTTGATGCGTCATTCATTTTCGGTTCAGCTTAACTATGCTACAACTAGATACTGACACATGAGCAGCTAAAGGAGATTGAAATGAAACACTTATTCAAAAAAATAACCGGCACTCTTTGCCTCGTTGCCAGCCTCGCAGTGGCGCCACAAGCCTTAGCTGAAGATGGCTATACCCAAGCTAAAACCACTTTCCAACAAGCCAATCAAACTCAAAAATTTTTCGATAGTGCATATGGTTACGCGCTTTTTCCGACCGTAGGTAAAGGCGGAATTGGTATAGGTGCCGCTTACGGTAAAGGACGCGTCTATCAAGGTGGTGGCTATCAAGGCGATACCAGCTTAACCCAAGTTTCTTTCGGTTTTCAGCTCGGTGGCCAAGCTTACAGCGAAGTTATCTTTTTTAAGGATAAAGCTGCTTATACTGATTTCACTAGCGGCAGCTTTGAATTCGGCGCACAAGCCTCTGCCGTCGCGATTAACATTGGCGCCAATGCACAGGCAGGTACGACAGGAAATTCAGTAGGAGCAGGTAAAAAAGCAGCATCAGCATCTTATATCAACGGCATGGCTGTGTTTACTGTCGCCAAAGGTGGCTTAATGTTTGAAGCCGCACTGGCAGGCCAATCCTTCACTTTTAAAGAGAAATAGGCTCAAGGGAATGCAGATACGAGGGCGTGACTTAGTCACTTCGAAATAAGCTAAGACGGAAAGACTCGGACAATAACTCTAGGTTCTAGCAATTGAAAGCTAGAACCTAGACGCATCACATCTCTTCACTTAAACAGAATGCCTTACTTATGTCCCCAAGGTGCTGGCGGCAGCGTCACAGGTTTAGTCAGATCAAAATCCACCCTAAAATCTCTCTCATCACGAGTCAAACGATAGGTAAACTCTGTTGGCTTGGTATACATATGCCAAACATTGGTAATGGATACATCTAGTCCATTGTCTCTAAAATTGTTAATCGAATATGCATCGACAGGAAAGGATTGCTCAGTAGCACTGCCCATATCAGCAGTCATGCCACCATACATAGTGACCTTATCTTCACTACCATCTTTATGACGGTGATCATGCGCTAGGTGTAAGCCATACTGAGTCTTAGTAATCACCCAAGTACGGGAATGATCATCACCTACATGAAACGGCACTTTAAGGACGGTGTCACTGCATTCGCGTACATGCATGATAAGCTTCTTACCACTAAACGCTGAATCGGCAGTATTACCCGCCGTAACCGTACCTTCAAATGCCTTACCACAATGCGCCGCGAGACTATCAAAAAAAGCTGCTTGCTCTGTTGTTACAGCCATCGCTGGCAAAGCAAACATCGCCGCCGCAAAAAGGCCAATCTGTGAGTATTTTGTTGTTGTCATTATTATCTCCAGTGATTTGTAACTCACCCTATCATAAAGAGATAAATTTTAACTTAAGCTGAAAAAAGTCCCTCAGCCAAAAAGAATGCTGAGGGGTAAATGTTGCAGGATGAAATGAATTAAGCCTTTTCAACGCGAATTGGAATACCGTGTCGACAGTTAGCACCGGTCCAATAATCATTGAGCATACTGGCACTTTGTTTACGTGTTGGATCCGAATCTGAGATCATCTGCATTAGACATACGATATTCAATGGATCCCTCTGC
>NZ_JAKIKW010000022.1 GCF_023283945.1 Shewanella gelidimarina | reverse complement strand
TGAGAAGGATCCACCGTGTAATCGTAATTAAGCTTTCTCAACACGAATTGGAATTCCGTGTCGGCAGTTAGCACCGGTCCAATAATCATTGAGCATACTGGCACTTTGTTTACGTGTTGGATCCGAATCTGAGATCATCTGCATTAGACATACGATATTCAATGGATCCCTCTGCTGTAGATATGAGAAGGATCCACCGTGTAATCGTAATTAAGCTTTCTCAACACGAATTGGAATTCCGTGTCGGCAGTTAGCACCGGTCCAATAATCATTGAGCATACTGGCACTTTGTTTGCGCGTTGGATCTGAAGGAATCATTTGATTAATCGCGATACCACCAGCACGCTCTTTCAAGCCCGCCAATTTTTTCCCATTAATCACTCTATCGTCACCACCAAAGCCTTTTGAATGACCAAAGCCATGAGACACACATACCGCCCCTCTTGCGACACCTAAATCGGTTTGTAATGTCCCTTCGGCAGGCTTGCCATTGGCGGTCACTAATCTCACTAGATCACCGTCGGTTAAGTTTTGTGCCTTTGCTGTTTCTTCATGCATATAGACAAAGTTAGTCGGGCTGATCTCTGCAATACGCTTGTAAGCAACTGCATAATTTGATCTCACCGTTGCCTTATAGCTCGAAAACAGCAATGGGTACTCAGCTTCTGGCCAGTGACTTTCCCAGCTATCGCCGTTCCAGAATCGATGCTGATGATACGTAATCGTGCCTGGGTAATGCTCACCAGAATAAGCATGACGTAGCTGCGCAACCGCTTCATGGTAGATCTGCAGACATTTGGCCCCTGCACCCTTCACAAAATCACCTTCATAGCGTTCATCTGCTACATAGTAGCCACCACGAGATAGCAGTGCTTCAACTTCACTGGCCTCGTTAGGGTTAAGTCTCGGCGTCAACGGCTTCATTGCATAATCAAGTCCAGCCCAATGCCTATCTTCAGCCGTAACCGTCGGCAAGTTTTCGCATTGTGATGCCACATTTGCCAGATATTTAGCGTGCCAATCTTCAAAACAAAGCAAGTCAGCCTTGCTACCATCCTCATGGGCAATCGCGCCTTTACCAAAGCCCGGAAGCTGCATATTGAGTGCGATATCGACTAACAACTGCTCCATACAAACATGTTGACCCGCTTCGTTTTTAACGGTTCTTGGTGTCACTAATGGCGCTGCTGCAACCACGCCCAACATATGCGAGCCCCACATACGGTCTGCGGCATACTCTTCTAGCATTGAGCGATCAGGAATAAAATAATCAGCGTAACGATTCGTCTCATTCATGTGGCAATCAATGCCAATAATTAACGGTAAACGTTTAGGGTCAGCAATACTCGCGACCACTTCTTGGCTAATAGAGGCTGCGCTATAAAGAAAGTTATTACGCCAGTTAAACAACACTTTAGCTTGATACGGGTCGTTATTGGCATGACTCGTCCACTGTTCTGCTGCATTCATCGCAGGCAGAACCTCATGCCACGGCGTGCTAGCAGGGTATGGGTTTTCACCTTTAGCGAGTTTTTGCTTATATTCAGTCGATGACTCATAAGCCCCATCGCGGCAGGCATTAACCACACCGTCCAAGCTCACGCCATTGTCGATACTGGCTAAATCATAGCGACCTTCCATACCACCAATTGGCCCGTTACCGTAAATAGCACCGCCCTTAGCGTCATGACTACCGACTAAGGTATTCAACGTTGCCCAGATCCAGCCCATAACGAAACCATCAGACGAATTTGTGCCACCATTACCAGCAACACAGGCTTTACGACCGTAACGACCTAAATCTTTTGCCACTTGGCGCATATCTGCAATCGCAATACCCGACTTGGCGGCGTACTCTTTCATGCTGGTACGTTGTGTTTCTTCTCTTAACAAATACAACGAAGACGCTAATTTAACCCGACGACCAGATTTGTCTTTAACGATTTTACTGACAAAGAGCTCAGCCTTGTCACCCGATTCAACAGACACAAAGTCCTGTGTATCGGCGTTAATCATCAGCGCTTCATCCCCGCCTAAACCAAAGTCTTTTGCCTTTGCAAAACGGCGGTAATCGGGGTGCTTCGCATCAACAATCACTAAGTGACCCGCATTGGTAAAGTTAAGCTCGCCTGCCGCTTTAGCCGCTTTCTCGCTGGCGCCTTCAAGGTGGGTTTTATTAAACCAACCCTCTTCTAGCATGGTACGAATCACACCAAAAGAGAACGCTGCATCTTGTCCAGGTTTAACCGCTAACCATGTTGCATTGGTATCGGCAGCGACTGTGGTTCTGAGCAGTGGATCAACACACACATATTTGAACTTTCTATCGACTCGACTATCAGCAAGACCACGACCGACGCGGTTAAGGCTTGCACCTGAAGAACCGGGGCTGGTGCCCATAAACAAGCCATATTCGACATTGTCCCAATCAACATCATTGAGCCACTCTTCAAAGCCTGAAGCCATACCTAAGCTATAACCCGTCGCTTGAGCTGCACCGCAGTAAGCATGCTTAGTGCCTAAGTTACTCGTGCCCCAAGACTGTTGCATAAAGCGAGCGTAGAAGCTGCCGCGTAAGGTATCTTCGGCACAGTAGGTAGCAAACAGGTGGTTCGCCGCGCTGCCAAACTCAGGGAAACCAGGCTTAACCGGTTTGTCGAGTTGACGTAAACTGCGTAAACCTTCGACATGGCCTTCACCAAAGAGATCGCCGCCTTCTAAAATTTCTTTTAATGCTTGCTCATAACTAATGGTGACCCACTTACCTTCACCACGTTGACCATCACGCTTAAGCACATCAGTGACACGGCGTTCGTCATCAACAGAGTCAGCACAACTGGCTCCTTTAGCACAGGTAGTGGCACGGTTTTCGAGTCCGGCCTCACCCGCTAAAGCAATATAACTTTGCTTAACAGCCATCGCTATCGGCAATGGAGAACCAGAGTTATTCTCACAATATGGATTACCACCGACTTTGAGCACTTTGTCACTGGCTTCGTCGATACGCACTCGAAGACCACAAATGTTATAGCAGCTAAAACACCTAGAATATGCAGTGCGCACGCCTTGGGTGAGTTGCCATTGCCCATTAGCATCTTGCTGGCACTCTGCTGGGATCGGATGACCAAAACGACTGACATCTTGGCTGCGTTCAGGATGTGTAGCTTGAGCCATCTTGCCACAACCCACTGTGGCAGCAGCCACAGAAACAGCGCCCGCTTGCGTTAAAAATTTACGTCTGTCCATTACCCGCTCCTAGCGTTGCCATTCAAGGAAATTAAGTGACAAGATCTGCTTGTCTTTCGGTTGTTCAGGTAAACCAATATAGAAAATATTTGGCTTAGTTCCCTCACCCGCCAGCATGGCGTAAACCGAGTTATCGCGAACCAGTTGCGATACTTTACTGTTTGGATCATTGAGGTCGCCAAAATTACGCGCTTCACCAATACAAGTTTCAACACATGCAGGTAGTAATCCTGCTGAGACTCGATGAATACAGAAGTTACACTTCTCGGGAGGTGATTCTAAGGTTTCATCTTTGCGTCTTGCCCCATATGGGCAAGCATCGACACATAACTGGCAATGGATACACTCATCATGGTCAATAACCACAATGCCATCCTCTTTACGTTTGTAGGTTGCTTCTACTGGGCAAACATCAACGCAGGGTGGGTTATCACACTGATTACATTGATTTGGTACCGCCAGCGTCGCAAAGCCACCGTCCAGCTCAATTGCAGCTTGGTTGACTCGAGTTCGACAACGGCCGGTATCGGTTTGGTTTTCCATTGCACAGGACACAGTACAAGATAGACACCCTGTGCAACGGCGAACATCAAACACCATAGCCAATCTTTTACCTGGGGTTTTAGCTTGAAGTTGAACGCTTGGGATCAGCGTTAACATTGCACCACCAGCGGCCATTTTTAATATGGAGCGTCTATCCAACATAATTATTCCTTATTATGGGTTCAATAAATAATTACTGAAACCACTTATAAAAACTCTATATATAAAATACACTCAAACATGTAAACATATATACAAAGGAATAATTAAAGCTGCAAATATCAAATAAAGGTCACAATAGAAAAATAATTATTATTTTCGTGAAATTAAATCGTTAGATGATTTTTGGATATAATTTATAGAGTACAAAAACATACTTGGCTTTATGTCTCACTTTAATTAATCACTAAAGCGATCTAAATGACTAAGCAGATAAAGCATATGTAAAACATGCGCTTACGCCAGTAATAACGGTGGTCACATCTAGTACCAAAGTACAACTTAACCAGTAATACACATAGAAGTTACATATATAAAAATGTCCATAGCAAATATCACTTTTCGACATTTGCGAATGTTAATATGTAAAACACGAGACCTATATCAAAAATATAAAAACAAGCTTTTTAAAAATGTGACTTATAACACTGAACATCACAACTATTATATAGATGATACCAATCAATTAATTCAGCCAGTGAATTTGCCATGAACAAAATAGACCAACTAAATTATAATCAATTAAAAGTGTTTATTGCTATATATGAGCATGGACAAAGCCATCAAGCTGCAAATGAATTGGGCATGACGGCTTCTGGTGTGAGTAGAACCTTGAAAATATTGAGAGATATATTTAAAGACTCTCTTTTTATAAGACGCTGCTCTGGCTTTGTGGCTACCGAGAAAACTCATCAACTCATCCCAATGGCAAAAAGTCTGGTTGAACAGTACCAAAAAATAGAGATGCAGCATTCAGTGTTCACCCCAGCAGAATCTGGTGGGCAGTTTGTTATTCATGCTTACGATGAGTTTGTCTATGCGGTGCAAAAAGTCGTTCGCGATGACATTTTGCAAGAAGCACCTAACTTAAGGTTTGATGTCAGAGTATTGACCCATGACTGCTCTACCGAACTCGCCAATGGCGATATGGATTTTGTAGTCGTATACGAAGGGTTTAATGGCAAAAATCTCAACTACGAAATGTTCTCAGAAACTGACAGTCTCTATATTTTAGCTAAACGTGCGCACCCCATTTTCAATCAGCCGCTCACGCTTGAAAGCCTGTCTCGTTATTCCTGTTTAGAGATTGATAATTACGACGACCTTGTTTGCCCGCTGTTAGTTAATTTATGCCGTGAACAAGATCTATGCATGGAAGTCGAGGGCTATACCGACAGTCTAGCCTCCGCAATGCGACTATTAAGTGAAACCAATGCCATCACGCTGAGCTGTAACCAATTTACGCGTCAATTCGTCAATATGTTACCCGGCATTGACTATGTCAAATTGCCTGAAGATCTGGCACAGAAATGTCGAATACGTCGCCGTGAAAATCGTGAGATTGGTAACTATGTACTATTTGGCAATACCAATCATTCGGCCGCATTCAGCTGGGTAAAATCTAAATTAATTTGTGGGCTAGAAAGAGAATGGCGTTTAGCCAGTGAAGCCTAGTGAGCTATTCATAGGAGAAGTCAAAACCAGTGTCGATGAGAGGCCTGATTTGACCGTTAAAGGAGTAACACCAGAACTAAACCGTTCAAAATAGAGTAAGTACTAACTACGCCTGAAGTTAAGTTACTCACAAGTAATATTCATGTCGTCAACGCAAAAAATATAAGTAGTGAATAAACACTATCAAGATGGGGAACACATATGAAGATTAACAGACGCACCTTCCTGCAGGGAGTAGGAGCAAGCTCCGTTGTAGGCTCTCTGTCAGGCTTGATGCCCGGCATTGCCAGCGCTACGGAACAACGTGGCGGCGCACCAGACAAATTACTCAAGCGCGAAGGTGAGATCAAATATCACACTTGCCAACGTAACTGTGCTGACCGCTGTTTGCTGAAGTTTACCGTGCAAAATGGCCGTATGACCTATGTCGAAGGTGCTTCAGAGATGAAGAAAATGGGCACCTCACCTTGTGTTAAGGGTCATGCCTATGTGCAGTACACTTATGCTGCCGATCGTATCTTACATCCAATGGAACGTGCGGGTGAAAAGGGCGAAGGCAAGTGGCGTCGTATTTCATGGGATGAAGCCTATGAAAAAATCAGCTCTCGTCTGAAGACAATCATCAAAGAGCACGGCTCTGATTCGATTCTGCCATACAGCTACTCAGGTCATGAAGGTGTTATTGGTAAATACGGCGGACCAAGCCGTTTCTTCAATGCCGTTGGTGCTCGTAAGCTAGACCGTAAGGTGTGTGTATTCGCTGCCTATGAAGGTCTTAAATCTGTGACAGGTACATACCAAGGTCCAGATCCATACGACAACATCTACACCAACTGTTATATCTCTTGGGGTCAGAACGAAACGGCAACCAACGTTCACGGCATCAAGTTCATCAACCAGGCACGCGATAAGGGTGCCAAACTGTTAGTGGTGAACCCGATACGTACGCCGATTGCGTCACAAGCTGATATTTGGTTACAACCAAAGCCAAGTACTGATACCCATCTTGCTGCCGGTATCATGAAATACTTGATCGAAAATAACTTAGCCGATCTTAAGTTTATCGAAGCGAACACTCTGGGCTACCAAGACCTGCTTAAACGTCTCGACGAAATGAGTTACGAGGAAATTGAGAAGGTTACCGGTGTACCGACAGAGAAGATGTTCAAGTTCGCCAAGGTCTACGGTGAGTCTGAACTATCGGTATTACGTCTAGGTTACGGTATGCAGCGTAACTACAACGGCGCTCGTATGTCTCGTGCTATCGCGATGATGCACGCTGTTGCGGGTCAATTCGGTAAGATTGGTAATGGTTTCGTTTACGATAACACCCAAGCCGATGACAGCCTGAACTACTCTAAAGGTCGTGCCGATCATATCCATCCCAATGGCGACACCGTAGGGCATGTCAACATGACGGAGATAGCCAAAGCGCTTCACCCGACTGATCCGACTGGCTATGGTAAACCAATCAAGCCTATTAAAGCTGTGATTAACTACAATGGTAACTTTGTTTCCGTTGCGCCAGATTCCAACGCCTGTCGCCGCGGTGTTATGCGTGATGATCTGTTCTTAGTCGTCCATGATTTCTTAATGACAGATACGGCGGAACTTGCCGATATTATTGTACCATCGACCACGCAGTTCGAGTTCCCAGATATGGGTACCGATTACAACTGTTACCACATGCAAACTTCTGAGAAAGTGATTGAGCCTTTAGGTGAATCTAAAGATAACTGGATCTTCTTCAAAGAGTTAGCTGCTCATATGGGACTAGATCACCACCCAGAGATGCGCGTCGATTATGAACAAATTCTGCGTGATTTCTTAGACACTGAAGAACCTGCGTTCAGACACAACAACATCACCTACGAACAGATCATCAAAGAGAAATTTGTCACCGTTTACGATCAACGCCCTTACTTCGGTGATGGTAAGTATAAAACTGACAGTGGCAAGATTGAATTCCATTCTCAGATGATGATTGACGCCGGTTACCACCCCGTCATTGACTTCGGTTTACCTGAAGATGAGATGATCCCAGAAGAGAAAAACTTGCCATTCCGCATGTTATCTCCTGCGATCCCCCAACGTGCAAACAGCGCCTTCTATAACGTGAAGTATATTCGTAACTTCCCGGCGTATTTTGCCAAGGTTAATACCGAAGACGCAAAAGAGTTAGGCATTAAGAATAACGACACAGTCCGACTCAGCAACCACCGTGGCGAAGCGTTCTTCACCGCACAGGTTTCAAGTCAGGTTGGCCGCGGTACCGTAATGGCACCCAAGAACAACTGGCGCCGTATGGACCCTCAGGGCAGAGCCAGTTGTACCAACAACCTCACTACCGACAAGTTAACCGATATGGGCGGCTGTTCAGCCTACCATTCGACTAATGTCGCGTTAGAAAAAGCCTAAGGAGTAAAAGATGTCTATTAATCAAAAAGTGGGCTTTGTCTTCAGACAAGAGAACTGTGTTGGTTGTGGTGCCTGTACTGTCGCCTGCCAAATTCACAACGAGTTGCCTGAAAATCATAGATTCCGCAAAGTCGACCGTTATGAAGTACAACGCGAAGATGGCGCTGTTGACGTGTGGTTATCTCACTCTTGCATGCATTGTGAAAACCCTGCTTGCCTAATGGTTTGTCCTACTAAGGCCTACCATGTCAGAGATGACGGTATCGTGGTGCTAGATCGTGAGAAATGTACTGGTTGTGGCCTGTGCGTCAGCGCCTGTCCGTACTCTGCGGTCAACATTCGTGAAGACGATGGTAAGGCTGACAAGTGCAACATGTGTGTCGAACTACTAGACCGTGGCATGGCACCCGCCTGCGTTGCTGGCTGTCCAGTTGAATGTATCCAAGTAGGTAACATCGATGAGGTGTTAAAGAAACCTTCTGCCAGTAAAGAAGGTGTCGGTTACGGCGATTGCATCACGAAACCAAACATGGTGATTATTAAGGAACGCGCATAATGACTGCACAATATGGTCCGATGGCAACTGCATACTTTGCCTATAAATCGATGATTTTCGCGCCCTCAGGGACAGAGGCGTTAACGGGCATGATCGCATATCTCGAAGCGAACCGCCCCGATAGCGCTTTGCTCACAGAAGCAAAGAAATTTGTCGATGACTCATCGGAATTGGAGTTTGACTTCAACCGTATGTGTATCGGGCCATATAAGCTGTTGGTTGCCCCTTACGAGGGCGTTTATCGCAGCGGCAACCATGTCATGAATACAGATGAAACAGTCAGAGTTGCCGAGTTCTATCAAGAGATTGGCTTGGTCATTGATGATAAATTCAATGAACCTGCCGACTTTATCGGTAACGAACTGGAGTTTCTCTACTGTGTTCACGCGTTAGCGAGTGAGCAGAAAGCAGCCAATAATATCGACGCCTTCGAGGAACTCACAGCCATTGGCGACGAGTTCATCACTAAGCACCTTGGCACTTGGATCACGCCCTTCTGTGAAGGGATAAAGAACCATGCCCAGCAAGCTTTTTGGCGCGAGTTTGCGACTGAGCTGCACCTTTTAATCACCCAAAAAATGCAGTGATGAGTTGACTTTATACACGATAAGTTAACCCACTTTGTACCGAGTGAAACGGTAATGTCCGTCGATACCTGAATCTATACCCCTCAGATATTCGACGGAAAGTACCCAATAGGCGACCTAACATCGCTAAAGGAGTTACGAATGAACAGAGCAATAAGATTGTTTAGTTTTATTGTCATGAGCCTGTTTGTCTCAACGGCAGCCATGGCCGCTGACGTTGCGACATTGCAGCCTCAGCAATGGCAGGAAATTCAAGTAGAAGCTATTCCAGGTGACATCCCTGAAATACGCGGTATGCCGACGCAACCTGAGTTATTGATGCCAGCATCAATACCTGAAGATGCTGACGAAACTATTCTGGGTTACTTAGCAGCCACTGAAAGTATCGCATTTTTGGTTTTTGCCAGCCTGTTTGGCGTGATCGCGTTGTTTATCATCTTCATCATGGTGAACGGTGTCTCACGTCTGGATAAAGGTTTCTCAGGTAAGATGATCAAACGTTGGTCAGGCTTAAGCGTCAGTGTGCATTGGCTGGGAGCGATTGCCTGCATCCTGCTTATGCTAACGGGCTTAGTCTTAGCGGGTGGTCGACACTACTTTGAGCCAAGCATGAATGCCTCTAGCTGGGGATCATTAGTCGGTCTTTCTAGCGGTCTGCATGAGCTAAT
Source organism: Shewanella gelidimarina (assembly GCF_023283945.1). Lineage (GTDB taxonomy): Bacteria > Pseudomonadota > Gammaproteobacteria > Enterobacterales > Shewanellaceae > Shewanella > Shewanella gelidimarina. Next base: position 85,212 of record NZ_JAKIKW010000022.1, on the reverse strand, counting down.
GGCGTTCCCCTTCATCTTAGGTTACATCCTGATGATAGTGATGTGGGCACCAAAGCAAATTCCAGCCAGCTATGACCTTAAGTGGTTTGCCGTGCTCGGTGGTTACCTCAATACTGGTAAGAAGCATCATCCAGATGCAGGCTTTGCCAACGCAGGTGAAAAGCTTTGGTTCTGGGTATTTGCACTCTTTGGTGGCTTGATGGTGATTTCTGGTCTGACAATGATGTTCCCTGAAACCTTTGCTGTTACTAAGAATACCGCGAATTTGATGCTGGCAATGCACATTGTTTCAACCATCATCATCAGCGCTTTCTCAGTGGTACACATCTTCATGGCGACAGTGATGTCCGAAGGCGGCATGTCTAACATGACCTCTGGTTATTGTGACGAAAACTGGGCTAAGCAACACCACAACTTATGGTTCAAGAAGCTGAAATAATACCAGCTCACTAAAGGACTCGCCCTGCTCATCAGCTAACAAAGGCTGATGAGCATTTCAAACCAACACTCATTCATTCGTGCTGCATTGCCACTCTACTCACTAGAGAGGGGGGATTTTTGCGGCCGAAATATAGGGAAATACACCGATGAAAACACTTAAGTCACTCGTCGCGATTGCGGTTAGTTTATGCTGTGTAAACGCTTACGCTGCAGAAGATACGGCCTCGCTTGAAGCCCGTATCGCCCAGCTAGAAAAAAATGCGGCTCCTTCACAATTTGAAAATAGCCAAGTCAGTCTTTATGGCTCGATTCGTCCGACATTAAGTTACTTAGATGACGGCCAAGATAAAACTTGGGATGTGCGTGATGCACTGTCTCGTATCGGGATTAAAGCCAGCACTGAATTTGCTGATGGCTGGACTGCGATTGCTCAAGGCGAATGGAGCGTTGATATCGCCAACTCTGGTAATTTTGGTAAAGCACGTCAGGCTTATGCCGCTATTGCTTCACCTTACGGCCAAGTCGGTATTGGTAAGCAGCGACCTGCGCAATACACCCTAGTTGCTGAGTATGTGGATATCTTTAACCACGGTAACAGCCCTTACGCGTATGACCATGAAAGCCCATTCTTTGTCGATAACTTTGTCACTTACCAACTCGTCACTGGCGACTTCACCTGGATGGCAGGTGCACAGTTTGATGGTGATAGTGGTGAAGATGCAACCGACATGATCAACGTGGGTGTGGGTTACGATCTTAATCAACTGCACATAGGTTTAGGTTATGTCGCCCAAAATACTGCCGATACTAGTGGCGTAGAGGGTGATGACAAAACCGTCGGTGGCGTAGTGGCTTATACCTTCAGTAACGACATGTATATGGCTGTTAGTTACCAAGATAAGCAGTATAACTATAATGCTGGCAGCATGAATAAAGATCGCAGTGGCAGCACCTTAGACACCGCATTTGCCTATCCTATTAGCGATGATTACAAAGTTAAACTTGGTTATTTCCAATTTAAAGACGGTATTAATGACACCACCTCAGCCGACTATGACGGCTTTAATACCACGCTGGAATGGAATCCACTCGCTAACGTGCGCGTCCACTTAGAATACCTCGATAAAAGCTATGACAACCGCGAAGACGACCAAGCCGTGACCATCGGCTTTAGATACGACTTCAACCTGACTTGGCAAGGCTAATTTAGTTTAGCGTAGTCGCACGTCTGTAAGCTCCCACCTAATGAGGCCGTCCCCCGGCCTCTTTTTATTCGCGTCATATCGTGGAGATAAAAAATTGCTAGGATTTAGAAAATCGCTCATCGCGTCAATGGTGACTTTAGTCACACTTTGTCTTGTGATCTCAAACTGGTTGTCCTACATAGAGCTCAAACAAAGCACCATTGCCAGTACCAATGAAAAACTGACCAATGTCGTTAAATATGAGTCAGCTAATATTGAAAGCTGGTTTAAAGAAAAAGCCGATGCCATCGATTCCTTAGCCAAGCATTATCACACTGGCAGTTATCGCGATAACTATGTTAATGCGGCAAGATTATCAACGGATGTCGGCGGTGTTGCACGGATCTACTTTGGTTTTGACGATGGCAGCGCCTATTCAACCGAGACCAGTAGCAAGTGGGTCAATGGCAAAGCGATACCTGAAAAATATGATCCGCGCACTCGCCCTTGGTATCAACAAGGCAAGTCTTCTAACAATCTCGATATCACCGATATTTATGTCGATGACGGCACCGGCCATGATGTAATTTCTATTTTAAAAAACCTCGGGGATGGCGTGGTACTTGGAGACATAGAACTCACTTACCTGAGTGATACCGTCAAAGCCGTTAACTATCCGGGCGCAGTCACCCTAATTACCGACCAAACAGGCAAAGTACTGGCATCAGAATCTCAGACTCTGGTCACAGGAACCCGCTTTTCTGACTTTGGCTTAGCGCAAGTACAGCAGACATTATTGTCAAATGATGAAACCATGCAGGAATACACCCTAGATGGCATCGATAAGCTCGCGGTTTCAAAAGCCATTAATTTAGTTAATGGCAAAAAATGGTACTTGTTTGTCGGCCTAGATAAATCCGTGGCCTATGCCGCTGTCGACAGTGCGCTTTATCGCGCCATGTTATCTTCCGCTATTATGCTAGCGCTGGCGATCAGTGTGTTACTCGGCGTGTTGTTTGTACTTTATAAGCCCATTCTGTCCCTCAAAGAGATGGTCACCGAACTGTCTATGGGTAATGGGGATTTGACTCGACGCTTAGAGGTTAAAAATGAAGATGATTTAGGCCAGATCTCAAAAGGCATTAACCTGTTCATCGAAAGCCTGCAATCGATGATGTTAGAGGTACTGCAATCATCAACCCATATCGCCAGCAGTGTTGAACGCTTAAAATCAGAAACTGACGCCAATCGCTCCATTTTAAGCGCGCACACCACTGAGACCGAGCAGATCGTCGCCGCCGTTGAAGAGATGAGTGCTACCGCCAACGATGTTGCGAGAAACGGCGCCGAAACCGCCTCTTTCACCCAAGTCACCAAGAATCAAACCATGGAGTCAAAAGCGGTTGTCGCCAAGGCAACCAGCACCGTGGCTCAGCTTGTGCAAGAAGTCCAAAACACCTCAACCAATATTGAGCAAATAGATAAAGACACCATAAACATCACTCAGGTACTAAAGGTGATCGGTGAAATTGCCGACCAAACTAATCTATTAGCACTTAATGCCGCCATAGAAGCGGCTCGTGCGGGCGAACAAGGACGCGGGTTTGCGGTTGTTGCTGATGAAGTCAGAGCGTTAGCCGCCAGAACTCAATCAAGCACTGCAGAAATAGAATCGACCCTCAATAAACTTAGAGAAGCGTCTAATGCGGCAATGTCCTCAATGGATGCCACCAAGAATACCTGTATAAAAACAGCTGAAACCACCGAAATCGTGGCCAGCGATCTTGATGCCATTGGTGACTCAGTCAATCAAATTAATGATCTTAATACCCAGATAGCCACCGCCGCAGAGGAGCAAAGCTCGGTATCGAGTGAAATTACCCGCAACATGTCTGCCATTTGCGAAATGGCAAGTGAGCTGGCCATGAACGGCGAGACCACCAGTAATGAAACCGTCAACCTCGCCACAGCCAACCATCAACTCGAGCTAATAGTGAGTCAATTCAAACTTAAATAATGGCCAAACAATGCCGCTGGAGACAGCGGCTTTGCTAGCGATGTTTAACAGTGATAAATCACGTCAGGTACGGGACCGCGTTGCAGCAGGCACACCAGCAACGACCATCGCCGGATAAGATTATTAATGAGTCGTAGCAGTAAGATCACGCAACACTGTGATTATGGAGACTATAGATCATAAGTATCTGGATCTACTCGTCATTCACCACTTCATTGGTTCTGTTAATGGATCAATCTTAATCAAACCAAGCGGCTGATTTTTCTGCCGCTTGGGTTTTGACCTTGTCATCGACATACATAGACACCATAGCCAAAGCTGCTGCAAGCGCACCTAAATCATCTGAAAAGCCCACCACGGGGGTTAGATCGGGTATCGCATCAATGGGGGCAATAAAGTAAGCCAGTGCACCAAAAATAATGGTTTTAGCCCATCGAGGGGTATCTGGACGCTGCGCGGCATAATAAAGGCATAACGCCTTATCTATCACCTCTAGGCCCGCTTTTTGAGCAAACTGTTTCACTTTTTGCCAAAAGCTTTCGTCACTATAATCAGTGGTGATGTCATCTGGATGGTCAGCCATTGTTCACTCCAATAAAAAGGGAATATCCAATGATATTCCCTTATTTTTATGATTTAGATAGCGCTGTGAAAGCGCGCAATCATTACCTTTGATGCTTTGGCGTGGTGCCCCAAGCATTTTTCTTAACCGGACGTTGACCGCCAGGTTTGGCTTTGGACTGGCCTGCTTTAGCTTGCCCTGCCTTGTTAGAATTATCAGCACTAGCGCCAGCTTTCTTAGCTTCACCTTGCTTACGATCATCAAACTGATCGGCAGAAAAACGCGTAAAGGCTTTCTGACCTTTTCCATCATCTTTGGTCACGAGTTTCTTTTTACTGCGCAGCGCGTCCCGTTCTTGACGCGATTCGGCTGGCACTAAACAGGAAGGGCTGTTGCCAATGAGCTTCTCTTTACCCATGGCAATCAAAGCTTCACGGATCATCGGCCAGCCTAAAGGATCATGGTAACGCAGCAAGGCTTTGTGCAGTTTACGTTGACGACCTTTTTTCGGTACCGTCACCTCTTCACTCGTATGCTTCACATTCTTTAGCGAGTTCAGTCCAGTATGGTAAATCGTGGTGGCATTGGCCATCGGCGATGGATAGAAGTTTTGCACTTGATCCAGTTTGAATTTTTCACCTTTTAGCCACAATGCCAAGTTAACCATGTCTTCGTTGGTCGTGCCTGGATGCGCCGAGATGAAGTATGGGATCAGGTACTGTTTCTTACCCGCCTCTTTCGAATACTTATCAAAAAGCTCTTTAAATTTATCATAACTGCCCATGCCGGGCTTCATCATCTTGTTTAGCGGTCCATCTTCAGTATGCTCTGGCGCAATCTTAAGATAGCCACCCACGTGATGGGTTGCGAGCTCTTTAACGTAGCGAGGATCTTCACTTGCGAGGTCATAGCGTACGCCCGAGGCGATCAATACTTTTTTAATCCCGGGCACATCACGCGCAGCGCGGTACAGATCGATGGTGGCTTGATGGTCAGTATCTAAATGGCCGCAAATGGCGGGGAATACACAGGATAGACGGCGGCAAGTACTCTCAGCTTTTACGCTAGAGCAGCCTAGGCGATACATGTTAGCCGTTGGGCCACCAAGATCGGAAATTACCCCAGTAAAGCCAGGCACTTTCTGTTGAATATCTTTTATCTCTTTCACAATAGACTCTTGTGAACGACTTTGGATAATTCGGCCTTCGTGCTCGGTAATAGAGCAGAAAGAACAACCACCAAAGCAACCGCGCATGATATTGATTGAGGTCTTAATCATGTCGTAGGCTGGAATAATATCTTTGCCATACGATGGATGCGGTACACGTTTATAGGCTAAATCGAATACGCCATCCATCTCGTCAGTATTCAGTGGCCATGCAGGAGGATTGACCCAAATAGCACGCTCGGCATGTTTCTGAAACAACGCTCGAGCACAACCTGGGTTTTGCTCTTGATGCAAAATACGCGACGCATGCGCATATAAAAATTTGTCTTCTGAGACCTTTTCATAACTAGGCAGTAACACGTAGGTCTTTTCCCACGGTTTAGGCCTCGCTGGCTGCACACTAATGGCTTTAGGGGCGTCGTTATCAAATATCTTCTCATCCGTTGGGCCTGAGAGGTTTTTGCAACCCACGTCATCAGCGCCATAAGGATTCGGGATCGGTTCAATTTTATGTAGCTGATCGAGCTTACGCGAATCCATGCCCTTCCACTCAGGCAGCGGCTCTTTACGGATCACGGTCGTACCGCGGATATCATGTAGCTGGCCGATAGGCTCGCCACTGGCTAAACGGTGCGACAGCTCCACCAGCGGGCGTTCGGCATTGCCGTAAACTAAGATGTCAGCTTTGGCATCTAAGATGACACTGCGACGCACTTTGTCTGACCAGTAATCGTAATGCGCTATTCGGCGTAGACTCGCCTCAATACCACCAATCACGACAGGAACTTGCTTAAAGGCTTCTTTACAACGCTGGGCATACACAGTCACGGCGCGATCAGGACGTTTACCACCAAGGTTACCCGCGGTGTAGGCATCGTCATGACGCATGCGACGCTCAGCGGTGTAACGGTTGATCATCGAATCCATGTTGCCCGCAGTAATGCCAAAATAGAGATTAGGTTTACCTAACTTCATGAATTCATTTTTGTTAGACCAATCTGGCTGCGAGATGATCCCGACTCTAAAGCCTTGGGCTTCGAGCATTCTGCCAATCACCGCCATACCAAAGCTTGGGTGATCCACATAAGCGTCACCGGTAACAATAATAATATCGCAGCTATCCCAGCCGAGCTTGTCCATCTCTTTGCGAGACATAGGCAAAAATGGCGCCGGACGGGTAAGTTCGGTGCGGAATTTAGGATGAGTAAATAATGTGGATTCTACTTGCATGGAATTAACAGCCTGACAGAGATACTAAAGATTACGCGGGTTTCGCGCCCCAACTTGCTCTCACAACGGGGACGCGGAGTATAACAGGCTCCGCACCATAGGTGTGACTAAAAAAGCATCAGAATAATGCTTTTTTTAGTATAGTCTATATGTCCTTTAATTGGCTGTGGGTATTAGCCAGCGGGTGTTTGCATGTTCAAATTTAGGCGTGCCAGTGTAGGAATGGTGATTCCCTTTCAAACTGGCACAACAACGAAGTGAGCTTGCAAAAAGCCTTCTACGATGGGTTTTAATCGGCTTTATACTTTGTTATAGATTTTATTAAGGGAATAACCATTAACTACAATCTACTCCTCGCCTAAAGCCGATTAAATTCCCACTGAAATCTGCACTTTCAAGTGGCTTGGGCATAACCCTTAATTGGCTGTGGGTATTGCTGGACGGGGCTTGTCATCGCCTAAAGAACCTGTATCTAACTCTAGTAGATATTGTTTTAGATAACTATAAGCTGCTCGCAAACGCTACAATATTCACCCCGACTAAGCCCACAATCACTGCCCATGTCATCAATACTCCCCAGAAGCGGCCAAAGTGATAACCCCCTTTGCCTTGTGTTAAACCGATGGCATGCATCAAGCGTGACACAATCCAAAGCGTACCAAAAATATGCAATACCGCGGCGCTAGTACCGTTACTTTCAGCAACCACAAATAACAACATCGCTATCGGTGCGTTTTCGAGTAGATTTTCATGCACTCGACAAGCAAGACTCAGTGGCTCATTACCGGCAGTACCAATGCCAATTTTATGTGTTTTTCTTATTTTTATGACTCGATAGGCTAACGCTATAACGAGTAATGCAGTAAGGCTAATATACAGACCTGATATCGCAAGTGGCATGGAACATCCTATTTGTTATTGTGATTAACGACACAGCATTACAATTTACGAACATTAAGTAAATAAATCGCAACCTTTTTAGAGCAAATCAGGTAAGATGCGCTCGTCAATAATCAGCCAATAAACAGTGATACATTGCAGCGGTAAATAAGCTCAATAAGTCAGTGTTTATTGATAAGAATTAAGCCTTACAACCAAGATATATAGCGAACAGCCATTGTGAACAATCAAGAGTTTCTAGAGAAGCGACGTTTTATCATTCGACTCGGTAAAGCACTGCATAAATTTGGCACGCCAGCCTATCGGCTTGAAGCACACCTGCAAGCAGTGTCAAAGCTGCTCGGCATAGAAGGTTATTTCTTGGTTTCACCCACCGCCATGACCTTCGTACTGCAACACGATGAAGATCAAGAATACAATCACGTGGCACGAGTTAACCCTGGTGAACTCGATTTAGGCTCATTAGCGCGAACCGACGAACTCGTTGAAGAGCTAATGTCTGGCAAACGCACGCTAACCGAATCACTTGAGCGCTTAGAAGAGATATCCAATAAGCCTAACCCTTACGGCACCGCCTTAACATTATTGGCTTTTGGTAGCTCAGCGGGCGCCTTTGCCATGTTAATGGGCACCAGTTGGAACGATGTTTTTTGGTCAGGTATATTAGGCCTTATGGTTTATGGCTTGGTCTACCGCGCCGAACGCTCTAAGCGCATGGCTGAGATGCTGGAACCCCTAGCGGCTATTTTATGCGCGGTTGCCGCATGCGGTATTGCCAAGTTTGATCCCAGTATGAACATTCCGGTGGTCATACTCTCCGGCATCATCATCTTTATTCCGGGCTTAGCATTAACACTGGGGTTAGCGGAGTTAGCCGCACGAGATCTCATCTCAGGTACAGCAAGGGTGATGGATGCATTCATGCTGCTGTTTAAGCTCTATTTCGGAGTGATCCTTGGCTTAACAATAGGTAAAGCACTGTTTGGTGAAACCACCTATATACCGCCAGAATCACTGCCTAAATGGGCCGTTTGGTCTGCAGTACCGATTCTATCTATGGCACTCGTCATTATCTTTAAAGCGCGCATGAAAGACTCTCCTTGGGGTGTTCTTGCGGGGATTGTCGCCTTTTTCTCTGCCATGCTCGCCAGCATTTACTTTGGCGATTCTATTGGTATTTTCTTTGGTGCATTAGCGGTAGGTGTATATTCAAACCTCTATGCCCGTTGGATGAAAGCACCAGCGACTATTGCGCTATTACAAGGCATCGTCATCTTGGTACCCGGCAGCAAAACCTATATCGGGTTGAATACCCTAATTTTAGGTGAGACGATGTTCAACCAGTCGCACCTTGGCACACAGATATTCCTTATATTCATGTCCATTGTGGCAGGGCTTATCTTTGCTAATGTGGCTGTACCTCCACGTCGTACGTTATAGCAGTATCCTAGTGACAAATTGACACATGCGGGCGCCTCAGTGCGCTCGCCCCCTCCGCACTACATTCAATTATCCTCAAGTATGATCATCATCTTATGCTTGACTAACCTAACTGTTCCATGTGTTATAGCTATGTAACCTATTTGTAATTATTGTTATCTCATTAGGACTCCCCCAGCCTATGACTCGATTTAGCTGTTCGACGTTAGCTTTGTTAACTTACGCACTGACCAGTGCGGTTGGTGCTGAAGAGATAACGACGAAAAAAGTAGAAGTTAAACCACAAGACTATGAACAAAAGAAGCACATCAACAGTATTGTCGTTAAAAGCAATGACATCTTTGATCTGTCCGACCCCGACACTTTCTTTATTCACCGCTGGGCCAACTACTTACATATCAATACTCGCGACTACGTCATTCGCGACAAGCTCAGCTTTAAAGAAAATGAAAGTATAAGCCAAAAAGACCTCGATGAAGTGCAACGCATATTACGCGCAGAGCCCTTTATTCGTGATGCTGACATTCAATTTGCTCAGCCCGCACCAGATGCTGATGTCATCGATGATGGTGGTGAAAACATCCTGGTTGAGACGTGGGATAATTGGTCGTTATTGCCCACGGTGAGTCTCGGCCGTAGCGGCGGTGAGAGTAAGTTTTCTATCGGTATTAAAGAGGACAATTTACTCGGTTTAGGGATCCGAACTCGTTTCAAGTACCAGTCTAATGCCGATCGTACTGGTTACAAATTTGCGATTGAAGCCCCCCTCAACTTTATCGAACATGCCACCATAGCGGCTGACTTTTACGATAACAGTGATGGCCAAGCAACCCATCTATATTTTGAGAAACCCTTCTACACACTTGATGGCAGCAATATGTATTCGGCTGAGTATTTAGATGATCTCCGAGTCGATACCCTGAAACAAAACGGCCAAGAGTTTAATGAATTTGAGCATGCTGTCACCTACAATAGTGCCCGTTACGGCTGGCTATTAAATCGCAGCAGTGATGAGCTTTCTCGCATCATAACCGGGCTCACTCAAGATAAGCATGAATTTGATAATATAGAGGAGTATCCAGCATCAGAACTGCCTCAAGATCGTGATTTCCTCTACCCTTGGGTAGCCTATCAATATCTACAAGATGACTTTAAAGTCCTTAACAACGTCCACCTCATTAACTATAACGAAGACTTTAATTTGGGTTGGCAACACTATGTAAAGTTAGGCTTTGAAACCCGCGATCTCAACGATGACTCCCCTGTTGGTTATCACATCAATTGGCAGTCTAGCCGTGGCTTCCAAGCTAAAGATCACTTACTGCTGCTAGAAATGGATGGTGAAGGTGTGTTTGCCACCACTCAAAAAGACTATTACAAGGTGAATGTTGCCGCAGAGTACTTCTACCATATCACCCCTAAGTGGACCGCTTATTCCAAACTCAGGCTCAGCACTTCGCAAAACAATTATATTGATAGGCCCTTCGCACTCGGCGATGACACCGGGATCCGTGGTTACCCTAACAACTATCAATATGGTGACAATCAATGGGCATTTACTGCTGAAGTCCGTAATTACCCCAATATTAATCTCTATCAATTAGCAGAGCTGGGCTGGGCTGCCTTTACCGATGTGGGTCAAGCAACGGGGGGCAATGATGGCAACAACGAGATCCCTGGCGTTATTGGAAGCGTCGGGATTGGTGCGAGGATCTACTCGTCTAAATCAAGTTATGGCAACGTTGCCCATATTGATTTCAGTGTTCCGTTTACCACTGGCGCAGAGGTGAATAGCTGGGAATGGCGCTTCTTAGTGAAAAACAGATTCTAAGGACGCGCAGTTAACGACACACTGTAAATATCGGCATCATTAATTCCTAACATACTCACCACAATAGTATTGTCATCCCCTTTTGCCAACGCACGTTGTCCGCGAATACTCACAGCGGGTAAAGTAAATAGTAACTGCTGTTGATTATCAGCTGCTATCTCAATAATTTGATCGCTGATGTCGGAGCGCTTTAAAAAATACAGCGCATCATTTTGGTAAAAGAAACTCCCCCAATCACTCGTCGACAGTTCGGCTGTTATCAGCCTTTCTTCACCACCATCATGAGGATGATAATAGATCCCAGCCTGGTTATCTCGGCTGTAATACAATCCACCAACGTTATCCTCAATACCATACTTTGCAGCATGCCCCACTACAAAATCAGATTGTTGACTATCAAAATGATAGGCATAGAGACTCCAATGTCCATCTACATTTGATGAGTAATAGATCTTACTGCCATCATTAGAAAATGAAGGGTTTCTAACATCACCTTCAATACCACTGATTTTAGTGGGCTCATCACCCCCCACAAAACCTAAGTAGAGGTCGTAGTGCTTTGCCCCTTTCGGTTTTATAGGTAATACATATTGCTCATCAATCGGTGATGCTGCTGGCACACCAACAATCCCCTGCAGATGAGTCAGTTGTTTACTGCCCGTTTCTTGATTAACCCATAATTCCCAAGTACCGCTACGATTAGACAAAAAAAGCACCTCTCGCGAGCTCAGCACAAACTGTCCAAACATGTCACGAGAGGATGAAGCTAACTGATGTTTTACCTGTCCATCCGTTAATGAGCGCACTGTAATATGCTCTTGAGATAGATGACGAGAGTAATACAGATTATTGCTTTTCTCGTTAATCGCTAAGCTGCTAATAGTATTATCTTGATGGAAATCGGCAATCGATTGAGTCGCAAAATCATACTGCTCAATCATAAATGCTCCGTCACGCAGGACATTGAAATAAAGCATGTTACTGGCTTGTTCCCACTCAAGGGCGATCACCATACTTTCGCCTTCAATGACGCTAACCACGTCATCATTTAACTGTGACAGTATGATAATGGCGGCATCCATCGCTGCAGAGCGCACTACCGCTAATTCTTCACTGCTCGCCGACCAGCTCATCAATAAATCCTCTTCACCCGCAGTGGGGAAAGAAAATTGACTGATATCTGATGAGGCAAAATTATAGGTAAATACAGCCACACTATCGTCAATTGCTTTGGCATAAGCGAGTAAGTTGCCATCTGGAGACCAATCAAGACTGTGTAGATAGCCACTACTGATACATCCAGTGTCGATAAGTCGATCTTGGTTGGTAATAAGTTCTCTGACATGCAGTTCACAACGACCTGTGCTACTGAAGCGAAAGTAAGCCAACGCTTGCCCATCTGGTGACCAAGCGGGTGATGTTTCCTTATCTTCACTCATCGACACTTGCCTTAATGGCGCGTTAGCATCGGTTAAATCTTTAATATAAATCTGTGCTTTTTTCTGCTCTCTTCGCCATTGAAATGCCATAAAACGACCATCTGGAGAAATTGCGGCTTGCTCCTCTACTCCTTCAAAATTAGTAATACGCTTTGCCTTGAGCGGCTCAGCCATATTAGTTACTGTACCAATAGAAGCAAAAAAATAGCCGATGACGGCAATCAATGCGATGCCAAAAAGTGTCACCACTGGTTTAATGAACGATTGTGATTGCTTTACTGTTTCAGAGGAGAATAGCGACGACGGACGAGGTTTATCAATGATAGCTTCAGGAGGAAGCAGTAACTGATAGCCAATTTTGGTGATGGTTTTAAAGTATCGTTCCGGCTCTTCGCCCAGTTCGGTGATGGTTTTTCTTAACTGCCATATCGCATTGCCTGTACCCCGCTTCCCCACTTCAATATTACCCAGCCATACCTGATCTATCGCCACCTCTTTAGTGACGGTCTCACCGGCATGTAAGATCAATAGTTTAAGAAACTCGAACACTTTCGCCGGTAAGGTAACCGATAAAGCTCCTTTGCTGACCGTCATGTCGTGACAATTTACGATACATTGACCAATCTGGTATTTTTGATCTGGTAACAAGATCATATTTATTGTCGACACTCCAATAATTACTTATAAAACAAGATGTTAAAAGTAACAATCAACTTGTGATTAACCTTTACGTAACATGCATCTTATCCGTGCCGGTAATGTAAACCAAGGCCTAACCCAGACAAGCAGAAATAAACCACGCTAAAATCACAATTACTGTAGATTGCTGATGGCAAAAAAATGATCATCCACTATAACAATCAGTAACTTGAATTAAATTGAATAGATACACTTCCAAGCTGTATCAATTTGTAATAGCGTAACGACAAAAAAGAGAGCACCTAAAAGTGCTCTCTTTTTGTATCGGAGGTTATCCTCCTATCTGTTTACTGCCATTTATCGACGAATCTTTCGACGCAGACCCAGCAGAGCAAATAGGCTCAGTAAGCTAATACCTAAGCTACCGCCACTATCGCTATCATTAGCTGGTGCTTCAGGAGCAGGTGCTGGCGCATTCAATGTCATTACAAAACTTGCTTCGGTTTTGTTAACTGAATCATCGGCCGTCACTACAACGCTATATTCACCCGCGGCACCAGCAGTTGCACTACCACTAATCATGCCAGAAACACTATCAATGCTTAGCCCTTCAGGTAATCCTGTTGCAGTGTAGGTTAATGCATCACCCTCTGCTTCAGTAAAGTACATAGCGGCGTCAATCTCAGCAGCACCCGTTTCATCCATAGAAATCGCAGGCATTTCACTAACAAGCTCAGGGGCGATATCATTGACGTTGTTAATCATCACCGTCACGTTAGACACCGCGGTATACGAATTACCCTGGTGCCCAATAATCTCAAGGTTAAAGCTCAAGTTGCCAGCATCATAGTCCAAGGCTGCTGGATTACTAACGATGATCTCACCTTGGCTACTCACTGAGAATGGGTCCCCTGGTATCGCATTGGCTAAGCTCAACGAATACGGAGACCACTCAGAGTCAAAGTTCGCCGAAGCAAAGAAGGTTTCAGAGTCGAGTACCACTTTCGCTAGCACAGTCCCTATTTCAGCATCTTCATCAACACGGTGAATTTGACCGTCAAGCGGGTGAGCCATTAATCCATAACTGCCTTGTCCCAATGGTGATGTCATGCCCCAGTTATCCTCTAGACTTATCAACATCATCCCCTGGTTATCGCAACCACCACCGCCAATGTTGAAGCTAAAGTTACAGTCGTTAGCCATCCCCAGTTCTACTGTTTCACCAGCAGCCAACGTCATCATTGGGCTATACTCTTTTGTCTCACCCTCTGCGACCAGTCGTGAGATGAGCGGTAGACCACCAGAGTTACTTTCAACTTCCTTCAACTCACCTGTCATCCAGTCAAAGTAGGAATCGGTCTGTATCTTGCCGTACTTAACGGGGTTGAATTGGATCATCGGCTCGCCGAGATTGGCAACGGCATCGCGGTCAGTCGCAAAGATCCAACCATGATTTTGATCAAGCTCTTCGATGCTGTCCATGTTCTCACCGTGGTAAAGATCTTCTAAGCAATACTGAGAGACAAAGTTTTGCCCATGACCTGTCATATACGTAGGAAGCTTAGACTTGATGTAACGTTTACGTGGTTGAGTCCAATCATATTCTTGGTTGTAGTCGATGAACCATGATGCTGGCGCGCCATTCTCATCGGGCTCAATAAAACCACCCATCACCATCTGAGTCGTTTCATCCCATGCATAAGGCTCGCCATTCACCCCTTTATCAAACTCATTATCGAGCACAAACTGCTCTTGATAAACATTCCACCAAATTAGCGCAGCGCCACCTTTATCAAAGTGATTCGCCATACCGGCGTCGTTAGGCTTAAAGAAACGGCCTGCAACCACTAATTTTTTTCCTGAAACAGTACACATGGCTTCGTCATAAACACCACCACCGACTACATTCGGCATATTGCCTTGGGTGTTTTCTTTGCCTTCTGGAAGCTGTTTCTGATGATGCATCGCAGGAAACACCGCAAACGTAGTCTCTGTAGCGCTAGTATTGGTAAACTGTTGTACATAAGCACCTGCTTGAGGGCTAAACTTTTGAGCCAGTTCAGAGCCAAACTGCTCTTCAAAGGTACTAAAATCTCTTGAGATTTCAGTACCTGAACGAGGTTTAACTAACCAGCTCATATTGACGGTAGGCTTCTCTTCTGCAGTTAATTGCAGTTGACCCGTCAGCTCTACTTTCGACCAGTTCTCAGAGCTAAAGTCACTCGCCGTCTTAATTGGCCAGTTCTCTAACTTAGTAAAATCAATTTCTAATACCACAGGGAATACAACGGTTTGTCCCGCTGGAACACTAACACTGGTAGGTACATCCCATGTTAACGCCGCATCACCTGACTCAGCCATCGAACTCATAGCAACTTGGTAAGTAACCGTTTCTTCAGCTAGGTTTTTCAGTTGCACCTCTTTCACAAAGCGCTGTACACCGACCCCTTCTTCAAAGCCGAAGCTCAGATTTGGTTGATAGCTGTTTTTCTCCCAAGCCACCACTGAAGAGTTCATTGCAGCGTCGATATTCTCTACACCATTACCAATTAATACTAAGTCTGCCTGTTCATTGGCAAGGTTCATCACATTGTTATCTGCAGTATTCATCAACAGTGCTTTGATCTCTACCATCGATAGATCTTGTCGCTTTGATTTAAGTATTGCAGCTGCCGCAGCGACACGAGCCACTGCCATCACTGTGCTTGATGCTGTATCCATTTGGTCACCGCCACCAACAACAGCCACATCAATATCTTCTGCGTAGCTAACCATGTCAGGCTTGCTGTAACCATTTGCGCCACGAACAGGACCATGAGGGGTGCTTTCAGTCACCATCATCTTGTCGTCTGCATCGGTGGTCATACCGCCTACTGTCAATGCACTCGGCGCGGCACCGCGCCATGTCATATTAAAGCGGTTATCAAACCAGTCGCCGCCCGTTCCAGCGTTAACCACAACTAATGCACCGAGTGCTGACGCCATTTCAATCGCATGTGCCTCAACCACTGAGCCTGAAATACCATTATCTGATGGTGCATAAAATGCACTACCACCAATGGCATCAACTACGATGATGTCCGCTCGGTCATCAAAACTACCATCTTGGTTAGGATCCAGCGCATATTCGAGTGCCAGCATAAATGTGCTGCTTGATTCACCGCTGATGCGATATCCGCTTCCATAAGGGTCTGATACATTCGAGGTTTTATACGCAGCTATGGTTGCCCCAGGAGCCAATGAGTGAACCACACTCGCCAAACGCGTACCGTGGCCAGTATTGTGGCTTGCACCATCACGTTCACGAGTGTAATAAACGTTCTGATCGATTGGGTTTGGATCTAAACCCCAACCTGCATCACTGCTTAAATCCATGCCTTCAACCACAACATCAGTTGGGAAACCGTCGAATGCGTTGACTGCATTTTCCATCGCTGCGCCGTAAGTTGCAGCTTCGCCGTCACCGCCAAGTCCGATGTGAGTATAATCGACACCAGAACCAATAATAGCGACTTTAATGCCTTCTCCTGCGGTCATATCATCAACCAATGCAGGGGCTTTAGTAGCGGCAGAGAGGGATCTTACTGTAGGCTTCGCCATCGCATTGGCTGGTATTACTGCCGAAGTCACTTCAGCCACAACCGCCTTAACTCCCGCAATGCTTTTTAATTTATTAGCGTATGATGCATCCGCTTGTATACGGATAAAGTTACCAAAAATTTTAGCACCCGGCAGTGACTTGATGTTGCCATCGAGTGCCATAATTTCAGTCAGGACCGTTGTCTGCATCGCATTGACTTGCTTAAGATTAGCGGCAAATTTCTTTTTGTTATTAACCGTAGCCTTAGTCAGTGAACCCACATCTGAAAGGTAGACGTTAAAAGTCACCATTTGGTCTTTCTTTGCGGTCGCACTGTATACAGATAACGCGTCTGTTGATTGTGCAACTGCAATTGTGGCTGGCACCATGGCAGCGAGTGCTATGCACGTTGCCAATTTAGATTTTTTAAATGACATATTTTTTCCCTAAGAAGTTGCGACATTATTTTTATTGTTTGGTCGAATCGTTTAAGGCTAACCAGTCACATCGCTACACCCGGCTAACAACTTATTAACTTTCCACCTCTATGGTTTTCTTTCAATTGCAGACAAACAACAAGCATTCCGCCTTTCATTTTGTTTCTTTTCTCTTTCAATTAACCTTCATTCGTTTTAAATACAACATCTTAAAACCAAGCGCATTAATCATATAAACAACGATTTCAACTTCAACGCCACGTAAATGTCTGTCAAATTCAACATTTTTCGGCTAGCACCAACACTTCAACTCGTATTTATTGCGTTGTTTGGCCTGTAACGTACAACCACATTGGCTTTCAAGACATCCCCCCCCTTTTCAAGCCAGCCTTAATCATCAAGACATCACTGTAAAAGATCACTCATGAAAGCAAAAAAAACAGATACATTTCGATACAAACAATATTGATAACTACATGTATTTAAAGGAATTGAAAAAGAAATGAAGGATAAGTGAAGTCGAATAGTAGTGAGTTATTTGCTCAACATGGTTTCGATGGGGTATCAAGTTTACGTCGAATTAACAACTCCAACTAAATTGACTGTTCGCGGCAATCCGTCGCAACAGGGGAAAACACAAATTATAAAAATAGATAAATAGCGAGGAAGACCAGGTGAAATTAACGTATAAAAAAAGCCTTATCGCGGTAGCGCTCAGCATGGTATTAAGCCCTGTATCTCAGGCTAATATGACCGATAGTCGCGGCCTAGATGCAGATAGCGGTCAGCGTACAAATAAACTACAAGCCAGCAAACGTAATACAGATAACCTCTATATGGTGCTGCTCGATGACCAACCTTTAGCAACCTATAAAGGTGATATCGCTAACCTTAAGGCCACCAGCCTGCTTAGCAATGAATCCAACAAGCGCACAGATAACGGGACCCTCAATGTACAAAGCGCTGCGAGTCAGAGTTATCTGAAGTATCTATCTCAACAATCAGGCTCCACTCTTCAGCGTGCTCAAACAAGCCTAAATCGAGAACTCAGCATTGAGAGCAACTACCAAATAGCGCTTAACGGCTTTAGCACCCAGTTAAGTGAGCTGGAAGCCACGCAACTACAAAACGTTGCTGGTGTAAAGCTGGTGCAAAAAGTTCAGCGCCGTCATCTCACCACGGACTCAGGCCCTAAACATATTCAGGCTCCATCAGCATGGGATGGCACTGCAACAGGTATAGCGACCAAAGGTGAAGGTGTTATTGTTGGTATTCTCGATACCGGCATCAGTGCTTTCAACCCTTCATTTGCCGATGTGGGTGGTGATGGTTATGACCACATCAACCCGTTAGGCGAAGGCGTTTACCTTGGACACTGTGCTGACTCTGAGCTAGCACACTACTGTAACGATAAGTTGATTGGCATTTGGGCTAACGACGGTGTGCTTGCAGACTACACCCCTGAGGGTGATGATGTTATTGGTATTGATCACAATGGTCATGGTTCTCACACCGCATCAACCACTGCCGGTAACGTGGTCAAAAACGTGCCTATCTATAACGTCGTCGGCGACAAAGCTGACTTTACGTTCGGTCAGATCAGTGGTGTTGCGCCGCATGCGAATATTATTTCTTACCAAGTCTGCGCAGCGGATGCTGGTTGTTGGAGCGATGTAACTGCACTTGCGGTAGAGCATGCTATTGAACATGGCGTGCAAGTACTCAACTACTCTGTGGGTGGTGGCGCGAGTAATCCATGGTATGACACTGATGCTGCAGCCTTTTTATCCGCACGCGAAGCCGGCATACATGTAGCAACATCTGCGGGTAACTCAGGGCCAGAACCTGAAACGATTGGCTCACCGGGCAACGCTCCTTGGCTCACCACCGTTGCGGCTTATACCCATGACCGCAGCTTCACAGCAAAAGATATTAGCTTTACTGGCGGAGAGTCTTCACTTGCGACGTTAACCGGTAAAGCAGCAACTGCAGGGATCACCGCTAAGGTCCTACATGCGGCTGATTTCGGTGATGCTGACTGTTTAGAGCCGTTTGAGGCAAACACTTTTAATGGTGAGATAGTGATTTGCCAACGCGGTGAAATCGCTCGCGTATCAAAAGGGACTAACGCCCTAGCAGGTGGTGCCGGCGGAATGATCTTGATTAACATGGACGGGGGTTCTGAAACCGTTGATGCCGATTTCCATGCTCTGCCAGCCATTCATATTGATGCTGCACAGGGCAATGAATTAACAGCTTGGTTAGCAACTGGTAGCGATCACACCGCTACCATTGGCAGCTCAACCATGGAAAGTGACCCTGATAGTGCCGATATCGCGGCGGTCTTTACCTCTCGTGGTCCAGAACCCATCATGAATCGCTGGCTCACACCTCACGTTGCAGCACCCGGCGTGGCGATTTATGCGGCCAACTCTGAATACCAGCCCTGGCGTGAAGAGAAAACGGAATCACCTTATACCTTTATGGACGGTACATCGATGTCTAGCCCCCATGTGGCTGGCGCGATGGCATTAATCACCGCACTAAAACCTGAATGGACTCCAGCTGAACTGCAATCTGCATTAATGCTCAGTGCCGAGTTC
This sequence comes from Shewanella gelidimarina, assembly GCF_023283945.1. Classification (GTDB taxonomy): domain Bacteria; phylum Pseudomonadota; class Gammaproteobacteria; order Enterobacterales; family Shewanellaceae; genus Shewanella; species Shewanella gelidimarina. Next base: position 65,741 of record NZ_JAKIKW010000022.1, on the reverse strand, counting down.
AATACTCGTAAAGATGACGGCGTAACCGCATCAGACTTCTTCGATTCAGGTGCCGGTAGCATACGTATTAGCAAGGCACTCAATACCGGTCTCATTATGGATGTGACCTACCAAGAATATATTGATGCCAACCCTGATACTGGTGGTAAGCCTGAAGAGATGAACATGCCATCAGCGGTGCAAAGTGATTGCATGATCAGCTGTAACTGGACGCGTACATTTACCGCAACATCGGCTTCAACTTGGGCCAGCAGCGGTGATGCAAGCGTAGAAGGGTTAACGGTGAGTGCTTCGCCAAGCAGCTTTACTTTGGCCGCTGGTGAAAGTATTACTTTAGATGTTACCGCAACAATTTCGAATGGCTTTAACTCTGAATATGGCATGGGTAGATTACTGCTGACACCAGCAGACACCAACCTAACGCCTTCGGCTATGCCGGTGATAGGCACCTTTGTAGCAGGTAGCTTTCCTCAAGACACTTACCTAGAAACGGGTAAAGATAAGGGCAGCGCAGCCATTGAAGGCATCACAACCGTCGGTACTAGTGATCTACAAGTTGCGGTATTTGAACTTGCTGAAGTTGAAGTCATTAAAGCCAGTCTTCCTCGAGATGATAGCGACACAGCTAATTGGCCAGGTAATGTCTATAACGACAGCAACTATTTCTACTCAAAACTGATTAACGTTACGCCGAATACCAAGCGCATTGTGGCGCGGATCAAAGACACCACATCGCCGGACCTCGATCTCTACATTGGCCGCGATGCAAACTACAACGGTAAGCCAGACGATTTCTACGAAATGGAAACCTTCCTTTGTATGAGTGCGACTGAAACGGCCTTAGAAACTTGCGAAGTCAACGACCCGCAAGCAGGTAGTTACTATATTGCAGTGCATAACTTTGGTGATACATCTGCGCCTTCGGACGCGATAGATGACGTTACCATTGAACTGGCGATTATCGATAAAGACGATGCTAGCGTAACGGTAGATTTTAATGCTCAAGTAGACGCCAATGACGATATCGGTCTAGTACTAAACTGGGACAAAGATCTTAAAGCAGACACTCTGTACATTACTGCGCTTGAAATTGGCACAGGGCAAAACGCGGCAAACAACATTGGCCTAATGCCAATTGAGCTATACCGCAATGCCACTTACGTCACTAGCTCTGTTGATAGTGAACTGGTTAATACCGGCGACATGCTCACACTTAATATTGAACTAGCAGCCAATGCCAGCGATGAAGCGATGATGTTTAACATTCAAACCAGTATCCCTGAAGGCCTTAGCATCGAAAGTGATAGCCATGCTGGTGCTATTGATGGACAAACGCTGAGCTGGACAGTGACTCAAGCTGCTAATAGCGAGCTGCAGAACATTGTCTTAGTGTTTAATACTGCTGAGCAAATCATGTCGAAAACATTGAGCTTTGATGTATCGCACACGGTTAATAATGTCAGCATGAGTGAAACGGTAGGTCCAGTACAACTTGAAGGTGTGCCGGTTGCCCTCATTAATGGTGATAGTAGCGTCAATGTTAGCGCTGAAGAGCAAACTGTGGTGCGTTTATCTGCAACAGACAGCACAGCGCCAAATGTTGACGATGTGCTGACTTATAGCTGGGCGCAGGTTTCAGGCCCAATCATCACTATCGACGATACAACAACAGCGGATATTAGTATCACCCTGCCGGATGTTGAAGCCGATAGCAGCGCAGTTTTAGAGCTTACCGTCAGCAATGGCACTAAGACAGCTGCAGTTGCTAGCGCCACCATCACTATTAAAGCAGAAGTGGTTGCTGCAGAACCAGAGCCTAGCGAGTCTAGTGGTGGAGCAATGGGGCTATCCGTTTTACTGTTAGGCTTGTTAGGTGTGCGACGTCGTTCGCAGAAATAACCTATATAACAGGTACAAAACGGGCGCTATTTTGAAGTGATAGCGCCCAACGTTAGGTTTCTTGTCAATTTAGTCCCCGCTTTAGGGGACTCTAGGTTAATACTTTTGCCGACTGCACTGCGGTCGGCTTTTTTATTCCGCCAAGCTTTTTCGTCTTAAATCTCGGTCTTGAAGCTCTATCTTAAACCTCTGCCTTAAATCTCAGTCTAGAACTTATAATCTAAGGTCAGATAAACTTGCTGACTGTTATTGATACGAATATCGTGACGTTCGTAGTCTTGATCTAAGTAGCGAAAACCTAAGTCTGAAGAGAAGTGTTCACTCCATTTGTACTGCACACCCACTTGTCCACCCCAAACAAAATCGGTGGCGGCACGCCCTGCAACTTTATTATCGTTTGCACCTGCTGAAACACCCATAAACAGGTCCACATTTTTATGCACTGGGATTAAGTAATCATAAGAGATTAACCAGCTGTATTGCTCCTGTTTATAATCTTTTCCCGCTTGTGAAAATTCATCTTCCATGTAACCAAAGGTCGCTGTTATCCGGTGTTGTTGCTCAATCAACACACCTGCTCGCCCCTGCCACGACATATCTTCGGTATCATGATTTAGGTTGCCTTCGATCGTGTCTGTTTGATAACCCGCCGCAGCACCAACAAAGAACTCTACTTCTGCCGCATTAACACTGCTGGCCAGTAAACCGGAACATAATACACCTGCTAGCATCGTCTTAATTTTCATTGTAAACCTCACTCATTACCTGATAAATAGAGAATCTTGTTGCTGTCATTATCGACGTTATGAATAGATTACCGATTCTCTGCCGCATGAAAAAGTGCCTCACACCAACAAGTTTGTATCGAATAATGAGACAGTCAACATATTGAAGTCACTAAAAAAACTGAGGTTGGCTTTATGTCTAAGGTTAAAATGAGATCAACGCGGTTTTGCTTTGAATCAGTGGCTATGGCCTTGTGAGAAGTTAATCATCATTACGCCAGCAGCGACTAATCCCATACCGATCCACGCAGTGAGATCTAGATGTTGGCGGTAAAATAATGCCGATAACAAGGTGACTGTCACTATGGCTAAACCCGCCCACAGTGCATGAACCACCCCCACAGGCATGCCCTTCATAGCTTGGCCAAGAAAAATAAATGCCACCAAATGACCCACAATAACTAATACGGCAGGCAATGGTCGGCTAAAACCATCGGTCGCTTTTAACGCCACATGGGATAAGGCTTCAGCCATGACACCCAGTAATAGAAAGATCCAACTCATAATATAAGCCTTAAATGTAAAGTGATCGGCAGGCAAAGCCCGCTGCATAGATTGAGGTACTGAATTTGTGCTTAGTATATTGATAATGGATAGGATGATAATCAGCTAAAACTGCAAATCACTTTTACCAAATGGTAATAAACAGCAGCGATCAAAAACCAGGCATGTGCCGACAAATCACACCATCAGCTCAAAGCATCAATACCGCCGCTTAGGCGAGACGATTGGATCAGTGACATCAAGCGCGATGACCGCAGCAGCGGCGGCGTCCATACGCATTGAGGTTCCACCTCTTAAACCCTAAGACCATCCCATTTCAATGCGCCGATTGTATTGATTAGCTCAACAATACTAATCGGCCTGATCAACAAATATTTTTACCATTCAATATAAGAAAAAACGATAGCACCAATCTTGAGGGTTGCTTTTGGCTGGTCGTGACTGAGTAGGTTAAACCCTTGCCAATGGGCATAAAAAAAGCGCCGTAGCGCTTTTTTATAAAATCCACGATACCTATTTACTCAGTATCAATTAATGGCGCTTAGCTCTTGTTTGCAACGTGAGCAGCAATGGCATCCATCAATACTGGAGATAAGCAATCATATGGCGCTAATCCCAAGTCAGTTAATGTATTGCGAACATCAGTCATAGCTTCAGGTGCCGTTCCTGACTCAATGATAGATGAGACAAAAGCAGCGAATTCAGGTGCTGACCAACCTTGCTGTTTAGATAACTCAGTATGCACAAAGTCTAAACCATAGAAAGGATGCTCAGCGTTTTCGATACGGCCGAACATGTGGGTGCCACACTCTTTACATGCATGACGCTGAATTGCCGCCGACGCGTCGATGATCTGTAATTTATCAGCATTAGCAGTCACGCTAACTTGGTCTTTAGCGACCACAGCTATCTGAGCAAACAGAGCGCCTTCAGGCTTCCAACATTTGCTGCAACCGCAAACATGGTTATGTGCAGTTTGCGCAGAGACAGTCACTTCAACAGGATGGTGTGAACACTGGCATTGCAATGATCCGCCAGTAAAACCTGCGACTGTTGCTGAGATACCATTATCGACCAATGGGTGAATTAACGTTTTCATAATAATTATTCCAGATAAATGAGGCTAAGCCCTGCTGGGCTTAGCAGAACGACTTACATCGCTTGTTTAAAAATATTGATGATTTCTTCAGTACTAGCCTTTCTTGGGTTAGTTAAAGAACACGCATCGTTCAGCGCATTAATCGCCATAAACTCGAGTTTCTCTTGTTTTACGCCAAGATCAGCCAGCTTCTGGGCGGTACCAACTGAGGCTGAAAGTCGCTCGATTTCTACAATGCCAGCTTCTGCAGCATCAGCGGCATTCATACCTGTTGTATCTATACCCATCGCTTTGGCGATATCGGCAAAGCGCTCACTGCTATCTACAGCATTGAAACGAGAAACGTATGGCAGCAAGATGGCATTACATAAGCCGTGCACTAAGTCATATACACCACCTAATTGGTGAGCCATTGAGTGCACATAACCCAGAGACGCGTTAGAGAAGGCCATACCGGCCAAATACTCTCCGTACTGCATCGCATCTCGCGCTGCACGGTCTTCGCCGTTATCGACAACTTTTTTTAGGTTTTGAGCGATTAATTCAATAGCCTTAATGGCTGAGGCATCGGTTATCGGTGTCGCTGCAGTTGAAACATAAGCTTCAACCGCATGGGTCAACGCGTCCATGCCGGTTGAGGCAGTGAGAAACTTAGGCATTGCCACCATAAGTTCTGAGTCATTTACGGCGATTATCGGTGTCAGGTTTTTATCTACAATCGGGTATTTAGTCTCATCTTCTTCATTGGTAACAATGGCAAAGATGGTCATTTCAGCGGCTGTACCTGCTGTGGTATTCACGGTAACCAAAGGCAGTTGTGGCTTCGCAGATAGATGCACACCTTTAGAGTAATCACGAATATGACCACCATTGGCAGCGACTAAGGCGATGCCTTTAGCACAATCGTGAGACGAGCCACCACCGAATGAAACAACAAAGTCACAGTCTTGAATCTTAAGGATCTCAAGACCTTGCTCGATGTTTTTCTCTGTCGGGTTAGGCTGTACACCATCAAAGATGGCAAAGGCGATATCGTGAGCAGATAACTCATCGGTAAGCCTGTCGACGAGTTTAATATCGACTAATGCCTTATCAGTTACGATTAGCGCTTTATTAAAGTTTCTCGCCTGTAGTTCGCTACCTAGTTGCTTGATGGCATCGGGTCCCATCATCGACATCGGAGGCATATAGAATGTGGTGCTCATTTTGACTTCCTTAATTAAAATAAAAACTTACAGTCTCTTCACTGCCATATTGGATGACTATAAACTGAGACTGGATGACATCTTCGTCATTCGATGGCGGTGATTATATTCTTTACTCACTAGTTGATAATCCCACTTTTTAGCAAATGACTTTTTACTGTGAGTAATAATAAATTTCACTTAAATACACCGTTTGCTGCTAGTAAATAGCAATTGGCCATTTTAAATAAGATCTGATTTTGAATTGCATTTAGGCTGGATTTGGTAATAATTAGAGGATATTTAGCAAAGATAATTTCTTGAGAGTAATAATGTTTAATTGGGAAGGTGTCAGTGAATTTGTTGCGGTAGCCGAAGCCGAAAGCTTTACCAAGGCGTCACAACGACTAGGAATTTCGACAGCACAGGTCAGCAGGCAGATCAGCGCATTAGAAACTCGGCTCGCTTCAAAGCTGTTTCATCGCACCACAAGAAAAGTGTCGGTGACCGAAGTTGGCAGGATCTATTATCAACATTGTCGACAGGTGCTCGATGGATTAGAAGAAGCAGAGCGAGCGATCACTAATCTACAAACGACTCCTAGAGGATTGCTAAAAATTACCGCGCCCTTCACCTATGGCGAAAAAACCATTGCTCCTTTGATCAATGACTTTGCCGTGTTATATCCAGAATTGGAGATTAAGCTCATCCTCAGTAATCAAAGGATTGATTTAATCGACGAAGGATACGACCTTGCTATTCGACTCGGGGAGTTAGAAGACTCGAGTATGATGGCTAAAAAGCTAAGTACACGAACCCAGTATGTTTGTGCGTCACCTGCTTATCTTTCCACTTATGGCATTCCCCACACATTGTCGGAACTAGAAAAACATAATTGTTTGCTCGGCACTATGGATTATTGGCGTTTTCAAGAAAATGGCAAAACCAGAAATGTACGCGTAAGCGGTTCACTCAGCTGTAACAATGGCCACGCTTTAGTGGATGCGGCAATTAAAGGCATTGGCATCGTACAACTACCCGATTTCTATGTCGCCCGCTTTTTGGAAGACAAACAACTAGTGGCACTGCTTGAGCATAACCGCCAGCCTGAAGAAGGGATCTGGGCGCTCTATCCGCAAAATCGTCACCTCTCACCTAAAGTTCGCATGCTGCTGGACTACCTAGGTAACGCCCTCAAATAGACACTTAACCGTATCCTATACTGGCCTCTAGCTTATGCTACTGGTCAGTAGTCGTTATTAACAACAATAACAAAGCGATTAATTTCAACGACTTATTGCCACCAAGGTGTTGATTGTTACTGTGTAGCAAAAGTAATTTACCTTTTGAGCTAATTGTTCCAAATATGATGGTAACTATAATGAGCGTCATCTAACGCCCTGAGAACGAGCTGATACCTAGGGTATTTAGCTGAAGTCAGCTGGCGCTTGTTACACATCATTGCAGCACCGAATGCGGTGCACTGAGGAATTGTTATGTCTCGTATCGTTATTGTTGGCGGCGGCGCTGCCGGCCTAGAAATCGCTAGCCTTTTAGGCCGTTCGGTCAATCGTCAAGATGAAGTGGTACTGGTAGAAGGGGAGACTCATCACTACTGGAAACCTCGCTTCCATGAGATAGCCGCGGGTACCTTTGACAGTGACCTCGACAGCCTTTGCTATTTCAGCCATGGTGCCAAGAATGGCTATATGCATTACCAAGCATGGATGACTGATATCGAACGCGCAGAAAAGCAGTTAGTGCTGCGTAAACCCAATGGTGAAGTCGACAGACTCGAATACGATTACTTAGTGATTGCTATCGGGGCCATTAGCAACGACTTTGCCACCTTAGGCGCGAAAGAGCATTGCTTATTCCTCGATACACCTGCGCAAGCTCGAGACAGCTGGCATCAAATCAGTACCTTGCTGCGTTCGGGTAAAGAACGCAGCATTAATATCGTCGGCGCGGGAGCGACTGGACTTGAACTCGCCGCTGAGTTGGCCAAAGTGAGCGCTAAGCTAGCCAATAACCCTTATGCCGCGACGCTAAACATCAATCTGATTGAAGCTGCTGACAGAGTGCTGCCTAATAGCCCTTTGAAAATGTCACAGCAAGCGCAAAAGCGACTAGAACAGTATAACGTCAACATCCTGCTCAATACTCGTGTCGCCAGTGTTGAAGCTGACCGCATGACCACCAGCGATGGCAAAATATTAGCTGCTGATGTGCAATTTTGGGCTGCTGGAATTAAAGCGCCCGACTGGCTAAAAAACATCGGTGGCTTGCAGAGTAATCATGCTAATCAGTTAATCGTTGAGCAAACACTGGCAACCACTGCGGACCCGTCAATATTCTCCCTAGGTGATTGCGCTGCGATCCCGCAGGTTGGTGGCACTCAAGTTCCACCCAAAGCACAGGCAGCCAATCGCGCCGCGGTGCACTTAGCAAAAAACCTAGTGGCACATTTAGAGGGTAAACCGCTAAAACCTTTCGTCTATAAAGATGGCGGAATGGTGGTTGCGATTGGACATGACTTCGCCATCAGCACCATGATGAACGATAGATTAGTGTTAAAAGGCCGCTTAGTACGCCGGCTGTACGATACAATTTTTCGCTTACATCAAAAAACCGTTAGTGGCCTATTTACCATGTCACGACTGATTATTATCAAACGCTTAAAATGTATGTTTAAGCCGGCTTAAAGCAGGTAAAGCCAAAGTCCAAGCTGAATATTGAACATAAAAAAGGCGGCTAACACCTCCTTTTTTATTGGCGTATGTAAATGCTTACTCACTCAGTCTTACAGCGCATTAGTCGCTAACAACTATGCCTGCAAACACATGTTTTCTTCACTCGTTCATTACCTTCTACCCGTTCTTTTAGGCATTGTTGTGCCAAGAGCATTGTCGACCAACCGCTTTGCTGTAATCAGCTTGCTTCGTATTCGTCTAGGTGAGGCTGTAGGTAAGTTAACCTCGGCAATGGTTTTGTCGTCGGGAATATTAGGGGCTGTAGATCTTTCACGGTTGTTTTTGCCGCAGTTTATTGGCTATTTTGACAAGGCGGAGGCTATGTCGTTTAGTCATTCTCCACAAATAACCTACAACACAGTCAAAATAGCCAAGAAGCGCGGCCCTTCGGGTTCGTTTCAATGCTTTTAGTCTTTTATGACTAGAATGCGTTACGAGCTTTTCGCTTAGCCAGCTAAGCAGCATCGCTCAAGCCTTGTACTAAAATCATTATTCCTTACGGTAAAGAATCGAACAAAAACTAAGCTAGGAAGATCAACAGCCCTAGCAGTTTGATCTTCAATCTGATTTAATCTCGGTAGCTATATTCTCTTGAAGACTAAACATACTGAGCAGCAAAAACATCAAGGTCAGGTTAGCGTTACCAGCGACCCACCAATCCAGAACAACATTAGCCATCATGCTAGTGCTGTTGCTGTGCCAGTTTTTTGTGATGAATTCAGCTTATTCAGTACAATACCCCAATGGTAAACACCCTATGGGTAGCAGTGTTAGCCATCATCATAGCCATGAAAATGTGCATGCAACCTTTGCTCATGTGCACGATGTAGAAGCCCTGCCCGCTTTTAATGCCACCGAATTAATTGCCGATTTAAACGGCACTGATGTTGTTTTTGCTAGCGACAGTAGCGAGCATGATCATAACAACCACTCACACACGCCATCACACCCGCCCTTTGAGTCGACCTTTAACAGCGATTTTTATCAGGCAGGCACTGTCGGCGACAATGATGTGCTTTATAACAACTACCGATACGCACCACCCAATCCCCCTCCACACCGCTAATTATTTATCTTTTTAACGACGGCTTGGTTAACTATTCCAAGTCGTTTAGCGATAGACCCATTTTGCGCTTCTTTGACTGACTACATTCAGTCTGTGATTCATGCGCTTAATAAAATAAATAATTGGAGTACATGTAATGAGCCAACCATTGGCTAACACCATAAGATTTATGGTGATTTTTTTGGGGTTATTGGCCTCTTTCTCTCTTTTTGCTCACGGCGTAGATGAAGGTACCAAGCAGTTTTTAGCTGCTAATCAAGGGGTTTCTATTCTGCCCTTTATCTATATCGGTGCTAAACATATGGTCACTGGATATGACCATTTACTGTTTTTAGTCGGGGTGATTTTTTTCCTTTATCGCACTAAAGACGTGTTGCTCTACGTCAGCTTGTTCACTATTGGTCATAGCATTACCTTGCTGTACGGCGTGTTTTACGACATCCAGGTAAATCCTTATCTTATCGATGCGATTATTGGATTTTCAATCGTTTATAAAGGCTTTGATAACTTAGGCGGATTTAAACGCGTGTTTGGCTTTCAGCCCAACACCAAGGTCGCGGTGATGATTTTTGGACTGTTCCATGGCTTTGGGCTGGCCACTAAAATCCAAGAATTCAATCTGCCTAAAGAGGGGTTAATGACCAATATTATTGCCTTTAACGTCGGCGTAGAAATTGGGCAGTTTTTAGCGTTAGGCGTTGTACTCATTATGATGAGCTTTTGGCGCAGGCATCAAAGTTATCTCAAGTTTTCAACTGCGGCCAACACACTACTCATGAGTGGTGGATTGATGTTAGTCGGCTTTCAACTCACTGGATACTTTACAAATTAAAGCAGATTCCAAAGCTGCTACCAACAGAAAAATGCAGCTAAATACGCATGCGTAAATACAAATTTAGGAACTATAATGACACAGCAAACAGACAACCAAGCAACTAACACCGTGAACAACCCACTCAGTGCACCGGTCCACTCTAACGCCACCTTACTGAAAGCGAGTATCGTCGCAACCGTCATTGCAGCGATTGTATTAGTCACGGCGATTTTACCCGCTGAGTACAACATTGATCCAACAGGTATTGGTCAATCATTAGGCTTAACAAAAATAGCCACCGCGGCGACAGATCCTATACTCCCTAGTACATCAAATATTAAAGCCGTGCCAGGCGTAATGGTAAGTTCAGGCTCTATTGTGATAAACGATGCGCCCTCAGTGGCTGAGATCAAACAAACTCGTACAGAAGTGATGGGGCTACGCCAAGATACGGTCGACATCATTATTGCGGCGGGTAAAGGCTTAGAATATAAACTACTGATGAATGAAGGAACCCATTTAGAATATGAATGGCGCACCAATGGCGCACCCTTGTATTTTGATTTTCACGGCGAACCTCAAGGTGATAAAACAGGTTTCTTTGAAAGTTTTACCATCACCACCTCAGATCAAGTGAAGGGCACGTTGACCACGCCTTTTGCAGGTGCGCACGGATGGTATTGGAAAAACAAAACCAGTGAGCCAATCACGGTGACACTTTCAACCAAAGGCGCTTATCTTATTAAAGGCTAACGCGGTCTTTAGTTAAAAACCATTCGGGTTAATGACCCCTCTGAATGGTCTACAGTAAAAAGCCCGTCTATCGACTGATAGACGGGCTTTTTTATAGACCTATTCCACTCAGCGGTAAGTGGGCAATTTAATCGCCTCGAGTGCTACTGGCCTCAGGATTTTTATTTTCTAAATTTTTCTCATCAACAGAGAAAGCGAGGATTTTTTGCTTTATAAGCTCTTTTTCCGCTTTATCTTTTATGCGGTACATACGCTTAATATTGTACTTACTTTGCGGGTTGTCTCGAGTGGAGACACTATCAAAACCAACTTCTACCTTACCAAGGGTTGATGTAATGAGTAATCCTTGGGCAAACTTAAGATCATTATTACCACCATTTAAAATCAACAGATAGATCTCTCTTGGCCTGCTATTGACTATCAGCGAATACTTATCAACCTCTTCCCAACCATCCATTCTAAAATTATCAATGGAATTAACTTGCTCTAACTCAGGAAACTCATACATTGCCGCCCGCTCTTTTGAAGCTTCCGTTGATGCGCAACCTGCTAAAACTATCGCAAGCCCAATCACAACTATATTCCATATTTTCATTGTTTTCTCCTGATATGAATTAGCTTAACTCTAGCGCTAAAATAGCAGAGTGCAAACACTCGCCTCACTTGCTAACGGGTAGTAACAAGCTCAATATCACTAGCTGTTTATACCTCGCCTACGCAGCCATAGTGAAGAATGCATTGCCATTATTCGCTAATAGCTTTGATCTTGAGAGAAGTGAATCATCGCACTCGCCATTCAGTCCCATAAAGCATGTAAAACACCAACCATGATCACTTTCATTGCCTGCCCTAAAAAACAAAGTCCATAAGGTGTACTTTTCTATCGAAAGGCTTGCTAAATGAACCACGAATAAGGTGAGTGATTCCGAGGAAATTTAATAACTACTGCGCATAAAAAATGCCGCGATAATGCGGCATTTTTATAATAGGGTAATGTAACGCTAGTCTCTCAAGTGAGCAGCATGAAAGCGTAAGTGTTGTTCAATAAAGCTCGAGATGAAGAAGTAGCTGTGATCATAACCTTCATGCAGATTCAAAGTCAGCGGATAACCACTCACTTTAGCGGCGGCTTGCAGTACTTCAGGCTTGAGCTGCTCGCCAAGGAAATTATCGCCTTCGCCTTGATCAACTAACGCCGGCACAAACACGCTGGCTTTACGCATCAATAGGCTCGCATCGTAATCCTGCCATGCATTAGTGTCACGGCCCAAATAAGCGGTAAACGCCTTCTTGCCCCAAGGGCAATTAACCGGGTTGCTGATTGGGCTAAACGCCGACACTGACTGATAAGCCTCAGCATTGCGCATAGCGATAACCAAGGCACCATGTCCGCCCATTGAATGACCCGCTATTGAGCGCTTGTCACTGACAGGGAACATAGACTCAATCAATTTTGGTAGCTCATCAACCACGTAATCATACATTTGGTAATGACGATTCCACGGCGCTTGCGTTGCGTTAACGTAAAAACCTGCACCTTGGCCTAAATCATAACCGGCATCATCAGCCACACCTTCGCCACGCGGGCTAGTATCTGGTGCAACAATTGCGATACCCAACTCTGCAGCTAGCGCTTGTGCACCGGCTTTATGCATAAAGTTTTCATCAGTACAGGTTAAGCCTGACAACCAATATAATACGGGTACTTTTTGGCCATTTGACGCTTGAGGTGGCAGATAGATAGCAAAGCGCATCTTACAATTTAACGCTTCTGAGTGGTGGGTATACTGCTTATTCCAGCCGCCAAAACTCTTGTTCACACTGATATTTTCGATTGTCATACTTGAGTCTCTTAAAGCGCTGACGCATTAACTATCGATGACAGTTAATGCGAAAGCGGCTGGATAGGGGCTTACGCCCTATCCACTTATTTTGATAGTTTACTTGTCGAAGTGAATAACAGTACGAATACTCTTACCTTCATGCATAAGGTCAAATGCTTCATTAACCTGCTCAAGCGCCATAGTATGAGTAATAAAGTCGCTTAACTTAAACTCACCCGCCAAATAACGTTCAACGTACTCAGGTAGCTCTGAGCGGCCTTTAACACCACCAAAAGCGCTGCCTCTCCATACGCGACCAGTCACGAGTTGGAATGGACGGGTTGAGATCTCTTGACCTGCACCTGCTACACCAATAACCACTGATTCGCCCCAACCTTTATGGCAACACTCAAGCGCGCTTCGCATGACGTTAACGTTACCGATACACTCAAATGAGTAATCAACGCCGCCATCGGTAAGCTCTACAATCACATCTTGAATTGGCTTGTCGTAATCTTTTGGATTAATGCAGTCAGTCGCGCCCAGTTGACGAGCTAAGTCGAACTTACTTTCGTTAATGTCGATAGCGATAATGCGGCTGGCTTTAGCCATTGCAGCGCCAATAACCGCCGACAGACCAATACCACCCATACCAAAGATGGCAACCGTAGCGCCCTCTTCAACTTTTGCGGTATTCATGACTGCGCCCATACCTGTGGTTACACCACAACCCAATAGACACACCTCTTCAAGTGGTGCTTTAGGGTTCACTTTTGCTAGTGAAATTTCAGGTAATACGGTGTATTCAGAAAAGGTTGAGCATCCCATGTAGTGGAAAATATCGACGCCATCTTTTGAAAAACGCGTAGTGCCGTCTGGCATCAAACCTTTACCTTGAGTTTCACGGATTTTCTGGCATAAGTTAGTCTTACCAGACTTACAGAACTTACACTCGCCACATTCTGGCGTATATAAAGGAATGACATGGTCGCCGACTTGAACGCTAGTTACGCCTTCGCCAATTGACTCAACGATACCGCCACCTTCGTGACCTAAAATACAAGGGAAGATCCCTTCTGGGTCATCGCCAGATAATGTGAATGCATCGGTATGGCAAACACCGGTAGCAATCATCTTGACTCGAACTTCGCCTTTTTGCGGTGGCATAACATCGACGATTTCCATAGAGAGTGGCTGGCCTACGGCCCAAGCGACTGCGGCTTTAGATTTGATTGTCTGTGCTGTCATCTTAAATTCCTAGATTGATAGAGTGTATAAACGGTCTTATCTGAACCAGCGCCGTAATGAATATGCGAACATTATAGCGAGGGCACAACAAATGATAATCCCACTATTATGCAATTTACTTTTACCATATGGTAATAATCAACTGAATTACTAATCTGACTAATATACGGTTATCAACATGGATCCCGCCTTAGCGTCGACCTTAACGTAATTGACTATCTTTACTGCCTCGGCGATTAAACAGTGCCATGTTACTGTGCCGTTTATCTCGCTCGCTTTGACATTCAACACACAAACGAACGCCTTGAACAGCTCGTCTACGCGCCTCGAGGATGGGTTTATCGCACTCTTCACAGTCGAACAGACTTTGTCCAAGCGATAGTTCACTACGAATATGCGCCACGCCATCTTCGATACTATTATCGATTTGATCTTGCACTGCCCCGTCGCGGGCCCAACCACCAGCCATTTTGGCTCCTTAATTAACTCAGCCTGCAGCAAAGAACCTTGTTCAACTGCAGCGCCAAGTAGATTTAAAGTTTAGAAGCTAACAGGCGTATTGCCATGTCAATTTTGTTGATTGAATTATACTCAACTGACTTGGTTTGATAATGCACTCAATCTGAAAATTTCTTTTTCTGTACAGTAACAATCCTCGAGGTTGCTGTATCCATCCACTTGTGATGGTAATAATTGTGGCATCTGAATATCATTGTTGAGAGTTAACTGCGGTTTATGACGGTAGCAGTAGTGAAGAGAGGGTTTGGTTTTGTATTCTAGTCATAAGCACCTCTTCCACGAGGTGCCAGATATCCGAGCGACGGCTTAAATGACAATATCAACTCAGCGCTCTATTAGAGGCATAGAGCACCCAACACGCTAAAAGGTCTTTCCTAAGGTCAGGTAAAGCGTTTTATGATGCTGGTCGTTAACCCCAAAGCCGAGTACTGCGGGGCCAAACTCAGTTTCAGTGCCGATAAAAATACTGCTGGCATAAATCAGGTCATCCAAGCCACGCTCACTTTTATACTGCCAAACATTTCCTGCCTCAGCAGAGGCACCTAAGTAGATTGGTATCATTCTGCCGCCAAAGCCATTCCAGTCGATACGGTATTGATAGATTAGCGAGCCGTAGATCAGTTGCGAACCGACTAAGGCATCTTTATGCAAACCAGAAAGATTTAAAAAGCCGCCAAGTTCGTGAGTGTGGATCAGACTAATTTGATCGCTATCCGTACCACTGACTTTAATTTTATTAATCAAAGTATGCTGCTTAAAACTGCGAGCATGTTTAAAGGCAAACTCGTAATTGAACAGCTCAGTATCACCCACCACCTCACCAACGCCAGGTAAGGTTAGCGGTTGCAATTCATCCTTGCTATAGGCGCCTTTGAAATAGAAAAGTGTGCCTTTACGCGGAAAACTATAGCTATCCAAGGAATCATAACTCACCAGTGCAAAACTAGAATAGGTATCATAGTCCAGATCGACGTTAACAATAGTCGGCCCCTCAATTTCACCGGTTTCGGCTGAAAAACCCAGTTCTATGATCATATTATTAGTCACGTTAATGCCTAGCGACGTACTGATATTGTGAGCTTTGGTTACCGTTTTAAGGCTGCGCTTATTATCCCAAAAGTACAATTGCTCCTCTTGTGAAAACTGGTAGCGAGTTTTCCAATAAAATTTTTCAAGTGAATCCAATGGCAAACGATACTCGCTGGCGAGCTGTTTTGCTCTGCCTGACGAGAGCTCAAAACGCAGCTGACCGTCAGTCCCTGCAATGTTATTCATGCTATAAAGCAGATCGAGTTTAAGATCGGATATTTCACCAAAATCCTCCTCCCATGAAAAACCGATATCGAAGAAATTTGGCCCCCAGCTTTTCTGCTGCGTTTTAAGCTGTAACTCCTTACCGTGATCAGCACTGCTGAGCGCCTCCACCTCTACCCGTTCAAAAGTGTTCAGTGCATAAACACGATCAATTGCCTCGACGATCTCTTCCGCCTCGACGCTATTTCCCGCTGTGATACTTAAAGCTGTTTCAATCGTTTTGCTACTGGTTTCACTGTTGTTAACCAACACGATGCTATCAATTGGCTGCTGCTGAAACGCCAGTAACTCTTGCTTATAAGCCAGACGTTCAGCTTGATACTGAGCAAAATGCTCAGCGGAAATTTGAAGCGCTAAGAGTTGTTCTTTATGAACTATTGCAGCTTGTTCACCTTTCTCAAGGCCAAGCGGCATACTGCTAAAATCAGTGGTATCGAGCTGGCTAATGTCAGGACGAATAAGGATATCTTGTGGTTGTAAGTTTGAGATTTGCTGTACCGCATTTGCCCGGGTCATCATGGTAGACAGCTGCGCTAAAATGGCAAAACTATCTTTTAACTGCTCTTTCGGCGCAAGCTCGGAACCAATATCAATAGCGATAACGATATCAGCACCCATCTCGCGCACCGTATCGGCTGGCATATTACTGACCATGCCGCCATCAGCCAGATACTTGCCGTCGATTTCGACCGGCTGCAATATTCCCGGCACCGACGCCGACGCTTGCATTGCCGTTAATAGGTTACCAGAGTCGAGCACTACAGCATTGCCCGTCACAATATCGGTCGCAATCGCTCTGAAGGGAATGGCCAGACCATCAAACGAGCGCTGACGAGGCACTATACCGGCAGACTTAATGTATAAGTTACCCATGGTTTGTCCACGCAGTATGCCCTGTGGCATTAGGATTTCACCATCAAGAGAGCCAAATTCAAACGGCAGATTGAAACGGTCAAAATCTTGTTTGTCATGATAATTTAATGCCTGACGTGGCACTGCATCATCAAAGCCACTGTTCCAGTCGAGGTTTAGCATGATATTTTCTATATCATCAGCACTGTAACCCAACGCATAAAGCCCTCCGACATACGCGCCAATACTGGTGCCAGCAATGTAATCAACGGCAATATGGTTAGCTTCTAAATAGCGTAATACGCCAACATGAGCAGCCCCTTTTGCACCGCCGCCGCTTAACGCCAAACCGACTTTTAGTCTTGTGGGTGCAGAGTCTACAACGGTGACGGTGACTGCGGCCGAATCAGTCTCAACGACCACAGCAAAAACTTGAGTAGCATAGAACCCAATGACCAACACAACGCACTTGACGCTTATAGCGAATACTTTCTGCAACTTGATAACGCTCCAATAAATTAGAGCGCTATTTTACGAGATAATCAGTTAGTTCTTTAAGTGTCCAGCGTGAGTTTGATTGTCTCAAATACAAGTACAATCGATTTCCTCAATGCCTGCTTACTTTTATTGACTGTAAGTGACCTGATGTCTAATTAGGTCATTTTGACAATGTCGATTCAATTCGGTCTGTGACTGTTAATGGCAGTCATGCAATGACGGTGCTTTCAGCTGGCATCACTGCAAGAGCTTACTAAAGCCCCTGGGATGCAATGCTCCGTCGAGCATCACATCACGACCTAAACACCCACCCTGCAACTGACAAGCACAGCATGCTCATCACCAATAGTTAGCAATGTGCAGATAGCCAGTCTACAGAGCAAAACCAGCAGACTAGCAACCCAACTAATACCCAATAGGTCACGATTAGTTTGAGCTCTAATCACATTTATGAGGGCGGAATTGATTAAGGTAGCAAGTTTGAAGTACTAAACTGTTAACCACGCCACTATTGTGTTAATTTACGCTCTCAAACGCTTTATTTAGCCCTACTCTTGGTAATATGTTTGTCACATTACTGTCACCTGCAAGAATCGAAGCACAGCCCCTAGTTTGAACTCTAACCATTGTTAGTTAAAGGCACGTGCGCAACAAACTCTCAACTCGAGCACGGAGCTCTTATGAAAAGTATAATTTTGATTGGCGGATTACTGCTTAGTACCGCGACACATCAAGTCTTTGCCGAAGAGCAATGCGGTAAAGTCACCATCGCAGATATGAACTGGAGTTCAGCTTCATTAATCGCCAATGTGGATCGCTTTATTTTAGAACATGGTTACGGTTGCGAAGCGGAGTTAATCCCTGGCGATACGA
Source organism: Shewanella gelidimarina (assembly GCF_023283945.1). GTDB lineage: Bacteria > Pseudomonadota > Gammaproteobacteria > Enterobacterales > Shewanellaceae > Shewanella > Shewanella gelidimarina. The sequence goes on along the minus strand of NZ_JAKIKW010000022.1, from coordinate 47,757 downwards.
TGCCAACGAGCACCTCAATGGTTGAAAAAGGAGAGCCGGACATCGCGCCTGAGATCTGGAGCAACAACGTTAAAGATCTTATCGAACGAGGCATCAAGGAGAAGCGCTTAGCAATTGCAGGTAAATCACTCTCTGATGGCGGTGAAGAAGGTTTTTGGGTACCCCAATATATGGTCGATAAAGACCCAAGCCTGAAAACCATCGCGGGTATTATTGCCAAAGTAAAAACCTTTGAGCATCCAGAAGATCCAGAACGTGGCGCTTTTTATGGCTGCCCTGCGGGTTGGGGCTGTCAGATCACCGCTGAAAATCTGTTTCGAGCACTAAAACTAAGTGATGCAGGGTTTGATCTTGTCAATCCGGGTTCAGGAGCAGGTCTATCAGGTTCCATCGCCCGTGCTTACGAGCGTGAAAAGCCTTGGTTTGGTTATTACTGGGCACCCACTGCAATATTGGGTAAGTACAACATGGTTAAGGTCGATTTTGGTACCGGTATCGATGAAGACCATTTTCGTGACTGTATCTCTAACGTAGAGTGCGCAGATCCTAAAGTCACCATGTACCCATCAGCATTAGTGCAAACGGTTACCACCGCAGCTTTTGCTAAAAAATCAACTCAAGAATTTGAGTATCTTGCTAAACGTTCTATCACCAATGCCCAGATGAACGGCTTGCTGGCTTGGATGGAAGACAATCAGGCTGATGGTAATATCGCCGCCGAGTACTTCCTAATGAAGCATGAAGACATATGGCTTAAATGGGTTCCTGCTGATGTTGCCGCAAAAGTAAGATTGGCAGTAAAAGCACTCTAAATCTAAACAAAACGCGAGGCCAACAAAGCTTCGCGTTTTTGTTTCTGATCTAGATTATTCCGTATAAAAAACGATAGAGGTAACAATGGCTGACTTTTCTTGGCTCAGCAAATTTCCAAAGATGGACCGTGAAACGTTATTGGAAATTCGCAAATATTTAGACAGCACCTTTCGGGACTTTTCCCGTGAGTATGGTGATGTCATCGAGTCTTTCTTTGATCCGCTGCTCGACTTTCTTATCTGGTTTGAAAAGCTGTTGGTACAATCACCTTGGTGGGCTGTGCTGCTGTCAATTACTGCATTAGTTTACTTAACCAGTCGTTCATGGAAGCTATCTGTCGGCGTGGTGGTGTCATTTCTACTTATCGGTTATTTCGGTATGTGGGAAAATACCATGCGTACTCTCAGTATCATTACCGTGTGCACGCTATTAGCCATCGTACTCGGCGTACCCATTGGTATATTAATGGCCCGCAGTAATCGAACTCGCTCAATAGTGACGCCGATTTTGGATGTCATGCAAACCATGCCAGCCTTCGTGTACCTGATCCCCGTGGTCATGTTACTCGGTATTGGCAAAGTGCCCGGCGTGATTGCCGTGGTAATTTATGCCATTCCGCCCGTTATTCGACTCACGAATCTCGGGATCCGTCTGGTAGACAAAGAAGTACTAGAGGCTGCTACCGCCTATGGTGCAAGTCCGATGCAACGCCTTATGGGAGTGCAGTTACCACTCGCCTCTCCGACCATTATGGCAGGCATTAACCAGACAATTATGATGGCACTGGGAATGGTCGTTATTGCCTCGATGATTGGCGTCACGGGGCTGGGTCAACCCGTACTCAAGTCGATCACCAACCAATACTTCACCCTCGGACTCTTTAACGGTTTAGCCATTGTCGCGCTAGCCATCATTTTTGATCGCACTTCTCAAGCTTACGCCAAGCGATCTCAGAAACACACCCAGAGTGGAAATCATGACTAATCAATCATCAACGCAGCCACTCATTCAAATTAGAGATCTCTATAAGGTCTTTGGCAAAAAACCCGCTAACGTCATGCCGATGGTTAAAGAAGGTTTATCTAAAGATGAAATTCTAGCTAAAACCGGCCATACCGTGGGCCTTAAAGCCATTAACCTCGACATTCATCAAGGTGAAATTTTTGTCATTATGGGGTTATCTGGCTCAGGAAAGTCCACTTTGATCCGTCACTTCAATCGCCTTATCGATCCCACTGAAGGGCAGATATTGGTTGAAGGCATTGATGTGATGAAGTTGAATAGCAAAGAGTTGGAGCAATTTCGTCGCAATAAAATGGCGATGGTGTTTCAACGCTTTGGTTTAATGCCTCATCGCACCGTACTGGAAAATGTTGCCTATGGTCTCAGTGTACAAGGGGTAGACAAAGCCAGCAGAAATGCCAAGGCCAATCAATGGCTAGAGACTGTTGGTTTGAGCGGATATGAAGCACAGTACCCTTCGCAGCTATCAGGTGGCCAACAACAGCGTGTGGGCCTCGCGAGAGCGCTGTGCACTGATGCAGAAATTCTACTGATGGATGAAGCTTTCTCGGCGCTTGATCCCTTGATACGCAGTGAAATGCAAGACCAACTCATAGAGCTGCAAAAAGAGCTGCATAAAACCATCATCTTCATTACTCACGATCTCGATGAAGCGCTGCGCATTGGCGACCGGATTGCGATCCTCAAAGACGGCAATCTGATCCAAGTGGGAGCGCCGGTGGATATCTTGCTCAACCCTGCTGACGATTATGTCGAAGCGTTTGTCAAAGACGTCAACCGTCCGCGAGCTTTAACGGTTGAAACCGTGATGAAGCCACCAGCCTTTCGCCTTACCGCCGATACCATCGGTGAAGCGCTCAAGCAGATGAAGCAGATCCCTGCCAACTATGCCTATTACGTTACCGATGAAGGTTTTCAGGGCGTAGTGTGCCAAGAAGCACTGGAGGACGCTGTAAAGACGGATAAAGATGCTCCGATGGAAGACTTTCAGGTCGAGGAAATGACCCCGATATCACCAGATGCACTGCTTGAAAGTATTATTCCGACCACTATGGAATCCGACTTTCCCCTGCCCGTTGTCGATGCCGATGGTGACTTGCAGGGTGAGCTATCGCGTTCTCATCTTGCAGGCGTGTTATCAGACTTCTACACGGATGATGCCGACAACACCGAATCACAAAAATCAAACTTAATAAACAAGGATAAATGATGAATCGCTATACACTTGCTGCTTCTTGTATCGCCCTGGCGTTAGCTGCTAATGCAAATGCCGCCCCGATAGACGAAGAACTTAAAGCACTAAAAAATCGAATCGAACAGCTAGAAGCCCAGCAGCTAAAGGCAGCTGAAAAGCCACAAGAAGTAGAAGAAGTTGTCATCGTCAATGAGGTGGAGAAAAAAGAAAACAACCTCAAGTTTGGTGGTGCCGTTCGTGTTAATTACTCTTATGAAGATTTTGATGATGATAACGCTGATCGCGGTGGTGATTTTGATTTCGATCTATTTCGCATTGACGTTTCAGGTAATTACCAAGACCTAATTTACTCTGCTCAGTATCGTTGGTTTGAATACATGAATGTAATTCAGCATGCGTGGATTGGTTATAACTTTACTGAAGAGCAGCAAGGTAAAATTGGTGTCACTCAAGTCCCTTTCGGTATTCTAACTTACGCATCAAATAACTACTTCTTCAGCTCTAACTTCTACTTAGGCTTAGAAGATGACTACGATATGGGCCTAAATTACAAATACACAGGCGAGAATAATCGACTTGATTTAGCCTTCTACAAGAATGATGAGCAAGGCGGACTTGACGGCTATGTCTCTGACCGAACTGATCGTTACGCCTACGATGTTGTTGGTATTCGCCTACCTGGAGAAGGGATCTACGATGCCCCAACTGACGGTTATGCCGCTGGCGAAGTAAACACCTTCAACGCGCGTTATGCCCATAACTTCGCATTTAATGATGTTGCCGTTGAACTCGGTGCATCAGTTCAAGCTGGCCAGCTTGAAATTGCCAACGGCACTGATGGCGACAACGTTGCCGCCGCAATCCACAGTGTTGTTAACTACGACCGTTGGAATGTTAAGCTGCAATTAACCGATTATAAGTACGACGTTGATGGTATGGATGTTGAACGTATAGTCGTAGCGGCATACCACTTCTACGACTCTATTCCAGCAGAAGCGACGACTTACATCGCTAACGTAGCATACAGCCTACCGGTTAATATTGGACCGATATCAAACCTAACATTCTATAACGACTACTCATTGGTTACTGATAAGTCTGCGGATTTAGAAGATACCTTTATGAATGTCACAGGCATGGCGGTAACTGCCGGCGGACTCTACACCTATTTCGACTTTGTTGTCGGTGAGAACCAGCCTTTTATCGGCGGCACTATGGTCGGTGATGGTGACACCAACAAGCGCTTTAATATTAACTTTGGTTATTATTTCTAAGCATAAAAATAGTCTTGATAAGCTAGAGATAGCTTAAGCAAACAAAAAGCCGCATCCCTTCAGGAACGCGGCTTTTTTTATTGGAAATCGGTGATGCTGAAGTCTAATAAGTCGTGGCTTAAAAGTAGAAAACCAATATGGCACGTCATCAAATATCATTTGATGTATCTTCATTTGGCTCTAGCAGCCACATTCTGCGTAGCAACAAACGCATCAGCTTATGAGTTGATTAAGCGCTTTATTTGAATCATACCCTGATGAAATTGACTGCTTTTTGTATCAGGTAGCTATATCGATATCGATATGGATATGGATATGGATATGGATATGGATATGGATATGGATATGGATATGGATATGGTAACAAGATAACTGGTTTAGGTTTTCGTGGGATGAATCCACCATCGACCCCCCTAAGAAAGGTTAAACTCAACCAAGCGTTATCTTAATACACTCGTGGGATCTGGTTGTTTGGTCAAGCCTGACTCTAGTGCTCGTAGTACGCGATATCATCTTGAAGTGATATAGGGGATGTCGGGGGGATGTTAGGTGTACCCGTTTGCGGCACATCATGTAGCACAGGTAGAAAAACAAAAGGCCTCACATTGCTGTGAGGCCTTTTGCTTGAATGGGTGAGTTGGCCGATAAGCCAACCCCTCACAGCGAATTCTGTTCAGTTATAACAACGGATACGGGCTATTTAGAGCCATTTGTATCCCACTTTGTAGCACAGTTTGGTACTCATACTTTAATAAGCATATTCCAATCAACTAACGAATTAAAGACTATTTCAAATTTGCTCTAACATTAGTATTAAGTAAACTACTTCCACCCAGTGTTAATAACGCTCAATTCATCAAAATGCTAACGTATTGATTTATCAATACTCCTTTCAGAACATCATACAAGTATGAATAATTAAGCTTTACAGTTCAGTAAGCACTTACTTATCACCAGTAATTTCAATAGGTTACACACCTCACATAATGTGACTTGTATGATTACCCCCCCTCTATTAGATGGTAGATTACCGCCAAATAATTTGGAGTGAAAATGTATATAGTCATAAAAGCGAATCAAGATTACACCATAATATCTGTGTACTGCATGGAGAAGAAGGATCATCCTAGTTGGTCTTTAAAAGGGACAATAAATGGTGAAATTATCAGTCGGCGCAAGAAACCTTCTAGTGATGAGTACATACGCTTGCATGCTGCAATTTTGGCCTTGAGTAATAGCTCAGATACCAAGCAACTTAGAAGGAAGATCTGTCTTTCATACGATATCTGGGCTGAATTTGTTGTTCTTGCAAAGAAATATGAAATAGAGCAGGTAATGTCTAACAAAACCGTATCGGCTTCAAACGGAAGCTCATTGAACCTCTAATATTGAGTCAAAATATGGGGGATTGTTTGGGGGTATTTTCAAAAAACACCTCTAAAACAATCTCCCAGTTCGATTAAGGCAAGTCGTATTGTTCTAGGACTTTAGGTTTTATGACTCGCGGCTAGTGGACTTGTACTTTCGCTTGAACTCTCTTGTGGTTTCTATCCGCTCTTTAACCTTTAATCCGCGTAGGTTGCCAAAATGAATAAAGCCATACCTTTTACGAGCTTCCATCTTACCGAACTCTTTAGATATGTAATCACTACTAGCGATATTAACTGGAACACGCCTTTTTACTTCATCACTATCAGTCTGGCGCCATGAGCCTAACCAGTAAGGATGCGCTTTCCCTTCTTTCGTCGGCAATGATCCGAACTGCTCTTCCTCTAGCTCAATAAGCTCTGTATATGGTTGCTTCAAGATATAATCAGTTGCAACCACGACTGCATTCTTTGTGCTTGGGTTATCGAATTTTAAAATCTTTCTAAGACGCTTTAAAGTTGATTCAGGCGCTTCTCTGATAATAGTAATGACATGAGCGTGTGTAATCTCTATACCGTCTGTAGCCTCTGTAGCCTCATCTTCAGGCTTTATTGGGCTACTCTCAAGCACGATAATTGTTGGCTCATTCCAGAGGCGCTCCCTTAAGAGCTTTCCATACGCTTTTGCATGATCCGGTGTGCGATTAATTCTGGCTTTTGACTCCTTTGAGAAACTGACGGTACCAAACACAATTGTTGCTTGATTTTCTTTTATTTGAGCGATGTCTTTTAGAACTAAAAAAGCAGTCTCTAAATCTCTTGAAAAATACCTTTTACCCAGCCCTTCTTTTTGAGGAATTAGCGATTCTATATGTCTTTTATTTCCAACCTTGGTATGAGTGAATAAGGGTTTAGTATATCTCTTAAAAGGATATACTGGTTGAGCGTCCATTCCTGCTACATTCGAGTATTCTACAGCCCTCAATAAGGCTGGGGTTGGGGTTGAATCCACAGGTGAAAACTCACTTTTGAAAATCGTCTTTTTTGCGATTCCTTCAAATACTATTATTGATGGCTTTTTTAGATTGATTTTAGTCAATTCGGTACACTCCTTGCGTACATTAAGGCAAAAAAAAACACCTCGATTTGAGGTGTTTCGTGTGGGTTATTATTCAAGCTGTTTTGAGGGTTATTACTCAAGCTTAATTGCTCTAACTTCGATCACTTCTGCTTCAAGCATTTCTCTTACGATTAACTCTGGTAACTCGTCCGACTCCTCTGGTTTTTCTCCGAGCTTAAAGCTCGCCCTTAACGTGTCATTTGATAGCTTAAGACTCGATGCTATAGCCGTTAATGCTCTCGCCACCTGTACCGCTTCTTTAGTGTCTGATGGCTTATCTGGTATCTCATCCATTAAGGCGTGTAACTTCCCTCTTAGTTTTGTTGCAAGAGCGAGATCGTCAACTAGAAGTGACGAGGCTTGAGCTTTGATTGATTCGCTGGTTAACGATTGCTTAAGTGCCTCTTGGTATTGCGCCACAAGTTCGGTTTTCAACGAACCAGACTTCACACCATGTCGTTTTTGAATATCCCTTACTGTGTGGTAATTCAATCCAAACTGTTTCGATATTGCAGCAAGCGTGTAGCCTGCTGCTATCATGGCTAAGATCTCAGACTGAGTCTTAGGATCTGTACGCTTACCCAACATCAACTCCGTTGGACGAAATAGCATTTGCTCTAAGCTTCAAAGTTTCTAGCCCTTCAACAATTAAGTATTGCACTACATGCCGATATTCCATGCCAGCCTCTCTCGCAATACCTTCTATTGTTGGCTCTAAGACTTTAGGTACTCGAATCTGTTTTGACATGTTATCTAACTCCTAACATTGGCAAAGTAACGACCTTCGCGATTCCAGCCTCTCTCTTAAGCAGCTCCGCAAAAGTTTGTTTGCTTGAACCGTGCCCCCTAGCAGCAACAGTGCAACCAGCGAGAATTAACCTCTCCAATGTTTGAAGGTCATCGACTCCAGTCGCTTCAGCTACTTTATTGATCACCTTTAATGTCGATTCATCACCAAATTTAAGGCCATTAATCAGATTCCGTAAAGCTTGTAAGTTGGCAGTAGCCTGTTCAGGCTCCCCTTTCTCAATAGCTTGCTCTGCGGTATCGATAAGGTTTGTACAAAAATACATACGCTCTAACATTGGGTATCCTCTGATTTGGTCAACGATGCCGCGATTCGGTGCATACCACCCAAATGACCATTATTAATGGTGCGTTGTCTGCTTACTTCCATTTTTTCCTCCCTCCACTTTGTATTCATCGAACCAAGGGAAGCTGGAACACAGGCATTAGCTTGTGAGGTATTACGCGTTGAGATCTCGTCATTCAGTATCTCGAATAGCGTTATGTCGCAATAACCTTCGGCTATGTGCCGAGGCAACCCTTCACTATCAAGTCTATCAATCATCTCTGCTCTGTTTATCGTTCTAGTAGTCATGAATTAGGGCTTCCATCAAGGTTAGCAACCAGTCTATGTATAAGGTTTTCATACACTTAACTAAAGTAAGTATATCTACTTAAAATACATGTTGCGACATAATATGTCACACATTCCATTAATATTACGCCCAACTCCCTTAACCCAATGACATTAATAGGCTATTATTTTTCTTTAAGCACTGTACTGTTGATACCGAACACCCTAAAGCCTGTGCCGTTTTGCAAATGCTTATGGTTAGCCTATGATGAATTCTCTAAAGCATACCTTTGTAGATATACACAAAGGTACTCTATAAAGGTTGAATTGTTACTTTGTAGAGGTTATTATCAAATTCTCTTAGACCTTTATGGATAGTCAACATGTCAAACATCGCCTATATTCGAGTCTCAACCATTGAGCAAAACACTGACCGTCAAACATTTCCGAATATTGAAATAGACAAGGTGTTTGAAGAAAAGGCATCAGCAAGCAGTATCAAGCGCCCAGTTTTAGATGAATGCATCAATTACCTTAGAGAAGGCGATATATTGCATATTCACTCTTTAGATCGTGTCTGTCGTTCTGGGGCTGGAGACGCTGTAAAGCTTGTAGAGCATCTAAGCTCTAAAGGGGTCGGCATACAATTTCATAAAGAAGGAATGAGCTTCTACGGTTCGATGACGGCCGCTCAGAAAGGTGTGCTGTCTATTCTAGCCAGTGTGGCTGAAATGGAACGCGGATTAATCAGAGAGCGACAAGCTGAAGGTATAGCAGCTGCTAAAGCCAAAGGTAAACACATGGGCAGACCGAGCATAAAGGTCAGCAAAGAGCAGGTAGAAGAATTACTCGCCCAAGGTCTGACTGTAAAAGCTGTGGCCGAACAGTTAAAGATCGGGGTTTCTACGGTTTACAAGATCAAAGCAAGTCATTGAGCCACATTCAAAATATTGTTGTTATCTGCACTTTACGTTACAGAAGTTCTTCTCCGCCATAGCAACAATGGGCACATCTAGCTGCATTCAGTTTATAAGCAAATACATTTCATTTCGATGTGTTCAGTTAACCTTCAAAACCGCATGGCTCAACACGAAAGGCTCTATTCACTCAGGCATACTTAGTGAACACGCCGTTATCAATAGTCTCACTTGAGAAAAAAAAGAGACACCACCTTAGCTAGCAAACGCACGCCTCAAAATGAGTTTAAACAACAAGCTGTATTTTATAGCTACTCCCATGCAGCATTGAGGCTGAAGGAATTTAAAACCATAGGGTCGTTATCTACCACTTAAAGATATAATAAGACCCGCACATAGCGGGTCTTAGGGACTATCGCTTACTTTCCAATCTTAAATCGGAAGTATTTCGATGTCTTTGGGTAGATGAATTTACCGGAGCGCCAATGTTTAACCTTGGTGCAGTAAACGTAACCATCTTCAATGTGGGTATAATCTTTCTTACTCATAGCAGTAGCCCTCTGTACAGTTAATATCAGTACGGGCACACCACAAGCAAAGCTGGATTCCCGCGTTCTCGCAAATCGGAGTTCTAACTCTCAATTTGTTGTGTAAATTCAAATTACAGGTCATTTCTGACTCCTAGTAATATTCAACTAGTCCCCATTGGGGAATATATGTATTGATTTACACTACGCGGACGGCTAAGATTACTACTGTTACAATAGTGAAGTTTGGTCGTCCAAGATGCTTGCAGGCATCTTGTAATGTAGATCAATCTCGATTTAGGCACCTTTTATGGGTGCCTTTTTCAATTATGGATAATCATAATTACACCTCCTCATTTTCCTTTGCAATATCGCCTTTCTCTTCTTTCTCCTCTAACTTCAATTTAAAGGTCAACTGGCCAATATTGGAGTCATATTGAATCTTCTCGTCTTCATGAACGTATTTAACTTTCTTATACTCTTTACTATCTCTTTTACTTTCTCTTTCTAGAAAGTTAGGTAAGCCATATTTAAAAGTCAGACGGATAATACTGGCAGACAGAGGGTTCTTCTGAACCTGTTTGCTCAAGGTGACTGACCCTTGCTCATCACTTTTGAGTATTCTACAAATGCTATCTTCTTGAGCAAACTGGATAATAACTTTGTCTTTATACTCAAAGCCCGCTTTATCCATTACCTCTTTACTCAGGCGAAACATCAGTTCACTTTTACTACCAGAATCGTTATGAGTAATGCTGATCAAATCATTTGAACCTGATCTACCTACTGACGTGACTGTTTTAAAATCTAGATTATCGAACATCTCTAACCCCTTCTTTCTTGCATTGTTTAAATTTTACCATCCTCATATTATTTTGCAACACCCCTCACTGTTACAACAGTAAGATCCCATTCAGTTTTGCATATCAAGATCCAGAATATCTAACTGACGATCTCGTCAAATAAGAGCCATTCAATTGCGATTCGCAGTAGGTGCAAATAACGGGATCCCGTTTTCAATAATCACCGCAAGATCCCACCAATACAATAGTAAGATCCCACGAGCCCGCTACTACTATGCATTTCAAAAGTAATAACTCTCCAGAGGTATTACTTATTTGCATTTGAAATCGAATCAAAGTTAAAGATATTTGACGAGAATAAAAACATTTCAGAAAAACAAAAAAGAAGATTAAAAAATATCATCTCAACCTGAAAAGTAGATAACAAAATATTTGAAAATATTTAAAAATAGATGCCTGCAAGCCTCTATTTCTAAGAGGTTTTAACCGAAAACCGTTAATGAGCTGTCTTGAGTTTTATTTTTAATACATGAGAAAGTCATATAGGAACCCCAAAATGCGAAATAAAAACATAATGAAATACATCTGATGGGGAGTTCATGGATAAAAGAGGTGGGCTGTAACTGTAATATTCAAATTTAGAGTAACTAACGTGACATTACGAAGACATTCGCCTTAATCATTTGAGAGCTTTATCTATCAACTAATCATAAATAGTCAAACTATCATCATCTGAAAACACGACGTTGCTATCTAAACTCTAATTTAATTTAGTAGCATCAAGATAAACTTTTATTAGAGATAAGTTGAAACAGTTACCCCTCACAACCATTTGTGTCCAAATACGTGCCAGCATAATCCTACTGACACGTTCGTATGAATTACACCCTGATACTAACTAACAGCTTGTTATCGCCAATCCAAACAATCAATTACACCTAAATAATTTTTCAGCTCAAACTCACCAGTATACTTTTTGGTAATACCAGCTTCTGAAAGTTCGTGACCGACTACTCTTTGCACTAAGTGCATTTCGTTATATTTCATTGATTCAGTTATCATTGCATGCCTTAGACTATGAAATGATCGCCGTCTTTTCTCATCACTAAGTTTATCAATTGACAGGCTTTCCAAACTAGCGGCAAATCGAGTAGTTATATAGCAATCAGTCTTGAATGCTCTAAACAGTTTAAATTCTAACGAGTGTCCAGCAGATTTTTGTTCAAGAAATGTCAGAAAGCCCATGTTGACTAATTCTTGATGTATCGGAATCTTTCTACGAGCAGCATCTGTCTTGCCTTCTTCAATGAATAGGTAATGTCTATTACAGCTATCATCAAACTTGATTGAAGATAGTTTTAAGTTAAAGATATCACCTCGCCTCGCCCCCGTATAAGCAGCCAGCAAGATAATCCATTTATAGTCAGTGTCTTGTTGTCCCCTCCAATAACTAACAATCGAATTCATCTGCTCAAGTGAAAAAGGAGCATATGACCGACTTTGCGAAGTAATCTTCAGTCCAGTAGTAGGGGACGCATCGAGAATGAACTCATTGTTAACTAAAAACGTCGAAAACAGAGATTGATAGTCTTTAAATGCCTCTTTTACTGACTTTGATGAAATCAAGTCCTCATCAGGTATTTGGCGCTTGCTAGCAGCTTCCACCCATACAGATAAGTCCTTATTCTGACAGTAAGGCTTTACATTCCTTCTCGGCATATTCTCAATTACTGTCATTGTTTTTCTAACGTCAGATTTAGAAATGGTTTTAACATCTTTATCCCCGAGCACCAGCAATAATATACTGAAGTTCGAATACCGAGATTGGGCGACTTTGTTACTAAGCCCTCTACTTTTGCTGCCTACAGGCTTTGACTTGTCTCGCCATTTTTTATAAGCCTCAATTGCTTCTGAGAGCTTCATACCGCCCTCTTCAAGCTCTACTGAGTTATCAGCAACTCGATGTTGAGCATTCACCTTTTCAAGCTCTAATGAGTGCTTGATTGCGCTATCACTATCACTGTTGTCATTACCGGAATCGTATTTGGTTAAACTGTGCGGTTTACCGTTGTCATGGAAGGTCGTAACGGATGCAAAGGTCATTGCGATTTTTGTAGTCATGAGAGAACTCCTAAGATCATTAATTTGGCTAATTATCTGGTTAACCAGCGTAATAGCTATTCTTGAGGACTTCGTCTGTAGGCTTTGCCGCATGATTGGCGGAAGGTTGGTGTTCTCTTGGATAATTTTGGGTATGCGAACCCTCAAGTAATAGACCCCATTACGCTGGAATGTATAGGGGATCTTGTGTGTCACAGGTTGTGACCCACTTTGTAGCACAGGCAGAAACATAAAAGGCCTCACATTGCTGTGAGGCCTTCTACGTGGAAAGGTTGAGTTGGCCGATAAGCCGGGTCTTGTCGTGGACAGTTATTCATCTAGGCCTGCAATCACTCACAGGCTCAAGCGACCTACCCGGTCCCAACGCGAGCAGCGCCATACGGGACCCTATTTGGTCTTGCTTCGGGTAGAGTTTACCTTGCTACGGACTATTACTAGCCGCACGGTGCGCTCTTACCGCACCCTTTCACCCTTACCAATCCGAAGATTGGCGGTCTCCTCTCTGCTGCACTTGTCGTCGGTTCACACCGCCCAGGCGTTACCTGGTACCCTGCTCTTTGAAGCCCGGACTTTCCTCCCCGCTTTTGCAAGCGCGGCAACTGTCTAGCCAACTCGGCGCGGAGTATAGCCTAAGCTCCACCAACAAACCAACTACTTTCACACTTAGTCTCTCGCAATGTGCCTAACGTTAGAGGCCGATCGCTAAACCGTGCTTATAAAGCGCATTCTTTTTAATGCCATAGATCTGCCCTGCAATGGCTGAGGCCTTCTTTAATGGCAACTCTTCACAAAGCAGTTTTAGTGTTTCAATCACCACGGTAGAGAACTCAGACTCTTCATCACTGCGGTGGCCATGACACATCAACACGATTTCGCCGCGTTGCTGGTTAGGGTCGTCTTTAACCATTTGCAGCACATCGCCTACGGGACCAGACAGAAAGGTCTCGAACGTTTTGGTCACTTCGCGCGCCATTACAATTTCACGGTCAGCCCCAAGCGCGGCGACCATCGATTCTAAACTGTGGACGATACGGTGCGGTGACTCATAGAAGATTAAGGTGCGTGGATCTTCTTTAAGCGCGGTTAGCTTATCGAAACGTCCTTTCTCTTTAGACGGTAAAAAACCTTCAAAAGTGAAACGGTCTGAGGGTAAGCCTGAAGCGCTCAACGCGGTGATAGCTGCGCAAGGGCCTGGCAATGGGATAACATTAAAGCCCGCTTCGCGTACCTGCTTCACTAGGTGGTATCCAGGATCTGAGATCAGTGGTGTACCAGCATCGGAGATAAGTGCCACCGATTCACCATAGCCCAGTTTTTGAATAATCCACTGAGCTCTATCACGTTCGTTATGGTCGTGCAGCGCGGTTTTACGCGTCTCAATACCAAAGTGACTCAACAACTTACCACTATGGCGTGTATCTTCGCAGGCGATGAGCGACACTTGATTAAGCACCTCAATTGCACGGCTACTGATATCCCCTAAATTCCCGATTGGTGTGGGAACAATGTAAAGCGCGACCGACAGGTCCATATCTACCTCTGTAGTAACTTATAGCAAGAGTTTTTAACAAGACTTTCGCCAAGCGTAAGAGCAGGTTAAACTGTTGACAGCATCTTACCAGAGTGAAGACCTGTGTTAAAAAGACTGAATTCAACTAAATTTATCTCAATCGCGATTTTATCTGCAGTTTTATTCGGTTGTGGCACCTCTACGGCTCCCGTAAAGACTGAAAAGACACAAGTTTCTTTGTCTGCGGTGACAATGGCTTCATCACAGTATTTGGCGCTAGCCGCCAGTGAAAAAAACCGTGAAACGCGTGATAAGTATGTTTTATTGGCAGCGCATGCATTTCTCAACGAAGGTAATGCCAACACTGCAGACAAAACATTAAAGTCTATCGCACAAGATATGACACAAAAACCTGAATTACTCGCAGAGCACAAATATCTTTCCGCGCGGGTTTTAGAGGTGATTTCAACGTATGATCATGCGCTGAAAACGCTCGACTATCCTAGCACTTGGACATTACCAAATTGGCAGTGGGTGAGCTATTACCAATTTAAGGCGCGACTTTATCAGCAGGTCAATCAGCCGATAGAACAAGTTAGACAGCTGAGCTTATTGAGCCAGTACTTACCACCGACGCAAGCTTACGATGTTAACAATGAAATCTGGCGTTCACTGCAGCCCATTAACGAAAAAACACTACTCAGTTTTCGCGATGACCGCACCAATCCTATTTTTGCAGGCTGGGTACAGTTAGCCTATATCGCTAAACATTACGCCATTAACCCAAATGATCTAGTGCGCCAACTCGGTAGCTGGCAACAACTTAACCCTAATCACCCTGCAGCAGCAAAGTTACCAACCGATCTCGAGAAGGCCCTTAACACTAAGCCATATCAGCCTAAAAATATTGCGGTACTGTTACCACTCACAGGCCCAAGAGCCTCTGTTGCAGATACTGTAAAGCAAGGTATTATTGCTAATTACATGGCGACCGGCGATGACAGTGTAGCAGTCAATTTTTTTGATACAGCCCTTGGCGCACCGCTGGCTTATCAACAGGCAGTAACAGCAGGCGCTGAGTTTATTATTGGGCCACTACTGCAGTCTGAAGTGGAACAGTTACAAGAAATGACTCCAGTTTCAGCAATAACAGCGGTCACCCCGGCAGCCGAACCCATTGTAGCTAAGAGTATTCCGCAGCTGTACTTAAACCATATTGATAATTTTACCGCACAAGATGATAAATTTTTCTTTGCCTTGTCACCCACAGATGAAGCGATTGATGCGGCGCAACGATTGTATAATGACGGCATAGAGCAACCTTTGCTGTTAGTCAGTAATGATGCTGTCGGCCACCGTAT
Organism: Shewanella gelidimarina; assembly: GCF_023283945.1. GTDB lineage: Bacteria > Pseudomonadota > Gammaproteobacteria > Enterobacterales > Shewanellaceae > Shewanella > Shewanella gelidimarina. Next base: position 32,366 of record NZ_JAKIKW010000022.1, on the reverse strand, counting down.
GGCAGACAGCTTTAGCGATGCTTGGCAACAACTGACTCGTAAGCCTGCCGAGATTCATTACTATGATGCTGGCGATAAAATGAAGGTCACGGTCCAAAAGGCACTAGGCGTTATCGACAGCAAAGAGCGTATTGCGCGCATTAAGGCCATTTTGGTACCGAAAATTGAAGCTGATTTTCGTTCGCGCCGTGATATCGACGCGATTTATATGATCTCTGCTAGCCGTGATTTAGTCTTATTGAAACCGTTTATTGATGTCAACTTCAGTGTATTTGCACAGCCAGTGCCTCTCTATACCACCAGCCGCAGCCGAGTTGAAAGTAATACGCGTGAAACCGCAACCGAGTTGAATAACCTCACCATTAGCGACATTCCTTGGTTAATCACCCCCAATACCGAAACTCGTATGGTAAATGAGTTATGGCCTAATTGGAGCAACAGTCGCAAACGCTTATACATTATGGGCTATGACGCGCTCGATTTAGTCGGTAAACTTGCGCAGATGCGTGCACTGCCTGGCTACCAGTTTTCTGGCCGTAGCGGCACATTATCAGTTCAACACGACGGCACGATTAATCGTCAATTGAGCTGGGGTCGCTACCAACGAGGTAACTTGCGCCCGCTTTAAGCTGACATGTAAATGTCCAACGCTGAGTAACAACACTTCGGGCTTTTGCGCTATATTCAAATACCGCCACAAGGATGCAGCGAATTTGAAAGAGAAAACAGCGGTTAAAGGACAAGCAGCTGAAGTCGCCGCGCGACTATATTTGGAACACCATGGGCTTAAGTTTGTCGAACAAAACGTACGCTATCGTTTTGGTGAAATAGACATTATTATGCGCGATGGTAACGATTGGGTATTCATCGAAGTTAAGTATCGCACCCATACCCAATATGGTGGAGCCGTTAACGCATTGAGCTTGGCTCAAGTTCGGCGCTTAAGAAAAGCGGCGAGCCATTACATACAATTAAACCGAATCGACGCTATCTGCCGATTCGATGTTATCGCCGCCGATCCCTCTGGCATACAATGGATCCGCGACGCTTTTTAAACCGATTTAATTTTAATTTGCGCGTTTGCTAAAACGCTATATATAGATATAAGGTAACTCCATGTTAGAGCGCATTAAAGACAGCTTTACTGAATCCATTCAAACCAAAATTGATGCTTCAGAAGCATTGCCAGAGTCACTTGCCAAAGCGGCAGAAATGATGGTGAATTGTTTGTTAAATGGCAATAAAATTTTAGCTTGTGGTAATGGCGGTAGCGCAGGTGATGCGCAGCATTTTTCTGCAGAGTTATTGAATCGCTACGAAATAGAGCGTCCACCTTTACCCGCTATCGCACTGAGCTGTGACACATCAACCATTACCGCAATTGCCAATGACTATAGCTACGATGAGATCTTCTCTAAGCAAATCATGGCACTGGGTTCTCCTGGTGATATCTTGCTTGCTATATCAACCAGCGGTAACTCTGGTAACGTGATTAAAGCGATGGAAGCTGCACTTAGCCGCGATATGACCATAGTGTCGTTAACCGGAAAAGACGGCGGCGCAATGGCTGGCTTATTAAGTGTCAATGACGTTGAAGTCCGTGTGCCGTCAAATGTGACCGCCCGTATCCAAGAAGTACACTTACTGGCGATTCATTGCTTGTGTGACAACATTGACCGCACACTATTCCCCCAGGACGAACCTGCATGATAAAGCGGCTGCCAATAATTGCTATCCTGCTCATGCTACAAGGCTGTGCGGGCGCTGTAATGGTGGGGGCTGTTAGTGGCGCTATGATGGTCAATGATGAACGCAGTTTTCAAACTCAGCTGGATGACACCAATGCAGATTTCAATATCTCCAGTGCACTGTCATCTCATGATGATCTCAAAAACCAAGCGAACGTAACCGGTGTGGTGATGAACACCAACGTATTGATGATAGGCCAAGCGCCCAACTCAATGCTGAGAGATAAAGCGATTCGCACCGTGCAAGAGCTTAAGATTGGCGGCAAGATTCATAATCAAATTCGCATCGGAAACCCCACCTCATTTACCACTCGAAGTAACGACACTTGGATAACCACCAAAGTCAAAAGTCGAATGCTCAGTGAGGATAATCTTGATATGACCAACATTAAAGTGGTAACCGAGAACGGTGAAGTATTCTTGATTGGGTTAGTTAGGCGACAGCAAGCCGAGCTTGCTGTGGATGTTGCGCGTAATACTGCTGGCGTGCGTAAAGTGATTAAGGTATTTGAGTACACCGACTCATAACCTTAATCGACTCAGTGACTGTATTAGCTTAAAAGATCATCGTGCATTATGTTCGATGATTTTTTTTGCATGACTATTTTGTGGCTTAGCCAAGGAATAATAAGTGATGGCAGTACAATAAAGGCAGCCCCAACCCAGCTTAATGCATCCAGCCACTCCTCGAATAACAACCAACCGAAAAACACGCAAAACAACAATCCACTGTACTCAGCAATCGCGACTTTACTCGCCTCGGCACGTCGATAAGCCAATACACAAAACCACTGGTATGCCAGTAGAAAGCAGTTGCTTAGTCCCGCTATGGCCACTAATTGCCAGCTTAAACCCTCTAATCCTTGCACAGCAACCATCACCATTACTAACGGAATACTTAGGCCGTTATAGAGTATTAGTGTCACTGTTGGATCTTCTGTCTCCGGCAGTTTACGCAGCGTAAGTTGATTAATAGCGAAGGTAAATGCGGCAATAAGTACCGCCACACCAAACCAATTAATCTCACTCGGCCTTAACAAAATTAGGATACCAATAAAGCCAAGAATAGTTGCCAACCACTGCGATGGCGTGACCTTCTCTTTTAAGAATACACACCCCATCAACACGATAATTAACGGCGCCGAGAAAAACAGCGAGCTCACCGTTGCCATAGGTAAAGCCATCAACCCCATGATTAAGCACACAGCTCCCATAGCACCCGTATTAGCTCTAAAAAGGTGTAACTTAAGGCAAGAGGTCGTTGGTCGGCGAGCTGCAAACCATAAAGGCAGTAACATCATGACCGACAGGACTTGCCGCAACAGTAGAAACGTCGCGGCATTGCTCCCCTCTGGCATCCACTTTATAGATACATCGTACAGCGCACTAAAAAGATTGCCGAACACCAGTAACCCTATGCCTATCATGACATTTGATCTCATTTTCATTTCCATCCACCCGCTTTATATTCGCGGATGATATAGCGCTTAAATCTCGACATGAAATGATGTTTTTTGCCCATACATGAATTAAACTAATACTATGCACAATATCACTTATTCAGCTCATATTAACTAAGGCCACACAATGCGAAAACTCCCGCCATTAAGGGCCTTGCAAGTGTTCGAAGCGGCTGCAAGGCAAGCGCATTTTTCCAAAGCAGCCAGCGAACTCTGCATTACCCAAAGCGCTGTTTCACATCAAGTGAGGCTGTTAGAGGAACACTTTGGTGAGCGTTTATTTAAGCGACTGGGGCGCCAACTATGCTTAACCAGCAAAGGGAAACTCCTCTATGAGTCATTGGAGCGGATCTTTAATGAACTCAGCGATCTGAGTATGCAAATAAGTGGCGATAGCAATGATCAGCTGCGACTCGCGGTTTATAGCTCGTTTGCCATAAAGTGGTTAATCCCAAGGTTGAGTGGTTTTAGAAGGCAACACCCAGAAATAAAAATCCGTTTAGATATGATCACTGATGATCCTGAACTTAGCGATGGTGTGGCCGATATGTTTATTACAGGCCAGAGCGGACAACCCGGCTACTACCACCAGCTGCTACATAAAGAACGCTTGGTGCCTGTGATTAGCCCTAACTTGCTGACAGCTGCCAGTCAGCCGCTCAATGAGTTAAGCTCACATCCGCTGCTTACCGTCGACGAAGGGCCCTTAGGCTTAGACTGGGATCGTTGGTTTGTCGCTAATAAGATGATTTTACCGCCGGAGCAACAGCAGCATATCTTCAGCCATGTATTATTGGCGATTGAAGCGGCAATAGCAGGCCAAGGTATCGCGTTGGCATCTGACTTTATGGTACAAGCTGATATTGAAAAAACAGTGTTAGTTGAGTTGGCGCTACCCGATATATTGACTGGGTTTGAGTTCTATTTCAGCTGTAAGCAGCGCCGGTTAAAAGAGCCTGCTATTAACGCATTTGTTAATTGGCTCAGCAAGCAATCGTAGCCCACAAAAAAGCCAGCGTATTAAGCTGGCTTTTTATCACGATGATTTAGTTATCATTTCATACCTAAACAATCATGCCTATTTTTTCGTACGCCTGCTTTATCGTCACTTCAGCACGCACTTTAGCTTTTTCGGCTCCCGCTCTAAAGACTGAATCAAGATAAGCTTCGTCAGCTCTAAACTTGTGGAAGCGAGCTTGTAGTGGCTCAAGCATAGCAACAACAGCTTCGCCAGTGGCGACCTTTAAGTGGCCATACATCTTGCCTTCAAAGTCTTTTTCAATTGATGCAATTGATTGACCGTTACAGCCAGACATCAAGCTCATTAAGTTAGACACACCAGGCTTTTCTTCTACGTCAAAACGCACCACTGGTGGCTCTTGACCATCGGTCATTGCCTTTTTAATTTTCTTCATAATCGCTTTAGGATCATCAAGTAAACCAATAACGTTGTTACGGTTATCGTCCGACTTAGACATCTTCTTCGTCGGTTCTTGCAGTGACATCACCTTAGCGCCCATCTCTGGGATGAATGGCTCCGGTACCACAAACGTATCGCCATAAGCATTGTTGAAGCGAGTTGCAATATCGCGCGTTAGCTCCAAATGCTGCTTCTGATCTTGGCCAACAGGCACTTCATTCGTTTGATAAAGAAGAATATCGGCAGCCATCAGTACTGGGTAACCAAACAAACCAACGTTGATATTGTTAGCGTGTTTTTGCGACTTATCTTTAAACTGCGTCATACGGTTAAGTTCACCCATCTGGGTGTAACAGTTCAATGCCCAGCTAAGCTGTGTGTGCTGTGGCACTTGAGACTGTAAAAATACGGTGCTCTTTTCAGGATCGATACCACAAGCAAGATAGATAGCTAGGGTGTCTAAACACGCTGCACGCAATTGTGCTGGATCTTGTCTAACGGTAATCGCATGTAAATCAACTACACAATAAATACAGTCATGAGTGTCTTGTAAAGCAACCCACTGACGTAGTGCACCCATGTAATTACCAATACTCAGCTCACCAGATGGTTGAGCACCACTAAACACGATAGGTTTTGCAGTCATTCTTTTATTGCTCCATTGATTCAGCGCTTACATCTAGTAGCCCTGAAATTTCATTAAATTGTTCGCAAACCACTGTCGGGCTGCTCAGCCCAATATCTTCACCGTAGTTGTAGCCATAGGTCAAGCCTATTGATGCTATCCCAGCGGCTTTTGCGGCTAATATGTCATTTTTTGAGTCACCAACCATTAAGAGCTGTTCCGGCTCAAGCTGCCACTGCTGCAATATATGCGTTAACGGCATAGGATCGGGTTTCATTTTTAACAATGAATCTCCGCCCAAAACTATCGAAAAGTAACCATTGAGTTTAAAAGCTTCAAGCAGCGGGACGGTAAATTCATAGGGCTTATTGGTCACGATGGCGAGCTGATAACCTGCAGCATACAGCTGCTGTAACACTCGTTCTACGTCATCATATAAGCGACTATGTTGCTGTAAGTTCTGCTGATAGAAATACATGAACCTTGGCATACAGGCCGCAAGCCTTTCATCACTAACAGCAGTATTCAATGCAAAGCTCAGTGCGCGACGCATTAACATTTCAGCGCCGTTACCGACCCAACTGCGCACCTGGTCTTGAGTACATAAAGGTAAGTTTAACTCTTGCAGTGCAGCGCGAGTCGCTGCAGCAAGATCAGGAACGCTATCAATAAGCGTCCCGTCTAAGTCAAACGCAATTGCTTTAATTTGACTAAAATTAGCCATCAGTTAAATCTCTACACTTGCCAATTCGGCACGCATTTCATCGATAACGGCTTTATAGTCTGGCTTATTGAAAATGGCCGAACCGGCAACGAACATGTCCGCACCCGCTGCGGCAATGGCAGCAATATTGTCGACTTTAACGCCACCATCGACTTGAAGACGAATGTCATAGCCACTGTCATCAATCAGCTTACGCACTTGACGTAGCTTGTCTAAAGTTGACGGAATAAACGACTGTCCACCGAAACCAGGGTTAACCGACATCAACAGAATGACATCGAGCTTATCCATGACATGGTCTAAATAATGTAGCGGCGTACCAGGGTTAAACACCAAACCTGCTTTACAGCCAGACTCTTTGATCAGCTGCAAGCTACGATCTAAATGCTCACTCGCTTCAGGGTGGAAGGTAATAATGGAGGCGCCCGCGTCGGCAAAGTCAGGGATCAGACTGTCGACTGGCTTAACCATTAAGTGCACGTCGATATCGGCTGTTACGCCATAATCGCGCAATGCTTTGCACACCATCGGTCCGATGGTTAAATTTGGCACATAATGGTTATCCATTACATCAAAGTGAACAACATCTGCCCCTGCGTTCAATACCGCGTCAACGTCTTCACCTAGACGCGCGAAATCAGCTGATAAAATAGAAGGAGCAATCAAAAATGGACGCATAACAAACCCACCAGTATGTTTAAGAAGTGCACTATTCTACCTTTTGCAGCTCAAGCGCTCTATACCTGTAAGCTTATTTAGCGAAATTGGTAGGCTAAAAAATTCATCGTAGCGGCTAAAATGAATTTATATGTAAAATATGTTTAAAATATAACCTTGTTTGCTATAATGTTTTGACGGCATGAAATATAGGAGGACGACATGAAGGGATTACTCAAGAAAACAGCGACCTTTAGAGCCACTGCTGTTCTTGCTGTCGTGACTGCAGCCATTGGAACCATTAGCTTAACGTCTCAATCTTCTGATTCAGCCTCTATCGCTTGTGCATGTGATACCGCAACCAGTAGCTACAATCCAGCCCTACCCGCAAGCCACCCGAGCAACCGCTGCGCTTCTCAAGCAAATGATTTGAGTTGGAAAAGTTGGTTATCAGGTAAAAGTCAGACCAATCAATTACATTTCATCGATCTATTTGAGCTGCTCTATGGCCACCAAAGTGCGCCCATTAGTAATAGTTCACCGATGAAGGGCGAATAAAGAGTCATATGCTAAATCAATGGTGGCAAGTACTCTTGAGTACCTTAGCTGCCTTTGTTGGCGTACAAACAGAGCAAAACCGACGTAAAGACTTTCAAGCCTCTTCGCCTATCCCCTTCATCGTGATGGGTATTTTGCTCGCTATTGTGTTTGTATTAGGGCTGCTATTTATCGTCAGTCAAGTCGTAGGTTAAATCTAGTCGTTTTCACTGTTATATGAATCATCGTATAACGCCATCAACTCATCGACTTTCTTACGACTACTGCCTTTTTGACTAATATTACGCTGCACTTTAATCGAGTCAAATGTTGCGCCGTGATAAAGCTCTCTGGTCAGTGGAATATCATGATTACTGATCAGCACCGGTATACCACGTTCAATGGCAGTGTGGCGTGACTTCCTTGCCAGCAGCGCTTGATCATCTAATGAAAAACCCGTACCAACATAAGTGGTAAAGCTGGCCGTTGATGACAATGGCGCATAAGGTGGGTCGCAATAAACAACATCACCATTTTGAGTCATATCGATTGCTTGTTCGTAACCAATGCATCGAAACTCAGCACGTTGAGACTTTAGCGAAAAAGCACGAATTTCGTTTTCAGGAAAGTAGGGTTTTTTATACGAACCAAATGGCACATTGAAGCCGCCTTTACGGTTATAACGGCATAAGCCATTAAAACCATGACGGTTCATATAAAGAAAATAAACGGAACGTTTGAAAGGATCTTTAGTCTCGTTAAAGCTGGTGCGAACCTTATAGTACGCTTCCTTTTCATTCATCTCAGGGACGAATAGGGCTTTAGCCGCCTTAATATACTTTTCAGGATCTGACTGCACAATCTTATACAAGTTAATCAAGTCTTGATTAATGTCGCACAATAGGTAGCGATCATAGTCAGTATTGAGGAACACAGAACCTGCGCCCACAAAAGGTTCTACCAGCCTATCACCCTGGGGAAGGTGCCCTGTTAGAAACTCAATCAGTTTAAATTTTCCGCCAGCCCACTTTAAGAAGGCCCTTTGTTTTTTAATCATTTAAATTGATTGAATACTAAGAAAAAGAGAGCTGGGGATTGTACTATGTTTATTCATTAATTTCACGAGTTGGAAGCGTATCTTGTAACTCATATTGCGTAAGATCTTGCCACTTTCGAATCCAAGGTGCAGAAATCGTGGAGTTTGCTGTTAATTCAAGCAATTGTTCTCTCGCTTGCTTTGCCGAATCAAACTCACCCATTAATACTACCCAGCGACTTTTATAGCGTGCAACCTTGACGCCCTTTTCCTGTTTCACACTCTCTAACATCCTGACTAATGAATCTAAACGCTTAACACTGGCGAGTTGCAATGTGTAGCCTTTGGTCGGCTTTTGCACTGCTTTCGCAATAATCTCTTTGTTATTAACGTGAGTAAGAGTTTCATTTGGCTTTGCTGAAAACGCCTCAACATTAACGTCTGCTAAAGGTTCAATAACCTCAGTCATAATGTCGACGCTTTTTTCAGGTACAACATCCACTAACTTCTGACGATCTGACTCCACAGTCGTAATTAGCAAGGGGTCATCAGCGACTGTAATTACCATTCCCTGATTAATATCTGCTTCAACTTGCTGTAATGCCATAGGCTCAGCCGTAAAATGTCCTGCTAAAAGCTGTTGACCATATGCCGCTAAAAAGGGCGAACTCGATACCGCCACAGCAGCAAATACGACTGTGCTTTGCTGCTCAGCGAGCGGCGGCTCATCATCGATGAATAACCAAGCAAGCAAGGTGGTCGCTAAAAGAATAAACGCACCTATAACGAATCGCTTTGTAGTGGATTTTACAACAGGCTCTTCAGCCCCTCCATTTAATGCCAGTTCAAGCAGCGCAACAACCTCTTTCGGTGTGCCGTTTTGTGCTTCTAATCTATCTTTAACGATATCTCGAGGCGTAAAGGGCTGTGCTTCACTGCGGCTTAATAGCATGTAATAAAGCCCTTCTCTTTCAGTGCAATCGATGGGCTCGATATCTAACGGGAGCAGCAACTGCCGCTGGTCGATAGGCAGTTGCTGTAAAACATCATTTAGAAAACCAACAGGTGATGTCATGGTCACGCTGACTGTTTTTCCAGCAAAAGACATCTGGCTCAACACGATGCATTCTGCCCAGATCTCTAGCGGTATATAGTGAGCATCATCAAGTACAATACAACTAGCAGAAGCCAGTGTAGAAGAGGCTCGTAGCATTGCTTCAGGCAGAGGTAGTTCATCGTCAAATACTGGCTCAGCTAGGAGTTGTACCAGTATTTTACGTCTAATTTCAGCGCTGTCACAATGCTTCGGACAAATAACCAGAGCGGAACTAAATGCTTCAAGTTCAGTGAGTAATGCAGTGACAAGCGTGGTCTTGCCTGCACCGTCTTCGCCAGTGAGTACAATAAGCTGCTGACCATACAAGCTAATATGCTGTAGGCGATTTAACAGTGCTTCTTGGCTAGGGAGTAAGATTGAACCGGTTAAAGACATTTATATCCATGCTCTCGCAAGAGAAAGCCCAAGGTATGACTGAAAATGGCGCAGCAAAAGTGGCCTATGTTCAATAAACATAGGGACTTTACCCGTTATATAATTTGGAGGACTAAATTTAGCTTTCACCGAACACCTGCTACATAGTTTATGCGCAGTCGATAACCTCTTGAAGTAGCTCGTCAGTAACATCGCTATAGATCCCCGCCTGGCCTAAGCCTTCGGGTAACACTAAACGCAATTGTCCTTTAAGCACTTTCTTATCTCGGCGCATATGTTTAATGAATTGTTCAAAATTCATAGTGTCTGGTGCAGTAATAGGGAGATCAAATGCGGCAAATAACGCCGTAATACGACAAACAATTGACTCTTCTATTAACCCCAGCTTATTTGAGGTGACTGCAGCAAGGACTGTGCCAGCAGAAACGGCTTCGCCATGTAGCCACACGCCGTAGCCCATTTCAGCTTCAATCGCGTGCCCAAAAGTATGTCCCAAATTTAGCAATGCTCTTACTGCTTGTTCGGTTTCATCTTTTTCAACTACATCAGCTTTGATTTCACAGCAACGCCCAATCACATACTCAAGTGCCTGAGTGTCTAATGCTTTTAATACATCAACATTGTTTTCCAACCAGCAGAAAAACTCTGCATCCCACATAATGCCGTATTTGATCACTTCTGCCATACCAGCAGCAAATTCTCTTTTAGGCAGTGTGTTCAAGCAGTCGGTATCAATCAAAACATATTTCGGCTGATAAAAAGCACCGATCATATTTTTACCCAGAGGGTGATTGACTGCTGTTTTTCCACCTACTGATGAGTCAACTTGAGACAACAGTGTGGTAGGGAATTGGATAAAGTCGATACCGCGCTGATAACTTGCAGCCGCAAACCCAGTCATATCTCCAATTACGCCTCCGCCCAATGCAATAAGTACCGTATCACGGCCCAAATTTTGTTGTAGCAATGAGGTGAAAATTGAATCCATTTGGTTTAACGTTTTGTATTGCTCGCCATCAGGTAAAATAACGGGAGTGACACACACAAAATCCGACAGCATGGCTTGTACTTTTTCAAGGTACAGTGGCGCTATCGTTTCATTAGTGACAATGAGGATATTTTTGTTTTTAAGATAGCGAGCCAAAGGCTCGCCATTACTTAACAAATTCTGGCCAATTACGATTGGGTAACTACGTTCACCGAGTTCAACCAGAACCTGCTTAGTCATATCTTAAAAACCTAATTGCTCAATTATTTGGTTTGCAACTACTTTTGCGCTTTGCTCATCGGTTTTAACGATAACATCAGCGATCTCTTCATAAAGAGGGTTGCGCGCCTCGGCTAGAGTTTCTAGCACTTCTCTTGGATCATCTACTTGAAGTAGTGGACGACGCTTATCTCTTTGCGTACGTGCTACTTGTTTGTCGATGGTGGTCTCGAGGTAGACTACAATTCCACGAGCAGAAAGATTATTACGGATCTCCTTACTCTGAATTGAACCACCACCAGTTGCTAACACGATACCTTGCTTTTCGGTTAAATCAGCAACAACTTGTGTTTCGCGAACGCGGAAGCCTTCTTCGCCTTCGACATCAAAAACCCACGCAATATCAGCGCCTGTACGGCTCTCAATTTCTTGATCTGAATCGTGGAACTCTAAGTGCAGCATCTGTGCCAGATGACGGCCTATAGTGCTTTTACCAGCCCCCATAGGGCCTACTAGGAAAATATTACGTTTTTCGGCCATTGCGATATATGTCTGAATCTTATTTGAAGTTTGCCTACGCCAACCCGAAAACTAGAGTTGACCTTAAATGTTACCTTGCTCTATTGAGACTTGACCGCTGATTATCTCAGCTAACCGCTATTGATGGCAAGTGAAGTAGCACATTTCTATCAAAAATCTATTTCATCTTGTAAAAATCCGACGCTAAACGCAGGCTTTTACTGGTTTATTGCCATTAAAGTGATTCGGAAATAATTTTAGGGGTCACAAAGATAAGTAACTCTTGTCGCTCATTCTTATCCGATGTACTTCTAAACATGAACCCAAGGTAAGGGATATCGCCCAAAATAGGAACCTTACTGACGCGACTGATCGATTGTTGTTGATAAATCCCTCCTAATACAATCGTCTCACCATGGTCCACCAGCACTTGGGTGCCAATACGCTGTGTATCGATAGAGACGGCTTCTCCCGTTGGCGTGGCAACCACTTTACCTTGAGAGTCTTGTGTAATTTCTAAATCGAGGATCACGCGGTTATCAGGGGTGATCTGCGGTGTCACTCTAAGAGATAAAACTGCCTTTTTGAACGTCACCGTTGTCGCGCCACTCGAACTAGCTTCAACATATGGGATCTCAACACCTTGCTCAATGTAAGCCGACTTCTGATTTGAAGTCGTGATGCGCGGACTTGCTATAATCTCACCCTTATTTTCTTGCTCTAGCGCACTCAATTCAAGATCGAGTACCGTACCATCGGCAAGCTTAGCAACGTGAAAAGCAAGACTCGTGGCGTTAACAGCCGCTGCAGGCAGATTAACGTTCAATCTGTCCCCTAGGCTCGGGATGATACCATTAGCAATGTCACTAGCGCCCTCTAGGCTGCCTGACGTACCTTTAGTGCCTTGCTGATCGGTTATGCCCCAACGTACCCCTAAATCTTCTGCTACATCGTCTTTAACCGTTACCATTCGCGCTTCAATTAATACCTGTTTAATTGGGATATCGAGCACTTCTATCAAGCGATGAATGCTCTCTAATGTTTCTTCGGTATCTTTAACTAACAACGTATTAGTACGCTCATCCACGGCGACACTGCCACGCGTTGACAGTAAGCTTGAATCTTCACCTTTTAACAGCGCTGCAATATCAACGGCTTTAGCGTAATTAATCTGCAGATACTCTGAATATAACGGCGCTAATTCTTTAACTTCTTGTAAGTTTTTGAGCTCTTGGCTCTCTCTTATCGCAATCTCTTCACTGGGCGCAATCATCAAGATGTTGCCTTCAATGCGCTTATCTAACCCTTTGGTTTGTAGAATAAGATCAAGCGCTTGATCCCAAGGCACATCGTCAAGTCGCAGCGTGATATCACCTTCTACGGTATCGCTGACGACCAAGTTAAAATCGTTATAATCAGCAATGATCTGCAGCACGGTTCTAACAGACATGTTTTGGAAGTTTAGTGACAATGAGCGACCGTCATATTTCTTTTCTTCTTTGACGATATCAAGGCGTTTGGCCTTTTCTATACTCAACTTAAATAAACGACCGTCTTGTTGGTAGTCATACTCATATGTACCTTCTACATCAATTAGAAAGCGACTAGTGAGTTCCTCATTAAAGGTTTCAAAACTCTTCACTGGCGTTGCAAAATCATGCACATCCATCACGTAAAGCAGATCAGAGCGAATATCGGTGTTATATAATTTAAGCTCAAGTTTAGCGCCAACTTGTTCCACATTTGCCGCGACTGAGCTATTTTCTAGCTTAATCAGTAGCTGGCCACCACCATTTGATGTGCGTTTAAAGTCGATACTTTCAATGCCGTTCATAAACGGATTGCTCGCCGCAGCGCCATCATTACGATTCATCACTTCATCATTGATAGTGAGTCTGTAGGTATTACCGACAACACGACCTTGATAGGCTTTGACACTTTCTAACCCGACAAATACTTGAAGACTCGCACCGCTCTGCACTGTACTGACGGTATCGACACCAACGGTATCAATAGCGAGCGTTTGCTTCTGGAGTCCAGAAAGGCTATCTGCAAACCCTAAAATAATCTGTGCGGGGTCAGCATTTAACTCAATCTCGGGTTGCTCAATATCATGTTCAAATACCAACTGTAATTCCAATTGGTGATCCACTACCGCATGATATTTAACATCAATTAGCTTATTAGCCGCATGTGCTAGCGGAGCCATTCCCAATAGGAACGCAAGGCTAAAAATAACCTTAATAAAAGATGCGGCCTTAGCGAAGGCGCGGTGTGTAATAGACAGTCTCATGAGCCTCTCAGTCATTCTTATTATTCTCCTGTTAATTCCATGCTGCTATTTCGTTCCGTCCAACAGCCAGACCCGTCTGGAATCAACTCTATAATTTCGATCGTTTGCGGCGTTACTTTGGCGATTCGGCCATGATAAAGCCCCAGGTATTGGCCTGCTCCCAAGCGATAAACACTTCCATCACTGGTCTCAAGCAGAGCCCAAATAGTATCAACTTCACTCAATGTGCCACGCATTTTCAAGTTATCGAGTGCGTATGTTTCTAATCGCCCTTTGCGGCGTTTAAGATCGGGTTGTAAACAGTCCTTGGTGGTATCAATTACCTCTTCGGTCAACTCTCTTGACGGAGGGATATACGGGCTACGCATAAGGTCTGCTTGATAATCAAAATGTTCAAATTTAGGCGTTTCTTTTAATGGCTTAATGTGTGCCACATGCTGCGCTTTAGTGGTTGTGACAAATAGCTCTAGATCGCTTCTGTCGCCTACGCAGCCAGAAAGCAGCAATACAGCCATCATAGCGGGCAGTATCTTTATCATTTAGCTGCCCCTTTTGCTGCAGGCAATTCAGCACCCTCTTTAAAGCGATAAGTCTTCGCTAAAATATCCATAGCCAGTGAGCCCGTCTCATCTCGCTTAATCACGAAATCATGCAAGCTCACAATGCGCGGTAACTTTGCCACACCACTAACAAGGTGCCCAAGTTGATGATAATCTCCACTGACTGCAATTTTGATCGGAAACTCAATATAAAACTCTCTTATTATTTCAGAGTCCCAATCTAAACTATTAATTTTAAGTCCCGCATCAGTCGCCACAAAAGTAACGTCATCTAGCAAGCCTGGCATTTCATTTTGAGACGGTAACATCTTCAGCAGTTCAGCAAACTGCACTTCCATAACCGCTAACTGCTCTCGATATAACTTAAGATTAGCGGCTAACTGATATTTAGACTTAAAATCCGTTTTGAACTGCTGCTCTTTTTGTTGCTCTGCATTTAACGCATCAATCGCATCTGATATAAACAGAAAGTAACTGGCTACGAATACACACACTGCGAGCAATGCAGCAAACACGCCTTTAACTAACTTGGGCCAAGCACCGATATTCTCAAAATCAATATCGTTAAACTGACTCAGATCGAGGTTCATTTACTCGCTCCTTTTGTCATGCTTAAATCCGCTATTTCACTATCTGCAATGGTAACGCGCAGAGTAAATCGTTGTAATTGCCTTAACTCTTCATTCTGAGCAATAATCGATTGCATATTAGGATCTTGTAGCCAACTAGAGGTCTTAACTTTTCGCATCATATTCGCGACATTATTGTTGGATTCACTGCGTCCTTCTATCCACAACATACTACCTTTTTTCTCTATACTGGAAAGGTAGATCCCTGCTGGCACGATACGCACTAACTCGTCTAGAACATGTGTCGGCAAATTTCTAGATTGCTGAAGCCCTAGAATGATTTCAGTACGACGCTCAATATCTTTTTTGCGTGTTCTAATTTCGGTAATTTCAGCTATTTGAGCTTCAAGCAATTGAATTTCAGATTGTAAATAGGCGTTACGACCTTTTTGGTCGTCAGATATCACATCAATCGCCATTAGAGATAGATAAACGATAAGGCCAGAGACTAAGAAAACCAGTGCCAGTAAACCGGTGTAATCTCGTTTTTGTTTTTCTCTGGCTTCTTCACGCCATGGTAAGAGGTTTATGTTCGCCATTCAGCATAACTCCTTAATGCCAGTCCACATGCCAACATGTATTTACCAATGTCTGGCTGGAGTTGTTGCCTAACGGCGTCATCTGCATGCAAGCAACCTTTAAAAGGGTCACCGACAATGGTATTAACACCTAACTCATTAATCATTAGGTTGGTCATACCTTCAAGTTTGGCAGTGCCACCACATAGAACAATGTGATCCACTTTATCCTTACCACTCGAAGTACAGTAAATCTGTAGGGTGCGTTTTATTTGTTGTAATAGCTGAGTTTGGAAAGGAGATAACACTTCAAACATGTAGTTCCGAGGAAGCTCACCGGCTAACTTAGCCTTTTCAGCTTGCTCGTAGGTCATACCGTAGAAAGAGAGTATTGATTGAGTAAATTGTTCCCCACCAAATGCCTGCTCTCTGACAAAAGTGGTTTCACCATTTTCAACAACAGAAAAAGTCGTAATACTGGCGCCAATATCGACCAGCGCAATAACTTTACTTTTTGCATCTTCTGGCAGTTGCCCCGCGATCATTTCAAATGAACGACCCAATGCGTACCCTTCAACATCGACAACTTTAACCTCAAGATTAACCTCATCCAGCGCATCTGTTCGAGTATCAATATTCTCAGAGCGACAAGCACTTAGCAGTACATCCACTTTAGTAGGATCTGTTTTATTGGCACTGAGGGTTTCAAAGTCAATATTAACTTCGTCTAGCGAATAAGGGATAAGATTGTCAGCTTCAATTTCAATTTGAGCTTCCATCTCCTCTTCACTCAAAGAGGCATCCATATAGATGACTTTGGTCATAACGGCTGAACCAGATACAGCCACAGCAGCAAATTTGGTCGTTTTTGGCAGTACTCTTTTGACTAACTTTAACGCCTCGACAACGGCTTCGCGATCTCGAATTTCATGATCATTGACCGCCCCCTTCTTCAGCGGGATAGCAGCATGGCTTAGTATTTTATATCCATCAGCAGTCTTGCTCAGCAGTATTGCTTTAACTTCATGGGAGCCAACATCAATCCCAACCATCTGCGGAGCCTGACGCTTCCATATATTTGAAAGCATAGTCCAACGTCACTTTATTATTATTTTCAAAAATAGATTAGCACAGAATCTACACGTTATAGCTATTTGTACAAAATGTTTCTAGATTTTACAATTGCCATTTTATTGACTTTAAATAACTACTTATAACTCTTAGTAACGCGTCAGACTAAAAACACAGTTCATTGTTGGTATTCATACTAATTTTAATCAAGTTGCAGTGATAAATGTCGACGATAACGACATTAACAGTGACTTATACTGGCGTCACTGTTCTGACGGCGGTTAATACTCAGCCAGATTTATTTTCAAGAACATCGAATACTGCACAAATTGGAATATTGTTTCGGATTTTTTCTAATGCTAAATATGGCCATGTAACTCGAAGGCATCTAGTGTTAACTTTTTTAACGATACTCATTACGGCAAGCTCTGTATCTAGGTTAACGAGTCACTTGGCTTTTACTCCGACGACCACCATCTGGGTTATTTTTATAATTAATAGACAACCTTAAAGCCTTTTTATTCATCAATAACATTAATCCTTAGGCTTTTACTTCACCATTGCTTCAACGGCTTATATACTACGGGTCTTATTTACAATTCATGGAATCTTCCTTTGAAGTGGTTAAAACGTCTTGTTATTGCTTTTTTTAGCCTAGGTCTACTTGGTATTGGTGCTATTGCGGCAGCATATTTTTATGTGCTTCCAGATTTACCCGATGTCACCACACTTAAGACGGTCAAACTGCAAACGCCACTTAGAATTTTTAGTAGCGACGGTAAACTGATCTCTCAGTTTGGTGAGAAACGCCGAATTCCCGTCCACTATAGAGATGTTCCAGAGCAATTAATTAACGCGATACTCGATACCGAGGATGCACGCTTCTTTGAGCATAGAGGCATTGATCCTATTGGTATTATCCGCGCGGCAGTTATCTTGGTCACTACCGGTAAAAAGAGTCAGGGGGCCAGTACAATCACCCAACAGGTCGCTCGAGGTTTCTTTTTAACGCGAGATAAAACCTACATACGTAAGACCAAAGAAATTTTCCTCGCATTAAAAATTGAAAAAGCACTGAACAAACAAGAAATTTTAACGCTTTACCTTAATCGCTCTTTCCTAGGAAACCGCGCTTATGGTGTGGGTGCTGCTGCTCAAGTTTATTACGGCAAAGAGTTAAGTGAATTAACCTTGCCTGAAATGGCAATGATTGCCGGACTACCACAATCACCGTCTGCAGCTAACCCCATTAGAAATGCTAGCCGCGCACTTAATCGTCGTAATTGGGTGCTGAGCCGTATGCTTGAAAAGCGGAATATCACTCAAGTCCAGTATGAAGAAGCAATACAAGCACCTATCACGGCTAAATATCACGGTGCTGTAATCGACTTATATGCACCCTACGTCTCAGAAATGGCCCGCGACTACCTTGTTGACAAATATGGTGAAGAGGAAGCGTACACTGGCGGCTACGATATCTATACTACCGTGGATTCTAAACTGCAGCTTGATGCCCAAAAAGCGCTTCGTCATAATGTTTACTCATATGACGAACGTCATGGCTACCGCGGACGCACCAAGGTGCTTTGGAGTGAAACTCCGCTAGAAATCGAAGAGATAAAAGCCAAGTTAAAACAAACGGGTTCGTTCCAAGGAATGTACCCGGCGGCCGTAATGTCTATTGATCAACAAACAGCAAAAGTCATGACCGCTAAGGGTGAGGTTTACACTCTCCCGTGGGATGGCATTAAATGGGCCCGTAAATTCATCACTAATAAACGTCAAGGCAAAGCCCCTAAGCTTGCATCTGACGTATTAACAGCTGGTCAGCAGGTATGGATCCGCAACAACGGTGATATTTGGCAACTGAGCCAAGTGCCACTAGTGGCCAGTGCGATAGTATCGATAGATCCTCAAGATGGCGCTATCAAAAATTTAGTCGGTGGCTTTAGCTTCTACACCAGCCAATATAACCGTGTCACTCAAGCGAAGCGTCAATTAGGCTCTAACATTAAGCCATTTATTTATACTGCTGCACTCGAGAAAGGTTACACACTGTCGACGCTGATCAACAATGCGCCGATTAATAAGCCCGATACTCGACAAGGTACAGCTTGGCGTCCCAAGAACTCTCCCGATGTTTATGGCGGTCCAACAAGGCTGCGTGTTGGTTTAGCCCAATCAATCAATGTCATGTCAGTACGTGCCATGCGTTATAGTGGACTTGACGCTACCATTGCCCAATTAGTTAAGTTTGGATTTGATCCTGCCGATCTCCCTCGCAATGAGTCAATCGCCCTGGGTTCGCCTTCGGTAACACCACTGCAAGTTGTCACTGCATTTTCAACATTCGCTAATGGCGGCTATCTAGTTGAACCCTATTTTATTAAAAAGATAGAGTCTGCTAATGGCGATCTTATTGAAGCCGCGAATCCAACATTAGCCTGCACCCCAGTAGCCTCTGAGCAACCCGTTGCGGTTGATCCATTTGCAGCGATGGCAAATGAATTTCAAAGTGACATAGTCCCTGAACAAAAAACAGAGACTGCAATGAAGATGACAGGCACGGCGATTCAATGCGGTAGTGATGACTCTCGCTTTGCCCCTAGAATCATTTCAGAGCAAACTTCATTCCTTATTACTGAAGCACTAAAAAGTGTTATTTGGGGCGGCGGTGATTGGCGTAAAGGGACAGGTTGGAATGGTACGGCTTGGCGCGCATCAAGAGTGGTTAAGCGCCGTGACATTGCGGGTAAGACGGGTACAACTAACGAATCTCGCGATACTTGGTTCAGTGGCTATAATCCTAAGCTGGCAACCACTGTGTGGGTTGGCTTTGATGACCATGGTCAAGAGTTAGGCCGCACTAGCTGGAATGCGAATGGCGCAAAAGATCAAATATCACTCGCCGAAGCGGGTGCCAAAACGGCAGGACCAGCCTGGAATGAGTTTATGAAAGATGCCTTAGCGGGGACGCCCGTGCTGCCAACGACTCCACCGGAGGGCATTGTCTCGGCTCGTATCGATTTAGCCACTGGCAAGTTAACTCGTAAGACTGATTACACCAGCAAGTTCGAGTATTTTATTGCCGGTACCGAACCGAAGGAATATGCCACAGAACAAGAGGTAGACAACAGTGATATCTTTATCGATAAGTCAGAGGAAGACGATCTGTTTCAATAACGCTGTTGCACAATAAAAAAGGCGGCTATTTCGATAAGAAATAGCCGCCTTTTTTGATCATTAATTTAGACCACCTAAACTCGAGTTAAGTGAGCATTAGCTCGACTGTTTTACCGCTAATGCAGACTTGACCTGAATCAGTGATGTTCCACCCAGCGCTTCACGCTTTGCCAAGCACGACTCAATCGTTAAGCAAGCATAAACATCAGCTTCGATGATAGCACTGAAGCTTTGCAGCTCCTCCAATGGCAGCTCTTCAAGCGGTGTTTGCTTGGCCATGGCATTAACAACGGCTTCACCTACCACATGATGCGCCTCTCTAAACGGCATCCCTTTCGCCACAAGGTAATCGGCTAATTCAGTGGAGTTAGCATAACCTTGTTGCGCGGCTATCAATGTTCTTTCACGATTAACTTGTAAACCACTTAGCACCAAAGCTGCCATTTCGAGACAGATAGCCCAGCTATCCATCACATCAAATAGTCCCTCTTTGTCCTCTTGCATATCTTTGTTGTATGCCAGTGGTAGCGCCTTCATCGTAGTGAGAATACCTACTAGGCTGCCATAAACCCGGCCAGTCTTGCCTCTAATAAGCTCAAGTGCATCGGGATTTTTCTTTTGCGGCATCAATGAAGAACCAGAGGTAACTTCATCATCTAACTCGATAAAGCCCGCTTCTCCACTGTTAAAGAAGATTAAATCTTCAGCCATACGGCTCAAGTGCATCATACTAATTGACGCATCACTACAAATCTCAATCACATGATCTCTATCAGATACCGTGTCGAGGCTATTAAGCGTTGGCCCTGCAAAGCCTAATGACTCGGCAAGTTTAACTCTGTCCATTGGATAAGCGGTACCCGCCAAAGCACCTGTCCCTAATGGACAAGTATCGGCACGCTTTAATGCATCTTCTAAGCGGCTTATATCACGTTCGAACATCTCAACATAGGCGAGACACCAATGACCGAATAACACTGGCTGCGCTCTTTGCAAATGAGTATAACCTGGCATGACAGATTCAATTTCACGCTCCGCGAGTGCAATAAGTGCCGATCTAAGTTTCGCAAGTAGCGCTAGTTGTTGTTGGCCCTCTTTCTTACACCAAAGCTTAAGATCGGTAGCGACCTGATCGTTACGTGAACGCCCAGTATGCAACTTTTTACCTAAGTCACCCACTTTAGCGATAAGCGATTGCTCGACAAAACTATGAATATCTTCAGCGCCAGAGGCAATAATCAGCTCTGGACTCGCTGATGTTTCGACAAGAAGCTCATTGAGCGCAGCATGTAATTGTGTACACTCATCAGAGGTTAAAATCCCCACCTGAGTGATAGCACTGGCCCACGCGATAGAGCCTTGAATATCTTGCTCTATGAGTCGGAAGTCCACTGGCAAAGAGTCGTTAAAAAGTTTGAATAGTGCACTGCTCTCTTGGCTAAATCTGCCGCCCCATAATGCCATTTTGGCTTCCTCTTAGATGCTGGGCGGACAATCAGTCCGCCACGATAATGTTGAATTTAGTGAATAGTCAGTTTTGACTCTACTTATTATGGCCGTGTAATGCTCTGATCCGACTCGAAAGCGAATACAAACGGATAAAGCCTTCAGCATCTTTTTGGTTATAAACATCATCGTCACCAAAAGTAGCAAACTCTTCTGAGTATAAGCTGTTAGGCGAACGCTTTTTCACTGCACTTGCTTGGCCTTTGTAGAGTTTAATAATAACCTCTCCATTAACAAGATCCGCCAACGGCTTCGATGCTCCAAGCAATGATGCACAGAGGGGGGTAAACCAACGACCGTCATAGACTAGGTGCGCCATTTGCGCGCCAACTTGTTCACGCCATTCGCGGCTCGTTTTATCAAGCACTAACTCTTCAATTGCACGCAGTGCAGCAAACATCACGGTGCCACCTGGGGTTTCATAGCAACCACGAGATTTCATTCCGACCAGTCTATTCTCAGTAATATCGATTCTGCCGACACCATGAGCGCCTGCCAGTTCATTCAGTACCATGAGTGCTTTGTAAGGCGACAGTGCTTCACCATTCACTTTGGTGATCTTGCCTTGCTCAAGTTCTAATGCAACATATTCAGGCTCATTAGGCGCATCTTCAGGCGCGACCGTCATCGTCCACACACCTTTAGTTGGCTCGTTCCAAGGATCTTCTAGCTCACCACCCTCGTGGGAAATATGCCAAGCATTAGCATCACGGCTATAGATCTTAGCCAATGACGAGGTCGTTTCGATATTACGTTCCGCAAGGTAATCAAGCAGATCTTCACGGCTCACCATCTCCCATTCACGCCAAGGAGCGATGACTTTAAGATCCGGTGCTAGCGCAGCAAAACAGCCTTCAAACCGCACCTGATCGTTGCCTTTACCTGTGCAACCATGACAAACTGCATCAGCACCCACTTTACGCGCGACTTCGACTTGAGCCTTGGCAATAATCGGTCTCGCCATAGAGGTACCGAGTAGATAGGTTCCTTCGTAAATAGCGCCAGTCGCAATGGTAGGATAGATATAGTCAGCCACCAGCTCTTCTTTTAAATCAACGATATGGCACTCTGATGCGCCCGATTTAATCGCCTTTTCATATAGACCTTCAAGCTCTGCATCACCTTGGCCCACATCGGCGCAAAAGGCGATAATTTCACAGTTATCATAAGTTTCTTTGAGCCAAGGAATAATGGCTGAAGTGTCGAGACCACCTGAATACGCTAGAACGACTTTTTTAACGTCTGTTTTCTTTGCTTCGATTGACATATTTACTTCCTAATACTTGATATCTTCTCGTCGAATACTCAACGAAATATAAATTAATTAACTCGTTGTTACTGACCTAATAAGGTCACCAGCACTGCATTTTGTGCATGCATACGATTTTCTGCTTGCTGCAATATCAGCGAGCCTGCGCCATCTACAATGTCAGCGGTAGCTTCAACTTCTCGATAGGCTGGCAAACAATGCATGAAATGCTTAGCGCCAGCGGCTGCCATTAACTCGGCATTCACCTGATAAGGTTTGAACTTAGCTTCAATTTCTTCCATTGAGGCGCCGTCACCCATCGAGATCCATGTATCGGTATAAATAGCGTCATGACCCGCTATAGCCGCAACATCAGAGCTTAGCACTAAGGTTCCGCCATGTTTTTCGGCTAACGCTTGCGCTTCGCACACAACCTTGCCATCGGGGAAATGACCCGGCGGACACAATACGGTGAGATGAGCCCCAAGAATAGCCGCTGCGAACATCAATGAATGGGTCACATTATTGCCATCTCCAACATAGGCTAATCTCACTTTACTGACATCTTCATATTGCTCAGACAAAGTTAGAAAGTCCGCTAAGCCCTGACACGGATGGTAAAGATCAGAAAGCGCATTAATGACCGGCACTGAACCATGTTCTGCTAACTGCTCTATTGTTGAATGCAAAAATGTGCGCGCTACAATTGCATCTGCCCAGCAAGATATGTTTGCTGCAAAATCTGATACAGGTTCACGTTTTCCGAGAGCCCCATTTTGCTGATCAAGGTATAAGCAATGGCCCCCTAACTTATTAATACCAATATCAAAACTGACACGCGTTCTTAATGAAGGCTTCTCGAACAACATGACAACACTCTTGCCGTCTAATGCTTTTCTATAATCAGCAGGGTTAGCCTTAATGGTTTTAGCCAGCGCTAACAGATCCAAAAGTTGCTGCTGTGATAAATCTTTAATTGATAATAAATGGTCCATGAAATCGCTCTCCTATGGTTGAATCTGTGTGCCGACGGTTTCACCGTTGCTTAATGCAATAAGTTGTTCTGCATGACGCCAAGAGGCAATTTGCACCGTTTGTCCCATCGATTCGGCAACATCTAATGCTGCTTCGACTTTAACTTTCATACCCTTGTCGATAACACCAATCTTAGTTAATGCAGCAACCTCTGCTCGATTCAAACTGTTAATCAATTGCCCTTTACCATCGAGTACACCCGATACATCAGACAGCAACACGAGATTTCCGGCGACTAACTTGGCCAAAGCCGTGGCGGCTTGATCGGCATTAACATTAAGCATTTCGCCTTGTGCACTAATTGCAATAGAGCTAACAATTGGCATCCAACCTTTAGCTAGCACAAACTCAAGATAGCTCGCATCGTTGGGTTCGACTTCGCCGACAAGTCCGAGTAGTGGATCTTTAATACTTGCTGTCATCATATCGGCATCAGCAAGGCTCATGCCTAAACTGGTAATGCCCGCCTTAATGGCCGCGGCTTGCAGTATTTTATTTGAGGTTCCAGCCAGCGCACCAACAATAATGGGCACTTGTTCAGCCGGCGTGACTCTGAGTCCGTCCAATTTTTCCGTCACCATATTGTTTGCTTTAAGCTGCTCATCCACTAAGCAACCTCCGCCATGCACCATGATGAGAGCTTGACCATTAGCAATGATTTTTGCAGCGGTCTCCATTAAACGAGCCATGCCCATTTCGCACTGCAACAATGCGCCACCCACTTTAAGCACCATTACAGGTTTGGTTTTTGCATTCATATCAGTATTTAACGTTGCCATATCTGTTTCCAAGCCGGTTATTTTAACAATGGGTTAAAGTGAATCTTTATGCACTGGAGCGCTTGACTAGCAGCACCCTTCATTAAGTTATCAATTGCGCTTGATACCACCAAGTAATTTGTCTCTGCATCATACTTCCAACCGATAAGGCAATTTGGTGTTTGCACTACATCATCAATCTTGGGAAATTGATTCTGCTTTACCGTCACCAGTGACGTGTTGTCATAGCACTGGTAGGCTGCTTCTATGTCCTTGCTTGTCGTACCTTCCGCTAACTTCACCGTAATAGTGGCGAGGATCCCTCGTTTAAAATTGCCTAAATGAGGAGTAAAGATAACTTCCTGCCCTAGCTGAGTTGCTATCTCAGGTTGATGCCTATGACCGAGTACGCTGTATGCCATTAGGCTTACTTCACAAAAACTAGTATGAAGCTGCGCTTTTCTGCCCGCGCCAGTCACACCGCTAACCGCATTGATCACCGGCAATACGTCAGTAAGCAAGTGTGATAGCGGCTTAAGTGCCGTAAGCGATGCTGTCGGATAACAACCCGGTACCGCAATCATTTTACTGTTAGCAATTTTCTCCGCATTCCACTCTGCGAGACCATAAACAGCATCAACAAGGACTTGTGGGTATTCATGAGTAAAACCATACCACTTAGGATACTGTTCTAAGGATTCGAAACGATAGGCGCCACTTAAATCAAAGACGACTAGTCCCCGTTGATAAAACCAAGCGGCGAGGTGCAAGCTCACCACATGATCGGTCGCTAATACGACCGCATCCGCCTGTTCGATGATGGCTGCTTTAGCATCATCGGTCAGTGGGCTTAAACAAAGATTAATATGACTATATGTAGGGTATAGCTCAGCAAGCGGCTTGCCTTTATCTAAGCTATTTTCAGAAACATAAAGGCCTTGAATGGATAAGTCCGCTTCGGCATTTATGAGAGAAGTGATTTGTGCGCCGGTATAACCGCTAGCACCAATAATGGCTATATTTTTCATAGTCTATGAGTTTAAAACCTTAATCTTGAATTTAGATGACAAAACGAAAAAAAGAATGGGCACAACTTAAGCCCTGGCTGAACACCATAAAGACAAGATTATCGTCGCAGGAAGTGGGTATTACTGACCTTAATAATTAATAATTGAACTAGGTTAAACATATATACTCTCATTTATAGGTCATCAAAACATGGTACTTATCTTAGCTGTTTGATAGACTACCACACAAAACTAATTATGCAATATATTTGAATATATATTTGAGTATTTTTTAATGAATAAATTACCTGACATAAAGAGTAGCTTCACTCAGCTAATCGCGGCACCTTCAATCAGTGCATTAGAGGCACAACATGACATGAGCAATAAAGCCGTCATAGCACTATTGCATAGTTGGTTTACCGATCTAGGCATGAACTGCCAAGCTCAACCCGTTCCCGATACCCGTAATAAACATAATTTCGTCGCCTCTTTTGGCTGCGGAAAAGGTGGGTTATTACTGGCGGGGCATACCGATACAGTTCCATTTGATGAGGGCCGTTGGAGCCAAGATCCTTTCCAATTGGTCGAAAAAAATGACCGTTGGTATGGCTTGGGAACTTGCGATATGAAAGGTTTTTTTGCTTTAGTGTTAGAAGCCTTAAAAGAATTGCCAATGGACCAGTTCAAACGCCCATTACACATACTCGCTAGTGCCGATGAAGAAACCACCATGAATGGTGCAAAAGCCTTTGCAGCAGCTAAGTCTATCAGCCCTGACTACGCCATTATTGGTGAGCCTACTAGCCTTAAACCCGTCTATATGCATAAAGGGCACTTTACTCAAGGCATAAAGGTTACGGGTCGAAGTGGGCATTCATCTGATCCCGCTAAAGGACTCAATGCCATAGAGATTATGCATTTAGTCACCGGACAACTGCTCAAACTAAAGCAACATTTAGCCGACAACTACCGCGAGAATGCCTTTAGCGTACCCTACCCTACAATGAACTTTGGTCACATTCATGGTGGCGATGCCGCCAATAGAATTTGTGGCTGCTGCGATCTACATATTGATCTCCGCCCGATACCGGGGCTCGCACTTGAAGATCTGGAGCTGATGGTAACTAACTACTTAGAGCCTGTCGCTAGCCAATATCCTGGCTGCATAAGTGTCGCCCCTTTATATCCAGGTTCGGAGCCGTTCGCAGAGAATAAAGACAGTAGTTGGAGCAAGCTCGTTGCACAAGTATCCAAAAATGAGCCTGAAGTCGTCAACTATGCAACTGAAGCACCCTATATACGTCAATTGGGTTGTCAGACACTAGTACTCGGCCCTGGCAGTATTGAGCAAGCTCATCAGCCAGATGAGTATCTTGATCTGCACTATATCAATCGTACTAAACAGCTATTAAAAGAGCTGATATATCATGCCTGTATAAAATAACTCAGGCTGTTGAGGCCAATATTTAGTCCAAACTTATTCTAAGCGTCATAATTAATGAATTGAAAGGTGAGTTAGAGCACATTCAGGCGCAATAACCCAAACTAGATCATTGCCTAGTGTGCAGCCGCTAGGTATTGTGATCGATTAGCTTACTAATATGGAGCACGTATGGTTGATATGTATGCATCGTTAAGGTCAAACGTCGGTACCTTAGGACAGATTTTAGGCGACACAATTCGTACTGATCTCGATGACACTTTTCTAGACAAAATCGAACAGATCCGCCATCTCTCTAAAAGTTCACGTCAGGGTAACGATGCCGCCCGCGAAGAGATGCTCACCTTGCTGTCCTCATTGAGTGACGATGAACTCGTGCCATTTGCCAAAGCTTTTAATCAATTTCTCAACCTAGCCAATATTGCCGAGCAATTCCACACCATTAGCCGTAATTGCGATGAGCTAGTATGTGTCCCAGACCCTGTTGAGCAGCTTCTTGGGAGAATGTTAGGTGGCAATATCGATCAAGAAAAAATGCTCAACTGTCTAAAAACGCTTGATATCGATTTGGTATTGACCGCGCATCCAACAGAAATTTCGCGACGCACGTTAATCCAAAAATATTCCGCAGTCGTTGATTCGCTCGCCGCGTTAGAAAACCCGCAATTAACTGAGCAAGAGAAGAAACAACACCATCTACGCTTACGTCAGCTTATCGCACAAATTTGGCATACCAATGAGATCCGTAACGAGCGTCCAACGCCTGTTGATGAGGCACGTTGGGGCCTAAGCACGATTGAAGTCTCTTTGTGGCAAGCTATCCCTGATTTTCTAAGGCAATTAAACCAACAGGTGGAAGAGCGTACTAATACCCAACTGCCGATTGATATTGCGCCAGTGAGATTCTCCAGTTGGATGGGCGGTGATCGTGATGGCAATCCATTTGTAACCTCGGTGGTCACTCAGGAAGTATTGGATAGAAATCGTCACACTGCAGCCAGACTTTACCTTAAAGATGTTGTATTACTCGTCAATGATCTGTCGATGGAAGGTGCAAATGACGAACTTCTTGCCTACACCAACAACAGTAACGAACCCTATCGTGACGTATTAAAAGGCCTCCAACAAAAGCTAAGAAAAACCATCGATTATCTCAATGCCAGACTTGAAGGTCATCAGCCTGAAGTCGATTTAAACGATATTATCTGGGAAGAAAAAGATCTTAAAGATCCACTGATGATGCTTTACAGGAGCCTGAGTGATCGTGGCATGAGTCTGATAGCCAACGGCTTATTACTTGATATGTTGCGTCGTATTGCTTGCTTTGGCATCCACATGCTAAGACTTGATATCCGCCAAGATGCTCAGCGTCATGCCGATGTCATTGCAGAATTGACTCGATATTTAGGCATGGGAGATTATGCGCACTGGGGAGAAGATGAAAAACAATCGTTCTTGCTCAGAGAACTTACTAGCAAGCGCCCATTAATCCCAGTGACATGGCAAGGGTCAGATGACGTTGCGGAAGTATTGAGAACCTGCCGCTTAATAGCCACTCAACCAGCACGAGCCATGGGCTCTTACGTTATTTCAATGGCCAGCCAGCCTTCTGATGTTTTAACCGTATTATTATTACTTAAAGAAACCGGTTGCCCTCATCCAATGCGAGTAGTGCCACTATTCGAAACATTGGATGACTTAAACAATGCTTCTCAATGTATGTCGTCTCTCTTTAGCATAGATTGGTATCGTGGATACACTAAAGGCATGCAAGAGGTCATGATTGGCTATTCTGACTCTGCAAAAGATGCAGGTGTCATGGCTGCGGCATGGGCACAATATAGCGCACAAGAAAAGCTAGTAGAAGTGAGCCAAGATGCTGATATAAAACTAACACTATTCCATGGACGTGGTGGCACTATTGGCCGCGGAGGTGGACCGGCGCATGAGGCTATTTTATCTCAACCTCCTGGATCTGTTGATGGACGTATTCGAGTCACAGAGCAAGGCGAGATGATCCGCTTCAAATTCGGCCTGCCTAAGCTGGCAGTACAAAGCCTTGCTTTGTACACATCTGCGGTAATGGAGGCAACTTTACTTCCGCCACCAGAACCCAAGCCCGAATGGCGTAGATGTATGGAGCAACTAGCTGACGAATCGGTACTTGCTTATCGCGCCATTGTTAGAGAGGAACCGGACTTTGTCTCTTACTTCCGCGCAGCAACACCAGAAGTCGAGTTAGGAAAACTACCTTTGGGCAGTCGACCTGCCAAGCGCAGAGTTGATGGGGGTATAGAGAGCTTACGTGCTATTCCATGGATCTTTGCTTGGTCTCAAAACCGCTTAATGCTACCCGCTTGGTTAGGTGCAGGAGAAGCACTACAAGCAGCATCGCTAAGAGGCGACCTACCATTATTACAAGAGATGGAGCAACACTGGCCTTTCTTTAAAACCCGTATATCCATGCTTGAAATGGTTTACGCAAAAGCCGAGCCCAATTTAGCAAAATACTATGAAACTAGCTTAGTACCTAAAGAGCTGCATCATTTAGGAGTCCAATTACGTGAACGTCTCGCCATTGGCATAGATGCAGTACTAGAGCTAACTCAATCAGAAAGTTTAATGGCACATACTCCTTGGAGTAGAGAATCAGTAGAGTTGAGAAACCCCTACATTGATCCACTCAACTTCCTTCAGGCCGAACTTTTAGCCCGTACTCGCCGAGAGGAAAAAACGTCAGCTAATGTCGAACTGGCACTCATGTTAACGATTGCAGGCGTGGCAGCTGGAATGAGAAACACTGGCTAATGAAATTTATCAAGATAGCTCTAAGTAGCTTATTGCTGTTATTGACTGGCTGCGTCAGTCAATACAGCATTACCGAAACAGAATTAGAAGGCTATCTCAGTGACGAGATGCACTTTGAAATCAAGCAAGGTAATCAAATTTTCGGTATAGAACTTAAAGTTAACAATATAGAGGTCACTTTAGGCGAAAAGCCCGATACCATGGCAGTAACAGCTTCAACTCGAATCAAAGTACGCAATCCTTTACTCCCCATTAGTGCAGATCTAACGGCGAAGTTTGAAGCGCAACCTTGGTACGATGCAAGCAATCATAGTGTCTATTTGCGTAACCTTAATTTGGTAAAAGTAGAGTCACAACCTAAGGATATTGAGAAAGCGATAGGTTCAATAGCACCACAGTTAATGGGGTTCCTAACTCAGTTCTTAGAAACTCAGCCTGTATATGTACTTGATACACAAGAATCAAACCAGGCTCTTATAGCTGAAATGACAAAGCGTATTGAGGTTCAACCAGGTAAGCTTGTGTTAGTGTTTGACGAGTAGATAAAACTTAGGGCAGTAATGATCAATCCATTACTGCCCTATTTATTTATTTTTTAAATCTCTTAATCGAGCCATAATCCACTATCACAGCTTCACCCAGTAACTCTCTACGAAGCATATCAAACGCGATGGCAGTGCTTAAGCTACGTACTAAATCACGCGAACGTCTCGGTAATTTAATCATCTGACTATAAACTCCGCCCTTAGTCGCCAAGGCTATAGCAACTGTTCCAATGGGTTTGTCCTCTGTACCACCAGTAGGGCCAGCAATACCACTAGTCGCCAATGCATAATCACTGCCTAAAATGCCTCTTGCTCCTTTAGCCATCTCCTCTACGGTTGCAATAGACACTGCTCCATGATCATCTAACGTTTCGGCTTTTACCCCTAACACTCGTACTTTAGATTCATTACTATAAGTCACTAAGCCTTGATGAAAGTAAGATGAGCTCCCCGCAAAAGCAACTAACTGGCTCGCTATCATACCTCCAGTACATGACTCTGCAACACTGAGGCTACTTTCTGAACTCACTAACAGCCCATGGATCTCTTCGGCTAGGCTCTTTTTATTATCAGCAACTATCGCCGTTCCAAGTAAAAATCGTATTTGAGCCTCAATCTTATCCATCTCACCGATCGCCAACTTACCACGCGCAAATAGTTTTATTTCAATATGTGGCATCGAAGTTCGATAACCAATCGTTATCCCCTCTGGCAATACAATAGATTCAAGTGCATCAGCTAAAGATGACTCCCCTTGCCCAAGCGTTAAATACTTACGCAGTGAAATATCTCCCGCAATTTCAAATCTTTCTTTAATAAACGGTACAAACTGCTCTTTTACCATCTGTTTGAATTCAAATGGCACTCCCGGAGTGAAAAATAACCAAGCTCGGTTAAGCTTTACAGCAAAGCCGCATGCGGTGCCGACTGGGTTATCTATCATAATTGCGGATGCCGGCAATAATGCTTGCTTAAGGTTACTCTCCGCCATCACTCGACCGTTACGAGTAAACCAGTCCTCTAAGCGAGCGCGCCAAAGAGCATTCTCAACCAAAGGTTCACCTTTAGCTAATGCCATTGCCTCTGAGGATAAGTCATCACTTGTAGGGCCTAAGCCACCATTGACAACAATGACATCAGCTTCCGTACTGCGCTCCTTAAAAACAGCGATAAGATCTTCGAGCCGATCACCAACAGTGATCCGACGCTGACACTCTACACCGTGATCCATCAGAGTATTAGCAAACCATGCCGCATTCGTATCAACGATCTGGCCCGCCAATACTTCTTCACCTGTACAAATCATTTCTAGCTTCATAGCACAATCTCCAGCATTTAATTGCAGTTAAACTAGGAGAGCTCAGCAGTAATAGCAATAACCAATTGTAATTAATTAATTTTATCAACTTGAACATAGGTTTACGCAGTGAGCTAAGAGCCAGAACGACCAGCTCTGAATCGCTAAATTTTAAACATCAAATGACAGTAAAGAGTGCTGAACATCTATAAATACGTCTCGAATTGAGCAATAACACCACTAAATAGACTAGCTGACTAGCTGACTAGATTCACATTATTAGCACGATAAGGCCTACTGCATTAGCCCTGCATTCTGTTGTTCCGTCAGTTCATCAACTTAAAAACCACAAATCGCAGACGTAAAAAAGCCCGTTGCGTTAGCAACGAGCTGCTCACTCTCTTTCGAGACCAAGATAAAAAAGAATGGCGACTGGAAATGTTCGACTCGCACCTAGGCATCATGGTCACAACACTATGATTATGCCTACTGCATTAGCCCTGCATTCTGTTGTTCCGTCAGTTCATCAACTCAAAACCACAAATTACAGACGTAAAAAAGCCCGTTGCGTTAGCAACGGGCTATTCACTCTCTTTCGAGACAAATATAAAAAAGAGTAGCGACTGGAAATGCTCGACTCGCATCTCGGCATCATGGCCACAACACTTTGATGATGCCTGCTGCATTAGCCCTGCATTCTGTCGCTCCGTCAATTCATCAACTCAAAACCCACAAATCGCAGACGTAAAAAAGCCCGTTGCGTTAGCAACGGGCTGTTCACTCTCTTTCGAGACCAAACTTAGAAAGAGTGGCGCCTGAAAATGTTCGATTCGCACCAGGCCAATATCGGCCACAACACGATTATGCCTATGCTATTGCCCTGCATTCTGTTGTTCCGTCAGTTCATCAACTCAAAACCACAAATTACAGACGTAAAAAAGCCCGTTGCGTTAGCAACGGGCTGTTCACTCTCTTTCGAGAAATTAGGCGCCTGGAAATGACCTACTCTCACATGGGGAAACCCCACACTACCATCGG
>NZ_JAKIKW010000021.1 GCF_023283945.1 Shewanella gelidimarina | reverse complement strand
AGTGCTTGAGATACGTCCATAAAAAATCCGAATGTAAGGAATACATTCGGATTTTCGCATGCTGAGAAGATCGGTCAACCGATCAAATATTGACTAACTGATCGGCATTAGCCATTAGGCACCTTTTATCATCTAAATAAACTTATGCTGTTTTACTTATGTTCTACCGCTAGGTAGTTAATAAGGTTGATAAGTTCACCTAAAGTACGTACCGAGTTCATGTTAACGGCATACTTGTCGTTAACCACGAATGCTGGAACGCTTTGAATTTGAAATTCTTGTTGCTGTGCACGCCATAAAGCGAGTTTAGTATTGGTTTCTTTGCTGTCTGCGGCTTTGTCGTACTGCGCGGCATCAACACCAAACTGTGCGAAGACTTGCTTGATGTCATCGCGGTTATTGATCTTTTGCTCATGCTCGTGGCCTTCAGCACTATGGTCGTGACCACCTTCGTTTCCTTGGATTGCTGCGAACATTGCATTAGTCAGCTGATCTTTTTGACCCACGGTTTGAATCACCGCTAAAGATCGCATGACTTCTGTACCAATATCACTGTTCATGAAATCGACGTGCTTGCTGTCGAAGCTAACAGACTTATCTAAGCTGGCTTTAATATCACCTAAATACTGTTTTTCCATGTTATAGCAGTTATGGCAGTACAGAGAGTAAAACTCAGTCAGTTTAGGCTCACTGCTAGGCGCTTTGTCTGATACTTGGGTAAAGTGCGTACCTTCAATGAATTGCGCCGCAAAGCTGCTCATTGGAGCAACGACAAGTGTTAATGCTAAAGCGATATGTTTAATCAAGCTAATGCCCTCAAAGTGACCTTTGTCTTTTTAGACAAGGTGTAATCGTAACGAAAAATACAGCTATTAAGATTTCGCGACTTTAATTTATAGTTATTAAGAATAAAACAATATGCTTAATTATGACTTAAATTTTACTTTCTGACATGCACTAGAGTGTGACTTATATGGTGCTTTCGATGAGAAAAGTGACTTTTCATTTTAAAGTTTGTAGTGCTTCACAAACTGAATTGAATTAGTGCTTATTTTTTGTTTTTGATGGAACTAATAGACGTTTGTGTACTACTTGAAATAGGTCTGATGAACATTGGTTTGAGTCAGCGCGTCATTTTTTCCCATTAATTTAAGCTTTTCAGCGACATCAGAGCTAAGATTAAACAGATTAAGCGCGTGACTTGTGCTAAATTTTAGTCAATTATTTAGTTTTTATGATTGAATTTCAATTGGTTCAACTTTAAAACTTAAACGTCATGTTGGGGGAAATGGATTTGAATATACCATCATATTTAATTATAGGTTCAGTCGTGTGCGCTGCAATGAGCGTTACCGCTAAAGCGGAAGGTACTGATTGGCGTATCGCATTTGGCGGTCACAACACTATTGTTGAGCAAGTTGATTCGCATACATTAGGCGCGCATGCGGGCTTTTTTGTAGAACATATCACTCAGTCCAATATTAGTTGGAAAGGCAATATAGATATCTTTATTGATGATGATAAAGATAAGCTTGATCCCGACCATATCCCTATTTGGTTTGAAACGGCTTGGTCTGTAGACGGCAACTTGTATCGTTTTTCTCCCACCATGAACCTGCAATGGCAAGTCACACTCGACGGTAAGCGTAATACCGTGAGCTCCGTTGAGAAACAGTCAAAGCTATTCCCAGGTATTGTCGCTCGCTATAACAGTGACAAAGTCTATGCAGGATTAACGCTTGCTGGTGGTCATTATATGCTCGAAATCGATGATGATGTGCCAAGAGAACGTGGCTATGACCGAGAAGACTTCCAGAACAAAACTGGCGCTTACTCCGTCGCGGCAGACACTCGAATTATGCTGGGTGAGTCATTTGATATTTATGCCGGCGCGCAAACATGGAACGATGGAAGCGACTGGTTAGAGAATAAATACTCAGCTGTATTTAGTTATCATTCTGATAGCTGGATTGAAGATAGCTTAATCAAACTCAGTGTTGAACATACCGAATATAATCTTGATCCTTTTGATAACCGAGATAAAAATGCTCCCGACTATCTGGCTATTTTACCTTGGGATAAAGACACTTTAGTGAGGCTCTACGTCGATATGCCGTGGGGATAGGTTGATTTTTAAAGATTAAATAATATTGAGAGCCATGAATAACATGGCCTTTTAAAGTGAAATTTGGGCGCTATGAAAACCTTATCTTTATCCGTTTTATTGTTTACTACACTAGTGAGCATTGTTATCTCCGTCGCTATTGGCATGCGGCTTTATGTTGAAGAAACTCGCGCTATTGAAGTGGAGTTTACTCAAGATATTGACGATAAAGCGCGAGTTTTAGAGCAAGAAATAATGCTTAATATTGAGGTGCTGCATGCGCTAAAAGGGGTTTTTATTAGCTCCGATAACGTGAGCCGTGGAGAGTTTAAGCAGGTTGCTACCAGTTTTCTTATGCGTCATCGCAATATTCAAGCGTTAGAGTGGATCCCAAGGGTTGATGCGCTAGACCGAGTGGCAATGGAAACTCGCCAACATACGTTTTATCCAGACTTTGAATTCACCGAAAGAACCACGAATCAAAACTTGGTGACGGCCACGTCTCGCTCCCAGCATTTTCCTGTTTTGTATTTAGAGCCATTCGCGGGTAATGAAAATGCATTAGGCTTTGATTTTGGATCGGAAATTGAGTTTATGAAAGTACTCAATAAGTCTCGGGATATCGGCACCTCAATGGCCTCTGCTGGGGTCAAGCTTGTGCAGGCAAATGATCAAACTGGTGTATTTATATTTCTACCGATCTACCAAGGTGAGCCCAATACACTGATTAAACGCCAACAACGACTGTTAGGCTTTATTGGCGGTGTTTTTCGTATTGCAGATATGTTCGATAGCGCCATTAAGCGCACCTGGGTACAAGGGATTGACTACACGCTCGAAGATATCACTAATGATAAGCATCAGGCGTTATACAGTAATTTACGCGACAATGAGTCGGTTAACTTTCACCAAAATAACAGTGAAATCGTTTATCAGCGGCCACTAACGCGTTTTAGTGGACGCCAATGGCAAATTCATGCGATGCCAAGTGAAGGTTATATTGCAGAACGGCGTACCGCTTTCCCCTATTTAGTCGGTGCTTTTGGGATATCGGCGACGCTTGCTTTAGCCATTTATGTGTTTTTTATCATGCGTCATACACATATGATTGATATACAAGTAAAGGAGCGTACGCGAGATCTTAATCTTGCTAAGAAGAAGCTCGAAGCATTATCAATGACCGACAGTTTGACTCGAATTGGTAATCGACGTTTTTTTGATGAGGCATTTCAAAGAGAGTGGCAATTAGCCATAAAAAATAAAACGCGATTGGCGTTATTGATGATCGATATTGATAACTTTAAGAGCTACAACGATTCCTATGGCCATCTTGCTGGCGATCAGTGTTTAATCGAAGTTGCCCAAGCTATTGCTGAAGCATTGCATCGTCCAAGTGATGTCGTTGCTCGTTACGGCGGAGAGGAGTTTGTGGTGTTATTACCCCATACACGTGATTGTTTCTCTCCAGCACAACGTTGCTGTAGTAATGTCGAAGTCCTAAATATTCCGCATGCCAGCTCCTTTACTGGCCCTTATGTGACGGTAAGTGTAGGGGTGGCAAGTATCATTCCTACAGAACATGACGATATGATTAAGTTTGCGGCAGTTGCAGACATTGCGCTCTATAAAGCGAAAGATAATGGCCGTAATCAAGTCTTTATTGATGCAGAAAATATTAAGCCTAAAGCAGAATTGGTGGGTTAGAAACGGGCTAAACGCATCGGTTTTGAGGATGAAACGACAAAAGGGGCTGATAATTCAGCCCCTTTTGGTCATCAATGCAATGCTTAATGTTAGCGAAGATAAGCATTTTATATTCGCTTGGCCAATGCTAGCGTAGTGCAGCTCGTAACTGTGGCTGTAGAGCTCGAGAATATTGCCGAACGGATCTTCCATGTAGATCATACGGTATGGCTTTTCACCAGGGTAATAGTATCTAGGAGCCTTCATACGCTTTTTACCTCCCGCTGCCACAACCTTCTCTGTTAGGCCTTCAACGTCAGGATCTTGGACGCAAAAATGGAACACACCTATTTTCCAATACTCGAAGTTGTTTTCAGGATTTTCTTGGTTTTTGAATTGGAATAACTCAACTCTAATTCTGTCACCCGTTGACATGTGCGCTATCTTAAAAGACCCTCAGCCCGCACCAAATACGTCTACCATCACATCACACCAATAGCGCCATCATCTTCAATGACATCGTTAGGCTCCATGATTAAATACCAACCAAGCACTTCAGTGTAGAATTTTACCGCTGCCTCGATATCGGGAACGGAAATACCAATATGTGAAACGTGCGTGGATATGCTTTTGTCATTTGAGTACCTTTGTCAGCGAGTTGTTGTTTCAGTGCATTCAGTATAATTAGACATGGGAATTAGGCTGAGTTATCAATAACTAGTATTTTAATAATTACTTGTTATCATGTTGATGGCTTTAAAATTTGAAAGGAGTATTAATGCTGAATCAACAATGGCTAATAACGTTTGTGACTCTCGCCGAGGTAGGACATTTTACTCGCACTGCAGAGCAATTATTTATGACTCAGCC
Organism: Shewanella gelidimarina; assembly: GCF_023283945.1. GTDB lineage: Bacteria > Pseudomonadota > Gammaproteobacteria > Enterobacterales > Shewanellaceae > Shewanella > Shewanella gelidimarina. The sequence continues at coordinate 92,082 of NZ_JAKIKW010000021.1, read as the reverse complement.
TGGCGTGAGTCAGCATATTAATAAGCTTGAAAATCAAGTTGGCACCTTGTTATTAACCCGAAAGGGCAAAAGTTTTGAACTGACGGATGCGGGCCTGCAATTACTGGCTTATGCCAAAGGAAAAATCGCAGAGGAGGAGCATCTACTGCAGCAACTCCAAGTCGATGAACCTCATAGTGGGATCTGCCGCATTGCTTGCTCTGGCGCATTAGCCATGCACTTTTACCCTCGTTTTGTGCAATATCAATTACAGCATGAACAGCTTCAAGTTTCTCTAGAGGCAGCGCCGAACAGCGCCATCATTAATAGTATTTTAGATAATAGTGTGGACGTTGGTATTGTGACGCAGCAGCAATCGTCGTTGGAGCTTAAGCAACAATATTTAGGCAAGCAGGCACTATGCTTAGTGTTACCGCCAAGCTATAGCGGGGCTAACGTAACCCTGTCTTTATTGGAGAAGATAGGCTTTATCAATCATCCAGACGGCCATTATTATGCCGAGCAACTGTTGAGCGCCCATTTTGGCAATGAATTTTCAGGGATGAATAAACTCAAGCAACGGGGTTATATCAATCAGTTGAATCAAATTTTGTTACCCGTCTCTAAAGGCTTAGGTTTTACCGTTCTACCGCAGATAGTGGTGGATGAATATCCTGAGCCACTCTTTGTTGCGAACACCTTGTCAGACGTTGCTGAAGAGCTTTATATGGTGACCAAGAAACAGCGGCAGCTGCCCAGTCGTTATCAATGGTTTATTGATACGATCTGTCAGCAGCTTAAGCCTTAGGGACATTGAACAGATTATCGCTTTAGTTAGAGGCCAGTTTATGTTGTCTGACTAGGCGATATTCCATCACACTCGAAATGATAAACATCAGTACGTAGCCACACCCCATCGCGAGGATAACTGCGACCACGTTATCAGTGAAAGCCCGTAAAATATAAAACATAGCAACTAAAGTGACGATACCAGCGATACGAATCGATAAACTCTGCATAAAGTGGCCGTGGGCTTTTATATAGGCTATCTGAAAGGCATTTAACATCATAAAACCAAAGAACAGTGAGAAATGCATCAATACTGGCGCTGCAGAAGCGTAAGTGGCAGGGAAGATCAGCGTGACGAGTTCTTCACTGAAAAATATCATGCTCAGTAAAAATAAACAGCTTATGGTGACGCCTAAGGTATAAAACCAGCGTCGCATTTTGGCTATCTGTTCATACTCCCCTTCACGGAGACACTGGGCTATTTCAGGTAGAATATAGCGATAAACAGGAAAGATAAATAGCAGTGTCATATAAGCAAACAAGGGTCTAACAACAACTTGGAAGTCTCCGAGTTCATCCACAGTAAAGTAACCAACGGTCAGTAGAACAGTAATGTAGATCATCAAAATACTAGCACCGACCTCTAAAGAAGACAGCATGCTTTTTTTCACAAAATTACGCATCTCAGGGTCGAGTTGAACGGGGGCGAAAGGGGTGGTAGCAATCTCTTTGCGACGTTGAATAAACATGTAGCAGGCAACGGCTATACTAGAGAGCATTAGGCTGAAAAACAGCGAGGATATCGCGCTTTGGTGCAGGGCGTAGTAACACACTAAGAACAGCAGTATTTGCACTAATGGCTCAATCCAAATCGCTTTATTGGCAATATGATAAAGTCGATACATACCAATTTGATTAGTGAAATACACCTTAAAGCCCATACCAAGAATAATACCCACCAACTGAACATATTCGACATCAATCTTGAGTTGATGTTTGATATAAGGCAGCACTATCCCCCATGTCAGCAGCACCATTAATATGAGTGAGTAGCGAAAAATATTGGTAATATCCTGCGCGTTTTTTGTTTGGGAAAAACTCACGACCATTGAGCTTCTAAAACCGCTTAAGAGGATCAAGGATAAGGAAATAATGTCGACAACGGTGTGATAAAGCGCAAGATCACTTTTGGCGACCCATTGTGCTAGCCAAATTTTAAAGGCTAATCCAAGGGATATGCTCGCTAGCGTCGCCCATATTGCTGCAATAAATGAGCGCTTAGCCCGTTCAAATGAAGTTTCTGACATGATGAAGGTTAACTCGGATATTAATAACGAAGTATTCGTAGTAAGAAATATTACGTGACAATCGAAACGGCGTCAGAAGTTTCGGCTTAAGGTGTGAGCTTGTTAGAAACAACTAAGTTAAATCAAATACTAGCTGAACCTTTTACAGTGCCTTGATTTGTGTGATTGATTTGTGCGATTTATTTTGTCAGGGGAATAATCATTATCTGCATTCTGCAATAGCGACATCCCCCTAAAGTGAACTTAGGGTGCAGAGGTCGCATTGCGGAGCACACAACCAATAGCAAAAACTAGTCGAACACCCGTGGGCAGGCGGAGTAGTCATTAAAAGCATCGTCCCAGCGGCGAACATCGTTTGCTCGGCGCCAGCGGCCGTGCCAAAACTCCATCATGCAAGTGCCGCCATTTAATTCGACGAGGAAGGTATCTTGCTCTTTAACTTGCTCATAGGTTGGGTACTGTTCGCTACTTTTCCAAGTGAGGCCACCACGAGTGTTGACCCAGTTTTTCCAAAAAACTTCAACCGTAAGCCATTGCTTACTCGACTGTTCCCACGCCATAGCCTGACCTGATTGAATGACCAATTGACCATTATGGGTGCCAACCGCTGGCGTTGCGGCGGTTGCACTCGTTAGTGTCAGTAGCACGCAGCAAAGCAGTGTGATTGGTATTAATATTTTTTTAGCCATCAATCTTGCTCCATTTATTAAAGGCTCTATGAGTATAGTTGCCATTATTGGCTTCGAAACCTGACTGTCATTTAATGATGAAGTCGTCACTCTATTTTCGATAACCTAGTCTACGACTAGCTTCACATGAACTCTTAATTGAATCTCGCATCAATTAAATGCGTATGTTATTTATTTACTCGTAAGATATCAGATGTTGTTATTTTGTTGGTACTATTTTATTGATACCGTTGTGTTTACTTGGTTGGTATGTGTATTGTGGGTAAAAGAAAACTTATATTGACGTTAATTAGCGGTGCTGAATTTTGGCGTATTTAACGCATAATTGAATTGGGGAATTAAATGGGTTTAAAAACCAATATTAACGTCTTTAATAGCGGTATCTTCGCTCTCGCGTTGTTACCTATGTGCACACTTGCAACGCCAGCGGCTAATGTTAAAACCTCAATTGACCGAGCTGAGACGCCCGACAATGTTAAAGAAAAGCTGCTTTTACCTTATTTTTTCAACTCTGAATCTATGGGCCTTAACATTGGTTTAGGTGGCATGCTCAGTGGCTACTTCCAAGATCAGATGACCATTGGTGGCACCGTATTTGGCGGTGATGTGAGCCAAGGTATCGGACTCGGTGTGTGGAATTTTAAACTGCCAAAAACAGAACGCTTTTTCTTAAGTACCTACGGTTTCCTCGGTTATTATCCTGATCAACGTGCTTATGCTGGAGGGGGTCAAGAGTTAATTCCTGCGGGTACGCCGCTTCCAGGAAGTAATGATTCAACCAATTTACAATTCTTAGAAGCCAATGGTTCATCAAACTGGTTTGATATAAAGCTTGAGTATGCATTGCCAATCGGTGCGACCAAAGATAAGGGCATGGTTGAATACAAGCTTAAAAATGGCTTATTAGTGTCTGAGCCAAGTGGTGGAAAAAGTTGGGATCCGCTTGAAAGCGGTGCAACCGTTGTAGTGTTACGCCAGTTTAACCGTTATCAAAGTTTTGAATTTGTCGATGGCGAGCTTGATGGCACCATCCATGCCATAGAATTGGGGATCTTATACGACAACACTGATTTTTCGGTTAACCCATCAAGTGGTAGCAGTCAGTACTTTTCAGTTTCTCACGATGCTGCATGGTTAGACTCTGATAATGAGTGGACCTTTATGAACCTCGATATGAGTAAGTATTTTTCATTTGGAGAGTCAGATTATGCCAGTCAGCGAATACTCGCACTCAACTTTTGGACTGGTTACTCACCATCATGGGAACTTGAGTATGACGCACTTGGCGGGCGACAAGTCACCAACAATGCGCCTTACAATGAAGGTGCGACTTTAGGTGGCTTTTATCGTATGAGAGGCTTCGACCAAAATCGTTTTCATGACAAAGCGGCTATCTATAGCAGTGCTGAATATCGCTATACTTTGAAATATAACCCGATAGAAGACATTAATTGGTTGAAGTTCTTAAGGTTAGATTGGTTTCAAGTGGTTGGTTTTGTTGAAGCGGGTAGAGTGGCACCAGAATATACCGCCAGCACGTTACTGTCGGATCTTAAAGTTGATTACGGCTTGTCGTTAAGAGCATTAACCGCCGGTATTGTGATCCGCTTTGATATCGCTCATTCCGATGAAGCGACTAACGGTTGGGTTATGGTGGATCACCCATTCTAGACACAAGCTCTATTTTCGTTATGCAATACCCATATCTTTCGCATTATTAGAATGAATATCGCTATATTTCGCGTTATTCATTCTAATCATTGGTTGTTAATCTAGCCTTGTAGATAACTATTAAGGCAAAGTAAATGAACATAATCAGTCAACATAAAGCGCTGCGCACCATGGATGGTGACGGCGTTAATATCTCTCGCGTCGCCGATTTTACTCACGGTCACTTTGACCCTTTTCTTATGATTGATGAGCTAAAGTCAGATGATAAAGCGGATTATATTGGCGGCTTTCCGCCACACCCACATCGTGGTATCGAAACCTTTTCCTATATTCTCAAAGGCGGTATGGAGCATAAAGATCAGCTCGGTAACGTCAAAGCGATACAGGCGGGTGATGTACAATGGATGAGCACAGGAAGCGGGGTTATCCATTCTGAGATGCCCTTAGCTGATGCTGATACTGGCTTACATGGTTTTCAAATTTGGCTCAATATGCCTGCCAGCGAAAAGATGCGTCCAGCACGCTATCAAGACACCACCAATACGCCCATCCCTGAGGTGAGTAATTCACATGGTGTTAAGCTAAGAGCATTGACTGGTCATTGGGACTTTGCAGGGCAAACAGTGACTGCACCCATTCAAGAGCTTGCCGGAAAAGCAGAAATAGCAGACTTGATATTCGATGCCAATGGCAGTGCCGAGCTGAGACTGGATAAACACCCATTTGTAGGGGTTTATATCTATGCGGGGCAGCTAACGAATGACACTGGAGAGCTCTATAACGCGCAGCAATTATTGCTGCTCGATGCTAAAGCCGTTTTAACGCTTAGGGCTACGGCTTTAGGGGCTGGGGTGTTGTTATTAGTGGGGACACCCATCAAAGAGGATATCGTGCACATGGGGCCTTTTGTGATGAATAGCCAAGCTGAGATCCGTCAGGCTATTGATGATTATAAAAATGGCCGTTTTGGTGATATTCCACCAGCGTAAGCGGATTGATCGACAGTCCCGAAAATAACTCACCCATAATGCTCGCCTTATGGGTGAGTTCATGGCGGGTTAGCCTTGATTATCTTCTATATTAAAGACCACTTTGCCATCGACCCAAGTTTGTAGCACTTGTGTTTGCCATATCAGGCTAGCATCGTCGTTGATAATATCGCGATCGATTAAGATAAAGTCAGCTTTCATGCCCGGCGCTAAACGGCCAATGGTATTCTCTTGATGGGCTGAATACGCGGCTGCAGAAGTAAAGCTGGTGAGTGCTTGGATCATACTCATACTTTGATCTGGATACCAACCTTGCAGTGGTTTGTTGTCATGATCTTGGCGTGTGACTGAGGCATGCAGGCCATAGAAAGGGTTAGCAGACTCTACGGGGAAGTCTGAGCCTGCGGCGATAATGGCATTGGATTCCAGCAGTTTTTGCCAAGCATAAGCCCCTTTTATACGGTCGGGGCCCACTCTATCTTCAGCCATGTTTTTATCGCTGGTGGCGTGCGTTGCCTGCATTGATGCTACAACTCCTAGCTGAGCAAAACGTGGGATATCCTCAAGACGCAATATCTGTGCATGCTCCACGCGATGGCGTAGTTTTTTGCTATTGGTTTGCTTTATAAGTGCCTCATAATCATCCAGTACCAGCTTATTTGCATGATCGCCTATAGCGTGAGTGTTGACCTGAAATCCGGCTTGCATGGCCGCTAACATATAGCTTTTAAGCTGCTTTTCGCTATGCAGTAGCAGGCCTTTGTGTCCGTGGAGATCGGAGTAATCTTCGATTAATGCAGCACCTCGGCTACCTAAAGCACCATCCGCGGAGATTTTAACGCTGCTAAAATCCAGCTTTTGTGATTTATGGTGATATGGCCCCTTACTCATAATGCTGCTGAATTGTTTGTCTCCGGCCGCGACCATGCCATATACCCGTATTGGCATGTCATCTTTATCGGCCAAATTTTTATAGGCATTCATAGTATCGCTGCCTACACCAGCGTCATGTACACTGGTGAGTCCTAACCGGGCTAAATCGTGCATTGCGGCTTTAAGTACGGTCTCTTGCTCGGCAATACTCAATTCTGGAATGGCTTGACTAACAAGCGCCATAGCGTTATCGATAAATACGCCACTGGGCTCACCGTTTTGGGTGCGAATGATCTCTCCGCCAGCAGGCGCCTTACTGTCTTTAGTTATCCCGGCTAACTTCATTGCCGCGCTATTAGCCCAACCTGCATGTCCGTCAACTCGTCTTAACCATACCGGCGTATTCGGAAAGTGCTTATCGAGAGCGGCAGCGGTCGGGAATGTTTTACTTGGCCATAAAACCTGGTTCCAACCCCGTCCTTGCACCCAAGTCAGCTGTGGATTGAGTTGACGAAACGCCAGCGTTCGCTTTACTGCTTCAGCTTCTGACAAGCTGCCACGAAGGTTCGTGCGCATTAAGTTGAGGCCCCAACCAAGCACGTGCCCATGAGCATCAATTAACCCTGGTAGCATGGTTTTACCATCGGCATCGATAGTGCGCATCGAGCTGATAATAGTGGGTTGTTGCTGCTCACTATAAAAGCGAGTGACAGTGTCATCACTTAACTCAATTGAATGAAAGCTAACAAGTTGTCCTTTATCTATGGTGTAGCCATTCACATTTTTGATTAAAGTGGTTTGTGCGTGAGCGCTGCAGCTAAGCGCTAATAGGGCTGGATAAATCCATTTATTCATCTTTTTCATGACTATCGGCATCTTATTCTTATTGTTTTAGACTGATTCGATATTAACAGTTGGGTTTTATTAAGCAATAAGGTGTGATTTCGCGTTATGATTCGATGCGAAAAGTCATTGCTTAATAGCGATTAAAACCGTTGAGAAACACAGTATGAGCTTATATAAATTTGGATTGGCAGCAGACAAGTCGGTATTGCTGAGGCAAGCACTTGGCGCGGAAGCAGATGCTTACTTCGCGGCAATGGAAAGCGCTGAACAAGCATTCTTGAGTTCTATTACTAACGAACAAAATCAGCAAAAACTTGATTGGCTGCTGCTGCGTACGAATTTAATCTGCCGTATGAGTGATAGAGATATCGCCCGTTTGAGCGATTACCGTATCGATAAAATTCAAAAGGTAACAGAGCATTTAAACGGCTCATCGCGTCAAATCGTCATCGTAAACGTCGACACTTTAGCGGCTGTTATTGATGATATTAAGGCGCAGCAATGGGTTGGTTTTGATACTGAAACGGCGGCAACTTTTGAAAAAGGTCGTCGTAATACCAATCCTATTTCCTTGATTCAAATCGCGACGAGCAGTCATTGTTATCTGTTTAGAATGGTTGGCAGCAATATAGTGCCTTTTAAAACGGCACTTACTGAGGTGTTAGGTGAGGATTCGAATATCGTTAAGATTGGCATCGGCCTTCGCAGTGACGTTAATGCGATGAAGCGTGACTTTGGTATTGCGCTCAATCCTATACTCGATCTCAATGGGTTGATGAACCAACTGGGTGCAGCAAAACAGATGGGCACCGTGCAAATAGCGGCCACGGTATTGGCGCTTAAATTACCTAAAAGTAAGCGGGTGACATTATCTAACTGGGCTATTCCACTTGATAAGCCATTATCACCAGAGCAGATCAATTACGCCGCAGGCGACGCGCTGGCTGCACTGGATATTTTTCATGCATTGTTTGAGCAACTCAGTGCTTATAAAGCCTTGTGGCCAAAATCAATACAACAACGTTTTTAGACGAGGGATTGCTGTGATAAATAAGGGACAATTAGTTCGCTGGAATGACAGCAAAGGCTATGGTTTTATCCGGGTAGAGAATGCAGAAGAGGGCAGTGATGTGTTTATTCATATGTCAGCACTACAACATATGGCTAGGCGACCATTGGTTGGCGATATCTTGTATTTTCAAATAGAGATCCAAGCCGATGCTAAACAACGCGCATTTTCGGTACGGATTGAAGGCGTTGAAAGCAATCTTGACACTAGTGAAGATGGTACTGAACCGATAAAAATTAACGATAAAAAAGCCCTCAATAATCAAGTTGAACCTGCTAAATCGATAAAAGGCATGTTATATCGTATTGCGATAATGCTTGTCGTATTGGCAATTGCTAGCTTTGTCTATAACCGAGTGTCACCGCCTAATAGTTCTGGTGCTTATAGCTCTTCCGCGTATATATCGAGTGTTGTTGCTGCGGATGAGCAGCATGAGCAGCAGATATGCCAAGCCTTTTCTCAACAGCAAAGTGGCATACAGGTGCAAAGTGCTGGGGTTGTGAGCCGACTGTTACCGGACGACAATAAAGGCAGCCGTCACCAGAGGTTTATTATTACTCTTTCAAGCGGCCAAACTCTGCTGATTGCGCATAATATAGATTTGGCAGCGAAGATCGACAGTTTGAAGATCGGCGATCGCGTCTTGTTTAAGGGCGAATATGAATATAACGATCGTGGCGGTGTGGTGCACTGGACCCATCATGATCCTAAAGATCGGCATGTTGCTGGCTGGTTAAAGCATCATGGGCAAACGTATCAATAGTGGTCGCTATCGATAAACGGCGTGTATGATTCGCCGTTTTTACATTGCAGTTAACGTTTGCGACTGGCTCTCTTTTTAGACAGCTTATTCAGCAAGGGATCGCCAAACTGATACAAGGCTAAACCGGTTAACACAAAACAAGCACCTATCGCTAAGGCTTGGGTAATGGCTTCACCATTGAGCTGCGCGCCTAACATCATGGCAAATACCGGAGTAATCAACGTGACTAACGCAACAGTGCTGGCATTGAGATGCTGCAAAATATAGAAATAGCTGATAAAACCAATAAGTGAACCGAAAATACCCAAGTAAGTAATCGCTAACAGTGAACGCGGCTGCCAAGTATCAATCGGCAATGTACCATCAAATAATAACCAGGCTAATACAAACATTGGCGTCGAATAAATAAGTGCGCCCACTGTACTGGCAATGGGGTGGATATTGATCTTAACCGTCTTTATTAATACCCCGCTCAAGCTAAACAAACTCACCGCAGATAGGATCAATAGCAGTCCAATCCAGCTATCACTCGCAAGTGAAAGCTTTGATGAACATACAATACCAAGTCCGATGAATGCCATGACTAAAGCGACTAATCGCATTGGGCCAAATTTGGGTTCATTAAGTATTTTTTGCGCTAATAGGCCTGAGATCAGTGGTGATAAACCAAAGATCAGCGACATGACACCAGAGGGGATATAACGGGCGGCAAAATAGCTAAGTAGCATTCCGCCAACAATCCCAATCGAAGAAACGGCATATAGCTTTCTTGCGGTTGCACTCCATGGCAGTCGAATACGTGCAATCAGTATGATCAGTGCACCTAACGTCAGCGCAATTAGCATTCTCAGTAATACCGCCATCGTTGGATGCACTGACTCACTGCTCCAGACGATACCTAGCGGCGTTGTCGACCAAATTAATACCACCGACAAAAATGCCGCTGGAACCATCTTGGGTAATGCTGTTGCTGACATTTCAACACTCCTTGCGCTTATCGCGGGGTCATCAATCATGACTCGCGCTAATGATACTGATTAATTTAGAACCGCAGGAGAGCAAGGCTAGCAAAGAGGGGAGTATCCATCACCGCGTTGCAGACTCTTTGGGGTGTGGAATCGAGAATTAGTGGTATTACTCGTTATTACATTCCCCATTTTCCGTACTGCCTGATGGCCATATCACACTGGCGAAGAGTCGTAGTGTCAGGCAATTAACTTGCGTACAAATAGTGGAGAATAAAAGTGTCATTTTACCAAATGGAATATCGTGTTTCGAAGGCTTAATAGTCTATATGTTGAAGTTGATAGTCAATCACTAAATTGACCAAATCGCGCCTTTAGCAAAGGCGTTAATAAGCTTGGTGAGATAAGAGGAGAGTTACGGCGTGATTTTGCAAAAAAGTAGCTTAACTAGAAAGTCAAAAGGGGCTAAGCCCTTCAGCTTTTGCCCCTTTTGTTGTTTGCGGTTGTAAGACCCTTTGCCCTTTCTAGGCTTCTCAGTCCGTGTTCTAAACAAGGTACTGGTGACTATTGCCTTTAGCGCATTATCTCTAATGACGCCGCGACCACTTTCATGCTCAATCTGCGGTTGTTGCTGGCGATGTTTTGCCATCACGTGACTCCTCTAACTAATGTACTCATTTTTAACTTATGATTGGTGAGTGCTTGCTAACGATAGAAAGCACTGCAGTTAAGCTTCCTAGTTTAATAGAGTCTTAACCACAGTGCAATTATACGCTTATTAATTGTACGCGCGAATGCTTTTTGCTTTAGCCGTTACATAAAGTAAAGCTTAGGCAAAAATGAAGCTGTAAAGATAGCCTGCTGTTATCGCCATACCGAGGATCACCACCAAAAATGCCGCTATCATCTGGTTCTTAAAAATAGACTTGAGCAAGATCACTTCAGTTAAGCTGGCACCAGCACTACCGATAATCAATGCCATAACCGAACCCAGCGCCATACCTTTGGCTACTAATGCTGAGCTTAAAGGGATCACCGCTTCTGCACGTATATATAGAGGGATACCAATTATCGCCGCAATAGGAATGGCATACCACATACCCTCACCAGCATATTTAGCAATCAGTTCAGTTGGCATAAATCCGTAGATGAATGAGCCAAGTGAAATACCTAGCATTAAGTAAGGTAGCACTTGTTTAAAGTCTTTCCACGTTGAGCGCCATACACGGATCCAGCGATTGTCTTGTTTAACGGTGTCACTGACAGCAGATGAACTTGCTGCATTAGAACGTGTTCCACAACCACTTTGCGGTGCTGGGCTACAAGTCCCTGCCGTTGCAAGTGCAGGCTCTGCGTTGCAACTGCTCTGCATTACCGCTTGCACTTCTTGCTTAGGTACGCAGCCGCTAGAGGTTGTTTTTACGGTCTCTGTTACTGGCTTTTTGTCCGCCGTTGAGCAACTGGTCCCACAACTAGAGGGCGTTACCGCTTCATAAGCTTCAGGTTTCACATAACGCTCAAATCCAAGTTTTTCTAAAACATAGCCAGCGGTAACAGACACAACCATAGCGACTAAGAAATAGAATACCGCGACTTTAATGCCAAACGTCATCACAAATAGGCCAATGATGATAGGGTTCAGTAATGGGCTTGCGAACAAGAAAACCATCATTGGGCCAAAACCGGCTTTTGCTCTGAGCAGCCCTTTTAAAAAGGGGATCGTTGAGCATGAACAAAATGGTGTAATGGCGCCAAGCAGAGCGGCGATGATGTAGCCTTTACCTTTTTTAGAGCTCAAAATCGATTGTATTTTTTCAGGCGGGATATACTCCTGCAAAATACCGACAATGTAGCTAATAGCGAGAAATAGCACCGTTAATTCAGCGGCTAAAAACAGGAACATATTCGCTGTTTCTTTTGCCATTGTGATGATTTCAGGACTCATAATATTGACCTTACTAATGATTGTTTGTTATTTCTGGAATTGCCGAAATAATTAAGATGGGCTGATAATAAACGTATTTAAAAGTTAGTCAATTTATATTTCGACTTTTATCGAAATAATTATAGGGGTAGGTGTTGAGAACGATACAAAGTAAAAGGTTGTATGATTGTTGAAATGACGGTCGCATGTTGGTTGTAGCCACATTGATCCTTAAGGCAAGGGGTTAAGAATCACCAGAAGACCCATGCCGATTTGACTGATAACTCTCAGCTAACACAAGGGGGCTAACTTGCCATTTTCACTGTGTTGTCGCGGCATCGCTTTCGTCTTGCCTGACCTACGACCAAAATAACCATAAAAGCTCAATGTCGGCGAATCATTAGTGATAATTTGATTGTTAAAATAGAGCAAATGCTTATGATGGTAACAGTCTTTTCAAAGGCTTAAAGGAAAAACCATGCTTGATGCTGTTTGCCAATATGACGAAACCAAGCCGATAACCTATTCGGTATTTAAGTTTCAAAAGTTATCTGATGCTGATATTGAAAAATATCGGCAAGCACTTTTGTGCCCCGCGTGTGCAGGTAAAGCCTATTATCGTAAAGCATCAAAAGATGGTAAAGCCGCATGCTTTGGCTCGCGCTATCATCAAGCAGATTGCGCTGAGTTTAAACCTTTTGCCGCCAAAGAGCGTGAAGAACAACATGCGATTGAAGTTAATCAGCTGCTCGTTGATAGCGATGCGATGATTATCGATTTTAGTCGTGCGCCAAAAATGACTAAAGCCAAAACGCCGTCAACGGTTACCAAAGTGCTTATCGAAAATGAAACCCAATCTAACAGCACTGCAACCACAACCTCAATGCCAGCAGACTTATCAACAGTTGAGCTATTAAAACCTGAGCTCACTGGGCCTGCTGCCGTTAAAATAGAAGATGAAACTAGCACTAAAAAGCGGGTCGCTACCCAAGGGCTGGAAAAGGTATTGCATAGCTTATTGCGCGGCAGCGATCTGGCAACATCGGATCTTTGGGTATATACCGATGATAAATATCGCTGGCGTGCTAAAAACCTATTTGTAAATTTCGCCGATGCCGAGCCGACTGAAAACGGTGCACCGCGTCTGTATTGGGGCACCATCTCTCATACCGATAAAGAGCGTTTGTGGTTGAATCCGGCCGAGACTAAAGATGTGGGGATCCCTATTGATATGTTTGCCAGTTCACTGATCTCTCGCTTTGGTTTAGAGGAGCGCCGCGACTTTGAAGGCGCAGGGATTATTTTGTTTGGTAAATGTTTTTGGAATAAAGCCAAAAGCCGTAAAATCATCCAGCTATGGAGCAATGACGTTAGTCGTCTGTTTATCTCTAAGGCTGACGACAACGACTAGACATGAGTCGTAATCCGAGTATTTAATTCTCTCTCTTATGAGGCTTTTAGCTCATTTACCTATGAATTTGCAATAAAAACGGCCACCGAAGAATAATTTTTGTTGACTCAAAAGCCATTGAGGATTATTTTCGGCGCGATGTTTTTCTGAGGGTTCCATTAAAGACCGGTAAAAGGCAGGCTCCTCAAGGACAAAGCAGCAATTGAACTCGACATTTAACGGTATGAGTTTGGTGAATAACCTTGCCATTTTGGCACTTTATATAAGGACCTTAGCGCATGTCTGAGCCGACAGCCTTAAGTCTTGTCCCACCTGTGGTGGTATTGGTGTTAGCCATCGTGCTACGCCGCCCAATCCTTTCTTTGATTATTGGCGCATTAGTGGGCTTAGCGATGTATGACAGCGCTAATCTGCTGACCAATTTCGCTGATACTTCGTTATCTGTTATGGCCGATGAAACCATTAGTTGGCTTATTTTAGTGTGTGGTGGCTTCGGTGCTTTAATTGCACTACTGGTGAAAACCGGCGGCTCAATGGCATTCGGTCGTCACGCTTTAAAATTGGCCACAGGGCAGAAGTCATCACTTTTTATGACCTTCATTTTAGGCGTGGTCATCTTTATTGATGATTACCTTAATGCGCTCACGGTGGGTTCAACCATGAAGCGGGTGACTGATAAATTTAAAGTATCGCGTGAAATGCTGGCTTATGTGGTTGATTCAACCGCAGCCCCCATCTGTGTGCTGGTACCCTTATCTACTTGGGCGGTATTTTTTGGCGGCTTGTTGGTCGACAACGGTATCGCGAGCGAAGGCCAGGGGATTGCGGTTTATATGCAGGCAATTCCGTACATGCTTTATGCGTGGTTAGCCGTTCTAATGGTACTGCTGGTTATTTTAGGGATCGTGCCGGTATTTGGGCCGATGAAAAAAGCGCAGCTCGCTGCGATGCAGGGTAAACCTGCCATCAAGCAGATGGATTTAGATGCGGTGCAAACCTCTGATGAATATGCGCTTAAAGCGATTGAAGATGAATTTAAACATGCCGATGACGGCGGGAAACTGCATAATTTCTTTGTGCCGATTTTGTTGTTGGTTGGCTTTACCCTTTATTTTGATATTGATGTACTTAAAGGGTTGATTGCGACATTAGCGCTCACCTTGCCTTATTACGGCATACAAAAATTGATGCCACTGTCAGAGATGATGGAACAGATGATTGATGGCTTTAAGAACATGCTTCCCGCTATCGGTACTGTGATAGCGGCGTTTATCTTTAAAGATGTTTGCGACAAGTTGATGTTGCCTGAGTTTGTTATTGGCAGCTTGAGCCCGTATATGACCCCAGAGTTACTGCCCGCAGTGGTGTTTTTAACGATGTCAGTGCTAGCGTTTGCAACGGGTTCTAGCTGGGGGATATTCGCAGTCTCGATTCCAATTGTTATGCCGTTAGCACAGTCGGTGGATGCCAATATTCCACTGGTTATTGGCGCTTTATTATCAGCATCCTCTTTTGGCAGTCAGGCTTGTTTTTACTCTGACTCAACAGTATTGGCCGCTCAGGGTTCGGGGTGTAATCTCGTGAGCCACGCAGTCACGCAACTTCCTTATGCGTTAATCGCGGCCAGCTTTACTTTTGTTGGTTTTTTACTGTTAGCGTAAATATTTACCGTATATAGATAAGGGCCGCACTTTAAAGTGCAGCCCTTTTTTATATCTGATACGTCTCCGTTGAAAGGTTAGAGCACTCTTAAAAGTATAGGCGTTAGTTTATTAATCATATTTATAACCCAAAGTGAGCCTTATTAATCTTAGTCAAACAGGATTAGAGTCGCGGAAGCGGTTGTCATATATTTTCTTAAGAAACCACTAAATTACTTATATATAAATAGCCTCTCATCAATCCAATTAACTATATTTTTATCCTACTAAATAACACTGATTTTTTGAGTTATAACATTTAAATGAGGCTTGAGCCTATCCCCTCCAGTTGTTAAGTAGAGTTCACTAAACGTACACCATTGCTGGATACTCTTTATTTTGAATGTTATTTTTTTGTTTCATTTTGTTTCTATATTGTTGTAAGTTTAACTTTACTCACGTTTATTTAATTAATGTCATGCTTGTTGTTGACTAAATGTGTTGAACATGTAAATTGATGGCTGTAAATGTTGAAGGTTTCACGTTGAAAATTATAAAACTCAATAAGATTAAAAAAATTGAGTACATAACTAACCAAGGGAATGTTGAATATGACGTCAATAAGCAGTTTAACTAAAGCAGTACGAGTTGCGTTACTTGCAACTACGAGTGCAGCGTTACTTGCAAGCACGGCAGTTTATGCTGAAGAGCAAGATGAAAACAAAATAGAACGTATTGAAGTAACAGGTTCAAAAATTAAGCGTATTGGTCAATTGTCTCCAACTCCAGTAACTATCATTACTGGTGCGGATATGATGGATATGGGTATTACTAACGTTGCCGATATCTTGAATAAACTTCCGTCATCGACTGTTGGTATCTCTCCTGAAACATCAAATAATACGATTTTTGCAAACGGACTGAACCAAACAAACCTACGTGGTTTAGGTTCTGACCGTACTCTAGTGTTAGTTAACGGTCGTCGCTTTGTTGCTGGTTCAAATGGTAGTTCAGCTGTCGATTTAAACACTATTCCAACAGCAATGGTTTCAAGAATCGAAGTGATTACCGGTGGTGCATCTGCAGTATATGGTTCTGATGCCATAGCGGGTGTTATTAACATTATTACTCGTACCGACGTTGAAGGCGTTGAGCTTGATGTTTCTTATATTCAGCCTGAGCAAAGTGGCGGTGAAGAAAGCCAGTTCTCTCTTACAGCAGGCGGTAGCTTCATTGATGATAAGCTTTCTACGGTATTTAACTTTACCTATGCAGAGCAAGAAGAGCTACGTAAATCAGATAGAGATTTCTTAGATAACCCAGTTAATAGTATTTATAATCCAGACACATCTGATGGTGCTCCAGCAC
Source organism: Shewanella gelidimarina (assembly GCF_023283945.1). Lineage (GTDB taxonomy): Bacteria > Pseudomonadota > Gammaproteobacteria > Enterobacterales > Shewanellaceae > Shewanella > Shewanella gelidimarina. Next base: position 75,799 of record NZ_JAKIKW010000021.1, on the reverse strand, counting down.
GTATTCCTTATGAAGGGCGTAAGCCGCTATCTTGGATTAATGAAGCTGGTACTTTCTTTGCTAATGATGGTGGTCAATACACTTTCGATAAAGATGGCAATATGAAGGTATTTGATTACGGCGAAGGTCTAATCGAAGGTCCGGGTAACAATGGTAATTACTGTGGTCCAAGCTGTGAAGGTTATGATCCTGTAAACTACGGTTTAGTGCGTACGCCGCTAGAACGTATGGTATTTACCTTAAATACTGATTATGAAATCAATGACGATCATAAGATTTTCACTGAGATTACTTATGTTGATTATCAGTCTAACGGTGAAAGCTCACCAGTATTCCATACTAACAACCCTATCGCAGCAGATAATGCTTTCCTTCCTGATGATACGCGTCAGCTAATGACTGACACCGGAATGACTGGCTTTAACCTTTATCGTATGGATAGAGAGTTTGGTAATCGTACTTATAACCAAGACCGCGAAACAATGCGATTCCTAATCGGTATCGAAGGTGTTATCAGCGATGATTGGGATTACTCTTTTCATGCTCAACGTGGTCAGTTAGATGAAACCACTGTATGGGGTGGTGAGATTTGGGGTGACCGTTATAATCAAGCTAAAGATGCAGTCTTTGCAGCTGATGGCAGTATCGTTTGTCGTGATGCCGATGCGCAAGCGGCAGGTTGTGTTCCTTTAAATCTTTTTGGTGAAAACCAAGCAAGTCAAGCAGCTGTCGACTGGGTTAGTACTAGCGCAGGCCAGACTGCTAAAACAACTCAAACAACTGCTGGTTTAGTGGTTAGTGGTGCATTATTTGATTTACCAGCGGGTTATGTTAGTGCTGCGTTCAGTGCTGATTACCGTAAGGAAGAGTCAGAAACTAACCCAGATCAAGAGCTAGTCGATGGCACTATTTTTGGTAACAATGCTAACCCTATGAAGGGTGAATATGATGTAACCGAGTTTGCCGCTGAATTTAGCATTCCACTATTGTCAGATATGTTCCTTGCACATGACTTAGGAATTGACCTTGCTTACCGCTGGATGGATTACAGCACAGCGGGTAATGACGACGCTTGGAAAATAGGCCTTAACTGGGCACCAATTGAAGATCTACGTATTCGTGCAACAAAGTCAAAATCTGTACGCGCACCAAACATTGGTGAGCTATTTAGCCCTGCTGGACAGACATTTGAAAGCTTTACTGACGTTTGTGACAAAATCAACGTCGAGTTAGGTCCAAATGACAATCGTAAAACAAACTGTCAGGCTAGTGGCTTACCTGAAGGTTGGAATCCAAGTGATTCGTTTTACCAGAGTAATACCCCAGGATCCAATGCGGGTAACGAAGATCTAAAAGCTGAAACTTCAAACGATTACACTGTCGGTGCTGTTTATACGCCTAGCTATCTTGAAGGTTTCTCTATCACAGTTGATTACTGGGCTTTTGAAATTTCTGATGCGATTGAATACATTGATGTGAGTACTGCAGTACGTTACTGCTATGACTCTGAGTCGCTAGATAACGTTTATTGTGGCCGATTTACCCGTGATGGTTCGACTGGCGATATCGTTGATTTCGTCCAGAGCCCTGTAAACTCAGCTTCGTTTGATGTTAAAGGTGTTGATATTGAAAGTCAGTACGATATCCCAACTGACAGCTTTGGTGACTTTAAAGTTCACGTTATCGCAACGTATCTAGAAGAGTGGCAAACTAACCCGACTGGTTTTGCTGAAGATTTACAGAATGATGTTGGTGAGTATACCGACCCTCGCTGGAAAGCTATGTTTAGCCTTGGTTGGAACTTAGATGCACTTAATCTAGAAGCAAGAGCAAACTATCGTCATTCTTCAGTTGCTAGTAATGATTGGCAGCCAGAGAACAACAACTATAACGATATTCCATCGTCTACAGTTTGGGACTTTACTGGTTCGTATGCTTTCACTGATTCACTTTCTGTACGCTTTGGTGTGAAGAATGCGTTCGACTTAGCGCCACCACGTAACCCATATGTTTATGATGGTGCTGGTTTGTATGACACTACAGGTCGTGCTTTCTTCCTAGGTGCTAACTATAAGATTTAGTAGTAACTTAAGATAGCAATGCCCTAAATGGACATTGCAAATTAATTAAAAGCCAGTAGTTAATCACTACTGGCTTTTTTATGTTTTATTACAACCTTTGCTCAGTCGTTTTTTATTTTTAACAACCAAACCATAGTAGCGATGGTAAGCAATAAGATTACTCCCAATAAAGAGCAACTCCATTAACACTGCAGCGGGTGAACCAACGAGCGTATTATTGATAAGCCATATACTGGTGCCTATGAGCATGAGTTGCCGCAGACGTCGGTCACTTTGACAAAAAGCTGCCATGGTTTGAATTGAGCTGCCGGCAAAGCTCAATAAGCTCAACATTCCGGAAAAGTTAGCATCATTACGAGTGTGTTTAAGGATAAAAAAATGAACATTAAGCGTTTTGAGTGACTAAAAATAGTGACGAAATATCTAATGGTTGCGAGCAACATTAACGCCGTGGCCGTCCATTGCTCAAGTAGTGCGAAATGGCTGGTGATGAGTACGCCGGAAACAGATAGACAGGCCACTATTTTTTGTTTTTGTTTAAATTGAAATGAAAGAATATCGAACACAATTGCGATAGCAATTAAGCATTGTGACAGCATAAAAGCAGACATACTGCAGCCTTAATATTATAAGGCTTGCGGGTTGCAAGCCTTTCATTTTTTTAAGGCTATATTGAACCGCTGCGGTAGTAATTAACCCAAGTTCATTAGGGGGATTAAATTTAGATTTGCTCGGAAAGTCGTGACTTTAACCGAGACAAACTCACAGGACTGATACCAATGTAGCTGGCTAATTGAATATTATTGAGTTTTTCAACCCAAATAGGCCTATGTTCGATTAAGAATTGATAACGCTGCTCTGGGGTATTAAGTAACAAGAAAGCTTCTTTTTGTTCTTTATAAATTAGCTGCTGGCTAAGTAATGCTATTTTACCCGTTTGCCATTGTGGTTGAGACAACAAACTTAAAGGTATTTGCAGTAGTTGTGCGGTTTCTACTACCTCTATTTGATATTCAGCTACATGGCCGGTTAACCAACTGGCGTAAAGGAAGCAAAGCTCGTGGGTAAAATAGAACTCCTTAGATAAGTCAGCGCCACTACCACTATAATGACAAGCTTTAAGGATCCCAGAAACGATAAAGTAGGCGTTATTCTGCAGTTGACCTTGGCGTAATAAAATATCGCCGCTACTGGCATTGAAACACTGACATTGAAGTAATGTTTCATCGATAGCGCTTTGATCGAGGCCCAATGTGTTTAGCACGGTGGAGAACGCCTTTAGACGCTTATCAAATTGGATAGATTTTGAATCAATATTCATAGCGTTCTTCAATTAATTATTACACTGCCCCTAGCCAAGGTTACATGGCTAATATCTCCGAAGCTACTCCCACTAAAATGTATTGAGAGAATTATGTCCCAACGTCAGTGATACGACTCAAAACGTATCTTCAACTAGCCAGCAGTGCCCGTCATTAAAGCTTGGAAATAGTGCCATAAGATTGTGAAGGTGAGCCAGTGCGAAATTCTAAGGCACGATTTCACCTTAGACAGCACTCAATGACCCAGAGAATGACCCAACCTAAATGAGTCAGGATGATGTCATGGTCAGATCACTCTCACTGTTCACTTACTTTTAGTCACAACCATTTACCATCGTTAATGGGCAGGCGATTGGCGCGCTTCATAGGCTGCAGACTGAATAAAAGTACGGATTTCACCTTCTAATCTGGCGACATCATATTGGATTTGAGTGTAATTAAGCTCAGCATAGTCACCTTTTATCGCCCCATTGGCTTCGATGATTGAGATCCGCTGCGCTAATAGCTCTTTTGAAACACTGTCCTTAATCTTGGCTTCAATGATGATTTTAGCTGTTTTACTCTCGTTTCCGGTGACGCCTTTTAACACGCTAAGTGCAGCGCCAACTGGCATTAGTTGTCTGAGTTTTAGATCGGCATTGACCACAGTGGCACGACTTACTCTGATTGATAACACCGCGACGTGTTCACCGGCTTTATCAACCACATCTATCGATGGCGATATGTAATCACCTAGCTTGCTGGTGACGTTAATCGCTAAATCATTGAGTACCGACAGCGGGATCTGCGCGTCATAATGGGTATCAGGTGTTAGCTCAACTCGGGACACTATAAGTGAGTGGTAGTAATGAGGCTCTATTTTGTTAGAGACCCATTGCACCCCTTTATTACTATTGCCGTAATCAACTTCATGAAACTGGCGGTTAGTCGGTAAATCTGCAGTGGAATAATCTGCCGAAGTCGGGGCATTGCTAGCGCATGCGCTCAGTAGTAATACTAGACTTGTGCACAATATAGGAGCGCGAGAAAAGTTCATCAGTCGTTACCTTTAAGAAAGCGCTAAATACAAGTGTACTTAGCTTCAGTCTCTGCAGTGTATTGACTTACATGAGTGGCGTTATCAAATCGAGATAAGCTTTATATAAACGATATATATTTAGCGTTATATAGGCTGATTATTTACTGATGACTTGCGACACTAAAGGTAATGTTGCTGGGGTTATCAGCTTGCTCTTCGAGGCGAGAACGGAGAATGTACTCCAAACAAGCGCCACGGCTGCACAGACGATTAATGGTTGCTGCCAACTGCCAGTATCTTCATGAATGGCGCCCATAATAATGGGACCCGTTGCTGCAAAAAGATAACCCAGAAACTGCGCCATTCCTGACAATGTAGCCGCTTGATGGGCACTAGAGGTACGCAAACTGATCAGCGCTAAAGCGACAATGAAACCACCGCCAGCGCCAAAACCAAACATCATTCCCCAAATCATTGCGTGGGCGGGCGCAAGGATCAAACCTAAAATCCCAATAAATGCCATGAGGGTTAAGCCGAAACTCAAGAGTCGCTTATCGTCGATTTTAGCCATTAACGGGATAAGTAGTACGGCGGGCACTGCGGTGAACAGCTGTAACATGCCATGAATAACCCCCGCCTCATGATGGCTGTAGCCCTGTTCGACCAAGATTGTGGGTAACCAGCTGATGAAGATGTACATCAAAAATGAGTTCATGGCTAAAAATAGGGTGATGTGCCAAGCGTCAGCATTACGCCAAAGGTAACTATGGCTATCAAGCTCCATTGCATCTTTGTTTGGTGCAGTATGGTTACCAAGTTGAGGTAACCATATCAACATCGCAATGAGGGGAAATAAAATCAGACTGACTAACGAAAAGGCCCAATTGGGGATAAAACTAATAGAGAGTGAATCAGCGAATTCTGCCAGTGGTATTGCCGAGCCCGCACTGAGTGCCGAACCCGCTCCCATCATCAATACGTAGATTGAAGTCATGGTGGCAATTTTATTTGGGAAATCTCGTTTCATCAAGCTTGGTAACAGCACATTGGCAATGGCAATGCCGGCACCTATGATAACCGTGCCGCTAAAGAGGCCCAAGGTATTGCCCAGTGAGCGTATAACCAAGCCTAACGTGATTAATAACAGCGATAACATCAGGGCTTGTTCAAGGCCACGTTTGCGTCCAAGTCTTGCCGCGATAGGAGAGAAAAAGGCAAATGCAAGCAGTGGTAAGGTCGTGAGCATGCCTGCTTGAGTAGCGGATAGATTGAGCTCTGCTCGAATGGCATCGAGTAAAGGGCCGATTCCTGTAATGGGGCTGCGTAAACTCACTGAGATCAGTAAAACGCCGAACATTAAAAAGGTGCCACTGGCCAGAAAGGGAGATTTGAGCTTTGCCATTGTGTTGTCCTCGAGCAAAAAAGATAACTGCTTTACAGTAAAGTGCGCAGCTTACGCTTCATTGTGCTTACTGAATTGAGCTATAGTGACTTTTTATTGCTTAAAACGGTCAAGTGTTTTGTTAAACAGTCATTTTTTCCCGGTATTTGATTCTGATGCTTTCCCACAGAAAGTGGTGGCGTTGAAAATGACGGGCGGGGAACGCGATGCGGAAACCCCGCAGCACCAGCACCATAAGTGCCAGTTGGTGATGGCATTAAGTGGTTACATTAAGTGTAAGATAGCAGATGCGATTTGGATGGTGCCGCCTAATTGTGCTGTATGGATCCCTAGTCAGAACGTGCACCAGAATTTGATCTCTAGCAACGCCAACGTGTGCATGCTGTTTATTGATCCTGACGTTCAAGGTATGCCTGAAAAAAGTTGCACCTTATCAATCTCTCCACTGATAAGGGAGTTAACAGTACATTTGACCAGCTTAGAGCAAAACTATCTGCCTAATACTGCAACCGCGAGGTTAGTAGAGGTGTTAATTGACCAGCTCAAACAGATGCCGACACAGCATTATGACTTCCCGACGCCAGTGGAGCCGCGTTTAAAGGCGATAGCTTCGCAATTACTGTTAACACCAGATGATAGGCGGTCGATAGCTACGTGGGCCAAGGATTATGCCATGAGTGAGCGAACACTAACGCGGTTGGTCAAACAGGAGGTCGGGCTCTCGTTTGGCCGTTGGCGAGGCCAGCTACATATTGTTTTAGCACTGCAAAAGCTATCCAGTGGTGTATCGGTACAGCGCATAGCTGATGAATTAGGCTATGAATCGGCGAGTGCTTTTATCACCTTTTTCAAGAAGACCTTAGGCAAGTCACCCAAGCAATATATTAAGCAACAAGATCTGTAGTTTGAAGATTTAGCTCTTTCATAAGTCTACAGTCTGATCATTTCTTTATAGTTACCACAGCTCGACAGCCCACACATCTCATCGTATGCCGTTTGGTATTCGAGTTGCGCAACCTGATATTTGTGGGTGCGTAAAAGCTGTTTTGCTTGGGCGAGAGAGTGTACGCAGACAACGCAACTCTCTTCGGTTAATTCGGTAAAGTTGTTGTCTGCATCGGTCGACCCGACCAAATAGTGGGTTGAATCAGCCACGCCAATAATCTTTGGCTGATTTATCAGCTGGCTAAGGTTTACGTTTTCAACGGTATTAACAGCGCCCATAGTTAACTCCTTGTTAGTTGTATTTGCATTACGCTCAAAGCAGTAAAAGAGTTCACTTTTGTCGTTATAGTCGGTAGAGCATCAGCATAAGTGTTTCTGCTTTTGCATGGTCATGACACTGCTATCCAAATCAAAGTTGGTTTTATCAACTGTTTCGAATGGCTAATTCAACCGTTGTGACCGTGACTTTGTTTTGGAACTCAGTCAGTATAGTGAAGTGGTAAATAAGCACTCTGAAATTAAGTGTTTACTTATAAGGACTGCTCATTCAATCAAGCGTAAGGGGAAGTTGTGATGTCATCATGTCCGAAAATTGTGATTATTGGCGGAGGAGCGGGCGGACTTGAGCTTGCCACTCAACTCGGTCGTAAACTGGGTAAGAAAAACTTAGCACACATCATACTTGTTGATAGAAACCGCACTCATATTTGGAAACCGCTACTGCACGAAGTCGCAACGGGCTCGTTGGATTCGGATCTTGACGGCGTTGTCTATTCAGCCCACGCGGCAAAGCAGGGCTACCAATTTCAGCTAGGGACTTTTTGTGGGCTTAACAGTGACGAGAAGTCGATATCAGTCGCGCCAATAACCGATGATATGGGTAAGGTGTTGCTTCCTGAACGTCAAATACAGTACGACAAATTGGTGATTGCTATTGGCAGTGTCAGTAATGACTTTAATACGCCAGGCGTTCAGGAAAACTGCTTTTTTCTCGATTCACACCAGCAGGCAAATCGTTTTCATAATGCACTGCTTGATAGTTTCACTCGGGTGCATCAATCCGACTCTATCAATGAACTCAATATCGCCATCGTGGGCGGCGGTGCCACTGGTGTGGAGTTGTCAGCCGAGCTTTACCATGTGACCGATCTATTAAAAGTGTATGGCTTAAGTAAGATGACAGCAGACAAACTCAATATTCATCTAATAGAGGCCGGTCCGCGGATCTTACCAGCATTAACTGAGCGTATAGCATCGTCGGCTCGACACGAGCTGAGCAAGTTAGGTGTGTCGGTGATGGAAAACACCCGCATTAGTGAAGCGACAGCAGCAGGTTTTGTGACCTCAGAAGGTCAGCTTATCGCAGCGAACTTAATGTTATGGGCTGCCGGGGTAAAAGCGGCAGACTTTATTAAAGAACTGCAGTTTTTTGAGCTCAATCGAGCTAATCAAATTAAGGTTCAATCTAATCTTAAAAGTACCGTTAACAATGATATTTATGTCATTGGTGATTGCTGTGCGTTTGAGCAAGCCGACGGTATCTTTGTGCCGCCAAGAGCCCAGTCTGCTCATCAAATGGCGCAATGTGTCGAGAAAAATATTATTAAAGAGATGAATGCTGAGCCGTTGGTCGATTATGTTTATGTGGACCATGGATCCTTGGTTAATCTATCTCGTTACAGTACCGTGGGTAGCTTGATGGGGAATTTGACCAAAAGCAGCATGTTTGTTGAAGGGAAAATTGCCCGCTTTGTGTATATATCCCTGTACCGAATGCATCAACAAGCAATTCATGGCACGTTCAAAACGATAGCACTGTGGCTCGCTGAAAAGCTGATGCGAGTCGTGCGGCCGAGAATGAAGCTGCATTAGCCGTGACAGCTACGCTAAGTGGCTCGGGTATTAGGTGTTGTATCAGGTCGCAGGTTACCGTTCTAAGCTCGACTAGGGTAAAGTAAACACAATAGGAATTTGTTATTTTTCGCAACCAGATGGAAATTCGATGAGCAGCACTGAGATTGACTTAGGCGTAAGTTTCGACAACAGCTATGCAAATGAACTCAAAGGGTTTTACGTATCCTGCGAGGGAGATAAAGCGCCAACTCCGGTGCTGGTAAAGTTCAATCAGGCATTAGCTGAGCAGCTAGGGATCAGTAATCGCAATGCAGAGCAACTGGCCGATGTATTTTCTGGAAGCGAAGCGCCTCTTGGCTCTGCGCCACTAGCCCAAGTTTATGCCGGTCATCAGTTCGGTGGTTTTAGCCCGCAACTGGGTGACGGTCGTGCCTTACTGTTAGGAGAGGTGCTAGATGAGTCAGGTCAACGCCTCGATATTCAACTTAAGGGGTCTGGTCGTACGCAGTTTTCTCGCGGTGGTGATGGTAAAGCGGTTCTCGGCGCTATTTTACGTGAATATATACTGTGCGAAGCGATGCATGCACTTGGTATTGCCACCACGCGTGCGCTGGCAGTGGTGACCACCGGCGAGCCCATCTATAGAACGCGTTATTTGCCCGGTGCAGTATTAACCCGAGTGGCTGCAAGCCATTTACGGGTGGGGACTTTTCAATATTTTGCCGCTCAAGGCGAAGAAGATAAACTCAAGCAGCTGGCCGATTATGCTATTGCACGCCATTACCCTGAGCTAAAGCAAAGCCAACAACCATACTTAGATCTCATTTGTGCGGTGCGAGATAAGCAAGCCGAATTAGTTGCCAAATGGATGTTAGCCGGCTTTGTGCATGGCGTAATGAATACTGACAACATGACCATCAGTGGCGAGACGATTGACTACGGCCCTTGCGCGTTTATGGACAACTATGACGCCAATGCTTTGTTTAGTTCTATCGATCAAGATGGTCGCTATGCCTATAGCAATCAACCCGCAATGGCGCAATGGGATCTGGCGCGATTAGCCGAAACACTGCTGCCCTTTATCAACGAAGATTCAGACGATGCGATAGCGCAAGCAACCGATGCGATAAAAGGGTTTTGGGATGTATTTAAGTCTCATTGGCAGCTGGGAATGCGCGCAAAACTGGGCATGACAACTGAGGTTGAAGGTGATTATGCACTTTGTGAGCAGTTGCTTGAGTCAATGCAAGCTCAAGCAGTAGATTACACTCAGTTATTTCGTCAACTCGCGCTAGATTTAAGCTCTGATAGCGCTGATGCTGAAACGCTATTTTCCGACCCGAGTTTATTCATTCTGTGGAAAGCCCTGTGGCATGAAAGGCTGAAAAAAGAGCCGTTAGCCACTGCTGAACGCGTCACTATGATGAATGCGGTTAACCCTATTTATATCCCGCGAAATCATCTGGTTGAAGCTGTAATAGAGGCCGCTGAAGATCGTAGCGATTATCAACCATTTGAGGCGTTAATCTCGGTGCTTGCAACCCCTTATACATTGCAAGAGGGTAAAGAAGATTTTAGCCTTTCAGCCCCCGCAAGTTTCGGCAAGTTCACCACTTACTGTGGTACGTAATTTAAGTGTGAAACTAAAAAAACCACGCAATGAATTATCATTGCGTGGCTGTAGAATATTGATTGCCTATCTATTATTTGGGTGACGGCATCAATCTAAAAATGCTAACGCGTAATGGGATTTTTCACCTTTGACCTCTACCGCAACGCGATATTTTTCAACAGCACCTTTCCAATCAACGGCATCCAACTCTAAATTGTAGATCCCAGAAGTCGCTTCAGTGACAGCCAGAGTACACTCTTCATTTTCAATACAATTTGAATGGTTGACCTGATGCCTGGGGCGGTGGATATCGAGGCCGCTATCAATAACCAACCGCTGTTCACTCAGTAGCTTACCGATGACATTACCAAGCATAATCCAGCACTCGTCAGATCTACTATAATTTGAGCTAATTGGTTCACTCTTACATCTAGGTCAATTGTGCCGCAAGCTGAATGTAAGACGCATGCATAGGTAATGATTATGACAGAACTTAAGGTTAAAAATGTCGGCAAAGGGTTAGGACTAGAGTTACCACAAGAGATAGTCGAACAGCTGCATCTTGGCGCGGGAGATAATATTAGCTTGGAAAGAATGGCACAAGGCTGTTATCGACTCACCTCTAAAAGTGATGTAATGGCAGAGGAGATTGCGCTAATTGAAGGTTATATGCATGAAGAAGATGCTTAGTCTTGTTGTTGATTAGGATGATAGGGCAGCTGGCAGCTAAAGTTAGCACCGCCTAAGAGGCTGCGACTGACAACTAATGTGCCTTGCATTCGCCTTGCCGCCGCCTTAGCAATCGCCAAGCCCAATCCTAATCCACCCGTTTGTTGGCTGCGGCTTTTATCCAATCGCGCAAAGGGTAAAAAGATGGTTTCAAACTGCTGGCTATCAATGCCAGGGCCATCGTCGTCAACACTAATAATCAGTAGGCGTGTTTTGCTCTCTTTGCGGCTAAAGCTGAGTGTGACTTCGACTTGAGAACTTGCGTACATGAGCGCATTTTTAAAGAGATTATCAAACATTAAACGTAAGTATGCGGGGTCACATTCAAGCTGAAGTGACGGCAGATTTGAATTAACCATTATTCGATTATCGGTGGCTAGCAGCTTAATTCGACTTTGCAAATACTCATCAAGTTTTATCCACTGCTTTGTTTGATTGTCTTTTTGATTTAATACTGAGTTTAGCTTAGAGAATGTGAGAACTTGGCGAGTTAACTTTTCGATGTCATCAATGTAGTTATCGATATCATCAAGTAAATCCAGCTCCTCGGTTTGAAGGCTGCGCTGACGCAGTAACCCTGTCGCCAGCTGAATTCTGCTCAGTGGTGTACGCATTTCATGGGGCACTGCTTGGGCGAAAACTTGATTCTCTTTTACCGTTTCAGTGATGGCATCAGCCATTCTGTTAAAGCTGTCTGCTAACTCATTAACGGGCTCAGAATAGGTTTGACGAGCACGAATATTGAGATCACCCTGACCAAACTTTTTATTGGTATCGACCAGTTGGTTAATCTGTTTCTGTAATCGTCTGACTGAAAAGTACAACGTGGTACCTATAGTGATAATGACCACTAGCAACAGTAAATAGGGGATTAGCTCTGAAGGATCGTCACGCAATAACGCCATGAAACTGCTGCGATGTTGTCTATTGGATTCATCAAACAGTAAGCTGTTCGGCAACCTATCGGAGATCAAGATGGCGCCATTAGTTCGATCAAGTGGATAAATCGCTAAAAGTTGCGCTTCAGACAGTTGGTATATCGATATCCCCCCTATATTACTCAACAAGGTACATTCAGAGCAGTCTTGCTTGGCATTCCAATTAGCTTGCCAATTGATATCGAACTGAGGGTGTAGCCCTTGAACGCTCGTAATATATTGTGGTGCAGATAAGTGCGTACGCGATACGCCTGAGGTGACTTCAATGAAAGTTTGATAGCTATCATCATAAAAATCTACCACATCACTTTGTTCTAAAAACTGTTCACTTAAGTATAGAGTCAGGACAATACTGGCAAACAGTGCAGTCAGCAAACTCAGGTAAAGGCGTGTAAAAAGTGGTGGAAGATAGTTAGCCATTAATTAGCATATACCCTTTGTTGCGTATCGTTAATATGGTTTTGTAGGGGGGCGTGTCATCATTCAGTTTTTTTCTTAGCCCTGAGATCCGCATATCAACTGAACGATCATTAAAATCATAATCTATCCCCCTTAGCGATCGGCAACAATCTTCTCTAGACACAATGTTGCCAGCATGGGAGGCCAGTAGCAGTAGCATCTCGTACTCTGCTGTCGTAAGCGCTGGGGTCAGATTGTTATAGGTAACAATTTGCTTACAGGTATCAATATTGAGTTGTCCAACTTGCAATTGATTATGGCCAAGCTTTGCCGGTCGGCTGCGCCTCAGTAAAGCTTCAATTCTGGCAAGCATCACATGTGGACGTACTGGTTTAGTGAGGTAATCGTCAGCCCCTAGTTTAAGTAGGCTCACCTCGCTGATATCATCGGCACTGGCGGTTAATACCAAGATAGGGCCATGATAAAATTTGCGTACTTGCTTGCAAACTGATACTCCATCTAATCCTGGTAGCATTAAATCAAGAGTAATTAAGTCGGGCTCCTCTAACCTTACAGCGCTTAACGCTTGCAAGCCATCAGCAATAATATGCGTGTTGTAATCTTCAGCTTCGAGATACATAGCGGTTAGACGTGAGATCTCTTTATCGTCTTCAATAATGAGTATATTTGCTTTACTCACAACTATTTACCTTAATGTTAAGTCTATCAATACATAATAGAAAACCCTACTTGATTAGTCTAATTCTACAGACAATTGGCGCTAATAACAGCCCACTTACATGCGCTTACATAGCGCCTACACTGCTTACTTTCTCTTACCCCATGAGCGCGATCATCATGTTAATTTAATTGCTCAAATCGTTGGAATATTAGGAGTGAACTATGGTGGCAAAAGTAGTATTAGCTGGAGTTGTTACAATAAGCTTAATGGCCTTAGCGGCCTGTAATTCAGACTCTTCAAGCACATCTTCAGACAGTAACAACAATAATGCCAGCTCTGGCTTGTCAGCAGCAACAAAAGCACTCAGTATCGAGGCTGTACCTGCATCGCTGTCAACGACGTATAGCGCTGCACTTAAATTTAATCGCTACACTCAAATAAAAGCACCTAATGGCAAACCTATCCATATTCTTGCTCAAGATAAAATTAGCGATAATCAGATCGTTCGTGCACGCTCTATTTTGAAGCATTACCTAACTAATTTACCCGGATCGGAATATGGTAGCGATAAGTCGCAAATCACAAATAAGATGGCAGATAATGGGGCTATATTATTACTCCTCAATGGCAGTGATGATGGTACAAATCCAGCATCAAACCTGAATGGTCAGCCGCTTTATCGAGGCGAAATGCAAGTTGAAGGTGGGGCGTGGTATATCAGCCAGAACTTTGATGATCATCGAGATGCTAGTTTTGAAGAGATCCTACATATGGTGCACGACTATGGTATAGGCGTGGACCAAAACAGCGAGTTCATAGGTGCTTTACCAGACTATCAAGCTGAAATTAGGAGCGCTCAAATAACGGCTCTGAATGATAAGTTATGGGGAGGTGATGCAAGTTGGATCACTGAACTCACGGCTGAGAATAGTTTAACTCAAGAATACCTAGCGTCAGTTATCGATGCATATTATGGTTTGTGGGGCGCATGGAGTGGCAGTGCAACTCACAGTATGTGGGGAGGCTATATTGCAAAAACACGTGCAGAAATGAGCAGTGAAGATCCCTTAGGTGCAGCGCTATTAGATAATAAGTTCTTTCATTCGTACTTGACTTATAATGCTCGCATCGATGCGACATTTACCGGTGACTTCAGCCTTAAATTCAACCCTAAACTTAGCTACACTCATCATTCTCAATACCTTAAGGATATTACGCTAACGGGTAGCCTCGACAGCAATGTGGTGGTTAATCAGCTTGATAATAATATTACCGGGAATAGTGGTCAAAATGAGGTGAAGTTTACTGGGAACTCATCGGAGTACAGCATCGAAAATCAAGACAATGGTGCAACTATCATTACCGATATGGTGAATAATCGAGATGGCGTTAACATTCTGAGTGGGATTGAGAGTGCGCTATTTAGTGATAGTAATGTCACACTATAAATAGTCACCAATACGTTTAACATTTAAGCTGCTTATCGAAGCGGCTTTTTTGTCACTTATCACCGCTTTTGTCGTGAACCTATATATATGACTATATTGATTGCTATAGGTGTATGCTGGTGGTCTCTGTTTATAAAAGTAACTCACTAATGTTAATTTTAACCCCTAAGACTGGATGTAGTTGATCTTATCTCGCACCTCTCAAACAGGTGACGATTCCTCGCTTTTTTCCTCAATTGCAAATGACATCGCAAGCAAAGGCTACAGTATTAATTCTGCAGCACTGCCACAGGATTTAGCCCATTTATTAACATCTCACATTGCCAATATGCCCAAGGCCAATTTTAAGCGTGCTGGCATTGGTCGCTCGGTTGATCTTAAGATCAACGACTCTGTGCGTACAGACGTGATTAGCTGGATTAATGGCGACACTGAAGCGGGTAAAGCTTGGCTTTCTTGGACGCAGGCACTGCAAGCATTTTTGAATAGAAGACTCTTTTTAGGACTGTTTTCATTCGAAAGCCACTTTGCACATTATGCAGAAGGTGACTTTTATAAAAAGCACAAAGACGCTTTTATCGGTGAAGGTAATCGAATTCTTTCTGTGGTGGTTTATCTCAACCAATATTGGTCTAAAGACGATGGTGGTGGGTTGGTGATATACAACAATCAACAATCAACTTCCGCAGTTATTGATGAGCATACGATTAGCGTTACGCCAGGCTTTGGCACCGTAGTGGTCTTTTTAAGTGAAGAGTTTCCTCATGAAGTGTTAGCTGCAAAACGTGATCGTTTTTCTATTGCGGGTTGGTTTAGGCTCAACTGCAGTATCGCTAACAGTATTGATCCGCCGAGCTAACCTTAATGGGCACTGGCTGAAACAGACTGTTAGCGAGGCGCTAGTAATAACATCTCTAAGTGATAACGGGTCTTTTTTATCACTGTCTTTCCATTGTATTTTAATGGACATTTTGATGGCTAAATCGTAAGTGTTTCGCGTCTTTAATTAGCCTGAAAAAATCATCTCGGCTTATATGTACTAGGCTACTATGATCACCCGCTTCGAGGTAAATATCTTTGGCTTCGACCAGCAAGTCGTCATAAACAGCATCCAAGTTATAAGCACCACCTAGGGAGGGGATCGCACCATTCTCGCAGTCATCAAACATAGAGTGCACGGCTTGTTCCTTGAGCAGGTGCAGGTCGCGATTTAGTTTGTCACCGAGGGACCGTAAACTAATTTTATGGTCGGCAGGTAACACAGCCATAATCTTACGGCCTTCATGATCTTCTAATATCACCGCTTTGGCGAGTTGTGTTGGTGATACATGGGCTGCAATGGCTGAACTAAGCGAATCTAATCTGTGGGGATGGACCAGCAGATCATATTTCACCTTATTATCATGCAGATACTGATTCAATCGGTTTGAAATTGTCATAGTGCTACCTCTTTCCACTGATGTGATGTGCTACTAATTATAGTGCAAACACCTTATTTGTGTTGGTAACAGCTAAGCGTGTCATATGCTGTATTTTATTGATTGAAGCAGCGCTAGACTTTACTCCTGTAGTTGACCGGAGTTGACTGGAGTCGGTATGGATCTGGCAGCTAAAGCTTGGCTCGCTTGGACGCAGGCACTGCAAGATTTTTTGAATAGAAGACTCTTTTTAGGACGGTTTCGTTCGAAAGCCATTTTGCATATTATGCAGAGGTGACTTTTATAAAAAGCACAAAGATGCTGTTATCGGTGAAAGTAACCGAATTCTTTCTGTGGTGGTTTATCTCTACCAATATCGGTCTAAAGAGCATGGCGGGGAGTTGGTGATATACAACAATCAACAATCAACTTCCGCAGTTATTGATGACCATACCATTAGCGTTACGCCAGACTTTGGCAGCGTAGTGGTCTTTTTAAATGAAGAGTTTCCTCATGAAGTGTTAGCGGCAAAACCTATCGTTTTTCTATCGCGGGTTGGTTTAGGCTCAATAGCAGTATTACCAATAATATCGACCCTCCAAGCTAACGTGGAGGCTCCCATTGACTCTAGCGGTATGCCTTTATCCGCTTTTTATTAACGTCATCTTGGTTTGCTTGAGCACCAAGTTGCTCCGCTTTTATAAGCCGATACAGATGCGGCAGAGGCCATCATAAAGATAGCTAATTCTGTTCGACACCATTCGACATTGCCGATAGCGCTATAGATGAGTTTGCAGCGAGCCATTGTAAGCGTGCAGACCCTAATGCATCAAACGGTGCCTGAGCAAAATAAAGTGTATAACGTTCTATACCAAGCACCCTCTTCAAACAGCCGCCTAACCTTAAACGTAGTAGTGATTCACTTTTCGACAATAACGTTGCTGAAAATTAAAAGGACTCATTTTTAAGGTACGCACCGCATCGACCCAACCAACAACCATTGGCACTAAGGTCCAGCTAAAGACTAAGTACAAACTGCCTTTTAAGTGTTGACCTAAATAGAACTTATGTAAGCCTAATCCGCCAAATAACACGCTAAACCAGACTGCGAGCTTTTGATTTTTAATACGAATATCGGGATCAACACCAGAGAGTGCCTCTAACCCTTGAGCGGCATGACATTGGGGGCAGGTCACCAGATTAATGTCGATTTTTAGGCTGCACTGTGGGCAATCTATTTCTTGCATCGCAAACTCCAATAGTCAATATTGCTAATGAGCCATTATGCGTACAAGTGTGCGCTGAAACATAGGTGCATAGTTCACATAATTAAAATAAACCCAAACGTTAGTAGGGCTGCCATATCATGGGAAGTGTGGTGAATACTCAGTACTGAGTAAGATTATTTCGCTTCACTGTGAAGCTAACGGAAGCATAGTTTTCCATTTGAACGGTGAGATGATTCTTAATGAAGTGCAGGAATAGCCATCTTGTTCGAGATATTCTGCTTTTTTATAAAAGAGTTAGCTAAAAGGGGAGGAGCGATGTTCTCCTGTTGAACTCTTTTGCAAGCTGTTGGCCAGACTGAGTATACTCATGACTGGCCAGTTTTTAGCACATGATTGTTAGGCGTGGTGCTCTTTTAATTTTTGGAATAAGACGTCTTTTAGATTAGCGCGCTGTACTTTTAGTTGATGCATGTGTTCGTCGTCGGTGGGACTACCGTCAATTTCTAGCTGACGAATTTCATAATCTAATAAATGATACTGTTTGGACAGCTCTTGGAATGCTTCGTCTTTATGATTCAAATAAACAATATCTTGTTTAAATTCTGGGAAGTCAAAAATAAGTGCATGATTCTCATTTAGCATAGGTACCCCTGAATGGTGAACTGAAATTTATTATGTTTGTACTACCAACACTACAGCATTATGGATTTTAACAAAGGGGTATATTTAGGTATTTTAGCGATCTAGTTAACAAAAAATCGCAGATTCTACTTGTTTTAAGCGCTGAGAGCCGAGTTAACGTGTAAAGCACTAAGCTGACTAGGCTTCATTTTTAATTAACACCGCAGCAATGGCAGCCACCATAGGGCTGCATTGCCTTGTTAATATCGATTAGTTAAAGGCGTTTTTTAGCTGATTGGCGAAGGCGATAAACTTTTCTTTAACAGTGCGCTTTACCGATATCGAAAGGCTACCGAGTACCACTTTACCCTCAATGGTGATAACTGGTGCTTGGCGATTTGCCATCGAAGGGGCGCAGTTTTCAATGCTGCTTCCAGCGCAGTAAGTTTTACATATCACATTGATGTTTTCGGGGATAAAAATTTTACAGCTGCCAAGAATGCAGTTGAGCTTGATGGTAATATCTTGATGCTGAAAAATAGCATCAGTAAAATCGAGCGTGGTTTCACCTAACACATTGTTGAGCTTGATCTCGCTAGGCACAACCCACTGACCACTACGCTCATTGTTACCTAAAATGCAGCTGATGATGAGAGTGTCCTCAGCCTGCTTACTGGCGTAATTGGGCGTAAATTGCTGATCTTTTTTACTGCTATATTCATCATCAGTGGATATCGACAGATCGGCCACGAGGTCGAGTAACTCTTGATGTGATTCACTGGCCATGGCGTCATCGAGGCGACGCTCAAATGCCTCCGCTGATATTATCCCATGGCTATAGTTAACAATCAGTTTATCGATAACCTGCTCACGAACTTGCTCAATGGGTCTATCTTCTAGCGTGACTGACATCTGTCGCTCCTTTGACTTTATCTGAATGTTTAGCAATGTAAGTTAGTTTTGCTAAAGCGATTAAGTGAAAACTAATGAGCAACAAAGTAAGCACTTTTTATGCCGCTTAAGTAAAAACCTGCCTAATCAGGTTGTTACTGGTTTGTTACAGTGACTGATTGTTTAACACTCGCTATATATAGTCAAACATAGCACCAAAATGTGGTGACTTTAACCGCAAGGACAGTGAATTATACGAATCACGAAGATAAGATTTAGGCTGGTTGATTCATTATATGGAAGAGAAGCCAGTAGAATTAAATTTGTGAGGTAAAGCGAGAGGAAAAAGAGGATCGGCTGTTTATGAGTAAGCCGACTTAACCCCCTAACGAATTAATATAGTAATACTTATTCTTGATTCAAGTGCAGCCAATAGTGGTATAGGCCATTGATATCAGATGAACACATTAATGCCATTGCACCTTTGAGCTGTTCATCACTCCATAGCCACCATTGCATCTTGAGTAACTGAGCTATTTCTGTTTCAGTAAAGCGAAAACGAATATGTTTTGCAGGATTTGAACCGACAATAGAGTAGGGTGCCACATCTTTAGTGACCACAGCACGGCTGGCGATAATGGCGCCATCACCAACCTTAACGCCACTCATAATCATAGCTTCAGTGCCAATCCATACATCATTGCCTATAACGGTATCTCCAGCTCGCTTAAAACCGTCTTTAGCGTCAGTAAAGTGTTCGTTTTCTTGGTAGAAAAACGGAAAAGTGCTCACCCAATTATTTTGGTGTCCTTGGTTACCCGCCATCATAAATACAGCACCAGAGCCAATGGAGCAGTAGCTACCAATAATGAGCTTATCAATATCGGTTCTATCGGCAAGTAGGTAACGAGCGCAATCATCGAAACTATGATTGTGGTAATAACCAGAGTAATAGCTGTTCTTACCCACAATAATATTAGGATTCGTCACTTGCTCTCGCAGTGACTTTCCAACAAAAGGGCTCTCAAAATAATTGTTCAAACTACATATCCTTTATGCAGAGTTAGCCTAGTTAAAGACTGATATGATCAGTTGTTGTCAGCATTTAAGCCTTCTAACAGTCGGTCATCACCGTGGTGATTGTCGGCTCGCCAGCTGATTGCCAGTGATATTCAAAATAGCAGTTAGTTGCTTTTACCTCTGTAGCGCTAGGCTGGCTTTTATCGAGTACGCTTTTGGGCGCAGCAACCACAGCATAGCTAGTGGGTACATAAATTTTGTAAGACCAGTCGTTAACATCTAGCCCTGCCGCCTCAAATATTTCAGGAGGAGAGGAGTAATCTGCAGAAAAGCCATTTGCAGTAGCTGTCGCTGCCCAAGGTTGGTAATGACTGCCTTTAACACCAGAAAACTCGACCACATCAGTCAAGCTATTACCTGAAGTCATGGTTTTAGCTTTAAAGAGTGAAACAGCTGTTTTTATCGAGCCTTTGGCGCCTTTTATCACTGCAATGTTTGCGTCTGATTTCATATTAATAAATTTAGGTAATGCCGTAACAGACAAAATGCCTAAAATAATAATCACGACAACCAACTCTATGAGGGTGAAGCCTGAATGGTGGGAAAGTGATGCATTTTGTTTATTCATATTCATTTTGAGTCATGCCTGGTTATTATTTACACGTTTGCCGATTAGCTGAATAGCTATCGCCTGATGTTGAAAGAGTGTGGCAGTGCCGATACTGCATTAGTCGCTTTGTCTCAATGGTGACGCTGTTTTTTCGACGAGTCTGTTGATTATGCCGTGCGCTTCTTTCAAGCTTGCACCGGTATCTTTGCGATAAAGCCTGATAGCGGTTAGTTTTTTACCTAGAGTAATGGCAGTTAATACTTCTTTAGATACATTGATGTTGTTATGAAAAAAAATACCGTTGTTTTTTAACAAGGAGTCAATTTTGTGTTCGATGACTCTCAACCGTTTGTCGGTTGACCTCTGTGTGTGGATGCTAACAATCAGTATGAATAAGCCAACTGTAATGAATAATTCGTCCATGATAGAAAATCTCCGTTGTGGTATCGCACTCTCGTTAAAGAGAGTAAAGCAGTAAAGTGCTCTTTTTATTCTTATTGATAAGCCGTGTATATAACATCTTATATTGGTTGATATTAACTCATTGAGTCTACAAATGTAATGTGTTTACAACAAGTGTGTTGTCTCACATTCATGATACAAAAAAGCCGATAATGACATAATCATTATCGGCTTTTTTACGGTTGTCTTTCAGAGTGCCAGTGGTTCAGTCTGTATTAGCTTTCGCTTGCAAGCCATTCAATATCTGACTCCACCCAAGCTAATGTGAGCTGCGCTAACGCAATATAGAACTTGCCGGTATCGACCTTGGCGACTTTAGCGACAAGCTTTGGTAACCAGTTTGCAAGATAATCGCGGATAAACAGCAGTTGCTCTTGGTGACTGCTATGCATGCTGATATGTGCTACATAGGCCAATATCACCGCGAGATGATCTGCGGGCTCAGGGAACTCGCTTTGCACCTGCAACTGACTCTGTTTTAAAAACTGCGTCATCTGCTGGTGCTGCTGACCAAACAGTAATGGCTCATTGCCTTTTGTGGCAGCTTTATCACTCGAGCTTTTATTTAAATAGAGGCTAGCGTATGGCGAGGCACTGTGTTTGGTGCCGACTAAAAACAAACCACAATAATCAGCCGCAAGCTCGAGCAGCGCTTTGTCGCTATTAAGCTTTGCTAGCTCTGCTACCAGCACATCAACATCTGCTTTAAAATCGGGCTCATTAGCAAGTTGAGACCAAAATTCTTGTGCTTGAGTACAGGTCAATTCATGCAATGTTTTATGATCTACCTCTTTCGCAAACAATGATGAAAGTAGCTGATAAATCGTGCTTCTGACTTGATTTACGGGGTTAGTTGTTGCTGCGCTCATAGTGTTATCTCAACGGGTCCGCTAAATGAACTTACAGCAGGTACTTTACCTTTATACTTCTCAAATTCAACTAAACAAGTGTAAGCCGAGCAAGCTTGAGCAAGCTTTGAAGTACCAATGTCTTGCGTTAGCGTATTCGGGTCGCCATAGCTGCATAGTGCACCGATTTCTGCACCGCCCTCTTTGCTACCGTCTTCACCGACAGGACCATACCAAGCGCCTTCATGGATACGGATAACGCCTTTAGGGAAGTTATCAGATACCACTGCGCCAGCAAGTAACTGACCACGGCCGTTAAACACCCGCACCACATCACCGGCGTTAATGCCACGCGCTTTAGCATCTTCAGGGTTGAGGTAGACGGGCTCACGGTCTTTGACGGTGTAAGTGCCACGGAACTCTTCTGATTCACACATCTGTGAATGCAAACGCTTATCGGGGTGACAAGATTGCATCCAGACGGGGAACTTGTCTGAACCTGGACCGCCATGGCTACGTTCTGATTTTTCCATCCAAGTCGGGTGACCTGGACAGTCATCGTACTGGTACTGAGCTATTTTACGGCTGTATATCTCAATTAAGCCAGAAGGCGTTCCCAATGGATTGATCTCAGGATCTTCTCTAAATGCCGCGTGGCGAGTCCAAGGTTTCCCTTCACCAAAATGAACATAACCCTCTTTCCAGAATTCATCGAATTCAGGCATTTCAAACTTGCCCGCGTTGGCATTCTTACAATCGGTGTAGAGCTTATTGAGCCAGTCACGCTCAGTCATGCCGCGAGTGTACTCTTTCTCTTTACCCATTAGACGCGCGAAGCGGGTAAAAATCTCGAAATCTGACAAGCTATCAAACAGCGGTTCAACCATCTTCTGCATCGCCAGTACACCGCGGTTAGCATAACTGCCGTATACATCGATGTCGTTACGCTCAAAAGTGGTACACGCTGGCAATACGATATCTGAGAAGCGACAGGTCGCAGTCCAGTTCATATCGATGGTGACCACACACTCAAGCTTTTGGAACGCTTGCTTCATGCGGTTACGATCTTGGTGATGGTTCCAAGGGTTATTGCCGGAAAAAACCATCATCTTGATATCTGGGAAGGTGACTTTTGAACCGTTTGAATCAATGGTTTTACCCGGCTCAAGAATCGCATCAATCCAACGCGCGACCGGAATAGTGCTGCTGGTGCCTTTAAAGTCGTTGTTATCAAACAGCGGCTTTTGGTCTTCATCTAAATTGCGTGGGAACGCGCCCGGCGCCGCGGCACCCGATGATGGAACACCAATGCTTGAGTAGTGATGACCGTAGCTTATCCCGCCGCCAGGCAGACCAATTTGGCCTGTCATAGTGGCAAGTACGGCCGCCATCCAATAAGGTTGTTCGCCGTGCTGCTGACGTTGAATACACCAGCCCATGAGCATTTGAGTACGACCTTTGGTCATGACTTTTGCGAGATCGCGGATGATCTCAGCCGATACGCCAGTGATCTCAGCAGCCCATTCAGGTGTCTTCTCAACACCGTCTGTTTCGCCTTGGAGATAAGGCAGGAATTTATCGAAACCTAAGCTGTAACCTTCAATAAACTGAGTGTAATGCAGGTTTTTAGCGACCATTTCGTGGGCGATGCCGAGCATCAATGCCACGTCAGTTTGCGGGTTAACGTAAAGCTGCTCACAGCCTAAATACTGCTGCGTCTTGGTGACCACAGGATCGATACTGATAACGCGTATTTCACCCTTAGCCACTTTCTCTTTTAGCTGCGCAAGGTAAGCGTATGACTCATGAGTTTCAGCGTTCCAGCCCACTTGTAAGTTCTTGTACGGATCGTTTGACCATAAAATAATGGTCTTAGAATGTTCAAGAATAAGCGGCCATGAAGTGCCTTGGGCATACACTTCGGTAGAACCTAAGATGTAAGGCAAAATGGTTTGGCCTGCACCCGTTGAGTAGTCACCGACTTTTTTAACGAAGTTACCGTGCATGCCAACAGCGCGTTGCATATGGCTCGTGCTTGAGTGCAACTGACCAGTAGCGCGCCAGCCCGTTTGGCCAGCGTGTAGTCCTGACGGACCATATTTTGTTTGTACTTCATCAAGCGAATCTTTAAACAAAGACAGGGCTTTATCCCAAGTCACTCGCACAAAGCGGAAGTCGCCCCGTTGGGTGGTGTCGCTCTTATGACCCTTGAGTAAAAAGTCTAAGCGCACCATTGGATAGCGAACACGTGACGGGTTGTAGACTAAGCCTTTGACACCGTTAATCATGTCAGTTGGATACTTGTCTCTTTCAAATGGAATGACTTGATCTATCACGCCATTTTTGCGCTTCATTTTGAAAGCACCAAAGTGCGATCCTGTGGTGAGCCAACCTTCGTTAGTTTTGGCTGCTGAGGCGGCTAACGCATTCAATGGCGCAAGGACTGACGACCCGCTAAGTACAACATAAGATGTGCCGACTAAGCCTTTTAAAAAGTCTCTTCTTTTCATAATGTGATGTCCTATTAGTGAGCCGACTTATTGAAAGTTGATGAATGCTCTTGTAAGTACTTTTGCACTAAAGCTTGAGTATCTTGGTCCATGTTGACGAAGGCGATCATGCCTTGGAACATACCTGGCCATGTGTTGGCGTCAAAGTGACTCTCGTCCGGTTGGGTATGGCATACGCTACAGCTGGTGCTATATGTGCTACGCGCATAATCCCAAAGTGGCTGTAAGTCGTTGAGTAGGTAGTCGGTATCTGTCCAGATAACGGTTTCTACACGTTGCCATTTAAGGCCTGTCATTGGGTCTTCTTTCTCTTCAAAGGTGCTGATGACACCCTCTTCAAGTGCAGCGTCTTTGGTTAGTTGAGCCGATAGAATATTTAAGCCGAAATCGTAGTAGATAACGCGACCTGCACCAATTTTCTTTCTCCAGCCGCTAATACCAATCTTGGCGCGGTTGCCTTTAAGTGCTAACACTTTCACTTTAGTGGCGATGTTTAATGTGCCCGCTTCAACATCGGTTTTTTCGTTGAAATAAACAGGTTTAGTCAGTGCTGAGAAATAGGTTTGGTCAACCTCTAAGCCGTTAACGCCTGAACCGACTTCTGCAATCAATTCTGGTGCTCGAGCGGTGCCCATATCGGGTAGCTTGTGGGCGATACCTTTATGACAATCAACACAGCTCTGGTCGAGTTTAGCTGCGCGTTTCATCTGCTTTTGCGCTAGCTTAGACATGCTGTCCCATTTCATTGAGTCGTAGTTGTGGCAGTTTTTACACGCGAGAGAGTTATCACGGTCGAATCGTTTCCACTCACGGCTGGCCATCTCTAGACGTTTGTCTTCGAACTTTTCAGGTGTATTGACGGTTTGTAGTAACCAGCCCCACATATCGTGAGAGGCTTCAATTTTACGGCCAATTTTACGGCTCCAATCATGTGGTACGTGGCAATCAGGGCAGGTTGCGCGAACGCCGGAATGATTTGACCAATGCACTGTCTCTTGCAGCTCTTTATAAGGCATGCTTTCCATGCTGTGGCAGCTAATACAAAACTCTTCAGTATTTGTTGCTTGAAGTGCAGTGTTAAAACCACCCCAAAAGATAATGCCCATAATAAAGGCTGAAACACTGACTGAGCCCAGTGTGAGGTATTGTGTCGGTTTGTTTAATGTGCGCCAGATGTTAAGCAACCATCTCATAATCGCATCCTCGTAATAAGTTTAAAAAGTGTAAAAGGGGATTAGTGAGCGACAACGCCACCAAATGCTTGGATCATCCAAATGATGAAGCCGTAAATGCTAACAAAAGTGATACTTAACGCAGGGAATAGAATAAAGATGATAAAACATAAGGCTTTAAGCTCATCCTTCTTGTTACTCGTGTGCTTTTTTTGGGGATGTTGATTCGTCATGACCGTTTAGCTCCAGCTAACCCTTTCTTTGATGAGGCCATTATAGGGAGAGGTTATGAACAGCGATGTGGGTAACAATGAACAAGTTAAGACAAGTTATGACAAAATATGAATAGAATTGCGGCGTAGTATCGTTTTGGGTTTTTGTTGCTTAATATCAGGTGCTTACCTGTTTGTGTCGGTTGGTGTAAATCCGGTTTTTAGGCGTGAATGTCGAGGATGGGTATAAAACAGGATGATGGCTCAATAATAGCGCCGCGCTGAAAAGTGCGCGGCTAAACGGTGATGATTAATCGACAGTATTGTGGACTACTTGCTGATGACGATATAGCTGATAAAGCCAATCCAGCTGAGGGTTAATAATCCCCAGGGTAGATAAGGACTAGCAGCGCGATCTTCTATATTATCCTCGAGATCATGTTCGTTTTCAGTGGTACGGGCTTTAGCACGCACTTGCTGTTTTTTCTGTTTGTCGCGAATGCGTGCTTTGCCTTTTTGCTGCTTTTTATACTCCGCAATGCCTTTTTCAATCCCTAGCGCAATGAGCTTCGTTTGCTCTTTAGTTTGCCCTGGTTTTTGAATTGATTTTGCCACTTTTACGGCTTCGTTTTTAGTTTCGTCTGAGATTGGCTGTGCCATATTTTATGAATGCTTAGCTAAGAATAAGCTCACTATAACATGAGCTCATTTATCATTTACTGACTTATTTTCAGCCAAAAATTCAAACAAACCCGTTTGCATATTCACGTTCCAAAAGCGCCCAGCCAAGGTCAAAGTAAGGGCGTGGTTATTAAGCTGCGCCAGACCATTGGTTTGCCATGCATGAAAGAGTGGCTGTAACTGCTGAAGTAAGCTGGCCTCTAGTTGTGAAAATTGCAGTGTTCCGCCGTCTAGGCCGCGTTTAAAAATCGCATCGAGTTCCGCCGATGGATTAGGGCTTAGTGCCATTCCGGGCACTTTAGTGGGGGTTGCCCCATCTATAACGTCAGTGGGTTGTGAATGGGCTTGGTGCCAGTCGGTTAAGCTGCGGGCATTCATTACCCCATGGCCATGGATACTGCCGCCAGCACCAGCGCCAAACGGCAGTATTTCGATACCGCTTTTGGCAAGTGAGTTATAGAGGCTGCGTTCACGATTGTCGCGGCGCCAGTGGCAGCTGGATAACCGTTGCCACTGGTTTGATTCGAGTAAGTTGGCGCCATAGGCGTACATCTGTGCCCGCGTTTGGCTATCGGCCTGAAATTCACTTTCGTCGGTGCCAAGTATTTTGCCTTTCTCGCTAGCCCGGTCGATGCGCGTGCCGCCGAGGCCTATCAATTGATAGAGATCGACCCCATGTACACCACTGTCGATAACGGCTTGCAGATCTTGTTGCCAAATATCTAAGGTCTGACCGGGTAGGCCAAAAATAAGATCGATGACGATACTGGCGCTCGGATGTTGGCTCAACTCATTAAGGCGGCTGAGTAAGGTGTCTTTATCATCAAAGCGTCCGGCGGCTTGGCGTACATGAGTATCGAAGCTTTGCACTCCAAACGAGAAGCGGTTAAATCCGTTATCTAACGCACTGTGCCATTTGTCATCATCAAAGCCATTGAGACGGCCTTCGAGCGACACTTCGGCATTCTTTATCAATGGGAATTTGCTTATCGCTGCGCCTAACATCGCGATCTCATCGGCCTGCATATCGGTAGGCGTACCGCCGCCAACATAGACGGTATCAAATGGCTGACTTTGGGCGAAAGGCGTGTCTGCAGCAATCCTTAATTGTTCGCATAGGCGGCTAACATAGCGGCTAATTCGCTCAGGATTAGTGCCATTTTCAAAGAAATTACAGAAGCTACAGCGCTTACGGCAAAAGGGAATATGGATATACAGTGCCCGCTGGTCACTTTTGCTGGGTTGTTGCCACCATTGATGCCAAAGTGCCGTTGTTAAGTTGACTGGGCGACTGCCACTGCGACCGGCATGGGGAGCACTTTTAACTTTAAAGGCATTTTGCAATGGTTCAGGACTTGCTATGCCAGTCATGGTTGGCGTTAGGATCATCATTACTCTCAAATAGTAAAATCAATTCAAAGGTAATGATAATCATTATCAAATAGTGCTGTGGTGCGATGGATCAATATCTGTTGCTTTGCATTGTAAATCTAAGCTTTGGATATTGTGTTTGCGAGTAGAAGTTATCGAACTCTAATAAAGCTATTTTGTACCAAGCAATCAATAAAGCTTTCTGACTTTACATGCTTAAACTTAAGTGGTGCGACCAACCCGCCAAATAATGGGATCCCGCCGCCCAAGAGTACTGGAATAGTGGTGATAATCAGCTCATCAATCAAATCTTCTTTTAAGAAGTTTTGTATGGTCAAACCCCCATCAATATAGAGGTTGTTGTAACCTTGACCGTGTATTTTTGTCATGATCTCTGTCAGTGGGCCTTTCACTAAAAACACTTTATCTTCGAGTCCTGCAGGTACCGCCTTCATGGTATTGCTGAGCACAAATACGGGTTTAGTATAGGGCCAGTCAATACCGAAGCTGAGAACGATTTCTAGGGTGTTTCGGCCCATGACTAACGCCTCTACTCGCTCGATAAAAGCGTTGTAACCGAGATCAGAATTATCAGGGTTTGGGGTTTCATGGAGCCAATCGACTTTATTGTCTTTGTCTGCAATGAAACCATCGAGACTGGTGGCGATAAAAACGATATTGGTCATGGTATGTCCTCGGTATAGAAAGCTAACGCTTTGAGCTGAAAAGTATTATAGATGAAGGTAAAAATTGATGCTGTAAGAGAGTGCCATTAATGATGTTGTTCTGGTTTATGCGTGGCAAATTCATTTTTCAGACTTCCTATCCTGGTACTTCATCGTCATGGATGATGATTTTTAGCTTAATTTGTTTTTTAAGATGAGTCACCAAAGAAACTTAAAGGCTTCTATTATTTAAGTGCACTTAATGATTGTAATGGCAATTCTCAGCGGTGTTATTTAACAATCATTGCCAGCTAACGTTCTGGACTTACTCTTTTTTCGAAGTTTTGAGCGCTAATTAAACGACTTATCGAAAGGGAGTTAATGATGAAAAAAATCGCACTTATTCAAGAGTCTCCTTACGTTCTTGATAAAAAACGTACCATAGAAAAAGCTGTAGAGATCATTAATTCCGTCTCCGCCAAAGGGGCTGAACTGATTGTTTTTCCAGAGGCATTCATAGCAGGATACCCTGCCTGGATATGGCGGCTTAGACCTGGTGGTGACTGGGGGATCAGTGAAGAGCTACATGTTAGATTACTTAAAAATGCGATTGATTTAAGTTCGGACGATCTCAACCCTATGCTCGAAGCAGCCAAAGACAACAGCGTTACAGTCGTATGTGGTATTAACGAACGAGATAATGCTAATAGCCAATCCACAATATATAACTCAGTAATCACCATTGATACTCAAGGTCAAATTATCAATCATCATCGAAAACTCATGCCCACAAACCCAGAGCGAATGGTATGGGGGTTTGGAGATGGGCATGGTTTAAATGTTATTGATACTCCAGTCGGTAGAATTGGTAGCTTAATATGCTGGGAAAATTATATGCCTCTGGCAAGGTACTCTCTATATTCGCAAGGGATAGAAATATATATTGCACCAACCTATGACAGTGGTGATGCTTGGACTGGCACTATGCAGCACATTGCTCGGGAAGGTAAGTGTTGGGTTTTATCTTGTGGTGTTGCTTTAGAGCGAAAAGATTTACCTAAAGACTTTCCAAATATAGATGAAATTTACCCGGCTGATGAAGAATGGATTAACCCCGGAGGTTCGCTTGTGGTATCGCCTAGCGGTGAAATAGTGTCAGGGCCATTATCTAAAGAGAAAGGCTATATCATTTTGGATATTGATGTTGATTTGGCCTCAACTTCTAAGCGTGCTTTGGATGTCGCTGGGCATTACTCAAGGCCTGATGTATTTAAACTGCAAGTAGACAAGACTAGGCAATCACCCATTCACTTTAAAAACAATCGTTAACAAGGTGCTGCAGCTGGACTGGCCTTATTGCTACTTCATATACTTCCGTCTGTTTTATCTATTACTCGTTTGCTAAATCTCAAACGCGCCGAGTCGGTGCGTTTGACCAGCTCAAAACTAGCCTTGCTTATCTATGGCTACTGTTATCATTTTAAGCTCGGCCTAACGAGTTGCTGAGAAAGCGCTGTGGTAGTTTACGATGCCGCTAGGCGCTTTATCGGAGAAGGTCAGTTGCAGAAAATAGGCTGCTGGCACGCCCTCAAGTACGATTGAAGTATTTGCCGTAAAGCCAAAACGGCTGTAAAAACTGGGCTGGCCTAGCAATACGCAGCCTGCAGCACCGAGCTTTTTTAGTTCGCTCAATGCTTCACTTATCAAGCTTGAACCGATGGCTTTATCTTGGTAATCAGGCCTGACCGAAATAGGGCCAAGACCATACCAGTTTATGCTGCCGTCGGAAATAGTTACTGGCGATAGCGCGACATGACCAATAATCTCGCCGTTGGTTTCTGCAACCAAAGACACGCTTAATGCGCTTGCGTCTCTTAGGCGGCGAACAATAAAGTGCTCGGTATGTGTTGAATGCTCGACATTGACAAAAGCGAGCTGAGTCAACGTATCAATGGCGTCGATATCGGATTCGCACTCTTTGCGATAATTGATCCGCATGAGCTTTTCAGCGTTGATGTTATTGGTTGTCCGATTAAATTTATAGAGCGTCATCATCCACCCATTTAGTTCAATATCAATAAAGACCTATAAGTTGCTGATATTGATTCTAGAACAAACTCTGAAGTATTGTTGATAACAATACTTTAAATACGGATTATAAAGAGGTTTTAAAATACCGACGCTATAAAGCGACTTTAACCTTTTTAGGAAGCGTAGTTTAAAACAATAGTGGTGTCAGCTGTCCAGGCTCATTCACTACAATAGGATCGTATTGCCAAACCTGCCTAATGGTTGCAGGGGTTAACGCCTCGTGTGGTGGCCCATCACTGACAACTTCTCCTTGTTGTAAAATCACCAACCTGTCGGCATAGCGTGATGCTTGATTAAGGTCATGAAGTACCACTACGACGGCGTAATTTTGTTCATGAGCTAAGGATTTTACCAGCTTTAATACCCTGTGCTGCTGGGCTAAATCCAGTGCTGAGGTGGGTTCATCCAACAGTAATATTGGTGGCTTATCCGATTGAGCTAGCTGGGTTAATACCCGGGCTAATTGCACTCGCTGTTTCTCGCCGCCAGACAGTGTCGGGTAGCTGCGGTATTTTAAGTGGCTTAAGGCCACCTGTTCTAACTGCGAATCAATCAACTGCTCACCTTGTTGTTGGCTGAGCGTTAACGGATATAGCCCCATTTCGACCACTTGATGAACTTGAAATGGAAACGTCAGTGAGGCGTGTTGTGGCAGTACCGCTAACGATTTTGCTAGATTTTGCCTATCCCATTGCGTCAGTGGTTGCTGGTGAATGTTAATCCGGCCTGCTTCAAGCTCGATTTCCTGACATAAACTTTTTAGCAAGGTTGATTTACCGGCCCCATTTGGCCCTAAAAGTGCGGTGACTTCACCGGCTTTTAACTTGAGGTTTATGTCGGTTAGTACTGGTTTTTGACCAATACGCACTGAAAGGTGCTCTAGCTCTATGACTGTCGTTCTACTTACATTCGATAGATGAGCCGCTATAGCCGCTGGCTGTGACTGGGTTGAATTATTCATGGCTAGACCAACTTACTGCGTTGTTTGAGTAATAACACGATGAAGAACGGCGCACCGATAAGCGCTGTGACCAACCCTACGGGTAGCTCTGATGGCGCAACAATGGCGCGAGCACCGATATCGGCCAGCGCAAGCAATGCAGCGCCGAGTATGGCACTGAGTGGCAGTAGCTGTTTATGATCTGGCCCCACCATCATCCGTACCAAATGCGGCACGACTAGGCCGATAAAACCAATGATGCCAGTGGCGGCAACCGATATTCCCACCCCAATAGCGCAAAGCACGATGAGCTTGAGTTTTAATTTATCAACATCTAAGCCTAAGTGACGCGCTTCAGCTTCACCCAGTAATAACGCATTAAGCGCCTTAGCTGAGCGGTTAAACTGCCAACTAACCACCGCTAAGGCGATCAAGCTTAATATGACGTAATGCCACTGCGCGCCGGCGATAGAACCGAGCTGCCACAGGGTGAGATCCCTCAATGCCATATCGTCGGCCATATAGGTGAGTAGACCGATGCCCGCGCCTGCAAGCGCTGCCACGGCTACGCCAGATAGCAGCAGTAATACAACCGAGGTTCCGCTAGGGCTACTGGCTAAACGGTAAACCACTAAGGTGGTTACTAACCCAGCTAGAAAGGCACTGATTGCCACGGCGTATTCACCGCCTTGAGGAAACAGCACAATGCAGATAGCGGCGCCAAAGGCGGCACCTGACGACACTCCAATGATACCGGGATCTGCCAGTGGGTTTCTAAACAACCCCTGCATCACCGCGCCACACTGAGCCAGTACCGCACCCACTGCTAACGCCAACAATGTACGCGGTAGGCGGACTTGGTCGATCACTAACTGTTCGTGTGGGGCAACACTGCCTATGTCAATTTGAGTCGCCCAGTTAATGACGGCACTGAAACTCACGCTAGGGCTAATTTGCAGTGGACCTATGCTGACAGACATCAGGCTAGTGATGACCAAAGCGGTCAACAAACAGGGCCAAAGCCAACGACGATTATCCATTTACGAATCCTGTTAAATAATGGCGTAGGGACAAGGTTTAGTAGCGTTTTACGCTAATAAAATCGCTAGCAAGTTTATCAGCCGCTTCGATAGCACTAATTCCAAGGCCGCCGATCAGCGCTTGCGGGTTAAGGTTTTGGATCTGCTCGTTTTTGCCTGCGGGAGTATGTGCCAGCAGTGGCATTTTCTTCAGTAGCGAACGCACTGGGTCTTCAGTCGCTTTATCAGCGCGGTTTGAGATCAAAATGACGTCTGGTTGTAGGGCAAGAATGCCCTCTTGAGAGACACTTTTATAGCCAGAGAAACCAGCGATGTTGTTGCCACCAGCCAATTTGATAATGATATCGGCGGCGGTATCATCGCCACCAACACGCGCTGGTCTGTCGGCCTGTAACAGTAGAAACAACACTTTAGGGGCATCGCCTTTGCTAGCAATCCGTTGTTGCTTGCGCTCAATGTCGGTAAATGATTGCTGTAGTTCGGTTTTAAGTTGCTTAGCTTGTGTTTCACGCTGTAGTAGCTGGCCCATAGCATCGATATTGCTAAACAGTTGAGTTTGAGTATTGGCATGAGGCAGCTGCACGACATTAATCTTGGCTGAACTTAAAACATCTAAGGTCGCTTTAGGCCCCATAGCGTCAGAACCCAGCACTAGGCTTGGGCTAAGCGCTAAGATCCCTTCAGCTGAAAGCATGCGATGGTAGCCAAGCTTGGCAATGTCTTCTTTGTCTTTAGGCAGTTGGCTGGTGGAATCGACTGCCACCAGTTCGTCACCCGCATCGAGGGCAAAAACCAGCTCGGTCATACCCGCGCCAGCGCTGATAACCCGCGGTGTTGATGATTGTTCATGCCCATTAACGTGCTCGCCATCATGGGCGTAGGCCGAAGAACTGATTAGCGCCAAGATACTGAAGATGGCTGTGGCGCCCATCTTAGAAGTGGTTTTAAAGCGGGTTGATAATTTAGTTTTTAAATGAGTTGTACAGTTGAACATTAAAAAGCTCCAAAATAATAAAAAGGAATGCCGTAAGCAAGTCGATATTGCTCGTTTAAGGTTGTTAGGGTTCCATCAAAATCTGGGTATTGCTGATCTGTTGTCGTTGCATTAGCGCTAACACATTCATCAGCGGTTGCACTGGCGCGGCTTTGTCGGCAGCAACAATGACTTTAGCTTTCGGGCTGGCTTTCAAGGCGCTAATAAATGCCACCTCAAAATCATCAAACTTCAGATAACTCACACCATCAATCGCCCAGTGTGGCTGATCTGTCATGATATTTATCGCGACATGTTTATCTTGCGAAAGGGCATTTAAACTGGAATCTGCTTCGGTGGGAACATCCACAGGCAGGCTCAATAATTGCGTATTGGCGGTGAGTAAAAGAAATACCAGTACGATAAAAATGATGTCAATCAGCGGCGTTAGATCTAGGCCAGAAAGTGCAACGCTGTCATTCGTGTCACAACCCATCATCAGCTTGGCTCCGCCAGCGTTGTCGCTGATTGGCAGCTGGCTTCTTTACAGGTAGCCGCTTTGCTGCATAGCTGCGCGGCGGTATCGCTGCCGATACTTAAGGCTTGATCAAAGCCCTCAAGCCACAAATTGAGTAGGTTCAATACATGAGTGATTTTATTGCAGCGTCTCTCGGCCCAAAGGGTCAATAGGTGCGCCATAGTGATCGCCGGAACCGCAATAATAAGACCAGCAGCGGTGGTGTTCATCGCTAAGCCAAGACCTGATGCAAGCTGCGATGGAGTGACTGGACCGTCCGATAACCCAAGCTGGTTGAACATCTCAATCAGCCCGAGAACCGTCCCTAACAGCCCAAGTAGCGGGGTGATAATTCCGATAACCTGTAATATTTTTAGGCCAGACAATAGTTTACTTTTTTGCTTCACGAGCCAGAGACTGACGATCTCTTCGCGCATTAGGCGGTTTTGATCGCTATGGCTTAGCAGTAGCGCGGTGCCTTTAGCCAGCATGCTGCGGCCTTGGCTTATCTGTGCCATTAATTGTTGGCGCTGCTCTGGGGTCGCACTGCGAGCTTGTTGGCGTAGTTGAGTCAACCAACTATCCCGTTTAGGCAACTCATATAGCACAAGCGCGAGTCGTTCGAGAATGATCATTAAGGCTACAAAAGCGCAGATAAACAGCGGCCAAGTTAGGTAGCCAAGTTGTTCTGAAAGTTGTTGGTATAAAGGCTGAGACAACCCTTGAGATAGTGATGGCGTTAGCGGTTGAGACATTTACTTTTCCTCTGCGATAAGCATTTATCGCCTGGTATTAACGGTGTTGGTGGCATGTCCCTAAAACGCACGGGTTAACTTTAATCACACTGCGATTGAAGTTAAGCGGCCTCTCACTCCTAGAAGGGCAGTTGGAATAAGCTGTGCCTAGCGCGATGGGTTTACACGCTCGGCTTGAATTCAGATTTAGTTCAGCTCAAATTTAACCGGCACTCGCACGGTATAGGCGTAAGCGGTTTGCGGTGAGGGCGCAGAAAACTGCCACTTTTCTACAGCGTTAAGCGCAGCTTTATCGAGTAATCGGTAACCTGAACTATCCACCAAGGTGAGTGATATTTGCTCGCCGACCTGATTGAACATCACTTCGATAGTCGCAGTGCCTTGAAAACCGCGTTTACGGGCTTTCTTAGGGTAGTGAGGCTGAGCGGGCGGGGCAGCAAAAGTCGGCTGGTTTAGCGCAACGGATTGCTTACTTACCCCTTGCTTAGCTTTTGCTTGAGCTTGATTGTGAGCCAATTGCTGGCTGCTCGGCTTTTGCGGCTGCTTTTCAACAACCTTTTCCACCTTGCTGGCTAGCGTTTTTGCGGTCTCCGTCGGCAGTTGCTTGGCAACGGGTTTAGGCTTAGCCGCGATTTCTGCTATCGGTTTTGCAGCCTTCTTTACGACGGGCTTTGGCTCAAGCTTTTTAACCGCCTTAGCCTTAGGTGTAGCCGTTTCACTTGCTGGCGCTTGGCTGGCTTGCATCGCAATAGACAGATTAACCGCCTGATTGGAACCCATAGCAGAGCCTGAGCTTAGCTGGATTGTTGCTTCACTATTTTGCGAGGCGAGTACCCCCCCTTGGATCAATAGGGTTAAGCAACCAAAAGCAAAATATCGTTTAGGAGTCATGGCCGTTTTCTTTTTCAATCATCACTACAGCAATATCCCTAAGTGTTTTTTTATGCTGCAGTAAACTTTACAAAGCTTACAATATACATAATTTACAAAAGGTTACATGTCATAGTCTCAACAAGTTACCAATACGATATACGAATCGTAAGAGGATCGCAAATGATAATGATTTTCATTTGATCTATGTTTTTTTCTCAGGTAAAGTGCCAAAAATAATAGATAGGGTGTTCGAATCTGCACAATTAATGGACTAAATGAGTTGTTGTCGCTACCCCATAAACTTACCTTGAGGATTGAAACATGAACAAGAAGCCGCTCGTCGTCGCTATGGCAATGGCTCTTAGCTCCAGTGTATATGCAGAGCCAGTAAAGCAAGTTACCGAATTTGATGAAGTATTGGTCTCGGCCACTCGCGTGAGTGAAAAAGTGTCTGAAACCAGCCGCTCTGTCGCAGTGATCTCTGAAGAGCAGTTGCAGGAACAACAACCTGCATCGGTTGCGCAGGCGCTTAAGAATGTAGCCAATGTTAATGTCTCAAATGGCCCTCGCGCATCATCTCAAGGGGTTGAAATTCGTGGTTTAGGCGGTCAGCGAGTATTGCAAACGATTGACGGCGCGCGTCAAAATACCAGTTCTGGCCATCGCGGCACTTACTTTATGGACCCTGAACTACTGAGTTCTATTGAAGTGGTGCGTGGTCCAGCCAGTAGCCTTTGGGGCAGTGGCGCTATAGGCGGCGTCGTGGCGCAAAACACCAAATCTGCGCAGGACTTTCTGGAAGAGGAAGACACCTTTGGTGGCTACATTAAGCAAGGTTTCGAAACCAACGGCGATCGCGCTAAAACCAGTGGTGCAATCTACGGCTTAGCAGATACCGCTGATGCTGGAAGCGTTGATTGGCTGCTAAACGGTAGTTATTACGACAGTAACAACATCAAAGTGGGTAATGATCAGACGCTTGAAAACAGTGCTTCAGAGGGAACCAGCGGCTTAGCGAAATTTGGTTGGCAACCGACAGATGATCAACGTCTGCAACTGTCTACCCGTTTTTCTAAAATTGATGAGCTGGTACCGAGTAATCCGACGACTAATGTTGGCAGTTCAGTGCCTTTGGTTAAGCGCAAAACCAATGATCAAAATGTGACCTTGGATTACAGCTTAAACCCAACGGATAATCACTATCTCGATCTTAATGCTACCTTCTATTGGAATGGTACCGATTACGATGAAGACAGGGTCACTAAAAACCAAGTTGATAGCACCGAATACGACACGCTTGGATTTAGTATCAATAATAGCTCTAAATTTTCCAATACTGTGCTGACCTATGGTATTGATGGCTACAAAGATTCAATTAAAACGGTACGTGATGACAGCGGTCAAACTGGCCAACGCCCTGACGATATTGACGGCGAAACCACGGTCTGGGGCGCCTTTACCCGCGCCGATATCAGCTTAAGTGAAAACTGGTCTGTTGACGCCGCTGTGCGTTACGACGCGTTTAAAAATGAAAGTAACAACCTTAACGCGCAATCTGATGACAATGCATTTTCGCCGTCAATAGGATTGGTTTGGACCACCACGGAATGGTTAACCCTAAGCGCGCGATTTGACCAAGCGTTCCGTGCCCCAAGCATTGAAGAGATGTACTCAACAGGTACGCATTACTGTATTCCTCCTATTCCGGGATTCTTGCCCGGTGGGCTCTGTAATACCTTTGAAATCAATCCAGATTTGCAAGCTGAAAAAGCCCAAAACAAGGAGATTAAAGCTGATCTTCGTTTCTC
Source organism: Shewanella gelidimarina (assembly GCF_023283945.1). Taxonomy (GTDB): domain Bacteria; phylum Pseudomonadota; class Gammaproteobacteria; order Enterobacterales; family Shewanellaceae; genus Shewanella; species Shewanella gelidimarina. The sequence goes on along the minus strand of NZ_JAKIKW010000021.1, from coordinate 38,662 downwards.
TGAACTTGCCGGTGATGATGAGTTAGCGATTACCTTAAACGTGTTTAGAAATGATGTTGATGATTTTATCGAACAATCAGTCTCTAACCCACTAATGGGCATTCCTGGCTTTGAGCAAACAACCTCATGGGACAACGTTGATGAAGCTAAACTCACTGGTTTTGAATTTAGTACTCGTTACCGCTATGAGCAGACGCGAGTTAGCTTTAATTACGGCCAAACAGAAGGCAAAGATAAGACCGAAGGAGATTACCTCACCAACGTTCCAGCTAAAAAGCTCGGCTTCGATGTGTCGCAAGCCATCATGGAAGGTGACATGAAGTTTGGTACTCGTTTTACCTACGTAGCAGAGCAAGATCAGTTACCTAGCGATTACACCGAGTCATACGATTCTTACAAACTGTGGGATCTATACGTGGCATGGGAACCTGCTATGGGCACTTTTGAAGGGCTAAGAGTCGACTTTGCAGTAGAAAATATCGGTGATGAGGAATATCAACAAGCGTGGCAAACTCTGTATGAACAGGGACGGAACTATAAATTGTCGGCGCGTTATAGCTTCTAAACAAAGCTAAACAATTAACCCGGAGGCTAAGTCAGTAATGATTAGCCTCTTTGCCATTTTAATATTTTGGAGATATTCCATGTCAACGACCATTGAAACCATTCGCCAGCATTTAATCGATAACCCCGCGGCAATGCCCAGCCAAATTGCCGTAGAACTCAAGATTAGTGAGTTTGAAGTGGTGTCAGCATTGCCGGTTGATCAGCTTGCGCTACTGCCTATCACTGAAAAAGACAGCTTATTAACGTCGCTGCCAGAGTGGGGCAACATGACCACGATTGTGTCAGTCTCTGGCAGTATCTTTGAGTTTAAAGGTGCTTTCCCGAAAGGGAAGTATGCCCATGGTTATTATAATCTCATCACTAAAGGCGAGGGACTACACGGGCATTTAAAGCTGGATGACATTAGTGCAATAGCACTGATAAGCAAACCGTTTAGAGGCAGCGAGAGCCATTCCATTAACTTCTTCGGCGGACAAGGCGAAGTGGTGTTCAAGGTGTATTTAGGCCGAGATAAGAAGCGAGTGTTACTACCTGAGCAAGTCGCCCGTTTTAATGCGCTAAAAGCAGAGCTACAAACCGCGACCGCCTAGCGACTCATGCCTATAACCTCGCTGGTCGTCAATACGACCTAGCACCTGATATGTGGCATCTAGCCACTTAAAAAATAAGAGAGCCGAGCAATGACGACTGTAAAAGAACAAAGATTACGTGAGAAGCTATTACCTGAAATAGAAGCGTTTAAAGCTGCCCGTTCAACCCTGCAGCTAGCCACCCAAGATGCCAATGGCGTGCCCAATGCCAGCTATGCGCCTTTTGCCTTGGCTGACGATGGTTTTTATATTCTGGTCAGTGAACTTGCACGCCATGGCACTAACCTTAAAGCATCTAATAAGCTGTCTGTTATGTTGCTTGAAGATGAATCAGAAGCAAAGTCAGTATTTGCCCGTAAGCGACTCACCTTTGATGCCACTGCAGAGCTTGTTGCACGAGATAGCGAGACCTTTACTAAAGGCGTAGCGGCATTGTCTGCCCGCTTTGGCGAGATGATTGATAATTTAGCGGCCCTGACCGACTTTAACTTGTTTAAACTTAACCCTCATCATGGATTATATGTAAAGGGATTTGGCCAAGCCTTTAGTCTTTCTGGTTCAGAGCTTTTAGATGTAAATTGGAAACGTGACGGCCACCATGGCACGCCTAAAGCGGAACTTGCTGACACGATAAGTTAATGACGAATGCGGCAAATGCCGTGCAGAGATAAGCCTTAAGCGCAAGTTTAGAGGAACATACTCTCATACAAAGCTTTTCTATAAACATTGCCCGCTCTCATGCGGGTTTTGTTATTCTAATGTTGTTTACATTAAAATTTAGGACACTTCATTGAGCCAATCAGTATCTTCTGTCTCATCAAAGACCGCCGAGACCACTGCGCCAAGTAAAGCGCTGCTTGAAAACACTGCGACGAATAAGCCACATGTTAGCCATCGCGCCGTTTTGCCATGGATTGGTGCTTTTTTAAAACCCTATCGCGTTAAGGTGATAGCCGCCATTATCTTCCTCTTTATTGGTTCACTCGCTTGGCTGTCGCTGGGACAAGGCGTGCGCTTAATGGTCGATGAAGGCTTTTTGCAAGACAATGGTTCACGCCTTAATGAAATTATTTTACTGGTGGTTGGGATCACCGCGCTCAGCAGTAGCGCCATTTTTTGCCGTTTCTACTTAATGACTTGGTTAGGTGAACGCGTTAGCGCCGATATTCGTTTGAAAGTGTATGACCATCTACTCAAACTCTCGCCTGGATTTTACGCAAAACTGCGCACCGGTGAGGTTATTTCACGCTTTACGGCCGATTCTACGTTGTTGCAATCGGTGGTCGGTCAAAGTTTGTCGATGGCACTGAGAGCCAGCGTGACTGTGATTGGTGGCATTGTCATGATGGCAATAACCAGTCTTAAAATGACAGGATTAGTGCTACTCGCAGTCCCTATGGTGTTGGGCCCTATCTTCTTTTTCGGCCGTAAGGTGCGCGACTTGTCGCGTAAAAGCCAAGACAAAGTGGGTGACTTAGGCGCTTATGTCGATGAAACGCTACATGAGATCCACACCGTGCAGGCCTATTCCCATGAAGACAGAGATCGAGCGCTATTCAATGATCGGGTCGAAGCGATTATGGACGCCGCCAAAGGGCGAATAAAGTATCGCTCTATTTTAATTTCGTTAGTGATGTTTTTGAGCATCTTGGCGATAGCGTTAGTCACCTGGGTTGGCGCACACGATGTGATGAATGGCAGTATCACCAGCGGTGAGCTATCAGCCTTTATGTTTTATGCGGTGATGGTGGCAGGTTCTGTGGCAACCATTAGCGAAGTGATCGGCGAAATTCAACGCGCTGCAGGTGCAACTGAGCGCCTTATTGAGTTAGTGGAAACTCCGATTGATATTCCGACTGTGGCCGAACCGCTGTCGTTACCAGCGTTGGTGCGCGGCGAACTGCAGTTAAAGCAAGTGCGATTTGCTTACAGCAATATTCGCGAGGGCGGCATTGAGCAAGACGGAGAGAGTGATGTCATCCAAGGCTTAGACATTCACATCAAGCCAGCCGAACGGGTTGCATTGGTCGGGGCGAGCGGTGCCGGTAAAAGTACTTTGTTCGAACTACTGCAACGTTTCTATGTGTTAAAAAGCGGTAGCATTGAATTAGACGGTGTTGATATCGCTAAGTTAAGCCCTCAATCCTTGCGCCAGCAATATGCCTTGGTGCCACAAGAGTCGGTTATTTTTGCCAGCAGTGTACTGGAAAATGTGCGTTATGGACGTTTGGATGCCACCGAAGCTGAAGTGAAACAAGCCTGTATTGCCGCCAGAGCCGATGAGTTTATAGCTGAGTTTACCGACGGCTATCAAACCTATTTAGGTGAGCGGGGTGTTCGTTTGTCTGGTGGACAAAAGCAACGCATCGCTATTGCTCGCGCTATTCTTGCTGACCGACCGATTTTACTGCTGGACGAAGCCACGAGTGCACTCGACGCCATCAGTGAGCAAAAAGTAAAACAAGCGCTAGACAGGCTAATGGTGAATAAAACCACTTTGATTATTGCCCATCGATTGGCAACGGTTATCAATGCTGATCGTATTTTAGTGCTAGAGAAGGGACTGGTAGTGGCAAGTGGCACCCATAAAGAGTTAATGCAAAGCAGTGAGCTTTATCGTGAGTTTGCCAGTCTACAGCTACTTACAGATGATGCTGTGGGGTTATCGAGTTAATACGCTCTAGCATTAATCTTCTATTGCGGCCGATTATTACCATCACAGTGAACTTTACGCTAGCGATGAACGTACTGGTTTTTAACGCGTTTATTGCTCAAATTTAAAGGAACTCATTTATGCGATTATGGTTAGTGTTAACGGTCTTTTTATTATCTGCGTGTACTAGTCTGCCAAAAGGCATTGAGCCTGTCGGTGAGTTTGAACTGCCTAAATACTTAGGCACTTGGTATGAGATCGCGCGGCTTGACCATAGTTTTGAGCGTGGTATGGAGCAAGTTACCGCTAACTACGAGATGCGTGAAGATGGTGGCGTTAAAGTCACCAATCGAGGGTTTAAAACCGAAGAGCAGATTTGGAATAGCGCTGACGGTAAAGCATTCTTTGTTGATGATGAGAGTATTGGTTATTTAAAAGTGTCTTTCTTTGGGCCATTTTATGGTTCATACGTGGTGTATGAGCTTGATAAAGAGGGTTACCAATATGCCTTTATTACCAGTTATAACCGTGATTATCTTTGGTTTCTGTCACGTACACCAGAGGTGAGTGATGCGCTCAAACAGCAGTTTACTGAGCAGGCTAAACAGCTTGGGTTTAGCGTTGAGCAGATTATTTGGGTTAAACAGGTTTAGGTTTATGCAAGCGTGCATGAAATTACTCTGCTTTTAAAAAAGTCAAAGTCGTGGCGCTTCGCCCACACCGGAGCCAAGGGGGCAAGCGCTTGTCCCCGCTCTTGATTTCATAAGAGTCAATCCCTCAGCGCCCCAGACGAAGTTGTCTTCCTCATACTTATTCGAAATAGCCTAATGCTTCCGATGGGACATCTGATGTAAATGGATTTACGAATGCCGTGATGGCATGGATGCCAAGGAACGGCCTGTCCCGCGAAAGCTATGCCCACGTCTGTGTGGGCATTACGGCTATTTCTTCAACGTACTTCGGCAACTCCGATGGGGAGTTGGTGTAACCAATCAGCTCTGAATTGGTTGTTGGCTTTAGTATCTGAATATTGAAAACTCAAATGCTGAGAGTTTGCGCTTTTATAACCCAGTGTAGATGCGGCTGAGGCCTTCGAAAACAGTGCCAATTCTGTTCCATACAGAATTTGGCATTTCCTCCGTCCTTGGAGGTCAGATGTCTTCGTTGAGCTTACATGGGCCCTTTCTTTGATAAATAGTCCCAGCGAGCCTTCGTTGCGTCTGTACATACGCCTGCCGCAGGCAATTGGAACCACAAGTGCATCAAGCTGCACTTGACCAAGGTCGTGGCGCTTCGCCCATTCTGTTGTAAAGAGTCGAGCAAGAAGGACTGCTCGTCCTATCCTCCTTGCATCCACCATGACGCCCCGACGAAGTTACATGCATTAGATACGGGCCTCATACTTATGGATAAATCGCTAACGCTTCCGATGGGGCATCTGATGTAAATGGACTTACGAATGTCGTGGTGGCATGGATGCCAAGGAACGACCTGCCCCCCGAAAGCTAGCCAGACATCCATGTCTGGACTTACACGACTCTGGTTTATAAAGAGTTTCCAACGCATTTCGGCAACTTCGATGGGGATTAGTGTTTTCTGTTAGCTTTACGGAACTGTGACTTTTTGTGTTTTTAAATTAAGGGCATTGAAGCTGAAATATTGTGCTTTTCTAACCCGGTGTAGATACGGCTGAGGCCTTCGATGGCATGGATGCCATCGTTGAGCTTACATGGACGTACTAGCAGCGAGCCTCAGTTGCGTCTGCACATACGCTTGCCGCAGGCAATTGGAACCACAAGTGCATCAAGCTGCGCTTGACCAAGGTCGTGGCGCTTCGCCCATTCTGTTGTAAAGAGTCGAGCAAGAAGGGCTGCTCGTCCTATCCTCCTAGCATCCACCATGACGCCCCGACGAAGTTGTCTTCCTCGTACTTATTTGAAATAGCCTAACGCTTCCGATGGGACATCTGATGTATATGGATTTAAGAATGCCGTGATGGCTGGATGCCAAGAAACGGCCTGCCCCGGAAAGCTAGCCAGACATCCATGTCTGGACTTACGCGACTCTGGTTTATAAATAGTTTCCAACGCATTGCGGCAACTTCGATGGGGAATTGGTGTTTTCTGTTATTTCTGCAGTCGGTTGGCTTTTATGTTTTAAATGGAAAACTCAAATGCTGAGAGCTTACGCTTTTATAAACCAGTGTAGATACGGCTGAGGCCTTCGATTTCAGGGATGAAACCGCAGAGCGGCCATGGATGGCGAAAAGCGAGCCTCAGTAGTGTCTGCACATACGCTTGCCGCAGGCAATTGGAACCAAAAGTGCATCAAGCTGCGCTTGACCAAGGTCGTGGCGCTTCGCCCATTCTTGTAATCAAGAATAGAGCCAAGGGGGAAAGCGCGTGTACCTGCTCATGATTTCATTAGAGTCAAACCATCGGTGCCCCGGCGAAATTTCTGGAAAGCGACATTTCCAACGAGGAAGGTGATGTATTCAATTATTTTGTTGTTTATTGAAAGACTACATATAAATGTAGTTCTCACTAAATAACTCAAAACCAGCTCTTTTTTAGCCTGGAATAGCTTATGTTATCGAGAGTGTCATCATAAATAAAATATTTACAACAATATCTTAGCAGTGATAAGTTGAACGAAATTAACACTGTTTCTGAGTGCGTTATCGAGCGATAAATGAATAAGCGGTTATGCTGAGTGGGTAAATGAACAAATTTTGGCTTACTCATAAAATTGATATTGTCATTTTAGCTGTAATACTTTTAAGTGTATCGGCTTGGTTTGTCCATATTTGGTCAGGTGAGAATTTCGAAGAAATAGATTTAAGTAATAGCGTTATATCATGTGAACTCAATGGAAAATTTAGTACCTATTCAGTTCAATTTTCAAAAAATGGCACTTACTATTTAATGACTAAAAAATACAATTTTTGCGAATTGTACAGTGATGAAATACGTGGTAAATCAATAAAAGGGGAGTACCTTAAAGGTAATAACCTATTGAAAAAGCTTGAGGTCGATGGTGCTAACTACCATGAGCAGATAGCACTAAGTGCTTACTTTTCTGGCCTACTAGTAGCATTTATCTGCTGGGTATTTATTCGAAGCCCCATAAAGTGGGTTTTACTTAAAATGCAAAACGAGCCTCCGAACTAAGATTCACCAAGGCTAATTTCTAGTGGGACTGCGAACATTTTACGTTGTTTCGCAGTAGTGCCACATCATTTTATCAAACTGTCATCAACCTCTTAAATGGGTGTTAAGGTCTTCTAGATAATATGGCTCGGAGAAATGAACTAGGAAGTATAGCTAGTGGATTAATAGGTTCATTTAGCAGCCGAAATAATGATATTGGTGGTTATTGGGGGATCGGAACATTACACAGGTTTGTTGAGAATAATGCTAAAAAAGAGATTATGATTGATCTTCTTTCTGGGAATATCAGTCCTCAAACAGACGAGTTTGATTCACTAATTGAGTCCTATCGAGATAGATTGGACTCACACCTAACCACTGGCTCTATCCCCAAAGCTTGGCTAGTTTCTGTGGAACTCACCGTGCTATTTGAAACTGAATATGAAAAGAAGCATCATTATTGGCGCTCCGGACTGGGCAAACCATATAAGGCAAAGTGCGATATCTTAGATGATAATGGTAAGCATCATGTGGCATATGCATATAACAATAGTCGGCCACATGATCCTAATAGAGAAGCAAGGAGTTGCCGCTAGAAGCAATAAGTTTAGCCTAACTGGCGTAAATTCTACATAGTAAGGCAAAGGAATGACCAGAGCTAAAAAATTTAAGTTACTGCTGATTGTTCAATTAATTGTCACTGTAATGTACAAAATGATTCCTATCGAACTCACATACTATATGAATTCATTTTTTATCGTAGGCATGGCGCTAGGGGCTTACTTGATATTAAAGGCGATTGTTTATGCCTGCCCAAACTGTGGAAAGCACCAAATAATGCTTGGTTTTTTTAAGTATCGTTTACCAACTGACAACTGCTATGTGTGTTGCGAGAAAATTGATAGCTAAATATATTGGCAGCGTTGTCAGTGAACCTAGAATTATCAGAGGGTGTGCCGACTGTTACTGAGGTTAGGTACTATAGAATTGCAAGTAGCAATCATAACAAAAAGGGAGCCTTCGGCTCCCTCGTATCACTCGCTACTGTAATTTAAATCACCTGAACCAAACTCAGAATTACTTACGCAATTCTCTGCGTAATATCTTACCCACTGTAGATTTAGGCAGTGCATCGACAAAGATAACCACTTTTGGGATCTTATAGGCGGTTAGCTGCTCGCGGCAGTAACTGTCGATTGCGGCTTTAGCTTGTTCATGATCGGCATGAATATCGTTTAATACGATAACCGCTTTAACCGCTTCACCGCTATGATCGTCTTCAATACCAATCACGGCGCATTCTAATATTGCTTCGTGGTTCGACAGTACATCTTCGACTTCGTTTGGATAAACGTTAAAGCCAGAGACGATAATCATGTCTTTCTTACGGTCAACAATTTTATGGAAGCCGTCTTCAGTGGCAATGGCGATGTCACCGGTTTTAAAGTAACCCTCGCTGGTCATGACTTTTGCCGTTTCCTCTGGGTTATTCCAATAACCTAACATCACCTGTGGGCCAAAGACGGCAAGTTCGCCGGTTTCTCCTGTGGCGACTTCGTTATCATCCATGTCGAGAATTTTTACCAAGGTGCCAAGGACGGGTTTGCCAATCGTGCCGAGCTGTTCGAGTCCAGGTGCATTGAGCGACACCACCGGTGACGTTTCCGATAAGCCGTAACCTTCAGAGATTGTGCAGCCGGTGGTTTGCTGCCAAACCGAAGCCGCTGCTTGAGTTAACGCAGTGCCTCCTGAGATGGTTACTTTTAAGTGGCTAAAATCCAATGCCCTAAATTCCGGTTGGTGACATAGCCCAACAAACAGGGTGTTGAGCCCCGCAAACCCAGTGAATGGATATTGTGCCAGTGCTGAGATCAATCCTGAAATGTCGCGTGGATTTGGGATCAATATAGAACAACCGCCACGCTCGTAATAAAGCACTAAATTCACCATGAAGGCGTAGATATGGTACACAGGTAGCGGCGCGACAAAAATCTCTTCACCTTCAACTAGGCGACTGCCAATACGCGATTTTATCTGCATGGCGTTGGCGAGTAAATTACCGTGGGTTAACATTGCCCCTTTTGATAATCCGGTGGTCCCGCCGGTATATTGCAGCGCGGCAATCTGTTCTGGCACGCTAATCACTGGCACATATGTCAGTAACTCACCCGCTTTTAGCACATCGCAAAAGGCGATGGTTGCAAAGGGGACTTCTGGTTGCGGTTGCGGTGCAATCAAGTCCATTGCATGGGTGGAGATAACCGTTTCAATACTTGTTTTGGCAATCACTTCAGTCAATGTTGGCAACAGATCCGATAGCACCACTAGGGCTTTTGCGCCTGAGTCATTGAATTGGTGGATTAGCTCCCGTGGGGTATACAAAGGGTTGGTATTAACTAACACCATACCTGCTTTAATGGCGCCATAAGCGGCAATCACAAACTGAGTGATATTGGGCAGTTGAATCGCAATTCTATCGCCCTGTACTAAATTTGTTTCTTGTTGCAGGTAAGCGGCAAACTGGCGTGAAGAATGGTTAATCTCGTTGAATGTGGTTTCTTTCCCTAAACAGGAATAAGCGGCTTTATCACCGTATCGGGCACTTGCAAGGTCAATCAGATCATTGAGTGAGGCGTATCGGGAGAGATCGAGTGTTGAGTCTGAATCATATGCCATGGAGATACCTTCGTTAGCCAGTTTTTGATTGTTTTTGGGGTTGATTGGTGAATCAAACAGGCGTTTAGATTAGTGCGATTGTCACCTCTAGGTCAATGGTCAACAATGAAATAAATTGTTTCATACCTGCAGAACTGAGTAATGGCTATCAGTCTGTAACAATTAGATTTTTTACTCTACTTATTGCAGGCGAGATTAACCCCTTAGATTAACAGGCAAAGCAGCGGTTGCTTTGCCTGTTAACTCAAGCTTGATTGATGACGGTTATAGCGGGCTAAAGAAATTAGATTGCTGCGTCACTTGGTTGTGGCTGTGCTGCTCTGACACGGTAAAGATTATTTCGCTGCGGCTACTTTCAAGTTCATTGAGATCTGCCGAGACGGTTACCGGGTAATCGAGTAGCTCACCCGCATTAATTAACAAACGGGTATTTCCTTCGAGTTGATAGCTACTGTTACCTGACACATAGATTTGATAGTGACGAGCTTGCTGGGTTTTATTACGGATTTTTAGCGTAAAGCTATTTTCAACTTCATCGGTTAAGGTTTCACGGTACAGCGTTTGTCTATCACGAATGATGTTTAGCTCAATAGCAGAACGATTACTGATATCAATCCCAATCACGGTGAGCATGATCAAGGCTGCAATACCGTAGCCAAGAAATTTGTACGATTCATAAAAAGGCACGGCTTTGTCGACTAATTCATTCTCACTGCTGTAACTAATTAAGTCAGGTTTGTAGCCGAACTGCGCCATGGTCTGGTTACATGCATCGACGCACGCGCCGCAGTTAATGCATTCATATTGCAAACCGTTACGGATATCGATACCCGTGGGGCAAACATCCACACAGAGGTTGCAGTCAACGCAATCACCTAAACTGGTTTCTTGTTTGCGTTTACGAGGGCCACGGCTTTCGCCACGAGTTGCGTCATAGGTCACTGTCTTGGTATTGGCGTCAAACATCACTGACTGAAAGCGGGAATAAGGGCAGCAATGTAAACACATCTGCTCACGCATCCAACCTGCATTAAGGTAAGTACAGATGGCAAAGAACCAGACCCAGGTGCTGATCCAAAAGCTGGCATCAAAAGTGAAAATATCCAGATATAGCGCTCTGGCTGGAATAAAATAAGCGATAAAGCCACAACCAGTGAGCAGGGCAATTGCGCCCCACGCCAGATGTTTGCTGGTTCGTTTTAAAATCTTATTTAAACTCATGGGGGCTTTGTCTAAGGCAATACGCTTGTTGCGGCTGCCTTCAATTTGCTCTTCAACCCATACGAACATGAATGTCCAAGCGGTTTGTGGGCACAGGTATCCACACCAAACTCGGCCCCAAAATACAGTGGCAAAAAACAGTAAAAACGCAGCGGCGATAAGTACCCAAGCAAGAATAGTGAAATCTTGAGGCCAAAGCGTGGTGCCAAAGAAAATGAATTGTTGGTCGCTAATATTAAACAGAATGGCTTGTCGACCTTGATAAGAGACAAACGGTAGTAGAAAAAATAGCGCAACCAATAAGCTATTCATCCCAGTTCGAATGCGTTGAAAATATCCTTTTTGCTCTCGAATATGGATCTTACCGCTAGGCGGGCTGTCGACCTGCTTAATGGGAATGCGATTATTCGGTCGTTGGCTATGGGTGTTTTCTATTACGTTGCTATTGTTTTTATTTAACATTGGCTTCTCTATAGGCACTGACATTGTTCACTCAGTGCCTATATAGCAAGCTCTAGGCCATGTTTTAAGTTATTGTTTTTACGTAGTATTGACTTTTTAATCATAGGTTTAGATCGCGATATATCACGAATCCACCGTATATCGTGTCTTGGCGTTGATGAATGCTTGCTATATTGGCCGAGCAATAGCGAGTTTACTCATACGGGAGCGCAAGGTGCTGGGCGGCATTCCTAGTATTGCTGCAGCACCGATTGGCCCTGAGATCCGCCATTGACTCTGTTTTAATATTTTTAAAATATGTGCTTTTTCTATTTCAGCTAATGTCTGCTTAGCATTGGTTGCCGCAGTAGATGTTCTAGCTTGAGGCTCTGATGCTAATTGGCCAAACTCGAGCACGGGCCCCGTGGATAAGATCATCTCTCTTTCAAGTACGTTCTGCAGTTCACGCACATTACCAGGCCAGCTATGCTTGGCTAAATTTTGCATACCTCGTTGGCTAACCTTGCTGATTTTTTTACCTAATTTACGGTTTAACTCCTGAATAAGGTGGCTCACGAGTTCTGGAATATCCGACAGGCGACTGCGCAATGGCGGCACGATAATGGGAAAAACATTAAGCCGATAATAGAGATCCATTCTAAATAGACCTTGTTCAACCCGCTTTAACAGATCGTGATGGGTAGCGGTAATAAGTCTGATATCAACTTTAATTGTTTGGCTACTGCCAACGCGCTCAAACTCTTGTTCTTGAATGACTCTGAGCAGTTTTGACTGGGCTTCTAGACTCAGTTCAGCCACCTCATCGAGAAATAGAGTGCCATTATTTGCGAGTTCGAAACGGCCTTTTCGACGGTTTGTCGCGCCAGTGTACGCGCCTTTTTCATGGCCAAACAACTCACTTTCAAGTAAAGATGTTGAAAATGCAGCGCAATTGACACTCACTAATGGCTTATCTGCACGGTTACTTAAGCGGTGCAGGTTACGGGCGACGAGTTCTTTACCCGTGCCATTCTCGCCACTAATTAACACCGTGCTTTCTGTATTGGCAACGAGTTTAATTTGCTGAATCAACTGGTTAATTTGTTGGCTTCCACCTGATATACCAACGTCTCCTGTACGATCTGCAAGCTCTAATTGCAAATACTGATTTTCGAATGATAGCTTCTCTGACAGGGCTTGAACTTGCTCTAACGCTTGGCGGAGTGACTGTTCTGTTTGCTTTTGAATACTTATATCACGAAATATCGCGACAACGCCCATAAGCACTCCATCTTTATACACCGGGGTTGAGGTGTAATGCACTGGAAAGCTAGAGCCATCTTTGCGCCAAAACACTTCATGGGTGATCTCTCTTGCAGTGCCATCTCTGAGCGTGTTGTAGATGGGGCAGTCCTCTTTAGGATAATGGCTACCATCGTTATGGCTATGGTGATGGCAGTCATGAATATTCTTGCCTAACAACTCTTGGGTTTGCCAACCCGTCATCTTCTCAGCGGCTGGATTAATGAACACGGCATTGCCGTCGAGATCAAATCCATAAATACCTTCGCTGACCGCATTTAGTATCAATTGGTTCTCTGGCAGAAAGTCTGCATGAGCGGTTATTTGTTTAAGATTGATAGCTGTCATGATGGTTCCTGTCGCGATATGAAGTGACAAAGCTAGCGTAAGTATACGTTAAACAGTAGGGTCACGATATAACGTGCCTTGGTGGTGAATTAAAATATGCAGAGTAATCGCTCAATATTTTTAACTCATCGAGTCATGGCTGCTGTTTGTCTTGAACATGGGTCTCGCGTTTTTATGGCTCTGATGACTCGGTTTTTTTATGTTTAATCCACTCTGGGTTGAATGGTGAACATTTGAATGGAGAGTTCGTTATCCATCCAAGCTGCAGTATATGAACAGAATAGGGCAAGTAGACGTTTATTAAGTTAAAATGAGGTTAGTTGAAGTCTTACTGAATTTTGAGCCTGATTATGGAATACGATTTTTTACGCAATACAATGACCGGTACTGCATTTGCGCGGTTCAGTATGGATCATGAAGCGATGGGTTTTTGGTTGTCGGAGGAGCTTGGTGACAATCCAGAGAAGCATGTCGAGATCTGTCAGCAGCTTGAAAAGCTACAAACTGGCCAGCTAAGTGATTGGCGCTTAATTGGTAAGGCACTGTCGATAGAGTTTGATTGTGAACAGGTCAGAGTGTTTGCCAATAATATTGAAGAGGGCGAGGAAGAGGACGCTGAGATGGATGAATCGATGTCATTCTATAATGGAGAGTCTGAAGCGTTTTGTGGTTTAGAGGATTTCTATGCGGTATTGGTTAACTGGCGTAAGTTTTTGGATGAATACTAGTTCGCTATAGACCCTATTAAAAAAGGCAGCCTAGGCTGCCTTTTTGCTGTTTAACTATCCACGATAAGCGATAAGCGATAAGCGATATCAGTTATTGGTTTAGGTATCTAACAGCCATCTCTGTACGTGACTTAGCATTGGCTTTACGAAGTAGGTTTTTCACATGCACTTTAACGGTGCCTTCGCTTATATGTAACTGCTCAGCGACTACGCGGTTACTTTGCCCTTCAGCAAGGTGCTTTAATATCTCTAGCTCCCTTGGTGTTAGGTTCTCAATCCAGTCCTGCTCATTAACTGAGGTATTTAACTCAGATAAGTAGTCTTTAACATTCTCGCTAATAATACGATGTCCTAACATGGCATTCTTTAGCATCTCTAGCAGCAGATCTGGCTCGGTATCTTTAAGTAGGTAACCATCAGCGCCCGCTCGAACCAGTCTAATCACATCTTGTTTAGCATCCGAAACGGTCAAAATAACAATACGGGAGGTGACGCCCTCTTGTCGTAAAGCATTGAGCGTATCGAGGCCTGTCATCCCTTTCATATTGAGATCAAGTAACACTATATCAGGCTCATTTTCAGCGACGGCAGAAAGTGCGTCTAGCCCACTTCCCGCTTCACCAAAAAGAGTGAAATCGGAGTCTGAGGTAATAAGCTGACAGATCCCGCGCCGTAATAGCGGGTGATCGTCGATAACTAGTACTGAATAAGGCTTACCCATTTAATGGCCTCCTGCTGAGGTTAACTCGCAATTCAAAAGTTAAAGATGTCATTTTTGCTTTAATATCTGTTTTATATAGCAAAAATCACACTGGTTCTTGTTGAGGTGGGAAGGTTAACGTCACTGTGGCACCACCTTCCTCATTTTGGCTAAATTCTACCACACCTGATAGACGACTTGCGCGCTCATGCATGATCCCTAAACCAAAATGTTGATCTCTTTCTTTGAGTTTTTCTATTCCGAGCCCATCGTCACTGATACTAATAATCACTTTTGCATCAGATATTTTTTGACAGCTGATATGAATATGCTGGGCACTAGCATGCTTAATCGCGTTGAGTGTGGCTTCGCGAGTGAGCTGTAAAATATGGATATGTTGGTGGGCACCGAGTAGTTGTACTGGCAGTTTATAATCGAGTGTGATGTTAGCATCACTTTGACTGCGTAATTGCTCAACCATTGCTTCTATAGCGTGTCCTAAGTTGGGATCTTTAATTGTCAGTCTGAAGGTAGATAGCAACTCTCTGAGCTGCGCATAGGCGGTATTGACGCCTTCATTTATCTCTTGCAACTGCTCTGCTGCTCGCGGACTTTTTGATGTTTTGTCTAACTCTTTGGAGAGCAAATTAACTTGGATTTTTAAAAATGACAGTAATTGACCCAAGGAGTCATGCAATTCACGCGCGATAACCCCGCGCTCTTCCATAAGTGCGAGTTGCTGTCGTTGCTCACCTGCGTTGTGGATCACCATTGAGCGTGCCAGCATGATGGCAAAGTTACTATAAAGTGCAGTTGTGTAAGGTCGCTCTGAGATGACTTCTAAATAACCTAGGTTATTTTGCTCAAACTGTAGTGCAAATTTCTGTGAATTCTTAACGTCATGCGGCCACTCACCTCGACCATCGATGATGTATTGGACTTGTTCATCTTCTACTACAACTAATCTTAGGCTGATGTTAGGTTCATGGGTTTGCAGCTGGTTAATGGCGTCGGTCAGCGTATTGATGTCTAATTTACTCGAGTGCAGCATGACGACATTGTCATAGAGTAATTTTAGCTCATTATTGGCACGAGTTAATGCGATCGTCTTTTCTTGTACCTGAGATTCTAACCCTTGATAGACGCTGGCCAGTTTTTTTATTGTACTATCGAGAGCGCTGCTTAATGCACTCAATTCGATATACTCTGTTTTAGGCATTACTACATTAAAGTCGCCTTGTGAAATTGTATCAGCAGCCTGCATTAATTGTTGCAATGGTTTAACAACTTTACGTTTGGCGATTCTTACCGTGACGAAGGCAATCAACAGCATTATGCCCAAACCGACTATCTGACTAATCGCCAGCAACTTAAGTTTAAAGGCGGCATGTTGCTCTGTTTCTAATACGAAAAGATCAATGGTATCGACAAAATCTTTTAGTGCTGCGGCATACAGGCGTGAGTTCTCAGATTCAATGTAATAACGCATCACTTGCCACTTATCGATAACGGTAAAGTACTTATCCTTCATCTCCTGTGGGGTATACCAGGTTAGAGATGCTTTAAGCGCTTGAGAATTGAGGGTGTTTTCAAATTCTTCAATTTTTTCTGCCGCCGATTCACTGCCTGAATTGGCATAAAACATAAGTCGATAACTCTGCATTCTCAGTGATCCTGACGCATTAATTGCTCTGGCATCTCCTAAGCTATAGGACAAGTTAACGATGGCAAAAATAGCCAGTCCACTGGACAGCAATATCAGCGTTAACATGAATCCCCATATCGCTGATGTAAGTCTGCCTTTTTTCATTCAAGAGTTCTCATTTATTGGGGTTATAGACTATTTTATTAATAGCATTTATTCATTATTGCATACTGCAATATGTTACTAAAAACATAAAGTGTGAGCAACAACACGTTTACAAGTTGATCTAACGCAAGTTTTAAGTAGGATACCCCTAATGGGGTATGTTTTTGTTAGGTGCAAGAGGCTAACTTCGACCTTGGAATAGGTGGGACTATACTATAAATATTATAAAGTAAAATGGAGATGAGATGGTGAGAACATTAACTAAAAAGGCTTTTGCACTGAGTGCAATGGTTGCAGCAAGTTTAATTGCTGGTAGCGCATTCGCAAGTGAAAAAACTGAACCGCGTAACGAAGTGTACAAAGATAAGTTCAAGAATCAATATGAAACTTGGCATGAAACTTCAGAAAGTAAAGAAGTTGTTGATATGCTTGAGCAGGTTCCAAGTTTAGTTGTGCTTTGGGCGGGTTATGGTTTTGCGAAAGATTATAACGCTCCACGTGGTCACATGTATGTAATCACTGACTTAAGAAACACCTTACGTACCGGTGCCCCTAAGTCTGCTGATGACGGTCCAATGCCAATGGCATGTTGGTCTTGTAAGAGCCCAGATGTACCTCGTATGATCGAAGAGCAGGGTGAAGACGGATATTTTGCAGGTAAATGGTCTAAAGGCGGTCCAGAAATTGTTAACGCTCTTGGCTGTGCTGATTGTCACGTAAAAGGTTCTTCTAAGTTACGTATGTCTCGTCCATTTGCTGAACGTGCAATGGAAACATTGGGTACACCATTTGATAAAGCGTCTAAGAAAGACAAGCAATCAATGGTTTGTGGTCAGTGTCACGTTGAGTACTACTTCGAGAAGACTAAAGATAAGAAAGGCTTTGTTAAATTCCCTTGGGATAACGGTACAACAGTTGAACAGATGGAAGTCTACTATGACAACATCGAGTTCTCTGACTGGACTCACGCTGTTTCTAAGACTCCAATGCTTAAAGCACAGCACCCAGGTTATGAAACTTGGCAGCTAGGTGTTCATGGTAAGAACAACGTAAGTTGTACTGACTGTCACATGCCTAAAGTGAAAAGCGAAAAAGGTCGTAAGTTTACTGACCATAAAGTCGGTAACCCATTCGATCGCTTTGAAGAAACTTGTGGAAGTTGTCACGAGCAAAGCAAAGAGTTCATGGTTAACTTAACTGAAGACCGTAAGCATAAAGTTGCTGATCTTAAAGCACGTGCTGAAGCTCAGCTAGTGAAAGCTCACTTCGAAGCAAAAGCTGCTTGGGATGCGGGTGCAACTGAAACTGAAATGAAGCCTATCCTTATGGATATCCGTCATTCACAGTGGCGTTGGGACTATGCAACTGCATCACATGGTGTTGCTGCTCACGCAGCTGATGAAGCACTTCGTGTACTAGGTACTGCGGTAGACAAAGCGGCTGATGCTCGTATCAAGCTAGCTCAACTACTTGCTGTTAAAGGTGTTAAGCAACCAATTGCTTACCCTGACACTTCAACCAAAGCTAAAGCACAAGCTGCTCTAGGTATGGATATGAAGAAGATGAATGCTGATAAAGCTGAATTCAAGAAAACTTTAGTACCACAGTGGGAAGCTGAAGCTGAAAAGCGCGAAGCAACTTACAAGTAAGTCTATTGTTTCTACCTAGCTCTATATAGAAAAGCCCTCATTGATGAGGGCTTTTTTTTGTCTTTAATTAACTCGCTTGAACTTAATGTCGGTCTACTTAATCAGTGCCAGTAAGGCCTTAAACCTTTCCCCTATCGCTTCATGTTGCAGTTCAAACAGCAATGACTCTACATTGGTTTGTAATGCACCATGGGCCTGCATCATCTCTATGCCGAGTTTTTTATTAACAGGATCTCGCGAAGACATAGCATCTACAACGAGGTAAGTCGGGTAAGCATTATCTAATAGATCCATACAGGTTTGGTACACGCAAACATGGGTTTCAATGCCTGCGACAAGGATATTTTTTTGCCCCATTGCTGACAATTTAGCCCTGAACTTAGGACATTGCCAGCCGCTAAAATGTTGTTTTGCAATGGGCTCCGTGGTTTTGATTAGCTCTGTGGCCAATACGTCACTAGTGGCACCCAACTTATCGGGTAGTTGCTCGAGCCATAGGATCGGAATGTCGAATAACTGAATGCCTTTAATTAATAGCGCTAATTTATGGTGTAACTCTTCACTTTGATGCATGACTCGTGCGAGTTGCCCTTGCACGTCAACAATGACTAATACGCAATCTTCTGGCTTCAACATTTTAATGTTCCTAGTGCTTGTTGCAAAGGTTACTAGTACACCTCAAAAGTCGCTTTTAACCAATAGGCGATAAGTCTAAGTCGCGACATCTTTGCCTTATGAGTGTGCAGTTATTGAATAACTGCACTTTTTTGGTGCGTTTATATTCACTTTACAACACCTGTTTTATCCTATCTATTTGTTTTTATAACTTTTAATTTGTTGGCCTGATGCTTGAAGAGTCTTTATTAGAATTAAAAATAGTCTTCAAGGAGATCGCCATGAAATTGGTCAGTGCCATTATTAAGCCATTTAAGTTAGATGATGTAAGAGAAGCTATCGCCAATGTGGGCATTGAGGGGATGACGGTGACTGAAGTAAAAGGCTTTGGTCGTCAAAAAGGCCATACCGAACTTTATCGAGGTGCTGAGTATCAGGTTGATTTCTTACCTAAGGTGAAGCTTGAAATTGCAACTAAAGCTGAAAACGTGGAGATGCTAGTTGAGGCGATTACGAGTGCCGCGCGTACAGGTAAGATTGGTGATGGCAAGATATTTGTTACCAACCTAGAACAAGCCACCAGAATACGAACTGGCGAACTCGACAACGAAGCACTTTAAAGGGGGATTGGAAAATGGATGAATTAACCAAACTAGGATTAACGGTCACTGAGCTTCGCTTTGCCCTTGATACGTTTTATTTTCTTATCTCAGGTGCGCTAGTGATGTGGATGGCCGCCGGATTTGCGATGTTAGAAGCAGGCCTTGTTCGTTCAAAAAACACCACTGAAATTTTAACTAAAAACGTCTGCTTATATTCAATCGCCTGTGTCATGTATCTAATCGTTGGTTACAACATTATGTACGTTGATAACGCCGAAGGTGGTTGGTTACCCTCGCTGGGATCATTGATTGGATCGCAAGCTGATGGAGCAGACCATGCGCTTGAGTCCGACTTCTTTTTCCAAGTGGTGTTCGTTGCAACGGCAATGTCGATTGTGTCTGGTGCCGTCGCTGAAAGGATGAAATTATGGGCGTTTTTGGCATTTTCAGTGTTTATGACGGCGGTGATATACCCCGTTGAAGGCTACTGGACATGGGGTGGTGGATTCTTATCTGAAGCTGGCTTCGTTGACTTTGCGGGCAGCGGCATTGTACATATGGCCGGTGCTGCAGCGGCTGTTTCTGGGGTGTTATTGTTAGGGGCAAGAAAGGGAAAGTATGGCGCTAACGGACAAGTAAACCCGATTCCAGGTTCTAACTTACCGATGGCGACATTGGGTATGTTCATCTTGTGGATGGGTTGGTTTGGTTTTAACGGTGGTTCACAGCTTTTAGTCTCGGATGTTGAAAATGCTAGCGCGGTGGCCAAAATATTTGTTAATACCAACTCTGCGGCGGCGTTTGGTGCGCTTTCTGCGTTGATGCTATGTCGATTGATTTGGGGTAAAGCCGATTTAACTATGATCTTAAATGGAGCATTAGCAGGGCTTGTGGCGATTACCGCTGACCCTCTATCTCCCTCTTTAGCGATGGCTGGTGTGATTGGTCTTGTGGCTGGCGGCGTGGTTATATTCTCGATTGTTGCATTTGACCGAATCAAAATTGATGATCCCGTTGGGGCAATCTCTGTCCATGGTGTGGCCGGACTCCTCGGCTTAATATTGGTGCCAGTGTCTAATGCCGATGCGTCTTTTGGCACTCAGCTTTATGGTGCTGCAGTGATATTTGGTTGGGTATTTGCGGCCTCTTCAGTTGTTTGGTTTGGACTCAAAGTGACGATGGGGATCCGCGTGACTGAAGAGGAAGAGTATAACGGCATGGATGCATCAGATTGCGGTATTGATGCGTACCCTGAATTTGTCTCAGTGAAAAGTGCTAACTAATGCAGTGATGAAATTGCTAACAAGCAGGGCTTATGCCCTGTTTTTTATTTGAGATAAACATGAACCCCCTAAGCGATTTCATGTTCTGCGATTAATGTCTGAGACTTAATGGAATTGGGCTGGTTAACGGTATACGATGAGCTAATACTGGTTTCTACTATTATTGGGCCGTTATCGGATGAATAAAGTGTTCAGCATTAGTCTATTGCTACTATTTACCACCAGCTTACCAGCGGCAGCTGGACAGGTTGTAGTGCGTAAATCTAGCGAGCCATTTGATGCATTTGCAGTGCGCGATCAAGTGCTGGCTGACCATGAGTGGCAAGAAGCGCTCAGATTTCAACAGCAAATCCAAATCTTACAAGCACTGCCTATGGGGTGCTTGCCTGTGGCTATTCCTTATCGTCATTTCACTTGTCGTGGCCAGTTCTACAGGCCTTATGAATATCAAAATAAACATCTCTACATTGAAATAGAACAGCCGCAAAAGGTTACCCCCTAAGCTTACAGGGACTGTAGATTGCTTTACTGAATGAGTGGTACTTTTGATTTACGCTTTGTAACGTTTTTTGCCGAACTGGCTCTTTTTTCCAACTATGCTTAAAGGTATGATTTTTTGCGTTGAGAGCGTTATGAAATTCATTTCTTTAGCACTATTGTTCTCCCTCCTGATGTTGCTGCAAGGTTGCAGTTCGACCAATGAGCCAAGCCATCAATATGCGCTTGAAAGCTATTATTATGATGAGCATTTTACGCAAGTTAACGATCTTCCTGCTGTAGAAAGCCTATTTGCCTTATCTGTTAGTGATATTACCAGTGTACGCAATGACCTCAATAGGGCGAGATTGTCAAAATCGAGCAATGTCATGCGCCACCAGTGGTTAGCTAATTATATTAATGCCCAAGATGGTGGCTTTCGTTATGCCGATAATCTGACTCGTTCAGCAAGTGATACATTTGGCGACCGAGAGGGCAACTGCTTATCTTTGGTGTTATTAACCGCGGCGATTGCGCAGGAACTGGATATTAGAGTCGAATATCAGGAGATTGATATTCCGCCTGTTTGGGATAAGCAAGGGGGATTCTATCTGGTGAATGGACACATTAATTTGAAACTGCTGCCGCAAGAAAGAGGTAATGTACTGAATGTTTCTGCAGGTGCTATTCAGATAGATTTTTTACCCGAACGTGCCATGCAAGGCTACGATAAACGTCGAGTGAGCCAATCTATGGTCGCCTCAATGTTTTATAATAATGTGGCTGCTGAAGCGCTGGTGCAAGGGGATTATGACAAAGCTTACGGCCTACTTAAATTAAGCTTACAGCAGGATAATCAGTTTTTACCTGCTATCAACACTTTGGCCGTTTTGTACCGATATAAAGGGTTAAATGCGCAAGCTGAAGCATTGTATAAGTTAGCGTTGAACATCAACCCTGATGATATGAATGCGCTGTATAACTACGCGATTATTTTGGCCGAGCAAGACAGGCTTGATGAGTGGGCTGGAGTACACAAAGTCTTGGAACTTGCTCGTATTCGTAACCCGTATTATTACTATGGTATGGCGCAACAAGCGTATTTTGATAAAGAGTATCAAGCGGCATTGAACTGGTATCAACGTGCGATTGAGAAAGCGGATTATCGCCATGAATTCTACTTCGGACTGTCAAGAACCTATTGGGCTACGGGGGACGAGCGTAGAGCTGAAGCTAACATGAAAAAAGCGTTAGCCTTGAGTAATGACAGTAATAATAAGCGCCGCTATCAATCAAAGCTGCACGCTATTCAAGGGCACGACTAAACTGAGCCCGTTGTATGCATGCACATAAACGTATTGCTATAAATTTATCGATGCAAACTGCTATCAGCCGCAACCATACGGGCTTTTTTTGCTTACTTTTGTCAATCATAGCACTTTAAGCGATGTCATCATTCTACAGACCGTGGAGTTGGTCTGCTGCATTTGAATGCATTATTGCGAATAGGAATAAGTTATATAATGTTTACTCAGTGTTAAATGCTGATTGCGCATCTGAAGTTAGTGTGAATTATTTTTGATAAATTAAATTAAAACAATAGTTTAAATTTATTTATTGTTATTTTTACTAACTTGATTGCAATGTGAGTAGATACTGGGATAAATTGAACTCAGTATCGCAATTGAGAGTTATGTTTTCATATATCACACGCTAGACGGAGCGCAGTATTACCATGTATTACAAAAATGATGATGTTCGAATTAATAAGATTAAAGAGTTGTTACCTCCAATTGCTATTTTGGAGCGATTTCCAGCAACAGAGAACGCATCAGCGACCGTATTTAATGCGCGTGAAAGCATCCACAATATTCTGGCTAAAAAAGATGACCGCTTACTTGTGGTTATTGGCCCGTGCTCTATTCATGATCCTATTGCTGCGGTTGAATATGGCAAACGGCTTGTGGAGTTACGTAAGCAATATAAAGATCAATTAGAGATCGTTATGCGAGTCTATTTTGAAAAGCCTCGTACTACCGTCGGCTGGAAAGGTCTCATCAACGATCCAAACATGGATAACAGCTTTAAGTTAAATGATGGCCTGCGCACAGCACGCAAGTTATTGCTCGACTTGAATGATATGGGCTTACCTGCAGCGGGTGAGTTTCTTGACATGATCACGCCACAGTATGTGGCAGATCTGATGTGTTGGGGCGCCATTGGCGCACGTACCACGGAATCACAGGTACATAGAGAGCTAGCTTCTGGTCTTTCAAGCCCTGTTGGATTTAAAAATGGCACCGATGGCACGATTAAAGTTGCTATTGATGCGATTGGTGCAGCCAATGCTCCGCACCATTTTTTATCGGTGACTAAATTCGGTCACTCAGCGATTGTTGAAACTAAGGGTAACCCAGATTGCCATATCATTTTGCGCGGTGGTAAAGAGCCAAATTATAGTGCTGCACATGTGGTTGAAATAAATAAGCAGTTAGATAAAGCCGGTCTACCTAACAATATAATGATCGACTTTAGCCATGCTAATAGCTGTAAGCAGTTTGCATTGCAGATGTCGGTCGCTGACGATGTCGCCGGCCAAGTCAGTGCGGGTGAAACGTCAATATTTGGTGTGATGGTTGAAAGTAACTTGGTTGAAGGTCGTCAAGATCCAGTAGCAGGCCAACCGCTTTGTTATGGTCAGAGCGTCACAGATGCTTGCATTGGTTGGGATGATACCGAAAAAATGCTCAGTGTATTGAATCAGAGTGTTATCAACCGCCGATAACGTGTGGGTTAATTTTTTATCGCAGATATAAGCCTAGTGTTCGCACTAGGTTTTTTTATGGCTGGCTTTTGGCATGGTTAAATCATGCTTATCGCTATTGGGCGATGTTAGCTATGAGGGTGACGTTGCTATTTAGGCTGATAATGGGTTGTAGTGCGCTTAACCAGCAGTGTTCATAACGGCAGAGTTACTGACGGTGATGCTATCGATAGATTATTTTTGTTGAAAAATCATCTTTTATGTACCACTTTACGTTGAGTAACGATAGACTGTTGCGCAATTAATACCCTAAACAAGGATTGTAAAGGTATGAAAGCAAGTCAGCTTCGGTGCTGGGTTTCCTATTCAGTACTTTTCTATTTCAGTTTTTCGCAAAGTCTTTATGCATCCGACGATGTGGATGTGGCGATCGACAAAATAGCCAAACGCCTGCCTATTTTTAGCCAAAAACTGAGTTTTTACCTACCACACGATTGGAAATTAGCTTTTTCTCAGTCAGAAGATGGCATGTTTACAGCTGAATTTTTACCCAAAAATGAACAGCTACGAAACTGGTCATCTATGGTATGTATTCAAGGTTTTAAAGATTTGTCTGCCAATATTGAGCCTAGCGATTTTCTCGATACGATGGCGGAGGCTTATCGAGATAACTGCTATGGTGACGTGTTATATGAACGTGTAGATGACGAATTCATTGATGGTCATCAGACGGCAAGTGCCATTATGGGCTGCACTCGAATGCCCAACACGCATCTTAATGGGTTACAAGCTAACGCTTATAAAGCGCTAGAACACTTAGGTGAAATTGGCCATTACACTGCGGTAAAAGGCGAAAATGACCTGTACCTTATTCATAAGTCGATGAGAGGGGAGGAGTTCACTTCAAAATCTGCACCAGTTGAAAGAGCTAACTATCGTGAGTTTATGTCTGCGATAACGCCTTTCAAGTTAAACTAACGCATTAGGTGCTCAGTAGTACTTTTGTGCTGGGGGTTAGCTTTTCAATTATCAGGTCCCACCTGATGTTTGAGCCATTTGTCGCTTTTCGACTTCAGTATGAATGGCTCTGACTAAAGTATTAGTGAACATTTCTGGTTAAGCCCGCCCCTTTTCGTTATCTGCAGATATCCTCTGTTGAATATTTGTAATCTAAGCTAGAACAAATCGCTTTTTGATAAGTTAGACATTTAACCGTATAGACGCCTATAATGCGCGCACAAAGCGGTAACCTAAGGTTATTGCAGTGTAACAACGATTAACAATAACAAACTAGTCAACTTTATTGGTGCCTTAACTTTCAGCTTAAATGTTGAGTAAGGATAATCGGGAAGTCAGTTAAATTCTGACACTGCCCCCGCAACGGTGAATGGTGAGAGACAGGCGCATTAAAGCTTGTATTCGCATATCGATACTTAAATCGATATAGAACCTAAGTCCGGAGACCGGCCCGTAAAGTGATTTCGATGATTTCGGCGGGCAGATCTCGAAGTGCGGCAGTGTGCAAATGTAGCGATGGAATTTTAGCGCTTAACTATTTGTCATTCCGTGACGCATTGCCCCGTTTTCCTTCAGGAGTCAAGGGTAAATGGGTACACAACCTTCAAAAATCGCGTTGCTTATCAGCAGCGTGCTCAGCTTATCTGCTTTGCCTGTACTGGCCGCAGAATCCAGCCAACAACTTGTCGTTGACGAAACTATCACTGTTACCGGTGCACGTTTTGACAGAACGACTGATCAGCAGCTTACCGTCATCAACACCATTGAACGTGAAGAGATAGAGCGTCTGAATCCCAAATCCATTGCAGACGTTTTAGAAATTCTGCCTGGCGTAAGCGTCACGCGTAATGGTGGGGCGGGTCAAACTACTTCAGTTAGCATTCGTGGTAGTAACTCAAGTCATGTCTTAGTTATTGTTGATGGCGTAAAAGTGGGCTCCGCGACACTTGGCTCGGTTAGCTTCAACAGCATATCGCCAGAAAATATTGAGCGTATAGAGGTCTTAAAAGGTCCTAGAGCCTCTGTTTGGGGCAGTGATGCCATCGGCGGCGTGATTCAAATATTTACTCGCCAACTTAAAAGCGGCGAAGGCTTTGTTGGTGCAGAGTACGGTACTAATGATTATCTTCGTGGCTCTGCTGGTTTTGGAATGGAGCACGGAGAGGGCAGTAGTACACTCGTTGTAAGTCGTGAGCAATCAAATGGCTATGATGTTTATGACGGTGCAGAATCTGAAAATGATGCTGATGGTTACGACCGTACCTCTATATCACTTAAAGGTTCACAGTTACTTAGCCAGCAGTGGCAGGCACTCTGGAGTGGTCAATACGACAGAGGCAACAATCAATTTGATGATATTTATGGCAGTGGTGGTGTGGATGAGTCTGATTATGCTAATTACCTTTGGAATTTAGGTACGCAATATACTGGCGGAAAATACACGAGTAAATTGGCATATAGCCAGTCTCGAGATTATAACGAGAACTTCCGTGGTGATAACGCGGCAGCCGGAATTGCCAAATATGAAACTAAGCGTAAGCAAGTGAATTGGAGCAATCAATACCTCGTTGGAAATGGCTTAAACTTAAGCGGTGGTATTGATTGGTCAAATGAAGCCGTACTTGGCGATTATGCGCAAAATGACCGTGACATCGTTGGTGCTTATCTGTTGGTTGAGAAGCAATGGCAAAAGCTACTTGCTGAAGTCGCAGTTCGTTATGACGACGTAGAAAATGTTGATAGCGAAACGACTTATAACCTAAGTCTGGCTTACCAGTTCAATGAACAATGGCGTTTGTCGGCGACAACCGGTACAGCGTTTAAGGTACCAACTTTTAATGACTTGTACTGGCCAGGCTCAGGTAATCCTGAACTGTTGTCAGAAACATCTGAAAGTTACGATATGACCTTAAACTATCGACGTAATGATGTTCAAGCTTATGTCAGCCTATTCAAGAACGACATCGATAATCTCATTGCTTGGGCTCCTACGGGGATCATTGGCGATAATGGTTGGGAGATTTGGAAACCTGCTAATGTTAACAATGCCGAAATCACCGGCGCTGAATTTTTTACTAAGTTTGGCTTGTTTGGCCTAGAGCATCAGTTAGCGTATACCTATTTAGATACTGAAGATAAAGCGACTGAAAAGGCACTTACTGGCCGTAGCGAGAATGAGTTTAACTATTCGTTGAGTTATCAGTGGCAAGATTTTGATCTGTTGGCTAACTACCATTATCAAGGCAAACGATACGCAGGTTACGACCAATACTTAGACGCATATCATCAGTTAGATCTGGGACTAGGATATAAGGTGACTGACAATTGGCAGCTGCGCTTAAAAGCCAATAATGTGTTTGATGAAGAGATCATTTCAGTGGCAAACTACTTCAGCCCTGGAAGAGAAGTCTTCTTCAGTGTGAGCTACAACGCGCTGTAATAGAGCGTGCAGTAGAAGCTCTGCCAACGCTAAGTAAAATAAAGCCAGTCATTAAGGTGATTGGCTTTTTTGTATCTGCAGCTGGTGGTAAGTCTAGCGGTACCTGCTGAGTCCGGCATACAGAGTTCGAAGCTGTGTTGATAGTGTTTTAAATAGCAGATACAAAAAAACCTCGCTAGGCGAGGTTTCATGTTGAGTGCTTAAGGTCTTAACTTGCCTTAGACTCTGGTTTAAATGTTGCTACACCTAAACTAAATATTGGTGCCCGAACCCGGAATCGAACCAGGGACACGAGGATTTTCAATCCTCTGCTCTACCGACTGAGCTATTCGGGCAACGGCGCTATTAAAAGGCTTTTACTGATTTGAGTCAACTATTTTTTGCTAAATGGTGCTTTCTTTTGTTCGCACGTTGAATTATCCAGCGTTTAGCTGCAGAACTAAGCGATTCATTGCAATGGATCACTTTGGTAGCGTTACCATGGAGTAATGTTAAAGTTGTGTGAATTTATTAGGCCTTTCCACGGTCTTGTCTTTATACAGAGAAAAAGATCGACGAGGAGAAATTGCTTGGGGCTTCACATTCGAACTGTTTGGACTATTCAGCGCCATCCTTTAGGACTGTTTGTCAGTATCATTTTGTTGATCCTGCTTTCTTTGTTAGGTCTGCATAGACTCAACCTCGATGTTAACTTTAGTGATTACTTCTCACCAACAGATCCTCGGTTTGTAGCGTTTAACCAGATGAACGATAGTTTCGAACGCCACGACCAATTATGGCTACTACTTGAAAGTAAGCAACATTGGCGAGAAGCGGAGCTTGCTGAACCTCTTCTCACCTTTATAGAACAGCTGAAAGGCAATCCAAATGTAATAAGTGTTCAGGGCTATAATCAGTTTCTTCAAGGTGATGTTAGCGCGGATAAGATACTTAATTATAAAAAACATCCACGCCTAGCGTCTGTTTTATCGGAAAATGGCCAAGCCATACTATTACAGCTAAAACTAAACGAGGCACAGTCTAAATCCTTTGCGACGCGTAGTGTGTGGTTGATGAGCACGCTCGATGAAATCGATGCTGCAACAAGTGCTTTCTGGCTGCCAATGAATGTAAATAGTTATCTCAATGGCACGCATGCCTTAAATTGGCAATATGCCAAAGTGCTACGTCATGACTTACTTTGGTTTGCACCCTCGTTATTGGGTATTATCTTTTTGATGGCAGCGCTTTTTATCAGGCAAAAAGTGTGGATCACTGCGTTATGTCTTAATAGCGTTGTAACCCTTATTTTAACCTTAGGCATCGCGGCTTGGTTAAAGCTGACATTGGCCGCGATAAGCGCCTTTGTACCGGTGATTATTGTGACACTGGCTTTGGCGTATGCATCTCATCTCTATTTTGCTTGGCGGCGTGCAATCAACTTAGGTAAGTCAAATACCCAAGCGCTTGAGCATAGCGTCAGTGTTAATCAAGCCCCGCTGTTCTATTCGACGCTGACGACCATATTGGGTTTTAGCTTATTAATGTTTAGCCCTTCGCCGCCAATCCAAAGTTTTGGTTTGTTGGTGGCATTTGCCGTTTTATGTAATTACTTATTAAGTTTGACCACATTAATCTACTTTGCTGGATTTTCTAAGCCGATAAAAGAGCAGGGGATGCACTTTGGTTTAGTGCTTTTATTCGCCAAATATAATGTAAAAAGACCCAATGCTGTAATACTTGGGATTGTATTGCTTAGTGTTCTCTCGCTGATAAGCGTATCCAAGTTAACCCTCAATGATGACCCTTTAGGTTACTTCGAATCGAATAACTCCTTCACAGTATCTAGTCAAAAAATGCGACAGTACTTTGCGGGGATTAACTTACAACACTATGTTGTTAGTAGTAAAAAAGGTGCTCAGATTGATAAAGTTGAATTGGCTTTTATATATAAATTCGCCCGTTATCTAAAAGTACAACCTGAGGTTAATAAGGTTCAGCATCTGGGCGATTGGATTAAAAGTACCGGTATGGGGCAGACCCAGTTTAAGCGTTTATTAACTGAAAAATCAGTCGTGCAATTACGCTTACAAAGCGAACTAAATAAGCACAAGAATGCTAGTTTAGTGACCTTGTACCTAGTGCCAATGACGGCGATGGAATTGGTGGCATTTGAAACGAAAGTGAATACTTGGTTAGCAAGCAATGCCCAAAATATTGATGTCAGCCCGTCTCTTGGCAGTAATTTATTGTTTGCCCATCTCAGTATCGACAATGCTAACAATATGCTGATTTCATTCGGTGTGGCGTTACTGGCGTTAGCAGTGCTACTGAGTATGTTGAAACGCTCATTAGCCTTTGGCTTTATGGGGTTATTGCTTAATTTTTTACCACTGTTGTGGGTATTTGCTTTATGGCAGCTCAATGGCGGCTTTATCAGCCTCGGTACCGCGGTTGTATTGGGGATGATGCTGGGCATTATTGTTGATGATACATTGCATTTGATGCTTAGATTGCCCAGCAAAGATTGCAGTCACAGCAATACCACTAGTATGTGGGATGCATTCAGTCAGGTTTTGCCTGTGATTACATTCACCACACTGACCATCTCTTTAGGTTTTTCTATTGGATTAATGTCCGACTTTGCCCCTATCTCGCAATTGAGTTTGCTCTCTTGCTTAGTGGTTCTATTTGCTTGGGGCTTTGATGTATTGATGTTACCTGTGCTTTATCAGCGTTGGATGTTAAGGAGAATAGATGCAGACTAAAGTGCTTACTCGCTGTTTTCCGCTTAAAACCATAACGGCGCCTCAAACAGCATTGCCCGCTAATAGCCAACGTATCATGCATTGGCTCGCTGAGGCTCAACAGCGTCCAGTGCAGTTCACCGACACTCAAACGGAGGCCATGAGCCGTTTATTACCGCTGTTGTTATGTGGCGAACAATCAGCACAACTCGTTTTTAATACTGAGATCCAGCGTTTAGCGACAGAACAACACTCGCTGCGGGCTTGTTTGCAAGCTGTAGAAGCCGATGAGCATCGTCATGACATTGCTCTGCAGCATGTGGCTTTGTCATTAAGCTCACGTCCTGAGTTCACTCAAGTGCAGAGAAAAGCAAAACGCTTTTATGCCCACTTAGGCCGAGTGGATAGCTACAGTGAACATTTTGTCAGAATTGCCATATTAGATACCTGTGTTACTCATATCATGCAAGCGTTTGAGCATTGTGATTTAGGTGATGAACATCGTTTTTCTCAATTGTGTGGCCTCATTAAGAAAGATGAAGCAAAGCACGTCTACGTTAGTCGTAAACACGCGATAGCACTAGGAGCAACGTTGAATCAATTTTCCCATCAGCATGAGTATGTCGTGGGTGACTTGATGACGTTACTGCAGACTCAAGGCGATGCATTTGAGTCAATGGGGGTCTGTTTGGATAGACTTAATCAAAAACTGGAGGCTAAATGGCGGTAAAATTTGCAAAGCATTCGCTTTGTTTAAAAGGGATCGCTCACGCTTTGCCTCATACCAACATTAGTAATGAACTGCTGCTTGAAAAGCTCAAGCATCAATGTGGCTCACTGACCGCGAGAAAAGCCAAAGCAATTGCTCGCAGAATGGGGATACAGGGACGGCATTTAACTCGCAATCTTAATGTGGCAACCAGCACACCGTCACCGACGAGTATAGAGCTGAGTGTACAAGCGTTAAAGGCGGCACTTGCCGCGGCAAACGTTGAAATGGAACAGCTCGACTATCTGCTTTCCCATACATGCACCCCCCATACTCAGGTGCCTCCAAATGCTGCGTGGATAGCAGATAAACAGGCATACCATGGTCCTTATTTAGAATTACGCCAAGCCTGCACCGGTTTTGCCAATGGTCTGCAGATAGCGTCTGCCTTTTGTGCTGTTAATCAGCAGCCGGTAGCAATAGTGGGTTGTGAAACCGGTTCGGTCTTCTTTGATATGGATAATCAATTTATCGATACTGAGCAGTTAGTCAATTATGTGCAAATGGGAGATGGTGCTGCAGCGGTAGTGTTAGCGCCTATTGAGCAAGCAAACGGTGCCTCTGGGATTATTTCTGATATCTATTTAGGTCATATCGGCGTTGGTAAAGATGCTGGCTTTTATCTTGATGGTGGTTCTAATGATGTTGCTAATAAGCAGATGGCGAGGTTTCATCATAATACGGCAGCCGTCAGGAAGCAGGGTAGCCAATTATTTGAACTTGGATTAGCGGCTTTGCAGTCTCATGGACACCATCTTGATGACTTTCGTTTTATTTTACCTCACCAAGCGAACGGTCATATTGATACTCTGTTAGCTGAAGCGCTGAGCATTGAACCTAGTTGTGTTATTAACGATGCTAAATGGCTGGGTAATTTAGGCTCAGCGGCAATATGGGTCAGCCTCTCTAGACTGATCAATTCTGGCGTATTAGAAGCGGGTGACAAAGTGATGATATTAGGCGCAGAGGCAACTAAATACTTATATGGTGGATTTGTTTACCAACATTCGTAAATCTATTAAAAAAAATAAAGGCCTCATTTGAGGCCTTTATTTTTTATAACCCGTGATAAAACACGGTTATTAATTACTGTTTTGCGACTAACTTATTGCTTGGGAAGTTGGCTTGCATGACCATAAGTGCATGCTCTTTAAGCTTATCTTGTCCTAACTCACCGTATGCTTTAGACATGATCTCTAATGCTCTTTCGGTGGACGGTGTACCTGGATAACCTTCCATAACTAGCTGGGCGCGAATAGCTGCTGCACTCCATGCATTCATTTTTATGTAGTATTCAGCTACCTTGATCGAGTAAAGTGCTAGTCTATTTTTTAAGTGTTGCATGCGTTTTTGCGCATCTGCTGCATACTTACTGTTTGGATAAGACTTAACCAGTCTGTCAAAATCCTTAAATGCATCTTGTGCTGCTTTAGGATCACGATCAGATCTATCGATATTTAACATGTCGTGGAACAGGTAGCGATCAGACTGCATATTGACAAGACCGCGCATATAATAAACGTAATCAATGTCTTTATGTGTTGGATTTAATCTAATAAAACGGTCGATGTTAGCAATGCCTGAAGCTGGGTCATCAAGCTTGTAGTAAGCAAATATTAAATCGAGTTGGACTTGTGTTTTATGAGGTCCAAACGGGAAACGGGAATCTAAAGCTTCTAAAGAACGAACTGCTTTGCTGTAATTTCCCAGCTCCATAGAGGTTCTTGCTTGAGAATAAAGCACTTCAGGTGAACTTTTGATCATTGCAGGGTCTTCGCCCTGTTTACTACTACAGGCCGTAGCAGCAAGCGAAATTAGCACTACAGCAACACTTTTGGCAAATTTATGCATACTTGAATTCGATTCTTTTAAAGTTATAGTTATGAATTTTTCCATTTCACGATAAAATAGAAACAATCCGATTGTAACAGATAGTAAACATTTTTGGACCCCGAAACGTGGGTACGGTTCATATGACTCAAGAGATTAAACTAAAAAGCGAGATAACATCAACACAATCAGGCCAAAGATTGGACCAGACTCTGGCTGATTTGTTCCCTGATTACTCGCGAACACGCATTAAAGAGTGGATTCTGTCCGGTGCAGTATACATCGACGGTACAGTTGCTGATAAACCCAGAGTGAAAGTTCTGGAAGGTCAGGACGTCGTCGTAGATGCAACACTGGAAGAGGAAACATCCGCAAAAGCCGAAGCGATCGATCTTGATATTATTTATGAAGATGATCATATTTTGGTTATCAATAAGCAAGCAGGTCTAGTAGTACATCCTGGTGCTGGTAATCAAGACGGTACGCTAATGAATGCATTACTGCATCATTGCCCTGGTATCGAGTTGGTACCGCGAGCAGGTATTGTGCATCGTTTAGATAAAGACACCTCCGGTTTAATGGTTGTGGCTAAAACGGTTGAAGCGCAAACCCATTTGGTTACGGCACTGCAAGCTCGTGAGATCACTCGTGAATACGAAGCGATTGTTCTCGGTGGGATTATTGCGGGCGGTACAGTCGATGAGCCTATCGATCGTCACCCAAGCAAACGTACACATATGGCTGTAGTGCACAATGGCAAGCCGGCGATGACGCATTATCGTGTGGCTGAAAAGTTCAGACTGCATACGCGTTTACGCCTTCGCCTAGAATCTGGTCGTACACACCAAATTCGTGTGCATATGGCTTATATCGGCCATGTATTGGTCGGTGATCCTGTTTATGCAGGTCGACCGCGTCCTCCAAAAGGGGCAGCGCCAGACTTTTTTGAAACCTATATGGCTTTCAGACGACAAGCATTGCATGCGGTTCGACTTGAACTAGCACATCCTTTCACTTGTGAAGTGATGAGCTGGCGAGCGCCGATCCCTGCTGATATGGTGAAGCTGACTAAAGCTCTTCGTCAAGATACGATTGATAATCCACCTGTTATTTAATGACAGATGTTTTCGATGAGAAACAAGCTTGGTTTATTCCTCCGGGGGTAAACTTAGCTTTTTCGACTCGACAAGGTGGCATAAGCTTACCCCCTTTTGATAGTCTCAACCTCGGTGCCCATGTTGGTGATAATATCACTCGCGTCAACGGTAACCGGCAAATAATTTTGCAACGCCTAAACCTTCCTGTAACTCCTGCTTGGCTTGAGCAAACTCACAGTATTAAGCTTGTTAATGCCGATAACAGCGAAGTCCATCATGCAGATGGGAGCTACTGTAATAACAGCAACCAAGTGTGTGTGGTGATGACTGCTGATTGTCTGCCTATTTTACTGTGTGATAAAAACGGAACCGAGGTCGCAGCGGTTCATGCTGGGTGGCGCGGGTTGTGTGACGGTATTATTGAAGCGGCAATCAACAAATTTTCTCACTCTCCACAAGAACTCGTGGCTTACTTAGGACCTGCAATTGGGCCTAAAGCTTTTGAAGTTGGCTCTGAAGTCAAACAACAATTCGAAGCAAAGCACCCAGAGGCTCAGCACTTTTTTGTCCCCGTAAGAGAACATCTTAGCCATAAATACCTAGCTGATCTTCAGGGATTGGCAAAACTCAGATTAGCCAAAGCTGGGGTGAAAACCCTTTTTGCTGATACGCGTTGCACGGTAACGGATAATGAATCATTTTTTTCTTATCGCCGTGACGGTGTTACTGGCAGAATGGCATCATTTATTTGGCTTGATGCTTAAAAAATAACTTGAATTTTCTTGATTAACCCCCATATTTTAGTTATCAGAAGCTTTACTGTCTTGTAGAGCAAACCTATTCTTGTTTGTATCAAAGCGTGAATGGATTAAGTACTCCAATTAAGAGTATCCAACTCGGTGCACCATGCATGTCCCAACTACAAATCTAACTGAGTTATCGGAGGAATGATGCGACTCGACCGTATGACAAATAAATTCCAAATTGCTATCTCGGATGCTCAATCATTGGCATTAGGCCGAGACCACCAATTTATAGAACCAGCCCATTTGATGATGGCATTGCTGAATCAAGACGGCGGTTCCATTCACCCATTATTGACCCAAGCGGGTATTAAGGTGAGTACTCTGCGCTCGTTATTGAGCCAAGAGTTAGAACAACGACCACAAGTTGAAGGCACGGGCGGAGATGTTCAGTTATCTCAAGCGCTAATCCGTGTGCTGAATTTGTGCGATAAATTAGCGCAAAAGCGCAAAGACAAATTTATTTCAAGTGAGCTATTTGTATTAGCCGCGCTCGAAGGCAGTGATGCCCTAGCACAGGCGTTAAAGAAGTCTGGTGCAACAAAAGCGTTAATGGAGTCGACCATAGAACAGATGCGTAATGGCCAAAAGGTTGATGATCCTAACGCTGAAGATCAGCGTCAAGCGTTGAAAAAGTTCACTGTTGATCTCACTGAGCGAGCAGAGCAGGGCAAGTTAGACCCCGTTATTGGTCGTGATGACGAAATTCGTCGTACGATCCAAGTATTGCAACGTCGTAGTAAAAACAATCCTGTATTGATTGGTGATCCCGGGGTCGGTAAGACGGCCATTGTTGAAGGGTTAGCGCAGCGGATTATTAACAATGAAGTACCTGAAGGCATTAAAAATAAGCGGGTACTATCTTTGGATATGGGCGCATTGATTGCTGGCGCTAAATATCGTGGTGAATTTGAAGAACGTCTAAAAGCGGTTCTTAATGAGCTTTCTCAAGAAGAGGGTCAAGTTATCCTCTTTATTGATGAACTGCACACTATGGTCGGTGCTGGTAAAGGCGATGGTGCAATGGATGCGGGGAATATGCTTAAACCAGCATTGGCACGTGGTGATTTGCATTGTGTCGGTGCGACAACATTAGATGAGTACAGAAAATATATTGAAAAGGATGCTGCGTTAGAGCGGCGTTTTCAAAAAGTGCTGGTGGATGAGCCTAACGTTGAAGATACCATTGCTATTTTACGTGGTCTCAAAGAGCGTTACGAGCTGCATCATCATGTTGAAATTACAGACCCTGCAATTGTCGCGGCTGCGACCATGTCTAATCGCTATATTTCAGACCGAAAGCTACCTGACAAAGCGATCGACCTGATTGATGAAGCCGCGTCGAGCATCAGAATCCAAATAGATTCAAAGCCCGAATCTCTCGATCGACTCGAACGTCGTGCAATTCAGTTAAAACTTGAAGAGCAAGCGGTAAGGAAAGAGGAAGATGAAGCGAGTTTACGTCGTTTAGAGGTACTTCGCACTGAGCTTAAAGAGGTTGAGGCAAAAGCGGCTGAGCTAAATGAGATTTGGCACACCGAAAAAGCCGCGCTTGCTGGGACTCAGCATATCAAGGCTGATTTAGAGCAGGCTAGAATGGATTTAGAGGTCGCGAGGCGTGCCGGCGATTTAACGCGCATGTCAGAGTTACAGTATGGCCGTATCCCGGCGCTTGAAAAACAGCTCGACTTGGCAGCCCAAGCTGAAATGCAAGATATGACCTTACTGCGTAATAAAGTGACAGACGTTGAGATCGCTGAAGTGTTATCTAAAGCGACCGGGATCCCAGTGTCAAAGATGCTTGAAGGCGAGCGGGAAAAGTTATTGCAGATGGAAGATGCGTTACATGAACGCGTCATCGGTCAGAACGAAGCAGTTGATTCTGTATCCAATGCGATTCGTCGCAGTAGAGCAGGCCTTTCCGATCCGAGTCGCCCTATCGGTTCTTTTCTATTTTTAGGTCCGACGGGTGTGGGGAAAACAGAGCTTTGTAAGTCACTGGCCAAGTTTCTATTTGATACTGAATCTTCACTAGTACGAATTGATATGTCTGAGTTTATGGAGAAGCACTCTGTATCGCGTTTGGTTGGAGCGCCTCCTGGATATGTAGGTTATGAAGAAGGCGGCTATTTAACTGAAGCGGTAAGACGTAAACCTTATTCAGTTATTTTGCTTGATGAGGTCGAAAAGGCACATCCCGATGTGTTTAATATCTTATTGCAGGTATTAGATGATGGCCGCTTAACTGATGGCCAAGGTCGAACTGTCGATTTTCGTAATACGGTAGTGATCATGACCTCAAATCTCGGTTCTGATGTTATTCAAGCAGGCTTTGGTGCACAAAGCTATGAAGAGATGAAGTCTAATGTGATGGAGGTCGTGACGCAGCACTTTAGACCGGAGTTTTTAAACCGTATTGACGAGTCCGTGGTTTTTCATCCGCTGGATAAAGCTAACATTGCCCATATTGCTGCGATTCAGATAGAGGCGTTACAGCTTAGGTTGGCTGAAAAAGACTACGAGCTTAAGATCAGTGCTGAAGCATTAGCCGTTATTGCGGATGCGGGATACGATCCTATTTATGGTGCAAGGCCACTAAAACGAGCTCTACAGCAAGAGGTTGAAAATCCACTCGCTCAAAAGATCTTAAGTGGACAACTTCAGCCTGGAACGCCGATCCTAGTTTCAGTTGTCGCGGGACAACTCAGCTTTACGCAGTAGCGCTGTCGTTTAGTCGGTAATTCAGTTCGTTTTATAGTGGCATCAACGAAAGTTGATGCCACTTTTTTATGTATCGCCAGCCATTTATATTCTACCGCTAGTGACACCTTTACTCCCCTTGTAGTGTTAAGCCTACCGAATAGAGCGACTTCAGCATCATATTGACTATATGTTTGTATTATCCAATTATTCAACAATACTTAATGTTATTAAAATAATATAAATAGCGGTCAGTAGCAGTGTTCAAGTACCACGGTTATTGGCGGCATTTAATTTGATTACAGGGAAGCAATAATATGAAACGTCAGTTAGCAATTATCGTTTTAGCGTCAATGACAATCGTAGGTTGTGCAGACTCAAGCCATGAGAAAGAGCAAACATCGGCACCTTATATTGGTGAAGGCAATCAAGAATATGAAAGCCTGTATCATTATGGATATTATCGTGGTTGTAAAAATGCTTATGTAATGAAGAAACAACAAGCAGAACTTTATGACTCAGTAGCGAAAGATACAGCTCTTGATGGGCTTGAAAAATTTGATGATGGTTGGAAAGCGGGTCTTAAAGCATGTGAAGATGGTGTGACGCGTTCAATGTATAACCTTACGGCTAGCAAGTAGCTAGTGGACTTGAAACAGACTCAAACGGAGTCTGTTTCTATATTTGCTCATTCAATATTCGTTAGTTCTCGCAAAATAAAGAGACACGTTCCTTTTGTTCGGTAATAGCGGCTTGTCGCTGCTCTTCTGTCATTGCTATCGTTTTGCCTGTATCTGCACTCTTTCTATTAAGTTTTGAATGACTGCTTAATACGTTCAGGCTGTGCTTAGCACTTTCACAAATTGTTTTCGCTTGTGCTTTATCTGATTTCTTTATTGCGAGTGCCGACTTCTCTAACTCAGTAGGGACTTTTACTAATGGGGCCGAGACTGTTGGTGCGACACTGCCTATTTTAGCTGGCTGAATGTCTTCGCTATAGATCTTTTTAGCTTCTTTTTGCTCGGGAGGTTCCTGACTAAAGTGAGTTACGCCTTGTTCATCAACCCATGTATAAATTTCGCTAGCATATGAATGAGTGCTAAATAGGCTCGCGAACAGTAATACACCACAAAGTGTTATCCAAAGCGATTGAGCGAATATACCTTGAGTATGTCCGCCTCTAGTAAGATCGTTTGTTGGATCTAATATCATTTTTTACCTTCCATAGCTTTATCTATGATTAGTGTCGACGATGCAAGCAGCATCACTCATGCTAGCGTGATAACGAGATTAATAGCAACTGAGCAAGTTTTACCTTTATATAGATGAAATTAATGCTTCCTTACTATATTCGCCATTAAAATACCTATCAAGACGAAAAGCAACCACAGTAATAAGGCTGTGTATTAAAGTAAATGCTAATCCCCGACCTGTTTTGCATGATATATGCTCGTTTTGAATGGATTTTGGACGGGCAGTAGGTTTATTTACTTTTTATGCAGAAAGCCTCTTGTGCTCCATCAGTATTTCCCTATAATACGCATCCACTGACACGGCACAGCAGGCCAATCGCTCTTAGCAAACGCTAGGTAGTACGGGACTTGCAGCAGTGTTAGAGAGTTAAAACTCTTCGGAGATTTGATTCAGGTGACAAGCGCTTTAAGGGCTTCGAGTTTGACTTCTGATTAAGAAATCATCACTCGAA